>NZ_BAABHJ010000005.1:0-1216132 GCF_039542035.1 Actinoallomurus liliacearum
CCGGACACTTACATAGATCAGGAAAGCCCGCCAGAATTGCTCTGGCGGGCTTTCCTGCGTTTAACGGCAGATCAGGCAGGCGTTTCGTGGTGTCTACCCAGGCGGGACGATTTCCCGCCTGGGTAGACACCACCGAGGGACAGGGCCCCCAGGTAGGTGACTCGTACGGGTTGCCCATCCTGTCCCCGGCGCGGCCGGTCGGGCCGTATCGGCGACCTCCTCGCTCTGCGGAGGACTAGTTTCCGTACTGCTTGGTCTCGGGGCGCTCGAGCATCAGGCCGTGTGCGGGCCGGTCGGCGACGGGGCGATGGCGGACACCCCTCGGTACGACGAACAAGTCACCCCGCGTGAGGGTGACCGGCTCCCGCCCCTCCACCTCGATGCGGAAGCTGCCGTCCCAGCACAGGAACAGTTCGTCCTCGTCGTGCTGGTGCCAGGGGAACTCGCCCTCGAACCGGGCTACGCGCACCACGGCGTCGTTCGCCGTCACCAGGTCCTGCGGCTGGTAGGGGCCCGGCAGGCCGGCGATGACCTCGTCGATCGACACCGGGCTCGTCTCGTTCTGCGTTGTCATGCCTCCCATCCTTCAGCCGTACGGGACCCGGCCACAGCGCCAATCCGGGACAATTGGCGCTGAGATGGAGCCAGATGAGCTGGTCGAACGGCTGGGGCGCTGGTCGGCCGGGCGCGGGCCGCTGTACGTACTCCTCGCGGCCCGGCTGCGCCGGCTGATCGACGACGGCGAACTGCCGTCCGACACCCGGTTGCCGCCCGAGCGCGCCTTCGCGGCCGCGCTCGCGGTGGGTCGGAACACGGTCGTCGCGGCGTACGAGCTGCTGCGGACGGAAGGGCGGATCGTACGGCGGCAGGGGAGCGGCACCCGCGTCGCCGGATTCGCCCCGTCGGCGCCGCCCGGCACGACCGGCGCGCCGGTCTTCCTGCACCTGCTGGAGCCGCGGGACGGCGTGATCCTGCTGGCCTGCGCCGCACCGGACTCCCCACTACCAGAACTCGCGGCGGCGTACGGAGGGATCGCCCCCGCGCTCGCGGAGATCAGCGGCGACATCGGCTACCACCCGGCGGGGAACCTGGGACTCCGGCGGGCCGTCGCCGAACGGTACGCGCGGCGCGGGGCGTCCACGGAGCCGGAACAGATCCTGGTCACCAACGGCGGCCAGCAGGCGCTGTCCCTGCTCGCCCGCGCGTTCGTACGGCCCGGCGACCGCGTCCTCGTCGAGGCCCCCACGTACCCCGGCGCGTTTGAGGCGCTCCGCGACGAGGCGGCCGTGCCCCGTACCCTGCCGCCCGGGCTCGACGGCCTCGAGGCGGCCGTGCGCGAGCACCGCCTCCCCGCGCAGCTCGCCGCCGAACTGCTGCCCCACCTGGACACGGTGGTCCGGCGCCGGGCCGCCGAGCGCCGGGTCCGCCACGACCACCTGCGCGCGGAACTGGCCCGGCGCCTTCCCTCCTGGGAGGCGCAGCCGGTCCGCGGTGGCCAGACCCTGCGGATACGCCTGCCGTACGGCGACGGCGCCTCCTTCCGGCGGCCCGCCGGTGGCGGGCCGCACGGCGGCCACGACCTGTCGTTGATGTGAAGGAAGTCGTCCGGGTAGGTCACGCGCCAGTCGGCGGAAGAATCCGTCCCACGGGTGGTCGTTGTCGCCGTCGGCCCCGCCGCGGTCGTGGACCGGGTCGTCGACGTCGTGCGCCGCCGGGCGGTCGGTGGCGTGCGCCGTGGCGCCGGCGATCCACCCGGCCGTGAGAGCGACCGTGATCGTGGCGGCGATCCCGATGGTCAGGCACCGAAGCGCGGCAGACGGCTGTGTTCTTCGTCATTTCCGTCATGGCGCAGCGGTGAGCACGAGGGAATCGGCTGCTTATGGAATGGCGTGACGGAACATGTTTAGATGCGTAGTTGTCCATTTACCGCTTTCTGCGGACAACACGGCTGCCCGGTCGTCCAAGGGATGCCGCCGGGATCGTCCGAATCCCGGGTGACCAGTACGGAAAGGGGATCGGTCGTATGGGCCGCCCGCCCAGGAAGGTGAGTCCGAACGCCGGTCCGGCGGCCCGGTTCGCGCTCGAACTACGGGCGCTCCGCGAACAGGCGGGGAACCTGCCGTACTGGAAAATGGCGCGTCGCTGCCAGGCGTCGAAGAGCGCGCTGGCCGAAGCGGCCGCGGGCCGGCAGATACCGTCCGAGCGGGTGCTGGACGCGTACGTGAGCGTCTGCGGCGGAGACCTGAACAAGTGGCGCGCCCGCCGCGTCGAGGCGCTCGAAGAACTGGAGGCGGCGGCCCGGCCCGGAACGGCCCTGCTCCCGGCCGGCGACCGGTCACCGGTCGGCGAACCCGGCGACGCGTCGGACTCCGCGGACGGCGAGGAGACGTCGCTACCGGCCCTGCGGCGGCCGGCGAGCGTCGCCGCACCGGCCGGCGCGGGCTCCGTCGCCGCCGCCGACATCATCGACGCCGACGTGGTCGAGGACTCGATCCTCAGCCGCGTCCGGGCATCGATCGCCGGGCACGCCGCCGTCTACCTCGCGGGCCTCGCCCTCCTGGTCGCCGTCGGTACGAGCGCTGCCGTGCTGCTGACGCGGCCGGCCTCGAAGACGGCGATCGTCCGGCCGGGTGTCTCCTCGCCCGCTCCGGCCCGGCTAGCGGCGGCCGGCGGCGGCGCGCCGGCCTCGGCGAGCCCGTCCGCGAGCCCCGATCCCAGCGCCAGCGGCTCGCCCGTCCTGCCGCCCGTCCTGCCGCCCGTCACCGCGCCGACCGACCCGGCGAGCGCCTCGCCGTCGGCGCCCCGGACCGGCCGTACGGACAGCGGCCGGACTCGTCCCACGACCGGAAGGGCCGACGGCACGTCGCACCCGTACAAGGTGACCGGCGCGGACAGCGACGGCCTGGCGGTCCAGACCGAACCGCACGTGAACCACGTCCTCCACTACGTGCCGAACGGCACCACCCTGCACGTCGTCTGCCAGACCAACCACGGCGACTGGGTCAAGGAGGACGACCGCTGGCAGTACGGGCGGCACTTCACCACCTGGGACCGGCTCGCCGACGGCACCTGGGTCTACGACTGGTACATGACCACGCCGCGCGTCGACGCCAGCGGCTACTCGCCGGGCATCTCGCCCTGTCCGGGCGGCTGAACCCGCGCTCGCCCGGCGTCAGACGCGCGGCGTGAATCGGGACAGGTCGTAGATGCCCAGCTCCTTCTCGATCCCGGCGACGCGGTCGACGACCCCGGTGAAGCCCGCGGCGCCGAAGCGGCGGTGCTCCTCGTCCTCGAATCGCTCGCCCATCTCGGCGAACTCCCGGGCCGGCATGATGTCGCGGAACGTCGGGAACACCACCGTGTCCTCGCGGGCCTCGTGCGGCGAGTACATCCGGTCGAAGGACCTCATGGCGTCGATGACCCGGTCGCGGGTACGCGCGTCCGTCAGGCCCTGGGCGGTGGCGCCGGCCAGGATCCGCCGGGTGAGGATCCGGCCCTTGTCGTGCTGGGTCGTCAGCACGCTCACCGTGCCGACCAGCCTCCCGGCCTTCCGCAGGCGCGGGAAGACGAACCTCTCCTCGAGGTGCTCGTGGTACTGCTCGATGAACGTACGGATGATGTCGGCGGAGTCGTGCAGTGCCTCCGGTGGGAGACGCGTCCCGGCGCGCAGCCGCCGCTCCGCCTCCTGGTAGATCAGCAGGATCCGCTTCAGGACACCGTGCTCGCGCATGAGGTCCTCGGTCGGCGGCACCTCCTCCGCGGGAGCCGCGACCGCCGCCGTATGAGCGCCGCCCGCCGAGACCAGCACACCCCCCGCCGTCACCGCGGACAGCCGCAACAGCCGCCGCCGCTCCCACACGGACTCGACCCTGGCCATAAGCCGCCCATACCCATCCGGACCAGGGCGAACGCGTCGATGAGCGGGGTGGTCGCTCGCCGGCGCGTTGTGGTGTCGGGGATACGAGGCGGTCGGCCGCAGGACTGCTCGAGTTCCTTGCCCGCGCTGATGAGGCCGGAGTTGTCGGGGAGTTGCGGGTTGCCGCCGGCCGCCTGCTCAACCTGACCTGTCGGGAAGTCGATCAGGCTAGGACGTCGGTGGCGCGGTGGTCGCGGTCGACTCCGTCGATGAGCAGGATGACGCCTCGGGAGTTGTCCGCGCGCAGCGGGATGATCTCGCGGTAGGCGGCGGAGCCGTACCAGGCCTGGGCCGCCTGCAGGTCGGGGAACTCGATGACGATGAGGTCGCCCGACCAGTCGCCCTCCCGTACGTCGGGCTTGGCGCCGTGGATGATGAACCGCCCGCCGTACGGCTCCAGGGTCGCGTCGATCCGCTCGAGGTACTCGACGATCCCCGGGCCGACGTCGTGCAGGTGTCCGATGGCGTATCCGGCCATGATTCCTCCAGGTCCCTTGCTCGCGGAACGGGATCCGCTTTCGTTGACGACGTCAGTCTGCTGGTCGCCGCGACGCTCGGCGATTACGCGACAGGTAATGCGACGTCTTACGCGTTCGGTATCGGGTTCGCGACGGTGACTCGGTCAGGCCGGCCGGCGTGAGCCGCCGTCGGCAAGGGCGTTCGTGTTCCCCCCGACAAAGATCCATCGAAGGTCGGATCATGGGAGAATCCCGGTCGGTCCCGGTGCGGCTCGCGCGGCGAGCGCGGCCGGGGCGGTATCTCGGGAGGGCCGGCGGTCGGCGGCCTCCCGACGCGCCGACCAGGAGGAACCCATGTCCGAACCGTACGGCCAGCCGCCCTCGCCCAACTGGCAGCCGTCCAGCCCGGTGCCGCCGCCCGGAGCGCACGGACCGGGGCCCGCGCCGTACGGGACGCAGCCTCCACCTCCCGGCCCCGGAATGGCCGGCCCGCAGGCCCCGTACGGCCAGCCGGGAGCGCAGGCGCCGTACGGGCAGCCCGGAGCGCAGGCGCCGTACGGGCAACCGGGAGCGCAGGCCCCGTATGGGCAGCCCGGAGCGCAGGCTCCGTACCCGCCGTCAGGCCCGTACCAGCCCGGCCCGTACGGTGCGCCGCCGTTCGGCGGGCCGACGCCCGCCCAGCGCCGGAAGCGCGCGCTGCTGGTCGTGCCGATCGCGCTCGTCCTCCTGATCGGGTTGATCGTGGTCAGCCGGCTGTCGTCGCACAGCGACGACGTGGCCGTCGGGGACTGCGTCGAGCGGGTGACGAGCGGGGCGACCCAGAGCCGCGACGACAAGATCAAGAAGGTCGGCTGCACGGACGCGAACGCCGGCTACAAGGTCGTCGGCAAGGTCGAGCACGTGTCGAAGATCAGCCTGGACATCAAGGAGAACCTCTCCGGCAACGGCAAGGGGATCTGCGGCCAGTTCCCGACCGCGACCGTCCGTTTCTGGAAGGGCACCAGCAAGGACGGCTACGTGCTCTGCATGGCCCCGAACCAGCACTGAGCGCCTCCCGGCGGGCCGCGGCGAGGGGCGGCCCCGCCGGGCGGTCGTGGGGTCCATCACTCAAAGTTCCGGTAACGCGTACTGAAAGGCGTTGGTGCGGCAGAATCTGACTACTGTCCGCGAGAATGGAGTCACGCATGGAAGCCGAACCTCCGAGTACCCCGTCCTCCAGTGGCTCCCACCCGTGTGTGGTCCGGCCCGATGTCGAGCTCCTGGAGGAGGTGCTGGACCAGCTGGAGGTGAGCTCGTTCCGGGACACCCGGGGCCGCCTGGGCACGCGCTGGCCCTGCTTCAGCCTCTTCTTCACCATCCATGACGAGGACGAGGTCTTCTCCGCCCGCACGATCTACGACCACTTCTTCAGCGTTGAGGACAAGCCGACGCTCTGCGCGGTCCTCGACGAGTGGAATCGCGACACCACGGGGCTGAAGGGCTATACCGCCACCGACGACGACGGCAGTGTGATCATCGTCAGTGAGGCGATGATGCGCACCGACGGCGGCGTGACCCGTGAGCAGTTCGCCGCGTCGGCGACCATCTGGCTCGGGCTGGCCGGGTCGTTCCACCTCTGGCTGACGCAGCGGCTCTCGCTCGCCGGTCTCGCCGGCGAGCCCCTCTGAGGCCACCGGCCGTTCGGTTCCGCTTCCCCCGGAGACATGATCATCGGGCCTATTGTTGATCATGAAGGATCGGGGCATCCGGTCCGTTCGGCGACGAGTCGGTGTGGATGGGAGCGGTATGGACGGGATGAAGAGGATCGCCGCGGCGGGGCTGGGGATCGGCGTGGCCCTGACGGCCTCGGCGGTCGTGGCCAGCGCGGCGCAGGCGCAGACCCTGGCGCAGCCGTACACGCCGGAGCAGATCTGCGGGTCCGGCTTCCAGGTGATCGAGTCGCAGCCGCTGGGCAAGGCCGGTGAGGCGCGCGTCTACTTCCTCAACAACGGGCCGACCAACTGCGTGGTGACGCTCAAGCAGGGGGCGTACGTCGGCAACTCCGTCAAGATCTCGGCCCGCCTGCAGATCGTGGGCGGGAGCACGCAGACCGACGGCCCCGCGGCGTTCAAGTACTACGCCGGACCGCTGAAGGCGGATCCGCAGGGCGGATGCATGGTCTACGGCGGCACCTACGGCTCCTACAGCTACACGTCCCCGTCCACCTGCGGCTGACCTTCCGCTTCGACGACCCGAGGGTCGACCGGCCACCCGGCCCGGTCGGCCCTTTTTTCGTGCCATCGCGGGTATTAGGTTGCTTAGGGCAACCAAGTGGGTTTATAGTTGCTTCAGGCAAGCAAATGATGCCCTACCTCCCCTCCCGACCGGCGGCGCACCGAGGCCCTGACCGGCGGTGGTGAGACCCCACGATCTCCCGCGCGGACGCGATCGCGCGGTCGCCGTACGAACGACCCCCACACCCGTAGGTGGGGGCGAAAGGAATTTGATGACAACCGCAGCACCGGCCGAGGCGCGGGTGACCGGCCACGGATCGGACGCCCCGATGTCGCATCGGCAGATCATGGAAGCGCTGTCCGGTCTGTTGCTCGGCCTGTTCGTCGCGATCCTGTCGTCGACCGTCGTGTCGAACGCGCTTCCGACGATCACCGCCGACCTGCACGCGAGCCAGACCGCCTACACCTGGGTGATCACCGCCACCCTGCTCGCGACCACGATCTCCACCCCCATCTGGGGCAAGCTCGCGGACCTGATGAGCAAGAAGCTGCTCATCCAGCTCGGCCTGCTGGTGTACGTCATCGGGTCGGCGATCGCCGGCCTGTCGCAGAACTCCGGGATGCTCATCGCCGCCCGCGTGGTGCAGGGTCTCGGCGCCGGCGGCCTGACCGCCCTGGCCCAGACGATCATGGCGGTCATGATCGCGCCGCGTGAGCGCGGCCGTTACTCCGGCTACATGGGCGCGGTGTTCGCGCTGGCCACGATCGGCGGCCCGCTGATCGGCGGCGTCATCGTCGACACGTCCTGGCTGGGCTGGCGCTGGTGCTTCTACGTCGGCGTGCCGTTCGCGGTCCTCGCCCTCATCGTCCTGCAGAAGACCCTGCACCTGCCGACCACCAAGCGGAAGGTCAAGGTCGACTGGCTCGGCGCCACACTGCTCGCCGCCGCCGTGTCCCTCCTGCTGATCTGGGTCTCCTTCGCCGGGACCAAGTACGACTGGCTGTCCTGGCAGACCGCCGTCATGGTCGGCGGCGCCCTGGTCCTCGCCGTGATCTTCGTGGTCGCCGAGAACATGGCCGCCGAGCCGATCGTGCCGCTGCCGCTGTTCCGCAACCCCACCATGAGCCTGGCGGTGGTGGCGAGCCTGTTCATCGGTGTCGCGATGTTCGGCGCGACCACCTTCCTCAGCCAGTACTTCCAGCTCGCCCGTGGCGACTCGCCGACGAAGGCCGGCCTCATGACCCTGCCGATGATCGCGGGTCTGGCCCTGGCGTCGACCATCAGCGGCCGGATCATCACCCGCACCGGCCGGTACAAGGGCTTCATGATCGCCGGCGGCATCCTCATGACCGCCGGGTACGGCCTCATGAGCGTGCTGCGCCACGACACGGCGTACTGGGAAGTCTCGATCTTCATGTTCTTCATCGGCGTCGGCCTCGGCACGACGATGCAGAACACCGTCCTCGCCGTGCAGAACCAGGTGCGCCTCGAGCAGATGGGCGCGGCCAGCTCCTCCGTCTCGCTGTTCCGTACGCTCGGCGGTGCGGTCGGCGTCTCGGCGCTCGGCGCGCTGCTGTCCAACCGGGTCACCCACTACACGACGGACGGCCTGGCCCGTCTCGGCATCCACCAGGCCGCGTCCAGCGGCGGCGAGGCCATCCCCAACCTGTCCGCGCTGCCCGCCCCGGTCCGCGCGGTCGTCGAGGCGTCCTTCGGCCACGGCATCGGCGACGTGTTCATGTTCGCCGCCCCCTGCGCGTTCGTCGCGCTGCTCGCCATCCTGTTCATCAAGGAGGTGCCGCTGCGCACCTCGCGCACCGAGGAGCAGAAGCCCGAGCCCGCCCCGGCCGCCCCGCGCGGCCAGCACGCCCGGCGTGAGGACTGGCAGCCGGCCGCCGCGACCGCGGCGGTGGCGAACGGCACGACCCGTCCCTTCACCACCCAGCCCGGCGCGGCCCCGGCCGTCGCCGAGTCGGCCGCGGCGCAGTACGGCACGACCGCCTCGGCCGCGCCGATGGCGACCCTGGCCGACGTGACGGCCGCTTCCAACGGGAGCACGCCGACCGGCGGCGGTGTGATCCGCGGCTTCATCCGGAGCCCCGAGGGCAACCCGGTGCCGCACGCCGCGATCACGCTGATCGACGTGCGCGGCCGCCAGATCGGCCGTGCGACGGCGCGGCCGGACGGCCGGTACGAGGTCGGCACCCCCGGCAGCGGCACGTACGTGCTGATCGCGGCGGCCGGTGACCACGACCCGCAGGCCGCCACCCTGGTGACCGGCGACCAGCCGCTCGACTACGACCTGGTCCTCGCCGGCAACGGCGGGCTCACAGGGACCGTGCACGACACGAACGGCTCGCCGATCGGCGGCGCGATGGTCGTCGTGACCGACGTCCGCGGCGAGGTCGTCGCGAGCGGCGTGACCGACGCCGCGGGCGGCTACTCCTTCAACCAGGTCGTCGCCGGGACGTACACCGTCGCGGTCAGCGCCGACGGGCACCGCCCGGCCGCGGTGCTCACCGAGGTCGGCGGCGACGGCGGGACGAAGGTGACCCGGCAGGACGTCGAACTGCAGCCGGGCGTCCGCATCGCGGGCACCGTCCAGGCGCGCGGTCGCGGCCCGCTCGAGGACGCCCGCGTCACCCTGCTCGACGCGGCCGGCAACGTCGTCGCCGTCACCACGACCGGCCCGGACGGGCGCTACTCCTTCGCCGACCTGACCGGCGGGCAGTACACCGTCACCGCGACCGGGTACGCGCCGGCGGCGAGCTCGGTCAGCCTGAACGGTCACGACGTGGACGAACACGACGTATGGCTCGGCCACGCCACCAACTGACCACGATGACCGGGTCGGCCCGCCCCGGCCCGGTCATCGTTCCGACCTGTCATCCTGGAACAGACGGCACGACGGGGACCGCCGGGGCACGAGGAAAGCGAGCGATGACCGAAGCACCAGTCGCGATCAGCGCCGGAAAGGACCAGGCGTACCACGCGCTCGAGCACGAGCTCGGCGTGCTGATGCGCCGCGCGCGAGCGCTGTCGAACGAGTTCATGCGGGAGATCCACCCGGACCTGGACGCCGCCGCGTACGGGCTGCTCGCGGGCCTGCGTGAGTGCGCTCCGGCCCGCCCCAGCGACCTCGCGGAGTACTTCAAGGTCGGCAAGGCCACCATGAGCCGCCAGCTCAAGGTGCTGGAGGAACTCGGCCTGATCGAGCGGCGGCCCGACCCGGGGGACCGGCGGGCGCACCTGTTCGACCTCACCCCTGAGGGGCGCCGGCGGATGGACGCCGTCAGCGCTTCGCGCCAGGACACCTTCCACCGGCTCCTCGCGGCCTGGCCGGTGGAGGACGTCCGCGTCCTGGCCACGATGCTGGCCCGGTTCAACCGGCTCACCGAGACCGCCGTGAAGCCGATCCGGTCGCGGGCCGACGCCGCCTGTGACCCCATCGGGTAAAGGTCCATTAACCCGCGGTTGCCACTAATCTTCGGCGGATGCGGCGAATACTGATCATGTGCACCGTTGCCGGGATGCTCGCGTCGGCCACCGCCTGCGGCGGCGGGTCGAAGGGCGACGACGCGAAGACCGCTTCGGCCAAGCCGACCGACACGGCGGACACCGGCACCGGGAAGACCTCGGAGGAACCGACGTCCAAGCCCGCCGGCGGCACTCACGCGGTCGTCCTGGAGGTGCTCGGCACCGGGGAACTGCCCGGGATCCTCTACAACGCGAAGACCAGCGGCAACGCCACCAACGTGAAGCTGCCGTGGAAGAAGACCGACGAGGTGCCGGCCGGTCACCTGCTGGCCGTCCTCGCCAGCTCGGGCTCGGAGAAGGTGACCTGCAGCATCACGGTCGACGGGAAGGTCGTCGTCAAGAAGACCGGCACGGTCGCCCAGTGCCGCTACACGCTGAAGAAATGAGCGCTCGACGGGCTCTGTACGAACCTCCGGTCGCGGCCTACCGTCTGTTTGGGATCGCTCCAAAAGACGGCGGCTCGCGAATCTGAAGGAGACGGTGTGGCGCAAGCAGTCGGGCAGCTCGGCATCCCCCGCATCCCCGTGTCGTTGCGGTGGGATGGAGAGCCGGCCAGTTCCTACCGGATGACGGACGACGGACTGGAGATCTCCGCCGGCCCGGACACGGACCTGTTCATCGACCCAGAGCGTACGGCCGTGAAGATGAACGCGCCGCACCTTCTCGCCTGCGCGGAGGGTGACTTCCTGCTCAGCGCCCGCGTCCAGGTCGGCTTCGAGTCGACGTTCGACGCGGGCGCGCTGCTCGTGTGGCTCAACGACCGCGCCTGGGCCAAGCTGGCCTTCGAGCTGTCCCCGCAGCGTGAGCCCACGGTGGTGTCCGTGGTGACGCGCGGCACCTCCGACGACTGCAACTCCTTCGTCGTCGACGACGGGCACGTCTGGTTGCGGGTGGCGCGGGTCGGCACCGCGTACGCGTTCCACGCCTCCACCGACGGGGTGTACTGGCGGCTCATCCGCCACTTCGCGCTGTACGCGTCGGAGCGGACGACCCCGTCGTACGGCTTCTCGGCGCAGTCGCCCACGGGGGTCGGCTGCACCGCGGCCTTCGACGCGATCGCCTACGAGCCGAGGCGCCTGATGGAGCTGCGCGACGGCTCCTGAGCCGCCGCCATCCGTCGATCCAGCTCGACGGGGTCGTGTGCGGAGAACATCGTGACGTCACCGCTCCGGGCCAGCTCCCGGAGCCGGTCGACGTTGTGCAGCCGTGTCGTACGGTCCGCCTGGACGAACGTCTGGAAGAGCCGCATGCCCGGCGGGCAGCCGCCCGACTCGACCTGGTCGTGGTGGAAGTAGGCGTCCCCGGCGTGCAGAATCCAGCCGTCGCCGGTGTCGACCGCGACGCCGGCGTGGCCGCGGGTGTGCCCGACCAGCGGGACGAGCAGCAGCCCGCCGGGCAGGCCGCGTACGGACTCGAACCCGTGCCAGCGGTCGCCGCCGTCCTGGTGCTCGACCCAGCGCGGCCGGTGCGACCACACCACGGGCCGGTAGCGCTCGCGCTCGAACCAGGTCACCGGCCGCCGCGCGGCGTCCAGTTCGGCGGCGTACACGTGGACCTCGGCCTCCGGGAAGTCGATCAGCCCGGCCGTGTGGTCGACGTCGAGGTGGGTCAGCACGATGTGGCGTACGTCGGCGGCCGTGTGGCCGAGCGCCGCGATCTGCCGGACGGCGGTCTCCGCGACGTCGAGCCGCGGCCGGCTCATCGCGACGAACGGCCGGCCGAGGATCTCCTTCGGCCGGGCGACGGCCTGCGTCCCGATCCCCGTGTCGACGAGCACGAGGCCCTCGTCGGTCTCGATCAGCAGGCAGTGGCAGACCCACCGCGCCGTCGTCCGGTCACCGCTCTCGTTGAGGAGCCGCCCGCCGAACGGCCGCATCGTGCCGCAGTTCAAATGATGGACACGCACGCGGACCCTCCAGGACGTCGCCGGCAGCCGCCTCATGGTAGGACAGCGTGATCATCCGTGACGATCCCTGAGTCCGGGGATAGGGCGCCTCGTGACGCCCGGCGGAGCCGCCTGGCGGCGGGCACCGAGAGGGCCGCGATGATGCCGAGGGCGATGGCGACGACGTGCTCGCGGCCGGCGAGGTTCGGCAGCAGGGTGACCTCGGTGACCATCGAGGTGAGCAGCACGGTCAGCGCCCGCGGCGCGCGGCGGACGCAGCAGACGTACGCGACGAGGGCGACGACCGCCGCCGACGGGCCGGTGTCGGAGACGTACCGGGAGATCCACGGCAGGCCGACGACGGTGCCCGGTCCGAGGTAGCACATGATCCGGCCGCTGAGCGTGCACAGGAAGGTGGCGGTCAGCGCGACCGTCAGCGTACGGCGTCGGCCGACGCACGCCTCGGCGATCCCGAAGACCGCGAACACCTGCAGCAGCGAGCCCCAGACCGGAAGGTTCGGCGCCGGCGCGTACATCGAGGCGGGTAGCCGGACGATGACGAGGTAGAACGGAGTGGAGGCGGAGACGTCACTGATCAGCCGGAGGACGTAGGTGCCCAGGGCGGAGAAGTGCAGCGACCAGAGGACGAGCACCGCCGCGGCCGAGCCGAACGCCAGCGGCAGCCGGCCACGGCGCAGCCGCGCCAGCGGCTCGGCCGTCAGCCGATGCGCCTCCGCGACCGTGCCCGTGATCCAGGCGGGGCGGGGGCGTCCGGCGCCGTGGCCGGTGCGAAGCCCGCCGACATTGCTCACATCACTACCTCGTGAGGGGGAATCTTGACCGTGGGCTTAATGGTCTCTCCAGGACGGCTTCGCGTCCTCACACCGCAGGCTGATTCTGGCTCCGCCGCGAGGGTGAACGTTCTTCGCGGGGGTCGTTCGATGTGACGACGATCCCGAAATCCGACGGAACTGGATGAAACAGTCAAATTTGGGGAGGAGGGGAACGTGTCAGCCTCTAACGTGTCAACTTCCAGCATGTCAAAATCCACGAAGAACGAGTTCGTCGTCGTCGCCAACCGGCTGCCCGTCGACCGGGTGGTCGATGAGGACGGCGAAGCGTCCTGGCGGCGAAGTCCCGGCGGCCTGGTCACCGCGATCGTCCCCGTCATGCAGCGACGTGGCGGCGCGTGGGTCGGCTGGGTCGGCGCGCCGGACGAGGACCTGGAGCCGTTCAGCGCCGAGGGTCTGGACCTCGTCCCCATTCGCCTGTCCGCGGAGGAGGTCGAGCGGTACTACGAGGGGTTCTCCAACGCCACACTCTGGCCCCTGTACCACGACGTCGTCGCCACCCCGGTCTACAAGCGGACCCTGTGGGACGCGTACGTCCGGGTCAACCGGCGGTTCGCGGAGGCGGCCGCGGAGGTCGCCGCCGAGGGCGCCATCGTCTGGGTGCAGGACTACCAGCTCCAGCTCGTGCCGAAGATGCTCCGGGAGCTGCGCCCCGACCTGCGCATCGGTTTCTTCCTGCACATCCCGTTCCCGCCGATGGAGCTGTTCGTCCAGCTCCCCTGGCGCAAGCAGATCCTCGAGGGCCTGCTCGGCGCGGACCTGGTCGGCTTTCAGACCGCCGACGCCGCCGCCAACTTCTCCCGGCTCTGCAGACGCCTGGTGGGCGCGAAGACCCATCGGAACGAGATCCGCGTCGAGGACCGGGTCGTACGGGCGGAGGCGTTCCCGATCTCGGTGGACGTCAAGGAGCTGATCGACCTGATCGGCCGGCCCGAGGTGCGGCAGCGGGCCGCGGAGATCCGCGAGGACCTCGGCAACCCCGGCACGATCCTGCTCGGCGTCGACCGTCTCGACTACACCAAGGGCATCCGCCAGCGGCTGCAGGCGTTCAGTGAGCTGTTCCGCGACGGCCGGCTGAAGAGCGGCGACGCGGTGTTCGTGCAGATCGCCACGCCGAGCCGGGAACGCGTCGAGCAGTACCGCCTGCTGCGCGACGACATCGAGCTGTTCGTCGGCCGGGCCAACGGCCTCTACTCCGAGCTCGGCGCACCGGTCATCAACTACCTGCACACGTCGTACACGCGCGACGAGTTGGCGGCCCTCTTCCTCGCCGCCGACGTGATGGTCGTGACGCCGCTGCGCGACGGCATGAACCTCGTGGCCAAGGAGTACATCGCCTGCCGCGCGGACCTGCGCGGCAGCCTGGTGCTCAGCGAGTTCGCCGGGGCGGCCGAGGAGATGAAGCGCGCCTTCCTCGTCAACCCGTACGACATCGACGGCATGAAGCAGACGCTGCTGGACGCCATGAAGGCGAGCCCGGCCGAGCAGCACCGCCGAATGCGAGCCCTGCGCAAGCGGGTCATCGAGTACGACGTCGACCGGTGGGCGCACGACTTCCTCGTGTCCCTGGAACGGCCGCACGCGTCCGAACGCCCCGTCGAGGAGGTGGCGTCCGCCGTCTAGCGCCCTCGGCTCAGAGGCGGTCGACGGCGGTGACGTGGACGACCGCGCGGCCGGCCTCGTCGGAGGCGCGCAGGTCGACCTCGGCGCTGATGCCCCAGTCGTGGTGGCCGGCCGGGTCGTCGAAGACCTGCCGGACCCGCCACAGGTCCGTCTCGCGCTCGATCTGCAGGAGCTTCGGCCCGCGCGCGTCCGGCCCGGTCCGGATCTCGTCGTGCTCCTCGAAGTAGGCGTCGAGGGCGTCGGCCCACCGGTCGGCGTCCCAGCCGTCCTCGCCGTCCAGCTCGCCGAGATCGTGGTACCGCTCGAGGGCGGCGAGTTCGACGCGGCGGAACATGGCGTTGCGGACCAGCACCCGGAACGCCCGCTCGTTGGCGGTGACGACGGTGGGCGTCTCCTCGATCCGGGTGTGCTCCTCGGCGGTCTCGGGGTGCTGGAGCTGCTCCCACTCGTCGAGGAGGCTGGAGTCGACCTGGCGGACCAGCTCGCCCAGCCACTCGATCAGGTCCTGCAGGTCCTCGGTCTTCACCGAGTCGGGGACGGTCTGCTGCAGGGCCTTGTACGCGCTGGCGAGGTAGCGCAGCACGATGCCCTCGGTGCGGGCGAGCTGGTAGTAGGCGACGTACTCGGTGAACGTCATCGCCTGCTCGTACATGTCCCGTACGACCGACTTGGGCTCCAGCGGGTAGTCCGCCACCCACGGGTGCCCGCGCCGGTAGATCTCGTACGCGCCGCCCAGGGTCTCCTCCAGCGGCTTGGGATAGGTGATGTTCTGGAGGAGCTCCATCCGCTCCTCGTACTCGACGCCGTCCGCCTTCATCTGCGCGACGGCCTCGCCCTTGGCCTTGTTCTCCTGGGCGGCCAGGATCTGGCGCGGGTTCTCCAGGATCGACTCGATGACCGACAGCACGTCCAGGGCGTACGACGGGGAGGACGGGTCGAGCAGCTCCATCGCGGCCAGCGCGAACGTCGACAGCGGCTGGTTGAGCGCGAAGTCCTCCTGCAGGTCGACGGTGAGGCGGGCGTACCGGCCCTCCTCGTCCGGCTCCTCGAGCTGCTCGACGACGCCGCCGGCCAGCAGGCTGCGGTAGATCGCGATCGCCTGGGAGATGTGGCGGCGCTGCTTCGCTCGGTCCTCGTGGTTGTCGGTGAGCAGCTTCTTCATCGCCTGGAACGCGTTGCCCGGCCGGCCGATGACGCTGAGCAGCATCGCGTGGCTGACCTGGAACCGCGACTGCAGCGGTTCGGGGTCGGCGGCGATGAGCTTGTCGAAGACCCCTTCGTCCCAGCCGACGAAGCCGTCCGGCGCCTTCTTGCGCACGACCTTGCGGCGCTTCTTCGGGTCGTCGCCGGCCTTGGCGAGGGCCTTCTCGTTCTCCACGACGTGCTCGGGGGCCTGCGCCACGACGTACCCGACGACGTCGAACCCGGCGCGGCCCGCCCGCCCGGCGATCTGGTGGAACTCCCGGGCCCGCAACCGCCGCACCCGGCTGCCGTCGTACTTGCTCAGCGCGGTGAACAGGACTGTGCGGATCGGGACGTTGACCCCGACGCCGAGGGTGTCGGTGCCACAGATGACCTTGAGCAGCCCGGCCTGCGCCAGGCGCTCGACCAGGCGGCGGTACTTCGGCAGCATCCCGGCGTGGTGGATGCCGATCCCGTGCCGGACGAGCCGGGACAGCGTCTGGCCGAACTTCGTCGTGAAGCGGAAGTCGCCGATCAGCTTGGCGATCTCCTCCTTCTCGGCCTTGGTGGAGACGTTGATGCTCATCAGCGCCTGCGCGCGCTCGGCGGCCGCGGCCTGCGTGAAGTGCACGACGTAGATCGGGGCCTTCTGGTCCTGCAGCAGCTCCTCGATCGTCTCGTGCAGCGGCGTCACGCGGTACTCGTACTTCAGCGGCACGGGCCGCTGCGCCGAGGTCACGACGGCCGTGGGACGGCCGGTGCGCCGGGTGAGGTCCTCCTCGAACCGTGACACGTCGCCGAGCGTCGCCGACATCAGCAGGAACTGCGCCTGCGGCAGCTCCAGCAGCGGGATCTGCCAGGCCCAGCCGCGGTCGGGCTCGGCGTAGAAGTGGAATTCGTCCATGACGACCTGGCCGATGTCGGCGGCGGCGCCCTCGCGCAGCGCGATGCTGGCCAGCACCTCGGCGGTGCAGCAGACGATGGGCGCGTCGGCGTTGACGCTCGCGTCGCCGGTCATCATGCCGACGTTCTCGCTGCCGAACATGTCGATCAGGTCGAAGAACTTCTCCGACACCAGGGCCTTGATGGGCGCGGTGTAGAAGGTGACCTTGTCCTGGGCGAGCGCGGCGAAGTGCGCCCCGGCCGCGACCAGGCTCTTTCCGGAGCCGGTGGGGGTGTTCAGGATGACGTTCGCGCCCGAGACGATCTCGATGAGCGCCTCCTCCTGCGCGGGGTAGAGCGTGATCCCGCGCTCGGTCACCCACTCGCTGAAGGCTTCGAACACGGCGTCGGGGTCGGACCCCTTGGGCAGACGGTCGATGAGGCGCACAGGTCAATACTGCCCGTCCCCGCCAAATCACGGGACCGCGCCTTGCGCCTGGGGGCTCGTCCGGCTTAAAGTGATATCACTTTGCTACACCGTAGTTAGCACGTTGGAGGAGCTGTGACCGAGGTCGAGATGCCGAGGCCCAAGGTCGGCGAGCGGACCGCCGCCGGAGTTTCGGGCTGGCCCATGCTGGGGGCGGTCATCGTGGCGCCGGCCGCCGCCGTCGCCCTGTTGTTCACCCGCCAGCCCGTCTTGATCGCGCTGGCGATCGTCCTCATCGTCGCCGCGGCCTTCGTGTCCGTCGGGCTGACCGCCGTCGCGCCGGGTGAGGCCCGCGTCGTGCAGCTGCTCGGCCGGTACGTCGGGACGATCCGCACGGACGGCCTGCGCTGGGTCAACCCGCTGACCACCCGGCGGAAGATCTCCACCCGGATCCGCAACCACGAGACCGATCGGACCAAGGTCAACGACGCCGAGGGCAACCCCATCGAGATCTCCGCCGTCGTCGTCTGGAAGGTCGAGGACACCGCCAAGGCGGTGTTCGAGGTCGACGACTTCGAGGAGTTCGTCGCGATCCAGACCGAGACCGCCGTCCGTCACATCGCGGGGATCTACCCGTACGACGCGCACGGCGACGAGCGGCTGTCCCTCCGCGAGAACGCCGACGAGATCACCGGCAGGCTGTCCGAGGAGATCGCCGCACGCGTCGAGTCGGCGGGCGTACGGGTCATCGAGTCGCGCATCACCCGCCTGTCGTACGCCCCCGAGATCGCCCAGGCGATGCTGCGCCGCCAGCAGGCCGGGGCCGTCGTCGCCGCCCGGCAGCGCATCGTCGACGGCGCGGTCGGCATGGTCGAGACCGCGCTCAACCAGCTCGCCGAGCACGACGTGGTCGACCTGGACGAGGAGCGCAAGGCCGCCATGGTCAGCAACCTGCTCGTCGTCCTCTGCGGCGACCGCGACGCCCAGCCCGTCGTCAACACGGGGTCCCTGTACCAGTGACGGAGCGCAAGAAGGTCCTGCTGCGGCTCGACCCGGCCGTCCACGAGGCCCTGGCCCGGTGGGCGGCCGACGAGCTGCGCAGCACCAACGCGCAGATCGAGTTCCTGCTGCGCCGGGCGCTCACCGACGCTGGGCGGATGCCACGTGACGCCACCCGCATGCGAAGACCAGGACGGCCTCCGAAGGAGGAGGAACCATGACCGAACGAAGCGAGGGAATCAATGAGCAGAGCATTTGGTCATGAGGCCGACGAAGGAGGTCTCATGAACCTGCCCCGATCGTTGCCCGCTCGCCTCTACCTGCTCGCCTACGACCTGGACAAGGAGCGGGTGACCGGGCGCACCCAGCTCGGCCTCGTGCTGCGCGCCGCCGCCCTGGCCGACCTCTACCTCGAGCGCCGGCTGGCCGACGAGGACGGCAAGGTCAAGGTCACCGCGGCCCGGCCGACGGGCGATCCGGTCCTCGACGCCGTGCTGCGTCAGATCGCCGACGCCCGGCCCCGGTCCTGGCGGCGCTGGGTCCGCGCCGACGAGCGCCACATCGTCCGCGAGGTGCGCGACCAACTGGAGAAGGAGCGCTGGATCAAGGTCGAGCGGCGCCGGATCCTGCCCGACCGGGTCCGCCTGCGCGAACGCCGTCCGGTCAAGCGGTACGCGGCGGAGGTCAAGGCCGTGCTGCGGCCCGCCGCGCAGCCCGACGACCGCATGACGGCCGCCCTCGTACTGGCCGCCCGCGGCGAGCTGTCGACCGTGCTGAGCCGCCGCGAGCGGCGCGAGCACCGCAAACGCCTGGAGGAGCTCGCCGACCCGCTCTGGCCGATCGCCCGCGCCCTGGAGTACGACCTGCGCCAGAAACGCACCACCATGAGCGGCGCCTGACCCCGCCGCCTTCGACGGTCACCGCTTCCGGCAGCGGAGCTTGACGGCGGCCTCTACGATCTCCGGCATGGCGACGAGACTGGTGCAGATCAATATGAAGGCCCATGACGCCCCCGCGCTCGGCCGGTTCTGGGCGGAGGCGCTCGGCTGGGCCGTCGACAGCGAGGAGCCCGGCTTCACCGGCCTCACACCCGTCGGCTTCGCCTACCCCGACCCCTCCGCCGTCTGCATCGACCTCATCACCCGCCCGGAACCCAAGACGGTCAAGAATCGGGTGCACGTCGATCTGGCCACCACCTCGGCCGCCCACCGGGCGGAGCTGGTCGCGCGCCTCAAGGAGCTCGGCGCGACTCTCGCCGACGTGGGCCAGGGCGACGTCCCCTGGACGGTCCTGGCCGACCCGGAGGGCAACGAGTTCTGCGTCCTGGAACCCCGGCCGATCTACCAGGACACCGGCCCGATCGCCGCGGTGGTCGTCGACTGCGCCGACCCGCGCGCCATGGCCCGCTTCTGGGGCGAGGCGATGGACTGGACCCTGCACGAGGTCACCGACGACCACGCGGTCATGCGCTCCGCCAAGGCCGTCGGCCCCTACCTGGAGTTCGTCCGCACCCCCGAGCCCAAGACCGTGTGGAACCGCGTCCACCTCGACATCTGTCCCTACCCCGGCGACGACATGGTGGGGGAGGAGGCCCGCCTGCGCACCCTGGGCGCCACCGACCCCGACATCGACCAGTCGGACCTCCACTGGAGGGTCCTCGTCGACCCCGAAGGCAACGAGTTCTGCCTCCTCACCCCCCGCTGACCAATCCTGGAATGGTGCTCGCGGGAGCCGCCGATTCTGGATTCGCTGATTCGACCAGTGGGAATGAGCGCGAGCGGAGAATCAGCGACGGGAAAGCGGGGCGCTCAGATGTCCATTCGGAATATCGCCGGGTTCGTCGGAATGGCGGGAATCGTCGTCGGGGTCGCGGCGACCACCGGGCCGGCGGCCGGGGCGGCGGTCCGCCCGGCCGTACGGGCCGTGGCCGGGTGCGACGTGCTGCAGCCGGGGGCGTCCCCGGTGGCGCAGCAGGCGGTGCGGGCGGCGTGCTCGCAGCTCGGTGTCTGGTACAGCTGGGGCGGCGGCCACGGTCCCGTTCCCGGCGCGACGTACGGCCATTACGACGGGCAGGATCCGGCCAGCAAGGACGACGGGAAAAAGCTCGGATTCGACTGCTCGGGATTGGTGCGATACGCCTATTACCGGGCGACCGGCCGCGATATTCTCAACGGCACCGCCGACAATCAATTCCATACCGGGCAGGCCGTCGCGCGATTCTCCCCTGCGCAGGGCGCCGGCCCCCTTCTCCCCGGCGACCTGCTGTTCTGGGGGCGCGGCTGGGTGCACCACGTCGCCATCTATGTCGGGGCCGGCCAGATGGTCGAGGCCTTTCAGTCCGGGACGCACGTCCGGATGACGCCGGTCCGCCTCGGCGGCGACTACGCCGGCGCCGTCCGGGTCAACGGCAGCGGTGGCGGCGGGGGACAGCCCGGCCAGGTGAAGTACTGGGTGAACACCTTCGCCGACGCCGTCGGCTACCGGGAGCCGAACACCGGCGACGCCCAGGGCGTGCTGAACAAGGGGAACAACTACGTCTACTGCAAGGTGTGGGGCGCGCAGGTCGGCAGCGGCGGGCAGTACAACCACTGGTGGCTGCGCACCGACCTCGACCGTACGTACCCCGGCAAGAACGGCCGGGGCGCGTACGTCTCGGCCTACTACCTGTCCCGCTGGGGCAACGACGAGGCCCGCGACGTGAACGGCGGCCCCATCTCCACCTGCTGATCAGCTCTCGCGGGCGGCCCGCATCTCGGCCTTGCGCTTCTGCCACTCGGCGAGGAACCGCGGGAGCTCCTCGTGGATGTAGTCGAAGAACGCCAGCGTCTCGGCGAGTCGTTCGCCGGCGGGGGTGTCGGGGCCCAGCGCCTCGACGCCCTCGCGGATGCTCTTCTGCCAGCGGGGGATGATCCGATCGCGGTTGAGGATCGCCTCGAACCAGATGTCGGCGTCCGAGACGTAGACGTCGCGGCGGGATCCCGGCTCGCGCTCCCGCCGGATCATGTGGACCTGGGAGAGGTAGCGCACCGCGCCCGAGATCGCCGCGGGGCTCACCTGAAGCGTTTCGGAGAGCTCGGCGGCGGTGAGGCGACCGGAGTCCGAGCCGAGTAGGGCCGCGAAGACGCGCGCGGGCATGCGCGGCACACCCGCCTCCACCAGGTCCGAGGCGAACCGCTCGACGAACCGGCGCACGGTTTCGGGGTCCCGCTCGGCCACGCGCTCACGCTCCTCTCAGTCCACGGCCAGTTTATCGAAGGTTCACTCTATTCACGATTTTGTGAAAATAGTGTACGTTCTGAAGGTATGACAGACGCGATATCCGTGTCCGGCCTCGTGAAGACCTTCGGCCGGACGCGTGCGCTGGACGGCCTCGACCTGACCGTCCGTTCCGGCGAGGTGCACGGCTTCCTGGGCCCGAACGGCGCGGGCAAGTCGACGACCATCCGCGTCCTGCTCGGCCTCCTGCGGGCCGACGCGGGGACCGCGCGGCTGCTGGGCGGTGACCCGTGGCGCGACGTCACCGAGCTGCACCGCCGGCTCGCGTACGTCCCCGGCGACGTGGTCCTCTGGCCGAACCTCACCGGCGGCGAGGTCATCGACCTGCTCGGCCGGCTGCGCGGCGGCCACGACCCGGACCGCAAGGCCGAGCTGCTGGAGCGGTTCGAGCTGGACCCGAAGAAGAAGGGCCGGGCGTACTCCAAGGGCAACCGGCAGAAGGTCGCCCTCGTCGCGGCCTTCGCCTCCGACGTCGAGCTCCTGATCCTCGACGAGCCGACCTCCGGCCTCGACCCGCTCATGGAGGAGGTCTTCCAGCGGTGCGTCGAGGAGGAGCGCGAGCGCGGCCGTACGGTGCTGCTGTCCAGCCACATCCTGTCCGAGGTCGAGGCGCTCTGCGACCGGGTGAGCATCATCCGCCGGGGCCGCACCGTCGAGAGCGGCACGCTCGCCGAGCTGCGGCACCTGACCCGCACGTCGATCACGGCCGAGCTGGCGAGCCCGCCCGACGGGCTGGCGACCCTGCCCGGCGTGCACGACCCCGACGTCCAGGGCACCCGCGTCCGGCTCGAGGTCGACACCGACAAGCTCGACGAGGTGCTGAAGCACCTCACCCGGGCCGGCGTCCGCAGCCTCACGAGCACTCCGCCGACCCTGGAGCAGCTGTTCCTCCGCCACTACGAGGACGAGGCGCCCGCGGGGATGGCCCGATGAACGCTCTTGCCGGCACCGGGCAGTTGCTCAAGCTCGGTCTGCGGCGCAGCCGCATCATGCTCGCCGTCTGGGTCTACGCCCTCGTCGCGTACCTGGCGAGCACCGCGTACGGCTTCAAGAAGCTGTACGACACGCCCGCGTCGCTGCGCGACTTCGTCTCCGGCATCAACGGCAACGGCGCGACGGTCGCCATGTACGGCCGGATCCACGTCGCCGGCTCGGTCGGCGGCATCACCGCCTGGCGGATGGCGGCCACCGGCGGCGCGCTCGTCGGCGTGATGAGCGTCCTGCTGGTGGTCAGGCACACGCGGGGGGACGAGGAGGCGGGCCGCCTCGAACTGGTCGGCGCGGGCGCGGTCGGCCGCCGGGCGCCGCTGACCGCCGGCCTGCTCGTCGGGGTGGTCGCGAACCTCGCGCTCGCCCTCGTCTCGACCATCGCGTTGATCGCCTTCGGCCTGCCGGTGGCGGGCTCGCTCGCGACCGGGCTCGCCTGGACGGTCCCGGGCCTGTGCTTCACCGCCGTCGCGGGCGTGACCGCCCAGCTCGCCGAGACGGCCCAGGCGGCGCGCGGCATCGCGCTCGCCGTCGTCGGCGTCGCCTACCTGCTGCGCGCGGTGGGGGACGCCGGCCGCGTCTCCTGGCTGACGTGGCTGTCGCCGATCGGCTGGGCGCAGCAGGTCCGGCCCTACGGCGCGGAGCGGTGGTGGGTCATCGGCCTCGGAGTGGTCGTCGCGGTCGCGGTGGTGTTCGCGGCGTACGCGCTGGTCGAGCGCAGGGACCTGGGCGCCGGTCTGCTGCCGGCCCGGCCGGGCCCGGCCGACGCGGCCCCGTACCTGCGCAGTCCGCTGGCGCTCGCGTGGCGGCTGCACCGGGGCGCGCTGCTCGGCTGGCTGGCCGGGTTCGTCGTGTACGGCGCGGCGATCGGCGCCGTCCTCAGGGGCCTCGGGGACCTGCTCAAGAACAGCTCCGGCGCGGCGGACCTGCTCGCCAAGATGGGCGGGCAGCGTGGCCTGGAGGACTCCTACGTCGGCACGGTCATGGGCGTCCTCGGGCTGATCGCCGCGGCGTACGCCGTGCAGGTGGTGCTGCGGATGCGCACCGAGGAGACCGCGCAGCGCCTCGAACCGCTCCTGGCGACGAGGGTCCGCAGGCTGCGGTGGTCGGTCGGCCACCTGCTGTTCGCGGCGGCGGGGCCGGTCGTGCTGCTCGGTGTCGCCGGCCTGGCGGCGGGGCTGGCCCACGGGCTGCGTACGCACGACCTCGGCACCCAGGTGCCCCGGCTGCTGGGCGCGGCGGTGGTGCAGGCGCCCGCCGCGTGGGTGGCGGCCGCGATCGCGGTGCTGCTGTTCGGCGCGGCGCCCCGGCTCGCGCCGGCCGCCTGGGGCGTGCTCGGCGTCTTCCTGCTCCTCGGCCAGCTGGGGCCGGTCCTCAAGCTCGGCCAGGCGGTGATGGACCTCTCGCCGTTCACGCACGTGCCCAAGCTGCCCGGCGCGGAGCTGACGGCGACGCCGATCCTCGCGCTCACCGCCGTCGCGGTCGCGGTCACCGCCGCCGGTCTCGCGGGCCTCCGCCGCCGCGACATCGGCTGATCACGAGGAGCTGAGAGCGGCGTCCACGATCGCCTGCAGCCGGCGGTGGTGGGCGCCCTTCCAGTAGAGGCGGCCGCATTCCTGGCACTGTGCGTAGCCGTCGTAACTGCGCAGGGTGCCGGGCTGGAGGAGGTGCTCGATGATCTCCTTGGCGACCGGCGCCAGCAGACCGTTGCAGGCGGTGCACCGGGTCCACGGGGCGAGCGGCGGCGCGAACCGGTCCAGGACGTCGCGGAACTGCTCCTCCGGCCGGGCGCCGCGCACGTACGCCCCGAACCACAGCCGCCGGCGGCGGAGCAGGCCGCGGTCCTGCGTCAGCAGGATCCGGTGCTCGCGGCCGGCCAGCTCGACCAGGGCGTCGTCGTCGATGTCGTTGTGGTAGTCCGTGTCCACCCCGACGAGCCGCAGCCGCCGGGCCAGCTTCCCGAGGTGGACGTCGAGGGTGAAGCGGGGCGGCCCCGCGGGCAGGCGCTGCGGGCGGCGTACGGCCCGCACCTGGATCACGTCCCCGTCCCGTGGCCGGTACGACGGCGGCACCGGCCGGTCGGCGACGAGCAGGTCGCCCACCTCGGGCAGCGGAACGCCGGCGGACTCGACCACGTGCCCGAGGGAGGAGGTTCCGTCGAGCGGGGCGAGGACCGTACCGCCGCGGGCGGCGGGTGCGAGGAAGAAACGGAGTTCGGCGGCGAACTCCAGCCGGGCGTGCCCCATGGGTGCTGCTATCCCCGGTCTCGCGCCGGGCATTCGGGCTCCGCGGCCGGGGCGGGCGCCGGAACGGTGAACCGCGCCGGGCGGAACGGCCGGAGCAGCGCCGACTCCTTGCCGTACACCTCCCCGGCCACCAGGTCGCCGAGCAGCGGCGCGAGCGTGATCCCGCTGTGCGTCACGACGGTGTACACCCGAGCGGCGGAGTCCGTGAACCCGGCGACGGTGCGACGGTCGGCGGGCATGGCGCGCTGCCCGACGCGGGTCCGCTCGACCCGCGCGCCCTCCGTCGCGGACAGGGCCTCGGGCAGCCGGGCGAGCAGCTCCGCGCCGACGTCGTCCGGCGGCGGCGTCTCGGGGTCGGCGGCCTCGTCGAGGTCGAGCGCCTGGAGGAGCAGGCGGCCGCCGCCGTCGGGGCGGACGTTCAGGCGGTCGCTCGTGAGCACGCGGCCCAGCCGGGCGGGGACCGGCGTGGTCGTGACGAGGAATCCGTTCGTGACCGTGCCCGAGACCCGTGGGTCGAGCACGGGGACGTCGACGAGCCCGCCCGTCCACCGGCCGGCGCAGCAGACCAGGATGTCGGCGGCGCGGACGCCGCCGTCGGCCAGCGTGACGCTCACCCCGCCCCGGCCCGACGTGATCTCGCGGACGGCGGCGCCGGTCTCCACGCGGGCGCCCCGGTCGCGCGCCTCGCCGAGGAGGCGGGCGAGGAGCACGGCCGGGATCACGTGTCCTTCCTCCGGGAAGAAGACGTAGTCCGTGTCGTCGGGCTGGGCGGCCAGGTCGGGTTCGAGCTCGGCGGCGCGCCGGGCGGTGATCCGCTCGGCCGCGTACTCGCGGTCGCGCAGTCGCTCGACGCGGGCGCTGAGCTCGAGGCGGCGGGTCTCGCCGTTCGCCCACTCGAGGTGCCCGGTGGGGACGAAGCCGTCTCCGCCCAGGGCGTGGTAGGCGTGGACCGCCGTGTGGTTCAGCGCGAAGTAGTCCTCGGGGTCCTTGTCGTTGGCGTTGACCCAGGCGAAGGACGTGCCGGTGGTGCCGGCGCCCGGGAAGCGCTGTTCGAGGACGGTCACCCATGCGCCTCGGCGGGTCAGCCCGGCGGCGACGGCGGCGCCGATGACGCCGGCACCGATCACCAAGACTCGCACGTCGGGCTCCTTCCGTCCCAGGTGACGCGTTCGCTGACCGCGACGGTAGCGAAGTCGGCCTCTCAGGTCAGGGAACGGCTCCGTCCCTGTCGGGTTCTTCACCATCACTTGGACGAAAGAACTTGAGAGTTCAACTAAATCAGGTAGGCTGGGGACGTAAGTTGAGCTTTCAATCATCTGGTCGATCATCTGGAGGGTCACGATGTCCGAACGGATGCCGGTGATCTACCTCAGCCACGGCGCACCGCCGCTCGCGGACGACGCGATCTGGCCCGGCCAGCTCGCCGCCTGGTCAGCCGACCTGCCGCGCCCCGAGGCGATCCTCGTCGTCTCGGCGCACTGGGAGTCGGCGCCGCTCGCCATCGGCGCCACCCGCCCGGTGCCGCTGACGTACGACTTCTGGGGCTTCCCCGAGCACTACTACCAGGTCACCTACCCCGCGCCGGGCGCGCCGGAACTCGCCGACAAGGTCCGCAAGCTCGTGGGCGGCCCGGTCCACGAGGACCCCGAGCGCGGCCTGGACCACGGCGCGTACGTCCCGCTGGTGGAGATGTACCCGGACGCCGACGTCCCGGTCCTGCAGATCTCCATGCCGACGCTGGACCCGGAACGGCTGCTGGCCCTCGGCCGCCGCCTCGCGCCGCTCCGCGACGAGGGCGTGCTGATCGTCGGAAGCGGCTTCTTCACCCACAACCTGCGCGCCCTCAGCATGGACCCGGACCCCGCGAACGCGCCCGGCTGGTCCAAGGAGTTCGACGCGTGGGGACGGGAGACGCTCGCGGCCGGCGACCTCGACGCGCTGCTCGACTTCGAGCACCGGGCGCCGGCCGGCCGGCTCGCGCACCCGCGCACGGAGCACTTCGCGCCGCTGTTCGTCGCCCTCGGCGCCGGCGAGGCCGAGCTGGACACCCAGCGCAGCGTCATCGACGGCTTCTGGCTCGGCATGGCCAAGCGCTCCGTCCAGCTCGGCTAGACCAGGACCCCGGCTAGATCTGGAACAGGCCGTCCGGGTCGTATGCGGCCCGGAGGCCGGCCAGCCGCCGATAGGTCTCCGGGGCGAACGCCGAGCGCAGTTCGTCCTCCTCCAGCGGCCCATAGCTGAAGTTGAGCGAGCGGCCGAGCGCGTCGGCGGCGAACGGCGCGAGGACCTCCTCGTGCAGCGCCCGCGCCTTGTCCTCCTCGCCGGATTCGACGAGGGACAGAACGTTCAGCAGGTAGGCGGCCTCCCGGTGTCCGACGGCGTTCGCGACGCGGGGCGGCCGTGCCAGCGCCCCGCCGAGGTGCCGGAGCCCGACCACGCACATCATCGGGGCCGCCGGGCCTGCCGATCCCGGCAGCGAGGCGAGCGCGGCCGGATCGAGCCCGCGCAGCAGGCGGTTCTGTGACCGGTACGCGTGCGGCCGGTCCGGCTCGGCGAAGACCATGCTCGACTCGGTGTAGGGCAGATCGCGCAGCGTGTCCCGCAGCTGCGGGCCGACGGCGCGCAGCGGCTCGACCAGCTCCCGGCCCTCGGTCTCGGTGCCCAGGTGGGCGATCTGGATGTGCGCCACGTGCCGTCCGCGCAGCTCCTCCGGCACCATCGGCAGGTCCGGATAACACAGCGCCGTCAGGCCCGAGGTCAGCTCCTCCGGCACCGTCTCCGTCCACCGCCGCCAGGCCTCGAACACGTCGGGCACCCGCGCGATGTCGAAGTACAGGCCGCCGCCGAAGAGCCGGGTGATGGGCAGCAGTTCGACCACCATGCCGGTGACCACCCCGAGGCCGCGGCCACCGCCGCGCAGCGCCCAGAACAGGTCCGGTTCGGCGGCCGTGGTGACCGTACGGAGGCGCCCGTCCGCCGTGACCAGGTCGAACCGGCGCACGTGGTCCGCGGCGAACCCGTGCCGGCGCGCCACCAGGCCGACGCCGCCCCCAAGCGTGTAGGAGACCGCCCCGACGCCGGGAAAGCTCCCGGACAGCGGGGCCAGGCCGTACGGCGCCGCCGCCTCGACGACGTCGCGCCAGGTCGCCCCCGCCGCGACGAACGCCGTACGCGCCTTGGGATCCACCCGGACCTCGGACATCCGGCGGGTGCCGATCAGCACTCCGTCCCGCAGCGTGCGGCCCAACCCGTGGCCCGTGGCCTGGACCGCGACGCGCAGACCGCGCGCCGCGGCGTACTCGACCGCGGCCCGTACGTCCTCCGCGCCGGCCGCGCCGACGATCACCGCCGGCCGGTGCGGCCCCAGCCGCTGGTAGCCGAGGCGTTCGCCGTCGTAGCCGTCGCTCTCCGGAAGGTGGACCGGCCCGTGCGCGCGGTCCCGCAGGTGGTCGAGGTCCCCACTCGTCGTCTCGTTCATGCCCGCCACCGTAGGAGGCCTTCCGGACGCATCTTGTCCGGAACGGATGGCAGTCTGAGATCGTGACCGAGACGCGCAAGAATCTGCCCGGCCGGCTGCTGCGCCTGCTGGCGTTGCTGCAGAGCAGACGGGAGTGGTCCGGCGCCGAGCTGGCCGAACGCCTGGGCGTCACCGACCGCACCCTGCGCCGCGACGTCACCCGGCTGCGCGGGCTGGACTATCCGGTGGAGGGCGTGACCGGTACGGCCGGGGGCTACCGGCTGATCTCCGGCCGCAACCTCCCGCCGCTGCTGCTGGACGACGATGAGGCCATCGCGGTCGCGCTCGGCCTGGTGACGGCGGCGGACGGCAGCGTGGCCGGGATCGAGGAGAGCTCCGCTCGGGCGCTCGCCAAGCTTGAACAGGTGTTGCCGGCCCGATTGCGGCCCCGCCTGGCCGCCTTGAGCGACGCCGCCGTCGCCGTACGGCACGGCACCGCGCCGCGTGTGTCTCCTGATGTGCTCGCCGTGATCGCGGCGTGCCGCCGCGACGGGCGGCTGCTCTCCTTCGACTACCGGAACCGCGCGGACGAGGTCGGCGCCCGCCGGGTCGAGCCGCACCATCTCGTCGCCCTGCGGGGATGGTGGTATCTCATCGCGTACGACCCGGAGCGAGCGGACTGGCGCACGTTCCGGGCCGACCGGATCGAGCGACCGACGCCCGCGCACGCCCGGTTCGAGCCGCGCGAGTTGCCGGCGCCGGATCCCGCCGCGTACCTCACCCGCGGCCTCGCCCGTGCCACCTACCGCCATACCGCGCGGATGACGGTCCGGCTGCCCGCCGACGCCGTACGCGCCGGCCGGTTCTTCTCGATCCCCGGCGAGATCGAGGACCGCGGAGCGGACGGGTGCGCGATCCGCCTCAGCGCGGACTCCGTCGATCTGGTGGTGCAGTGCATCGCCGTGATCGCGGCCCTCGGTGCCGAGTTCACCCTCGACGCCCCGCCGGAGATCGCCGATCGGGTGCGGACTCTCGGACGCCGACTGACCCGGTCGTCGGCACCTTCCTCCTGAAACGAGAGATCAGGCATTGACTCTCGGTCGCGGTCGGCCGGAAAGCGCCGGTCAGGACAGGTCGTTCGGTGTGCTCGGCCGTCCGGCGGCAGGAGTGATAGAACGAGCCTATAGGAGCTGTATTTGAGGACTCATTACCTATTAGTAGTGGTGCCCGCCGATTAGCGAGGGATGATGGCAATTACGGCGCCCCTGGCTTAGTGATTCCCGGGCCGTCGTCTTCCGGGCTCTATGCCATTCCAAACCCGAAGGAGGCACGACTGTGGTGAGGAAAGCGTCTGTTAGCGGCCTGGCGGTCGCGGCAGTGGCGAGCGGTCTGCTCATGGCCGCGCCCGCATACGCCCAGACTCGTTCCGCCCCCTCGACCGGCAGTCAGGTCGTCACGGCCACGGCCGGGGAGCTCGTCTCCGCTCTGCCCGGCGACGACGGCCGGCGACGCCGCGAGCGTGAGCGAGAGCGCATGCGCAGGCAGCGCGAGCGCGAGCGCGAGATGCGCCGGGAGGAGCAGATGAGGCGCAGGCACCACGGCCGGCAGTACGGTCGGGAGTACGGCACGGAGCGGACCCGGGGCGGCCTCACGCGGACCGAGCACGGCCGGGAAGAGATCCCCCGCGAACGCGGCACCACCGAGCGGACACGGGTCGGCACGCACGAACGCGGCCGGACCGGCACGCACGAACGCGGCCGGACCGGCATGGAGGAGCGCGGCCGGACCGGCATGGAGGAACGCGGCCGGACCGGCATGGAGGAGCGCGGCCGGACCGGTACCGGCAATATCTCCGGCATCGCGGGCAGCTGAAAGACATACCGATCGATCGATTCGAGGGCACAGGCGATGCCTGTGCCCTCGACCTGCGCGAGCCGATGCCGATCGACGGAACCTATCGGCGTAGCGATCTAAAAAGACGTTACCGGCTCATTGTGGTGTATTCAGGTCATGTAGCAATAATGGCTGGTGTAGGCCTTCCGTGGATGCGATCAAGACGGTCATCACCTCAGAACGTTATGCGCTTTTGGTAAAAGGAGGCTCAACGTGTTGAGGAAAGCGTGGGTCGCTTCCGGCCTCGCCACCGCCGCCACCGCAGGCGCGCTGATGCTGGCGTCGCCCGCGAGCGCACAGAGCGGCGCGATGGCGTCCGCTCACAGCCAGATCGTGGCGATGGCGCAGAGCAACGCCGGCCATGTGTCCGCGTCCGACCACCATCGACGCCATCACTACCGGCATCACCGCCATCACTACCGGCATCACCGCCATCACTACCGGCACCACCGCCACGGCCGCGGCGAGTTCCGCCACGGGCGTGGGGAGTTCCGCCACGGGCGGCGGTAGTTCCGGCCGCGTGTCGAACAGCGACCAGTCGGGATGGGTTCGGGCCGCCGATTCGCTCGGCGGCCCTCGCTCACCCGGCCTGGAAGGCCGTGACGCCGTTCGGGGTGCCCAGGCCCGTAGGGCCGTCGTAGCCGGGCCCCGCCGTGCACAGGTACTCCGGGGTGCACGAGCCGTTGCTGCCGGACGTCACGTCGTGGAGCGCGCCCGCGCGCCCGTACGGGAAGGACGCCGGGTCACTGTCCGCGGGCGGCGTTCCGGCCAGCGCGTACGCCGCGGCGATGATCGGGGCGGAGGCGCTTGTGCCGCCGACGACCAGCCAGCCGCCGACGCCGTACGTGTCGTAGACCGCCACGCCCGTGGCCGGATCGGCGACGGCGGACACGTCGGTGATCGTCCGCCGCTCGCAGCCGGTGTCCCGCTGCCGGCCCGGTTTGGCGGTGAACGCGGAACAGCCGGACCCCGCGCCGCTCCAAGCGACCTCCGTCCACCCGCGCGGCCCGCCCGACCGGCGCAGCGCGGTTCCGCCGACCGCCGTGACCCGCGGTGAGGTCGCCGGGTACATGGTGCCGTACCCGCTGTCCCCCGACGCGGCCGTGATCGCGACCCCGGGGTGGGTGAAGTACGCGGCGTCGTAGCGGGTGGTCGATGCGTCCTCCCGTCCCCCGTAGCTGTTGGAGATGTAGCGCGCGCCCAGGCGCGCGGCCGTGTTGACGCCGGCGCCGAGCGCCTCCATGTCCGGCTCGCTCGCCTCGACGAGGAGGATCCGGCAGTTCGGGCAGGCCGCCGAGACCATGTCCAGGTCCAGGGCCGCCTCCTCACCCCAGCCGACGTCGGCCGCTGGCAACCGGGTACCGCCGTTCTGGTCGACCTTCCGCAGGCAGCCGTTCGCGGTGGTGCAGGGCGGCAGCCGGTACTGCGCCCGGTAGGTGGCCAGGTCCGCCTCCGCCCGCGGGTTGTCGAAGGCCACGACGATGGCGACCGTCTGCCCGCTCCCGCGCGCCGCCGTGGGCAGGCCGTACGCGTGCTGCAGGTCGGCCGGCCCGAGACCGGCCGGGGCCGCGGACAGCATGCCCTGCTGTGGCGCGACGTCGGCGCGTACGAGGGCCAGGCAGGACATGCGGTCGCCGGTGGGGGCACCGCAGGCGGGAACCACCGAAAGCCGGGGGTGGGCCTCCGCCGGGGCGGCGTTCACGGGCTGCGCGGCCAGGACACCCGATGCGGTGAGCGCGGCCGCGAGGGCCGACGAGAGCCGTCGACGCGGCGGGAGAGTGAGCGATGACACCCTGCTATTGACAGCACAGGCGGTGGTTCGGCTTCGATCACCGACGAGCCGCCCTCGTCGATCGGTCGACCATCGTTTACCCGCCCTTGCCCGGACGCTCGGTGATCACCAGCCGTACGCTTTGCGCAGCCGAGAAGAGGAGTCCGATGGTGCCGCGGCCGTTGCATGTGGTGAACGAGGGACTGGCGTTCGCACTTGAGATCGCCGCACTGGCCGTGCTCGCCTGGTGGGGTGCCGACGTCGGCGACGGGGTGGTCCTGAGCGTCCTGCTGGGCGTGGGCGTTCCACTGGTCACCGCCGTGGTCTGGGGGCTCTTCGCCGCGCCGAAGGCCAGGGTCCGGCTGCCGCTGGCCGGCGTCCTGCTCGTCAAGGTCCTCGTGTTCGGCGCCGCCACCGCCGCTCTGTACGCGCTGGACCACGGTGCCCTGGCCCTCGTCGGTGCGGTGATCGTGGTCGCCAACCTGGTGCTCGCGACCCTGGACCGGAACGCCCTGGTGCGGAACCGCGCATAGCCGTCCCGTCCACTGGGGGCCTTCTCTCCGGCCAGGTGGCTATCTGGACTACGTGGAATGCGTAGCGATACGGGGGATTGTCCCGGCGCGGAGATGGGGGTCCCGGGAGCATGCTCGTGGTCATAAGCCCACTCAGATCCACTCAGCGGTAGGCGGAGGGACGATCAAAGGTACGAGAACGATGTGTCAGCGGCAGCCCACGTGCCCGCCCGCAGACGCGGCCAGGTACGTGACCCCCCATCCGAGACGGGACCGGCCCCTCCACGAGGAGTGGGCGACATGAATCGGCCCTTTCTCACCAGCACCCCCATGAGAACCCCTGCGAGTGTGCAGCAGCGGCAGCCCTCGTCGCCGTCGGTCGCACTCGCCCCTGGGAGCGGAGGCGTCCACCGGCGGCATGGGCCCACTGCCGCCGCCCGCCGTGGTGAGCCCACCCGTCCTCCCAAGGGACCGGGGAGCGGTCAGGGCGGCACCGCCTCATGGCCGCTCCCCCCTTCGACCGCCGCGGTTCCACCGGCCCGCCGGCTCGCCGGCGAACAACTGGAGTACTGGGGCCTCGGCCACCACCGTGACACCGCCGAACTGCTGGTCAGCGAGCTCGTCACCAACGCCGTACGCCACGGAAAGGGACAGATCGACCTGACCGTGCACGCGGAGGAGGGCACGCTGCGGTTCGAAGTGCACGATGAGGCCGCCGAGTCGATCGCCCGGGTGCGCCCGGTCGACGAGATCGACGAGGGCGGGCGCGGGCTTCACCTGGTCGGCATGCTGTCCAGCCGCTGGGGAGCCGCGCGTACCGCGACCGGGAAGACCGTCTGGTTCGAACTGCGGACGCACCGGCCGCCTCAGGACACCGATGTCGACAAGTGAGGGAGGTGCCAGCGAATACAACACAGCGATACCCGTTTGATGCCTCGCAAGGATCCGGGGGCCGGAAGGCGGGCCCCCTCGCCAGGACGCTGCCGGCCCCCGGATCCGCCCGCCAGCGGGACGGGTGACCCGGTCGCCAGGACGCTGCCGGCCCCCGGATCCGCCCGCCAGCGGGACGGGTGACCCGGTCGCCAGGACGCTGCCGGCCCCCGGATCCGCTTCACTTCCGTCCGTTCGGGCGTCTCAGTCTGAGGTTTTCCGTTGTCCCATCCAGGCCGCGATCTGGGCACGGGAGTTGAAACCCAGCTTGTTCAGGATGTGCTCGACGTGGCCCTCGGCGGTGCGCTGGGCGATCACCAACTTGGCCGCGATGTCCCTGTTGCTCATGCCCTCCGAGACCAGGTGGGCGATCTCCTCCTCGCGGCGGGTGAGCAGCGAGCCGTCGGAACCGGCGGCCGTGGCGAGCCGCTCGCCCAGTGCGTAGGTGAGGGCCGTGCCGAGCGGCATCACGGCGCCCTCCTCACAGGCCGCCGCGAAGGCGCGGTCGCCCAGGGCCGTCCGCACACAGGAGACGCACTCGTCGTGACAGCCCGCCAGGTGGCCGTACCCGGACGGCGGTGCGCCGATCAGCCGCCAGGTCGTCCGCAGGATGCCCAGCAGCCGGGCGGCCCGCTCGTGGTCCTCTTCGGCCGCGGCGATCCAGGCGAGGACCTCGAAGTCGACCCCCATCCCCAGCGGGTCGTCGAGCTCTCGGTGGAACCGCAGGCTGCGCCTCTCCAGCTCCGCCGCGCGTCGCAGGTCGCCCTGCCGCCGGCTCTCGACGCCCAGCGCCATGGTCACGTACGCCCGGTGCCAGCGCTCGCCGCTCGCCTCACAGACGGCCAGACCCTCCTCCCCGTACGCCATGGCGGACTTGGAATCGCCACGGAAGGAGCAGGCGAGGGAGAGCCAGATCAGCCCCAGCGCCAGACCTTCGCGGTCCCCGGTCGCCCGGTGCGCGGCCACGCCGTCCTCGTAGTACCGGATCGCCGAGTCGGCGTCTCCCGCGTACATCGCGATCATCCCGCAGCACAGCGCGACGTACGCGTTGACGGATCGGCACCCGAGACGATCGGCGATGGTCCTGGCCTCGTGCAGCATGCTCATGGCCTGGCCGCTCTGTCCCTGCATGACGGCCATCCAGGCGTCGGCCCACAGCGCTCCGGCCCGCTCGGCGGTCGGCTCCCTCGCCGCGGCGAGTCCGCGATCCAGCCAGTCGCGTCCCTCGGTGAGGTAGTAGTTGACGATCCAGTGATGACGCAGGCGGGCGGACATCTCCAGGCCGACGGCGCTCTGGCCCGGCGTGGCGAAGGAGTACTCCAGGGCCGCACGCAGGTTGGGATGTTCGGTCCGCAGGCGGGTGAGCCAGGCGACCTGGTCGGGGCCGAACCACTCGCGGTCCGCCCGGGCCACCAGGTCGCGGTAGTGGTCGCGGTGGCGTCGTTGGACGTGGGCCTCGCCGTCGGAGGCGATGAGGCGTTCGTGGCCGTACTGGCGGATGGTCTCCAGGAGGCGGTAGCGGACGGTCTCGGCGTGTTCCTCGCGCAGCAGGACTGATTTGTCGACGAGTCCGATGACGAGGTCGAGGACATCTTGGCGGGCGATGCCGTCACCGGCGCAGACGGATTCGGCGGCTTCGAGGTCCAGGCCGCCGGAGAAGACCGAGACGCGTTCCCACAGGAGGCGTTCGGGCTCGGTGCACAGGCCGTAGCTCCAGTCGATCAGCGCGCGCAGGGTCTGGTGGCGGGGCAGGACGGTGCGCGATCCGCAGGTGAGCAGCCGGAACCGGTCGTCCAGGCGGGCCAGGAGCTGGGTGACCGACAGGGCCCGCAGCCGTACCGCCGCCAACTCGATCGCGAGCGGCAGCGCGTCGAGCCGGCGGCAGATCCGTTCGACCGTCTCGCGGTTGTCCTCGGTGACGATGAAGCCGGGCACGACCGCCTCGGCGCGTTCGGCGAACAGCCGGACGGCGTCGCCGGCGACGACGCCGGTGTCGGGGCTCGTCAGGGCGCGGCCGGTCACCGGGAGGCTGGGCACCGACAGGGTCTGCTCGCTGACGATGCCGAGGGCCTGGCGGCTGGTGGCCAGGATCCGCAGGCGGGGGCACTCGTGCAGCAAGGTCTCGGCCAGCGACGCGGACTCCGGCAGCAGGTGTTCGCAGTTGTCCAGGATCAACAGGCCATGGGCGTCGCGGATGTGGTCGATCAGCACCTCGAGGGCGGGCCGAGTCGAGACGTCATCGATCCGCAGAGCGTCGCACACCGCGGGCAGCAGCAGGTTCCGGTTGTTCAGCTCGGCGAGCTCGACCAGCCACACACCGTCGGGGAAGGACCGGTGGATCAGCATGCCCACGCGGAGGGCCAGCCGGGTCTTGCCGACCCCGCCGACCCCGATCAGCGTGACGAGCCGGGAGACCGACAGGAGTCGTTTGACCTCGGCCACCTCGTGCCGACGTCCCACGAAACTGGTCAGCTCGGCCGGCAGGCGCGGCCTGTGCGGTCGAGACCCGACTCGATCGGAGTTCAGGGCGTTCATCGGAGCCTCCCAGCGGCTCCTGACCGGCCAGACCACGGCAGAAGCTGCGGCTACGCGCAAACACGAGTCTAGCCATCTGAACGGTCGTTAACGCAGAGTCACCGTCAAAACGGCTTTGCACTCCCTGGAGGTCACATGAACCGTCCCCCGGCGATCTCCAGGACGGCGCCCGTCATGTAGCTCGACAGGTCCGAGGCGAGGAACAGCGCGACGTTCGCCACCTCCTCGGGCTCTCCCGCCCGCCCCATCGGGATCTCCCGCATCTTCCCCTCCCAGACGTCCTCGCGCATCGCCTCCGTCATCGCCGTCCTGATCAGTCCGGGCTGGACCGCGTTGACGCGTACGCCCAGGTAGGCGAGCTCCTTGGCGGCGGCCTTGGTCATGCCGACGATGCCCGCCTTGGCGGCGCTGTAGTTGGTCTGGCCGGCCATCCCGACCTTGCCGGAGATCGAGGAGACGTTCACGATCGCACCCCGGCGCTGCTCCCGCATGACGAGCGAGGCGGCGCGGGTGCCGTTCCAGGTGCCCTTGAGGTGAACGTCGATCACGGCGCCGAAGTCCTCCTCCGTCATCTTGCGCATGGTGGCGTCCCGGGTGATGCCCGCGTTGTTCACCATGACGTCCAGCCCGCCGTACTCGGTCACGCACCGGTCGACCAGCGCCGAGACCTCGGCGGCCGAGGTGACGTCGCACGCCACGGCGAGGCCGCCGACCTCTTTGGCCGCCGCCCGAGCGGCGTCCAGGTCACGATCGCCGATCACCACGCGCGCGCCGTTCGCGGCGAACACCCGCGCCGTGGCCAGCCCGATGCCCTGCGCCGCGCCGGTGATCACGGCGCTCCGTCCCTCCAGCAGCCCCACGGATCCTCCTCGAGTCGGGCGACTTCCGCCGTCATGCTCGCACGCCGCTACGGTGGGAGACCGAGGAGGCCTGACCGTGCCCGAGCTGACCGAGGAAGAACGCGCCATCGTCGAGGTCGTCGCCGACTTCGTCGACCGGGAGGTACGCCCGGTCGTCCGCGACCTCGAGCACGCGAACACCTACCCCGAGCGCCTCATCGAGCGGATGAAGGAGCTGGGCGTCTTCGGACTGGCCGTGCCCGAGCCGTACGGCGAGGTCGCCGTTTCCAAGCGGTGCTACGTCCTCGTCACCGAGGAGCTGGCCCGCGGCTGGATGAGCCTGGCCGGGGCCTTCGGCGGCCACACGGTCGTCTCGCACCTGATCAGTGTCTTCGGCACCGAGGAGCAGAAGCGCCGCTACCTGCCCCGCATGGCGACCGGCGAGCTGCGGGCCACCATGGCGCTCACCGAGCCGTCCGGCGGCTCCGACCTCCAGGCGATCACGACCACCGCCCGGCGAGACGGCGATCACTACGTCGTCAACGGCGCGAAGATCTGGATCACCAACGCGCGCCGCGCGGGCCTCATCGCCCTGCTCTGCAAGACCGACCCCGAGGCGACCCCACGACACCGCGGCATCAGCATCCTGCTGGTCGAACCCGGCCCCGGCCTGACCGTCTCCCGCGACCTGCCCAAGCTCGGCTACAAGGGCGTCGAGAGCTGTGAGCTGGCGTTCGACGACCACCGCGCGCCCCTCGACGCCGTGCTCGGCGGCGTGGAGGGCAGCGGATTCGCGCAGATGATGCGGGGCCTGGAGGTCGGCCGCATCCAGGTGGCCGCGCGGGCGCTCGGCGTCGGACGCGCCGCGCTGGAGGACTCCCTGAGGTACGCCCAGGAGCGCGAGGCGTTCGGCCGGCCGATCTGGCAGCACCAGTCGATCGGCAACTACCTGGCCGACATGGCGACCCGGCTGCGGGCCGCTCAGTTGCTCACGCTCGACGCCGCCGACCGCCTGGACAGTGGTGAACGCTGCGACCTCGAGGCCGGAATGGCCAAGCTGTACGCGTCGGAGGCCGCGATGCGCATCGCCCTCGACGCCGTCCGCATTCACGGCGCGGCCGGCTATTCGACGGAGTTCGACGTCGAGCGCTACTTCCGCGACGCGCCGCTCATGATCGTCGGCGAGGGCACCAACGAGATCCAACGAAACGTCATCGTCAAGCAGCTCATCGACCGCCACCGCCTCCACTGACCAGCTTGCGCGCTCCTTCGCACTCCGGACGGTTTCCGTCGTAAGGGACTAAACCAGATGAAAGACGGCGTGGTAAGCCACGTCGTCCCCGTCCAACCAGGAGGCAGCTATGGCCGCCCAGCTCACGATCAAGTCCAGCACCAAGGAGTTCACGGTCGAGGTGGCCACCACCATCCCGCCCGTCGCGCTGGATGTATGGGCGACCACGCCCGAAGGAGAAGCGGACCTGCAGGAGCGCGTGCGCGGAATGCTGGACCGTGCCGGCGTCGAGAGTGCTTCGGCCGTCTTCACGGTGAGGGGCCGGCGGACCTCCGACGGTGGGTGCACCATCGAGGCCGAGGGCACGTTCACCGAGATCCGGGTCACGACCACGATCGACGAGTGAGCGGACCCCGCTGAAGCGGGAGTCTCCTCTCCACCACCAGCGGCCCTCCACCTCCCGGTCACGGGAGGCCGGAGGGCCGTATGCGTTTTCTGGCGCGGCGGTGACTTCGCCGCCGTCGTGGTCACCCTGCCGCCGACGTTGCCGGGCCGATGACCGGTTCGCCGGGTCTGCTACGTCGATACCGACGTCAAAGCCACTGATCGATCGGACCAGATGGCCCAAGGGTCCGATTGAGCCGGCCTTGCACTCGGGGTCGGGCATAACGCTCGGCGAAAGTCCGCGCTGCCGGGTGGTTCATCCTGATAAAGGACCTGCTCCGGGTGGCTTCACCGAGCGTTATGCCCACCCAGTACGAATCGCCGAGTTACCTGGCAGCACGAGAACATACGTCCGGGCTACTACTTGTCTGTTCAGTCGCTTTCCGGGATAGCTGTCTCTTCGGCTTGCGCGGCGTACCCTGGCCGCAGGGTCATCGCTATTCGTTGGGAGCCCCCCATGCCCGAGACTCTTCCCCCTGAGCTGACGCGTGGCGAACGTATCCGTGTCCTTCGTGAACGTCGGGGCATGTCCCGTACGGTGCTCGCCAATCTGGTCGGCCGTGGCCCCGACTGGCTGAAGAAGATCGAGAGGGGCGAGCGGGAGCTACGCGATTACACGCTTCTCGTGCGGCTCGCCGTAGCTCTTCGCGTCAATGACCTGTCCGTAATCACTGGTGGAACGACTCCGGTTCCGGTTGACGCCTCTTCGCGCCTCATGCTGCCGTTCGTCGGTGAGATCCGCGATGCCGTGCGGGGGGCGCTGTTCTCGCCTCCGTCACAGGACGACCCGCCGTCCGTGGACGTACTTCGCGGGCGGGTCTCGGAACTATGGCGGCTGTGGCACTCCTCGCGCTTCCAGCGCTCGGAGGTCGGCCAGATGTTGCCCACTCTCATTCGAGATGCTCAAGTGTCGACGCGGCACTTCGACGGGCCGGACCGACGCAAGGCGTACGCGGTGCTCGCCGACGTCTACCACCTGGCGCAACAGGTGCTTGCATACGCCTGTGAGCCGGAGCTGTACTGGATCATCGTCGACCGTGGCCGTCTCGCTGCCCAGGAAGCGGACGATCCAGTGAGCCTCGCGGGAGCCGCATGGACGTACGGCAACGGGCTCCGAGAGACCTACGCCGAAGAGGCCATTCGCGAGGTGGAGACGGTCGCGACCGCACTCACACCGCTCCTGGAGGAGGGCTCCGACGATCTCCGGGCCATGTACGGTGCGCTGCATCTGCACGCCGCGATCACCTACGCGCGGGACGGAAGAGACGGTGACGCATGGCGTCACTGGGACGAAGCCAAACGCGTCGTCGAGCGGCTTCCCGCTGACTACACGCACGCCTGGACCGTCTTCGGGCGGGCGAACGTCGACATTCACGGGATCTCCGTCGGGGTCGACCTCCGCACACCCGGTGCCGCTCTGCAGCGCTCCGAAGATATGAACCTCGACACGGTCCCGTCCGTGGAGCGCCGGTCGCGTGTCCTCATCGAACTCGCTCGGGCACAGCACCAACGGCATGACCATGCGGGCACCCTGCATTACATGAACCGTGCGCACGCAGCGTCGCCGGAGTCCGTGCGCTACACCCCTCTTGCCCGAGGACTCGTGTCCGACCTGCTACGCGAGGCACGGGGACCGCTCAAGAGCGACGCCGTCGCACTCGCTGACGCGGCGGGGGTGCTTGCGGGGTAGGGGTACACAGTGTCCCCATCTGATAACTCTCGGTTGCCTATCGTTCGGGTATGACACAAACGGGAACACGGCCAGAGCTCTCGGAGGACGCGCACACGGTCGCAGACCGTTTGGCGCGGGCCTGCCGGATGGAGGGGTTAAGCGCCGACGTGCTCGGCCCTACGCGAGTGCGGGCCTGCGTGCCAAAGACGCATGCGGGGCTGACGGAGATCATCAAAATCATGCCCGATGAGGGCGAGGTTCTGTCCTTCTACTGGAGCTGGGGCGAGCGCATCTGCCCGGCCGCCGACATCACCAGGGCGGTTGCCGCGATCAAGCACGTCGTCACCCCACCGCTTCATTCGGCATTCTGATGACGTCACCGGACGAGCTGATGCGCTCCGTGCACAACTTCCACGCCACCATGAACCGGATGCGCCGACCGGGCGTCTCGTGGATCGCCGAGGTCGCACAGCTCAAGATTCTCGTCGGCAAGTATCCAGTCCACGCTCGGGAATTCCTGGCGCATCTGGGCGAACCGGCTGACGGTGACGGAACACCGCTCGGCGCAACAACAGAAAAGGGAAGGACGTGACCGCCGTGGTGCCGGGCCGCGGCCTGTCGGAGTGGACTCGTGCCGGGACCGATATGGACGGTATCCCGCTGTGGCAGTGGAACGGGGAGCCGGTGTATGCCGCGACTCGTGACACGGATCAGCTCATTTTTCTTGGCGCCGCTCTGGCGTGGTTCGACGAGATGAGCGCCGAGGATTTTCATGCGTTCATCTCTTCGGCACCGGTCCCGGCCCACAGCGCGACAACGGACGGCGCCGAAACCGATAGTGAGCGTGCGGCGAATGCCGCAGGCAGCTCTTCGCCTGGCAGAAGGGCTAGCACCCGCACCCAGTGGGTGATTCCGCCGACTCGGAGCATCGACCTCTAGGAGCGCCTAAGACGCGTAACGATGAAGATGGGAGGTGAGCATGGGCAGGCACGGTGGAGGCAACAGCGACAGCAACACGCCGACGGACGGCAGAGACCCGCAGGGCGGAAAGCGCGGCACCGGCGGCAACACCAACGACAATCCGAGCGACGGTAAGCGAGGTAAGTGAGTGATGAAGTCCCCTGACCCGCGTGCACGCGCAGAAGCCCTTGCTGACCTGCTCGCGGGTCAAGGGGACCTCACGGATGAGCGGTGGCGGCAAGCGCTGGTGGAGGTGCCACGGCACCTGTTCGTGCCAGACGTCGCCTGGGCGAACCCGGACGGTCCTGCCCCCGGGTACCCCGTCGACCGGACCCACGACGAAGCAGCCTGGTGGGACGCCGTGTACTCCGATGCGTCGTTGGTCACCCAACGCGACGACGGCGGCTCTGACGTGCTAGGCGACGGGCTGGCCAGCTCGTCCTGTTCGGCTCCGGGGGCGGTCTTCGCATTTCTGGAGTCGCTCGTGGTCAAGGATCACGATCGAGTCCTGGAGATCGGCACGGGAACCGGTTGGACGGCCGCACTGTTGTCGCACCGCATCGGCGACCGGAACGTCACCACCATCGAGATCGATCCGGTGCTGGCGGAGCGGGCGGCGGCGAACCTCAAGACGGCCGGATACGCGCCCCGCCTGGTCGTCGGTAACGGTGCCGAAGGGTGGCCGGACGGTGCGCCGTTCGACCGCGTCCACGTGACCTGCGCGGTCGCGACGATTCCGTACGCCTGGGTGGAGCAGACCCGTCCGGGTGGGCTGATCCTCACCCCCTACAGCCCTGGCTACGGGTACGGCTGGTTGGCCCGCTTGGCCGTCGTCGGCGACGGAACGGCCGTCGGGCGGTTTCCGAGCTCGGCCGGATACATGCTGATGCGCTCGCAGCGCCCGGCACGCGGAGCCGCGTTCGACTGGGTGCACGAGTCGGACGACCCGGCCGAGTCGACGACCCGCCTCGACCCGCGGCACCTGCACGACGACACCGACGCGGACCTGTTCATCTGCGCCAGCACGCCCGGCGTGCACAAACGCCTCTACTACGACGAGGAGACGGACTCCGGGGAGGCGACATTCTGGGTGCTCGAGAATGCCGGGCACGATGGGTCCTGGGCGTCGGTGGACTACGTGCCCGGCAAGACCGAGTTCCTCGTCCAACAGCATGGGCCGCGCCGCCTGTGGGATGAAGTCTCCGCGGCGTATCTCCGGTGGCTGTCCCTCGGACGTCCAGCCCGGGATCGGTTCGGGCTGACGGTCTCACCAGAAGGCGAACGTGTGTGGCTCGATGATCCGATCAACCTGATCGGACCGTAGCGGAAGCGGGTTGGGCAGTGTCCGGGAGGTGTGTCGTGACTGCCGACATGGTGGTTCCCCTGTGGATGCACGAGCAGATCACGGCGGAGCAGTACGACTTCTGGTCCGATGAGCAGTGCGCCGGCATCGAAATCGTGGACGGGATGGTCGTCGTCGGCCCGAGTGCGTCCAAGCGGCACAACCGGCTGGCCCGTATTCTGGCGAACACCCTGGACACCGCCGCGGGCCCGGACTGGAACGCGGACACGGACTTTGACGTGCGGCTTCAGGACGTGCCGCTCACCAATCGCCGTCCGGATGTCGTGGTGTATCGGGCGGACACGATCGACATCACGCCTACTCGTCCCGAGCATGTGCTGCTGGTGGCGGAGGTCGTGTCACCGGGTTCGGAGACGACCGACCGGATCGTGAAGGTCGACCAGTACGCCAAGGCCGGGATCGCGTTCTACTGGCGCGTCGAGCAGGCGGCAACGGGCGTTCCCCTGGTGTACACGTATGTCCTCGATCCCGCGACCAAGACCTACCGTGACGGCGACGTGTTCACCGGCGTCGTCAAGGTCGTGGCCCCCTTCCCAACGGAGATCGACCTCGGCCAGATCTGAGCCGCGCACTGTCGGCTGGACTTGGGCTCCAGCGATCAGAGGCGCGGGCCGCACATCGGCGAAGTCGCATCGGCGAGGTGGAAGGGGAGGGCCCGGCGCGGCGGCCGGACCCTCCCACGGCAGACAACAGGGCGGATCTAGGCGATGCGTTCGAAGACGGCGGCGAGGCCCTGGCCGCCGCCGATGCACATGGTCTCCAGGCCGTAGCGGGCGTCGCGGCGGCGCAGTTCGTACAGGAGCGTGGCGAGGATGCGGGCGCCGGTCGCGCCGACCGGGTGGCCGAGGGAGATGCCCGAGCCGTTGACGTTCAGCTTCTCGAGGCCGGCCTCGGCCAGATCCCACTCACGCAGGACGCCGAGCACCTGCGCGGCGAACGCCTCGTTCAGCTCGATCAGGTCCATGTCGTCCAGGCTCAGCCCGGCGCGGCCGAGGGCCTTCTCGGTCGCGGGCACGGGGCCGAGCCCCATGAGGTGCGGGGGCACGCCGGCGACGGCCCAGGAGACCAGCCGGGCCTGGGGGGTCAGGCCGAGCGCGGTGGCCCGCTCCCGCGTCGTGACGAGGCAGACGGCGGCGCCGTCGTTCTGGCCGCTGGAGTTACCCGCCGTGACGGTCGCGCCGTCGACGCGCATGACCGGCTTCAGCGTGGCGAGCCGGTCGAGGGTCGTGTCGGCGCGGGGGTGCTCGTCCCGGTCGACGACCTGCACGCCCTTGCGGTCGCGGACCTCCACGGGCACGATCTCGTCGGCGAACAGACCCTTGTCCTGGGCGCGTACCGCCCGCTCGTGGGAGCGCAGTGCCAGCTCGTCCTGCTCCGTACGGCCGATCCCGTAGCGTTCGCGGACGTTCTCGGCGGTCTCCAGCATGCCGCCCGGCACGGGGTACTGCTCTCCGCCCGCCGTGACACGGGCGCGGGCCAGCCGGTCGGTCAGCTTGATCTCCGGGCCGGGACGGCCCCAGCGCAGGTCGGTGGCGTAGTACTCGACGCCGCTCATGCTCTCCGTGCCGCCGGCGATGACCATGTCGCTCACGCCGGTCGCGACCTGCATCACCGCGTTGACGATGGCCTGCAGCCCGGATCCGCACCGCCGGTCCACCTGCACGCCGGCGACCTCGACCGGCAGGCCCGCGTCCAGGGCGGCGACGCGGCCGATGGCGGGCGCCTCGCCGTTCGGGTTGCAGTTGCCGAGGATGACGTCGCCGATCTCCTGGGGGTCGACGCCGGTGCGCTCCACCAGCGCGCGGATCACCGTCACCGCGAGCTCCTGCGCGCTGACGTCCTTCAACGCCCCGCCGAACCGCCCCACCGGCGTACGAACCGGTGCACAGACCACAACCTCGCGCATGTCACCACTCCTCTCGCGATAACCCTACGTTTCGGGTCGCGAGAGGGATCGCCGGGTCTTCCGGCAGGTGAGAACCTCAGCCGGCCTGGTCGCCGGGCGGCAGCTGCGGGCTCTCCTCCTCGGCCGTCTCGTGTGCGCCCACGCCGGTGCCGTGCTCGGCCGTCGCCTTACCGGCCGGGCGGTCGGCCCCCTCGGCGGGTTCGGCCTTCCGCCCGGAGGCCATCTCCTCCGCCCGCGCGCTCTCGCTCGTGCCGACGCCCAGCGGACTCCGCGCGTCCATGTCGGTCGACGGGACGCCCTCTTTCTCCTCCTCGGACGGGATGCGGCCCGGCCACTGCGGCTCGGACGGAGGCGTCTGGAAGGCCTTGTCACCGGCCTGCCTCGTCTCCTCGCTCGCGGTGCCGACGTCGGGCGCGGAGCCGTGCTGCTCTTCGTCCTCGGGGAACCGGCCCGGGCGGTCGGCCCCCTCTGACTCCTTCACCGGGGAACCCTCCTTCTCCCATCGCGGTCAGCAGATCCGGGGCAGCGGATCACCGACCAGCACATCGACGATGCGGGTGCCGCCGAACGCGGTCCGCAGCAGGACCAGCCCCGGCGGGTCCGCTCCGACCCGGCCGATCACGGCGGCCTCCGCGCCGAGCGGGTGGGACCGCAGGGCGGCGAGCGCCGCGTCGGCGGCCGGCTCGGCCACGACGGCGACCATCCGGCCCTCGCAGGCGACGTACAGCGGGTCGATGCCGAGCAGCTCGCACGCTCCGCGCACGGCGGTGCGGACCGGGATGGCGTTCTCCTCCAGCACGACGGAGACCTTGGACGCCTCGGCCAGCTCGTTGAGGATGGTCGCGACGCCGCCTCGGGTCGCGTCCCGCAGGAACCGGACCCGCCCGTGCGGGCAGGCGTCCAGCAGGGGCGCGGTGAGCTCGCTGAGCGGCGCGGTGTCGGAGGTCAGGTCGGCCTCGATGTCGAGTTCGCCCCGCGCCAGCATGATCGTGATGCCGTGCTCGCCGATGGGGCCGGAGACGATCACCACGTCACCGGGCTGGGCGGCGGACACGCTCAACGTCGAATCACGGTCGAGCACACCGATGCCCGTCGTGTTGATGTAGCACCCGTCGCCCTTGCCGCGCTGCACGACCTTGGTGTCGCCGGTGACGATGTTGACGCCCGCCCGCTCGGCCGCCGTCGCCATCGCCTCGGTGATGCGCCGCAGGTCGGCGATGGGGAAGCCCTCTTCGAGGATGAACCCGGCGGACAGGTGCCGCGGCCGGGCCCCGCACATCGCCAGGTCGTTCACCGTGCCGTTGACGGCCAGGTCACCGATGTTGCCGCCGGGGAAGAACAGCGGCGTCACTACGAACGAGTCGGTGCTGAAGGCGAGCCCGTTCACGGTCGCGCCGTCCTCGAGGGGCTCCAGCAGCGGGTTGCGGAACGCCTCCATGAACACCGCCTCGATCAGGTTGTGCGTGGCCTTGCCGCCGGCGCCGTGGCTGAGGTTGATGTACTCCTCCCGGACGCGCGCCTTCCGGTGCCGGGCCCGCTCGATCCGCTCGAGGACCTGCGCCTCCCGGTCCCCGGGAACCTCCCGTACGGCCTCCGCCCGTGGCCGCTCGTCCCGTACGGCCGCTCCGGTTCGCTCGTCCCGTACGGCCGCCGGTGGCCGTTCGTCGCTCATCGGCTCGTCGCCTCCTTCACCCGCTCGCGGGCGAACCGGCCGTAGTTGTAGTACGCCGCGCAGGCGCCCTCGGACGACACCATGCAGGTGCCGATCGGCGTCTCCGGCGTGCACGCGGTGCCGAAGACCTTGCACTCCCACGGCTTGAGGACGCCCTTGAGCACCTCGCCGCACTGGCAGGCCTTCGGGTCGGCCACCCGGCTGCCCGGGATCTCGAAGATCCGCTCGGCGTCGAAGGCGGCGTACCGTTCCCGCACCCGCAGCGCCGAGTGCGAGATGAAGCCCAGGCCGCGCCACTCGAAGTACGGGCGCAGCTCCATGACCTCGTTGATCGCCATGAGCGCCCGGCGGTTGCCGTCCCACGGGACGACGCGGGAGTACTGGTTCTCCACCTCGCTGCGGCCCTCGGCGAGCTGCAGCAGGATCATGTAGATCGACTGGAGCACGTCCAGGGGCTCGAACCCGGACGTGACCAGCGGTTTGCCGTAGTCGCGGGCGATGAACTCGTACGGTCGGCAGCCGATGATCGTCGAGACGTGGCCCGGTCCGATGAACCCGTCCAGGCGCAGGTCGGGCGAGTCGAGGATCGCCTTGATCGCCGGGATGATCGTCACGTGGTTGCAGAAGATCGAGAAGTTCTCGATCCCCTCGGCCTTGGCGCGCAGCACGGTCATCGCGGTCGACGGCGCGGTGGTCTCGAAGCCGATGGCCATGAAGACGATCCGTCGGTCCGGGTTCTGCCGGGCGACCTTGAGGGCGTCCAGCGGGCTGTAGACCATGCGGATGTCGGAGCCCTCCGCCATCGACTCGAAGAACGAACCGCGGCCGCCCGGCACCCGCATCATGTCGCCGAACGAGGTCATGATCACGTCAGGCTGCTCGGCGATGTGGATCGCGTCGTCCACCCGGCCCATCGGGATCACGCAGACCGGGCAGCCCGGCCCGTGCACCAGCGTGATCGTCTCGGGCAGGTAGTCCTCCAGGCCGTGTTTGTAGATGGTGTGCGTGTGGCCGCCGCACACCTCCATGAACTTGTAGCGCCGGCCCGGCTCGCACAGCGAGGCGATCTTCGCGGCCAGGGCCTGCGCCTTCTCCGCGTCGCGGTACTCGTCCACGAAGCGCATCGGGGCTCACCCCTTCTCGATCGTCGAGTCGCGCAGGGCGGCCATCTCGTCGGCGTACGCCTGGCCGATGCCCTCGAGGAAGGCCAGGGCCGCCTTCGCCTCCTCCTCGTCGATCTTCGACAGGGCGAAGCCGACATGGATGAGGATCCAGTCGCCGGGCGCGAGGTGCTCGCCGTCCAGCAGGCCGATGTTGATGGCGCGCCGGACGCCGCTCACGTCCACCTTGGCGAGGTCAGGCCGATCCGGAAGGATCTGCACGATCTCGCCGGGAATTCCCAGGCACATGTGCCGCCTCCACCAGCTCGATTGACTCAAGGACGAGCTCGTCGCCGCCCTCGATCGCCAGGTCGGTCCCGCCGCACGCGGGGCACACCGCCACGAGGCCGTCCGAGGTCGTGGTCCGGTCGCACCGGCCGCAGGTCAGCCGGACCGGGTCCACGATCAGCTCCACGTGCGCGCCGTCCGCCACCGTCCCGTCGGCGGCCAGCGCGAACGCCTGGTCGAGGGCGTCCGGGCTGATCCGCAGCAGGACTCCCGCCCGTACGCGCGCCCGCCGCACCGGACGGCCGTCCGCGCGCCGCTCCACGGCCGCCAGGACCGCCTCCGCGATTCCGAATTCATGCATGTGGGCTCCTCACATTCGCCGGATCTTCAGGTAGCGCCTGATGTCGGGCAGCGACTGGACGAACAGGAACGTCAGCCCGGTCAGCGCTCCCGCCACCGCGGTGCCGAGAAGCAGGCGTTTCACCACTGATCACCCCTCCTTCCGGTCGAGGGCCTCACGTCGGAGACCGGCTCTTCGCGGATCAGGTCGAGGACGAGGTCGGCGGCCGGGGCGACCGCGTCGGCCACCGGGGGGCTCAGGTCCATGCCGGGGGAGGTGTCGGCCGGCTCGCAGCCGACGAGGAGGACCCGCCCGGTCGTGCCGTCGAGCGTCGCGGCCAGGGCCAGCACGGCCTCGGGCGTCATGTCGTGCGCGTCGACGGAGCCGTCCGTGACGTCGTCGGGGGCGGGCCGCAGCACGTAGAGCGTGCCGGGCCGGCCGCCGCGCGGCACCGCGTCGATCAGGATCGTGGCGGCGTATCCGCCGGTCAGCTCGTACGCGAGGTGGATGCCGCCGATGCCGAAGTCGGTGACCGTCACGCCCTCGGGCAGGACCATGCCGGCGAGCCGGCGGGCGACCACGCTGCCGAACCCGTCGTCCCCGAGGAAGATGTTGCCGCAGCCCGCGACCAGGATCGTCATGAGCCGCCTCCCGGTCCGGCGCCTCCCTGCCCGGCCTCTCCCGGTTCGGCGCCGCCGGGCAGGGGCTCCACCTCGTCCGGGGCGAAGTAGCGGAACCTGCCCTGCGCACGCGCCAGGTCGGCGCCGGGGTCGTCCTCGAGCGTCACCGCGAGGTACCGGACGCCGTCGACGTCCTGGAAGACGGCCTCGACCAGGGCCGCGCGCCCCGCCAGGAACATGTCGTGCGCGTCCGCCCGCCGCCGGCCCGGCCGGAGCCGTACGCGGCTGCCCCGGGCGACGCGGACACCGGAGACGACCACGCTGTCGGTCTCCGGCGCCACGCTCCGGTCCGCCCCGGGGTTCCACCAGGGCGGCTGCCCCTCGGACGGGGCGTCCTCGGGCCGGGTGACCTGCCGGATCGCGCCGTGCAGCCGCTCCATCAGCTCCGGCGGGAGGCCGCCGACGCGTTCGATCAGCTCGGCCGCGCGCGGGTCGGTCGCCCGCGCCTCCGCCCGCTCCCGGTCGGTGAGGGTGAGGGTGCGCAGGCTGAGCAGCTCGTCGATCTCGGTCGAGTCGAACAGCGGTCCCGGGCTCTCCGGCGCGATCGCCGGATGGTCGTACAGGATGATCGGTGCGGACAGCACGACGTCGTGCTCGCCCGGCTCGCCCGCGAGCACCGGCCAGGTGTGCCGGTTCCGGCAGCCCGCCGCGGCCGGGGCCGCCCACTCGGGCGGATCGATCAGTGAGATGAAGTCGCCGCCGCTCAGTCCGATGATGAGGTGGGTGGCGAGCAGCGAACGCCGCAGCGCCTGCTCGCGCGGCGCGCTCGCGTCCGCCCAGCCGTGCGTGTTCGCGACCGTGACGCGGAGCCGGGTCAGTCCGTACGGTCCGGGCAGCCGCTCGGCCCGGACCCGCAGGGCGGCGCGCAGGGACAGGTGGTCCAGAACGACGTGGCCGCGCTGCTCTCCCCGCGCGTCCGTGATCGGCTCCGTCGCCCGCTCCCCGCACACTCCGATCACGATGGTCCGTTCGACGCCGATGACGTCCCCGAGGCGGAGCACGACCTCCGCCTCGCGTTCCGCCGCGTCCTCGTAGGTCAGGTACGTGGCGTCGCCGACGGTGAGACCCATGACCGGTTGGAACCGGCCGCCCACCGCCTCCTCGACGGTCCGGGTCCGCAGGTGGAGGAAGCGGAGCAGCACCCGGAGTTCGGCCTCCGGGTCGGCGGTCAGCAGGCACTCGGTCACGCTCGCCGACGGTTCGGCGGTCGCCGGGTAACCGGTCGGCACGAGCACGCCGAACTGCCAGCGCACGCGGTTCTTGGCGGCCGAGGCGCGGTACGGGTACAGCAGGTAGCCCTCGTAGAGGATCGCGTCGGCGACCCGCCGAGCCCGGTCCATCGCCGAGCGGGGCGGCGTGTCGGCGGGTTCGTGTCGCCTCATCGGTCTCCGGCCTCCTCGAGCAGCCGTTCGACGGTCTCGTCCCAGGTCGCCAGCGCGCGGGCGGACTTGTAGCGCAGGAGACCCCGCAGGGTGTCCCGGCGCAGCCGCAGCCAGCCGGTGCCGGGGAAGTACAGGTCCATCACCTCGTGCCACAGCGCCACGGGCAGCCGGTAGCGCGCCTCGCGGTCCCAGGGCACCGGCGTGACCTCGAAACCGCGCTCCGTACGGCAGAACACGGTGCCGCTGAACAGCAGCAGCAGCGGGATCTCCCCGTCCTCCAGCGAGGCGAAGTACTTGCCCGCGGCGACCTCGAGGTCGTACCCGCAGGGCACCGGCACGTCGACGTCGGTGCTTCCGGTGAACGGCGGAACCGTGACGGAGAGGGTGGCGAGCTGCATCGCCCGGACCGTGTCGCGCCAGCGGGCGACGGGGCCGAACAGGTCGCCGAGCAGCTCCGCCTCACCCGTCGTGTACTGGCGCCGCGCGGGCTCGATCCGGATCTGGCAGCGCAGCGTGATGGCGTGTACGCCGCCGGGCGTGTCGTCGGTGATGCGCAGCCGCAGGACGAGCGTCGGGACGGCGGCGTACGGGTCCGCCTGCGCGCCCACGCACGTGAATTGCGGGGCGCAGGGGAATCGCGGATCATCCATCGCCCGCCTCCTCCGGGAGGACCTCACGGGCGCGACCACGAAGCGCGGCGAAGTAGTCCTCGATCGCCTCCCACGCCTCCTGGCCGCCGGCGAAGCCGCGCCAGTGCAGCCGTACGATCCCGACCAGCTCGTAGCAGGCGTCGATCGGCACGAGGTAGCAGGCGAACCGGTCTTCGGCGGCCCGGTCGACCAGCAGCGCCTCGACGTCGGGCCGTACACCGGCGAGCGCCGGGTTGGCGGCGAGCACGCGATCCCAGGTGCCGAGGGGGAGCTGCGACTCGGTGGCGCCGCCGGGACTCGGGTAGAAGGCGACGTTCCGGCCGAGCGTGGAGTTGTGGAAGAAGAAGGCCATGCGGACGGGGATCTGGAGCTCGTCCCAGTCGGCGGCCGACATCCGGAAGTCCCGGGTGTGGAGGTAGCGGTCGGGCACCGAGCGGAACCGCCCCCGGCCCGCGCCGTCCTGGGTGAACAGCAGGTGGCAGGGCGAACACGTGCACAGCAGCGCGCGGGACTCCAGGTTCACGACGTGGCCGTGCCCGTCGCCGAAGGGCTCGGCGCACAACTCGCAGCGCTCCACGTCCGCGGCCGGAGGCTCGCGGAACCGGCGGAGTCCGCCCCAGGTCACCGGACCGCCTCCTCCGGCACCGGGCAGGGACCGGGCGGCGTACGGGGCCGGGTGCCGATCTGGAGCAGCCGGGGCTCGGGCTCCGGCTCGGGGACCAGGCCCTCGACGTCGACGCGCGAGATCTCCGGGGCCGCGCCGGCGATGGCGCGCTCGATGGCCTGGGTCACGGTGACCCGCGAGGACGGGCAGCCGTGGCACGTCCCCTCCAGCCGCAGCCGTACGACGCCCTCCGCGTCGATGCCGAGCAGCTCCACGCCGCCGTCGTGCAGGCCGAGGTACGGGCGCACCTGGTCCAGCGCGGCGCGGACCCGCTCCTCCGCCGTCAGCGGGTGCAGGTCGTGGAGGACCAGCAGACCGGAGACGAGCTCGTCCGAGGCGAGCCGGCGCAGTGTCTCGGCCGCGTCCGTCTCGGTGACGATCTCCATGACGCGTTCGAGCCCGGCGCCGTACAGGCCGACCACGGAGCGCAGCAGCTCCTCGACCTTCGCCGCGGTCGCGGCGTCGCCGAGCCGGCCGAGCTCGGCCAGCAGCGCGTCCACCCGGTCGCCCGCCGCGCGGACGTCGTACGTGCCCGGCATGTCGGCCCCCTTTCCGCGACCTGCCGGCTCCGGTCACAACGGACCGAAGGCGTGTGGACTGTGCAGTGTGCGCAGCTCCTTGCCCTTGCCGAGGTACATGTGCACGCCGCAGGGCAGGCACGGGTCGAAGCTGCGGACGGTCCGCATGATGTCGATGCCCTTGAACGTCTCCGGTGGGTTCTCCTCGAAGATCGGGGTGTTCTGCACCGCGTCCTCGTACGGCCCCGGCGTCCCGTAGGAGTCGCGGACGCTGGCGTTCCACGGCGTCGGCGGGTACGGGTGGTAGTTGGCGATCTTGCCGTCCCTGATCACCATGTGGTGGGACAGGACGCCGCGGACGGCCTCGGTGAAGCCGCAGCTGATCGCCTCGTCCGGCACGGTGAACGGCGACCAGGTCTGCGTGTGCCCCTGCCGGACCTCGTTCATGGCCTGCTCGCAGAAGTACAGCGCGCACGCGGCGGAGTACGCCTGGAAGTAGGTGCGGGCCCGGTTGCGCTCGATCGCGTTGGACAGCGGTTCGCCGTTCCACTGCGGGATCCGCCACTCGAACGTCGTCTCCGGCAGCGTCGCCGTCTTCGGCAGGTTGATCACTACGCTGTGGCCGGTCGACCTGACGTAGCCGATGTCCAGCAGCCCGGACAGCGCCGTCGACCAGAGCCGCGCGAGCGGCCCGCCGCCGGTGTCGAGGGCGAGGAGGTTCTCCCCGTCGAACCAGCGCGGCGACATCACCCAGCTGTACTTGTTCTTGAAGTCGCGCTTCTGCGGCTTCGGGATCGTGTGCTGGTTCCACGGGTGCCGGATGTCCACCGGGTTGCCGAGCGGGTCGGTCCGCACGAACGGCTCCTGGTCCGCCCAGTCGTCGTAGTACGAGCTGCCGAGCAGGATCCGGATGCCGAGGTTGATGTCGACCAGGTCGTTGGTGACCAGGCTCCCGTCGACGATCACGCCTGGGGTGACGAACATCCGCCGGCCCCAGTCGGACATGTTCTCGTACCGGAAGTCGCAGTGCTCCGGGTCGTTCAGGCTCCCCCAGCAGCCGAGCATCACCCGCCGCCGGCCCACCTCCTGATAGCCGGGCATCGCGTCGTAGATGAAGTCGAACAGGTCGTCGTGCATGGGCACGACTCGCTTCATGAACTCCACGTACTTGGTGAGCCGGGTGAGGTAGTCGGTGAACAGCTGGATCGTCGCGACCGTGCCGACGCCGCCCGGATACAGCGTGGACGGGTGGACGTGCCTGCCCTCCATCAGGCAGAACATCTCCCGCGTCGTACGGCTCACGGCCAGGGCCTCGCGGTAGAAGTCCCCTTCGAGGGGGTTCAGCGAGCGCATGATGTCGGCGATCGTGCGGTAGCCGTGCTCGCCGGCGTGCGGGGCCTCGGTGCGTTCGGCCTGGGCCAGCACGCCCGGGTTGGTCTCGCGGATCATCTTCTCGCAGTAGTCGACCCCGACCAGGTTCTCCTGGAAGATGTTGTGGTCGAACATGTACTCGGCGGCCTCGCCGAGGTTGATGATCCACTCGCCGAGGGCCGGCGGGCGCACGTCGTAGGCCATGTTCTGCGCGTACACCGAGCAGGTGGCGTGGTTGTCGCCGCAGATCCCGCAGATCCGGCTCGTGATGAAGTGCGCGTCGCGCGGGTCCTTGCCCTTCATGAAGATGCTGTAGCCCCGGAAGATCGACGAGGTGCTGTAGCACTCGGCGACCTCCCGGTTGGCGAAGTCGACCTTGGCGTAGATGCCGAGGCTCCCGACGATGCGGGTGATCGGGTCCCACGCCATCTCGACGAGGTTGCGCTCCCGCTGCTCGGCGGGCTTCGCGCGCTGCGGTGCGGTGGTCATGGGATCACCTCCAGGGCGGCTCGTAACCGGTGAGCAGGGCGCGGCCCTTCTGCCGCCACCTCGGCTCCTTGTCGACGGTGTCGAGAGTGATCTTTCGCAGCCTGCGGATGGCCTTCCCGTACAGGCTGCTGGCCCCCGAGGAGACCTTGGCGCCGGGCGGCTCGTCCATGAACGGCATGAACTTGTCCGGGAAGCCGGGCATCGTGCAGGCGATGCAGATGCCGCCGACGTTCGGGCAGCCGCCGACGCCGTTGATCCAGCCGCGCTTGGGCACGTTGCACTTCACGACCGGGCCCCAGCAGCCGATCTTGACCAGGCACTTCGGCGAGCCGTACTCGGTGGTGAACTGGCCCTGCTCGTAGTACCCGGCGCGGTCACAGCCCTCGTGGACGGTCTGGCCGAACAGCCAGGTCGGGCGGAGCATCTCGTCGAGCGGGATCATCGGCGCCTGTCCGGCGACCTGGTACAGCAGGTACGTGATGGTCTCCGCCAGGTTGTCCGGGTGGACCGGGCAGCCCGGCACGTTCACGATCGGCAGGCCGGCCTTCGACTTCCAGTCCCAGCCGAGGTAGTCGGCCACGCCCATCGCGCCGGTCGGATTCCCGGCCATGGCATGGATGCCGCCGTACGTCGCGCAGGTGCCCGCCGCGAGGAGGGCCGTCGCCTTCGGCGCCAGCCGGTCCAGCCACTCGCTGGTGGTCATCGGCTGGCCGGTCTCCGGGTTGTTGCCGAACCCGCACCAGTAGCCGTCCAGCTTGATCGACTCGTTCGGGATCGACCCCTCGACGACCAGGACGAACGGCTCGAGCTCACCGCGCTCGGCCTTGAAGAACCACTCGATGAACGTGTCGGCCCCCTGCATCGGCCCGCACTCGAAGTCGATCAGCGGCCAGTGCACGGCGACCTTGGGCAGCCCCGGCAGCGCGCCGAGCACGATGTCCTCGATGCTGGGCTGCGTCGCGGCGGTCAGGGCGACCGAGTCGCCGTCGCAGCTCAGCCCCGCGTTGATCCACAGGATGTGGACGACCGGTTCCTCCGTCGCCTCGGGTTCGGCCGTCGGTGGTGCGGTCGGCGCCGTCATGTCGTCGCCTCCTGGACTGAGAGCGTCCCGAGGGCGTGCTGCGTCAGCTCCCACAGGACGTGGTAGACGGTCGTCTGCGCCTCCTGGATGCGGTGCACGGACGACGACGGGATCACGAACAGGTAGTCGAGGGACTCCAGCTCGGCCAGCCTGCCTCCCTGGTAACCGGCCAGCGCGATCGTCAGCATGCCGCGCCGCGCCGCCTCCTCGACCGCCCGGATGACGTTCGGCGACCCGCCGCTCGTCGACAGGCCCAGCGCGATGTCGCCCGTGCCGCCCAGCGCGGCGAGCTGGCGGGCGAACACCACCTCGAAGCTCACGTCGTTGGACAGCGCGGTCAGCACCGCCACGTCATTGGTCAGGCACAGCGCGGGCAGGGCCCGCCCGCGTGGCGGATACGAGAACGCCTCGGCGACCTCCTGGGCGTCGGTGCTGCTGCCCCCGTTGCCGAACGTGAACAGCCGGCCGCCCATGGCGAACCGCTTGGCCATCGCCTCGGCGCACTCGGCGAGCAGCACTCCCGACCGCTCGGCGACCTCCCGCCGCAGGGCGACGATCTCGTTCGCCTTCTCCGCCGTCGACCGGCCGACCTCCGCCAGGACGTTCTCCAGCTCGGACTCTCCCGCGTACAGGAAGGGGTACAGCTCCTGCATCCCCTCCGGTGGCTCACTTCCGGTCATGGACCCTCCCCCCTGCGACTCCGCCGGCGTCCGCGCGTGTCACCACCGCGAGGGCCTCTTTCGCGTGGACCAGGATCGTGTCGCCGACGGCCGCGTCGACCAGCGCGACGCTGACCTCCTCATGCGCGCCGCCGCCGACGTCCGCGACCGCGAGGCCGTCCTCGAGCAACCGCACCACCGTGACGGGCACGGCCTCGTCGGAGCAGGTGACGCACACCTCCTCCGAACACGGGCCGCGCTCGGTCACCCGATCACCTCCGGGCCGAGCAGGCCGGGCTGCTCGAAGAACACGTGAACGAGCTCCCACAGGATGTGGTACGTCGTCACGTGGATCTCCTTGACGACCGCCGGGTCGTCGCTCTGCGCGGTCAGCAGGTGGTCGACCGCCGGGCTGCCGGCCAGCATGCCGCCGTCCCCGCCGGTCAGCGCGACCGTGAGCAGCCCCAGCTCATGGCCTGCCTGCAGGCCGCGAAGGACGTCCACGCACTGCCCGTCCGCGGAGATCCCCAGGACGATGTCCACCGGCGCGCCCCACTGGCGCACCTGGTGGGCGAAGACCTCGCAGAAGCCCTCGTGGCGGGCCACCCCCGTGATGGCCGCCGCGTCGTTGCTGACCGCGAGGGCGGGCAGCGCCCGCTTGCCCACGATCACGGGGTGCATGAACTCCACGGCGACGTGCGCCGCGTCCGTGCCCGCCCCGCCGTTGCCGAACGCGATGAGCTTGCCGCCACGATGAAAGCGGACCGCCATGTCCTGGCAGGCCCGCGCCACTCGCTCGCAGTCCTCGGCGAGCATCCGACCGGCCGTCTCACGCCTCGCGAACGCCTGACCGACCCGTTCCATGGGTGGTGTCACAGTCATGTGCACGCTCCATTTCGGATCTGTCTCGTCACGCTATGTCCATGTGGTTCTGGGGCAACACCCTGTGTCGCACAACCAGGGGTAAAGCCTCGGCGCGCTGAGTAACTTCTCGGCGACGACCATCGCCGGAAGGTTTCGGAACTCTCGTTGGACGGGCAAAGCGGCCGGACACGAAACGATCCCCTCGCCCGGGCCGAGGCGGGCGAGGGGATCGTGAGGAGAGGCGAGTTCGCCTGGTCCGCGACGCGGAACGGTCCCTATGCGGTGGTGAGGGCCGTTTCGGGGGCGAGGGTGAAGTCGGGGTCGATCTGGGTGGTGAGGTCCTGGCCGGTGGCGGCGTTCGCCCAGGCGTGGGCGTTCTTGAGGTGGAACTCGACGGCCTGGCGGGTGAACTTCGGCCAGTCCTTCGGGCGGGCGTCGACCGCCCCTCGGAGGGTGGCGAGCGCGGCCCGGTCGTGGTCCTCCAGGTCACCGAGGTGGAACGGACGCCCTTGCTCCATCGCGCGCACGGCGCCGGACTGGCCGACGCAGCACAGCAGGTCGTCGCCGACGTGGTCGCGCAGGAACGCGACGTCGTCGGGACCGTGCACCTTGTTGCCGATGACCTTCAGCGCCACGTCGTAGTCGGCGGCGTACTCGGTCCACTGGCGGTAGACCGCGACCCCCTTCCTGGTCGGCTCGGCGACCAGGAAGGTCAGGTCGAAGCGCGTGAACATCCCGGAGGCGAACGACTCCGCCCCCGCCGTGCAGTCGACGACGGCGTACTCGCCGGGCCCGTCGACCAGGTGGTTGAGGTACAGCTCGACCGCCCCGGTCTTGGAGTGGTAACAGGAGACGCCCAGGTCCTCCTCGGTGAAGGGCCCGGTCGCCATCAGCGTCGCGCCGGCGGCCTCGACCGAGAGCCGGGAGTGGATCGGATCGTCGCCGCCGATCCGGAGCAGCCGCGATCCGCGGCCCGGCGGCGTGGTCTTCACCATCGCCGCCGCCGAGGAGATCCGCGGGTTGGTCCCCCGGAGGTGGTCCTTGATCTCGGGCAGGTGCGCGCCCATCGCCGGGATCGCGGCGGCGGCCTGCTCGGACAGGCCCAGCGCGACGCCTAGGTGCTGGTTGATGTCGGCGTCGACCGCCACGACCGGCGCCCCCTCCGCCGCCAGGTGACGGACGAACAGGGACGACAAGGTCGTCTTGCCGCTGCCTCCCTTGCCGACGAACGCGACCTTCATGTGTTCCTCCCGGTGCAGCCGGTCTATCGCCTCTGGTGTCGCCCGGCGTCGCCACGCGAGTACGGGGCGCGACCGGGTCGTGTGCTGCCGATCGTAGCGGAAACGAAAATCATTTTCGCTGTCGATTCGGATACTCGGCGTGACCGGCGACGCTCAGGCGCGGCAGACCGTGCCGGCCGCGGGCGCCTGGCCGGTGATCAGGTAGTCGACTTCGTGGGTGCGGGCGCAGGAGGAGTTGTAGAGCGCGGTGTGCCCGTCCCCGTCGTACAGGAGATCCTGGACTCACCGAGCGCGGCGCGGATGGCCTCCACGTCGCGAGCGGCGCTGGTCGTGTCGACGTGCCCGAGCAGGGAGCCGGTCGCCTTGAGGCAGTCCAGCCCGTGGCCGCGGCTGCTCGCCGTCAGCCGCCGGTACTCCGCCGGGGTGGTGGGAAGGGTGGGGGCCGCCGGGTCGTACACCGGCGTCGAGCAGCGGACGGGGGTGCTGTCGCCGACCCCGCGCGGGTCGAAGCCCACCAGGTCGAACCGCGCGCGCAGCGGCTTGAGGTCCGGCGTTCCGAGCAGCATCCCGCCCTGCGCGACCACCGCGGGCGGCGGGGGCGGACCCGGAGGTCAGCAGGGCGGCCGCGGCCAGCGCCACGGTGACGGACGAACGCTTCATCGAAACTCCACTACACGGGGGATCGAGGGCGTCAATGATCATTCCGAATCCCGGGTCGGCGGGCGTCGGCCGCCGGGAGGACCTCGCGGTGCCCGCTCGTACGACCCTCGGCCGACGCGTCCGCCACCTCCGGGCGACCGGCCGGGGGCCGGGATCCTCCGCTCGTGAGACTCGCCCTGACCATGGCTTTTCTCGTTGTTAGGCGAATCCGGAATTTCCTCGCCCGTCGCGCTGTTGAAGATTTCGAGAGCTGGACGGCTTCCCGCGAAGTTGCCGGGCGGTGACATGCCGATGTCCCGCCGTACGGCACGTTTGTGCACTCGCGAAACGGGCATGGTGCCCCATTAACGCGCCACGCCGTGCATGGTATCCGTCACCCTCTTGGAAACGATCAGTAATCGCGCGATGCTGTGATGGTCACGGGTGCCCCACGGTGTTCCGGACTGGAGGTCCCATGGACGTTGCCCTGGACATGTTCGCGATGGAGTGCGAGGACTACACCCTCGCCATGCCGCGTGGTGAGGTCGATGCCTTCACCGGGCGTACGTTCCGGGGGCGTCTGCTGGAGCTCGTCGCGTCGGCCGACCGGCCGCTGCTGGTGGACATGAGCGGGGTGCCGTTCTTCTCCGCGGCCGGCCTGAACGCCGTGGTCGCGGCCGAGAAGCTCTCCCGCGAGCGGGGCGTCCCGGTCGCGTACTTCGACCTCATGCCCTGCGTCGAGCGCCCGTTCCGCATCACGGGAGTCGACAAGGTCACGCTGATCTGCCCGACCCTGCAGGACGCCATCTGGTGCGTCCTCCCGCTGAGCGACGCCGAGATCGCGAGCTGGGAGCTCTCCTAGAGTCGATGGGTGTCCGTCGCTCGGAGCGGCCGTGCCCCGTCAGAGGTGCCTGGTGGAGCACGGCCTTCCCGGGTGCCGGCTCACCACCGGCTGTGCTCGGTGTGCGGAACGACCAGTTCGGCGGGCTCGGACGAGATCGGCTCGACGGCGATCGCCTTCGCGTGGCTCGCGCTGCGCCGCATCAACTGGGCGTCCTCCTTGAGGGTCTCGACGGTCCGGTGCGGCGGTGAGACGCGCCGCATCCGCTGACGGCCCAGGGCGGCCATGACGGCTCCCGCCACGGCCCAGAGACCCGTGATGATCAGCGCCGCCCAGGCGATGTCCACCACGTGGGCGAGAGCGAAGATCGCCGTCAGCGATCCGATCACCATCACCATGTAACCCGCGAAGCCCGCCCCGCCGAAGAGCCCGGCGGCCTTCCCGGCCTTCATCGCCTCCTGGCGGATCTCCGCCTTCGCCAGGGCGACCTCCTGCCGCATCAGCTTCTGCAGGTCGGCGGTCGTGTCGCTGACGAGGCGGCCCAGCGAGGTGTTCCCGGACACGGTCGTCCGCCGAGTGCCGGGGCCGTGCAATGAGGTCGTCATGTCAGCTCACCTCCGTTCGGTTCGCTGCCGATCGACTCGGCGCCCCCTAGTCGAGGTTCGCCAGGTCCGTCCTGTGAAGCGATCCCATACCCGCTTCGGACCGTTCGACCCCTCCTGACCTGCTACTCGGCCACGACGCGGAAGCTCTTCACCTCGCTGTCGGCGACGTCCGGCACGACCATCCCGGCGGCCACTCCCGTGCACAGGTAGTCGACGACGGGCTCGTTCAGGCGTTCGCCGGGCAGGACGGCCGGGATGCCGGGCGGGTACGGCGTCATCATCTCGGCGGCGATCCGGCCGACGGCCTGGTCGGCCGGGACCCAAGCTTCTTACGTCCCTGAGCCCGCCCCCGGTTCTCCCGGATCTCAAAGGCCATCGCATCCCCTCAACAGAGGTGTTGCAACGACCACTAGAACCCAAGGTCGAGTACGGGGGCCTCAGCGTGGTTCATGAGGAGCGGGTTTCCCGCTGCGTGGGGCCGAAAACACGTGATCATTCCAGGTGAGGCGGGTGTCCCGGAGGGGACCCGGCTGCCGGGTCCCCTCCGGATCACTCACCGGGGAGCGGGTGCGCTCTCCTACGAGTTCGTCCACTCCGCGACCGCGTACACCTCGTACGAGGACACCTCCCCGGGTCGGTGGAACCGGTCGGGCATGTCCTGGACGCGCAGCGCGCGGGGCTTTCCGTCGTCGCCCGGCGGGAGTCTCCGGCTGCCGTGCGGCGGCGTCGCCACGACGTCACGCATGGTCAGGAGGGTTCCGGTGCCGGGGTCGATGATCCACTGACGCCGGTAGGTGCCGAGCTGCTTGGGCGCGGTGTAGATGCCGAGGGGGACCGTCGTCTCCAGCGGCAGGGAGATCACCGTTCCGGTACGGCCCAGGGGGTCGGTCGCCGTGCCGCCCGCCCGGACGCCGGGCAGCGCGGCGAGCATCCGGAACGCCGCCGCCCGTACCTTCGGGGGGGCAGGGGCGTCGGCCAGCAGGACGCCGGCCACGTCGCTCAGCGCACGGACGCGCTCCTCGCCCCGCAGCGACCCCAGCGGCTCCTTCCCGGCCGTCGAAGAGTACGCGTGCCAGCGGTCGCGCAGGGCGAGCAGCGTCTTCTCCAGCGCCTTCGGCTCGGTCGGCAGCTTGGCGATCTGCGCGGGCGTCATGCCGTAGAACCGCGCGACCTCGCCACCCTTCATCGGTCGCGGACGCGGCGCCCCCACGGGGGACTTCGCGTCCAGGAACAGCGTCCCCACCACGCCTGGGTCGCCGCTCGGAACGTCGACCTTCATCGGGGATCCCGCTCGCTGCCACTTCGCCTTGTCCTGGGCGGTCCAGGGGCGGGCGGGCAGGTCGGCGTAGTTCCTGGACTCCCTGCCGTCGCGTCCGACCCAGCTGTCGTACTGCTGCCGCGAATCGACCTTGTAGTGGTCCGCCCTGGCCGTGCCGACATCGTAGATCGTTCCGTCGATGCGCCTGGTGTGCCAGTACGCGCCGTTCGGCGTCGCCTTCTCCGCGCTGGTCGCGGCGGCCAGCAGGACGTTCCCGTCGCCGCCCGTACGGAGCGGGACCGAACGGCCGGGCGGACGCGGATCCGAGTGGCCGGACAGGACGGCCATCGATCCCGCGGCCACCGCCCCGGCCGCGACCACGCCCATCAGCGGCAGAGTGAGCCGACGCGGGGTACGCGAGCGAGGCGTGCGCGCGGGGGCGGAGCGCCAGTTGGTGCGCAGGGCGAGCCGGTCGGGGCTCTCCTCCTGGGCCAGCGTCGTCCGCATCTGCCGCAGAGCGTCGATCTCATCCATCGTTCTTCGCCTCCGGGAGGGCCTTGCGCAGTTTCTTCCGAGCTCGGTGGATCTTGGCCTTGACGGTGCCGAGCGGCAGGTCCAGCGTCGCCGCGATCTCGGCGTACGACAGCTCGCCCCAGGCGAGCAGCAGAAGGGCGTTCCGGTCCTGGGCGCTGAGCGCGGCGAGGGCCTTCGCCAGGTGCGGGCCGAGCGCCGCGGCCGCCATGCGGTCGTCGGCCGACTCGGTCACGCCGTCCTCGGCGGGGTCGACCCCGGTCCGGGCGAACGCCCGGTACATGCGGGTCTCCTGCCGATGGTGCCGGGAGATGAGCTTGCTGGCGATGCCCCACAGCCACGCGCTGAACTCCGAGCGTCCGTCGAATCTCTCCCGGCGCCGGAACGCGATGGCGAACGTCTCCGACACGACGTCGTCGGCCAGGGTGGGCCCGAGGCGCCGTTTGGCGTAGGCGTGGAGTCGTGGCGCGTGGCGGCGGAACAGCTCGCCGAACGACTCGGGGTTCTCCAGGGATGCCGCGACGAGTGCCGGATCGTCGGGTTCCTCCTGCGGCAGGCTCACCGCTCTGATCGTGGCCATGGGCCGCTGTGTCCCTTCATGCGTCACTCTCCGTTCCTGCTGACACCCCCTCTCTCCCGAAGACCGGGGCCGGGTTGCGTTCGGACGCGCCGAATCATGATCTTCGCCATCGCGACCGGATCGTCATCTCTTCGCCCTGCCGGTGCCGTATCGCTCGGGTACGGTGCGCGGCATGGTCGATGCGTTCGATGTGCGTGCGGAGCTGGCCGGTGTCGAGGATCGCGCCGGCGCGTGGCGGTTCATCCAGGGGTTCGCGGCGGCGTGGGCGACACCGCTCACGGACGCGGACGGCTGGGACGACGCCGCCCTGGACGCCGTCGAGGCCCGGCTCGGGATCACGCTGCCCGCCGCGGTGCGCGAGGCGTACGCGCTGTTCGGCCGGCGCACGGACCTGACGGCCAACCAGGACGAACTGCTCGAGCCGAAGCAGCTCTACGTCCACGACGGCCTGCTGGTCTTCCGCGACGAGAACCAGGGCGCCGCGTGCTGGGGCGTCCGGCTCGACGGCCCGGACCCCGCCGTGTGCGTCCGGCCCGACCTGGAGGACGAGGACGCCGAGGACTGGGAGCCGTGGCTCGACGCGTTCTCCCTCGCCTGCGTCGAGCTCGTCCTGTCGGAGTCGTTGCACGCCGCCGAGGAGCTCGCCGACTACCGCGAGGCCGACGAGGACGACCTCGAGGCGCTCGAGCGCTACGCCCGCCTTCCCCTCCCGGAGTACCCGTCGGGGCAACTGCCCGGCACGCGCTGGTTCGCGGGCCTGGACGTGCTCGTACGGGAGGACGAGCGGTCCTGGATCACGATCCGCGCCCGTTCGGAGGAGGCCCTCGTCAACGCCTGCGAGGACTTCGGCGACGGCTGGCTCGCCTGAGACGCCTACGCCCCCGGCCGGACCGGCCGGGGGCGCGGGCGTGGTGGCGTCAGGCCGGTGCGGCCTCCGCGCGGGCCGTCTTCGGGAGCAGGAACCCGAGTCCGAACGCCAGCACGATCAGCCCGATGGTGACCAGCGCGGTGGTCTTCGCGGCGTCGAGCGAGTCCCGCCGGTGGGTGTCCAGACCGGCCGTCGTGAGGGCCTTGACGACCGCGGGTGACGCGGGCCCGGCGGCGCGGCAGCTCGCCGGGACGACGTCCGGGTCCTTCTCGGCCTCCCGGTCCTGGACGCACGCCCGGACACCGGCGACGATCCCGGCCTGGGCCGGGCCGGGCACGCCGGCGCGGGTCAGCTCGACGCGGAGCCGGGGCGCGGCCGTCGCGTCGAAGTTGTGGTGCGCCTGCGCGCCGAGGAGCCCGAAGAACACCGTGCCGATCACCGCGACGCCGAGCGACATGCCGAGCTGCTGGATCGCCTGCAGGGTGCTGGACGCCGAGCCGACCTCGTGGTCGGTGACCTCGCCGAGGATGATGTCGAACATCGGCACGAAGATCATGCCCATCCCGGCCCCGCCGATCAGCAGCGGGACGGCGAAGTCGAGGCTGGTGAGGCCGGGCCCGGCGTACTCGAAGACGGCATAGAGGACGGCGAGCCCCGCGCCCATGCCGGTCAGCCCGATGTGCAGGAGCCGGCGCCCCAGCTTGACCATCAGCATGCCGCTGATCGCCGACCCGATCATCGCGCCGAACGCCCAGGGCGCCGTCGTGAGGCCGGCGCGCAGCGGGCTGTACCCGAGCCCGACCTGCATGAATACGCCCAGCGTGAGCATCGTGCCGCCCATCGCGCAGGTGAAGGCGATCGCGAACAGCACCCCGGAGGCGTACGAGCGGCGGGCGAACACCCCGGTCTCGATCAGCGGCGTCGCTCCGGCCCGCTTGCGGCGAACCTGGTACGCGGCGAACAGCGCGAGCACCGGGACGGAGGCGACGAGGAGCGCCTCGCTCCAGACCGGCCAGCCCAGCTCACGCCCCTGGACCAGCGGGAAGATCAGCATGAAGATGCCGGACGCGGCCAGCGCGACACCGGGCAGGTCGAGCCGCGCCGAGCGCACGGCGGGCGGCGTGGCCGGCAGGAACCTCGCCGCGACGGTCAGCGCGAACGCGCCGATCGGCACGTTGACCAGGAAGATCATTCGCCAGCCGGTGCCGAACAGGTCGGCGTGGATGAGCGTTCCGCCGATGACCGGGCCGAGCACCGCCGACAGGCCCATGACCGGGCCGAACGCGGTCCACGCCTTCTTCATCTCCGCGGGCGGGAACAGGTCGCGGATCAACCCGAACCCCTGCGGCAGCATCACCGCCCCGAACGCGCCCTGCAGCACCCGCGAGACGATCAGCATGGTCGGGGAGACGGCGGTCGCGCAGGCCACCGACGCGACCGTGAAGCCCGCGACGCCGACCAGCAGCATCCGTTTGCGGCCGAACATGTCGCCGAGCCGCCCGCCGATCAGCAGCATCACGGCGAGCGCCATGGTGTAACCGGCCGCCATCCACTGCAGCGTCGCGTACGAGCCGCCGAGGCTCGTCCGGATCGCCGGCGCCGCCGTGTTGATCACCGTGCTGTCCAGCAGGTCCATCACGCTCGAGGCCAGGACGGCCGAGAAGGCGAGCCATCGCCACCGGTACGGCGCGGCGGTCCGCTCCTCGGCCGAGACGGGGGATTCGAGAATTTCGGTCAAGACCATCTCCTGTGAACGAGGTCGATGGACACGACGTTAGGCTCGATAGCGGCCACTTCCTGACCTCAATGACCGGGACCCTGGAGACATGGCGAACACCAGCTCACGCACGCTCCGGCTGCTGTCCCTCCTGCAGACCCACCGGTACTGGCCCGGCCCCGAGCTCTCCGATCGCCTCGGCGTCTCCGCCCGTACGCTTCGCCGCGACATCGACCGGCTCCGCGAGCTGGGCTATCCGGTCGTCGCGCACCGCGGCGTGGACGGCGGCTACCAACTCGCGCCCGGCGCCGCGCTGCCTCCGCTCGTCGTCGATGACGAAGAGGCAATCGCCCTCGCCATCGGCCTGCGGATGGCCGCGCAGGGTGCCGTCGCCGGGATCGAGGAGTCGGCCGTACGGGCGCTGACCAAGGTCATCCAGGTCATGCCGCCCCGCCTGCGCCGCCGCATCGACGCGCTTCGTACGGTCACCGTCCCCGCCGCCTGGGGCGCCGGCCCGACCATCGACGCCGACGCGCTGACCGCCGTCGCCCAGGCCTGCCGCGACGAGGAACGCCTGCGGTTCTCCTACCGGGCGCGGGACGGCGAGTTGACCGCCCGTCACGTCGAGCCGCACCGGCTCGTCTCCCTCGGCCGCCGCTGGTACCTCGTCGCGTACGACCTGACCCGCCACGACTGGCGCAGCTTCCGGCTCGACCGCCTGGCCGACCCGGGCAGCACCGGCGAGCGGTTTCGCCCCCGTGACCTGCCCGCCGAGGACGCCGCCGACTTCGTACGGGCGGCCATCAGCAGCATGCCGGCGGCGTACGACGTGGAGGTGCTCGTGCACGCCCCGGCGGCGAAGGTCCGCGCCGTCGTCTCGCGCTGGGGCACGGTCGAGGAGCTCGGCGAGGACCGCTGCCGGCTGCTGATGACCGTCGACGGACTGGAGTGGCCGGCGATGCTGATCGGCGCGGTCGGCGCCGACTTCGAGATCGTCGGCCCATCCGAGCTCACCGACTTCGTCCGCGAGTGGGGCACCCGCTTCCTCCGCGTCACCGCCGCCGACGACCGCCGAGGATCTCGTACGTCATAGCGACGGAGACCCTCGGCAGAAGGTCCCGGGCGGTCTGGTTCGGTGGCCGACGGGCCGACTCTCCGAACAGTGAGCGGTTGTGAACGGCAAGAGCCGATCACATGGTGTTGTCACAGAGGAGAGTCCCATGAACCCCACCACGCGTGCCCAGGCCCTGCTGGCGATGAACCGCTGCTCGGCGGCTGCCGTGGACTTCGGTCTCGCCATCGCGGACGTCGCCTTCCGCGTCACCATGGTCGGCGCCGGCATCGTGGGCCTCATCGCCGGCATCATGGTCCTCGTCGGCCCCATGGACATCGTCGTCGGCAACGTGCAGATCATCGTCGGCCACGTGCACAGCCCCCGCATCACCGCGATCGTCGGCTTCGGCTGGGCGCTCATCGTGCTGCACGGCATCGTCGCCGACCGTCGTCACCGATCCGCGTCAAGGGCGTAAGAGCGCCCCTGGCGTCCCCCGAATCGGAAGTGGCTTCTCGTGTGAGGGGCCGCTTCTGCTTTTCCGCGTGGGCGTCGGCCCGGAGGCGCTCGTCGACTCCAGGCGCCGGTACCGCCCGGTTGCGGGGGCACCGGCACCTGAGGTCAGGTCAGTTGACCGGGTTCGGGGTCCAGTTCGACGGGTCGAGGCCCTTGACCGTCAGGTGGTGGAACAGGCCGGTGACTCCGCCGGTCTTGTTGAGCTTCGCCAGGACCGTGCCGGACGCGTTGATCTGGACGTTGAATCCGTTCACCCCGTAGACGTACACGAGGCTCGGCGTCACGTAGGCGGGGTGCCCGTCCAGCTTCGTGTTGGGGCGAGGACGCCCCGGGATGGGCCTGCCGGGCCCAGCGGCGACGCCGGTGCCGATCGTGCCGTCCGACTTGGTGACGCCGATGAGGAGATTGGACGACGGGCCGTCGACGATGAAGTCCAACGTGGCGCCGACCTCACCGTACGCGCCGTTGTTCAGCACCGTGCGGTTCGGCGTCAGCCCGCCGGGCACGCCGCCGACGTGCAGGGGCATCGCGATCGGCCGGGTGCCGCCGAATTTCGCGGACTCGGCGATCCTGTGCGCCGTCTTCGTCAGCTCGGCGCTGTTCCCCGGCAGCCCATTGCCCTCGAGCTCGGCCCAGCGGTTCGGGGCCTGCTGCCAGCGCAGGCTGAACTGCGACTGCCCGGACGGGTTCGGTTTGAAGATCCAGTACGCGGAGTGGCCGTTGACGGAGGCGGCGGGGATCCGCTTGGCCGGGACGCCTCCGGGGAGGTACCCCAGGAACGGCTCTTTGCCGCGCCCGTAGGCGGTGAGGGTCACGGTGCCCCCGCTCTTCCCCTTCTGCTGCGCGGTGACCTGGAAGAAGTCCTCGTGCTGGTGGTCGGCCACGTAGCCGTTCGCGTGCAGGCCAGCGGGCAGCCAGCCGAAGGTCGCGCGCTCCACCAGCGGGTTGTCGTACCTGGCCGACACCGCGGCGGGAGAGCCCTGCACCGTCACAGGGGAGCCGCCCACCTGTGTGGCCACGACCGCACCGGCGGCGGCGGTGGCCAGTCCACCGGCGAGCAGCACGCCCCACGCGCGCCCGAAGCGCCGGCCCGCCCGTACGGGGCGCGGTGCCTCGGACGAGCCGTCGATCATCGCGTGGAGCCGCTTCCGGCCGGTGTCCAGCCGCTGCTGCGAGGGGATCGGGGCGTCGGTGCGCATCGTGCGCATCAGGTCGAGTTCGTTCACGGTCGGTGCCTCAGCCTTCATCCGAAACGAGCATGGGGTTTCCGTCGCCGAGCGCGGCGCGGATCTTCTTTCGAGCCCGATGCAGCCGGGATCGCACCGTCCCCACGGAGACGCCCAGCGCCTGGGCCGTCTCCTCGTAGGACAGGTCGGCCCAGGCGATCAGCAGCAGAACCTCTCGATGGGCTCGGCTGAGACCGGCCAGGGCCGTCGCGAGCGACTGGTGCATCCCGGTCGCCATGACCCGGTCGTCGGCGTTGTCCAGCTGACCGCCGTACGTCTGCACCACGGGGTCCGCACCGCTGCGGGCGAACGCCCGCAGCATCCGCGTCTCCTTGCGGTGGTACTGGGCCATCACATTGGCGGCGATCCCGTACAGCCACGGTCTGGCGTCCGGCCGTCCGAGGTCGTAATGTCGGCGTTTCTCGAACGCCCGGTAGAACGTCTCGGCGGTGACGTCGTCCGCCATGTCGTCGCCCAGCCGCCGGGCGACGTACCGGCTGATGTGGGGGGCGTGCCGCTCGTAGAGCGCGGCGAAGGCCCCGGGCTCTTGCCAAGACTGCTCGATCGCAGCGGCGTCGCCCACGCCCTGTCGGGTCGTCACAGTCATACGGCTCCTGTCTCTTGTAGCCGGTGCTCCGGCCGTGCGCGGAGTGCGCTTCACCCGCGTTTCCCCGAACTCAGGAACCGGGTTCCGTCGGTAACGCCGCACGGCCGACGGTCCAAGAGCGGGTGAACTTCCGAAAGGAGACAGCGCATGGCCGAACCCGAGACCGGCCTCTCCCACATCAGACACGATCCCGAAGCGTTCGAGGCGTTCTACCGGCGCCACGTCGAGACGGTGAACAGGTTCGTGGCGCGGAGAGTGGACGACCCGCACACCGCCGCGGACCTGACCGCCGAGGTGTTCATGGCCGTGATCGACTCCGCGCACACCTACCGGCCGAGTCGCGGCAATGAGATCGCCTGGCTCTTCGGCGTCGCGCGGAACGTCCTGGCCGCCGACCGGCGCCGGGCGGGCCGGGAACAACGCGCCAATGGGCGGATCGCGGGGCGGCGGTTGCTCGACTCGGACGACATCGACCGGCTGGTGGAGCGCATCGACGCCGAGAGCGCCGGGCGCCGTACGTACGAGGCCCTCGCCGATCTGCCGGGCGGGGTCCGGGCACTGCTGGAACTGATCGCCGTCGACGGGCTGACGGTCACCGAGGCGGCCGCCGCGCTCGGCATCCGCCCGGTCACCGCCCGAGTCCGGTTGCACCGGGCCCGCAAAGTCCTGAGAGACGCCGTCTCCGCCCAGAGTCCCGCCATGGCGTACGCAGAGGAGTGATCACCGTGCAGACCTTCGAAGATCGGCTCCTCGCGGAGCTCAAGCACGTCGTGGCGGCCAACCGGCCGACAGAGGAGTCCCGGCGCCGGCCGCGGCGACGGGCGGGACGCCGCCTCGTCCTGGCGGCCGGAGCCGTCGCCGTCGCGGCCGGGACGGTGATCGCGGTACCCGCCCTCACCGAGGACAAGAGCGCGCGGGCGAACGCCGTCGAGCGCGTCCCGGACGGCTCCATCGTGGTCCGCCTGGTGGAGTTCACCCATCCCGAACGGGTCGAACAGAAGCTGCGCGCCTTCGGCGTCACGGCGAAGGTGGACTTCCTGCCCTTCGGAACCCAGTGCAAGGGGCGTGAGTTCGACGGCGACTTCTGGATGTCGGACAAGCCGGACACCGGGGTCTTCGGGGACGATCCCGGCGTCGACCCGCATGCCGACGAGGACATGAGGGGAGAGGTGGGCACGCGCATCTACCCGGACAAGCTGAAGCCGGGGGAGATGGTGGTCCTCGACGTCTGGTTCCAGAACACGAAGGACCCCACATCGGCGAGCGTCCTCGTCCCCATGGTGAAGAAGGCCGGGACGGTACCCGCCTGCGTCCGGGTGCCGGGCGGCCCTCATTCGGGCCCGGACGGGGGCGTCGGGGGCTGACCTCGGGGCGGCCGCCTCCGAACGGCGACCCGTTCGGAGGCGGCGCCTGCTCAGGAGGTACGGCCCGCCCCGATCTGCCGCTGCAGCCGGTTCACATCGACCACCGCCCAGATCTCGTTGATCCGGTCACCCTCGAAGCCGAAGATCACATTGCCGGTGGTCTCGATCCTCCGGCCGGTCGGCGCGTTCCCGAAGAAGTCGCCGTCGTGGGTGCCGGTCAGCGTCCAGCGCACGGCGGCCCGGTCGCCCTCGCTGATCACGTCCTCGACCTGGTAGTGCAGGTCGGAGAACCCGGCGCGCATGAACGTGTCCACCCGCCGTACGGCCGCCGGGCCGCGCGGCGCGTCCGGGTCGTGGGTGGTCATGTCCGGCGTGATGAGCTCATCGGCCAGTTCCGGCCGCCGCTGGTTGAGCATGTCCTCGTAGAATCGGTGAACGATCTCGGCCTTCGATGTCATCTCGCTCCCTCTGGTCGGTCCGCTGGGTGTCGGCGCCAGTGGAGACAAGACAGAGGGGCGTTCTGTGACAACGATCGGGGATGTCTTCGACGGCGAGCGCGGCCGGCTGTTCGGGCTCGCGTACCGGCTGCTGGGCTCGGCGGCCGACGCGGAGGACGTCGTCCAGGAGGCGTTCCTGCGCTGGCACGCCGCCGACCAGCGGGCGATCGAGACGCCCGGCACCTGGCTGACCAAGGTCGTCACCAACCTCTGCCTCAACCACCTGACCTCGGCCCGCGTCCGGCGCGAACGAACGGGGCCCTGGCTGCCGGAACCGGTGCTGACGGGGCACGGCGCCCTCGGACCGCTGGAAACGGCCGAACAGCGTGAGTCCGTGTCACTCGCGTTGCTCGTCCTCCTCGAACGCCTGACCCCGGTCGAACGCGCCGTCTTCGTCCTGCGCGAGGCGTTCGGCTACCCGTACGAGGACATCGCCGCTGTCGTGTCGACGTCCGAGGGGAACTGCCGCCAGCTCCACAGCCGCGCCCGCCGCCGGATCGGGGACGGGCGTACCCGCTTCGCCGCCCCGGATGAGCAGGCGCGACGCCTCGCCGAGCGGTTCCTCGCCGCGGCCCGGGCCGGTGACCTGGTGGCGCTGGAGGAGCTGCTGGCGGCCGACGTCACCGCGTGGGTGGACGCCGGCCCGTCTTCCCGGCGCACGGTACGCGGCCGGGAGGAGGTCGGCCGGCTGGCCGGAACGGCGCTCGCCCGCTTCGCGCCACGGACGCTCATCGCCGAGGCCAACGCCGCTCCCGCCCTGCTCTTCGTACGGGCCGGCGCCCTGCTGGGCGTCACCGTCCTGGACATCGACGAGGCCCGCATCCGGAACCTCCACACGGTGACCGACCCCCGCAAGCTCGCACTTGTGCAGCGCCGCCTCCTCCCCGCGCCCGCTGATCAAGCGCGGCCCTGACCGAAGGCTCGGCAAAGGCCGGAATCGGGTGTCGAGCTCATCCGGACAGATGGCGATTGTTCGAGCGTCCTGGCGTCCACTGACCGAGCCTTCCGCACGCCCGGACGGCGGCAAGGTGCGATGATCCGCTCATGGGGGCAGGGTCGGAACTCGTCAAGAAGCAGGCGGTGGCCGCCGCGGTCACCGTTGCCGCCGGGATGGCGTTGGCCTTCGCCGCGTACGGTGAAGGCGCGTTCAACCTGCTGTTCGTGGTCGGCGTTCCGGGGCTGCTGGTCGCGTTGTTCGTGCTGCCGTTGTGGGCGGCGGCCCGCCCCGGTGACCTGCGCCGGATGGGGTGGTGGGCGGCCGCCGTGCTGGGCGGCGGGCTGCTGCTCCTGACCGTGACCGCGCCGAAGTTCGCGCTGCTGGTCCTCGGCGACGCGCTCCTCCTGACGCTCGGATGGCCGTTGGCGACCTCCGCCGCCTGCCTGATGGCGGTCGCGGCCGTCAGGTCGGCCCTGTCCCAGGGGCCGAGGGCGGCGCGTACGTGGGCCCGGTCATCATGGGCCGGGCTGCTGAGCGTGGTGGCGACCTACGGGTACGGGCTGAGCCATCTGGACGACGGGATGACCGACAAGGACCGAGTGTGCCGCTTCGCCCCGTCAGGCGTACGGACGGGGCACAACGGCGGACAGAGCCTGCTCCCACTGAGCGACACCACCTGCGGCCCCGACACGGTGCCCGCCTTCGTCAACCCGATCCTGGCCGTCCTCACCGTTCTCCTGGCGCTCTCCCTGGCCGCCCACGTCGCCGTCCGTCTCAAAGCCAGGTGAGCCCCGGTGGTGGAAGGCTCGGTGAACGACCACCAGGCTCCTCGAAGGAACCTATTTATGCGGACTAAGTCGGCGCGTGTTCCCTCCTCTGCCGAGCCCTGGGTGCGTCGCCGCACCCCGCACGGCGCGCCGACCGGGCGCGCGATCTCCGCAGCGGGGCGCGCGGCTCCCGAGGATGGAGGGACCCCCCGAGCGACGGCGCAATCGCCGGTGAACGGCGGTCGCCTGGCAGCACGTACCGAAGGCTCGGTCAACAAAGGTCGGGCCGCCCGAGCTACGGCCATTCATCTGGAGGAATGGGGCATGTGATCCGCTCTTCCCCGAGTCTTTGGTCCCGGCGGCCCCTCGGGTGGCTCCACGGCCCCGGCGGAAGGATCGGTAACCGGTCGCCGGGCCTCTCGAAAATCGCCACTATCCGGGCGAACTCTGTGCGCAACCTGTCCTTCGTCCGACTCTTTAGCCCCCGGCGTAATGGGCCCCGGAGGAAGCGGCACCCGAGACGGCTCGCCTGCTGACGTTGGCCTTGCCGCCGCCGCTGTCGCATCGCCGCCTGCCACTCCTCGGGAGTGCTGATCGTGCCGTTGCGGACGCGCTCGGCCAGTGATCTGCTTCACCGCTCACCTTGAGGCCACTTCCGGCGGGTCCGCGTTGACCACCCGGACGACGGGATGGTCGACGTCCAGGACCGGGTGTGCCGCTTCGCATCGTTAGGCGGACTTTCCTGGGGCGTCTACGCAGAGGAGAATCCGTCTCCTCTCCGTAGACACCCCAGCACGGGGCACACCGGCGGGCAGAGCCTGCTGCCCCTGAGCGACACCTCCTGCGGCGCCGACACGGTGCCCGGCTTCGTCAACCCACTCCTGGCCGTCCTCACCGTTTCTTCTGGCGGCGTCCGTGGCAGCCCACCTCGCCGCCCGCTTCGAAGCCAGGCGAACTCGGTGGCTCGTGATCAGGAGCGGGAGGTAACGACGGCGACTTCGACGCATTGACCGCCGTTGGCGCCGGAGCGGCTGGACTTTCGCCAGTCGGAGCTTTTCGAGTTCATGTTTCCTCCCGGACCTGCCGGATGAGGTCCAAGGATGCGGACACCGGCAAAGCGACGACGCGGAGCGCTTCGTAGGTCTGCTGTAGGGCTTTGACGAGGTCGGGCTTCTCGTGGAGATGACTGGTCGCCGGATCTTCACTGTAAGCGATGTCCGGCGCTTCGTCGAAGCTCAAGATTGTGAAGCTTGAGGTCAGTCCCGCGTGGGCGCCGGCGGCGTGGGGAATCACCTGGATGTTGATTCCCGGTTGCTGTGCGAGTTCGGCCAGTCTGTCGAGTTGAGCGCGTTGCGTCTCCTTGTCGCCGATCTCTCGGCGGAGGACCGACTCGTCGATGATCGCCCATATGACTGGCGGCTTGTCCCTGGTCAGAATTCCCTGGCGCTCGATCCGGGCGGCGACCAGGTCGTCGATGACCTCTGGTCGGGCGGCGGGTCGTCCGGCGGTGAGCAGGGCGCGCGCGTACTCGGGGGTCTGGAAGATGCCTGGGATCACGACGACGTCCCACATGTGGATTCCTGAGGCGTCGCGCTCGGCCTCGGCGTAGCGGGCGAACGATTGGACCGGGTGGGTCTCGTGTTTGAGGAGGCCGTGGAGGACGAGGAGGGCGCCGCCGGTCTTGAGGGCCTTGTCGCAGCGTTCGACGAAGTCGCGGCGGGGGACCTTCTGGGCGGTCTCGACGTTGCTGATCATTCCCTCGGAGTAGTTGATCAGCTTGGCGAGCTGGCCCTGGGTCATGTTGTCGGCGGCGAGTCGGTAGCGGCGTAGTTCGGAACCGAGTGCGATCAGCGTTGGACTGCGCATCTATGTCCCTTTCTGTACTGCTTTCCGGGGGGGTTCACGGGCCCTCACCTCAGTGCGGGGCGAATTCACGATGTGAAAGGCATTCCGTGCTGGGTATCCACGCCTGCACACAGCGTAGTTGTTCATGGCCAAGATGGTGGCGAATCGGCGGAATCAAATGACCGAGAGGGGCGGTGCCGGTCATGCATCGCATAGCAGAAGAACGTCGTATCGCTTGGGAACGCGGCGAGATTCACGGGGTGCTGCTCGGGGAGATGCGGCTTCCGATACGACCTGAATCGGCGACGCCGGCGCGCCGTTTTCTGACGGCGGTCTCTCTCGGGTGGGGGATTCCGGACGCCGCCGACACGGCCGAGCTGCTCGGCTGCGAACTCGTCACGAACGCGGTCCGCCACGCCGCGGCGATGCCGGGCTCGACGCTACGGCTCGTCCTGATCCGGGACGGCGAACGGCTGCGCGTCGAGGTCCACGACCCGTCCGGTGAGCCACCGGCCACGAGGGATCCGGGACTGGAGGCCACGACCGGGCGCGGCCTCCTCATCGTCGGCGCGCTCTCCACCGACGCCGGCTGGCATCCCACGGCGCACGGAAAGGCGGTGTGGTTCGAACTTCTTCCACGCTGGCCGTGACCGTACGGGTGAGTGGGTATGCCGGCCGGTAGATCGGCTGCCACATCGCGTCGTGGACCTGCCGGGCCGGTTCCTTGAGAGCCTTTTCCCAGCGCCTGTCGGTGGCGGCGTTGGCGGCCGAGGCCGACCGGGACGCGGGCGGGTCGTGCGGGCGGGACGGGCCGGCGGTCAGCCCGCGGGGACGGGCAGCAGCCGGTAAGAGCCCCCGTCGGCGATCACATGGCCGGCGGTGGGCGGCGCGAAGTGGGTGCCGAGGAGGAGGGTGTCCGTGTCGGCGAGGGAGGCGAGCAGCTTACGGCGTGTCGCCTCGGACTGCCGCGGGTCGATGTCGACGCAGGCGCCGATGGCGGGGTGGGCGAGCTGGACCGGGTGGTGGACGCAGTCGCCGGTGATCAGCGCCTTCTCGCCCCGGCTGGTCAGTTCGACGGCGACGTGGCCGGGGGTGTGGCCGGGCGTGGGGATCAGGCGCAGGCCTGGGAAGATCTCCGTACCCTCGGCCGGGACCTCGACCAGGGCCAGCAGGCCCGCCTGTTCGACCGGGATCACCGAGTCGCGGAACATCTGCCGGCGCGCCTCCTCCATGTCGTACGTGGCCCAGAACTCCCGTTCCGCGCGGGTGGTGAGGTAGCGGGCGTTGGGGAAGGTGGGGTCCCAATCGCCGTTCACCTTCCGCGTGTTCCAGCCGACGTGGTCGGCATGCAGGTGGGTGAGGATCACCAGGTCGACGGAGTCCGGGGAGAAGCCGCCGGCGGTGAGTCGCTCCAGGAAGTCGGTCCGCAGGTTGTGCCAGGCCGGGTTGGCCCGCTCCTTGCCGTTGCCGATTCCGGTGTCGACGAGGACGCGCAGCCCGTCCACGGCGAACGCGAAGCTGTGGCTGTCGATGTGCAGGGTGCCGTCGTGGTCGGCGAAGTGGGGGTGCAGCCAGTCCTGGGCGGTCACCACCTCGGGGGTGGCGTCGGGCAGCAGCCACGGTCCGGTCGCGGGCGGCAGAAGGACTTCGTCGACGCGGTGGACGGTGACGTCGCCCACAGTCCAGGAGGGGATGGGGGCGGCAGGGGAGTTCTGCATGGTTCGTCGTTTCCTTTGCTCTCTTCAGTCGAGGTGGTCGGCAGAGGGGTGGCCGGCGGCTGCCCGGCGCCGTAGCGCGACGAGCGCTGCCAGGGCTGCCATGGCGAGGAGGGCCGCGACGACGGCGTAGGCGTGCGCGGCGATCCCGAGCCCGTACTGCTGGGTGACGGCGCCCGCGGCGACTGCGGGCAGGCTCATGGCGAGGTAGCTGAGGACGTAGTAGGCGGCCAGGGGCGCGGCGCGGTCGTGCTCGTCGAGCGAGGCGAGAAGCATGCGCAGCGCCCCCTGGGAGACGGCGCCGAAGGCGATGCCCGCGAGGGCCGCGCCGCCGTGGACGGCGAGCAGTCCGGCGCCGTGCAGACCGCTCAGGGTCAGAGCCGTGGCGGGGAGGACGGACAGACAACCGCCGATCAAGGTGGCGAGGGTCGCGGTGCGGCGCAGCGCCCACACGGTGAGCGCGGCGGTGGCGCTGAGGGTGAAGAAGACCATGCCGCGGGCCGCCTGCGGGGCGTCGGGGGCCACCAGACGTACGAAGGCCGGGCCGAGGGAGGAGTAGAAGCCGCCCAGAGACCAGATGGCGACAATTCCGGTGCCGACGGCCGGCAAGGCGTGGCGCGCCGTGGGCGGGACACCGAGCCGGGGGGTCAGCGACCGCATCGTGCCGGCGCGACGACGGACTGTCTCCGTGGTGAACATGACCGCGATCGCCTGGATGACGAACAGCGCCGCCAGCAGTGCGTAGACGGTGACGGTGGGGGCGGGGGCGAAATGGACGAGAAGGGTGGAGGCGAGGACGCCCATGGCCATGCCGGCGACCGGCGCGATGCTGTTGGTGAGTGCGGATCGGCCGGGGTGCCGGGGGTTCTCCAGGTCGAGGAGGGCCGCGCCCGCAGCACTGGTGGCCGCGCCGGTGGCCGCTCCCTGGAGGAACCGCGCGACTGTCAGGACGACCGCCCCGTCCGCGGAGGCCAGGAGAATCATGGCGGCGGCCTCGACGATCAGGGAGACGGCCAGGACGGGGCGCCGGCCGAGGTGGTCGGAGAGCGCTCCGATGGTGAGCAGGGCCGCCAACAGCGTCAGTGCGTAGGCGCTGAAGACCACCGTCACGGCGAGCGGGGACAGACCCCACTGGTCCTGGTAGAGGGGGTAGAGCGGCGTCGGAGCACTGGATGCGGCCAGGAGGGCCGCCAGCACCGCCGTGTCGAGGACGAAGGAAGCCGCGCGGTTCCTCTCGTGGGCGGCGTGGGCGGCGTGGTCGGCCCGGAGGGAACATGGCGCGGGTGCGTCGTACCTGACGCTGGGCATGGAACTCCTTCCCGCAAAAGCAATCCGTTTGCGTTAAGCCACCGTAGAACCTACAGTCGAGCTAAAGCAAACCGTTAGCTTTTGGCGTGGCGTGCTTTGTCACTCCAGCCCTGATCAGGAGAGAGTCCGTGTCCTCCACCGAACTCACGCCGCCAGAGGCAGCCCGCTGGGCCGCCCGTGCCGGACTTCCGCTGCCGACCGACCGTCACGCCGCGGTCGCGGCCACCGCCAATCACATCCACTCCGTCGTCGCGGTCCTGCGGGAGCTGGACTTCGGGGACACCCCACTCGCCGGTGCCTACCGCGCGGGAGAGGAGAAGCGCGATGCAGCCGTATGAGCTGTCCCTCGCCGCTGCCGCGGAGGCGATCCGGACCCGGCGGCTGTCCCCCGTGGAACTGGTCGACTCGGTCCTCGACCGCATCGAACAGGTGGAGCCGCGCCTTGACGCCTACGTCACGGTCGTCGCGGAGCAGGCCCGCCTGGCGGCGCGCGAGGCCGAGCGCGAAGCGGCACAGGGCCGGTACCGGGGGCCGCTGCACGGCATCCCGGCCGGGCTCAAGGACCTGATCGACGTGGCCGGATCGCCCACCACGGCCAGTTCCCGGGTCCGCGCCGGCCACCGCGCGGCATCCGACAGCACGGTCGCCGCGCGCCTGAGGGCCGCCGGCGCGATCCTGGTCGGCAAGACGCACACCCACGAGTTCGCCTACGGCCTGACCACCCCGCAGACCAACAACGCCTGGGACCGCGGCAGGGTCGCCGGCGGCTCCAGCGGCGGGTCCGCCGTCGCCGTCGCTTCAGGCGCGGCGACCTTCGCCCTGGGCACCGACACCGGCGGGTCGATCCGGGTACCCGCCGCGCTGAACGGGGTCGTCGGCCTCAAACCGACCTACGGTCTCGTCCCTCGCCACGGTGTCACGTCCCTGTCCTGGTCGCTGGACCACGTCGGCCCGATCACCCGCACCGTCGAGGACGCGGCCGTGGTCCTGACCGCCCTCGCCGGGCACGATCCGCGCGACCCCGCTTCGCTGGCCACCCCCGCCGTCGACCACCGCCCCGGTGCGGGCTCAGACCTGACGGGGCTGTGCGTCGGCCTGCCGCGTACCTACTACTTCGACCAAGCCGACGCGGAGGTGGAGGCCGCCGTCCGGCGCGCGATCGCGCAGTTGGAGGCGCTGGGCGCACGGCTCATCGAGATCGACATCCCGATGACCCGCTACATCCAGGCCACCCAGTGGGGACTGATGGTGCCGGAGGCCACCGCCTACCACGAGAGCACCCTGCGGACGGTCCCCGAGCGGTACCAGGCGGACGTCCGCATCCTCCTGGAGGCCGGCGAGCTGATGGGCGCCGGTGACTACCTGCGCGCCCAGCGCTCGCGGACACTGATGCGGAGGGAGTGGGCCCGCATCCTGGAGGAGGTCGACGTGATCGCCGCCCCGACGGTCCCGACGACCGCGGTCAGAGCCGGCGAGGAGACGATCACCTGGTCCGACGGCGCGGTCGAGAGCGTCTCCGACGCCTTCGTCCGCCTCTCCTCCCCCGCCAACATCACCGGGGTGCCCGCGCTGTCCGTCCCGGTCGGTCACGACACAGCGGGCCTGCCGATCGGCATGCAGTTGCTCGGCCGGCCCCTCGGGGAGCGCGTACTCCTGCGGATCGGTCACGCCTACGAGCAGGCGCAGCCCGCCCGGGCGCTCGCGCCGGTCGCCTGAGAGCGGTGCGCGGGCCGGGCCGAGATCGCAGGCACGGCCCACGCACCGTTCGGCTTCGGGGGGATCAGGACCGGATGCCCGCGACGAGGAGGTCGGGGAGGGCTCTGACACAGACGTCGAACAGGCGCTCACCTTAAAAGCAAGGATTTCGCTTTAAGATGGTGCCATGAGTCGTCGGCAGATAGTGCGCCCAGGCGGGCGCAGCGCCCGGGTCCAGGCGTCGGTGCACACCGCCGTGCGCGAGCTCCTGTCGGAGGTGGGCCGCGACGCGCTGACAGTGCCACTGGTCGCCCAACGCGCCGGAGTCACCCCTTCGACGATCTACCGCCGCTGGGGCGACCTGCAGGAACTGCTCTCCGACGTCGCGGTGGAGCGGCTGCGGCCCGAGACGGAGCCGGAGGACCACGGTGACCTGCGGACCGACATGACGGCCTGGGCCGAACAGTTCCTCGACGAGATGGCCTCCTCTTCGGGCCGCGCCTACATCCGTGACGCTCTGCTCGGCGACCTGGACGGCACCAACGCCGGCCAGTGCTCGGCCTACGCGGCCGAACAGATCGACGTCGTCCTCGCCCGTGCGCGCGATCGGGGGGAGGACGCCCCCGATGTCGAGACGGCCATGGACCGCATCGTCGCCCCCGTGATGTATCGCATCCTCTTCCGCCCGGCGGGGCTCGACGCCGCGTACGCCCGCCGGATCGTGACCGAGTTCCTCGGCGCAACCGGGGAGGACGACTAACCGCGCGACCCGAGCCCCGCGGGATTGCCGACGTGGTGGTGTCATTCCGTGCGACGGCGGTGGTCAGCGCCGAACTCCGGCACGGCGCCGTCCGTGGCCGTACGCGTCAGAGGGAGCCGGGCGTGATCTCGTCGAGGTGGTCGGCGTAGTACTCGATCGCCCGGCGGTAGCCCTGCACGCGTGGATCATCGCTGGTGGCGGCCAGGGCCTTGAGCAGTCCCGCCACCGCGTCGCGGGACTCACCGAGGTTGTACGAGGTCATGGCGAGGAAGGCGGTCAGCGCCGCGTCGCCGGGGAACTCCTCCAGCCCGCGGCGAAGAGTCGCCCGCGCCAGGTCGTACCGGCCGAGGACGCGATACGTGCTGCCAAGGCCGAGGAAGGCACCGTGCCGGTCGTCCGCCGAGAGTCCCGAGCCGGTCAACGCCCGCTCGTAGAAGGGGACCGCCTCGGCCTCCAGCCCGAGCACGTCGTGCGCCCACGCCGTCTGATAGGCGATCTCGGCGTCCTCCGGGTACCGCTCCGTGAGGTCCAGCAGCCGCTCGCGGGCCCGGGCGGCCTGACCTTCCTCCCGGAGCCGTACGGCCTGTGCCAGGGCCGCGTCGCGCTCATCGTCCATGTCGGCACAGCCTGCCAGCCATCGCCCGCCCGAGGCGAATCGCTCCTTGACCGAGCGGCCGAGAAGCGCACTGCCCCGCGCCGGCGCGGTCAGGGGGTGCCGGGGGAGATCAGGCCGGACTCGTAGGCGGCGATGACCGCCTGCACGCGGTCGCGCAGGCCGAGTTTGCTCAGCACGTTGCTGACGTGGGTCTTCACCGTGTGCTCGCTGAGCACCAGGGCGGTGGCGATCTCGGCGTTGGACAGGCCCCGGCCGAGCAGCACCAGCGTCTCCCGCTCCCGGCCCGTGAGCGCGTCCAGGCCGGTCGGGGAGACGGCCGCCCGCGGTCGGCGCGCGGTCAGGTCGGAGATCAGCCGACGCGTCACCGTGGGCGCGAGCAGCGACTCGCCCGTAGCCACCACCCGTACGGCGTGGACGAGATCGTCGCGGCGTACGTCCTTGAGCAGGAAGCCGCTCGCCCCCGCGTACAGCGCGTCGTACACGTAGTCGTCCTGGTCGAACGTCGTCAGCATCAGCGCCCGGCTGGAGGTGCGGGCGCAGATCTCCCGGGCCGCCTCGATGCCGTCCATGCCCGGCATGCGGATGTCGAGCAGCACCACGTCCGGCCGGTGTTCGGTCACCGCGGCGACGGCCTCCGCGCCGTCGGACGCCTCGGCCAGCACGGTGATGTCGGGTTGTGACTCCAGGATCATCGCGAAGCCGCTGCGCACCAGCTCCTGGTCGTCGGCGATGACGACGCCGATGCTCACGAGGCCACCACCGGCAGGGTCGCCGTGACGGTGAAGCCGCCGGCGCCGCCGGATGCGGACGCCGTGCCGCCGCAGGCCGTGGCGCGTTCCCGGATTCCGATCAGCCCGTTGCCGGAGCCGCCGAGCGTTCCGGCGCCGGTCCCGTCGTCCCGAACGGTGATCATGAGGGAGTCTCCCCAGCCCAGGGTGACCGCCACTTTGGTGGCGGCCGCGTGCTTGAGCGTATTGGTGAGCGCCTCCTGGACGATCCGGAAGGCCGCCACCTCGGCGTCCGCCGTCAACCGGCCCGGCTCGCCGGACACCGAGTAGGACGCCGCCAGCCCCGTCTCCTCGACCTGAGCCACCAGAGAGGGGATGGCCGCGACGGTCGGCTGCGGGGCCCGTACGCCGGTGTCCTGCTCCTCCTTGAGGATGCCGAGCGTACGGCGGAGTTGCGTCATCGCGTCCCGGCCGGCGGAGGCGATCGCGTCGAACGCCTTCTCCGCACGGTCCGGCATCCTGCGGACGGCCACCGGCCCGGCCTCGGCCTGCACGATCATCAGGCTGACCGCGTGGGCCAGCACGTCGTGCATGTCCCGCGCGATGCGGGCTCGTTCGGTCGCGACCGCCCGGGCGGCCTCGGCCTCGCGATCGCGTTCGAGCCGCCCGGCGCGGTAGGCGAGGTCCCGGAGGTGCTGTTCCCGGCGCTGCGCGATCGTGCCGAGGACCAGTGCGCCGGTGCCGGTCAGCAACCCGATCAGGGCGGTGGTGGGGCTCTTCACGGATATGAGGCTGGTCACTGCGACCAGCACGATCGCGAGGGTCCGCTGCGATCGCCGTCCGACCCAGGCGATCGAGTAGAGCGCCACCAGCATGCCCCAGGCGACCGGCTCCGACGCCGCCCGATCCAGGGTGTTGTACCCGATGAGCGAGACGTAGATGGCGAGCAGGCACAGGATGGGGAACCGCCGCCGGAAGATCAGCGGCAGCGACGCGCCCGTCATGAGCACCCACGCCCAGGGCGAGAACGGACCGGGCTGTTCCGGCCGGGGGATCAGTAGGGGCATGTACAGGACCGCGAGCACCAGGAAGGCGACTCCCGCGTCGGCGACGTACGGCCGGGCTCCGACGGGAACGCGGTCCCACCAGGGCTTCGGCTCGGGGACGGTCACTTGGCCATCATCCCAGAGGGAAAGGTTCCGGCTGGTCACGCGAGAGTGTGGGCGGTACGGCGGGTGGGGCGGAAGGCCAGCGGGGCGAGGGCGAGGACGTACAGGAGGCCGGCGACGGGGATGTAGTCCAGGTTCGCCGCCGCGGCGACCGTGCCGAGCGCGATCAGGGTGGGTGTCCACCAGGCGACCGCGCGCGGCCGTACGACGGCCGCCAGAACGGTCAGCCCGAGCATGCCTACGTAGAACAGGATCGGCACGACGGTGTAGACGACCGGCAACACGCCGGGGACATCCTGGATCTGGTGGAACATGTGCTGCTTGTCCGCTTCGTCGCGGGCCAACAGGCCCACGACGATGTCGATGCCGATCTGCGCGATCGTGGCGGCGAGCCCGATCAGGCCTATCCCGGCGAACGCCGTGCCCGTCCGGCCCGGAGTGAGCCTGCGCAGCCCGAGCAGGACCCAGCCGAACAGCATCAGGCCGGCGAGCATGAGCACGTGGCCGAGCGTCCAGCCGAAGCGGCTCTGGTGGTCGATGAGCCGGGCCACTCCGTACGCGCCCATCAGCGCCGGTGCCGCGACAAAAGAAATCTTGGTGGTGTGCACGATGACTCCCGAGGTGCTTTAGCCGATGAGGTAATCCTCGGGATTTCCGTCCGCCGGGGGATCGCCGGTACGAGCCATATTCCGCCCTCCCCCGCAGGACGGATCCGGCTCGCCCGGCCTTGGAACTTCGGTACGTCGCCTTCCGGCATGACCTTGCCAGGGGCCGTGGGCGAGACGCGTCGCGGTCAGGGCACGTGGGTGGCCGCTGTGATGACGGCGTCGGTGAGCGCGGCGGCGTAGGCGTCGGTGAGCTTGCCGGCGTCGAACAGCAGCGCGTACCACATCGGGCCGAAGACCAGGTCGATGAGCACCTCGTCGTCGGGGTGGGTGACCTGCCCCCGGTCCCGCGCCCGGCCGAGGATCTGGCGGACGGCGTCGCGGCGCGCCGCGATCAGTTCGCTGCTCACGCGCTGGGCGAATGCGGGGGCCTGCAGCGCCTCGGCGGCCAGGGCCTGGTTGAGTGCGCCGGGCACGCCGCGCTGGGCGGCGAAGGTCTCCTCCAGCAGGGTCAGCAGGTCCTCGCGCAGGTCGCCGGTGTCGGGCGTGGGCAGCCGGGTGCGGGCGTAGACGGCCAGCACGTCCAGGATCACCTCGCCCTTGCCCGGGTAGCGGCGGTAGACCGCCTGCTTGGACACGCCGCTGCGGGCCGCGATGCCCTCCATGCTCATCCCCCGGTAGCCCTGCTCGGTGATCAGGTCCAGGGCGGCCTGGCGGATGGCGTCGTCGACGGCGGGGTCGCGGGGTCGTCCGGTCATGGCCCGCAGTCTATTTGACATACGCACCGGTCCGTATTTAAATCTCATACGCAACGTTCCGTATTGAAAAAGGAGGGGCCGTGCACCCTCGTTCCTCCACCCCCGCGCTCCTGTCGCTGGCCCTGGGTTACTTCGCGCTGGGCACCGCCTCGCTGGCGGTGGTCGGTCTCAGCGGCCCGATCGCCGCCGACCTGCGGGTGTCGGCCGCCACCGTCGGCACCCTGGTCACCGTCTTCTCCCTGGTGTTCGCCCTGGCCGCCCCGATCGCGACGATCGCCCTGGGCCGCCTGGACCGCCGCCGGGTGCTACTGCTGGGCCTGGCGCTGATGACGATCGGCGGCATCGCCGGCGCGGCGGCCCCCACCTTCGCGGCGCTGGCCGCCGCCCGGGTGGCCGCCGGCCTGGGTGCGGCGATCTTCGGACCGGCCGCCTCGGCCACCGGCTCGATGATCGTGCCGGCCGAGCAGCGCCCCCGCGCGCTCGCGGTGGTGTTCGGCGGGATGACCGCCGCCACCGTGCTGGGTGTGCCGCTGGCCTCGGCCGCGGGCACCGCGATCGGCTGGCGGGCCACGATGGCCGCGGTGGTGGCGCTGACTCTGGTGGCGGGCGGGCTGCTGGCGGTGCTGCTGCCGTCGGTGGCGGCCGGCCCGGCCCCCACCGCGCGGGCGTTCGCCGGGGTGCTGCGCACCCCCGGAGCCGCATCGATGATCGCCACCACGCTGCTCGTGCTGACCGCCCAGTTCACCGTCTACGGGGTCGCCGGGGCCTACCTGGCCACCCGGTTCGGCGCCGGTCCCGGCCTGGTGTCGTTGACCCTGCTGGTCTTCGGCGCCCTGGGCATGGTCGGCAACGCCGCCGGGGCCCGCGTCTACACCCGTCTGGGCGGCGGGCGCACCATCGCACTGGCGCTGGCCGGGCTGACCATCACCTTCCTGGCGCTGGCCGGCGTGCCCGCCCTGCCCGTGGCCGGTGTCGCGGTGTTCGCCTTCTGGGCCTTCTTCAACACCCTGTTCATGGCCCCGCAGCAGGCCCGCCTGGTGGAGTTGCTGCCGGAGCAGCGCGGCATCCTGCTGGCCCTGAACGCCTCGGCGCTGTACCTGGGCATGAGCCTGGGCAGCCTGCTCGGCAGCGGCCTGCTGCCCGCCCTGGGCGGCCGCTGGCTCCCGGCCCTGGCGCTGACTCCGCTGGCTCTGGCCGCCGGTGCGCACGCGGCCTCGCTGCGCCCCCGCCCCACCCGCCCGACGGCCCCGGCCGCCACCTCCGCCCCGGCCCCGGCCCACCACTGACCTTCCACCGCCGGCGGCGACCCGGCCATCTGACCCCGCCCCACCCCTCTTCTCACGACCGAACTGCGAGGCCGAACCCCGTGACCACCCACGAGCCGCACGACCAGACCATCCTGATCACCGGCGCCACCGACGGCCTCGGCCGCGCCCTGGCCCACCGCCTGGCCGCCCAGGGCGCCACCCTGATCCTGCACGGCCGCAACCCGGCCAAGGGCAAGGCGCTGCTGACCGAACTACACGACCGGACCGGCAATGACCGGCTCACCTTCGAACAGGCCGACTTCGCCTCCATCGACCAGATCCGCGCCCTGGCCGACCGGCTGGCCGGCCGCGACCGGTTGGACGTACTGGTCAACAACGCCGGGATCGGCGTCGAGACGGCCCCCCAGCGCAGCGCCGACGGTCTGGAGCTGACCTTCCAGGTCGACTACCTGGCCACCTATATGCTCAGCTGCCTGCTCACCCCGCTCCTGGCCCGCACCGCCGCCACGCGTTCGACCACCACGCACCCGGCGCCCGCCAGGATCGTCAACGTCAGCTCCGCCGGGCAGTCGCCCCTGGACTTCGACGACGTGCTGCTGGAGCGCCACTGGGACGGCGTGCAGGCCTACTGCCAGGCCAAACTCGCCCAGATCATGCTCACCTTCGACCACGCCGAACTACTGCGCGACCACGGCGTCACCGTCAACGCCCTGCACCCCGCCTCCTACATGCCCACCAAGATCGTCACCCACCTGTTCACCGTGCAGAGCACCCTGGAGGAAGGCGTCACCAACACCGCCCGCCTCGTGACCGACCCCACCGTGGCCGAGGTCACCGGCGCCTACTTCAACCGGGCCCGCCCCGCCCGCGCCCACCACCAGGCCTACGACGCCGCCGCCCGCACCCGCCTGCAGGAGCTCAGCCGGCACCTCACCGGCGTGCCCTTCCCCACCGCACCGCTCCAGGCCGTCTGACCCGCGAGCCGTGAGGTGTACGCGCCGCCCGGCGCGTACACCTCACGGGCGCGTCCGTACGTCAGAGCCAGTGGTTGTCGTGGCGCAGGAAGAACTCGAGGCGCTCCTCGTCGCTCAGCTTGCCCAGCCCCTCCGCGAGGCCCTCGAAGTAGCCCTCGCGCGGGGCGCCGGGGGAGAAGTGCAGCAGCATCGAGGCGGGCTCTCCCGACTCGTTGCGGAAGGCGTGGATGCCGCCGGCCGGGACGTGGACGAAGTCGCCGGGGACCGTGTCGATCCAGCGCTCGCCGTTGTAGATGCGGACCGTTCCACTGAGGATGTAGAACGACTCGGAGATCGACCGGTGGAAGTGCTTGTCCGGGCCGCTGGGCTTCGGGCCCATCACCCAGCGGTACAGGCCGAACAGCCCGCCCGTCGACTCGCCGGTCGCCAGATAGTGCACCGTGTTGCCGGACGAGTAGGTCAGCTCCGGCTCGTGGTCGGCCGGCCGGTAGGTGGCGCTGATCTCGCCGTTCTCGCCCTCGTAACGTGCCGGTGGGTAGCTCACGTCGTCTCCTTAGCGTACGAAACCCCGATTTCGCCGTCGAGCCGGTGAGCGGATCGCCGGGCGGTCCGCCTGGAATGGTCGGCGGCAGAGTGGCATTATCGCGCCTCGTGTTGTTTTCGGAAGGTATGGGTGGTGCGGGTGCCGGCGGCCGATGACCCTCGCCGGATCGGCCCGTACGCCGTGCTGGCGGAGCTGGGCGCGGGCGGCATGGGTCGCGTCCACCTGTGCCGGTCCGAGGGCGGCCGGCTGGTCGCCGTCAAGGTCGTACGGGAGGAGTTCGCCGACGACCCGGGCTTCCGACGGCGGTTCCGGCGCGAGGTCGAGGCGGCCCGCGCGGTCAACGGCTTCTTCACCGCCCCGGTCGTCGACGCGGACGCCGACGGGCCGCTGCCCTGGCTGGCCACCGCGTACATCCCGGGTCCGTCGCTCGGGGACGCCGTCCGCGACCACGGACCGCTGCCCGAGCCGGCCGCACGGGCCCTGGGGGCCGGGCTGGCGGAGGCGCTCCTCGCCGTCCACGGCGCCGGGCTGGTCCACCGCGACCTGAAACCGGCGAACGTCCTGCTCGCCGCGGACGGGCCCCGCGTCATCGACTTCGGGATCAGCAAGGCGCTGGACGGCACGCAGCTGACCAGGACGGGCGGTCTGGTCGGCACGCCGGCGTACATGTCCCCCGAGCAGGTCACCTCCGACGGCCCCACCGGGCCGGCGAGTGACGTGTTCTCGCTGGCCGGAGTCCTCGTCTTCGCCGCGACCGGGGCCGGGCCGTTCGGGGCGGGCGGTGCCCAGGAGGTGCTCTACCGGGTCGTGTACGGCGAGCCGGACCTGATCGGTGTGCCCGGCGGCCTGCGGGGCGTCCTGGCCGAGTGCCTCGTCAAGGATCCCGCGGCGCGACCGACGCCCGAAGCGGTGCTCACCGCGCTCGCGCCGGCCGATCCGGCGGCCCTGGCCCTGCCGGCGCTGCGCGCGGACCAGGATCGACGCGCGGCGGATGCGGCGGCCCTCTCCGCGACCGTGCCACCGTCGGCTCCTTCGGACGCGACCGCCACGACGGCGCGGACGCTCACGGGACCGCCGCCTCCCGACCGGCGCCGCTTCCTCAAGCTGGCCGCCGGCGCGGCGGGCGGGCTCGTCGTCGCCGGCGGTGTGACGGCGGCCGTCGCGTGGCCGACCGGCGGTCACGAGTCCCGTCGTCGACCGGCCCCGCGCCGTACGCTCGCCGGGGCTCCGGCGCCGAGCTGGACCCTGCCCCGGCCGGGCGGTGCGTTCGACCGGAAGACGTTAGGGCTGTGGGTGGCCGGTGGCCTCCTCGTGTGGGGCGACCAGGCGGTGCTGCACGGAGTCGATCCCGCCGACGGACGGCTCCGCTGGACGTGGAAGGCCACGACCCTCATGAAGGGGGTCCGCGGCCGGTGGACGAACGTGACGGACTCGACCGCGTACGCCGTCGCCACGCCCGACCTCGGCTCAGACCGGAGCGTACTGGCCGGGCTGGACGCCGCGACCGGACGGCGCGTCCTCCTCCGCGAATCGCCCGACGCCGCCGCCGACGTCTACGGCAAGGTCTTCCCCGGAGCGGGCGGACTCCTCGTCATGAGGGCGGAGCCGCGCTACGAACGCAACGAGTACGACGGGGTGTCCGTCGTCGACGGCGGTACCGGACGCCTCCGGTGGCGCAAGGAGGTGGCGACCTCCCCCGAGGGAGCCAAGACGGCCGCGGACGCGACGCGCTGCTACGTCGCCGTGTCCGGCACCCTGGCCGCGTGGGACCTGGCCACCGGCACGCGACGGTGGCGGATCGACCAGGGGAAGACGGATCTCGTCGCGCTGACCGTGTCCGGAGACACCCTGTACGTCGCCGGCCCCGGCCTCACGGCGATCGACTCGGCCACCGGCACCCGTAAGTGGACGGCGCTGCCCGGCGGCGACGTCGGCGAGGCCGTCGCCGTCGTCGGAGCCACGGTCGTGGTCACCGCCGGGAGCACGGTCGCCGGCGTCGACGCCGGGACCGGGACCGTCCGGTGGCGCACGCCGAGCCCGTCCGCGCTCGCCACGGCCGGTACGTCCCTGGAGCTGTCCGCCTCCGCCGAGGTCACCGCCGCGCCCTTCGACGCCGGTGTGCACATCGAGGACTTCAAGGACACCGACCCCAGCGGGTTCATCGTGGTCGGCACCGCCGACGGCACGCCCCGCTGGGCGTACCAGGCCGCTCCGGGAACGCAGTGGCACGTCGCGGCCGTCGGCGACCGGGTCTACGCGACCGACGGCACGGCCCTGCACGCCTACGAAGGAGGTGCGCGGTGACGACGCTCCGGGCCGATGACCCGGTCACGGTCGGACCGTACCGAGTGATCCGCCGGCTGGGCGGCGGCGGGATGGGCCAGGTGTACCTCGCCGCCTCGCGGGGCGGCCGGCCCGTGGCCGTCAAGATCGTACGCGCCGCCCTGGCCGACGACCCGGCGTTCCGCGCGCGGTTCCGCGCCGAGGTCGCGGCCGCACGCGCGGTCGGCGGGGTGTTCACGGCCTCGATCGTCGACGCCGACCCCGACGGCCCGACCCCATGGCTGGCCACCGAGTACGTTCCCGGCCCCTCCCTCCAGGACGCGATCGAGCAGCACGGGCCGATGCCCGAGAGCACCGTGCGCGTCCTCGGCGCCGGACTGGCCGAGGCGCTGCGGGCGATCCACGGGGCGGGCCTGATCCACCGCGATCTCAAGCCGTCCAACGTCCTCCTGGCCGCGGACGGGCCGCGGGTCATCGACTTCGGCATCAGCCGGGCCCTCGGCGACGCGTCGCTGACCGAGGCCGGGCAGGTCATCGGCTCGGCGGGCTACATGCCGCCCGAGCAGATCGACGGCCGGCCGCCCACTCCCGCCGGTGACGTCTTCTCCCTGGGCGCCGTCCTGGTCTTCGCGACCACGGCACGGCCGCCCTTCGGCGCCGGCCCCGCGCCCGTACTGATGTTCCGGACCACGCACGAGCCGCCGGCCCTCGACGGCGTTCCGCCCGGACTGGCCGGACCGCTCGCCGCCTGTCTCGACAAGGACCCGGCCCGGCGGCCGCCCGTCGAATGGCTCCTCGGGGCCCTGAGCCCGGCCGCGCGCCCGCCGTACTGGCTCCCCGACCCCGTGGCCCAGGACCTGCGGCGACGCGAGACCACCGTCGTCGACGAGCTCCGCGCGCCGCGCCGAGCCATCACCAGGCGCCGGGTCCTCGCGGCGGGCGCCGGTCTGGGCGCGGCGGCCGCGATCACCGGCGGCGCGCTGTGGGCCCTTCGGGGGGACTCCGGGCCGGGGCTGCCACGGCCGCTGTGGCAGACGACCCTCCCGGCGGCGGACATGTACTCCCTCACCGAGACGGTCCTGGACGGTGGCGTGTACTTCGGGGACGACGACGCCGTCATCGCCCTCGACGCGGACACCGGCCGGAAGAGATGGGCGGGCCTTCCCGGAGGCTACGGCGCCCCTCCCGCGATCGACCCATCGACCGGCACCTGTCTCCTCCTCATCGACCAGCGGATCCACGGCCTCGACGTCCGTTCCGGCGCGGAACGGTGGGCACGCGACACGCCCGCCGAGCTGAGATCGGCGAAGAAGTCCCGGGAGGAGTTCTTCTGGCAGGGACGGCCCGGCTACTACCTCCAGTCGTACGATCCGGCGGGGCTGTACGCCTTCGACCCTCGGCAGGGCACCCCACGGTGGTCGTTCGCCGACCCGCAGGGGACGGACCTGTCGGTCGAGCGCCAGGTGGGCGACTCCCTGATCTGCAGCCGCGGCCTGTCCTCCAGGAGGATCCGCTGCCTCGACCCCGCCTCCGGCGGGCTGCGGTGGACCCTTCCCGACAATGTGGGACAGACCTACTTCGATCCTTGGGGGATCAGCGACGCCGACCTGTTCTTCGCCATCGACGAGGGCGAGAACCTCTTCGCGGTACGGGCCCGGGACGGGGCGGTCCCGTGGCGGGTCTCCGCGTCGGCGATCACGACGAAGGGCGAGCAGTACCACTATCCGACCATTCAACGGACCGGCGGTTCGCTGCTGTTGTCCGGGAGCCATTACCTCCGGCTCTTCGACGCCGCGACCGGCAGGCAGGCGTGGGCGTGCCGGACGACCGCCGAGGACGCGAGTCCGGACATCTTCCAGGGCGGCGCGTACCACCTCGACGCGGGCGTCGTCCACCGCGTCGACCTGCGGACCGGCCGGACCGCGGCGGTCACCGGAAGACTGCCCGCCTCCTCGTACCTGGAGTCGGTGACCGACGGTCTGCTCATCACCTCCGTGGTCGACGCGTCGGGAGGCACCGCCGGCCTCTACGCATGGGACCGTCGTTCGGGCAGGCAGGTCTGGCACCACCCGGCGACCACGGCGAACACCTCGGCGCTCTGGCGGGTCGAGACGCTGGGGAAGTACCTTTTCGCCCGCTACGAACAGACCCTGCTCGCCTTCCGCCTCTCCTGACCCGCGCCGACCGCGTCACACGGCCGCTCGAGCCGTCAGTGGACGCACGTACCGGTCGAGACCGGGCGCGTACGGGTCCGGCCCGTACGCGCGGAGGATTCCAGCTCCTCCGCTGTCAGCGCATACCCGGCCATGGAATCCGCGTTGTTCGCGGCGAACACCATGCCGTAGACCTCGCCGTCCGTAGCGAGGAGCGGAGCGCCCGGGACTCCCTGGGGAACCGCCGCGTCGATCGCGTAGACACGGCGCGTGACCCGGCCGTCGCCGTAGAGGTCCGGACCCTGTGCACGGAGCTCGGCGCGGATGCGGGCGTGTTCGGCCGACAGCGCGGTGCCGTTCTAGCGCCCGAAGAGGTGATCCGAAGGCTCGGTGACCGTCACCGAGGACCGGGAGGAATCCCACCAAGTCGCCTCCCGATCCCCGCCTTCACCGAGCGATCCGCCGGGCGTAGCCATCGCCCGGCTGCCGGCGTCAGCGCTGGGCCCGTAGCACCGGAGGCGACGGCGCAGACCCCGCTCACGCCGCCGTCGTAGAGGTTGCCCCCGGTGACCAGCCCGTCCCCTTCGGATACACCTTGGCGTACAACGCGTTGGAGTCGTCGCCGGTCGAGTACTGGCGAAGGAACATCGCGCAGGAATACGAACACCCGCGCGATCGGTCACAAGGGAGGTATTAGAGTGTTCCTCTCGTGCTCCTGATCGGCTCTGTGCGGGTTGCGCATTAATCCATCCGGATCTCGTAACCCGCATGGCGTCTCCGGGCGTCGGCGGGGGTGGCTCGGTGGGCGCGTACGAGGCTCGGCGCGGATGTGGGCGTGTTCGGTCGACGGCGGGCATGGGGGGCGAAGGCTGCCGGTAAGTGCGTTCGTCCACGTGGGTGGCCGGATCCGGACGTTCCCCGGAATGGACCGCGTCTACTCGGAACGCGCAACGGGCGTATGATCATCGGGCTCATCGAAGGAGTCCAGTGCGCATTACTCCGCTATTCTCCAAGGCTGGTCTCGCCGTCGCTGCGGTGACACTCGCCATTCTTCCCGCTACCGCCGTCAAAGCCGCAGGGAAGACACCATCCATCCTCACCTTGTCCGGCCTGCCGGCGACCATTGACTACGGACAATTCCAGCAGACGGTCCGTGGCACCCTGACGACCCGGGTTCCGGCCGGACAGACGCCAGAGCCGATCTCCGGCGCCACCATTCAGCTCTCGGAGGGACTGAATCAGGACGTGACCCTGGGCACGGCCACGACCGACGAGAACGGTGACTTCTCGCTGCCGGTCACGTTGCCCGCGCCCGGTGTCGTACAGGCTTATTTCGCCGGCGACGACACCCATGCTCTGACGCGTTCGGGTTCCAAGGTCGCGCCGGCCGCGACCCTGCCGACGAAGGTGACTCTCAGCGGCCCCGCCTCCGCCGAACCGAACGCGACCATCGACGTGACCGGACAGGTCACCGTCCAGACGCCGGACGGCACCTGGGTTCCGGCGCCGTACGCGACGGTGAGTCCCTCGGGAACCGGCGTCGGCGGGTTCGTGAAGACCGGTGCCGACGGGCGGTTCTCGTTCACCGCGCAGGCGGCTCACGGTTACGCGCCGACGGCGCTCGTGTACACCGACGGAACGTTCGCCAGAATGACGCGTTCCGAGCCGCTGGTGACGCCGTACTCCTCTTACCCTGTGCAGATCAGGGGATTCGGCGGAAAGCAGGACCCGATGAATCCGGGGCACGTAGGCTTTTTCGCCGGCGCGTCTTACGAACCCGACGACGTGGGGACTGCGCCCTACCACGGGCCGGTGATCCTGCGGTATCTGCCGAAGGGTTCCAAGACCTGGATCCAAATGGCCACCCGCACCGCCACCGGGTCGTACGGTTCGGGGCAGGATTTTCAGGGCTCGGCGGATTTCGCGAATCTCTCGGGTTTCCTGCCCGGCGGCAAGGGTGTGCTCGCGGCCGGCGGAACCTGGGAGGTGCAGACGCCGGCGAACGGACCTTTCCTCGCCGGCACCAACCCCGACGGCGTATCCGCCTCGCCGAGGATCTACGCGCCGACCTACGTCACCGGAAGTAAAGTGACCTCCCGTGCGGGGAAACGCTACCTGACCGGTTACCTCAACGACGATCACACCGTCGGACCGGTCCCGCGCATGAAGATCAAGGTGTATTACCAGAAGACGAAGTCGAGCACGCATAAATATCTCGGCTACGTCACCACGGGATCCGACGGCCGGTTCAGTTACAAGCTGACCGGTCACGCTCGCGGTTACTACCAGGCCGTCTTCGCGGGGGCCGCGATGCCCGGTGGAATGGACGTCGGTTACTTCTACTATTCGACCGGCGCACTCGTCTACTACCGGTGAGCCTGCGCGTTCGTTGCCAGTGAGAGTGGCCGCCGGCTCGTCCGGCGGCCACTCCGCCTGCCCATGTTCACCCTGGCCGGCGACGGGCGGGGGTGGCGGTGGTGGCGCGGAGGACGACTTCGCCGGGGAAGCGCTCGACGCGGCTGCGGCGGGCGGGCTCGCGGATGGCGAGGTTCATGACGCGCTCGCCCATCTCCTCCAGGGGGAGGGCGACCGTGGTCAGGGGCGGGACGAGGTCGCGGACGATCGGGATGTCGTCGAAGCCGGCCAGTGAGACCTGGCCCGGCACGTCCACGCCGTGGTAGCGGAAGGCGGACAGCGCGCCGATCGCCATCACGTCGGTGAGGGCGAACACGCAGGTCGCCGTCAGGCCGCGGCGGATCAGCTCGGTCGCGGCGGCGTATCCGCCGTCGCGCGTGAAGGACTCCTCGACGACGCGGTCGTCGGGGAGTGACACGCCGGCCTCGGCCAGGGCGTCGCGGAAGCCGCCGAGCCGGTCGGCGACGGTCGTGAGCGTGCGCGGCCCGGTGAGCACCGCGAAGTCGCGATGGCCGAGGCCGAGCAGCGTACGGGCGAGGGCGGCGGCGCCCTCGCGGTTCTCCGGCTGCACGGTGTCGACGCGCAGGCTGCGGTGGCGGCTGAGGACGGCGACGCGGCCGCCGGCCCGCATGTACGGGTCGAGCTCGGCCCCCATCGAGCGCTCCCACGCGCGGTCCTCGAACCCGGATCCGATCAGCAGGATCGCCCGGGCCCGCTGGGCGCGGAGCATCGCGACGTAGTCGACCTCCCGGGCGGGGTCGCGGAACGTGCTGGCCAGCATGACGAGCAGCCCGTGCTCGGCGGCGGCGCGGGTCACGCCGCGGGCGATCGCCGCGAAGTACGGGTCGCTGACGTCGTGGCAGATCAGGCCGATGGCCTGGCTGGAGGCGCGGGCGAGCGCCTGGGCGTGCGCGTTCGGCGCGTAGGCGAGCTCGGACGCGGCGGCGAGCACGCGCTCCTTCAGGTCGGCGCGGACCTGGGTGGTGCCGTTGAGCACGCGGGAGGCGGTCGCGAGGGAGACCTCGGCGCGGCGGGCGACGTCCTGCAGTGTGACGTGCGTGCCCGTCGGGCTCGCGTCGTCCTCGGGCGCGCCGTCGCCCGGCGTGGTGGTCTTCGTCCGGGTGCGTCTGGACGGCCGGTCCGGTCGGTGTTCCCCCATTTTTCGCCCTCCTGGCTCCAGCATGCCGTGAGCGTGCGACCCGGACGGCTGAAATCACCTCTTGACCGCACCGTACGCCGTCCCTACGGTAGCAGAAAGCGCTTTCAGAATGCGCTTTCTGAGAGCCCGAGCGCAGGGTCCGAGCACGGAGGAGCTCATGGTGAGTCAGAGCACCACACCCAGTGTTCCGGTGGCCGGAGTCGCCGAGCGTGACAGACCCGGGGCCGGCGAGCGGGTCCGCGACGCGGTCGTGCGGTCCTGGCGGCCGGTCGCGCTGCTCCTCGCCTGCCTGGTCGCCTGGTGGGCGATCACCGCGGCGAAGCTGATCGAGGCCTACCTGGTGCCGTCGCCGACCAAGACGCTGCAGGTCATGAGCGACAAGGCCGGCTACATCTGGCACCACACCTGGGTCACGACGTACGAGACGCTGCTGGGCTTCGTCATCGCGACCATCGTGGGCGTCCTCGCCGCCGTGATCATGGTGTACTCCTCGGCGGTCGAGCGGACGCTCTATCCAGTGCTGCTGTTCGCGCAGGTCATCCCGAAGGTCGCGATCGCGCCGCTGCTCGTCGTCTGGCTCGGTTTCGGCCTCGCGCCCAAGGTCGTCGTGGCCGTGCTCATCGCCTTCTTCCCCGTCGCCATCTCGATGGTCACCGGCCTAAAGGCGGTGGACCCGGAGATGGTCCAGCTGTCGGCGACGATGGGCGCCGGACCGCTGCAGACGTTCTCCAAGATCCGTTTCCCCGCCTCGCTGCCGCACCTGTTCTCCGGCCTGAAGGTCGCCGTGACGCTCGCCGTCACGGGTGCCGTCGTCGGCGAGTTCGTCGGGGCCAACGAAGGCCTCGGGTACGTCATCCAGCAGGCCAACGGCAACCTCGACACCCCCATGCTCTTCGCCGGTCTGCTGGTGATGTCCCTGATCGGCGTCGTCCTGTTCGTGCTCGTGGAGTTCGCCGAAAAGCTTCTGCTGCCCTGGCACGCCAGCCGTCGCGGCGCCGCCGTGACCACCACCTACTGACGGACGCCCCCCCGGCTCCCCGACGCCGCCCGTCCCGCCGACCTGACGCGTACCTGACCTACCGACGGAGACGACATGAAACTGCGCAGCCTCGTCCTCACTCTGGTCCCGATCGTGGCGATCACCGCCGCGTGCGGGGGAGGGGGTGACAAGACCAGCAGCGCCTCGGGCAAGAAGCTGGACAAGGTCACGCTGACCCTCAACTGGTACCCCTACGGCGAGCACGCGCCGTTCTACTACGGCAAGAAGCAGGGCATCTTCGAGAAGCACGGCATCGACCTGGAGATCAAGGCGGGCCAGGGCTCGCAGAAGACGGTGCAGGCGACCGGCGCGGGCCAGACCGACTTCGGCTGGGCGGACACGCCGGCGCTGCTGGCGGGCGTGAGCCAGGGACTGCCCGTCAAGAGCATCGGCGTCTACATGCAGACCACGCCCGCGGCCGTGCAGTTCTTCTCCGAAAAGGCGATCAAGACGCCGGCCGACCTGAAGGGCAAGCGCATCGCGGCCACCGCGGGTGACGCGCCGTCCCGGACGTTCCCGGCGTTCCTCAAGAAGAACGGCCTCAGCGAGTCGGACGTCCAGCTGCAGAACACCGACCCGGCGGGCAAGATGGCCGCGGTCATCTCCGGCAAGACGGACGGCCTCATCGGCTACGCGAACGACCAGGGCCCGACGATGGCCGCCAAGGCCGGCAAACAGGTGTCCTACCTCAAGTTCGCCGACTTCGGGCTGAACTACTACTCCAACGGCCTGCTCGTCGGCGACCGCAAGCTCAAGAGCAGCGCGGATCTGGTCAAGCGCATGTCCGCGGCCACCAGTGAGGCGTGGGCGGCGGCCGAGAAGGACCCGGCGAACGCCGTCGCCGCCATGCAGGGCGCGTCCCAGCAGCTCCCGTCCCCGACGGTGCTGGCCGACCAGTTCAAGACGACGATGAGCCTCCTGCACACCGCCGCCACCCAGGGCAAGGCCCCGGGCATCAACACCGACGCCGACTGGCAGCAGACCATCAGCGTCTTCACGCAGAGCGGCCTGATCAGCAAGGCCGAGGCGCCGTCGGCGTACTGGGCCTCCTCCGCCGCGCCGCAGGGCTGACCGACCGGAGAGGTGACGACGATGCCCGGGAGCACACGGGAACGAGGGCAAGTGACTGAGCAGGAAGCGAGCCGGGGCGGAAACGTCCGGCTGGAGGACGTGGCCGTACGGTTCCGTACGAAGAAGAAGGACGTCACGGCGCTGCGGGACGTGTCGCTCGACGTGGCCGCGGGCGAGTTCGTGGCCATCGTCGGCCCGTCGGGCTGCGGGAAGTCGACGCTGCTCAAGCTGGTCGCGGGGCTGCTCAAGCCGTCCTCCGGCGGCGTACGGCTCCGCGGCGAGTCGGTCGCCGGCCCGCGCCACGACATCGGGTACGTCTTCCAGCGCGCCGCGCTGCTGGAGTGGCGCAGCGCCCGGCGCAACATCCTGCTCCAGGCGGAGATGCGCCGGATGCCCGCCGCCCGGGCCCGCGAACGCACCGCGGAGCTCATCGCGATGACCGGGCTGACCGGGTTCGAGGACGCGTACCCGCACGAGCTGTCCGGCGGTATGCAGCAGCGGGTGGCGCTCTGCCGGGCGCTGCTGCACGAGCCGCCGGTCCTGCTGATGGACGAGCCGTTCGGCGCGCTCGACGCGCTCACCCGTGAGCAGCTGAACATCGAGCTGAACCGCATCTGGCGGGAGACGCGTACGACCGTCCTGCTGGTCACGCACTCGATTGCGGAGGCGGCCTACCTCGCCAACCGCATCGTCGTGATGACCGACCGGCCCGGCACGATCGCCGAGATCATCGACGTCGACCTGCCGGACGAGCGGGACTACTCCGCGACCATGGCCCGCCCGGAGTTCGCCCGCGCCACCGGCCGGATCCGCGACCTGCTCGGCGCGGCCTCGGCCGCGGACTGACCCGTACAGCCGTCGACCGAACCCGCAGAGCCGTCGACCGAACGAGACCCGTAGAGGCGTCGGCTCGAACCGGTAGAGAGGAACACACAGGGATGGCACGCAGGTCCATCGGGATCGTCCTGAACGGCGTGACCGGCCGGATGGGGTACCGCCAGCACCTCGTCCGCTCGATTCTGGCGATCCGCGACCAGGGCGGGCTGACCACCGCCGACGGTACCGTGCTGTGGCCGGAACCGATCCTGGTCGGCCGCAGCGAGGTCAAGCTGCGCGCCATCGCCGAGCGGCACGGGCTGACGGAGTGGTCCACCGACCTCGGCGAGGCCCTCGCCCGGCCCGGCGTCGAGGTCTACTTCGACACCCAGATCACGAGTGCCCGTGCTCCGGGGGTCCGGGCGGCGATCGAGGCGGGCAAGCACGTCTACACCGAGAAGCCGCTCGCCGAGGACGTCGAGGAGGCGCTCGAGCTGGCCCGGCTCGCCGACGAGGCGGGCATCCGGCACGGCGTCGTACAGGACAAGCTCTTCCTGCCGGGCCTGCTCAAGCTCAAGCGGCTGGTCGACGGCGGCTTCTTCGGGCGGATCCTGTCGGTGCGCGGGGAGTTCGGCTACTGGGTGTTCGAGGGCGACTGGCAGGAGGCGCAGCGCCCGAGCTGGAACTACCGGGTGGAGGACGGCGGCGGGATCATCGCCGACATGTTCTGCCACTGGCGGTACGTCCTCGACAACGTCATCGCGCCGGTCCGCTCGGTGCAGGCGCTCGGCGCGATCCACATTCCCGAACGGGTCGACGAGAACGGCAAGCCGTACGCCGCGACGGCGGACGACGCGGCGTACGGGATCTTCGAGCTCGAGGGCGGCGCCATCGCGCAGATCAACTCCTCCTGGACGACGCGGGTGTTCCGCGACGAGCTGGTGGAGTTCCAGGTGGACGGCACCGAGGGCAGCGCGGTCGCCGGCCTGCGCCGCTGCCGGGTGCAGCACCGGTCGATGACGCCCAAGCCGGTCTGGAACCCGGACCTGCCCGCCACGGAGGACTTCCGCGCCCAGTGGCAGGAGGTGCCGGACAACGCCGAGTTCGACAACGGGTTCAAGGCGCAGTGGGAGCTGTTCCTGCGGCACGTCGCCGACGACGGCGCGTTCCCGTGGGACTTCTACGCGGGCGCGCGGGGCGTCCAGCTCGCCGAGCTGGGCCTGCGCTCCTGGAAGGAGGGCCGCCGCATCGAGGTCACGGAGCTCGCCAAGTGAAGATCGACCTGCCCGAGGGCGGCTCGCTCGTCCCCTACACGCTGGGCGAGCCGCGCGCCTATCCGCCGCCGGCGGCGCCCGCCACGTCGCGTGTCGCGTACGCCGCCGCGCACGTCGTGGTCGACCCGCTCGCCGACCCGGAGGCCGTCGACTGGGAGTCGACCCTGGCGTTCCGCCGGCACCTGTGGTCGTACGGGCTGGGCGTCGCGGAGGCGATGGACACCGCACAGCGCGGCATGGGCCTCGACTGGCCGACGACGCGCGAACTCATCGCGCGCAGCGGCGCGGAGGCGCGGGCCTGCGGCGGACGCATCGTCTGCGGCGCGGGCACCGACCAGCTCCCGCCCGGCCCGGCCCCGCTGGACCGGATCGTCGCGGCGTACGAGGAGCAGCTCGGCGTGATCGAGGCGGCCGGCGGGACGCCCGTCATCATGGCCGGCCGCCAGCTCGCCGCCTCGGCCACGGGGCCCGACGACTACGCCGAGGTGTACGGCCGGCTGCTCGGCCAGGTCGCGCGGCCCGCCGTGCTGCACTGGCTCGGCCCGATGTTCGACCCGGCCCTGGAGGGCTACTGGGGCTCGGCAGACCTGGACGCCGCCGCCGAGAGTGTGCTGGCGATCATCGCCGAGCACGCTGCCGAGGTCGACGGGATCAAGGTGTCGCTGCTGGACGCCGGCCGGGAGGTCGCGCTGCGCCGCCGCCTGCCCGCGGGCGTGCGGCTCTATACCGGCGACGACTTCAACTACCCGGAGCTGATCCGCGGCGACGACCACGGGCACAGCGACGCGCTGCTCGGCATCTTCGACCCGATCGCGCCCGCCGCGGCGGCCGCCCTCGGCGCGCTCGACGCCGGGGACCCGGAGGCGTACGAGCGGGTCTTCGCCCCGACCGTGCCGCTGGCCCGGCACATCTTCGCCGCCCCGACGTACTACTACAAGACGGGCGTCGTGTTCCTCGCCTGGCTGGCCGGGCACCAGGCGCACTTCCGCATGGTCGGAGGCCTGGAGAGCGCCCGCTCCGTCCCGCACCTGGTCCGGCTGTTCACGCTGGCCGACCAGGCCGGCCTGCTGCCCGACCCGGACCTCGCGGCGGCCCGCATGCGCGCGTGGCTGACCGTCCAGGGGGTGACCTCATGAGTGAGCGGAGCGAGCGAATCGGGAGCACAGCGCCCTGGGTCACTCCCCTGACGAAGGAGGGCTCATGAGACGCTTCAGCCTGAACCAGTGGACGACGCGGTACTGGCCGTTGCCGGAGCTGGTCGCGGGGTGCGTCGCCGCCGGGGTCACCGGCGTCGGGTTGTGGCGCGAACCGGTCGCCGAGTACGGCCTGGCCCGTACGGCGAAGCTGGTCCGCGACGCCGGGCTGACCGTCACGTCGCTGTGCCGAGGCGGGTTCTTCCAGCTCCCCGACGCGATCGCGGAGAACCGGCGGGCCATCGAGGAGGCCGCCGAGCTGGGCGCGCCGTCGCTCGCGCTGGTCAGCGGCGGGCTGCCCGAGGGTTCGCGTGACCTCGACGGCGCGCGGCGGCGGGTGGCCGACGCGCTCGCCGAGCTGGCTCCGTACGCGGGGGAGTGCGGGGTGCGGCTCGCCCTGGAGCCGCTGCACCCGATGTACTGCTCCGACCGCTGCGTGGTCTCGACGCTCGACCAGGCGCTCGACCTGGCCGCTCCGCACCCCGCCGCGCAGGTCGGCGTCATGGTCGACACCTACCACCTGTGGTGGGACCCGGGCGCGTACGCCGCCATCGCGCGGGCCGGGGCCGAGGACCGGATCGCGCTGTTCCAGGTGGCCGACTGGACGACCCCCCTTCCGGAGGGGGTCCTGACCGGGCGCGGGATGCTCGGTGACGGCTGCGTCGAGCTGCGCCGGTTCCGTACGGCCGTGGACGAGGCCGGCTACACGGGACCGATCGAAGTCGAGATCTTCAACGACGACCTCTGGGCGATGCCGGGGGCGGAGGCGCTGTCGCTGTGCCTCGCCCGCTTCGCCGAGCACGTGACCTGATCCGACCTGTCTGGAGCGCGCGAGCGCATCCTCCGCCGACCTCACCCCCGAAGGAGGCCACCGAATCCCTCTCTTGACCCTGTGACCGCCCTCACCTACGTTCGGGAAAGCGTTTGCAGAAAGCGCTTTCCGCCTATCGACCCCATGGGTGGCAGAATGACGAAGTTCAGATGGTGCCTTCTGACGACCGTCGCTCTACTCGCGGCTCTGTTCTCGGTGCCCCAGCAGGCCGCGCTCGCCGACGAAACTCCCGTCACCGACCCGATTCCCGAACGACCGATCACCTCCGACCTGGGGCTCGTCCTCCAGGAGTACGCGCAGTTCCCCAAGTCCGACCCCGTTCCCGCGCCCGTCGACGCCCGCCTCATGCGCTGGGACAGGATCAACTACATCGGTGAGGTGCCGGACGGCTCCGGCCGCATGTACGTACCGGACCTGAACGGCAACCTGTACGTCGTCCGGAACGGACAGCCGCACGTCTACCTCGACGTCAAGGCGCAGTTCGAGCCGTACTTCTTCTCCGGGCGCGGCCTCGGCCAGGGCTTCGGCATCGTCGCCTTCGACCCGGACTTCCGGACGAACGGGAAGTTCTACACGATCCACACCGAGCTGGCCTCCAGCACCACCAAGGTCCCCGACCTGACGCCGCAGGCGGGCACCATCTACCACGGTGTCGTCGACGAGTGGACCGCCGACGATCCGAAGGCGGACACCTTCCACGGCACGCACCGGGAGATCCTCCGGCTCGGCTTCGGCGGGCAGATCCACGGCATTCAGGAAATGGGTTTCAACCCGAACGCCAAGCGGGGCGACAAGGACTACGCCAAGCTCTACATCGCCGCCGGTGACGGCGGAATGGGCCAGGCCGCCGGCAACAACGACCCGCAGAACCTCGGCGTCCCGCAGGGGAAGCTGCTGCGGATCGACCCGCACGGGAACAACAGCGCGAACGGCAAGTACGGCATCCCGGCCGACAACCCGTTCGTCGGCAAGGCGGGGGCCCTCGGCGAGATCTTCGCCCTCGGCTTCCGCGACCCGCACCGCTTCAGCTGGGACACCGGCGGCAGCCACCAGCTGTTCCTCGGCCACATCGGTGAGCACGCCATCGAGGGTGTCTGGGACATCCGCGCCGGCGACAACGCGGGCTGGCCGAACCGCGAGGGCCCGTACACCTTCGTGAAGAACGACCGCTGCGACCTGTACACGCTGCCCGAGGACGACGCGAAGTACGGCTACGACTACCCGGTGGCCGCCTACGACCACGACCCGCCGGCCGGCTGGAACTGCAGCAGCGACATCGGCAAGGCGATCTCAGGCGGGTACGTCTACCGCGGCCACAAGCTGCCCGAGCTGTACGGCAAGTACGTCTTCGGTGACCTGGTCGACGGCGCCGTCTACTACACCGAGCAGAGCCAGATGCGCCGCGGCGCCCCGCGGGCGGCGATCCACCAGCTCCAGACGTTCGACACGAACGGCAACCGGCTGACGATGCAGCAGTTCGCCGGCGACAAGCGCGTCGACCTGCGCTTCGGCCGCGACAGCAAGGGCGAGCTCTACCTGCTCTCCAAGGCGAACGGCAAGATCTGGAAGGTCGTCGGCACCCGGCACTTCGCCGCGGGTTCGGTCGGCCACACCCACGTGGGCGGCACGGCGGGCGCGAAGAACTGGGCGCCGGTCACCCCGTCGAAGTGGAAGTTCGAAGGGAACCAGGTGATCCTGGCCGAGGCCGGCACGCAGCGGCCCGGCCCGCGTCGCCCGTTCGAGTACGCGGTGCTCAGCAAGGGGCCGAAGTTCGGCACCGAGCGGATCGACGCCGACGTGCGGATCGACACCCCGACGGACGTCACCAACCGCGATGTGATCATCGTGTTCGGCTATCAGTCGGACACGCAGTTCTACTACGCGCATCTGTCGCAGGACAATTCGATCTACCCGCACAACGGGATCTTCCTGGTCAACAACGCCGACCGGCTGCGGATCGAGGACCAGTGGGACCCCCTGCGCTCGCGCGGCGCCGAACCGTCGATCACCGACATGAAGTGGCATCACGTGACCGTGATCCGGCACGTGGACACCGGTGAGATCGCGGTGTACCTCGACCACTCCAAGGACCCGCGGATGACGGCGGTCGACAAGACCCTCGCGTCCGGCCGGGTCGGGTTCGGGTCGTTCGACAACACCGGCCGGGTCCGCAACTTCAAGGTCACCGGCACGGCGGTCGGCGACTGATCGTGGGTCCGGGCCGCCGCCCGCCGGTCCGGCGGCCGGGCGGCGGCCCGGACCCCGCCGCACTCCCGGCGGTCACCGTCACCCCCCTGACGGTGGCCGCCGGGACCCCCAGACGCACGTGGAGGGAACGATGAGACATCTCAGCGCGGCCGTACGGTCCCGGCGCCTGGCGGCGGTCGCCGTCGCGGCCCTGGTCTGCGGGCCGCTCGCCGCGACCGCGGCCCAGGCGGACACCGGCGCGGCGCGGGGCCACGACCAGGCCCTGTCGAAGGTGCTGCCGAGCCTGCGATCCAACCTGGTCTCGTACTACGACTTCGAGCATCCCGTGCCGGGCCACCCCGCGCAGGAACGCGACCGCGGGTTCTCCGGCACGACCATCAACCTGATCAACGGCGGGGCCGCCATGCGCGTACGGGACAGCGCGTTCCCGGGCGGCGGCTACTCGATCCAGACGAAACAGGTCAACCCGGCGACCAAGGGCAACGACGACTGGAAGGCCGGGGTCTACTCGGCGACCGGCGTGCCGTCCCTGCACGCCTTCAGCGGCGCCAAGGAAGCCTCGATCATGGGCTGGTTCAAGATGACCGGCCCGAACCCGGCGCCCAACTCCGAGACGGCGAGCCCGTCGGACTACTACAACGCGGTCGGGCTGGCGGGCCTGCTCAGCGGCGACTCGCAGGGCCACGACGTACGAGCGCTGCTCGAGGTGATCGACGTGTCGGGGACGATGCGGGTCGTCGCCCTCGGCCGCCGCATCGACGGCGGCAAGTCGCAGACGTTCGCCGCGAGCGAGGACTGGCAGAGCATCCTGCCGATCGGCGAGTGGGTGTTCCTGGCGGCGTCGTACGACTACGACCACGGCACGATGAAGTTGTACAAGAACGGCAAGCCGCTGGACGGCTTCTACACGACGGCCGGCGACCCCTGGGAGGTCGGGACGCCGGGCACGCACGTCACCTCGTCGGCCGACTCGCGCGGCATCAAGATCGGCGGGAGCTTCCCCCAGAACACCGCCGAGAAGAACGCCTGTGACTGCCGGCTCGACGGCCTGATGTTCCTCAACCGGGCCGTGACCGACAAGGAGGTCTGGCAGCAGTACCACCGGGCGGTGTCCGGCCGGCACTGATCACCCGAACCGCACCGAACCGCGCGGTGAGCCGCCCCCCGGCTCACCGCGCGTCGGCGTCGTCAGGGACGGCCGAAGCCGACGAGCTGGCCCTGCCAGTAGCCGGCGAGGGGACTGACCATCACGTTCTCACCGGTGCGCGGGGCGTGGATGAAGTGGCCGCTGTCGACCATCATCCCGACGTGCCCATTGCCGCTCAGGAAGACGAGGTCGCCGGGCTGCACGTCGCTCTGGGCGACACGGTGGGTCGCGTTGTACTGGTCGGGGACGACGCGGGGAATGCTGACCCCGGCCGCGCGCCAGGACATCATCGTCAGCCCGGAGCAGTCATAGCCCTTCGGACCGGTGCCGCCGTAGATGTACGGCTTGCCGAGCTGGGCGTACGCGTAGTTCAGCGCGGCGCGCGCCGAGCCGGAGGCCGGACCGGTGTAGGTCCCACCGACCTTGCCGCCCGAGGACGTCGTCTCGCCGGCCTCCTTGGACAGCTTCTGCTGCTTGGCGATCTGCTTCTCGAGCGCCACCTTCTGCGCCTTGAGCTTCGCGGCCTTCTGCGAGATGTCCTGCACCGTGGCCTGCACCGCGGCGAGGTCGCGCCGGAGCCGCTGGGTGGAGGCGAGGAACGCGGTCAGCTCCTGGCCCCGGTTGCTCGCCAGGTGCGTGAACGTCGACATCTGGTCGAGGGCCTGGTCGGGGTTGTTCGAGGCCAGTACGGCGGTGGCCGGGTCGGACTGGCCGGTCTTGTACTGGTTCGCAACGAGCTGTACGACGCGCGCGTGTAGCTGGTCGTACGTGGCCTGCTCGGCCTGCTTCTGCGCCTTCAGGACCTTGAGTCGCTTCTTGGCCGCGTCGAGCTCGGTCTTGGTCTTGTTGAACTGGTCGACCTTCTTGTCGAGCTGGGGGTTGAGCTTGGCCAGCTCCTTCTTCGCGGCGGCCGCCGACGGTTTCGGGGCGGCGTCGGCGATGCCGGCCGTCGTCAGCGAAACGGTGATCGCCAGCGAGGCCGCAGCGCAGATCCGGAGCGATCGCCGGAACCGCGACCGGCCGGTGGCGCGCGTGGAGGTCATCGGGTTGGAGGGCGCCACAGAGTCCTACTCCTCTCCTTGCCGCCTACCGGGGCAGCGCGTCGGGCTCGGGCCGGAGCCGCCCGGCCGGAACCTCATCGGCTCCGGACGCGCCTCGACAACTGATGGTTCCCGGGTCCCAGGGGGATTCGGCGGACGGCTGTGCTTCGTGTGAAGCCGGGGGCAGCCGGGCTTTCCGTAGTTTAGGGGTGATCAGGCGTCCTCTGCCAATCAACGTTTCGTTAACGTTTTACGGCGACGGCTCTTACTTTCCGCGAGAGTGGCGGTAGATCACGAATCGGGCATATCGCGTCGGAACCGCTCAGGATCGGCCCGCCAGGGACCGGGGCTCCGCCGCTTCCGCCGTGGCGGATCCGGACCGGCGGCCGCTCCGTACGAAGGTGAGGCGGACCAGGACCGGCGCGAGCGAGACGACGGCGAACAGCCGCAGGCTCTGCACGCTCGAGATCAGCCCGACGTCGGCGTTGGTCGCGACCGACGTCGCGAGGACCGCGTTGATGCCGCCGGGCGTCGTGGCGAGGTAGGCGTCGGCGAACGACAGCCGGGTCACCGCGGCGAGCAGCCACGCGAGCAGCGCCGAGGCGACGCTGACGGCGATCGTGCCGGCCACGATCCAGGGCAGGGCCCGGCGCGCGTGCCGGAGGGAGGGCCGGGTGAACCGCAGCCCGATCTCCAGCCCGATGCAGGCGAACACGAGCGTCTGCAGCAGGCCGGTCGGGCGGAACCCGTGCGCCGCGCCGGAGAACGTCGCCACCACGGTCACCAGCATCGGACCGAGCACGACCGGCGCGGGCAGCCGCAGGCGCCGCCCCACCTGGACGCCGAGCACCGCGACGGCGCACAGCACCAGGAGGCCCGCCGGCTGATCGGCCCCGCCGACCAGCCGCAGCATCTGCGGGCTCAGCGGCGAGTGCGGCTCACCGGCGCCCGACACCGCGGGCGCGGTCGGCCCGAGCAGCGGGACGACCAGCGGAGCGGTGGCCGCGACGATGCCGACCCGGGAGTACTGGGCGAGCGCCACCAGGCGGGTGTCCGCGCCGAGTTCGTCCGAGGCCGCGAGCATCGCGGCGGCGCCGCCCGGCACCGTGGCCAGCGTCGCCGTCGGCCGGTCGAGGAGCCGGGACCGCTCCAGCAGCCGGGCCACCCCAACGCTGAGCAGGACGGTCGCGACGGTGACGACGATGAGGGGAAGCATCGACGGCGCGGCCGCGCGCAGCGCCGCCGGATGGATGTACCCGCCCATCAGCACCCCGGCCAGCGCCTGCGACGCACGGTACGCGGGCCGGGGGAGGGCGCTGGTGACCAGGCCCGACAGCGCGAGCGCCACACCGACCAGCAGCCCGGCGAGCAGGTACGGCGCCGGCACACCGGCCGCGTGCGCCGCCGCCCCGGCCAGGAACGCGGCGCCGACGACGGCGCACCAGCCCCAGGCCGGGCCGTGTCCCGCCGGCGCTCCCGCCCGGCCGCCCGTGACCCGGGCGCGTACCCTCCCCATCGACGACACATGTTCAATCTGTCCGCCGATGCGGTCGTTGATGGTTATGCGGGCGAATGCAATGCCCCATGAATGCCGGGGCCGGTGGCGCGTCAGGCCAACGGCGGGTCGCTCAGCCCGCGCTCCCGGCAAAGTCCCGACGGAATGCCTGGTATTCAGTCATATCCAGCGCGATTCCGGAATTGGCGTGCTCAGGTCGACGTGTCAAGCGCGGTGCCGACGAGCAGCCCGGAGGGCAGGTACGGCGGCGGCGCTCCCGTCGCGTGTGCCGCCGCCACGGCCGGGAAGGCGGCCATGACGACGGCCCACCAGCCTTAGATCGGGCGGGGCCGTTCCGGGCCCCGGCGTCGGGGGCCCGGAACGGGCTCGGCCGATCATGCTCGGCCGGTTCTGCCGAGCGGTTCTCGCTCAGCGGCTGTCGCGGAGGATCACGTCGACCTTCGTGGTCTTTCCGACGTTCCCGGCCGCGTCGACGGCGCGGTACTCGATCGTGTGGTGGCCGTAACCGGGCGGCACGTTCTCCCAGGCCACCGCGCGAGCGGGCGTGCCGAGTTTGCCGTAGATGAGGTCGTCGACCTTGGTCCCCAGCGGCGTGAACCGGAACGGTGCGGTCGAGTCGGTCGGCCAGCCGAAGTAGCGGAACCAGCCGTCCCCGTCGACCTGGAACTCGGCCAGCGTGGCGCCGGCGGCGTCATCGGACGGGCTCAGCTTCATGGTGAACTCATTGTCGAAGACGTACTCCTTGCCCTGCTTGGCGGCCGGTGTGGAGAACACCGCCGAGACGGTCGGGCGCTGCGCGTCGACCGTCCAGGTGAGGGTCTCGGACTTGGCGCCGGTGGCCGGGTCGACCGCACGGGCGGTGACCGTGTGCGTTCCGGAGGCGAGGTGGAGCCGGCCCAGGTCGAGGTCGCGGTCGTTGCCCGGGGTCGCCACCTTCTTGCCGTCGAGGCTCCAGCGGACGGCGGGCACGGACGTCGCGGGGTGCGTCGTCTCGGCGTAGATCACGTCGTTCGCGCCGACGGGGGCGCCGGTCGGCGTCGACTCGGTGAAGCCCGCCGCGGTGGTCTCCGTGGGGTTCGGCGCGGTCGTGTCGATCGTCCAGGTACGGGTCTGGGTAAGGGCGGCGGAGTCGCGGACGGCCGGGTCGCGGACGAAGTCGGTCCCGTCGACGACCTTGGCGGTCAGGGTGTGCGTGCCCGGCTTGATCGGTAGCCGCGACAGGTCGAGGTTGTGGTCGTCCCGGCCGCCCGCCACCTTCTTGCCGTCCAGGGTCCAGGTGATGTCGAGCGTGTGGTCGACGGGGTGCAGCGTCTCAAGCCAGACCACGCGGTCGGCGCCGATGGGGGCCGTGGTCGGGGTGTTGTCCTGGATCAGGTTGAGCTTGGCGGAGATCGCCTGGGTCATCCTCTCGCGTTCGACCTGGTCATAGGCGTATCCGAGGGTCTTCATCATCGAGTGCGCGCTGGGCCGCCAGACGCCCGTGGTGTCGTACATCCCGCCCTCGTAGCGGCCGATGGGCCCGCCCGACGTGCTCTGTTCGCCCAGCCAGCGGTACCACTTCGCCTTCTGCAGGCGCATCTGCTCCTCGGTGAGGAGCGTGTGGTGGATCGAGTTCGGCTCGCCGTCGGTGTAGGCCCCGCCGGGAACGCCTCGCTGGTAGTAGTTGTACTCGTCCTGCAGGCCGCCGAGCGAATGCCCGATCTCGTGCGGCATGATCAGCGACGACATGGCATTGCTGCCCGACGCCGTGGCGTACGTCCCGCCCGCGCCGCCGTACGTGCCGCTGTTCGCCAGGGCCACGATCTGCCGGTTGGCGGCACTGGTCCCGGTGACCATGTTCGCGTATTTCTGGGCCGCGGCATTGTCCATCACCAGCAGGCGCTGGATGCCGGTGGACGAGCAGCCGCTCCAGAACTTCATGCTCAGCGGCGTGGTCCGCCTGGGCGCGTTCAGATCGGGGTCGCAGCTCACTCCCGACTCGCCCGAGACGATCTCGACCCGGTAGACGTTGATGTAGCTGCGGTAGGACTTGAACGGCTCGAACGCGAACAGCGTGCTGATCTCCTGGTCGACGTCCTGCCGGTACCTCGGCATGTCGGCGTCGGTGTAGCCGTCGCCGAGGACCACGAGATTGAACCGCTTCGCCGGAGCACCGGTGATCTGGACCGGTACGACTTCGGCCCTGCCGACGTCGGCGGCGCGAGCCTCTCGTACGTGCCCGGTGAGAGCCGGCGCGGCGAGAGCGACCATCGCTGTCGCCGCGACGACTGTACGCCTCAACATGAAGACCTCCCAAGTGCTCATCACTCGGTGATCATGATGGATCACGAAGGAGGTCGAATGTCAGGTTTATGCAAAATTGGCCCGAAGTGGGGTTAGGGTCCCTTAGTGATGGTTTTCGGCCTCGGGAGAGCCGCCCATCATCTTCAGCATCGGGACGCCGCCCGTACGGACGAACCGGACCAGCAGGACCGCGGCCAGGACGAGGAAGGCGATGTTCAGCCAGGTGGTGTAGTTCCAGGAGACGCCCTGCTCCATCACCACCGCGTGCCGCTTCTCCGGGATCAGGCCGGTGACTCCGAAGAGCAGTTCGACCAGGTAGCCGGCGAGGACCATCGCCGCGTAGAAGGTCCCGGTGACGAACAGCGCCATCCGGGTGCCGTAGTACTTCCGGTAGATCAGGATGATCGGGAGGATGATCAGGTCGGCGAAGATGAAGGCGACCACGCCGCCGAAGCTGATCCCGCCCTTCCACAGCACCGCGGCCAGCGGGACGTTGCCGATCGAGCAGACGAAGCTGATCACCGCGACGAGCGGGCCGACCAGCGGCCCCCACAGCTTCGCGGCGAGCGGATGGTCGACGAGGAAGAAGTGCCGCCAGAACGAGTCGGGCACCCACGCGGCGATCGCCCCGGCGATCAGCAGGCCGATCAGCAGGTCCCGCAGGATCGCCGCCCACTCCATGACGAACACGTGCGCCACCGACGTGAAGCCCTCCCCGGACAGCAGCCGGCGTCGGAACGACCCCTGCCGTTGGACGGACATGTCCATCGCCGCGTGGCCCTCCATCGCGCCCGCGACGCCGCGCTCCGCCTGCTCGCGGGCGGCACGGAGCAGCCGTTCCCGGAGGAACAGCCGGAACAGCACCGCCAGGACCACGATCATGATCGGCCCGCCGATGAACTCCGCCGCGGTGAACCGCCAGCCCATCAGCAGCGCCAGGATGATGCCGAGTTCGACCACCAGGTTGGTCGAGGCGATCTCGAACGTCATCGCCGCGATGAAGCTCGCGCCCTTGACGAACAGCGAGCGCGCCAGCGCGACCGCCGCGTACGAGCACGACGACGACGCCACGCCCAGCCCGGTGGCCGTCGCGAGCGTACGAGGCCGCCCGTCGCCGAGCAGCCGTACGATCGTCGCGCGGCGCACCACGGCCTGGACGATCGCGGACAACAGGAATCCCAGGATCAGCGCCCACAGGATCTCCCAGGTCATCGACCCGGTGATCGCCAGCGCGTGACCGATCGCGCTCATTGCCTTCCCTCCATCACCGAACGGTGGTGCCCCACCGAGGAACGCGGAACACAGGCGGATCGGGGGCGGCCGACCGTGATCGGCCGCCCCTGGCGATCACCTGTCCTTGAGCAGGTTCCGCATCGTGGCGATCTCGGCGCTCTGCGAGCCGATGATCGAGCCGGCGAGGGCCTTGGCGTCGGCGTTCGAGCCCTGGGCCTGCTCGGTCCGGGCCATGGCGACGGCGCCCTGATGATGTTCGATCATCATCTCCAGGAACGCCTTGTCGAAGGCCGCGCCGGACAGCGAGTCGAGCTTCTTCATGTCCTGCTCGGACATCATCCCCTCGCCCATGTGCATGCCGCCGGGCGAGGGCATGGCGGCTCCCCAGCCCTTCAGCCAGCCGGTCATCTTGTCGATCTCCGGCTGCTGGGCGTTCTCGATCCGGGCGGCGAGCCTCTTGACCTCGGGCGAGGACGCCTTCGTGGCGGCCTGCCGCGCCATGGTGACCGCCTGCCGGTGGTGCGGGATCATCATCTGCGCGAACATCACGTCCTGCGCGTCGTGTCCGGCCGGGGACGAGCTCATGCTCATACCGGGGCCCATGGAGTGACCGTTCATGGAGTGGTGACCGGAGTCGTCGCCGTTGCCGCCGCACGCGGCGAGGGTGAGGGCGGCGACCGGGACGATCACCAGAGAGCGGACGCGTTTCATCGATCTTCTACCTTCCGTATCCGGGCGTGCTGAGTGGGCGTGCGGGTCATCGAGGACCCGGACGCCTGTCACAGCCGGAGTACGGAGAGCTGGAAGATGGACGGTCGGGGCGGGGCCCGGCCCTGGGACTCGTGTCCTCGTCCGTGCGGACGGCCCGGCGCGCCGGACGCGTCGCGGCGCCCGACGAAGGCGGCGGCCAGGACGAGCAGCGTGGCCAGCACCAGCAGGGCCAGGCACATCTGGCCGCCGGGATGGTCGTGCCGGCCGGAAGGGGCGTGCGACGGTGCCGAGGCGTGGTGATGCCCGGTCTCGGCGTCCGGGTGATCCGCCCCGGGCATGGTCATGACGACGGCGGCCGCGTGCGTGTCCGTCGGACCGGCCGTCGCCTGCAACCCGTGCATCGCGAACAGGCCGAACAGCGTCAGAGCCAGGAGCAGCAGACCGCCCGGCGCCGGAACCCCGGACCGGTGCGGCCTGCCGCTCAGACTCCTCGCCCGCATCTCAGCGCGCCGCCTCGAAGCGGCGCAGCCGCAGGCTGTTGCTGACCACGAACACGCTGGAGAACGCCATCGCGGCACCGGCCAGCATCGGGTTGAGCAGGCCGGCGGCGGCCAGCGGCAGGGCGGCCACGTTGTAGGCGAAGGCCCAGAAGAGGTTGCCCTTGATCGTGCCCAGCGTCCGGCGGGACAGCCGGATGGCGTCCGCCGCGGCGCGCAGGTCGCCGCGCACCAGCGTGAGGTCGGCCGCCTCGATGGCCACGTCGGTGCCGGTGCCCATGGCCAGGCCCAGATCCGCCTGCGCCAGAGCCGCCGCGTCGTTGACACCGTCCCCGACCATCGCCACGACCTTACCCTCGCCCTGCAGCCGCTTGACGACGTCGACCTTGTCGGCGGGCAGCACCTCCGCGATCACCTCGTCGATGCCGGCCTCGGCCGCGACCGCGCGGGCCGCCGCCTCGTTGTCGCCGGTCAGCAGGATCGGCGTCAGGCCGAGCCCGCGCAGCCGGGTGATCGCCTCGGCGCTGGTGTCCTTGATCGCGTCCGCGACGACCAGGACCGCGCGCGCCTCGCCGTCCCAGCCGACCGCGACGGCCGTCCGGCCCGCGGCCTCCGCCGCCGCCTTGGCGCGTTCGAGTTCGGCGGGCAGGTGCTGGGACCACTCCTCCAGCAGTCGCGTACGACCGACCAGGACCGCGTGGCCGTCCACGACGCCCTGCACGCCGAGGCCCTCGATGTTGGCGAAGTCCTCCGGCCGGGGCAGCGCGCCGACCCGCTGCACGGCGCCCTTGGCGATCGCCTGGGCGATCGGGTGCTCGGAGGAGTCCTCCAGCGCGCCGGCCAGCCGCAGCACCTCGTCGGCGTCCTGGCCCTCGGCGGTCACCACGTCGGTCAGCGTCATCCTGCCGGTCGTGACCGTGCCGGTCTTGTCCAGCACGATCGTGTCGATCCGCCGCGTCGACTCCAGCACCTCGGGCCCCTTGATCAGGATGCCGAGCTGCGCGCCGCGCCCCGTACCGACGAGGAGGGCGGTCGGCGTGGCCAGGCCGAGCGCGCACGGGCAGGCGATGATGAGGACCGCGACCGCGGCGGTGAAGGCGGCCGCGACGCTGCCGCCGGTGCCGAGCCAGAACCCGAGGGTGGCCACGGCGAGCGTGATGACGATCGGCACGAAGATCCCGGCGATCCGGTCGGCCAGGCGCTGCACCTGCGCCTTGCCGTTCTGCGCGTCCTCCACCAGCCGCGCCATCTGCGCGAGCTGCGTGTCGGAGCCGATCTTGGTCGCCTCGACGACGAGCCGGCCGCCCGCGTTCACGGTGGCGCCGACGACCGCGTCGCCGACCCCGACCTCGACGGGCACGGACTCGCCGGTGAGCATGCTCATGTCCACCGCGGAGCCGCCCTCGACCACGACCCCGTCCGTGGCGATCTTCTCGCCCGGCCGTACGACGAACCGGTCGCCGGTTTTCAGTTGCTCGACCGGGATCCGTTCCTCGCGGTCGCCGCGCAGGACGGCGACGTCCTTGGCGCCCATCTCCAGCAGCGCCCGCAGGGCGGCGCCGGCGCGGCGCTTCGACCGGGCCTCGAAGTAGCGCCCGGCCAGGATGAACACCGTCACCCCGGCGGCGACCTCCAGGTAGATGTTGCCCGCGCCGGAGGAGCGCTCGATCGTGAAGGTGAAGGGGTGCCGCATGCCGGGCTCGCCCGCGTCACCGAAGAACAGCGCGTACAGCGACCAGCCGAACGCCGCGATCGTGCCCAGCGACACGAGCGTGTCCATCGTCGCCGCGCCGAGCTTGAGGTTCTTGTACGCCGCGCGGTGGAACGGCAGCGCGCCCCACACCAGCACCGGGGCCGCCAGGGTCAGCGACGCCCACTGCCAGTACCGGAACTGCAGCGCCGGGACCATCGCCAGCAGGATCACCGGGATCGCCAGCGCGGCGCTGATGAGGAGCCGGTCGCGCAGCGCCCGTACGGGGGCGTCCTCGCTCGGCTCCTCCTCGGCCGGCTCCGCCGCGACGGGGAGACTGGCGGTGTAACCGGCCTTCTCCACCTGGGCGATCAGGTCCTCGGTGGTGAGATCCGGGCCGAAGCTGACGCTGGCCTTCTCGGTGGCGTAGTTGACGGTCGCGGTGACGCCGTCGAGCTTGTTGAGGCGCTTCTCGACGCGGTTCGCGCACGAGGCACAGGTCATCCCGCCGATCGCCAGTTCGACTCGTTCGGGTGCCGTGCTCGTGGTGCTGCTCATCACCCCTCCTTGTCCGGGATGGTCGCGTTCTAGTGCTGGTGATCGCCGGAGGTCGTGTCGCTCGTGCCCGCCGTGACGGTGAACTCGGCGGTGTGCACCGTGCCCTCGTGCTGGAAGTCCAGGTAGAGACGGTAGGTGCCGACGGACGGTGCTTCGGCGTAGAAGGTGATGGCCGGCCCGGGCCTGGTCTTTCCATCGCCCGGCTCGCCGTCCGGGTGGACGTGGAGGTAGGCCAGGTCGCCCTGCCGCAGCGCCACCAGATGCCCGTACGCGGCCAGGTAGGGCTGCAGATCGGTGACCGGCCGGCCGTCCCGGCTGATCGTCATGTCGAGCCGACTCGACCGGCCCGCGACCAGTGTCCCCGTCAGCGTCACGGTGTAACCGTCGACGGTGGCGGTGGTGGCCGGTGCGGGCAGCGGCCGGGGCGCGGCGTCGCCCGCGACGGTCTCGTCGATGCCGAGAGTCAGCGGATCGGCGCCGGTGGGCTTGAAATCGGCGAACGCGCGGTACGTGCCCGGCCCGCTCAGCGGGGAGGCGACCTGCCAGGTGCCGTCCGCGTCCATCGTCGGGTGCACGTGCCGGAAACCGGACAGGTCACGCCGGACGACGATGAGGTGCATCCGCTTGTCGTGCTGCGGGTCGAACGCCGTCACCGCCCGCCCGTTCGGCCCGACGATCCGGAAGGCGAACGTGCCCGTCGCGGCGGGCACCGTGGTGAGGGTGTAACCCTGGTCCGACACCAGCAGCCCGCCCGGCGGCATGCTCCCGTGACCGCCGTGACCCGCTCCACCGTGTTCCATACCGCTGCTCTCCTTCATGCCGCCGTGTGCGGCGCTCGGTTTCGCCTCGGCCCCGACGGGGCCGGTCAGCCGACCGGCCCCCATCGCCGCGCCGAACACCACCGCCAGCCCGAGACCGAAGATCCCGAGCCTGGCCGGGACGTTCATCGCTGTTTCCTCCTCCGGCCGAGACTCAGGAATCGACGACTTCGTAGCCGGCCTCGTCCACCGCGTCCCGTACCGCCTTCGCGTCGAGCGGTGCGGCGCTGGAGACGGTGACCAGACCGGAGGCGAGGTCGACCTTGACGTCGGTGACGCCCTCGATGGAGCCGACCTCCTCCGTCACGGCGGAGACGCAGTGGCCGCACGTCATGCCCTTGACCTTGTACTCGGTGGTCGTCATCTCGTTCTCCTCACACGCTGTACGCCGTTCGTGACCGGATTTCCGGTCAGCCTTCAACTTATACCCACCCCCGGTAGGGCATGTCGGTGACCATAGCATACGGCAGGGGGGTATATGCCAGTGTCGCCGCTCACATGATCGTCATAGCGTTCACGGGCAACCCATCGCAACAAAACTCTCCTGCATGTTGCGTTAGATTCAGGCTTGTTGCAACGATTTCACGACAGTGAGCTGCGTAAATGTAGTGAAATCGCAACAGGTTGGTTGAAGAGATTCGGAAAGCAACGTAGCGTTTGCGGCGTTGGAAACGACGAACCGCAGGGAGAGAACGATGCAGAAGTTCGACACCGCCGCCCCGATCACCGCCGTCCTGGACATCCCCGCCGGACGCGTCCAGCTCATCGCCGCCGACCGCACCGACACCAGGGTCGAGGTCCTGCCCGCCAACCCCTCCAAGGGTCGCGACGTGAAGGCCGCCGAGCAGACCACGGTCGACTACGCCGACGGCGTCCTGCGGATCCAGGCCTCGGCCAAGAACCAGTACTTCGGCCCGTCCGGGTCCGTCGAGGTGACCGTTCAGCTGCCCACCGGCTCCCGCGTCGAGGCCAAGACCGCCGCCTGCGAGTTGCGCGGCGTCGGCCGGCTCGGCGACGTCACCTTCGAAGGCGCCTACCGCCAGATCAAGATCGACGAGACCGCGAGCCTCCACCTCACCGCGACCGACGGCGACGTCGAGGTCGGCCGCCTCGGCGGCCCCGCACAGATCACCACCGCGCGGGGCGACATCGACATCGCCGAGGCCATGGGCGGCAAGGTCGTGCTGGCCACCCAGTCCGGTGACATCTCGGTCGGCGCCGCCGCCGGAGTCTCGGCCGCCCTGGACGCCGGCACCTCCTACGGCCGGATCACCAACGCCCTCAAGAACGACGGCGCCGCCGACCTGACCATCGAGGCGACCACCTCCCACGGCGACATCACCGCCCGCAGCCTGTGACCTGACACCGACTCCCGCACCCTGGCGGATTCAAGGTTCGACCAGCGCCCACGAAACGAAGGAGCACCCATGTCCACCTCGAACCCGGTCACCGGAACCGCCGGAGGGACCACCACGGACAGCGTGGCCGCGTCGAAGGCCGCTGCCGGGCAGGAACGCCCGGAGTTGCAGAAGGCCATCCAGGAGATCGTCGATTCCGGCCTCGTCGGGGTGCAGATGCGCGTGCACGATGAGCGGGGCGAGTGGGTCGGCAGCGCCGGGGCGCGCGAGCTGGGCGAGACCGCCGAGCCGCCGACCAACGGAGATCCCCGAGCCGCACGCCCACGCCTACTACCGGTACGAGGACGCCGGCCAGACCGAGACGGTCGACGTCACCCGCCAGAACCCCTCCTGGATCTCCAGCGGCGGCGACATGATCTCGACCACCCAGGACCTCCACACGTTCATCTCCGCGCTGATGAGCGGCAGGCTCCTGCCGGCCCCGCTGCTGGCCGAGATGTGCACGCCGCACCCGACGCCCATTCCGAACATGGGCTACGGCCTGGGAATCTTCGTACAGGACACGGGCTGCGGTGGCACCGTCATCACCCACAACGGCGGCGCCGCGGGCCACGCGGCGCTGATGTACAGCACCCCCGACGGCAAGAAGACCCTGACCGCCGCGCTGAACTACGTGGACGACGCAGCGCTGTCCCTGGCGGCGGCGTTCCAGCAGGCGACGCAGAGGCTCGTCACCGAGGTGTTCTGCGACGGGCAGACCGGATCTGCCGACGAGGCGGCCGATCCGGCTCAGCCGACAGGCTGAGCACCTCGGCCCCTTGAACAGGAGTCCTTGCGGCCGTGCATCAGGGAGAACGCGAACCGGGCCATGGCGAGCTCACTGAGCTCGCCATGGCCCGGCCACATACGCGGACGCTCTCGCTACCCGGCGGTTGGGCACGCTCGGGGGCGGCGGGCCGGAGCGGGAAGACCTCGCCGAGGCGCCGACGGGCTCACAGCCCGAATCCGCACCTCCGTCGAACAGAATCGGCCCTCCGCACCATTGCGGTGCGGAGGGCCGATCGAGTGGGCGTTCGCCCTTACAGAAGCGAGCGCAGCATGTCGACGTGCGCGGCGAACACCTTGCCGCTGTGGACGCGGTCGAGGTACTCGACGAGCTCGTCGTAGCTGTCGGCGGGCACCCAGACGGCGTGCTTGGCGTCGTCCTGGCCCTTCACCGAGGGAAGCTGGTCGACATCCAGGTCCGCCACGCACGGCACGGTGACCATCCACGCCTCGTCAGATGCGCGGGGGTCGGGCACGTAGCGCGGCTTCATCTCGGTCCACGAGGCGCCGGGAAGCGTCAGCCCCGTCTCCTCGTTCAGTTCGCGTGCCGCGGCCTCGCGGTAGGCCTTGCGGTCGACCTCGCCGGGATCGACGAAGCCGCCGGGCACCGCCCAGCCATGGCCGTCGGCGCGTTCTACCATGAGGATCAGGCGGCGGCCGCCCATGAGGAAGCGGCGGACGTCCCTGAGGAAGCGGCGGACGTCCTTGCGGAAGCGGCAACCGCTCTTGAGGAAGCGGCGGACGTCCCTGAGGAAGCGGCGGCCGCCCTTGCGGAAGCGGCGACCGTCCTTGAGGAACACGAACACCACCGCGTCGGCGGCCAACGCCTCCCCCCAGTGCCCGAGCTCGTTCCGGCCGTAGCGAATGTCGGTCTTAACCGGGGCGACGGGTCGCCCGTTTTCCACGTCGAACGGGATCGCGGCGCGGGCCTGGCGCTCCGCCCAGTCGATCGTGGTCGGGTCCATGGTCGGGTCGGCCCAGTCCGCGCCGTCTTCGATGCCTTTGAGGACGCTCTCGTGGGTGTATCCCGGGAGAGTCTGGCCAAGAAGAGTCATGATCGTCTCCTGGTAGTTGTCGGCGGGCAGCCGACGTTCGGTGTCTCTCGGTTTCGTCTTGCCTCTGCCGCTCATGTGCGACTACTGGGACGGTCCAGCCGACGCCGGTCTCCGCAACCCACAACCCGGCGCGCGGCCGAACCCCTTCGCACCGGAGCATTGACCTGGGGTGTTGTGCATCGTTCGATTGAGAACGCCCTCACCCCAACGGCCTCCAGATCGCCCTGACGGCTACGTCGCCTGGGCGTCTCCCGACAACGGGTCGGCCGATTCCGCCGGCCTGTCCGACGCGCTCACCGACTGGTTCGGCCCGCAGGTCGCATCCGTCGGCGCGTAACCCGACGGCCACGTCCTTGACCCGTCCGGTAGGGCGACTGTGTGACGCACGTCACCGTCACAGGGGTGGGGCCGCCGGCATCTCTTGTTCGACCGGATGCAACAGCAAGGAGCGCACGATGACTGCTCGTTTGAACCTCTTCGGCAACCCGGCCGCGACCGCGGCCAAGGCCGCGCAGCACTTCGGCCTGGCGAGCAAGACGATCCTTCAGGAGTCGACGCTGCCCGCCGCGACCCAGAGGCTGGTGGTGCTGCGCGCCAGCCAGATCAACGGTGATGCTTACGCCACGGACGTGTGGACCAAGAACGCCGCGCACGCCGGAGAAGACGCGACCCGCGTCAACCTGGTCGCGGCCTGGCGCGAGACCACCGTGTTCACCGACGCCGAGCGCGCCGCCCTCGAACTCGTCGAGCAGGGCACCCGCATCGCCGACGCGGCCGGCGGCGTCACCGACGAGGCCTGGGCGAACGCCACCAAGCACTATGACGAAGACCAGCTCTCGGATCTCGTGATGATGATCGCCCTCATGAACGCCACCAACCGCATGAGCGTCATCGTCCGCCAGCCCGGCGGCGGCTACCAGCCCGGCAACCTCGGCTGACCACGAGCAGCCGGCCTGGCCGCTTCGTAATACGCCGCGCGAACCATCCGCGCGGTGCCCACCCCCGACAGTGAGGACCACGTCATGGAACCCCGTTTCGACCTGATGACCAACCAGCTCGGCGCGAAAATCGCCAAGCGGATCTACAACGTCGCCCTGGCGATCGTCCAGTCGCCGCTGCCCGAGGCCACCCAGAACCTGGTGATGCTGCGCGCCAGCCAGATCAACGGCTGCGGCTTCTGCGTCGACTACCACACCAAGGACGCCACCGCCGCCGGGGAGGACTCGACCCGGCTGAACCTGGTCGCCGCCTGGCGCGAGTCGACGGTGTTCACCGAGGCCGAGCGCGCGGCGCTGGCGCTCACCGAGGAGGGCACCCGGATCGCCGACGCCCACCCCGGCGTGTCGGACGAGACCTGGGCGAAGGTGCGCGAGCACTACGACGACGATCAGATCGCCGCCCTGGTCTCCCTGATCGCCGTGATCAACGCCAACAACCGGCTCAACGTGATCGTGCGCAACCCCGGCGGCTCCTACCAGCCCGGTCAGTTCGCCGGAATGGCCAACTGACCGGCAGGTCGATCGCGGCCCGGCCCAGGATCACCCGATCCGGCCGGGCCCGCACACCTCACGCAGCGACGTCCACGAGAATCCGGAAGCGGTTATTCGCTCGACTCGCCCGCAGATGAGGTCGTGCGTACCTCGACGCAGTTTCCGCCGCCCGTACCCCCTCCTCCGGAGGGTCTGGGACTCAGGAGGTGTGGAACGACGGCAAGAAGGAGACGCGTCCCCGCCCTGGGTGTCGCGGAACCGGTAAGGCGTGACGCGGCCGTCGGCTGTGGAGGTGTCAGCTGAGGAGGCGGACGAGTCCGCCGGCCCAGGTGTTGAGGAAGCCGACGGTGCTGTGGACGGCCCAGTGCTGGGTCAGGTACCCCACCGTCTCGACCAATGCGATCCACACGGCGACGATGAAGAGAGTCGAGCCCGTGGCGATGCCCCACGACTCGAGGTCCTCCTTGAGAACGCTTCCTCCGATGTTGGCGCCGAGCGCGCCGAAGGCCGCGCCGCCGAGGACGGCTCCCGCGAAGAAGTCTCCGGCGAGCGCTCCCACGAGCAATCCGACCGGAAGACCGACCACGAGCACGATCGCCTCGGTGAACAGCGGGAGCGCGACCACTCCCGCGCAGCGGGTGACCCTCATTCCGGCGACGGCCACGATGGCCGCGACGCCCAGGGGGAGCAGGAATGCTCCGGTGAGGTAGGACCCGTCCGCGGCGGGATGGGCGGTGCCCATCCCCAGGGTCAACGGCAGGAGGAACGCCAGCAGACCCAGCGCCGAGCGGACCATGAAAGGCCACCACCGCCGTGGCTCAGGGGCGTCCGCCGGTCCGACCTGCCCCGTCACTGCCACGCGATCCTCGCGGGTGTCGGCGGGAAGCTCCGACGAGGTGGCCGATACGCCGGCCGTGCCCTGCCGGGATGGACCGACGTCCGTCGCCTCGCCGGGGCCGGCCTCGGTCGCGGGGTGCTGGGCCGGGACCGGCGTTCGCATGGCGTGGAGGCGATCCAGGGCCTCCTCCGCCGAGGGGCGGTCGGCCGCGGCGGGCGCCAGGAGGTCTTCGATGAGCTCGGCCAGCGTCCCCGAAGCCGGTTCGAACAGCGGGCGTTCATAGAGCGTGGCGTGGACCGTCGCACCCGGATTGTCGCGGCGGAACGGCGCGCGTCCCTTGAGCGCGAAGTAGAGGGTGGCGGCCAGGCAGAACAGGTCCGACGCCTCGACCGGAGGCTGCCCGCGCAGGCGTTCCGGATCGAGGTAGCCGGGGGTTCCGATCAGCGCGCCGCTCTGGGTGAGGGTCGTGTCGTCCGCGTGCACGGCGATGCCGAAGTCGACCAGCGTCGCGTCGCCGGCCGCGTCGATCAGGATGTTGCCCGGCTTGAGATCCCGGTGCAGTACGCCGTGGTCGTGCACGAACCGGAGCGCCGTCACCAGTTGCCCGGCGAGCGCGGCGGTGCGCTCCTCGGTGAGCGGGCCGTCCCGGTAGACGGTCTCCTTGAGCGAGCGTCCCTCGATGAGGTCCATCACCAGCCAGGGGAGGCCATCGACGGTGATCAGGTCGCGCACGGACACGATGCCCGGATGCGGGGGCAGCCGGGCGAGCGTACGGCCCTCCCGGCGGGCGCGCGCCGACAGCTCCTCGGGGATCTCGGCGGCGTCGGTCGCGGGCAGAACGAGCTGCTTCAGCGCGACGTCGATCTCCAGGTGCCGATGGTGGGCACGCCAGACCCTGCCCATGCCGCCGGAGCCGAGCTGTTCCTTGAGGACGAATCGGCCGTCGATGACATCTCCGGCGCGATAGTCGCCTCCCACCCCGTGCTCCCCTTCCCCGCCGCATCGGCCTCCGCTCCGCCGGAGTGCGCTACCGACCTTGCATCAGTGCGGTACCGCGCGCAAGGCCGTTGGTCGCAGCGAGTGGATCGTCATCGTTCCGCGACCTGTTCGGGCTCCGGTCGTTTCCCGGAGGGCACCGCCGCGACGAGCAGGAGGGGGACGGCGGCGAGGGCGAAGAGCGGGCCGGGGCCCGCCCAGGCGGAGCCGAGCGCGTAGGCGGAGTAGGTCAGCACCGCGACGACCTCCGATCCGAAGCCGGCCAGCGAGGTGACGGTCGCCCGGGACTCGTCGCCGATCTGGTCCTGCAGCCGCGCGTCGGTGTTGCTCATCGCCCACTCGAAGGCGCAGAAGGCGACGGCGACGGGCGCCATCCCCGCCGCCCGGCCGCTCGCCGCGCCGAGGGCGAGGCATCCGGCGCCGAGGGCGAGGATCGGGGCGGGCCATCGCGTGCCGCGTCCGGCGAGCCAGCCGCCCGCCGTCATCCCGGTCGTGACCAGCAGGACGAGTAGCGGCGCGACGGACGCGGGAGCGCCGGTCGACCGGGCGAGGAGGGGGACGTACTCGTCGAGGGCGCCGGCGACGCCCATCAGCACCGAGACGATGAGCAGCGACCGGCGGACCGACGGCGCGCGGCGGACCTCGGCGAGGCCGTCCCGCACCACCTGCCGGTACGCCGGACCTCGCTCGGCGCGGCCCCGCGAGTCGGGCAGCGTGCGGGCGGCCGCCGCGCAGAGCAGGCAGGCGGCCACGCTCGCGACGCCCACGGCGGGGTATCCGCCGACGGCCAGGACCGGTCCGGCCAGACCGGTCGCGGCCGACACCGCCAGCATGCCCATGGCGTGCGTCCGGCCGATGACGCGTGGATAGGCGTCCGACGCGCCGGACCGCGTCAGCTCCTCGTACACCAGGGCCTGCAGGGTGCCCGAGCGCAGTGCGCCGCCCGCGCCCCAGAGCACGAAGCCGAGCGCGAACGCGAGGTATGACGGGACGAACGTCCAGAGCGCGAAGCCCGTGCCGGTGAGGATCGGCGCGATCGTGAGCAGCGACCTGCGGGAGAAGAGGTCCGCCCATACCCCCGTGGGGATCTCCAGCACGAAGGAGGTCACCGACCAGATGACGAACAGCGACGAGATCGCGGCGGCGGACATCCCGGCCTTCGCGAACAGCACGGCGTAGACCGGGTACAGCAGGACGAAGTCCTCAAGGAACGCGTAGGCGTACAGCCTGCGCGCGAGTCTCGACTCAGTTGAAGATCAATGTCGTCGTCTCATGGCGGCAGCGTACGACGGCGGCATCCCGCAGGAGAAGCTCTTTTCCGCAGGGATCGACTCTTCTGTCGGCGGGGCGGGCCAGAATGCCGGGCATGCCCAGGAGCGCTACGCCGGTGACGCCGCCGCCCGCGGCCTCTCCCGCCGGTGAGACCAACCGCTACGTCGCCAAGGTCAAGACGTCCCTGACACGGCGGTGGTCGCACACCCGGATGAAGGACCTGTACGACCAGGCCGACCTGGCGAGGTACCTCTGGGCGCTGGAGCGGGAGGCTGAGGCGCTCGAGATCCTGCGGTCGGTGACCTCGGCGGTGCCGGTGCCGGGCGCGTCGCCGAACTACAACGTCTGGTCGCCGGTCGTCACGATGGACGCGCTGGAGGCGCGGATCTGCCGGCTCGCGGGGGACGAGGCGGCGGCCGTGGTGCCGGTCGGACGCATCCTGGCCGATCCCGGGCTCGCGCCGAACCGCGACTTCATCGTCGAGGAGATCGCCGACGCCCCGGCCGCGCTGGAGCAGGCGAACGCGGAGACGTCGGTGAAATGGGCCTGCCACCGGCTGTCCCGGAAGGTCGGCTCGCTCATCCACCTCCACGAACTGGCCGTCGCCGGCCACCCGTACGGCGAGTGGTACGACGCCGCGGAGGTGAACCGGCTGATCGTCGAAGGACGGGCCCTCCTGGCCGCCCGGCTGTCGGCGGCCGCCTGATCCCGCCGGGCCGAGACTGCCGGATGCCGCACCGGTCAGGCGGCCGCCTGATCTCGCCGGGCGGAGGCCGCCGGACGCCGCACCGGTCAACCGGCCGGGGGGAGAATCCGGCACAGCGCCTCGAGGGCCGCCTCGTACCCGTGGTCCGGTGGGGTGGCGTAGCCGACCACCAGGCCGTCGGGGGCGGGCATCGTGGCGGCCGGGTGGCGGAAGTCGGCGAGTCCGTCCAGGGCGATCGACCGCCGGGCGGCGGCCTCGACGGCGGAGCGCTCGGTGCCGGGCGGCAGGTGCAGGACCGCGTGCAGCCCGGCGGCGACGCCGGTGAGGGCGATGTGCGGGGCCCGGGCCGCGAGGGTGGCGACGAGGCGGTCCCGGCGGGCTCGGTAGCGCTGGCGCATGCGGCGAATGTGCCGGTCGTAGTGGCCGGAGGCGATGAAGTCGGCGAGGGTCAGCTGGTCCGTCGCGCTCGCCCAGGCCTCCCGCTCGCCCTTGGCCGCCAGCACCGGGTCGACGAGATGGTCGGGCAGCACCAGCCAGCCGAGCCGCAGCGCCGGTGACAGGCTCTTGCTGACCGAGCCGAGATACACCACCCGCTCGGGGTCGAGGCCCTGGACCGCGCCGACGGGTTCGCGGTCGTACCGGAACTCGCCGTCGTAGTCGTCCTCCAGGATCAGGCCGCCGCAGGCGCGGGCCCAGTCCACCGCGGTCACGCGCCGCTCCGGGTGCAGAGGTCCGCCGGTCGGGAACTGGTGCGCCGGCGTGATCAGCGCCGTCCGCACACCCTTCAGGGACCTCAGCTCGTCGGTCCGGGCGCCGCACTCGTCGAGCGCGAGCGGGACGGTGCGCACGGAGGCGGCCGCCAGGAGATGGCGGTGAAAGGCGAGCCCGTACGACTCCACCGCCAGCGGGCCGCGCAGGACCCGGCCGCCGAACAGCAGGCGCAGCGCGTGGGCGAAGCCGGAGCACACCACGATCCGGTCGGGCGTCGTACGGACGCCGCGGGCGCGCGTCAGGTACTCCGCCAGCGCGTGGCGCAGTTCCGTACGGCCGCGCGGGTCGCCGGGGCCGAACGCCTCGTTCGGCGCGGCGTTCAGCGCGCGGCGGGCGGCGGCCAGCCAGGCCGAGCGCGGGAACGAGGCGGCGTCCGGTTGCCCCTGCCGCAGGTTGTGCGCCGACGGGGCCGGCCGGGCGGCTGCCTTCTCCGGCACGCGCGGGGACCGGACGGGCTCGGCGCGCGGCGCCACGCGGGTGCCGGAGCCCTGCCGGGCGATCAGCCATCCCTCGGCGACCAGCTCGGCGTAGGCGTCGGCGACGGTGTTGCGGGCCAGCCCGAGATCGGCGGCGAGGGAGCGGTACGGGGGGAGCCGGGTGCCCGGCGCGAGCCTGCCGTCCCGTACGGCCTCCCGCAGCGCGCGGATGAGGACCGCGCGGCGGCTGCCGGGACCGGTCAGGTCCAGATGCAGGTCACTGCCGATCCGCTCCGCCGAATTGACCCATGAATCCGCCACGGAAATGAACCTTATCCAAGGTCTTTCCCGCTCCTAGTGTGGTGATCACGACCGAAGCCGCCGACGCGCCGCAGCACGTCGCCGCCTGATTCGAAACGAGAAAAGGACGATCATGACCGCCCTGAAGTCCGTCGTTCGCGGCCGGGTCCTGCTGCCCGGTGACCCCGGCTTCGACGCCGCCCGCCGGCCCTGGAACCTGGCCGTCGAGCAGCCGGTGGCGGCCGTGGTGGAGGCCGCCGACGCCGAGGACGTCGCCGCGCTCGTCCGGCACGCCCGCTCCGCCGGGCTGGGCATCGCCACCCAGCCGAACGGGCACGGGGCCACCGGCCGTACCGAGGGCACGATCCTGCTGCGCACCGGGCGGCTGGACACCGTGGAGATCGACCCGGCCGCCCGCCGCGCCCGCGTGGGCGCCGGCGTGGCGTCGGGCCGGCTGCAGGCCGCCGCCGCCCCGTACGGCCTGACCGGCCTGCCGGGCAGCTCCCCGGTCGTCAGTGTCACCGGCGTCGCCCTCGGCGGCGGGCTGAGCTGGTTCGGCCGCGCGCACGGCTGGGTCGCCGACAGCGTCACCGCCCTCGACGTCGTCGACGCCGAAGGACGCCAGAGGTACGTCACGGCCGAGACCGATCCCGACCTGTTCTGGGCCCTGCGCGGCGGAGGCGGTGACTTCGCGATCGTCACCGCCCTGGAGTTCGCCCTGCACCCCGCGCCGCACCTGTACGGCGGCCGCGTCCTGTGGACCGCCGAGCACGCCCCGGAGGTGCTGGACGCCTACCGGCGGATCACCGCGACCGCGCCGGACGAGCTGACCGTCTGGCTGGACCTCCTGCACTTCCCCGGTTCGGCCCCGATGGTCGCCGTGGACGCCACCTACCTCGGCGAGGAGGACCGGGCCCGCGACCTCCTGCGCCCGCTCGACCGCCTGCCCGAGCCGCTGTCGGACTCCCGGCGGATCATGCCGGTCTCCGAGCTCGGGACCATCACCGCCGAGCCCACCGACCCGGGCGCCGGCCTCTCCCGCGGCGAGCTGCTCACCGACCTGGACGACGTCGCGGCCAAGACGCTCCTGGCCGATCCCATCGCCCCGCTGCTCAGCGCGCAGATCCGCCACTTGGGCGGCGCGTTCACGCGGCCGTCCGACTCCCCGCACGGACCTCTCACCGAGTCCTACGCCCTCTACCTGTTCGGTCTCCCGACCGACCCGGCGACCGCGCGGGCGGTCACCGCCCGGCAGCGGGCGTTCGCCGAGAACCTCCCGGTCAGCGGCCGCAAGCCCCTGACCTTCCTCAATCCCGGAGAGACGGCGGCCGACGCCTTCGCTCCCGACGCGCTGGCCCGGCTGCGCGACGTCAAGGGCCGCCACGACCCGTACGACGTCTTCCGCAGCAACGTCCCCGTCCGGCTCTGACCTTCTCCGGCGCGGCGGCCTCGTCAGGCGGTGGCGGCGCCGCGCCGGGGGAGGTCGGTGACGCCGAGGCGCCGGTGCTCGATGTGGCTGATCGCCTCGTCCAGCAGCGTGGCGACGTGGTTGTCGTAGAGCTGGTAGACGATGCTGCGGCCGTGGCGGTCGCCGGCGACCAGGCCGAGGTGGCGCAGGTAGCGGAGCTGGTGGGAGACGGCGGAGCGCTCCATGTCGATGGAGTCGGCGAGCTCGCCGACGGAGCACGGGCCCTCCCGGAGGCGGCTGAGGATGCGCAGCCGGCTGGGGGTGGCCAGCGCCTGCATGGTCTCCGCGACGCTCTTGGCGAGGTCGGCGTCGATCGGCCCGGTCGGGGTCCTGTGTCCGTCAACGCCGTGTCCCATGTCGCCATGGTAACCACGGTGTACATGTGAACACCTCTTCACGCGATCACCTATTATGGAGGCGACCACGCGCCGGGAGAAGAGGAGTGGGCCACCGTGACATCCGCCGTCGTCGAGCGTGATGAGGCCGCCGACCGTAGAGCGGCCAACCGGGCCATGGCCGTGTCGGCGGCCGGTCTGTCGGTGACCGCCCTCATCGAGATCGTCCTGGCCCTGGTCACCGGCTCGGTCGCGCTGCTCGGCGACGGCCTGCACAACCTGTCCGACGTGTCGACGTCGGCGGTGGTCTTCCTCGGCTTCTGGATCTCCCGGCGGCCCGCGACGGCCCGTTACCCGTACGGCTACGAGCGGGCGGAGGACCTGGCCGGGCTCGGGGTGGCGCTCGTGATCTGGGCGAGCGCGCTGTTCGCCGGGTACGAGAGCTACCACAAGCTCGTCGGCGGCGCGGCGACGACCGACGCCGGGCTGGGCATGGTCGGCGCGGCGCTCGGCATCGTCGGCAACCAGATCGTCGCCCGGTACAAGCTGCGGATCGGCCGCCGGATCCGGTCGGCGACGATGATCGCCGACGCCAAGCACTCCTGGCTCGACGCGATCTCCTCACTGGGCGCGCTGATCGGCCTCGCGCTCGTGGCCGCCGGGTACCGCTGGGGCGACCCCGTGGCCGGGCTGGCCGTCACGCTGTTCATCTGCCACGTCGGCGTTGAGGTCACCCGCGATCTCGTGCACCGCCTGATGGACGGCGTCGACCCCGACCACCTGGAGGCCGCGCGGACGGCCGCCGCCGGGGTTCCGGGCGTCGGCGCGGCCGAGGTCCGGGCGCGCTGGATGGGCCGGACCCTCGCCGTCGAGGTCGAGACCCGCCTCGACGACGGCCTCAGCCTCCTGGACGCCGACGGGATCAACGCCGAGGTGGAGCGCGCGGTGCGCGTCGCCGTGCCCGACGCCGGTGACGTGCACGCCCACGCCCATGCCACACGGCCGGCGGGCGTGGCCTGAGGGCGCCGGACGCCGTCCGAGATCGTCACTGGGTGTTTCCGCCTGGTTCGTGCGGGTACACGCAGCGCGGCGAGGGGGTGCAGGTAAAGACCCAGAAGGAGGCGAGTGATCGTGAGCGACACCGGCAAAGACCGCCCGCCGGAGCCCGACCGCGGCGTGGGCGCGCACTCCGGCCATGAGGCTCAGCCGCAGGAGCGCGTGGTCCCCGGCACGATGAGCGCGGGGGAGGGGTACGACACCGAGGCCGAGGGCACCCGGCAGGGCGATCCGCTGTCCGGCGTCGAGACCCGGCCCGGCACGGCGTCCCGCGAGGCGGGCCTGACCGGCGACCGCGCCGCAGACACCGGCCCGGCCGATGAACACGCACCGGACACCAACCCCGACGGCACCCCGCGCCCCCGGGACTGAGGGGCCGCCCTCCGGGTGAACCCCGGACCGCCGGCGAACGTCTCTTCTGCTGAAGCGACGGCGAGAGGCGGTCCCCATGGTGTCCAGACGTGCCTTCCTGATCGGCGGTGCCGGGTTCGGCGCGGTGGCCGTCGCGGGAGGGGTCGGCGCGATCCTCGTCGAGGAGGACGTGCTGCCGGGGAAGGTGTCCTTCGACCGGGCCATCGGGCGCTGCGGGTCCCTGCCGGCCCCGCCGCGCACACCGGGCATCGTCCAGCCGCAGACCTTTCGTTCCCGCCGGCGCGGGACCGACGTCACGGCCGTCGTCGTGCTCCCCGCCGGCGTCCGGTCGCTGTGGCGCCTTCCGGTCGTGGTCGCCCTGCACGGCAACGGCGGCTCCGCGACGTCGGCCGCGAACGGCCTCCGGCTCGACCGGTATCTGACCGACGTCGTGCGCACCCGCGCGGTCGCGCCGTTCGCGCTCGTCGCGGTGGACGGCGGCCCCGACACGTACTGGCACCGGAGGAAAAGCGGCGATGACCCGCTCGGCATGATCACCGAGGAACTGCTGCCCCGGCTGGGCCGTCAGGGCGCCTCGACGGACCGGTTCGGGGTGATCGGCTGGTCGATGGGCGGCTACGGCGCGCTCCTGCTGGCCGAGACGGTCGGCGCCCCCCGCATGGCCGCCGCCGTCGCCTCCTCACCGGCGCTCTTCCCCTCCTACGACAACGCCCGCCGGACGAACCACCGGGCCTTCGACGACGCCGCCGACTTCGCGCGGGGTGACGTGTTCGCCGGACTCGGCCGGCTGGCGGGAGTGCCGACGCGCGTGGACTGCGGCACCAGCGACCCGTTCGCGCCGATGGTGCGCCGGTTCCGGAAGCGGCTGCGCCCCGAAGGGGGGATGAGCGGCGGGTGCCACGACGGCGCGTTCTGGCTGCGGCACCTGCCGGATCAGCTCGCCTTCCTCGGTGATCACCTCCGTTGAGAGACGTTCTCGGGACTCCAGTGTTCTCAGGACTCCGGCGTTCTCAGGACTCGAGCGTCCGGGTGACGGCGTAGGCGACCACCTCGGACAGGTCGCCGGTCCGCTGGTGGACGTCCCACTGCTGCTCGGCGCCGTTGCCTCGTTTGAGTACCCCGAGCAGGAGACCTTCGACCGTGATGAGGTCACCGGTCTCCGCCAGGACCGGCGCGGTGTGCTCGACCAGCGCCCGTACGACGGACTCCGCCGGCGCCGGACGGCCGGTGAGCGGGTGCACCAGGTCGTGCCGGAGACCGGACCGGGCCGCCCGCCAGGTGGCGAGTTTCAGCTGGGACGTGCGCACCGGCGGCGCCGGCTCACCGGCCCGCCAGGCCCGCGCGGCCGTCTCCACCAGCGCGCCGACCAGGGCGGCCACCAGCAGGGTGTCGTCCATCAGCAGGCAGACGTCGGCGATCCGGATCTCGACCGTGGGATAGCGGCGGGACAGCCGGGCGTCGAAGTAGATCATCCCCTCGTCGAGGATCGCGCCGGTGTTCAGCATCTCCTCAACGGCCGCCCGGTAGGACGCCGCCGTGCCGAACGGCTCGGTCGGGCCGGACGACGGCCAGCGCCCCATGACCTGCCGGCGGTAGCTGGCGTACCCGCTGTCCGTGCCCTGCCAGAACGGGGAGTTCGCGCTCAGCGCCAGCAGGGCCGGGAGCCAGGGACGGATCCGGTCGAGCACGGCGACGCCCTCATCGGCGGACTCCACCGCGACGTGGACGTGGCACCCGCAGATCAGGTGCTCGGCGGCGGTGAGGGCGTACTCCCCGGCCATCCGCACGTAGCGCTCCTCGGGCGTGACCGTCGGCCGTACCGGCAGGGGTGAGGTTCCGAGCGCGGCGATCGCCACCCCCTGGTTCCGGGCGGCCGCCGCCGCGACGTGGCGTTGGTCGCGGATCTGGTCGGCGAGTTCGGTCATGGACGAGCACGGGCGGGTGCCCGTCTCGAGCTGTTCGCTCTGCAGCTCGTGCTGCAGCAGCCCCCCACCGCCGTGCGGCCCGCGCCGGAGTACGGCGTCGGCGGCGGCACGGGGCCTCCCACTGTTCGGGTCGACGAGGATGAATTCCTCTTCCACCCCCACGGTTCGCGTATCCACTATGACCTACTGTGCTGTTTTCTGGCGGCAGAAAAGTAAAGCCATGGCATCTCCGTTTCTCCGGGTGCCAAAAAAGACATCCCCGTGATCATCGATCGTCCCCCTCCTCGTGACGTCAGCGTAAATCGCGACAACGCTCCGCTAACCGGGTATCGACGGATTGGTGAGTTTGCCGGGGGATTCGGCCATTCATCGGTGATGCGAAGGCATGACCCATGAGGAACATGAGCCCTGAGGGGCGCGACCCCCCGAATGCGGTTCACGATCGCGGGGTACCCGGCACTCCCGGCCGACCGGGACAATCGACGGCATGCGGTTCGGCATCCTGGGTCCCTTGGAGGTACGGTCCGCCGACGGTGCGGCGATCCCCGTCGGCGGCCCCCGCCCGCGCGCGCTGCTGGTGCTGCTCCTCCTGCACGCGGGCCGGGTGGTCGGCATGGACCGGCTGGTCGACGGCCAGTACGGCGACGAGCCCCCGGCCGGCGCCGTCAACGCGGTCCAGGCGCAGGTGTCCCGGCTGCGGCGTCACCTGCCGCCGGGGGCGCTGGAGTTCGACGGGACCGGCTACCGGCTGGCGGTCGACCCCGACGACGTGGACGCGCACCGTTTCGAGCGGCTGGCCCGCGACGGACGCGGGCTCCTGAACGCGGGCGCGTACGCGGACGCCGCCGCGGCCCTCCGCCGCGCGCTCGACCTGTGGCGCGGTCCGGCGCTGGCCGACCTGCCCCACGCGGACGCCGACCGGGCCCGGCTGGAGGAGCTGCGGCTCGCCACGGCGGAGGACCTCATCGAGGCCCAGCTCGCGCTGCCCGACCGCGCACCGGTCGCCGAGCTGCGGCGGCTGGTCGCCGAGCATCCCCTGCGGGAACGGCTCCGCGGGCAGCTGATGCGCGCCCTGCACGCGGCGGGGCGGCCCGCCGAGGCGCTGGCGGTCTTCGAGGAGACCCGGCACCTGCTCGCCGACCAGCTCGGCGTCGACCCCTCCCCGGAGCTGTCGGCGATCCAGCTCGCCGTCCTGCGCGCGCAGCAGCCGGACACGGTGCCGCGGCGGCGGCCGACGGCACAGCTCACGAGCTTCGTCGGACGCGACCGCGAGCTCACGCGGCTCGACGCGCTGCGCGACGCACGGCTGATCACCATCATCGGACCCGGCGGCGCCGGCAAGACCCGGCTGGCGATCGAGGCGACGGCCCGCGACGGGGCCGAGGTCGTCTTCGCCGACCTGTCCCCGGTGGAGGACGACGACCAGGTGCCGCACGCGGTCCTCGGCGCGCTCGGCCTGCGCGAGACGGGCCTGCAGTCGCTGGAGGCGCCGGATCCGGTCGGGCGCCTGGTCGCGGCGATCGGGGACCGGGAGCTGCTGCTGGTACTCGACAACTGCGAGCAGGCCGTCACCGGCGCCGCCGCGCTGGCCCGCCGGTCGCTGGGCGAGTGCCCGCGTCTGAGAGTCCTGGCGACGAGCCGGGAGCCCCTCGGGATCACCGGTGAGACGCTCGTGCCGCTCGGGCCCCTGGACGTCCCGCCGTCGTCCTGCGCGCCCGCCGACGTGCCGGACTACCCGGCCGTCCGGCTGTTCGCCGACCGGGCGGCGGCCGTCCGGCCCGGCTTCGAGGTCGGGCCGGACAACGCGGAGGCGGTCGCGCGGATCTGCGCCGCGCTCGACGGGCTGCCGCTCGCCGTCGAGCTCGCGGCGGCCCGGTTGCGCACCTTCCCCGTCGAGGAGATCGCCCGCCGCCTCGCCGAGGACGACCGGTTCCGGCTGCTGTCGCGCGGCGACCGCACCGCGGCGGCCCGGCACCAGACGCTGCGCGCCGTGGTCGAGTGGAGCTGGGACCTGCTCACGCCGGACGAGCGGGCGGTGGCCCGGCGCTTCTCCGTCTTCTCGGGCGGCGCGTCACCGGACGCCGTCGAGGCGGTCTGCGGCGACGACGCGGGGGACACGCTGGCCGACCTGGTGGACAAGTCGTTCGTCGAGTCGGACGGCGTCCGCTATCGGATGTTCGAGACGATCGGCCTGTTCTGCGCCGAGCGCCTGGCCGAGACCGACGAACGGCAGCGGACCCGGGCTGCCCACGCCCGGCACTTCCTGGGCTTGGCCGAGCGGGCCGACCCTCACCTGCGCCGCGCCGAGCAGCTCGACTGGCTGGCCCGGCTCTCCGCCGACCACGAGAACCTGATGGCCGCCGTGCGCTGGTCCGTACGCCACGATCGGGAGACGGCCCTCCGGCTGGTCGCCGCCCTCGGGGCGTACGGCTGGCTGAGCGGACGGCGTGGCGAGACGCGCAAGCTGGCCGCCGAGCTCCTCGAGACGCCGGTCGAGGGATTCGAGGAGGAGTACGTCGCCTGCGTCGTGCAGGCCGTGCCGCGGATCGACCCGGAGCACTGGAAACGGGCCGAGTCGATCGTACGGTCCTGGGACCGGCCGCTGCGGTATCCGTTCACCGCGATCATGTGGGGGATGACCGCCGGACCGCCCGGACCGTCCGGCGCGAACGAGCGCATGCTCGGCGGCGATGATCCCTGGAACCAGGCCCTGGGCGTGTTCAGCATCGCCCTGATCACGGTGCTGGGCGGCGATCCGGCCAAGGGCGAACGCGGGCTCGAGGACGCGCTGGGCCGCTTCCGCTCGCTCGGCGAACGGTGGGGGACCGCGCAGGCGCTGGACTGGCTGGCCGTGATCGCGGCCCGCCGCGGTGAGTGGGCCCGCGCCCGCGACCTCTGGCAGGAGGCGATCGCGCTGTTCGACGAGCTGGGCGCCGACGAGGAGGTCGTCGACGTGCTCGTCCACCGCGCCGAGGGGCTCACCCGGGAGGGCGACCTGCCCGCCGCCGTCGCCGACGTCGACCGCGCGGAGGAGCTGTCCCGCCGGGCGGGCCGGGCGGACGCGCCCGCGGCGGTGCACCTCGGCCGGGCGGAGATCGCGCGGTTCCGCGGCGACCTCACCGAGGCCCGCCGCCACCTCGACGAGGCCCTCCGCATCGCCGGGAACGCCGGCTTCGGCATCGAGGCGACCCAGCCGTGGGCGTACACCGCGCTGGGGCGGCTCGCCGAGGCCGAGGGCGACGACGACGCGGCGCGGACCTGGCACCGGCGCGCCGTCGCCGCCGCGCGCGAGTCCCCGATCGCCGTCGACCTCGCCGACGCCGTGACCGGCCTGGCCGGCCTCGCCGTACGGGACGGCGCGGGCGAACACGCCGCGGTCCTGCTCGGCGCGGCGGTCGCGCTGCGCGGAACGACCGTCGCCCGCGACCGGGACGCCGACCTGGCCGCCGCCGGTGCCCGCGACCTCGTCGGCGCGGACGTGTTCGCGGCGGCGTTCGCGCGCGGCGCCGCGATGTCCCGCGCGGAGGCGCTGACAGTCGTGGACGAGACTGTCAGCGGATAGCGGACGGGCTGTCAACGGGCCCCGCGAGAGTCGGGGACATGAAGAACACGACAGTCCTCATCTCCGGCGCGAGCATCGCCGGCCCCGCCCTCGCCCACTGGCTGGAGCGCTACGGCTGCACCGTCACGATCGTCGAGAAGGCGCCCGCGCTGCGCCCCGGCGGGCAGGCCGTCGACTTCAAGGGCGAGACCCACATGAAGGTCCTGGCGCGCATGGGCATCCTCGACGAGGTGCGCCGCCGCCAGACCGGCGGGCACGACACCACCTTCATCGACGCGGACGGCCGGCCGCAGGCGGTCATGCCCGGCGAGTTCAGCGGCGGCGAGATCGAGATCGGCCGCGGTGACCTGGCCGCCCTCCTGTACGAGCGGACCGCGGCGCGGTGCGAGTACGTCTTCGGCGACTCGATCACCTCGCTGACCGAGACGGCCTCCGGCGTCCACGTCACCTTCGAGCGCGGCGCGCCCCGCACCTTCGACCTGGTGGTCGGCGCGGACGGCATCCACTCCAACGTCCGCCGCCTGGCCTTCGGCCCCGAGGAGGACTACGTGCGCTTCCTCGGCCACTACTACGCGCTCGCCGACGCCACCGCGCCAGGCGCCCCGGCGCAGAGCGTGATTTACAACGAGCCCGGCCGCATGGTGTCGCTCTGGGGGAACAAGGCGCGGGCGTTCTTCGTCTTCGCCTCCGAACAGTTGCAGTACGACCGCTGGGACACCGACCAGCAGAAACGGCTCCTCGCCCGCGCCTACGAGGGCGCGCGGTGGAGGGTGCCCGAGATCATCGCCGCGACGTCCGGCGCCCCGGAGTTCTACCTCGACTCGATCAGCAGGGTCGAGATCGACCACTACGCCAAGGGACGGGTCGTGCTGCTCGGCGACGCCGCGTACGGCAACACCCTGGGCGGCTTCGGCACCGGCCTGGCCATCGTCGGCGCGTATGTCCTGGCAGGGGAGCTGGCGGCGGCAGGCGGCGACCATCGGGTGGCGTTCCAGCGGTACGAGGAGGAGTTCCGCGGCTACGCCAAGATCGCGCGCAAGGGCAACGCCGGGCCGTTCCTCGCCCCGCCGACCCAGGGCCGGATCAGGATGCGCAACCAGATGTTCAAGCGCCGCTTCCTGCTCAAGTCGCTGCTGTGGATGACCGACAGGTTCGCCACCAACATCGACCTCAAGGACTACCCGGCCCCCGCCGAGCCCTCAAACGGCCGGCCGCCCGTGCGCCGATGACCGCCTCCGGCTCGTACGCCGCGGACTCCAGCGCCAGGGTCCCTCGGACCGGGTCGTACGTGTCGAGGGCCCCGGCGCGCCGGGGCCCTCGCCAGGGGCTGGGGTCACCGGCCTTCGTGATCGAGGTTGCCGTGAGCCTCGGCCGAAAGGTCCTGTCCGTCGGCCCACGTCTTGAGCCGGACGGCGTAGGCCTGCTGGATCATCGGATAGAACCCCTGGCCGAACAGCACCCGCAGGGGCGGGTCGTCGGAGTCGGCGATCTTGAGAAGTGTCCGGGCCGCGGCGGCCGGGTCGCCGGCGGGCTGCTTGCCCGTGGCCGCGGCGAGACGCCGGCGGAGACCGTCGTAGGCCGGGTTGAGCTCGGCCATGTGACCGTTGGCGAGGGGATCGGGGTTCTTGCCGGACCGGGTGGCGAACCCGCCGGGCTCGATCACGGTCACCTTGATGCCGAAGTCGGCGACCTCGCCGGCGAGGGCTTCGTTCAGGCCCTCCAGTGCCCACTTGGAGGCGTGGTACGCGCCGCCGAGCGGCATCGCGATGAGGCCGGCGGCCGAAGACAACTGAATGATGTGCCCTGAGCCCTGCTCGCGCAGGTAGGGCAGTGCGGCCTGAACGACCCACACCGCGCCGAACAGGTTGGTCTCCACCTGGTCGCGTAGTTCCTGCTCGGTCAGCTCCTCGATCGCGCCGATCTGGGCGTAGCCGGCGTTGTTGACGATGACGTCGAGACGGCCGAAGTGCTCCTTGGCCCGCTTCACGCCCGCGAAGGCGGCGGCCCTGTCGGTCACGTCCAGTTCGAGCGGGAGCACCGCGTCGCCGTAGGCGGCGACCAGCTCATCCAGGCTTCCGGTGTTCCGGGCGGTCGCGGCCACCTTGTCACCGCGGGACAGGGCGGCCTCGACGAAGTTGCGGCCCAAGCCGCGCGACGAACCGGTGACGAACCAGACCTTGCTCATGACGACGTTCCGTTCTTCCTGCGGTGGCGGCGTTCCAGGGGCGGTCCCTGGTCGTCGCCGTCGGCTGTTACGCCCGTGAGACACCTCCCGCGGCGAGGCTGTGACAGCCGCAGGACGTGACCTGCGTCTCCTCGAACTCGCGTTGACGGTCCCGCTCAGCCGGACCGGGCGGTCGGGGCCTCGTCGACGACGCGGTAGCCCACGCCCGGGGTGGTGGCGATGACGGGCGGGCCGCCCAGCTTCCGGCGCAGCCGGCCGATGGTCACCGTGACCGTGTTGGTGAACGGGTCGGCGTGCTCGTCCCACACCTGTTCGAGCAGGTCCTCGGCGCTGAGGAACGCGGGTGCCGCGCGCAGGAGCGCCTCGAGGACCCCGAACTCCTTGACGGACAGGTCCAGGTGGCGGCCGTCGCGGGTGACGGTGCGCCGCATCGGGTCCAGCTCGATCCCCGCCGCGCGCAGCGTCCGGGCCCGCGCGGCGGGCCGGCGGCGCGCGAGGGCACGGACCCGCAGGACGAGTTCGGGAAAGTGGAACGGCTTGGCGAGGTAGTCGTCGGCCCCCAGGCTCAGCCCGCTGACGCGGTCGCCGGGCGCCCCGGCCGCGGTCAGCATAAGGACCATGGGACGGTCGTCGTCCTCGGTGATCATCTGGCAGATCGTGTCGCCGTGGATGCCGGGCAGGTCACGGTCGAGGACGACGACGTCGTAGGCGTTGCGGTCGAGCTTGGCGGCGGCCTCCAGCCCGTCGTGGGCGGCGTCCACGGCCATGCCCTGGTCGCGCAGCCCCTCGACCAGGACCTCGGCGAGGGACCGGGCGTCCTCGACCACCAGGACCCTCATGCCGGGACCGCGACGGCGAGCGGCAGCGAGACGGCGACGCGCAGGCCGCCGTCCGGGCGGGCGCGCAGGTCCAACGCGCCACCGTGCGCGGTCGCGACGGCCGCGACGATCGACAGGCCGAGCCCGGTGCCGTCGCCCGTACCCGTCCGGTCGGCGCCGAGCCGGCGGAACGGCCGGGCCAGCCCCGCGACCTGCCGCGGGTCGAGGATCTCGCCACCGGTCTCGACGACCAGGTGCCCCGTTCCGCCGTCGTCCGCGGTGGCGACGCGGATCCAGCCTCGATCGTGGTTGTGGCGGATCGCGTTGTCGATGATGTTCTCGACCATGCGGCCCAGCAGCGCCCTGCTGCCCCGTACGGGCAGGTCGCCGCCGAGGGCCTCGTGGACGGTGAGGCCCCTGGCGGCGATGTCGGGGGCCCGGGCGGCCACCGATTCGGACACCAGACCGGCGAGCGACACCGTCGTGCGGTCGGGGAGCTCGCCGTGCTGCGCCCGGGCGAGCGCGAGGAGTCCCTCCAGGAGCCGGTCGATCTCGTCGAGTTCGGTCCGCAGCCGGTCGGCGAGGACGACGGTCCGCGGCGGCGCGGGCTCCGGCTTGGCCATCGCCACGTCGAGCGCGGCCCGCATCGTCGTCAGCGGGGTGCGCAGCTCGTGGGACGCGTCCGCGACGAACCGCCGCTGGGCCGCGAAGGAGTCCTCCAGGCGTTCCAGCAGCTCATCGATGGTGTCGGCGAGATCCTTGACCTCGTCGGCCGGGCCGGGGACGGCCAGCCGCTCGTGCAGGTTGTCGGCGGTGATCCGCCGGGTCGCCGCGGTGATGGTCCGCAGCGGGCGCAGCACGTGGCCCGCGATGACACGCCCCAGCACGATCGACACGACCGCCATGACGGCCAGCGCGATCGCCGCCCCCGCCAGCAGTTGCCGGGTGTTGGCCGCCTGCTGCTCGGTCAGTTGCCGCTGCAGCCAGGCGATCTGCGTCTGGGCCTGGGTCAGCGCGCTTCCGGCAGGGGCCGGCTCCGGACCGGGCGCCACCGTGGAGACCCGCGTCGGGCTCAGGGCCACGCCCCCGGCGATCGCCAGCAGGACCGCTCCGGACAGGAAGAAGACGACGCCGTACAGGGCGGTGAACCGCGCCCGTACGGTGCGGATCCGCATCCTCATGGTGCCCTCCCCGACATCCGTTCCCGCGCCGGGAACAGCATGCCGGGCCGGGCCTAACAGCGGAATAACAGCGCCCGTTCGGCCCCCGTTACGGCGTCCGGTCCAGGGTCTGTCCCGACCGAGGGAAAGGACGGGACGGTGCGTGGGGAAGCGACCATCGAAGTGAACGGGCTGCGCAAACGGTTCGGGCCGACTCTGGCGCTGGACGGGATGTCGTTCACGGTACGGCCGGGGCGGGTCACCGGTTTCGTCGGGCCCAACGGCGCGGGGAAGTCGACCACCATGCGGGTGGTCCTGGGCCTGGACGCGGCGGACGAGGGCACGGCGCTGATCGGCGGCCGGCCGTACCGGAGCCTGCGCGAGCCCCTGCGCCACGTCGGGGCGCTGCTGGACGCCGCCGCGCTGCAACCGAGCCGGTCCGCCCGCGGACACCTGCTGTGGCTGGCCCGCTCCCAGGGCCTGGGTGCCCGGCGGGTCGACGAGGTGATCGGGCAGGTGGGCCTGCGGTCAGCGGCCCGGCGGAAGGCGGGCGGCTTCTCGCTGGGCATGCGGCAGCGGCTCGGGATCGCCGCCGCGTTGCTCGGCGACCCGCCGGTGCTCATGCTCGACGAGCCGGTCAACGGCCTCGACCCCGAGGGGATCGTCTGGATCCGCGGTTTTCTGCGGTCGCTGGCCGCCGAGGGCCGCGCGGTGCTGGTGTCCAGCCACCTGATGAGCGAGTTGCAGGGCACCGCCGACCACCTCATCGTGGTGGGGCGAGGACGGGTCATCGCGGACACCGGTGTCGCGGAACTGATCGCCGCCGCCTCGCGCGGTCGCGTCACCGTGCGCACCCCGGTGCCGGAGCGGGCGATGCGGGCCCTGACCCAGGCGGGTGCAGCCGTGACCGTCACCGAGCGCGACTCGATCACCGTCTCCGGGCTGCCGGGCGAGCGGATCGTGGCGGTCCTCACCGCGAACTCGGTGCCGTTCTCCGAGGTCGTGACCCAGCGCGCGACGCTCGAGGAGGCCTACATGGAGCTGACCCGCGACGCGGTCGAGTTCCAGGCCGTCGCGGGCCGGGAGGCGGTCCGATGACCTTCGCGTACGGCTCCCGGAGCTTCGCGCGGCTCTCGTACGCGGAGTGGACCAAGTTCCGTACGGTCCGGGGCTGGGTGCTCGGCATGGCGGTCGCGGTGCTGGTCACCGTGGGCCTCGGGCTCTTCTCCGCGTCCGGCAGCCACTCCTCCTGCGGCGGACCGGACGACGTCTGCCCCGCCGTGCCGATCGGCCCGGACGGCGAGGCGGTCGACGACAAGTTCTACTTCGTTCACCGGGCGCTGGGCGGAGACGGCTCCATCACTGTCCGCGTGACCTCCATGACCGGCCAGGTCCGGCTGCCGGACGCCACCCCCGGCGTCCGGCGGGTCACCTCCAAGGTCGAGCCGTGGGCGAAGGCCGGCGTGATGATCAAGGACGGCACCCGTCAGGGCGCGGCCTACGCGGCGCTGATGGTCACCGGTGGGCACGGGGTCCGGATGCAGCACGACTTCACCCACGACACGGCCGGCAGCCGGAGCGGTGTCTCGAAGGCGGCCCCGCGCTGGCTGCGGCTCACCCGCGCGGGCGACGAACTGACCGGCTATGAGTCGGCCGACGGCACGCGCTGGGTGAAGGTCGGCACGGCGCGTCTGGCCGGGCTGCCGTCCACCGTGCGGGTCGGGCTGTTCGCCGCCTCCCCCGGAGACCTGACGGTGACCCAGGCCGATCTCGGCGGGGCCGTCGCGGCGTCGCGCTTCGCCCAGGCCACCGCGGTCTTCGACCACGTCGGCCTCCAGGGCGGGACGCCCGGCGGCTCGTGGCGCCACGACGACATCGGGGCGGCGAAGGAACCCGACGGGGAGATCCACCATCCGGGCGGAGTCGTCCAGGCAGGCGGCACCTTCACCGTGACCGGCGTCGGCGACATCGCCCCCCGTACGGACGGCCAGACCGTCGAGAAGACCCTCTCCGGGCTGCTCGCCGGACTGATCGTCGTGATCGTGGTCGCGGTGGTGTTCGTCACCGCGGAGTACCGGCGGGGGCTGATCCGTACGACTCTGCTCGCCGGTCCCCGGCGTGGCCGCGCGCTGACGGCGAAGGCCCTCGTGATCGCCGCGGTGACGTTCGCGGCCGGGCTGGTCGCCGCCGGTGTCACGGTCCCGCTCGGCGCGCACATCCTGCGCGCCAACGGCAACTACATCCTGCCGGTCGGCTCGCTCACCGAACTGCGCGTCGTGGCGGGCACCGCCGCACTGCTCGCCGTCAGTGCCGTCCTCGCCCTCGCGCTCGGCACCGTGTTCCGGCGCAGCGCCGTGGCGATCACCGGCGCGATCGCGCTGGTCATCCTGCCCCGCATCCTCGCGACCACCTCGGTCCTGCCCGTCGAGGCGTCGCGGTGGCTGCTCCGGGTGACCCCGGCCGCCGGGTTCGCGATCCAGCAGAGCATCCCGGCGTACTCGCAGGTCACGGCGTTCTACTCACCGCAGGCCGGCTACTACCCCCTGGCGCCGTGGGCCGGCTTCGCCGTCTCCTGCGGATACGCCGCCCTCGCCCTCGGCCTGGCAGTCCTCGTCCTGCGCCGGAGGGACGCGTGACCTCCATGAGCGAGCGAAGCGAGCGAATCATAAGCGCAGCAACCTGGATCACTGCTCCGACGAAGGAGGGCACGTGAAACGGGAACTGCGCGCGGAGTGGACGAAACTGCGGACCCTGCCGAGCACCGGCTGGCTGCTGGTCGCCGTCGTCGCGCTGACCGTCGCGGTGAGCGCCGCCGCGACCGCGACCGTGTCGTGCCCGTCGACAGGGTGCCGGTACGACGCGCCGAAGGTCGGACTGTCCGGAGTGCAGGCGGGCCAGGCGATCGTCGTCATTCTGGCCGTGCTCTCGGCCGCCGGGGAGTACGGCACCGGCATGATCCGCACCACGCTGACCGCGATGCCGCGCCGCACCGCCGTCCTGGCGGCCAAGGCGACGATGGTCACCGCCCTCACCTCGGCCGCGGGGACGGTCGCCGTCCTCGGATCCGTGCTCGCGGCACGGCTCATCCTGCCCGGCAACGGATTCACCGCCGCGCATGGGTACCCGCCCCTGTCCCTGGCCGACGGGCCGACGCTCCGGGCGGCGGCCGGTTCCGTCCTGTACCTCGCGCTGATCGCGCTGCTCGCCCTCGGGGTCGCCACCGCCGTGCGCGACTCGGCGACGGCCATCGGTCTGGTGTTCGGCCTGCTGTACGTCCTGTCGGTGCTGCCGTATCTGATCACCGACCCGGACTGGGGCAGGTTCCTCTGGCGGATCTCGCCGATGAACGCGGGGCTCGCCGTGCAGTCGACCGTCCACCTGTCGAGCCTTCCCCTCGGCCCATGGGCGGGTCTGGGCGTGCTCGCCGCCTGGGCCGGTACCGGGCTCCTCACCGGGGGCCTCCTGTTCCGGCTGCGCGACGCGTGAGGTGGTGGCCACCGCCGACCGGCCATCGCGGCGAGGGCCCGGCTTCGGGGGCCCTCAGCGGCTCGACGGGTCCGCGCGGACGACGACGGCGGCGATCGGCATGGCCGGGTTCTGCCGGCCGAGCAGCGACAGGGAGAAGCCGTGCTCGGGCACCCGGCCGCCGAGCGCCTCCGGCTCGACCTGTACACCTTTGGCCGTCAGGTCCGCGGTGACCTCGGCGTAGCCCCGGCCGAGGAGCTGTACGTCCTCGAACCAGGCGGTGCCCGACACGCCCATGAAGCTGATCACCAGCGTGGTGAGCCGGGAGTCCTCGTCGAAGGTGAGGATCAGGCCGTGGTCGAAGTACCAGTCCTGCGCCGTGCCGCCGTAGGGCGGGACGCTCTGCAGGGCGGGGCCGAGCAGGGCGCGGAGCTCCTGGCGCGACTGCCCGAGCCGTACCGTCTCGGTGCCCTGGCCGGAGACCAGCCGGTGCTTCGTGATGGGCGCGACCTCGGGTTCGTCGGACATGTCGGGCTCGTCGCCGGGATCGCCGGCGAACACGCCCACCGAGCCGACCTCATCGTCTCCGTTCCGGGTCAGGGCGAAGCCGGCCTCGGGCACCCGGTGCCCCTCGTCGTCGCCGACCACATCGAGGCCGTGGGCGGTCAGCTCCGCGACGACGTCGTCGTACGGGCGGCCGGTGAGCGCGATCCCGTCGAAGCCGACCGGTGCGCGAGAGCCCGGCTCGAGGTAGTACAGCCGGTCGTGGGCGTCGAAGAAGGCGATGAGGTCGCCCGCGAGGTAGTGGTCGCAGATCCCGACGTCCCAGGCGGCCTTGCGGAAGGGCCGGACCTCACCGAGGTCGTCGCCGAACCGCTTCGCGAAGTCGGCGGCGATCTCGTCGCGCCGCGCGCCGAACCGGACGTCCACCCCGAACCCGCTGATGCCCGCGAAGGGCCTGATCTCCCATGCCGAAGCGTTCATCCGGACAGTGATAGCAGCATTGTTCCGGCGCGGCACCGGACTCGCGTCGCGTCGCCGGTCCCGAGCCTAGCCGCGTTCCAGGCCGGCTCTCACCCACCCCTCCGGACGAGCCGCAGGATTCGCTCGGCCGGACCGAGGAACAGCGCGCCGGCGATGAACACGGCGCACGACATCGGGACGATGAGGAGCAGGTCGGTAAGGGGGTAGTTCGACCACGGCCCTCCATCACCGGCCTGCTGCAGGAGGAGGAATGCGGCGGCCGGGGGGCTGATCAGCACGATCGACCTGCGTCCGACAGGTGAACTGAGGGCGAGCACACCGGCGACCACGGCTGCGGAGCGGACGGTCGTATCGCGAAGCGCCGAGAAGGCCAAATCGGGGATGACGTCCGGCAGCAATTCGACGATCATCCCGGTGGCCAGCAGGATTCCCGCTGCGGCGAGCAGGGTCTTGTTCCGGCGCAGGACCCCCACACCATGGCGCGGGCCCGGCCGGACGGCGAGACCACCGACGGCGACCACGCCCAGCAGCGGCCACCAGATCGCCATCACCGCCGCCGTCGCGTCGTAGCGCAGGTACTGATTCCCGACGATCACGGCCCACCAGGCGACCGCCGCCACGGCCGTGACGCCGGCGGAGCGCCGCGCGCCCCACAGCGCGAGAACGGCGACCAACGGCCAGATCGCCCAAGCGGACCAGTCGGGGTGCGCCCTCGTGAAGGGGAACGCGGACCAGTCCAAGGACCGCCATTCGATGGCGAGCCGGACGGCGTTGAGGCTCATGATCAGCGGGATCAACACGCCCGCCACGGCGCAGGCGTCCCGCCAGCCCGTGCCGGCCGCCGCAGCGACCGCGCGGGTCGCTCGGACCTGGAGACCACCACGGACGAGGTCGCCGGTCTCCCGGAGGGTGGGCCGGGCCTGCCCTGGCCGGGCGGCCTCGATCGCGGCCGGGTGCGGCTGGGCGAACGTCGTGGCGGTCATGCCCAGCGGCCGCAGGACGTGCTCGTCGACGTACCGCGCGAAGGGCTTCCCGGACGCGACCTCGACGAGGTACCCCGCCAGGGCGGTTCCGTAGTTGTCGTAGGAGACGACGGTGCCCGGCGGGCGTACCCGCGCGGGCTGCCGCTCCGCCAGGTTCCGGCCGAGGGACTCGATGTCGGCCGGATCCGCCTCGGCCGCGCCGACGATGTCGTCGTCGAAGCCGGCCGTGTGGGTCAGGAGGTTCTCCAGCGTGACGGGCCGGCGACCGACTCGGCGTCGTCCGTGGCGCCCCAGCCGAAGCGCCAGCCCGAGCCCGCGACGGCCCACGAGCCGAAGCCCACACGGGTGATGTCCATGCCGGTCCGGCCGAGCGGGAGGGTGGGAAGGTGACTGTTGGTCATGCCGGCGTGCTCCTCGAGCGGTGGGGTCCGGGCCTGCGCCCGGTGCCGGATCTCCCGGCGCGCACCACTCTGGTCACCGGCCGCCGGGCCACCCAGGGCTCTGCGCAGCCTGGGTCCGGCAGGACCAGGCTGGACCGCACCACCCGTGGCCGCCTACGTTGCAGGCGTAGCGACGTGAAGCGAGGAACGACGTGCACATTGTCCGTTTCGTGCCGACCGCCGGAGACCGCCCGCTGGTGGGGGTCTCCGACGGGTCGACCGTCACCGAGCTGACCGGAGGCCTCGGCGAGCTGCTCCGGCTGCCCGCCGCGGAGCTGCGGGACCGTTGCCTCGCGGCGGCCGGCCCCCGGCACGACGCCACCGCCGTACGGGTGCTGCCGCCGGCGGACGGGCGGATGGAGGTCTGGGCGGCGGGCGTCACCTACCGGCGCTCCCGCGAGGCGCGGATGACCGAGAGCGAGCGGTCGGCCGACGTGTACGAGCAGGTGTACGACGCCGAGCGTCCGGAGCTGTTCTTCAAGTCCGCGGCCTGGCGGGTGACCGGAGCCGGCGAGCACGTCGCGATCCGCGCCGACTCCGCGATCGACGTGCCCGAACCCGAACTCGGCCTGGTGCTCAACCGGCACGCCGAGATCGTCGGGTACACCGTCGTGAACGACATGAGCTCCCGCACCATCGAGGGCGAGAACCCGCTGTACCTGCCGCAGGCCAAGACCTACCTGGGCGGGTGCGCGGCCGGCCCCGCCGTACGTCCCGCCTGGGAGGTCCCCGACCCATACACCCTGGACATCGAGCTCACGATCCGGCGCGACGGCGACGTGGCGTGGGCGGGCCGGGCGAGCACCGGGCAACTGCACCGCAGGCTCGACGACCTCGTCGGGTACCTGTTCCGCGCGGACGCGTTCCCGGACGGCGCCATCCTCGCCACCGGCACCTGCCTGGTCCCCGAGCTGCCGTTCACCCTGGCGGGCGGCGACGAGATCGCCATCACGATCGCCGAGATCGGCACGCTCACGAGCACGGTGGTCGTGGGCAGGGACCCGATGGCGTGGCTCGCCGAGGACGGCGCACCGCGCTGAGCTCCGGAAACCGGATTTCCCAGGTGATCGGAAGATGAAAGACTGGCGGGCCGCGGCGGGGGCCGCGGATGACGTACGAGGGGGATGGTGTCACGATGGGCAAGCACAGCGCACCCCCGACCGGCAGGACCTGTCCGGTCTGCAGGGGCACCGGCAAGAACAGCGCGCAGCAGGACTGCGGCTCGTGCGGCGGAAGGGGAACGACGTGAGCTACCCGCCGGCCGGCTGTGGCTACCAGGTCCTTTACATCGACCGCGCGGGGCGTCGCGCCGAGTCGCCGCTCTTCGCCGACGAGTACGCCCTGGGCGACTGGTTCCGGGCGAAGACGGACTCCGGCGAGATCGACCGGGAGGCCGAGGCCGAGGGCCGCCCGGGCGGGTTCCGCGTCTACTGCGTGACCGAGGGCCGGCGCGTCGAGATCGACCATCTCCACCCGCGGCTCGTGCACGGACGCCTGAACCGGCGAGCGCAACGAGCCTGACCCGGCTCCTCCCGTTTCCTCCCATGACCCTCCAGCGTTCGTCGTACGCCAGGCCCGTGCTCGGTCCGCGCCTGGCCCGGTTGATCGTCACGGTCGTCCTTGCCGCCTTCGCCTGCGTGTACGTCCTGGCCGCGCCGTTCCGGACGGGCGACGCCCCGCGCGCCGTCGGCACGGTGGTGGTCACCGTGCTCCTGTTCGTGTCACTGCTCGCGTGGGTGCTGCCCGGCGCGGCGAGGTTCCGCGGCGTCGCGCTCGCGACGGCCCAGGCGCTCCTGGCGTGCCTCGACGTGCTCGTGTTCGGCACGTCCGTCGGGATCCTCGCGTTCGCCGCCGGGCCGCTGCTGCTGGCCTCGTACGCGCTGCCCGCCGCCGCGGTGCTCGCCGGTGGGGTGGTCGTCGCGGTCCTGCGGTTCCCGGACGCGGCCGCCGCGACCGACGCCGCGATCACCCCGGTGCTCGGCGCGCTGGTCGTGTACGGCCTCGTACGGCTGGCCGACCGGGTCGCCGACCTGGCCGCCGCCCGGCCGGCGCTGACGATGGCGGCCGTCGCGCAGGAGCGCCTCCGCATCGCCACCGAGCTGAACACCGGAATCGGGCGCGGCCTGGACGCGATCACGGCCGGGAGCCGCCGCGCCCTCGACGATCCCGCAGAGCTGGACGAGGTCCTCCGCGTGGCCCGCCGTTCGCTCGCCGACGCGCGGGCGGCGGCCGCCGACTTCCGCTCCAGGTCGCTCGCGCCCGAGGCCACGGCGGCGCGGGCGCTGCTGGCGGCCGCCGGGATCGAGGCGGAGGTCCGCACCGACCACGAGGAACCGCTCGGCTCGGCGGGCGCGCTGCTGGCCACCGTGCTGCGCGAGGCCGTCACCGCGGTCGTACGCCAGGGCACGGCGACCCGGTGCGCCATCGAGACCGCCGAGCGGGACGGGCAGGTCCGGCTCCGGGTGAGCAACGACGGCCCGCCCACCGCGGCGCGCGGCGAGGAGGGCCTCGCCGCGGCCGCCGAGCGGGTCGAGGCGGCCGGCGGCACGCTCACCACGGGTCTCGGCGCGGACGGCCGGTTCACCGTCGAGGCGACGATCGCGGCCACCCCGCGTCCCGTCAGCGTCCCCGACCCCACGGCGTACGGCCTGTCGGTGACCCTCCTCGCGGTGGTGGTGGCGGGCTTCTGCGTCAAGGGCCTCCTGCACGTCCCCTGGGACGCGGGCCTGCCCGTGGCCGTGCTCGGGATGGCGCTCCTCGCGGTCCTGCAACTGCGCTGGACCGCCGACGCCCCGCCACGGCATCCGTACGCGGTCCTGGCCGGTCAGACGCTGCTCAGCCTCGTGCCGGTGCTCTGGTTCGGCACCGCCTGGCTCGGCGCCGCCGGCTTCCTCGCGGGCACCTTCCTCGTGGCCCTGCCCATCCGGGTCGGCGCGCCGCTCGTGGCGGCGGCGATGGCGGCCACCGGGGCGATGACCGCCGCGCTGTCGCAGGGCCCGGCGCGGATCGTCAACTACACGGTGAGCGTGCTGGTCACGGGCCTCGTGGTGTACGGCCTGGTGCGCCTCGCCCGCCTCGTACGCGACCTGCGGGCGGCCGGCGCGGAGCTGGCCCGGGCGGCGACCGTGCAGGAACGCCTCCGCGCCGCCCGCGACCTGCACGACCTGCTCGGGCACAGCCTCGCCGCGATGCTGCTGAAGTGCGAGCTGGCCCGGAGGCTCGCCGGCGCCGATCCGGCACGCGCCGAGGCCGAGCTGACCGAGGTCGTGGCCATGGCCGAGCGGGCCCGGGCGGACCTGCGCGCCGCCTCCGGCGCCGGGGAGCCGGAGCTGTCGCTGGAGATCGAGGCCGAGTCCGCGCGCTCGGTGCTGACCGCCGCGGGGGTCGAGACCCGGGTCGACCTCGGCCACGGTCCGCTGCCCGCTCCGTCGGCGACGGTGCTGAGCGCGGTGCTGCGGGAGGCGGTGACCAACGTGCTGCGGCACAGCGCCGCCCGGCACTGCGCCATCGTCACGACGAACGAGGCGGGCCTCGTGACCCTCACGGTGGACAACGACGGTCTCGACCCGCGGGCCCGGCGGGAACCGCCGGGCTCGGGGATCGGCAACCTCACGACCCGGCTGGCCGCCGTCGGCGGCAGCCTGACCGCCCGCGCCGACGGCGACGGCGGCTTCCGCCTCCAGGCCCGGCTGCGCCCCGACACCGTGGTCGACGGCGTGCCGAACGCTGGGTGACGGTGATCACGAACCGGGGCGAATGACGCCGGGACGGCGTTCGGCCGGGCCGTTGGCCGAGCTTTCCGTTCGTCCGCGTGGCGGGGTCAGATCCAGCCCGCCTCTTGGGCGATGCGGACGGCGTCGGTGCGGTTCCGGGCGTTCAGCTTGTCGACGACGGCGGTCAGGTAGTTGCGTACGGTCCCGGCCGACAGGTGCAGCCGCTGGGCGATCTCGGGCGCCTCGGCGCCCTCCGCGGCCAGCCGCAGCACGTCCGTCTCGCGCGGGGTGAGCGGGTTGTCGGCGAGGTCCCAGGCCGTCAGCGCGAGGTTCGGGTCCAGCACGCGGCGGCCGGCGGCGACATTCCGGATCCCCGCGATCAGGTCGTCGGGCGGCGCGGTCTTCAGCAGGAACCCGCCCGCGTGCGCGGTGAGCGCCCGGCGCAGGTGACCGGGCTTGCCGTGCCCCGTGAGGATCAGCGTCCGGCACTCCGGAAGCCGCTCGTGCACGGCGGCCGCGGCGGTCAGCCCGTCGGCGCCGGGCATGTCGACGTCGAGCACCGCGACGTCCGGTCGATGGCGCAGCACGGCGGGCAGCACCTGGTCGCCCGCGTCGACCTCGGCGACCACCTCCAGGTCCGGCTCCAGCGACAGCAACGCGGCCAGGGCGCCGCGCACCACGTGGTGGTCGTCGGCCAGCAACACTCTGATCACGGGTCATGTGTACCAGGGGCCTCGTCACGGTCCGGACCATGACGAGGTCATGGTCGGCTCGTGAGCACGTCTCTGGCCCGGGAAACCGCAGTTCACGAGACTTGTCGGCATGGATGACGTCGTGGTGATGAACGCCGTGAGCAAGGTGTACGGCAAGGGCAGGAGCGCGGTGGCGGCGCTGCGCGAGGTGACGACCGGCGTCCCGCGCGGCCGGTTCACCGCCGTGATGGGACCCTCCGGTTCGGGCAAGAGCACGTTCCTGCACTGCGCCGCCGGGCTGGACACGCCGACGTCCGGCACCGTACGGCTCGGCGACACCGAACTGTCCGGGATGAACGAGACGCGGCTGACGGAGCTGCGCCGCCGGAAGGTCGGGTTCGTGTTCCAGGCGTTCAACCTCGTGCCGTCGCTGACGGTCGAGCAGAACATCACCCTCCCGTTGCGGCTGTCCCGGACCCGCGTGGACCGCGGGTGGCTGAAGGAGATCGTCACGCGCGTCGGGCTGGCCGAGCGCGTGGGCCACCGGCCGGCCCAGTTGTCCGGCGGCCAGCAGCAGCGGGTCGCGATCGCCCGCGCCCTCGTGACCCGGCCCGAGGTCGTCTTCGGCGACGAGCCGACCGGTGCGCTGGACACGATGACCGCGCGGGAGGTGCTCGCCCTGCTGCGCGAGACGGTCGACGGGATGGGCCAGACCGTCGTCATGGTCACCCACGACCCGGTGGCCGCGTCGTACGCCGACACGGTGCTGTTCCTCGCCGACGGCCGCATCGCCGACGCGATGGACGCCCCGACGAGCGACAAGGTCGCCGCCCGCATGACGCGACTGGGAGCGTGGAACCGATGATCGGTCTGGTCCTGAACACCCTGCGGCACCGCAAGGCCGGGTTCGCCGGGGCGTTCCTCGCGCTGTTCTGCGCGGCGGCCCTCGTCTGCGCCTGCGGCATCCTCCTGGAGACGGGGCTGCGCGGCACGATCGCCCCCGAGCGGTACGCCGGCGCGCCCGTCCTCGTCACCGGCGACCAGTACGTCCACCAGGACAAGGTGAAGAAGGGCAAGGTCAAGCACAAGGCCAAGGCGCTCGCCGAGCGGGCCTGGCTGCCCGCCTCGACGGTGGACCGGGTCCGTGCCGTGCCGGGCGTGCGCACGGTGGTCACCGAGGTGACCTTCCCGGCCGAGGTGCCGGGCGCCGCGCCGGGGAGCTCGTGGGGGCACGGCTGGGAGTCGGCGGCGCTGACCCCGTTCACCCTCGCGGCCGGCCGGGCGCCATCGGCGGCGGGTGAGGTGGTCGTCGACGCCGCCACCGCGCGTACCGCGCACCTGCGCGTCGGCTCGCGGGTGCCGGTCTCCTCGCCGGCCTCGACCGGCGCGTACCGGGTCGTCGGCGTGACCCGCGAGGCGCTCCCGCACCAGACCGCGATCTTCTTCTCGACCGAGGAGGCGCGACGCCTCGCCGGGCGGCCGGGCTCGGTCAGCGCGATCGGCGTCTTCCCCGCGTCGGGTGCGTCCGGGGCGTCCGCGGTCGCGGAGCGGGTCGCCTCGGCCGTCCAGGGCACGTCCGCGACCGTGCACACCGGCGGCGACCGCGGCCGGACCGAGTTCTGGGACGCGGAGAAGGCACGGATCAAGCTGATCAGCATGGGCGGCGCGCTCGGCGGCACGGCGCTGCTCGTCGCGATCCTCGTGGTCGCCGGCACGTTCGCGCTGTCCATCCAGCAGCGGCAGCGGGAGATCGCGCTGCTGCGCGCCGTGGCCGCCACGCCGCGCCAGATCCGCCAGATGATCGGCCGGGAGGCGCTCATCGTCAGCGTCGGCGCCGGCGCACTCGGCGCGGCCGCCGGGCCGCTCCTGGGCCTGTGGCTGCGCGACCGGTTCCGCGCCCTCGGCGCCCTGCCGCCGACCCTGGACCTGGTGCTCAGCCCGTTCCCGCTGTTCGCGGCCGTGCTGGCCGCCGTTGTGGCGGCCTGGGCCGCGGCGCGCCTGTCCGCCCGCCGGTCGGCGCGGATCCGGCCCGTGGAGGCCCTCGGCGAGGCCGCACTGAGCGGCCCGCGCACCGGGCCCCTCCGAATCCTGGCCGGTCTGGCATTCCTCGCCGGCGGCGTCGTCCTGACCCTCGTCCTGTCGTCGCTGAACACCGAGGCGGCGTCCAGCCCGGTCACCATGCTCACCGCGATCGTCTGGACCACCGCCGTCGCCATCCTCGCCCCGATCGTCGCCCGCACGGCCGCCGCCCTGTGGGGCGCGCCGCTGCGGCTCTCGCCGATCGGCGGCCACCTCGCCGCCGCGAACCTGCGCACCCGCTCCCGCATCGTCGGCTCGGTCATCGCCCCGCTCACGCTGATGGTCGGCCTGACCGGCACGATCCTGTTCGCCCAGACGACCATGGGGCACGCCGCCACCGCCCAGGCCGACGCCGGCACCGTCGCCGACAACGTCCTCGGTCCCAAGGTTCCCGCCGCGGCCGCCGCCGCGCTCCGCCGGACCCACGGCGTCACCACGGTCACCGAGGTCGTGCACAGCACCGTCCGCGTCGGACTGGAGAACTACGGCATCCAGGGCGTCACGCCGGCCGGGCTCTCCCGCACCATGAACCTGGACGTACGTTCCGGCTCCCTGAACGGGCTCGACGCGGGAACCATCGCCGTCAGCAGCACCGCCGCCGACCGGCTCGGCGTGGGCGTCGGCGGCACGGTCCGCATGACGCTCGGCGACGGCACGCCGTTCGCGCCTCGGGTCGTCGCGGTGTACGGCCGCGGCCTCGGCTTCGGCGACCTGACCGTCGCCCACGACCTGCTCGTCGCGCACGTCGACGACCCTCGCGCCGACACGGTGCTGGTCGCCGGCCCGGCCCGGGCGGAGGCCCTGCGGTCGGCCGTCCGGTCCTTCCCGGGCGTCACCGTCCTCGACCAGGCCACGCTGTCGGAGGACAAGGCCGCCGCCGGGGCCGAGGTGAACTACGTCGCCATGGGCCTGATCATCGCCTTCACCGCCATCGCGGTCGTGAACACCCTCGCCATGGCCACCGCCGACCGCGCCCGCGAGCTCGCCCTGCTGCGGCTGGTCGGCACCACCCGCCGGCAGGTCATGCGGATGCTCCGCTGGGAGACCCTGACGGTCGTCGCGACGGCCGTGGTCCTCGGCACGGCCGTCACCCTCGTGACCCTGGCGGCCTTCGGCGCCGGGATGATCGGGTCCGCCGCGCCGTACGTCCCGCCGGTCACGTACCTGGCCGTCATCGGCACTGCCGCCGTGCTCGCGCTGCTCGCGACGGTCCTCCCCGCCCGCCTCGCCCTCGCGGCCCGCCCCGCCGACGCCATCGGCTCCCGCCAGTAACCGCGGCCGACCCGCCGACGCAACCCGCCGACGCGCCGGGCGCGGGCCACAGTGCCCGCCCCCGGCGCGTCGGCGCGCCGGGATTCAGCCATGAGACCTGACCGCGGTCGGCATGCAACACAGGGATTCACCCTGCCCGTCATGCGGGAGAGGCAGGGGGATCGGCGAGCTGACCACTTACGTTCACCGGGTCCGGCGCCGGGGCGGCCAGCGCCCGTGATCACGGGCCTTGAGTGCCTCGGTCCTGCAAGCGGTCGGTTCGCTGCTCCTGGTGAGGCCATCGGTGGCGAAAGCGCCTGGCACCGGGGGCGGGACCGTCGTGTCCCGCTCCCGGCGCCGGCGTGCCTGGTTCGGTCAGAGCTTCACGAGCGCGTCGCGGCGCATCCAGCCGATGCCGTCCGCCGCGCTGTCGGTGGCCACGGCCAGGTAGGTGTTGCCTTCGGTGGTGTTGTAGTACGTCCAGTCGCAGTACCCGCCGACGACGTCGCCGGCGCGCTTGTCCTTCAGCAGCGTCGAGGCGTTGCTCGGCTGCTCGTACACGCCGGCGACCGGCCAGGTCACCTTGTACTGGCAACTGGCCGCGACCGCGTGCGACGCCGGGAGGTTCGCGCCGGAGACGGCGGCGGACGCCGGTGCCGGTGCCGGTGCCGCGGTCGCGGCGGTGGCGGGCGCGGCGGTGGCGGTGCCGCAGGGCTTCGTGGACAGGTACTTGGCGTAGACGCGTCCGGCCTTGTGGACCTGCCCGTAGGCGTACCCGACCGCGATCCGGCCGTTGTCCTTCTTCATCTTCCGGGTCTTGCCGTACTGCGTGAACCGGTCGCCGTGGTACAGCCGCCCGATGACCCGCTGCTGGTGGTCCCGCACGTACAGGGTCTGCTGCCCGCACAGGTACCGGGTGTGCTTGGCGACGCCGCTGGACAGGTGCTCGGTGAGCCGTCCACCGACCGCGTGCTCGGGCTTGCCGAGGCAGGACCGGTTCATGAAGCCCCAGACCGCGCCCGAGCCCCACGTGGAGACGACCGCGTAGTGGGCGTCCCAGTTGTAGCGGTAGTTGACGGTCCGGCCGTTGCCCTTCGCCACCGTGACGGAGTGTCCGGGGGTCTTGTCCATCGCGCGGTGCGGCGTGTAGTTGAACCACAGGGTGCAGCTCTTCTTGAGCGGCGCCGGATTGGTCGGGGCCTGTGCCGCCTCCGCGCCGCCGGCGCCACCGATCAGCAGCGCCGCGCTCGCCAGTGAGACGGCCGCGACGGTGACGCCACGGCGCTGGGTCTTCTTCGAAGCCATTCCCGGTGTTCCTCCAGGGGGTGCGCTGTCCGCAAGCGGACGGCGGGTTCTCGGACTTCCGCCCGACTGCTCCGGACGCAGCGGGCAAGATCGATCCTGCGCTCCGGACGCGCGGGGTCGCCACGATTCGGCCGATGACGGGACGGGCGGGATATCCCGCGTCGCTGACCAGGCCGATCGTCGAGGACGGGACGACAACGGGACAGGAGACGACGTGGCGGAGCGCCGCAAGCCTCTTCAGCCGCTGCCGGCGGAGCTGCCCGAACCGGTCCGGCGGTTCACGGAGCAGGTCCGCCTGCTGTACGAGCGCGTCGGATCGACGCTCGCCCGGCTCGGGAAGGACCTCAACGTCTCGGACTCCTCACTCTCGCGGTACCTCAACGCCCAGACGCCGATCCCGGCGGACGTGCTGGACCGGCTCTGCGAACTCGCCGGCGTCTCCGCCGACGAACGGGCGCGCCTGGAGGACCTGCGCGCGGCGGCGCTGGCCGCCCGCGCGGCGGGCACCGGCGACCGAGGTTCCGACTCTCCGACGTCGGCCGACGGTGACCGAGGTTCCGACTCTCCGACGTCGGGCGACGGCGACCGGGAGTTCCTGGAGGCCGGTGCGGCGGAGGGGGAAGCCGCCCCGGCCGGACCCGTACGGCGCGGACGTGGCCGGCTGCTCGCGGTGGTCGCCCTCACGGCGCTGGTCGCGGGCGCGGCGGCCGTCGCCGTCATCATGGCCGTCACCGGGGACGACCGGCCGTCGGCCACTCACTCGGCGGCGCGACCGGGCGGCTGCCGGCAGCGTCCGCAGTATCGGGTCGTCCAGCGGGGCAACGTCGTGGACGCGCACGGCGCCGTCGTCGGGACCGTGTGGCCGGGCGACCTGTTCACCCGTGACGACGGTCCGGGGAACCCCGACCGGCCGTACCGCTACTACGGGGTGGTGACCAAGAACGGCCTGGCCGGATACGTGCTGGAAGAGCGGCTCGACTACTACCGCGCGGTCTGCGGCTGAGTCCCACCGCCCGGCCGGGGCTCGTGTCGCGTCAGCAGTACGGGCCGAGGGCCTTCTTGATCGACGCCGGGGCGGTGCGCATGGCGGGGTTGTCGCACAGGCCGTCGGTGCCGTAGGTGACCAGGCGCCAGTGGCCGCCCGTGCTCCGGAGCACGGCCCAGACCGGGTCGGTGAGCCCGGCGCTCTGCTTCATGTAGGCGGCCGCCCAGCCGTGGTCGCAGGTGATCCGCCCGTCGACCCGCATCCCGGTCGAGCCGCCGACGGCGATCGCCTTGACGAAGTCCGACGCCGACGCGCAGGGCTGTGACGGCGCGGCCGGGGCGGAGGAGGTCGCGCTCCGGGGCTTCGGTTCGGCCGTGGACTTACAGGCCGCGAGGCCGACGGCGCAGGCGAGCGCCATGAGGGGGATCAACGGCCGGAACACCGTGCCTCCTGTAAGGGGGGTCGGGTCAGCCGACCGCGGGCACGCGGCGGCTCGGGACCAGCAGGTCCAGGTCGGCGCGGGTGACGCCGGCCCGGTCGGCCAGCTCGTCGCGGCCGGTGCCGGAGTCGGCGACCAACTCGACGGCCCGGGTGAGCATCGTGGGGCGTTCGAGAGGCTTGGCCGGGCCCGGCTCGTTGCGCCGCCAGCCGCGCGCGCTCATCACGCTCATCGCGTTGCGGTACGTGCTCTCCTTCATGATCCCGAGGGTCCGCGCACGGTAGAGCAGGGCGGCGATGCTGACGCCCCAGGTCGACTTCAGCTCGGCGAGGTACGCCCAGTCGGCGGCGCTCGGGAGCTGGTCGGCGATGGCCGCCTCGGGCATCAGGAACTCGGCGGCGAACCGGTGCGCCTGGTCCTCGATGATCTTGCTGCCGGGCTCCGCGTCGGCGTGCATGACGAGGTGGCCGAGCTCGTGCGCGCCGTCGAAGCGGTTGCGCCAGTAGTCGCCCTTGGCCGGGTTGAACAGCACCATCGGGCGCGGGTGGGCGCCGATGCTGAACGCGTCGACCCGCTCGGTCGACGGGGGCAGGATCAGCACGATCACGCCGTGCTTCTCGAGCAGCCGCACGAGGTGCGGGATGGGTTCCGCGTCGCCGACCATGGCCTCGCGTGCCAGCCGGGCGGCCTCCACCGGCCCGCGTCCCGCGATCTCCTCCGGCGACACCGGCCGTTCGGGCAGCTCCGCGCGCGGCAGCTCGACGAGCTCTTCCAGGGCGGTCACGATGTCCGCCGCGATCCGGCCGTGGGCGAGCGCCTGGTCGCGTTCGATCTGCGTCGTGGACCGCAGCGACCGGAAGTGCGCGGTGTCCAGGGAGACAGGGCCGCGCCCGGCGCGGAAGAACTCGACCGGCACGCCCAGCGCGAACGCCAGCCGGGACAGCGTCTTCTCCGACGGCCGGTGCACGCCGGCCTCGTACTGGCCGATGGCGGTCGGCGTGGTGCCGACGGCCTGGGCCAGCTGGTTCTTGCGCATGCCGCGCAGCCGGCGCGCGAGCGTCAGCCGGTCGGCGTCGAACAGCAGCCGCGCCTCGGCTAGCCGCCGCGCGGCCTGCTCGGCACGCCCGTCGGTGGTGTGGTCGTTCACTGTGCCGTTTCGATGCTCGTTTCTGCGCCGCCCGCGCGCCGACCGTGCAGCCGCAGCGGAACATCGGCCTCGTCGTCGGCCCACAGGGGCAGCGTGGAGGGCACGAGCCTACGCCGTCGATCGGCGCCGAGCGTGTCATCGGTCAACTGGCGGAGCCAGTGCCAGGCCGGGCCGCCGTCGGCGTTCAGCCGGGGACGGCCGACGAACAGCTCCATCTCCAGCGGCTCCTCGGTCGCGCTGTGCGCGAGCACGAGCGTCACGACGTCGTCCGTGTCGCGTACGGGACCGAGCCCGAAGTCGAGGCTGAGCTGCGGGTCGTCGGGGAACTCCTGGCGCGCGACCACCTGCTTGGTGAAGCTCTCCCGGTCCCAGCGGATGGCGCGGACCGCACCGAACCGGTGCCGCTTGAGCAGGATCCGGTAGCGGCCGTACCGCCAGCCGGGCGAGCCGTTGAGGTCGTGGCGGGTCACCATCGCCGCGAGCGGGTCCTCGTCGCCCTCGGCCGGGTCCGGGGCGAAGTCACCCAGGTGGAACACCCGGTCGAGCTGGGTCTCCAGCACGTCGAAGGCGCCGGTGCCGAACGACCGCTCCTTGAACCCGGCGGCCCGGCTCATCGCGCCGAACACGGCCAGCGTGGCCTCCGTGTGGGCCTCGCGCAGCGCGTGCAGGAATCCGGCTTCGAGCAGGGTGTCCCAGGCTTCCCGATCCTCCGACATGCGTTGGACTATAGATGTTCCCAGCGGCTCACGCGCGAAAATGAAGTGCCCGGCGCGTCGCCCAAAGGTTCGAGATCGCGCTCTGGACATGATCCACATTGCGGTTGCATGCTGAGGCGGGCGCCGAGGGGGACTGCGATGAGCACTGCCGAGCACGACGAGACCGCGACGCCGACCTTCCCGATGGCGCGGACCTGCCCGTTCGCTCCGCCGGCCGCGTACGCGCGGATGCGCGCGAGCGCGCCGATCGTCCGCGCGACCCTGCCGAACGGCGCGCCGGTCTGGGCGGTAACCCGCCACGCCGAGGCGCGGCAGATCCTCAGCCACCCGGGGATCAGCTCGAACACCGGACGCCCCGAGCGGCCACGCGGACCCGACGACGACCGCCCCGACGACGGCTTCTTCGTCGACATGGACCCGCCGGAGCACAGCCGGTACCGGCAGATGCTGCTGTCGGAGCTGGGCGCCCGCCCGGTGGCCGCCATGCGGCCGCGCATCCAGCATCTCGTCGACACGGCGATCGACGAGATGCTGGCGACCGGGTCGCCCGCCGACCTCGTCGAGTCGTTCGCGCGCCCGGTCCCGGCGCGCGTCATCTGCGAGCTCCTCGGCGTCCCGGCCGGCGACCACGGGTTCTTCGAGTCCCGGCTCCGGATGCTGAGCGTGATGGACATCGACGCACGAGCGCCCGAGGCGTCCCGTGACCTCCGCGACCACCTGCGCGAACTCATCGGCCGCGCCGAGCGCGAGCCGCAGGACGGCCTCATCGGACGGCTGGCCGCCCGGTACCTGCCGACCGGCGAGCTGACCGTCGACGCTCTGATCAACGTCGGCTTCCTGCTGCTGCTCGCGGGCTACGAGTCACCGGCGAACACGATCGCGCTGGGCGCGGTGACGCTGCTGGCGCATCCGGAGCAGCTCGCGGCGTTGCGCGCCGATCCGGGTCTGCTGCCGGGCGCGACCGATGAGCTGTTGCGGTTCCACTCGGTGCAGGACTGGGTGAGCTTCGACCGGGCGGCGGCGGACGACCTCGAGATCGGCGGAGTGCGGATCCGCGCCGGTGACCGCCTGACGGTGCTCGCCGCGTCCGCCAACCGTGACGAGCGGGCGTTCGAGAATCCCGACGAGTTCGACATCCGCCGGTCCGCGCACCACCACCTCGCCTTCGGCCACGGGGTGCACCAGTGCGTCGGCCACAACCTCGCCCGCGCCGAGCTGGAGATCGCCTACGGCACCCTCCTGGCCCGGATACCGACGCTGCGCCTGGCGACACCGCTGGACGAACTCCCCTTCGCCTACGACGCCGGTCTCTTCGGGCTGCACGCGTTGCCCGTCGCCTGGTGACGCACCGCTGCGCGCGTGCGAGGTGACGTTTCGATCACGCGGCCGGAATGCCGGGTTTTCCGCGAACCCGAATACCTCTCCAAGCATCTGACGGACAGCGAGGTCAGGTACCGGCGTGCCTGACGTCGACCGCCCGACCTTCCGCCGGAATCCGTAGGACATCCTGGAGCCCCCTCGAATGAAGCTCACCCATCTGGCCGCGGCGGTGACCCTCGTCGCCGTGGCGGGTTGTTCGGTCGGCACGGCCGACACCAACGGCCGTAACGGCACCGCCGCGCCGGAGGCGACGGTACGGATCAGCGCCACGGGCAACGACGTCCGCCCGGACCAGGGCGTCACGGTCACCGCGTCCGGCGGCACGCTGGAGACGGTCACCGGCGTCGCCGGCGCTTTCAACGCCGACCACACCTCCTGGAAGACCAACTGGACCCTCAAGCCCGGCACGTCCTACAAGGTCACCGCCACGGCGAAGAACCTCAAGGGCAAGGTCACCACGGTCACCGGTGCGTTCCGTACGGCCACGGCGAAGCAGACCGTCGGGATCGCGGACGTGACGCCGATGCCCGGGGAGAAGGTCGGCGTCGGAATGCCGATCATCGTCGACTTCACCGGCCCGGTCGCCAACCGGGCGAATGTCGAGAAGGCGTTGGAGGTCAAGAGTGACAAGGGCGACGAAGGCGCCTGGAGCTGGGTCACGGACCGGCGAGTGGTGTACCGGACGAGGAAGTACTGGCACGCCCACCAGAAGATCTTCTTCACCGCGCACCTGGCCGGTGTACGGGCCGCCCGCGACACGTACGGGGTCCGTGACGTCTCCCGGTCCTTCAGCATCGGCGACTCCAACGTCACCGTGGCGAACGCCAAGACCCACTACATGACGGTGAACCACGACGGCACGGTGCACAAATTCAAGATCAGCACCGGGAAGGGCGACCTGCGCTCCACCATCACGACCAACGGCATCCATCTCACGAGGGAGAAGGCCAAGGTCGTGACCATGACGGCGACCTGCCACGGCCAGCCCGGCTGTGACGACTACCAGGAGAAGGTCAACCTGGCGGTGCGCATCACCGTGGGCGGGGAGTACGTGCACCAGAGCGTCGGGGAGTACCAGTACCTCGGCAGGCAGAACGAGAGCCACGGCTGCGTCCGCACGACCCCCGAAGGCGCCAGGTACTTCTACGACATCTCCCAGCGCGGCGACATCGTGGACGTGACCGGGACGACGCGCCCGTTCGCCGACGAGCCGTTCGCCGACGACTGGAAGTACTGGACGACCTCCTGGAACCGGTGGCTCGCCGGCAGCGCCCTGCACTCCGCCGACTGACCCTACGACGGCATCAGTGACTGCGGCGCCGGGTCGCGGTCATCGTGGTGAGCAGGGCCAGGGACTGCTCGTCCGGTGAGCCCGGTCGGGCGTGGAGGACGGTGAGCACCTGGCCGTCCTCCAGCGGCATCGCGTGGAAGCGGAGGCTGATCACGCCCAGCTCCGGGTGTCGGAAGCTCTTCGCGCCCGCCGTGGTGGTGCGGACGTCGTGACGGGCCCACAGTTCCCGGAACTCCTGGCTGTGCAGCGAGAGTTCGCCGATGAGCTCCGTCAGCTCGGGGTCGTCCCGCTCGGTTCCGATCCGGGCCCGGAAGTTGGCGACCGCGTCAGACGCCGCCGCGTCCCAGTCCACATGTGTCTCCCGTGTCCCGGGGTCCAGGAACACCGCGCGCAGCAGGTTCGTCCCGGGCACGTAGCAGGGGGCCAGCTCGCACGCCAGGGCGTTCGATCCGACGACGTTCATCCGGCGGCTGGTCACCGTGGCCGGGGTCGTCGTCCAGGCGTCCAGTAGCTCCTGCACGGTGTCCGACACCCGCTCCCGGGTGCGCGTGGCGGTCGGTGCCGGGCGGGCGAGGGCGTACAGATGCTTCGTCAGTTCCTCGTCCAGTCGCAGCGCCCGGGCCAGCGACTCCAGGACGCTCTCCGAGGGGCGGTGGCCGCGTCCCTGCTCCAGGCGCACGTAGTAGTCCGCGCTCACTCGACGCACGCGGGGGTGTGCTTCACCGACCTGGAGGCCGTGCGGCCCCAACCGGGCCACGAGCGGCCGGACATCTTTCCGTTGGTGCCGGGCCACGAGATCGTGGGTGAGGTGGTGGCCGTCGGCGGTGCGGTCACCGGCTTCCGGGTCGGCGATCCGGTCTGTGTGGGGAACATCGTCGATTCGTGCGGGGTGTGCGAGGCCTGCCGCAACGGTGATCAGGAGTTCTGCGCGGAGTTCCCGACCCTGACCTATGGGGGGCGCGACCGGCACGACGGGTCCCTCACCCAGGGCGGGTTCAGCGACGAGTACGTGGCCGACCAGGCGTTCGTTCACCGGCGTCCCGAGGGGCTCGACCCTGCCGGGACCGCGCCGCTGATGTGTGCGGGGATCACCACCTGGGTGCCGCTCAGGCGGTGGCAGGTCGGCCCGGGGCAGACGGTCGGCGTCATCGGCCTCGGCGGGCTCGGGCACCTGGCCGTGAAGCTGGCCAAGGCGCTCGGCGCCGAGGTCGTGGGCTTCACCACCTCCCCCGGCAAGGCGAAGGACATGCTGGACCTCGGCGCCGACGACGTGGTGGTGTCGACCGACGCCGAGGCCATGGCCGGGCAGCGCGGGAGATTCGACTTCATCCTCGACACCGTGCCCCGCGCGCACGACCTCTCGCCCTACCTGACGGCGCTCCGCTTCGATCGGACCCTGTGCACGCTCGGCATCGTGCCGGAGCTGTCCTTCACCCCTCAAACCCTGCGGTTCGGGCGCAAACGGCTGGCGGGCGCGGGCAGCGGCGGCATCACCGACACCCGGGAGATGCTCGACTTCTGCGCCGCCCACGACGTGACCGCGACAGTCGAGGTACTGCCCGTCGCCGAGGTCGACGCGGCACTGGACCGGCTGGCCGCCGGCGACGTCAGGTACCGGTTCGTCCTCGACCTCACGTCCTGACGAACGGAGACCCGTGAGGTCAGCCGGCCGTGGTGCCGGGAATGGCGGTGAGGTCGAGGGCGTCGGCGAACCGGCTGGTGTGGGTGGCCACTCGCCGGCCGAGGTGGCGGGCGGTGGACAGGTCGGCGCCGTGGACGGCTTCGGGGCCTTGGTCGTTCCAGGTCTGGGCGCCGGCGCCGAGGTAGAACCCGAGTCGGTTGTGGTCGTGTTCGCTGGCGGTGGTGGTGTTCCAGCCGGGCAGCAGGCCGAGGCTGATCCAGTGCATGCCGTGTTGGGCGGCGAGCATCGAGAAGTACTGCAGGGTGTGCAGTTTGTCGCCGCTCATGGAGCCGGAGTTGGTGAATCCGGCGGCGATTTTGTCCTGCCAGGCGCGGGTCATCCATCGGCCGGAGGTGCCTTCGGCGAAGGCGTGGAAGGCGCCGGAGGCGCTGCCCATGTAGGTCGGGCTGCCGAAGATGATCGCGTCGCACCGGTCGAGGGTGCGCCAGTCGTCGTCGGTGATGGCGGCGACGTCGATCATTTCGACGAGTGTGCCGGGTACTGATGCGGCTCCCTGGGCGACGGCGTTCGCCAGTTCGCGGGTGTGGCCGTAGCCGGAGGTGTAGGCGATGCCGACGGTGATGCTGGACATGATCGTTGTTCCGTTCTCGGTCTTCGTGGTGGGTCGTGGGGGTAGTCGGTCGGTCAGGTTTCGCGGGCGTTGGATGTCTCGGTCATGTCGGGGTATCGGTCCCCGGTGACCTGGGCGGCGATGGGTTCGAGTCGCGCGAGTTCGTCGGCGGTGAGGGTGAGTTCGAGCGCGGCGAGGTTCTCTTGCAGGCGGTTCGGGCGCCGGGTGCCGGGGATCGGCACGACGGTGAGGTCGTGGACGGCGCGTCGCTGGTGCAGCCAGGCCAACGCGACCTGTGCGGGGGTGGCGCCGCGGCCGGCGGCGATCGTGGTGATGGGGTGCAGGAGTGCCGTGTTGCGCTGGGCGTTCTCGCCGGTGAAGCGGGGAAATCGGGAGCGGACGTCGCCGGCGGTGAACTCGCTCGGCAGGGCGCCGGTGAGGAAGCCGCGACCGAGGGGGGAGTAGGCGACCACGCCGACGCCGAGTTCGGCGGCGGCAGGTACGAGCCTGCGTTCGATGTCGCGGGTGAACAGCGACCACTCCGATTGCACCGCGCTGATCGGGTGGTGGGCGTGGGCTTCGCGCAGCTCGTCGCCGGTGACCTCGGACAGGCCGAGGTGGCGGACCTTGCCGGCCCGGACGAGGTCGGCCATCGTTCCGATGGAGTCGGCCAGCGCGACGGCCGGGTCGCGGCGGTGCATGTAGTAGAGGTCGATGACCTCGATGCCGAGCCGCGTCAGGCTGGCGTCGACGGCACGGCGGATGTAGGCGGGATCGTTGCTGATCGACGTCGACCCGTCGGCGGCGCGGACGCTGCCGAACTTGGTGGCGATGACGATGTCGTCTCGGTGGGCGCGGACGAATGGTGCGAGGAAACGCTCGTTGTCGCCCTGGCCGTACATGTCGGCGGTGTCGAACAAGGTGACACCGGTGGACAGGGCGGCGTCGAGGGTCTGGCGGGCCGAGTCGTCGTCGGTGTCGCCGTAGAACTCGCTCATCCCCATGCAGCCCAGCCCCTGCGCGCCGACGACGGGGCCGTCGGAGCCGAGTCGGACGGTCGAGATGGATGGGGTCATGAGATCTCCTAGCGATCGGTAACGAGCCGGGCATCGTGGTGACATCGTCAACGGTAAATGCGTATCGTTGTCAGTGTCAATGGCAACAGAATCTTGTTACCATCGACACATGCGCAGCGACCTTGGCTCGTCCGAGACGGGTGTGGAACGACGCGACCAGCAGCAGGAGGCGATCCTGGAGGCGGCGGCCAAGCTGTTGACCGAGCACGGTCCGGCCGGCATCTCGACGCGGGCGGTCGCGACCGCCGCCGGGGTGCAGACACCTGCGTTGTATCGCTTGTTCGGGGACAAGGACGGCCTGCTCGACGCCCTCGGCAGCTACGTATTCGAGAGCTACCTGGCCGAGAAGCGGGGACTGGAACCGAGCGAGGACGCGATCGAGGACATCCGGCGCGGCTGGAACATCCACGTCGAGTTCGGGCTCCGCAATCCCGCGTACTACGCCCTGATGTACGGCAACCTGCGCCCGGGTCGCCGCCCGGCCGCCGCCCAGGAGAACGGCGAGATCCTGCGCCGTCTACTCGAGCGGGCCCGCGAGCAGGGCCGGCTCCGCGTTCCGGTCGAGACGGCCGCGCGGGCCATTGAGGCGTCGACGACCGGTGCCGTGCTGCTGTTGCTGGCGCAGCCCGAGGACGAGCGCGACCCGACCCCGCTCACCGGGCTGCGTGACACCGTCATCGACTCGATCGTCAGCACCGAACCGGCGGCCGACGTTCGAACGAGGATCGCCGACCGGGCTCAGGCGCTGCTGGCCGCCGTCGGTGATGGCCGCGGTGCCGACCCCGTCGTAGACGCCGGATTCAGAGCCGCCGAAGCGGCGCTGCTGCGCGATTGGCTGAGCATCCTGAGCCGATGACGACCCGATGACCCCCTGCGGAGACGCCGATGGCACGGTGGCGATGCTCGTCGGTCCACGGCGTCGAGGCCGGGTGGTTGACAGGGAGGGATCAAAGCCATTTAACTCAATAACTATGGATGTAGATAAAGACGCCTCGCCGTCACCGATCGAGTTCCGGCTCGATCCGGGTTCGGGGGTGCCGACCTATCTCCAACTGGTCCACCAGGTGGAGCAGGCGCTGCGGCTGGGATATCTCCAACAGGGTGATCAGCTGCCGAGGGTCAAGGACGTCGTCGCCGGGCTGGCCATTAACCCGAACACGGTGCTGAAGGCCTACCGGGAGCTGGAGCACCGTGGTCTGGTGGCCGGACGGCGGGGACTCGGCACGTTCGTCGAGAGCACCCTGGACCGGGTGGGCCTGCGCGAACAGGCGGCTCTGCAGAAGAGCATGCTCGCGTGGATGCGCACCGCGAGCGAGGCCGGGCTCGACGAGGCCGGGATGAGCGCCCTGTTCACGGCGGCACTGCACGAGCTGCGGCAGAGCAGTGAAAGCCGGACGGATGAGGAAGACGGCGGCCGCGCGGGAGTGGTCGCGTGAGCACCGCGATCGAGGCGTCGGGACTCGGCAAGCGCTACGGCCGTACGTGGGCGCTGCGGGACTGCTCACTGGCGATCCCGGCCGGGCACGTGGTCGGGCTGGTCGGCCCGAACGGCGCGGGGAAGACGACGCTGCTGAGCCTGGCGGTCGGGCTGGCCACGCCGACGACGGGACAGGTGCGGGTGGCGGGTGGCAGGGCCGCGGGGTCGGACGCCGCGCTGGACGCCGTCGCCTTCGTGGCCCAGGAGGCGGCGCTCTACCGCAACCTGTCCGTCGCCGACATGCTGCGGGTGGGACGCAACCTGAACCGGCGCTGGGACGGCGAGCGCGCTCGTGACCGACTGGCGGAGCTGGGCATTCCGCCGGGCAAGAAGGTCGGCGCGCTGTCGGGCGGTCAGCGGTCCCAGGTGGCGCTCACCCTGGCTCTCGCCAAACGCCCGGAGCTGCTGATCCTGGACGAGCCGTTGGCCGCGCTGGACCCGGTGGCGCGGCACGACTTCACGGCGGCGTTGATGGCCGCCGTGGCGGAGGACGGCGTCTCGGTGGTGTTCTCCTCGCACGTGGTCGCGGAGCTGGAGCGGGTCTGCGACTACGTGGTCGTCGTGCACGGCGGCCGCGTTCAGGTGTCCGGCGAGGCCGAGGACCTGGTCGCCGGGCATCACGTGCTGACCGGGCCGGCCGATCAGGCCGATGCCGTCGCCGAGCGCTTCCCGGTCGTCCGGGACCGGCGTGCCTTCGCGCAGGCGCACCTGCTGATCCGCAGCACCGATCCGGTCGCCGCGCCGCCGGGCTGGCAGCGGCAGCCGGTGGGGCTGGAGGAACTGGTGCTGGCCTACATGCGCGAGCCTTCGGCCTCGGCGCTCGACGGCCCGAAACCCGTACGCGGTGAACAGGTGGGCTGCCGATGACGACCGCCTCCCCGCTTCCGGCTCACCGCAGGCCGCTCCCACGGCTCGGTCTCGTATGGGTGACCTGGCGCCAGCACCGGTTCGCCCTCTACGGTCTGCTGGCGATGCTGGCCGGCTTCGCCGCGCTGATGGTGGCCGGTGGCCTGCGGGCCCGTTCGACCTACCACCGGCTCGGGCTGGGCGGGTGCGCCTCCTTCGCCGGCGGCCGCTGCGAACAGCTCCGCATGGAGCTGTTCGGCTGGTACCCGCAGCAACTGCCGTTCTTGTTCCTGCTGCTGCTGCCCGCGGCGTTCGGCGCGTTCTTCGGGGGGCCGCTGATCGCGCGGGAGCTGGAGACGGGCACCTACCGGTTCGCCTGGACCCAGGGGGCCGGGCGCACCCGCTGGCTGCTGACGAAGCTGCTCCTGATCGCCGTCGTGCTGGCCGCGGTGGCGGAGGCCTACGGCGCCCTGTACACCTGGTACAACGCGCCCCTGGACCACGTCATGCGGTTCGGCTTCAACGACTACCTCGGCTTCGAGCTCGGGGGAGTCGTCTTTCCGGTCCAGACGCTGCTGGCGTTCACGGCCGGGGTGTTCGCCGGCGCGCTGACCCGCCGCACCCTGGTCGCGGTCGGAGCGGTCTTCCTCGGCTCGTCCGGCCTCATCATGGCGCTCGTCTTCAAGCTGCGCCAGTACTACATGACACCCCTCGTCACGGCCGGCCGAACCGGCCCGCGTGACTGGGTGATCGGCAGAGCGTACGTGGATCCGAGCGGGCACCTGCTCGACACCTCCGACAGCCACCTCCTGTACATGAAGTATCTGGCGCAGCTCCCGATGTCCGGCGACCCTCGGTCCTCGGTCTCGTACCGGGACTGGCTCCTGGCCCGGCACTACACCATCGTGACCACCTACCACCCCGCCGGCCGGTTCTGGACGTTCCAGTTCATCGAGGCCGGCTGGATGGGCCTGCTCATCCTCCTGCTGGGCCTGGCCACCGTCCGGCTGGTCCGCCGCCGGATCGGCTGATCGGACGCCGGATCGGCTGATCGGACGCCCGTTCGCCGCATCGCCCGGTGCGATGCGGCATCCACCCTCCCGCGCACGCCCAGTGGCACCGGACTCCCCGTGCCACCGGTGACGCGCGCTCTCACCCTCGTAAGGAACCCGATGAAGCCAGGAAACACCGATGCGTCCCGGACGACGGGCCGGCGCGGCCGGACTCGCGCGCCCGGCCTGATCGCCGCCCTGCTGGGCCTCACGACGGCGACGGCGGCATGCGCCGTTTCGCCGGCCCAGCAGGTCGCGGCCGCGCGCGCCGCGCGCTCCGCCGCTCCGCGCACGTCCGAGACGCCGGCACTGCCCCGCCCGACGGGCCCGTACGCGGTCGGCCGCGACATCCTGCACCTCGTCGATCGGCACCGCACCGATCCCTGGGTGCCGGCGGCGGGGCCACGGCAGCTGATGGTGTCGATGTACTACCCCGCCCGGCCCGGCACCGGCGGACCGGCCCCGTACATGACCGTCGACGAGGCCCGGCTGTTCCTGCAGGAGAAGGCTCCGGGCGTCGACGTCCCACCCGCCCTGCTCAGCGCCACCCGCACCTGGGCGCACACCGCCGCGCGCCCGGCACCGGGCAGGTTCCCCCTGGTGGTGCTCTCGCCCGGACTCACGCTCCCGCGCGCCACCCTCACCGGTCTCGCCGAGCAGCTGGCCGGCCGCGGCTACGTCGTCGCGCTGGTCGACCACACCTACGAGAACTCCGGCACGACCTTCCCCGACGGGCGTACCCTCGCCTGCGCCATCTGCGACAAGCCCCCCGCGGGCGGCCCTCCGGCCATCGCCCGGAGCCGGGCCGAGGACGTCTCCTTCGTGCTCGACCGGCTGACCGCCCGGCACTCGGCATGGCGCCACGCCCGCCTGATCGACCCCCGGCACATCGGCATGGCCGGGCACTCGATCGGCGGCGACGCCACCGCCACGACCATGGCCACCGACCACCGGGTCCACGCCGGGGTGAACATGGACGGCACCTTCTACGCGCCGGTCCCGGCCGACGGCCTGGCCCACCGGCCCTTCCTGATGTTCGGCGCCGAGCACGAGGCCCCGGGCATCGACGACACCTGGGGGCAGGCGTGGAACAGCCTGAACGGCTGGAAACGCTGGCTGACCGTCGCCGGATCCGACCACGGCACCTTCACCGACCTGCCCATCCTGTCCGCGTGGGTGGGGAGGCCCGGAGCCGGGATCTCCCCGCAGCGCGCGGAGGAGATCACCCGAGCCTACGTCGGCGCCTTCTTCGACCTGCACCTCAAGGGCATCCGGCAGCCCCTGCTCGACGGGCCCTCACCGGCGAACCCGGAGGTGACCTTCCAGCACCCCTGATCCCGTCGGCGGCTTTGCGCGAGTACCTCGACCTGGCAGTCTTCTCGGCATGTATCCCGGTTCTGCGCTCGGTGAGTTTCTTCGATCCCGACGGGCCCGGCTCCGGCCCGAGGACGTGGGCTTGAGCGCGGGGGTCAGGCATCGTCGGGTGGCCGGCTTGCGCAGAGAGGAGCTGGCGCCGCTGGCCGGGGTCAGCGTCGGCTATTACACGCGGCTGGAGCAGGGGCAGAGCCCGAACGTCTCCGACGAGGTCCTGGACGCCGTCGCCCGCGTCCTGCGGCTGGACGACGACGAGGTGGCCCACCTGCACCGGCTGGCGCGGGTCGCGCGGACCCGGGAGAAGGTACGGCCGGAGCAACTGCGCCCCGGCATCAGGCTGATGGTGGACTCGTTCACCGAGGCGCCCGCCATCGCGGTGGGCAGGCGGGGCGACATTCTGGCCTGGAACCGGTTGGCGCACGCCCTGCTGGCTCCGCACTGGGCCTTCGACGGCGCGGAGAAGCCGAACTTCGTCCGCGTCGACTTCCTCGAGCCGGAGTTCTCCCGGGGGCTGTACGTCGACTGGGAGCAGAAGGCACGCGACGACATCGCCTATCTCGAAGGGACGCTGAGCAGGTTCCCCGGGGATGAGGGGCTGACCGCGCTGATCGAGGAGCTGCTGACGCTGAGCCCGGAGTTCCGCGCCATGTGGACCGAGCACCCGGTGAGCAACTGCGCGTCCATCTCGCGTGACTACCGGCACCCGGACGTGGGCGTCATGACCCTCACCGCCGAACTCCTGCGAACCCCCGACGACGAGGGCCAGGGGGTCACGATCTTCCAGGCCGAGGCGGGCTCGCCGTCGGCGGAACGGTTGCGGCGGCTCGCCGAACTGGTCACCGCCACCACCGGGTAGACCGCGACGCGCCCCGGCCCGGCACGGCATCGTCCGCGCCGGGCCGGGGCACCGGCCCGCCCAGGGGCCGGTCAGGCGGCCAGGGAACGCTCGGCCGGCCGGCCGGTGGAGCGCTCGGCCGCTCGGCCGGTGTTCGCCCGGCGGAGCAGGACTCCGCCGGCGACGGCGCCGAGCAGCGCGACCCCACCGGCCACCAGGAAGGCGGTGTGCAGTCCGCCCAGAGTGGCCAGTGCCTCGGTGGTGGTCGGGGCGAGCGCCTCGGTACGGGCGGCGACGATCGCGGTGAGCCCGGCCACGCCCACGGCGCCGATGAAGGTGGGCATCTGGGCCAGGCTGCCGGCGACGCCCTGGTCGGCCTCGTCCAGGCCGGAAGTGATCGTCGCGATGGCGGCCACCACCGTCAGGACGTGCCCGAAGCCCATCGTGGCCGAGGTGGCCAGCAGGAGGACCGGGCCGCCCTGAGCGGGCAGGAACACCATCGCGGCGGTGCCCAGCGCCTGCACGGCCAGGCCGGTCACGATGGTCGTCACCGTTCCCCGTGCGCCGATCAGCCGGGCCGCGAGGGTTCCGGCGAGCAGTGCCGCGACGCCCTCGCCGAGGAAGCCGAGTCCGGTCTCCAGCGGCGAGTACCCCAGGACGTCCTGCATGTAGATGCTGAGCAGCAGGGTCGCACCGCCGCACATCCCGAAGGTGACGAGGGCGACCGTCATGCCCCACTTCACGGTCGTACGGCGCAGGAGGCGCAGGGGGATGAGCGGGGCCGCGTGCCGGGCCTCGACGACCAGGAACGCGCCGAGGAGGGCCGCGGCGGCCAGCAGCGTCCCGAGGGTCGGCGCGCTGCCCCAGCCCGCCCGGTCACCCGTGGAGATGCCGTAGACCAGGGCGAACAGCCCGCCGCTCGCCAGGATCGCGCCGGGGACGTCCAGCCTGGTCCGGCCGCGGCCGGCCGGCTCACGAACCACGGTGATCGCGCCGAGCAGGACCAGCAGGCCGATGCCGAACAGCATGAGCATGGTCCAGCGCCAGTTCAGCCCGCTGGTGATCAGCCCACCGCCGATCGTCCCGATGACGAACCCCAGCGACAGCAGGGCGCCGTTGACCCCGAGGGCCCTGGTGCGCTGCGGCCCCTCGGGGAACGCGGCGGTCATCAGCGCCAGCGCCGTCGGGCCGATCATGGCCGCCGCGACGCCCTGCCCGACGCGCGCCGCGACCAGCAGCCCCGGGCCGGGCGCCGACCCGGCCAGCAGCGAGAACACGGTGAAGGTCACCACACCGGCGATGAACAGCCGGCGCCTGCCGATCATGTCGGACGCCCGCCCGAACAGCGGCATCAACGCGGCCGTCGGCAGCAGGCACGCGGTGGCCACCCACTGCAGCGCCGACGCGCTGGAAAAGCCCAGATCCCGGCCGATCTCCGGCAGCGCCACCGTGATGATCGAGTAGTCCAGCCCGGTCATGAACGTCGCGCCGCACAGCGTGATGAGGATGAGCCGGCCGCGCGGCCCCAGCCGCGCGGCGCTCCGATGAGTCTCCGTCGTCATGCCGCCAGACTGCGGCCGGCGGAGACGAGCGACCAGCGCTCCGCTGAGGGTACCTCTGCCAGGTGCAGGCTCCTCAGCGCAGGGACGCGATCGGGCCGCCCGGGGAGTCGTGCCGGGCGGCGACGACCGCCTCGGCGACCGAGCGGACCTCCTCCTCGGGCAGGTGGCGGTACCCGTCGTCGGTGACGACCGCGACGGTCGGGAAGATGCGGCGGGTCAGGTCCGGGCCGCCGGTGGCCGAGTCGTCGTCCGCCGCGTCGTACAGCGCCTGGACGGCCGCGACGAGGGCGTCCTCCTGGGACATCCCGCGCCGGTACAGCTTCTTCAGCGCGCCCCGCGCGTACGGCGAGCCGGAGCCGTCGACGTGGAAGTCCTTCATCTCGTACGGGCCGCCGGCGACGTCGAAGGAGTAGATCCGGCCGGCTCCCCGGTCGAGGTCGTAACCCGCGAAAAGGGGCACGACCACCAGCCCCTGCATGGCCGCGCCGAGGTTGCCCTGGACGAGCGCGGCCAGCCGGCGGGCCTTGCCGTCGAGCGACAGCCGCCGGCCCTCGATCTTCTCGTAGTGCGCCAGCTCGAACTGGAAGAGGCGGACCATCTCGATCGCGAGACCGACCGTGCCGGCGAAGGCGACCACGGAGTACTCGTCGGCGTAGTTCACCTTCTCCAGGTCGCGCTGCGCGATGAGGTTGCCCATGGTGGCCCGGCGGTCACCGGCCATCAGCACGCCGCCCTCGAAGGTCAGCGCCAGCACCGTGGTCCCGTGCGGCAGGTCGAGCCCGGCGGCCGACTCCCGGATGGTGCCGGTGGGCAGCGCGTCGGGTGCGACCTCCGCCAGCAACTCCCGGAACGACGCGTTGGTGGTGCTCAGGAACGCCGGAGGGAGACCCTGCGAGAAATCGACCATCTGCGCCCGCTTCCGATCAAGGACAGTGCCTCGCTTATCGTACGATCTTCGCCTTCGCCCGCCACCTAGACTTGGCGTATGACGTGGCGTGGCCGCTACTACGAGGACTTCACGCTCGGCGACGTGTACTACCACCCGCTCGGCCGGACGGTGACGACGACCGACAACATGTGGTTCACCCTGCTCACGCAGAACACCGCGATGGTGCACGTCGACCACCACTACGCCGCGCGGACCGAGTTCGGGCGGCCGCTCGTCGACTCGACGTTCACCCTCGCCCTCATCACCGGCCAGTCCGTCACCGACGTCTCGCAGAACGTCATGGCGAACCTCGGCTGGGACGACGTACGGCTCCCGGCTCCCGTCTTCGAGGGCGACACGCTCTACTCGCGGTCGAAGGTCATCGCGCTCCGCGAGTCCCGCTCCCGGCCGAACGTCGGCGTCGTCACCGTGGCCACCGAGGGTTTCAACCAGAACGGCGTCGTCGTCTGCTCGTTCAAGCGCACGCTGCTGGTCTACAAGCGCGACCACGCGCCGCACCCGCCGGTTCCGCGTCCTCCCGAGGACTCCCTCCCGCCGGTGCAGGAGTAACCGGGATGGAGGCGCTGCCGTTGCGCGGGGTCACCGTGGTCGCGCTCGAGCAGGCCGTCGCCGCGCCCTTCGCCACGCGGCAGCTCGCCGACCTCGGAGCGCGCGTCATCAAGATCGAACGCCCCGGCGCCGGGGACTTCGCCCGCGGATACGACGAGACCGTACGCGGGATGTCGAGCCACTTCGTCTGGCTGAACCGCGGCAAGGAGTCGGTGGTCCTCGACGTCAAGGACCCGGCGGGACGGGCGGCCCTGCACCGGATCGTCGACCGGGCGGACGTCCTCGTCCAGAACCTCGCCCCCGGCGCCGCCGAGCGCCTCGGCCTGATCCCCGGCGAGCTGCGCAGCCGCAACCCCCGACTGATCACCTGCGGCATCTCCGGCTACGGCGACGCCGGCCCGTACCGCGCGAAGAAGGCGTACGACCTGCTCGTCCAGTGCGAGGCCGGCGTCCTGTCCGTGACGGGAACGCCCGAGGAGCCGGCGAAGGTCGGGATCTCCGTCGCCGACATCGCCGCCGGGATGTACGCCTACAGCGGCATCCTCACCGCCCTGTACGAGCGGGAGCGCACCGGGCGGGGCACGGACCTGTCGGTCGCCATGCTCGAGGCGCTGGGCGAGTGGATGGGATACCCGTACTACTACGCGGCGTACGGCGGTACGCCGCCCGGCCGTACGGGCGCGGAGCACGCGACGATCGCGCCGTACGGACCGCACCGGACGGGGGACGGCCACCAGGTCTTCATCGGGCTGCAGAACGAACGCGAGTGGGCCGCGCTGTGCGAGCACGTCCTGCGCCGGCCCGAACTCGCGCGGGACGAGCGCTTCGCCCGCAACTCGCTCCGCGTCGAGCACCGCGCGGAGCTGACCGCCCTCATCGAGGACGCGTTCGCCGACGCGACCACCGACGAGGCGGTCCGCCGTCTCGACGAGGCCGGCATCGCCAACGCCCGGCTGCGGTCGATGGAGGAGTTCGCCGGGCATCCGCAGCTCGCCGCGCGGGACCGGTGGCGGCAGGTCGGGTCTCCCGTGGGACCCCTGAACGCACTCCTCCCGCCGGTGACCGTGGCCGGGCGCGAGCCGCGCATGGGGGCGGTCCCGGCCCTCGGCGAGCACACCGCCGCCGTCCTCGCCGAGTTCGGCGAGCCCTGACGAGCGCTCGCCGGGCGGCGAACGCGCTCGGTCAGAGGGCGTGAATGGTCGCGCCGATGGCGTTGAACGGTACCTTCGTCCCCCTCTTGGCGGTCAGCGTGATGAAGCAGACCTTCCCGCTGTCGCCGGTGACCTGGTACTGCACGCCCACCGTCGAGGCGGCGCCCACCTTCCGGTCGTACGTCGTCCTGAGCCCGGACTGGCCGCCGACGGTGACCTTCTTTGAGGCGATGTTCTGCCCGCCGACCTGCTGCAGCTGTGCCTTCACCTGCGCCGCGGAGGGGGCGGCCGCGGACTGGCAGAAGCCGTTGAGGTTGGCGGCGAATCCGGCGGTCTGCGCCGACTTCGGGTCGATCACGAGGACGGCGTTGTTCGCCTTCAGGGTCTTGATCATCTGCTGGGCGGCGGCCGGGGAGGTGCCGCTCTTCTCGAGAGCCGCGCGGGCCTTGGCCAGCGCGTTCAGGTTCAGCGGTTTCCAGCTCTTCGGCACACCGGCGGTGAAGCCGTTGTCCGGGCCGCCGATCTTCCGGAAGCCGGCCGGCAGTTTCGGCGCCGCGGCGGCCTTGGTCGTGGTCTTGGTGGGCGGTGCCGATGTGGACTTCTTGTCGTCGGACCCGCCCGAGCATCCTGCCAGCGCGATGCCGGTGCACAGCACGGCGATCGCGAAGTTACGAGTCCTCATTGTCTTTATCCCATTCATGCGACTGTGGGGCTGTCTGAGCGATTCGAGCGAGAGAAGGTACCAAGAACCATTGCCGGAGCGCGACATCTGATGGACAGTGAAAGGCCCGCCTGCCAGGGAGGCCGCGCCATGCCGAGGCTGTCCTTCGCGTCCGTTCGTACCGGGAGAGCCCTGGCCGTGGCGCTCGCCGTGGCCGCCGCCGTCGCCGTTCCCGGAGCCCCGCGGGCCAGGGCGGCCGGGAGCCCGGCCGTCGTGGTCGCGCCCGCGGGACAGAATTGGGTGTTCCGCGACGGCGACGGGCGCCAGGTGACACTGCGCGGCTTCAACGTCTCCGGCGGCGCCAAGCTGCAAGAGAACGGCCTGCTGCCGTTCCGCGGCACGGCCGACGCGGCCCGGTCGGCGCAGGCGATGCGGGACCTGACCGGTGCGAACGCCGTCCGGTTCCTGATCAGCTGGGAGGGCGTGCAGCCCGCCTCCGACCGGATCGACTACTCCTACCTCGACCGGGCGATCCAGCAGATCACGGCCTTCACCGACCGCGGGTTCCGTGTCCTGCTCGACTACCACCAGGACCTGTACTCCTCCCACCTGTTCAACAGCGGCAGCTGGTACACCGGCGACGGCGCGCCCGACTGGGTGATCAAGGCGGGGAACTACCCGAAGGAATCGTGCGGGATCTGCCTGCTGTGGGGGCAGAACATGCAGACCAACGCCGCCGTACGCCAGGCCGCCCACGACTTCTGGCACGACCGGACGCTGACCACGGCGAGCGGGCAGGTCGGCGTGCAGGACGCCTTCCTCGGCCAGGCCGCCGCGACCATGACGTACCTGCGGCAGAAACTGCCGGCGCAGGCGTTCCAGAGCATCGTCGGGTTCGACCCGTTCAACGAGCCCTTCGACGGCGGTCTGGACGGACAGACCGGCCTGGACTGGGAGAAGACCTATCTGCTGCCCTTCTACCAGCGGTTCCGTACGGCGATGGACGACGCGGGATGGACCGCCAAGACCGCCTTCGTCGAACCGCTGGTCTTCTGGAACACCGGGTTCTTCGAGGAGGGCGGCCTGTCGTCGGCCGGCCCTCTCGGCACCCGGCTGGCGTTCAACAGTCATTACTACGACGGTGCCCGGATCACCGTGGACCCGACCCCGGCAGGTGACGGGACGTACGACGCCGCGATGAACGAGATCCGGCAGCGGGCGACGGACCTGCGGACCGCGCCGCTCGTGTCGGAGTTCGGCAACAAGCTGTCCGGGACGGGCAGTGACCGCACGCCGTGGATGGTCCGCGCGATGTACCAGGCCATGGACTACGGCGTGGCCGGCAAGAACTGGTGGGACTCCGCCGCGAGCGGTGGCCCCGTCCTGTCGGGAACCCAGTGGCACTGGGACGTCTACAGCGGGAACCACCACGAGCTCATGAACGGCAACCCCGACAAGGTGCAGACCGCCGGCGACGGGTGGAACGGCGAGGACTTCTCCGTCGTCACCACCGACACGGCCGGGAACGTCGGTCTCCGGCTCGACGCACGTCTCCTGGACCGCCTGTACCCCTCCGCCGTGGCCGGTGACGCACTCGCCTTCGCGTACGAGGACCTGGCCCCGGACGGCACCGGGCGGCAGCAGGCCTGGCTGACCGTTCCCTCGTCGCTGCCGAACGTCGCCGCCCTGGTGAAGGACCGCCAGTACGGCGTGCTGGTCTGGCGCGGCGCGGCCGGTGGCGCCGCCACCGAGCTGCACCTGCCCCGGTCGTTCGCCCCGGCGAGCACCACCGTCGTGAGCGACCTCGGCACCCTCACCGGCGTCCCCTCCTCCGGGGCGGTCAAGGCGGGCGACGAGACCGGCTCGACCACCGCCCACCGGCTGGTCCTCACCGCGCCCGCCGGGCTGCACTTCGCCCTGGTCGTGAACACGGCGAGCGGTACGGCGGTGACGGCGGCCCAGCGCGCCGCCGCCGCCACCGAACTGGCGTCCTGGCGCACCCGCCTGTTCCCCGCCGGCTGACGACGGCAGGGGATGTCAGGTGGCCGACGGCCGCAACGCGCCGGCGGTCGGCGGGTAGGCGGGGTCCGCCCGGATCAGTGGGCGAAGCGGTCGATGAGGAGGGCCAGCCGCTTCTCGTGGTCCTCGCGGCGCATGCGGCCGCCATGCATGAGGGTCATGAGGCCGTGCAGGCCGCTCCAGAAGGTCTCGGTGAGTGTTCCGAGGTCGTCGTCGTGGGCGAAGGGCCGGACGGCCTCGCGGAGTTCGCCGAACGCCTCCTGGAGGGCGGCCGGTGCTTCGGGGGTGGCGAACGGCAGGTCGACGGCGTGCACGAACATGGCGTCGAACAGCGCGGGATGCCGGTCGGCGAAGGCGGCGAAGGCCGCTCCGACGGCGGCGAGTGCCTGTCGCGGGTCGGCGGCCGACGTACGGGCCGCGCGGAGTTCGGCGGCCAGGTCGGCGCAGCCTTCGATGGCGACGGCGGCCATGATGGCGTCCTTGCCCTTGAAGTGGCTGTAGAGGACCGGCTGGCTGTACTCGATCTCGGCGGCCAGCCGGCGCGTGGTCACCGCGTCCCAGCCTTCGGATTCGGCCAGCTCCCGAGCCGCCGTGACGATCAACCGTTCCCGCTCCGCCCGCTCGCGCTCCCGGCGCGCCTGTATCGACATGACCCTGATTCTAGCACCGCTAGCGCAACTGTCATCGCTCTGCTAGTGTCGACCTCGTTCCTAGCGCTGCTAGCCATCGGAGGCTGTCATGCTCACGCCCATCGCCTACGGGCTCGCCATCGTCCTCGTCGTCCTGGTGCTGTTCATCGGCCTGCGGTTCCTGCTGGCGCCCCAGGCCTCCGCCACCGGGTACGGCGTACCGGCCAAGGAGAACGGTGACTCCGCGTACCTGACCATCAAGGGACTGCGCGACTTCACCTACGGCGTCCTCGGCGCGGTCCTGCTCGCGTTCGCCAGCGCGCACGCCGTCGGCTGGTACATGCTGGTCGTCGCGATCTTGCCGCTCGGCGACACCCTCATCGTCCTGCGCCACGGCGGCTCCAAGGCGGTCGCGTTCGGCGTCCACTTCGCCACCGCCGTGGCCGTGCTCATCAGCGCCGCCCTGATGTTCGCCGTCTGAGATCCCCGAACTCACACCTCAGAGGAGTCGATCCATGTCTCTGATCACGCCGGACTTCAACGACGCCGTCATCGTCCGTTCCGCCGAGGCCGAGGTGATCGGCCGGGCCCCCACCACAGTCCGGCTGCTGGCCGACAGCAGCTCGACCGGCGGCGCGCTGTCGACCCAACGGGTCACCCTCGCGGACGGCGCGGACGGCGCCAAGCCGCACCGCCACGACAACTCCGCCGAGCTGTTCTACATGCTGGACGGCACCGCACAACTGCTGTCCGGCGAGCAGGTCGTGACCGCCGAACGGGGCGACCTGGTGATCGTGCCGCCCGGCGCGCCGCACGCCTTCGCCGCCGCCTCCGGCGAGAACGCCGACATCCTCATCGTCATCACGCCCGGCGTCGAACGGTTCGAGTACTTCCGCCACCTGGAGCGCATCGCCTACGGGAAGGTGCCGCCCGAGAGCCTCCTGGACGTGCAGGAGCTCTACGACACCTACTTCCTGTCCAGCCAGGCCTGGGACACTGCCAGGTTCTGAACGCAGCGACCACTTGAACGAGATTGAGAAGTGCAATGAGGAAGATCTACAACGCCGCCCACGTGTACATGATCATCGGCTTGGTGAGCGGCTTCTACTACCGTGAGATCACCAAGGCCGAGCACTTCACCGGGGACACGCAGCTCGGTCTCGTGCACACCCACGTGCTCGCGCTCGGCATGCTGTTCTTCCTCATCGTCCTGATGCTGGAGAAGCAGTTCGCCCTGAGCGCCGTCAGGCTGTTCGACTGGTCCTTCTGGGTGTACAACGCCGGTCTCGCGGTGACCGTGGCCATGATGACGCTCCACGGGACCCTCACCGTCCTGGGCCACGAGAGCGGTGACGCCATAGCCCTCGTCGCCGGCGCGGGGCACATCCTGCTGACCGTAGGCCTGATCCTGTTCTTCATCACCCTCGGCAAGCGCATCCCCGCCCGGCGCGAGGTCGCCGACCAGAAGGCGGCGACCGGCGCATCCGCCGCCGACTGAGCAGTGGCGCGCGATCAGGGCCGGCGGAGGGCGTCGGCGAGGTCGGCCAGGTGGCGGGCGACCGGGCCGACCGTGAGCACGCCGCTGCCCGCCCCGGCCAGTTCCGCCGCCGCCGGAGACAGCGCGGCGTACGCCCGCTCCATCGCCGGCCGGTCGCCCAGGGCGACGGCCGCCCGGGCGGTCAGGCACCACAGGGCCTCCAGCAGCAGGTCGCGTGGCGGGTCCGGGACCTCGCGCAGCGCGGCGGCGGCCGCCTCGCGACGGCCCTCGGCCAGGAGCAGCAAGGGCCGTGCCCACGGCTCGTACGGCCCCCAGTCGGCCGCCCCGCCGAGGCGGGCGGGCAGGCCGTGCCGTACGCGCAGGCACAGCAGCGCGAGCGGCAGCAGGCCCCGCTCCAGCCCCGGCATGCCCGAGTCGGGCAGGCAGGTCGCGGCGTCCCGGTACGCCGCCTCGGCCTCGGCCGCCGCCCCGGTCTCGGCCGCAGAACGCGTCTCGGCCGCCGCCCCGGTCTCGGCCGCCGAACAGGTCTCGGTCAGCCGCAGCGCGGCGTACCACCGGGTGAAGACGTCCACGAGCGGCCGCTCGTGGCGTTCGGCCAGGCGGCCGGCCGCCGCCGCGTGCTCGTCCGCGCCGGCGAAGTCCGCGAGGGCGCTCCGGGCCTGGACGCGGATGAGATGACCGAGGATCTCGAACGTCGGCAGGCCGTGCCGGGCGGACAACGCCACCAGTTCGGCGCCGATCGCGTCGCGGCGCGGCGCCAGACCGGCCCGCTCGAAGCTCTGCATGAACACGGCGTTCAGGGCGAACGCCAGCAGCGTCGGGTCGTCCAAGCCCCGGGCCAGCTGCTCCGCCTGCCGGGCGGCCTCGGGACCGCGCTCCGCGCGGGTGCCGCGCGACTCGAGGGCGACGGTGGCCAGCAGCCGGGCGCGTGCCGCGTCCTGACCGGTGCGCGGCAGGGCGGCCAGGGTCCGCTCGGCCGCCGCGACCACCCGGGCGGCCTGCCCGGGGTCGTCGACCCGCGTCCAGATCGCGGGGACGTCGTACGCGCCGATCACCCGCGCGGTCAGCTCCGCGTCGCCCAGCTCCTCGGCCGCCTCGATCGCCGCCACGCGGTGCCGGCGTGCCTCCGCCAGCCCGCTTCCCCCGGTCATCGCCAGGTCACGCAGCAGGCCGACCGTCGACTCCAGCCGGGCCCGCGCCCCGGACGGCACGGCGCGGTCGTACGCGGCGGCCGTCTCCGCCCAGACCCGCCCCGCCGTACCGCCCGGCGCCGGATCGAGGCGGGCGGCGTGGGCGAGGATGTCCGCCTCCAGGTCGCGCAGGGCCGGACCGGGGTCCAGCCCCAGGTCCTCGACGAGCAGCGTGCGCGCCCGGCGCAGCACCGCGAGCGCGTCACCCTGCCGGCCGGTGCGGTACAGCGCCAGGGCCAGCAGCCGCCAGGCGTGCTCCCGCCACGGGTGTTCGGCCACGTGCGCGTCCAGATCCGGTACCGCCTCGGCGGCCCGCCCCAGGTCCAGCCGCGCCTCCGCCCGGCGCTCCAGCGCGTGCAGGCGCAACTCCGCGAGGCGGGAACGCTCCGCGTGGGCCCACGGCTCGTCGGCGAACTCCGCGTAGGCGGGGCCGCGCCACCACCCCAGTGCCTCGTCCAGCCGGGGGAGCGCGTCCCCGGGCGGCAGCGTCGCGGCGGCGGTGACCGCCCGCTCGAACCGCCAGGCGTCCACCGCGTCCGGGTCGGCGCGCAGCGCGTAGCCCGGGCCCTCGGTGACGAGCAGCCGGGCCGGGGCGCGCGGCGGCCGGTCCGGCTCCACCGCACGGCGCAGGGCGGCCACGAATGTACGGACCGCGCCGACGGCGCCGGCGGGCGGGTCATCCGCCCACAGGTCGTCGGCCAGCCGGGTGACGGGGACGACGCGGCCGCGGGCCGTGATCAGCCGGGCCAGCACCGCTCGGTGCCGTGGCCCCTTCAGGTCGATCGCGTCCCCGGCGGAACCCCAGGCCGTGACCGGCCCCAGCACCCCGAACACGACGCGCAACCCCCGGCCTCCTTCCTCCTCGCCACGTTAGCGCGCTCATCCCTCCTCGCCACGTTAGCGCGCTCATCGGATGCTCATCCGTGCCCGGCAGGCTGGACGCATCCGACCCTGAGGAGAAGACCATGGCGTCTGCCATTCCCGGATTCGAGTACGAGCGCGTGCCCGTCGCCGACGGCGTGTCCCTGAACACGGCCGTCGGCGGGTCGGGACCCGCGATCGTGCTGCTGCACGGTTTCCCGCAGACCCACCTGATGTGGCGGCACGTCGCCGCCGACCTCGCCGCCGACCACACGGTCATCTGCCCCGACCTGCGCGGCTACGGCGCCAGCGACAAGCCCGCCGAGACCGACGGCGACACGTACTCCAAGCGGACGATGGCCGCCGACACCGTCGCCCTGGCCCGCGCGCTGGGGCACGAGCGGTTCGCGCTGGCCGGGCACGACCGCGGCGCGCTGGTCGCCTTCCGTGCCGGCCTGGACCATCCCGAGACGATCACCCACATGGCGTGCCTGGACGTGCTGCCGACCCTGGACATGTGGGACGTGATGCACGGCGTCACCGCCGCCGTCGGCTTCCACCTGTACCTGATGGCCCAGCCGCCCGGTCTGCCCGAGCAACTGATCGCGGGGAGCCCGGACGCGTTCTTCGGCCACTTCCTCGACCTCTGGGCCAATGACCCGGAGGCGATCCCCACCGAGGTCCGCGCCGCGTACCTGGCGGCCTGCCGGGACGCGGTGCCCTCCATCGTGGCCGACTACCGCGCCTCCGCCGGCATCGACGTCGAACACGACCAGGCCGACCGCGCCGCCGGCCGCCGCCTGACGATGCCGGTGGCCGTGCTGCAGCAGGACTGGGGCGCCGCCCTCGGCTACGACGCCGCCGCGGTGTGGCGCGCCTGGGCCTCCGACCTGCACCACGCGACGGTGACCTGCGGCCACTTCATGGCCGAGGAGGCCCCGGCGGACATCGCCAAGGCCCTCCGCGACCTCCTCATCCGATGACCGGGGAGTCGCCTCAGACGCGGTCGGCGGCGATCAGCAAGTACTGGAAACTGCCGCCGGTGTAGGCGTCGAGGAACGCGTTCTCGATGCCGGTGACCAGGCTGGACCGGGCGCGCAGCCGCCAGTACGGGACGGTCGCGGCGGTGAGGTCGACCACGCTGACCGGGACGAGGCGGTTCGCGGCCATCTCCTTGAAATAGGTGCTGCGCGGGTGGATGTCGCAGATGTAGTGCGCGTTGATCTGGCTGACGGCCCGGGACGGCAGCCCGTACGCGTCGTTGTAGCAGCCGGTGATGGTGACGTACCGGCCGCCGCGCCGGAGCAGCCGGGAGTGCTCGGCGAACAGCGAGCCGAGCTCGACGTACATCGTGGACTCGTTGTTCCAGATCGCCTGGAACGCGCCGGTGGGGAAGCCGGTGTCGAGCATGTTGCGCAGGTGGAAGCGCACCGAGCCGTCGACTCCGCGCCGCTTCGCCTGCTCGTTCGCGAAGTCGACCTGTGCCTGGGAGATCGAGATGCCGTCGACCCGGCACCCGAACCGTGCCGCGGCCACCAGGCTGGACCCGCCTCGCCCGCAGCCGGCGTCCAGCACCCGGTCCTCGGGCCCGACGGTGCCGAGGTGGTCGAGGAGGAAGTCGGCCTGGGCGGACTCCAGGCGGTGCAGTTCCTCGACGACCCGCTCCTCACGGACCTCCGGTGGGCTCTGCAGCACCGACCAGTCCACGTCGCCGATCCCGTAGTGGTGGTGGTAGATGCCGTCCACCTCGCCCAGCCGCAGGTTGACCGGGTTGCGTTCGGCGTTCCAGTACTCGGCGACCGCGCGCTGGTAGGGGCTGGCGACGACTGCGGAGTCGTCGAGGGCGGGGTCGTGGACGGACGTCATGCCGGCCTCCTCATTACTCATGGTCGGGGGGCGCCGGGCCGGCGCGCCGGTGGCTCGTCGGCCCGGAGTCGCCGCGTGATCCGGGGCAGCGGTTCCCGGATCACGCGGCGGGATCAGCGGTAGCGGCTACTCGTGCTGTGCCATTCGAAGCCGCCACCCATCCATGCCTGCGCGCCGCGCAGGAACCGTTGCAGCTCGACCGACGGGACGGCGGCGAGTCTCTCCTGCGCGGACTGGAAGTCCCGGACGAATCCGTTGTGCAGGCGGACGCAGGTCTCGATCGCCTCGCGCAGTGAGCAGTTCTCCTCGGCGGCGACCCGCAGGACGAGATTGTCCGCCTGGTCGTCCGCCGCCTCCCTGGCGACCGAGTGCAGGTCGTTGACGATGACGGACGCCGTACCCGCCTGCATCACGGCACGGTGCACCTCCGGCGCGTAGAACAGCTCGGCCGGAAGCCGGTAACCACCGACGACGTCGATCAACGTCATGGACGTGTAGAAACTGTCGTGCTGCCGGGCGGCGAGGTACCGCCAGGCGGGTGGGAGCTCGCCGCTGTAGCGCCACGCCGCGTACGCCGTCCAGCTCACGTACATCTGGAAGGTCGTGTTGCAGACCCGCATGACCTGGTCCGGAGTGGCGTGCCGGCGCAGGTGGGCGGTGGCCGAGGCGAACGCCACCAGCACCGGATCGGCCTGGACCGCCTCCTCCAGCGGACCGGTGAACTCGCCCGCGGGCGGCGGCGGGTCCATGGCCGACATCACCAGGGCCAGACGCGGGGGCAGCTCGATCGGAGTGGCCCCCAGCTCGCTCTCGTCGGAGTAGTAGTCGTCGGACGCCCACCAGGCGGCGTTCACCTGGGCGGCGAGCAGCAGCCGGTCGGGGTCGTCGGTGTCGGGGTGGGCGAGCATGGCGAGCCGGCCGAACCCGGTGCTGCGGAACGCCTCGAGCCGATCGGCGTAGATGCCCGTCTCCTCGGCCCAGGCGACGAGGGCCTCGTTCACCAGGTGACCGAGGGCCTCGTCGACGCGGACCGTCTCCGGGCAGTACAGCGGCGGGTACGAGCCGTCGCCCCACTGCCGTTCGGCGTATCCCGGTACGACGTTCGGGAGACCCTCGCCCGGGCAGGGGAGCGCGGACCGCTCCGGCGGATCGGCGGGCGGAGCGGCTCCCCCCGCGCTGCTCGGCGGGGCCACGAGGAGAGATGGCACCTCGCGGACCGCCGACCGAAGCGCGCCCGCCAGCTGGGCCGCGGACGTGCCCAGCCCGGTCGGGCGGATCGGCAGGTCGTGTGACACGTGCGCTCCTGGGAGATCTCGGACGTACGGGCCGGCGGCGGTGACCGTCCGGATCACGAGCCGGGCGCCGCGACCTCGACGTTCTCTAGCACGCCGAGCGCGTCCGGGACCAGCACCGCAGCCGAGAAGTAGGCGCTGACCAGGTACGACGTGATGGCCTTCTCGTCGATGCCCATGAAGCGGACGTTCAGCCCCGGCTCGTACTCGTCCGGGATCCCCGTCTGGCGCAGGCCGACCACGCCCTGGTCGTCCTCTCCGGTGCGCATGGCCAGGATGGAGGAGGTGTGCCCGTCGACGACCGGGATCTTGTTGCACGGGAAGATCGGAATGCCCCGCCAGCCCGGGATCCGGCCGCCCTCCCAGTCGACGGGGTCCGGGTAGAGCCCGCGTCGGCTGCACTCGCGCAGGAACGCCGCGATCGCCTTCGGATGGGCCAGGAAGAACCGGGTGCTGCGGCGGCGGGACAGCAGCTCGTCCAGGTCGTCGGGGGTGGGGGGACCCGACCGGGTCTGCATCCGCTGGGAGTAGTCGACGTTGTGCAGCAGCCCGAAGTCCCGGTTGTTGACCAGCTCGTGTTCCTGCCGCTCGCGCAGCGCCTCGACGGTCAGCCGGAGCTGCTGCTCCAACTGGTTCATCGGCTCGTTGAACAGGTCGGTGACCCGGGTGTGCACCTTCAGCACGGTCTGGGCGACACCCAGCTCGTACTCGCGCGGGGCGAGCTCGTAGTCGGCGTACGTCGTCGGAACGTCCTGCTCGCCCGCATGGCCGGAGAGCAGCGCGATCTCCGCCTCGCCCTTACGGTTCTGCGGCGCCCGCAGCGCCGCCTGGTACCGCTCGACGTGCGCGGCCAGGGCCTCGGACCGGTCGAGCATGGCCTGGAAGTCCTGGCGGGAGAGCACCAGCAGCGAGCACGTCGTCATGGCGACGACCGTGTGGTCCCACGTGAAGTCCGGGTCCGTCAGTGCTCCGGGGAAGAGGTAGCCGCCGTCACCGACCGGGGCATGCGACGCCGGCGCGTCGAACGGCCCCGTGGCCAGCCGGTCCACCTTTCCGTGCGCGACCACGAAGAGCCGGTCGCCGGGCTGGCCGCGCTCGACGAGCGTCTCACCGGCCGCCGCCTCCCGCAGCATGAACCGGCCGGCCAGCTCCGCCAGCACCTCCTCGTCCGCGAACCCGCCCAGCAGCGGGATCTCCCGCAGGCTGGGCGGGAGGATCTGGGCGCGGTTCTCGCTGCCCGTGACGGCGACCCGGCCGCCGCCCACCTTGTAGGTCAGCCGACGGTTGACCCGGTAGTGACCGCCGGACACCTCGACCCACGGCAGGACCCGCAGCAGCCAGCGCGAGCTGATCGCCTGCATCTGCGGCGGGGTCTTGGTCGTCGTCGTAAGGTTCCGTGCCGCCGCGGTGCTGAGGCTCCGCTGGTACTGCTCTTCCGCAGTCTCGTCGGTGGACACCGGCTCCTGCCACGAGGATGACGTCAAACCGAGACCTCCCTTTTTCCGCGCGCGACAGTGCGCTGGGACGGAGAATTGACCTCGCTCGGACCTTCACTTTAGGTGATCGATCCGATACGGATCGTATGGTCGGCCTTTCCGGCGGGACACCCCCCATGTGCGGCAGCCTTCCCTTACCGCCGCCGTACGCGAATGTCGCCGACCGTTATCGGCCAGGCACTTATGGTCACCCGTCCAGTGGCGGCCGCGGCCGGGGCTCGGTCAGGCGGGCGGCTCGGCGGTAGCGGGCGGGGGTGATGCCGTAGCAGCGGACGAACCAGCGGGTCAGGTGGCTCTGGTCGGCGAAGCCGGTGTGCGTCGCGACGTCGGCGAGCGGCCGGCCGAGCGCGATCAGCCGCCGCGCCTCCCGGAGCCGTAGCTGCCGCTGGTAGTCGCTGGGCGCCATCCCGTACACCGCCCGGAACGCCCGGTAGACCCCGAACCGCGTGTGCGCGGCCGCGGCGGCCAGCTCATCGGCGGTGAGATCCTCCAGGTAGGAGTCGTGAAGCCGCGCGCGGGCGCGTTCGGCGATGAGTGCCGCGCCGGTCGGTGCGGCGGCGGGCCGGCCGCCGGATGCGGCCGCGCGCCGTACGACCGAGGCGACCGTCGCGGTCAGCAGCTCGTCGCGCCGCAGGGCGCTCGCGCCGCCGAGCAGCGCGGAGTGCAGGGCCCGCAGGTTCCGGGCGAGGACCGCGTCGTCGACGACCGGCTCGCGGAACAGCGGCAGACCGGCGCGTCCGCCGGTGACGTCGGCGAGCACTCCGGTGACCAGCTCGGGGCCGATGTGCACCATCCGGTAGGTGAAGCCGAGTTCGTCGGCGGCCCGGCCGTCGTGCGGATCCTCCGGGTTGAAGGCCATGACCATCCCGGCCGCGCTGGTGTGCGCCCCGCCCCGGCAGGAGAACGCCTGGGCGCCCTCGTCGGTGACCCCGAAGGAGTAGCCCTCATGACTGTGCCGGTGGTAGACGTGCCGTACGAAGTGCGCGTGCATGGCCTCCAGCGGCTCGTCGGCCGAGTGCCAGTAGCGGGACCAGTCACGCGTCATACCCCGATTCTGGCCCGGCCGCCGCACGAGCGTTCAAGACGGGTCGCGAGCCCGCACGCCATCCTGGGGCCATGCGTTTCGACACCAAGATCGGCATCGTCGTACGGGACGACCTCGCGGCCTGGCAGCGGCTCAACGTCACCGCGTTCCTGGCGGGCGGGGTGGCCGCCGGTTTCCCCGAGCTGATCGGCGAGCCGTACGAGGACGGTTCCGGCAACGCCTACCTGCCGACCTTCCGGCAGCCGGTGCTCGTCTACGCCGCCGACGCGGAGGGTCTCGCCCGCGTCCACGACCGCGCGCTCGCCCGCGACCTCCGCGTCGGCGTGTACACGGAGGACATGTTCAAGACCGGCCACGACGAGGACAACCGCGCCGTCGTACGGGAACGCGCCGCCGACGACCTGCCCCTCGTCGGCCTGGCGCTGCACGGCCCGAAGAACGCCGTCGACAAGATCCTCAAGGGCCTGTCCCTCCACCCCTGACCTGCCTGCACCGTCGGCCGGGGCACGGCCTCCGGCCGGCGGTCCGAACATCGCGCCGCGGTCAGCCGTGTGTGCGAAGAGGCGTACTGATCGCTATGGGCCGCCGCAGGTGGCTGCTTGGGCAGACCGCCGGGTAGCGTCGCCCTGTGACCGAGCCTTCCTCCGAGCGGACCCGCTGGACGATCCACGGCGAGCGCCTGGTCGACGAGAACTCGCACATCCGTCTTTCGATCGCCAGCGTGGAGCTACCGGACGGGGTCAGGTTCGAGCAGTACGTATTCCGCATGCGGCGGTGCGCGATGACGATCGTGCTCGATGAGACCGGCGAGAGCATTCTCTTGATCTGGCGGCATCGCTTCATCGTCGACCAGTGGGATTGGGAGGCGCCCGGGGGTTACGTCGATCCGGGTGAGGACGGCGCGGCTGCGGCGGCCCGGGAAGCCGAGGAGGAAACCGGCTGGCGTCCCCGCAGCGTCAAGTTTCTGCTGTCGTACCAGCCGATGGTCGGCTCCGCTGATGCCCCACAAGACATCTACGTCGCGTACGGCGCCGACCACGTCGGCGAGCCGGAACTCGACGAGGCCGAGGAAGTCCGCTGGGTGCCCATCAGCGAGGCGCAGGAAATGATCGCTCGGGGCGAGATACTGGGCGCAGCGACGATCATCGGTGTAATGCACGCTGCCGCAGAGCGGGCAGCTGCAACCGGGCGTATTGCGTGAACTCGCGGCACTCCTCGGTGTCCCGCTGCTGAGCCAGATCGAGCAGAAGATTGCGGATGTAGGTGACGGCCCGCGCCGAGTGCAGCATGACGACACGGTCGACTGCTTCTCGGCCCTTCGCGCACGCTTCCTCGGTCTCTCCCTGGAGGGCATAGCCGGAGGCCAGGATGGCGACGTTGAACGCCTTGCCGCGGATGAACCGGTCGTCCATGTCGAGAGACTGAAGGGCGTACTTTTCCGTTGACCGGCCTTGTCCGAGCGCCCGGAAGCAGTGAGCGATCCGGGCCGCAAGGTATGCCTGATCGAAGTAACGCAGCCAGAGCGGGGGATCGGTGCCGGTCTTCTCGAACGTGACACTGGCCTGTTTCAGAGCGTTGGAGCAGGCGCCGGCGTCGCCGAGGATGGCGTGGGCGTTGGCCTGCATGACGAGGCTCTCAGTTTCGAGGATCGGCTGCCCGACTCGTCGGCTGGCGGCTTGAGCGGCCTGAGCCATGTCCATGGCCTGGTCTGGTCGGGACACCCACAGTGCCTGGTGACTCATCGCGGCGAGGATCTCCCCGCCCAGGGCATGGTCGCCGGCGAATCGAGCCATCGACAGAGCTTGGACAAGGTAGCGCTGCGCCAGACCATGCCATTCCAGGTCGTATGCCTGCCATCCGGCCAGGTGGGCGAGTTCAGCTGCTGCCGAGAACAGCGCTCGTCGTATCTCCTCGGTACAGCGGGAGCCGTTGAGCAGCGGAACGATGTTGCCGTGGAGATAGTCGACTACCGTCGGACGGATTCGTCCCCCGCCCATCCGGTTGTCGAGCACACGGAATGCTCGAGTCGCCTCCCGAATGTCCTCGATGTCAGCGGCGCCGATCGCCCGTGAGCCCGTGGCGGCAGGCAACGCCGTACGAGGGGCGAGGATCCACCGCAGCGCAGCGGAGTTGAAGGCGGCGATGTCGAAGTCGGCCCCCAGGAGCGCCCGTCGCCGTTCCAGGTCATCGTGTGACAGGGCCTCCAGGAGGCGCGCGCTGTCAGAAGGACGCTGCGGCAGTTGCAACGCCGCATCCACCGAAGTCTTCTGCTGCCGAGCCATCCCGACGTCGGCCACCGTCACCGGGCGTCCGAGAGCGGTGCTGAATGTCTCTGCGATGAGCGCTGGGGTCGGCTCGCGCGGTATCTCACCACGAAGCCACCGCGCCACCGAACTGTGGTTGTACCGGAGGTCGCCGTAGCCTTTGGCCTTGCCGACCTTGACCACCCGCGCAGCGAGGCCCTTGTGCGAGATGCCGGTCTCGTCGATTAACGCGCTGAGACGCTCGTTGGGCTGTCTCGGCCGTCGTGTCATGGGGACGCCCTTCCCGCCGGTTGTCCGCAGTTTTGCACCCGCCACGCTCGCGCTCTAGCGAACCGGCGGATTGCACGCCCTCCCGTTCACGCACCCGCCCCCATCCGCAAGCCTTCTGCTGCCGCGGCCGATCGGACTTGAGTATCCGCATGAGCACGGAACGGAAGCATTCCGAAGACGTCGCGGAGCAGCCGCGGGATGCCGCTGCGGACGCCGAACAAGTGGCGAAGACCAACCAGCACCTGCGCGCGCTGGCGGCAGCGCTGACGGATCACGGCTTCAACGTCCGCGTTCACGCCGACATCCTCGACGTCACGCATCCAGCCGCATCGGTCCGCAAGGTCCTCCAACTCGTCGAGCCTGAGGGAACGGGTCGGTGACCCGCCGCTCACATGCCCGGGTCCACCCGGCGTCGGCGCGCCAGGATCCTCCGGACCCGACGCCTCAGGATGTCGCCGCGCTGCAGGCCCACTGCCCGGGCTGGATCGTCATGTGGTGCCGGTGGCGGCGGGTCTACAGCGCATTCGCAATGTGCACCAACGCTCCGTGGATCGAGGACGCTGTCGATCCCGCGCGGCTGCTGAGCCAGTGCGGGCGAACTTCGCTCGGTGCGCATTACGGCCAGGCGGTGCCGCGTTGATTCTCGGCCAACTCGAACGTGAGCGCGTGCCGGTGGCCACCGAGATCCGACTCGATCGCGGTGCGCGCTCACTCCCTCCCACGCGGCCCATCTTCCCCCGGAGAAGGCCGCGCGGGAGAGGGCCGCGGCGGGATCCTCCGGCCCGCCGCGGCCCCTGCCAGATGTCCCGGCAGGTACGGACGCCAAACCTGTCGCTGCCGGGACTGCGGAGCGCCGGGCGGGGGCTTGAGGGAGTCACGCCCGGCGCTCCCCCTAGGCCGCCGAGAGGGGCGGCGGGCAGCGCTGCAACGTCCGTTGCGAGTTCGGCACCCCCTCGGCGACCCCGTCAGAACCGAAGGAGAAGAGAGATATGGACGGAATCAGCTGGGCCACGAGGTGGCGTAAGAACACGATCAGCAACGTATCGAGCGGCTGCGTCGAGGTCGCCGTCGACATCGTGGAGAACCGGTGATGGGTCTGGGTGACCGGCTCATCATCTCCATGGCCGAGATGGAGGAGAACGCCCAGCTCTTTGCGAAGGAGGGCGTCATCGCCGATGACCTTGGCAAGGTCACCGCGTATCTGAACGTGCTCACCGAGCACGGCGAGGCGCTCGCCTCACTGGCGGTCGCCGCGATTCGCCGGGCGGCGCCGGGGCATCCGGTGCGCGTCGGCGAGAACGCCCTGTCTGTTCAGCTGTACATCGGACACGCGAAGAACCTGCTAGAGGCTGCGCAGACGTTCGTCTCCGACGCCGAGCAGCTGCTGATGAAGATGAGCTCCGATCCGGCCTGACCTCTACGGCCGAGCGCGCCCCGGGCGCCCAGCACGAGCCTTGGGGTAGCAGTCAAACCCCCGAAGGAGACGACCAGTGCAGATGCACTTCATGTGGTTAGAGATCACCGGGAAATGCCAGCTCGAATGCGTGCAGTGCTATGCCGGTTCGGGCCCGACCGGCACGCACGGCACCATGACCGCGCCGGACTGGCACCGCGTCATCGATGAGGCGGCCGGCCTCGGGGTCGAGGAGATCCAGTTCATCGGTGGTGAGCCCACCTTGCACCCCGGCTTGCCCGACCTGATCGACCACGGCCTGGCGCGCGGCCTGCGAGTCGAGGTGTTCAGCAACCTCGTGCACATCAAGCCGCTCCTGTGGGACAAGCTCACCCAGCCCGGCGTCAGCCTGGCGACCTCCTGGTACTCCGACGACGCCGTCGAGCACGCCGCCATCACCCGGCGACCGGGTCACGTCCGCACCCGCGCGAACATCATTGAGGCCGTGCGCCGATCGATCCCGCTGCGCGTGGGGATCATCGGCGTCCACCACGGACAGCGCACCGACCAGGCTGCGGCGATGCTCGCCGACCTCGGCGTCACCGACATCGAGCACGACCGCCTGCGGCAGATCGGCCGCGGGGTCCGGGACCGTCCGCAGGGCGTTGACCAGCTATGCGGGGCCTGTACGAGCGGGAGCCTCGCGGTCGCGCCGGACGGTACTGTGTGGCCATGCGTGATGGCGCGCTGGCTACCGGTCGGGAACGTCCGCGACAGCACGCTGCGTGACATCGTGACCGGACCGAGCATGGTGTCGGTCACCGAATACCTCGACGCGCACTTCGCGCCGACCGAAGCGCCGTGCGTACCGAAGATGTGCAACCCACAGTGCGGCCCGAGCTGCAGCCCGGCGTGCCGGCCGAAGGGCGACTGCCGTCCGGCGGGCGGCTGTGTCCCGAGCTACGACAGCCCGCCCACGAGACCCCCGCGTCCGTGCAGGCCGAACCGGTAGACCGGAGACCGAACGACCGATAGGGGGCCCAGCCCGTGATCGTCCAACGCATCGAGCTGTCTCAGCCCATCGACCGTACGCGGTGGCCGCACACGATCCCTGCCGTCGCGGCGCTCGATCACGCGCTGGACTTCCGCCGGCCGCTCACGTTTCTCGTCGGGGAGAACGGCACAGGCAAGTCCACGATCATCGAAGCCATCGCCGATGCCTGCAAGATCCCCTCTCAGGGGGGCAAGGCCGGCACGAAGTACGCCAGCGTCGGGGAGCTCACTCCGCTCGGCAAGGTCCTCGACGTCGACCTCACCCCGGAGGGGTCCAGGCTGGTCCGCGGGCCGCGGCGGGTTCGTCGCGGCTATTTCTTCCGCGCGGAGACGCTATTCAACCTTGGGCAGTCCGTTTCCGGCATGTACGGCTTCTGGGAGGAGGATCTGACCGAGCAGAGCCACGGTGAAGGGTTCTTCACCGTGCTCGAGGCGATGTTCAACGACCCCGGCCTGTACCTGATGGACGAGCCCGAGGCGGCTCTGTCGTTCATGTCCTGCCTGCGCCTGGTGTCCCTGATGGATCACCTGGCGGCGATCGGCGGACAGATCATCTGCGCCACCCATTCCCCGGTCCTGGCCGCCACGCCCGGCGCCGACATTATCGAACTCAACGACCACGGCCTTCGCCACACCACATGGGATGAGCTGGAGCTCGTCGACCATTGGAAGCGGTTCATGTCCCGACCAGACCGGTACCTGCGGCACGTCACCGACGGCACCGGGCACTGACCGGACAAGACGAAGTGCCCCGTCTCGCCGACGCGCGGCGGCTCAAGGGGCTGTCCCTCCACCTCTGACCTGCCCGCACCGTCGGCTGGGGCACGGCCTCCGGCCGACGGTCCGAGCACCGCGCCGCGGTCAGTCGCGGGCGAGGAGTTCGAGGGTGTCGACGACGCGGTTGGAGAAGCCCCACTCGTTGTCGTACCAGGCCACCACCTTGACGTGCCGGCCGTCGACGCGGGTGAGGGCGGCGTCGAAGATGGACGACGCCGGCTGACCGGCGATGTCGCTGGAGACCAGCGGCTCGTCGGCGTACTCGAGGATGCCCTTCAGCGTGCCGCTGGCGGCGGCGTGGTAGGCGGCGAGCACCTCGTCGCGGGTGACCTCGCGGGAGACCGTGGTGTTCAGCTCCACGATCGAGCCCACGGGAACCGGCACGCGGATCGAGTCGCCCGAGAGCTTGCCGTCGAGGTTCGGCAGGACCCGGCCGATGGCCTTGGCGGCCCCGGTGGTGGTGGGCGCGATGTTCACACCGGCGGCGCGGGCGCGGCGCAGGTCGCGGTGCGGGCCGTCCTGCAGGTTCTGTTCCTGGGTGTAGGCGTGCACCGTGGTCATGAAGCCGTGCTCGATGCCGGCCAGGTCGTCCAGGACGGACGCCAGCGGAGCCAGCGCGTTCGTGGTGCAGGAGGCGCTCGAGATGATCACATGCTCGCCGGGGACGTAGACCTCGGTGTTCACGCCGTAGGCGAGCGTGACGTCGGCGCCGTCGGAGGGGGCGCTCACCAGCACGCGCCTGGCGCCGGCGCGGATGTGGCCGCGGGCGGCGTCCGCCTTGGTGAAGCGACCGGTGGACTCGAGCACGATGTCGACGCCGAGGTCGGCCCAGGGCAGGTCGGCGGGTTCGCGTTCGGAGAGCACCGTGATGCGGCGGCCGTCGACCACGAGGTCGGTCCCGTCGACCTCGACGGGGCGGCCGAGGCGGCCGAGCGTGCTGTCGTACTTGAGCAGGTGCGCGAGGGTCTCGGGGGCGGTGAGGTCGTTGACGGCCACCACTTCGAGGTCGCTTCCGCGCTCCAGTAGGGCGCGGAGTGTGCTGCGCCCGATGCGGCCGAATCCGTTGACGGCGATACGAGTCATGGAGGCTGTTCCTTTCGTCCCGTCCCCATGGTCGGCACCTGATGGCGAGGCTGACAGTGGCCTGAAAGACAACGTGCGCAAGGATCACGCCACGTGTTTCGCCACTGGCCGCAAGGATCTCGCCAGATCTTCGCCGGACCAGCGCGTCGTTGCGCGCCGTGGCCCTGCTCGGGGCTCAGGCCGAGAAGGTGTGGCGGTACTCGGTTGGTGAGGTGCCGAGGATGCGCTGGAAGTGCAGGCGCAGGTTCGCCCCGGTGCCGAGCCCGACGCGGTCGGCGATCTCCTCCACGCCCAAGTCGGTGCGTTCGAGCAGTTCCCGCGCCAGGTCCACCCGCGCCCGGAGCACCCACTGCATCGGCGTGTAGCCGGTGTCCTCCACGAACCGCCGCGAGAAGGTGCGCGCCGACACCCGTGCGTTGCGGGCGAGCGCCTCAAGGGTCAGCGGTTCGGCGAGGTGCGACAGGGCCCACTCGCGCGTGCTCGCGAACAGGTCGCCGAGAGGCTCGGGCAGACTCCGGGGAACGTACTGCGCCTGCCCGCCGCTGCGGTACGGCGCGGCCACCAGCCGTCTCGCCACGTGGTTGGAGCGCGCGACACCGTGGTCACGCCGCACCAGGTGCAGGCACAGGTCGATGCCGGACGCCGCGCCCGCGGACGTGAGCACGTCGCCCTCGTCCACGAACAGCACGTTCTCGTCCACCCGCACGAGCGGATGCCGCTCGGCGAGGACCCTCGTGTAGTGCCAGTGGGTCGTCGCCCGTTTGCCGTTGAGCAGGCCCGTCGCCGCCAGCGCGAACGCCCCGGTCGAGATGGCCGCGAGCCGGGTCCCGCGCTCGTGGGCGGCCAGGAGCGCGCCGACGACCGCCGCCGGCGGTTCCGTGGTCGCCGGCTCCCGGTAACCGGGAATGAAGACGGTGTCGGCGTGCTCCAGGGCCTCGAGGCCCTCGGCCACGTGGTACGAGAGGCCGTCGCCGCCGGTCACCAGGCCCGGCGCCGCGCCGCACACCCGCACCTCGTACGGCATGTTCGGCCGGTTGGAGAACACCTGGGCGGGGATGCCGACGTCGAGCGGCTTCGCCCCTTCGAGCACGAGCACGGCGACGTGGTGGTTCCTCCGGCTCATCGGACCCCTCCTTCGACCACTCGCCCCGTGGCGTGGACGGCGACTATCGCAAGCATCCTGCCACTGGTCGAGCGGACGCCGGAGTGCGACTGGTCGTCCAGACGGGCCGCCGCGGCCTGAATGACCCGGCGAACCTACGCGGTCAGAGCACCTAGAGTTGCGAAGCCCCTCCGTCGACAGGGAGCTCCGTTCCCGTCGAGAAGGTCGCACCGAACGCCAAGTACGCCACCGCGGCGGCCACTTCCTCGGGCGCCCCCAGCCGCTGCATCGGGTTGGTGCTCCGGTAGGTGTCCTTCATCGTCTCGACGACGTCGGTGGGCAGGGAGCGGTCCAAGATGCCCGAGTCGATCGGGCCGGGGCTCACGGCATTGACGCGCACCTTGCGCGGCAGCAGCTCGCGGGCCAGGGTGCGCGTCATCGACCGCAGGGCCGCCTTGCTCGCCGAGTAGACGCTGAGCGCGTCGAGGCCCAGGACGTTCACCACCGACGTGGTGAGGACCACGCCGCTTCCCTCGCGCAACAGCGGCGCCAACGCCTGCACCGTGAAGTACGGCCCCTTGGTGTTGATGCCGAACAGCGCGTCGTACATCTCCTCCGTCGTCGAGTCGAACGGCGCGGACGCGGTGACACCGGCGTTGACGAACAGCGCGTCCACCGTGCCGAACCGCTCCTGGACCGTGCCGGCCAGCGCCTTGATGTCCCCCAAGGACGCGGCGTCGCTGCGGACGGCGACGGCCTTGTCCCCCAACTGCTCCAGCGCGGCGTCCAGGGTGGATCGGGTGCGGCCGGTGATCAGTACGTGCGCCCCACCGTCCGCGAACAGCCGGGCCGTGGTCAGGCCGATACCGCTGCTTCCACCCGTGATCACGATCTTCTTGCCGTCATAAGTGGTCATGCTTTCAAGCCAAGTACCCACCCGCACACCCTGTCCAAGGCCTGTTCCGTATGCCGTCATGTCCCAGGCGTATGACGACGCGGGACGTACCCTGGGCGAATGGACGTCGATCTGCGGCTCGTGCGCTATTTCACGGTCGTGGCGGAGCACGGCAACTTCGGCCGGGCCGCCACCAGGCTGCACCTGGCGCAGCCGTCGCTGAGCCGCCAGATCCAGCGACTGGAGGCTCAGCTCGGCGTCCGGCTTTTCGACCGCTCGCCGCAGGGCAGCAGCCTCACCGACGCCGGTCAGGCATTCCTTCCCAAGGCCCGGATGCTGCTCCAGGGGGCCGAGCAAGCCGCTCGCACGGCCAGAGCCGCCGTCCAGCCCCGTACCGTCACCATCGGCTACGCCGAAGGACTGGTCATCACCGCCTGTGTGCAGGAACTGCGCCGCCGGCACCCTGACGGCCAGGTCCGCACCCGGCACCTCGACTGGCGGGACACCCGCGCCCTCGCCGAAGGGCGGGCCGACGCCCTCGTGGCGTACCGGCCCCTGTCCTTCCCCACGGACGGCTTCCGGGTGACCAAGCTCCATGAGGAGTCGCGGGTGCTCGTCACGTCGGCGAGTCATCATCTGGCGAACGAGAAAGCCGTCAGCCTGCGGGCTCTGTCCGACGAGGAACTGGTGGCCTGCGTCAGCACTCCGGTCGTCTGGAGCACACCCAAGCCGGTCGGCGACCGCCCGGCACCACCCCCGCCGTCGGTCGACGACAGCTACGAGGACAAGCTGGAACTCATCGCCACCGGCCACTGTGTCGCGATCTTCCCTGCCGGCGATCGACGCGCCGCTGTGCGTGAGGACATCGCCCTGGTGCCGGTCATCGACATCGATCCCTGCGAGGTCGTGCTCGTCACGCGCGCTGACGACCCCAACCCGCTGCTCGGATCACTGGAAGACGTCGCACGTACATTGCTCGGCCGGTCAGAGCACTAGTCCGCCGGGTGGCGGGCCGCGACGCGCTCCTTGAGCAGGCCGACGAGGATGTGGTTGATCGACAGCATCAGGTCCTCGAAGTGGAAGTTGTTGTCGTTCTTGCCGACCTGGCCGGGGAACCGGGACGTGCCGGGCACGACCAGGCACACCTCGGCGAGTTCTCTGCACCGGCCGCCGTCGCCCTTGGTCATGGCGAACGTCCCGGCCCCCGCCGCGACCGCCACCTCGAGGGCCTTGGTCACGTTCGCGGAGTTCCCGCTGCCGGAGTAGGCCATCACCAGGTCGTTCGCGGTGACGATGGGGGCCAGGGCCGCGGCGAACATGTCCTCGAAGCCGATGTCGTTGACGAGTCCGGTCAGCTCGGCGGCCGACCCGCACAGGTTGACGAAGGACAGGCGCCGGACGTCCGCCGGGAGCGGCCGGGTCTTGTCCTCCGTCACGAACGGATGGTGCTTGAAATCGCAGTAGAAGTGGTCGAGGGTGCCGGCGTTCCCGCCGTTGGCCATGGCATAGACGGTGCCGCCCCGGTCGTAGGTCGCGAACAGCATCTCGGCGGCGCGTTCCAGCACCGCGACGGGGAAGGCGTCGAGGATCCGGCGCTTCTCGGTGAGGTACAGCTCGATCGTCTCGGTGAGGCTCATGACCGGCCGCCCGCGTGCTCGGCGTCGATCCGGCCGTGGCCGCGCCCGGCGTCGTCCTGCCACCGGATGACGTCGTCCAGCTCGGGGGTGGAGATCTCGATGGAGGTGTAGTCGGTCCGCGCGATCACCCGGTGCAGCTCGCCCGGTGGGTTGGTCCAGCCGGACCGTGGACCGTGGACGGTCGTCGTCAGGGACCCGACGTCGATCACCGCGGTCAGGTCCGCGGGGGCCATCGCTCCGCTCAGCACCGTGGCCTCTCCCTCGATGACGTAGTTCGTCTCCAGCTTCTGCTGGTGGGACTGCAGCGACGACTGGTGCCCCTCGGTCATCCGGATGCGCTTCAGCGCGTACGGGAGGTCGGGGAGGTTCTGGGTGTACCAGACCTCACTGCCCCAGGGCTTGTCCACCGTGTAGTCCGAGACGTCCGGACAGGGGCGGGCCACCGCGTCCGGGAACGCCGGCCCGGTCGCCTCCGCCGTCTCGCCCAGTACGGACCCGGCCTCGATGAGGATCGCCGGTTCGCCCTCGACGCCCACGATCCGGTAGACGCAGCCCGGGAGGGCGTGCCAGCCGTCCAGGTATTCGTACGTCGCCGACTCGGTGCCGCGGGCGCGCGCGGTCTCCAGCCTGACCCGGCCCTGGATGACGACGAACGTCCGGTGGTCGCGGGCATGGGTCCGGAAGGGGGTGGCCTGTCCGGGCTCGATCGTGTGCTCCGCGAACAGGTAGGCACCGGCGGCCGCCTCGTCGGCCAGCCGGCTGGTTCGTCCGTATCGCGTGGTGACCTCGGTCGTCTTCACCGTTCAACTCCCATCATCCGCTTCAGCCAGTCGGTCGCGTCCTGGTCGCGCAGCAGCCGTCGTGCCGCCGCCCGCCCCGCCGGGTCCGTACCGCGCGTCATCGCGTCCCGCAGCGCCGAGGCGGTGGCCTCGACGTCGAACGGGTGCACCGGCGTCACGTGCTCGGCGAGTCGTTCGTAGGCGCCCGCGTTGACCGACAGCAGCAGCCGCCCGCGTTCGCCGAGGTAGAGGGCCTCCTTGGCCACCAGGTTCATGCCGTCGAACGTCGGGTTCACCAGCGTGAGGTCGGCCCCCGACAGGGCCGCCACCACGCAGTTCCGGGTGGTCGCCAGGTCCGGGTAGACCAGCGAGACGGCCGGCCGGCCGGGCGCGCCGAACCGCTCGTTGAGGTCGGCGACGAGACCCTCGCACTCGCGCTGGAGATCGCGGGTGCGTTCGGTGGGGCGGCCCGGCGGGGTGGCCACCGCGCAGAACCACCAGTCCCGGGCCAGTCCGGGTTCGCGCTCGAGCACGCTCCGGTACGCGGCGAAGCCGCGCGGCAGGTTCTTCCACAGGTCGATGCGGTCGGCGCGGACGATCAGCCGTCGGCCGCCGGCGTCCCGGTCGAGCCGCGCCCGCCAGTCGGCGGTGGCGGGCTCGTCGCGCAGCCGCTCCACCATCGCGACGTCCAGCGGGAACGGCGCGACGGTCACCCGCGTCCGGTGCCCGTCGAACGTCGCGCCGTCGTCGTCGACCGCGCAGCCGGGCAGGAACCGCGCGCAGCAGCCCAGGAAGGCCCGCGCCCACCGGGTGCAGTGGAAACCGATCACGTCCGCGCACAGCAGGCTCGTGAGGACGCGGTCGCGGATGTACGCGGGGAGGACACCGAAGTAGTCGGGCTCGCACCAGGGCAGGCCCTGGAAGAACGCGACCCGGCCCCGGCGTTCCGCGCGCCGCCCGAGCATCTCCGGTACGAGGAACAGGTGATGGTCGTTGACCAGCACGAACTCCTCCGCCGACCCCGTCAGCAGCGCCGCCACCCGGTCGGCGTACGCCCGGTTGACCGCTTCGTACGCCGACCACGCCTCCGCGAGCCGTCCGTCCGGCTGCCGCGCGGTGTCGAGCAGGTAGTGGAACAGCCACAGCAGCAGGCGCACGCCGATCGTCTCGTAGTGCTGTTCGACCGTCGCCGGGGGCAGGCGCAACCGATGCAGGGTCACGTCGCCGGGCAGCCGTGCCACCTCGACGGGCTCCGGACCGGGCGGCCCGTCGGCGGGCATCGTGCAGACCCAGTCGCCGCCGTGCTCGCCCAGCAGCGTGGCCAGCAGCGGGACCAGGCCGCCGGGGGAGCGGGGCAGCAGCCCCACGCCGTCCTGCCACCGCGGCGCGCTGTTGCTGCAGACGATCAGTCGCAATCCGGTCGCCATCCTCGGGTCGGCGGCTGTCTCGGGCGGTCTCACCGCGGGGCGTCCTGGAGGAGCGCGGCGACACGGTCCGCGATCCCCGGCGCGTCCAGGCGGTACCGGCGGTAGAGGTCCTCGGGCGGGCCGGCCTGCCCGTAGTCGGGTACGGCCAGGACGTCATAGCGGGGCCGGTCGGGGAGGCCCAGCACGATCCGGCCCAGCTCGTCGGCGAGCCCGCCCACGGCGTAGTGGTCCTCGACGACGAGCACCTGCCGGTGCCCGCCGGCGAGGCGCTCGACCGTCGCCCGGTCCACCGGCAGCGACGACACGTTCACCACGGTCGGCGCGATCCCGCGCGCGGCGAGCCGGTCGGCCGCCTCGACCGCGACCGGCACCGTGCCGCCCATCGCGAAGACGACCACGTCGGCGCCCGCGCGGACCACGTGCGGGATCCCGAACCGGAACCGGTACCCGTCGGCGTGCACCTCCGGCAGCGACTGCCGGCACAGCCGCAGGTAGCTCGGGCGCCGGTCGGTCGCCAGGTGGGCCGTCATCTGCCAGGTCTCGACGCCGTCGGCGGGCTGGAACACGCCGACGTTCGGCAGGGTGCGCATCAGCGCCAGGTCCCGCAGCCCCATCTGGGTCGGCCCGTCCCGCCCGATCGCCAGCCCGGCGTGGGTGCCGACCAGGACGACGCCCGCGTCGTTGAGCCCGACCGTCTGGAAGATCTCCAGGAACTTCCCGGTCAGGAAGTGGCCGAAGCTCGCGACGAACGGCCGGAACCCCTCCTGCGCCAGCCCCGCGGCCACGCCGATGGCGTTGGCCTCCGCGATGCCGCACTCGAAGAACCGGTCCGGGAACTCCTCCTTGAACGGCAGCGTCCGGGTGGCCTTGGCGAGGTCGCAGTTCACCACCACGACGTGGTCGTACTCGCGGGCGATCTCGACCAGCGCGGTCCCGAACCAGTCCCGAGTCGAGCTCATGAGCCCTGCTCCAGGAGGGTCTCCAGGTAGTCGACCGCGGCCGCGTACTCCGCCGCCGACGGAAGGTCGCTGTGGCTGCCGCCCAGCAGGACGCGGTCGGGGCCGAGCCGGCCCTTGCGGGTGTGCGCGATGATCACCGAGGGCCGGTCGCGGTCGCGACGGCGGAGCACGTCGCGCAGCGCGCCGTGGTCGTGGCCGTCCACCTCGTCGACGTGCCAGCCGAACGCGCGCAGCTTCTCCGGCAGCGAGTACAACGGCAGGATGTCGGCGACCGCGCCGTCACTCTGGCCGCCGTTGTGGTCGATGATCGCCACCAGGCCGGGCACCCGGTGCGCGCCGGCGTACAGGAACGCCTCCCACACCTGGCCCTCCTGGCACTCGCCGTCGCCGAGCAGGCAGTACACGGTGGAGTCCCGGCCGTGCAGCCGCCGGGCCAGCGCCCGGCCGACGGCCACCGACAGGCCCTGGCCGAGCGCGCCGGTGCTGACGTCCACCAGCCCGAGCCGCGTACGGTCCGGGTGCCCCTGCAACCGGCTGTCCAGGGCGCGCAGCGTGCCGACCTCCTCGGCGGGCAGGTCGCCGTCGACGATCAGCGCGGCGTACCACGCCGGCACCGCGTGGCCCTTCGACAGGACGAACACGTCGCCGGTCGACCGGTCCGCGCGCCGGTCCATCTGGTCGAACTTCAGCACGCCGATGATGTCCGTGCAGGACAGCGACGAGCCGGCGTGCCCGGACCCCGCCCGGTGGATCATCTCCAGCAGGACGAGCCGGCAACGGGTCGAGAGCCGCGCGATCCGCGCCGCGTCGGCCCCCGCTACATCGGCCCGTTCGGCCCGCGCCGCGTCGGTCCGTTCGGCCGGGCCGGCGACCGTTCGCTCACCCCGCATCGGCGCTCCCGTTCGGGGCGGACACCAGCCCGGCGATGTAGTCGGAGACCGCGACGATGGTCGGCTGCCGCCACAGCAGGGTGGTCGGCAGCGAGCAGCGGAATCGCTTCTCCAGCCGGCGGCGGACGACGACCGTCAGCACCGAGTCCAGGCCCTGTTCGACCAGCGGGCGGTGCGGCGACAGGTCGGCGGGGTCGAGCCGCATCTCCTTGGCGATCTGCGCGCCGACCTCCTGGATGAGGAAGGCGCGCAGCTCCTCCGGCCCCAGCTCGGCGAACGACTCGACCGGTCCCGTCCCGTCGGCGCCGTTCTCCCGTGCGGCCGGCGCGTCGATCACCGGGTACCGCAGCCCGTCCAGCCGGCCGACGACGGCACCGGCGGGGTCGGTCACCCGTACCTGCACCGTGTCGGCGCGATCCGGGTCGAGCCAGACCTCGATGTGCACCGTGTCCGGCGGCTTCCCGACCGCGACGAGCCGGTCGACGTGCGTCACCATCCGCAGCAGCGGGTCGCCGGGGAACGCGCTCGGCGCCACCGACATCGCCGCGTCCAGGACGGGCGCCCAGGTGTCGGACGGCCCGCACCGGACGCGGGCGCGCAGTACGCCGTCGCCGCGCAGGAGTTCCTCGACGGTCCAGTCGAACCCGGTGCCGGGTACGCCGACGGCGGCGAGCCGCTGCGTGACCGAGCCCGGATCGGCCGGGGCGAGCGGCCGATCCGGCAGGGTCGGCCCGTCTCCCGGTTCGGCGGTGGCCGTGGCGTCGGCCGTGGCTGTGGCGGTGCCTGTGGCGTCGGCCGTGGCCGTGACGGTGCCCGTGGCGTTGGCGGTGCCCGCGGCGGTGGCTGTGGCGATCAGTTGCCAGGGAGCATCCGGTTCGCCGGCCGTGCGGGCGGCCAGCCGCAGCTCCGCGCCCTGCCGTACGACCTGGACCTCGCGGCGGTCGGCGGTCAGCAGCGGCGCGGACATCGTCACCTCGCCGAGCGCCTGGCCGCCCGAGGCGGCGAAGAACGTCACCGCCAGTACCGCGGCCGGCACGATCTCCACGCCCTCGATGGCGTGGCTGCCGGGGTAGGGCCGGGTGTGGTCGTCCAGGGCGGTCCGCCAGAGCCGGACGTCGGTCCCCGCCAGTTCGACGCCGTCGCCGAGCAGCGTGTGCGCGTCCGGGTCGTGGCCCCGGCCGCCGGCGTCGGGAGCCGACGGCGCGCGCCAGTGCCTGCGGTGCTGCCACGGGTAGGTGGGGAGTGTGAGGGGCCCGCCGGCCGGCTGCAGTCGCCGCCAGTCGACGTCCAGGCCGGCGCAGTGCGCGGCGGCCACGCCCGTCAGGAGGGTGTCGCGGGCCGGGCGGTTCCGGCGCAGCGACGCGCCGACGAAGACGTCCTCGTGCCCGGTCACGCTCAGCGTCTCCAGTACAGAGTGGGTGACCACCGGGTGCGGGGAGATCTCCACGAACGCCCGGTAGCCGTCGGCGGCCGCCGCGCTCACCGCGTCGGCCAGGCGCACCGGCCGGCGCAGGTTGGTCGCCCAGTACGCGCCGTCGAAGCCCGGTGCCGCACGCGGATCGTCCAGCGCCGTCGAGTAGACCCGCAGGTCCGGGACTCGGGGCGTCAGGTCGGCCGCGGCGGCGGTCAGCTCGGCCAGCAGCGGGTCCATCTGCGGCCCGTGGAACGCCACGTCCGAGGCGACCCGGCGTCCCGGGATCCCCTCCTCCAGCCAGCCGGAGAGCACCTCGGCCACGGCGTCCGGCTCACCGGAGACGACCGTCGAACCGGGGGAGGACGCGATCGCGGCGACGACGTCGGCGCGGCCCGCCAGCCGCGCGGCCGCGTCGGCGAACGGAAGCTGCACCATGGCCATCGCGCCGCGACCGGCGACCCGCCGCAGCAGCCGGGACCGCCGGCAGATCAGCCGGGCGCCGTCCAGCCGGCTCAGCGCCCCGGCCGTCACGGCCGCGGCGATCTCGCCGACGGAGTGGCCGATCACCGCGTGCGGGCGCACGCCGTACCCGCGCCACAGCTCGACCAGGCCGAGCTGCATCGCGAAGATCATGGTCTGGACCCGGTCGACCTCGGTGAGCCCACCGTCCGTCAGCACCTCCCGTGGGGAGAAGCCGATCTCGGCGGCGAACACCGGCTCCAGCTCGTCGATCACCGCGGCGAACGCCGGTTCGGTCGCCAGCAGCTCCCGGCCCATGCCGGCCCACTGCGAGCCGTGGCCGGAGAACACGAACACGGGTCCGGGACCGGGGGCGGTGAGCACCCGCCCGGTGGTCACGGCGGCGTGCGGGGTGCCGGCGGCAAGGGCGCGCAGCCCGCCGGTCAGCGCGGCGGCGTCGTCCGCCGCGACCACCGCGCGTTCCGCCAGGTGCGCCCGGCGCAGCGCGAGCGTGTGCCCGACGCCGGCCGCCGGGTGGTCACCGGCGGCGTCGGCCAGCCTTCCGGCGGCCTGCCGCAGCGCCGTCCGCGACGCGGCGGACACCGGGAACAGCCGGCCCGCCGTCCCCCCATCGGCCGGCGAGGCCGGTGGCGCCTCTTCGAGGACCACGTGGGCGACGGTCCCGCCGTAGCCGAAGGCGGAGACCGCGGCCCGGCGCGGGTGCGCGGAGTCCGGCCACGGTGTCGGCGCGCCGACCACGCGCAGCCCGGCGCCGGCCCAGTCGACGGCCGGGGTGGGCGTGTCGAGCCGGCTCGGCGGGAGCTCGCCGCGCTCCAGGGCCAGGACGGCCTTGACCAGGCCGGCGATGCCGGCGGCGCCCTCGAGGTGGCCGATGTTCGACTTGGCCGAGCCGATCAGGCACGGCCGGTCCGCCGATCGGCCGGCCCCGTACACGGCGCCCAGCGCGGCGGCCTCCAGGGGGTCGCCGACCGCGGTGCCGGTGCCGTGCGCCTCGACGTAGCCGACCGTGCCCGGCTCGATGCCCGCCTGCCGCAGCGCCCGGCGCATGACGTGCTCCTGTGCCTGGCCGCACGGTGCCATGATGCCGACGGTGCGGCCGTCCTGGTTGACCGCGCTGCCGCGGACGACGGCGAGGATCCGGTCCCCGTCCGCCACGGCGTCGGAGAGCCGTTTGAGCACCACCACGGCCGCGCCCTCACCGCGCCCGTAGCCGTCGGCGGCGGCGTCGAAGGACTTGCTGCGCCCGTCCGGCGCGAGCGTGCCGGCGGCGTCCAGGGTGAGCGTCTCGCCGGGGGACAGGATGAGGTTGACCCCGCCGGCCAGCGCCACGTCCGTCTCCCCGGCGCGCAGCGCCTGCACGGCCAGGTGCACCGCGACCAGCGACGCCGAGCACGCGGTGTCCACCGCCAGGCTCGGGCCGCGCAGGTCCAGGGCGTACGACACGCGGTTGGCCACCGCGCACGTGGCCGCGCCGATCCCGGTCCACGCCTCGATGTCGGGCAGGTCCTCCAGCAGCCGGTGCCCGTAGTCGCCGGTGCAGACGCCGACGTACACGCCCGCGTCCGTGCCGGCCAGCGCGTCCGGCGACACGCCCGCGTGTTCGAGGGCCTCCCACGCGGTCTCCATCACGAGCCGCTGCTGCGGGTCCATCAGCTCCGCCTCACGCGGCGAGAGCCCGAAGAACTCCGCGTCGAAGTCCGCGGCCCCCTCCAGGAAGCTGCCGCGCGGGACGGTGCGGCGGACCGCCGCCGCGTACGACGGGCCGCGGTCGGCGTAGTCCTGCCAGCGGTCCGCGGGCGCCGGCCCGCTGGCGTCCCGTCCCTCGCGCAGCAGTTCCCAGTACGCGTCCGGCGAGCCGGCGCCGCCGGGCAGGCGGCAGCCGATCCCGATCACCGCGATCGCCTCGACCGGTCGGTCCATCAGGCATCGCCTCCCCGTGTCCGCGCCCAGACGGGCGACTCGAGTACCTCCACGACGGCGGCCGAGATGGTCACGCCGGGTCCGAAGCCGAACATCAGCAGGTGGTCGCCGGGGCCCAGGTCGCCGGTGCGGACCAGGTGCTCCAGCGCGAGGATCTGGTCGCTGGCCCCGCAGTGGCCGATGGTCCGGCCGAACTCCCACGCCGAGCGGGACGCGGGCACGCCCAGCCGCATCTCGCAGACCTGGTCGGCGATCTCCCGGGAGGTGTTCATGCACGACACCCGTGTCACGTCGTCCGGTTTGATGCCGGCCTCCGCCAGCGCCTGGTCGATCACCTCGGCCATCCGCTCGTCGAGCGTGACCAGCACGCGCGTGCCGTCGCCCTCGACCACGGCTCGCCTGCGGAACTCGTCGTTGTGCGCGGCGAAGTCGACCGTACGGCCCTCGAGGATGCCGGGCGGGAACAGCGGCTCGGCGCAGCGGTGCATCTCCTCGGCCTGCGACACCGACACCGAGCACACCGACGCCAGCCGGGCGAACCCCGGCTCGGTGTCGAGCACCACGGCGCTGCCCGCGTCTCCTGCGACCGCCCCGGGCAGCATCCGCCACCGGTCCACCAGCGGGGTGCCGTAGTTGTCGGCGGCGACCAGCAGCGCGGCCCGGCGGCCGGGCACCGCCCGCAGGTGGCAGGCGGCCAGTTCGAAGGCGGTGAGCATGCCGTTGCAGCCCTGCTTGAGCTGGGTGGACAGCACCCCGTCGCCGACGAGGTGGCGTTGCACGTACGCCTGCGGCGGCCAGCCCTCCGGGCCCTGGTGCCAGGTGGAGGTGTACAGCAGCAGGTCGAGGTCGGTTGGGGACCGCCCGCTGCGGGCCACCGCGCTGCGCGCCGCGCGCAGCGCCATCTCCGGCGCCGGGACGTCGTCGGCCACCGCGACCGAGGCGAGTCCGTGCAGCTCGACCTCCTCGGCGGTGTACCGGCCCGCCGCCACGGCGTCATCGACGCTCACCGTCGCGGGGACGTACGACCCGACCCCGCTGATGTACATGTCCGCCGTCTCCATGCCGCCTCCCCGTCATCCCCGTCGTCTCGGTGTGGTCTTCCGGCGCTCAGGCCGCCTCGCCGGTGCCGTCGTCCGGCGTTCAGGCCGTCTCGCCGGACCGGTACTCCGGCGGGATGTCGAGGATCCGCAGCACGGCGCAGGCCATGGTGGTTCCGGCGCCGAGCCCGACGAGCAGCACGTGGTCGCCGGCGGCCAGCGCCCCGGTCGCCAGCAGGTGGTCGAGGGCCACGAACTGGTCGCCGACCCCCAGGTGCCCGATCCGGGCCCCGTAGTCCCAGGTGGTGTCGGCCAGCGTGAGCCCGAGCCAGTTGACGCCCCGGTGCTCGAGGTCGTCCCAGCGCCCGTGGGGGAAGGCCACGCGCGCCACCTCGTCGAGCGTGACGTCCGCCTCCTGGAGGGTCCGGTCGACCAGCTCCAGCAGCGTCTTCTGGATCGCGAGCATGACGTCGGCGCCGTTCCCGCCGATCAGCCGCTTGCGGAACTCCCGGTTGCGCGCGGCGAAGTCCAGCGGCCGGCCCACGGTCGCGTCCGGCGGGAACATCGGCACGCCGCCGTCGTTGACCGCCTCGGCCTCCGGCAGCACGACCACGTTCACCGACCGCAGCTCGGCGAACCCGCCCTCCGTCGTGACCAGCAGCGCGCACCCGGCGTCGCCCATCACGGCGCCCTCGATCATCCGCCACCGGTCGACCAGCGGGGTGCCGTGGTTGTCGGCGCCGACCAGCAGCGCGGTGCCGCCGTCCGGCCGCAGGTACCCGGCGGTGAGCTGCAGCGCGCTGAACATCCCGCAGCACCCGTGCCGCATCTCCACGGCGAGGACGTCGCCGCCCACCAGGTGCTGCTGCAGGTAGTACTGCGGCTCCCAGCCCTCCGGCCCCTGGTGCCAGACGTCGGAGTACAGCATGAGGTCCAGGTCGCGCGGGGAGAGCCCGCCGGAGCGCTCGAACGCGTGCCGGGCGGCGCGCAGCGCCAGTTCGGGGGCCGGCACGTCACCGGCCACCGCGGCCCCGCCGAGCCGGAAGTACTCCACCTCGTCGGCCGGGTAGCGGCCCTCGGCGACGGCCGTCTCGATGGTGACGACCGGTGGCAGATGGACGCCGATGCTGCGCAGGTACATATCGGGTGTGCGCATCTGTCCCTCCTTCAGCGCGCGGGTCCGCCGCGGCACGGGGCGGAGTGGGAGCGGAGACCGCCGGGCCTCACCGGGGATCGGGCGCCGAGGCGGGGGCCGCCGCCCCGTCGCGGAGCAGCAGCATCGGATCGCTCAGCTCGTAGAGCCCGCACATCGGCGGGCACGCCTCGTAGCCGAGGAGCCGCTGGATGTCCTCGGGGTAGCCGCGGACCAGGTCCAGCGGCACGGACAGGTACTGGTTCTCCTCCTGACGGAGGTTGCCGAGGTCGTAGGCGTACGACAGGCCGGTGCGGGGCGCGTCGGAGGTGTTCACCCCGGCCCCGTGGTAGGTGCTGCCGAGCCACAGCAGCGCGGAGCCGGTCCGCATCTCGGCGGGCACCGCCTCGTCGTCGCGGGGCGCCCGCTCGTCGTCCCAGCGGTGGCTGCCGGGGATCACCCGCGTCGCGCCCGTGCGCGCGGTGAACTCGCTCGCGGCCACCATGACCTGCACCCGGCTCTCCGGGCCCGGGTGGGTGCGCAGGTGGGCGGTGTCGTCCCGGTGCAGCGCCTGGATCGGCACGCCGGGCGAGGTCTGGATCGCCCGGGAGATGCCGAGCTGGATCGTCGGGACGAACTCGACCCGCTGCTCGCCGAGCCACGCCTTGACCGGGCGCTGCAGGAAGTGCCGCGCGAGGCCGAGGAAGTGCGGCTGCCGCATGACGGTCGCCGAGTGCCGGGTCCGGCGGACCAGGCCGGGGAGGATGCGGGTCTTCTCGCCCACGAGCCGCCCGTCGCCGTCCGCCTGGCGTTCGAGGGCCGGTCCGAGGTCGGCCCACAGCCCGCGGAGCGTCTCGGCGTCCAGGAAGTCCTCGATGATGACTGCTCCGTCACGGTCGACCACCTCGATCGCCTTGTCGACCGAGGTCGACGCGGGCAGTGTGGTCAGCCTGGAATCACTCACTCCGGCCTCCGATGGGCGCAGGGGCTGGCTCGTCGGTCTCAGGGGTTCGGGGCGCCGCCTCGGCCGGCGGTGGCGGGCGGGCCGAACCATCGGGCGAGGGCGCCCGGCAGCGTCGCCGGGTCGGCGGGGGTGCTCCAGGCGACGAAGCCGTCCGGGCGGATCAGCAGGGCGTCCGCCGGAGGCTCGGCGCATTCGGCGGTCACCACGTCGACCCGGTCGGACCAGGGTTCGGCCAGGGTGCGCAGTTCCTGGTCGGAGCGCAGGTCGAGCAGCAGCGCCCGGCCGTTCCGCTGCAGCTCCGCGACCCGTACCGTCCCGTCGGCGCCCCGCAGGTGCAGATCGGGGCTGTACCGGCCGACCAGCGGACTCGCGGCGGCCGGGTCGCCCATGTCGTAGGAGATGTGCAGGTCGTCGACCAGGGCGGTGAGCTGCCGGTTCGCCTCGTCGCGCAGCAGCAGCTCCCGGAGTAGCCGGCGCAGCGCGTCGACGTGCGGGCCGGGCCGCATCAGCGCGATCGAGGCCCGTTGGATCTCCAGCGTCTGCGCGCCGATCGGATGCCGCTCGGAGGTGTAGGTGTCGAGCAGGTCCTCGTCGCACCAGCCGCGTGCGACGGCGGCGAGCTTCCAGCCGACGTTGACGGCGTCGCCCAGCCCGAGCCGCAGTCCTGGACCGCTCCAATGCGAGTGGACGTGCGCCGCGTCGCCCACCAGCAGCACCCGCCCGCTGCGGTAGGTCGCCGCCTGCCGCGCGTTGTCGGTGAACCGGGTGATCTTCGTGATCTCGGTGACCGTCACCTTGGTGCCGCTGATCCGGCGCAGCGAGCCCTGGAACTCCTCCAGCGTGATCGGCGCGTCCCGGTTCACCGGTGGTCCGTCGAACTCCAGCGTGATGAACCGGGGCGGCCCCTCCTCGTACACCAGGAGCCCGCGGTCCTTGCGGAACCAGCCGGGCAGGTGGAAGTCGGGGTCGTCGATGTCGGCGAAGGCGCGGTACCCGGTCGTGACCCCGTCCGTGCCCGGGAACGCGATGCCGGACAGCTTGCGGATCGTGCTGCGGCCGCCGTCGCAGCCGGCCAGCCACTCCGCCGCCAGCTCGTACGGTCCGTCCGGACCGTCGACCTCGAGACGTACGCCGTCGTCGTCCTGGGTGAACCCGGTGACCGTGTGACCGCGCCGTACCTCGACGCCCAGCTCCGTCGCGCGCCGCGCCAGGTCCTCCTCCAGCAACTGCTGCGGCACCAGCAGGTCCGGCGACTCGGGGCGGAGGAGGAACATGCTGGCGAAGTGCCGCGCGCCGGGGAACTCCTTGGGCAGCAGGCTGTCCGGCCGTCGCTCACCTGCGGCGACGCGGGCCTGCTGCTCGACCGTCGGCGGCGTCGTGGGGGTCTCGGTCACCCCGAGCATCAGGCCGCGGCGGTCCATGATGTCGACGGCCCGGCCGGTGATCCCCTCGGCCTTCGGGCGCCATTCGATCTCGGGCAGTCGTTCGAGCACGACCACCGGCACGTCGTGGAGGGCCACCTCGCAGGCGAGCATGAGCCCCACCGGTCCACCGCCGACGACCGCGACTTGAGCATGCCGAACCGCCATTAACACCTCTATGGGGATGACAGTGAGCGTGAGGAAGGAGACGCCGGCACCGATCACGGACCGGCGATATTTGTGACGGCCCGTTCGCCCGACGTGTTAGAAGGTGTGATCCGTTCGGTCAGCGCCGATGCTAATCGGACGGTCCGGAAATGACTAGTGGTGTGTTTTTTCGGACTTGTCATGCATAATCAGCGGCGCTGATGATCATGCTCCGGGGCGACGACTGCCCGGAGCCGGCCGGGAGGTGGTCGGATGACCGATGGCCGGACGGCACGTCCGCTGGAGACCGATCGGCCCACCCCCTTCGACCCGCCCGCCGAGCTGCGGCGACGCCCCCCGCTCAGCCGGCTGGCCTACCCGGACGGGCACCTCGGCTGGGTGGCCACCGGATACGCCGTGACCCGGGCCGTCCTCGCCGATCCGCGCTTCAGCACCAGGCGTGAGCTGCTCCATCAGCCGGTGGGCCGCGAACGCGCGCACGAGCGGCCGGCCCCCGCCGAGCCGGGCATCTTCCCGCACATGGACCCGCCCGAGCACACCCGGTACCGCCGCCTGCTCAGCCGCCACTTCGGTCCGCGGCGCGTCGCGGAGCTGACCCCGGCGATCCGGCGGTACACCGAACAGGCCCTCGACGCGATGGCGGCCGGCGGGTCGCCCGTCGATCTCGTCACGTCGTTCGCCGTGCCGGTCCCGGCCCTGGTCATCTGCGAACTCCTGGGCGTGCCGACGGAGGACCGGCACGCGATCCAGGCGGCGACCGCGGTGATGAACGACCTGGACTCCACCCCGGAGCGGGCCGTCGAGGCGGTGATGTCGATCACCGGGACGGTGCGCGGCCTCATCGCGCGGCTGCGCACGGGCGCGGGCGGCCCGGACGAGGAGGGGCTGCTGGCGCACGCCGTCGCGACCGGCGACCTGACCGACGAGGAGCTCACCAACCTCGGCATGGTGCTGCTGGCCACCGGGCACCTGCCGACGTCGAGCATGCTCGCCCTCGGGACGTTCGCGCTGCTCACGGACGAGGCCCAGCGCGCCCGCCTGAGCGAGGACGTAGACGTCGCCGAGCGCGCGGTCGAGGAGCTGCTGCGCTACCTGTCGATCCTGCAGTTCGACGTACGGCGCACCGCGCTCGCCGACGTCGAGATCGACGGCCAGGTCATCGCGGCCGGTGAGACGGTCGTGCTCGCGCTGCCGGTCGCGAACCGGGACCCCGAGCGCTTCCCCCATCCGGACGACCTCGACCTGGGGCGATCCGCCACCGGGCACCTCGCGTTCGGCCACGGAATCCACCAGTGTCTCGGACAGCACCTCGCGCGGGCCGAGCTGCGCATCGCGCTGACCGCGCTGTTCGACCGCTTCCCCGACCTGCGCCTCGCCGTCCCGGCGGCCGAGGTGCCGACCCGTGAGCGCTCGGCGGTGTACGGCGTGGACCGGCTGCCGGTCGCCTGGGGCACGCCTCCGGCCGGCCATTCGGCACTCGACGCCGATGAGGCCGCCATTAGGTGAACCATCAACCAATGATGTGAGTAATACGATACAGAGCAATTACCGAGCGTGTGAATAGCACCACTGTCGGCGCGGTTTTCCGGCGCGGATAACCGAATAATGAGCAATATGCGGGCCGGAGTGTTCTCCTCGGCGGCGAGGTTCCCGGGCGGAGCGACGGCGCGGAGGCCCTGCCTCGCCTGCGGGGCCGGTAGTCGGTGGCGGCCCGCGGGTACTCCTCGTTAGGGGACGATCGGCGCGCCGGTCCACGCCGTCGCAGCCTCGGGCGCGACCGGCTTCCGCCCAGCGCGCGGGTCGCCGCCCAAGGCGTCCGGACAGGCGGGAGGTGCGGCATGATCGGACACCGGTATCGCGACGTCATCGCCGTGGCGGCCGCGCTGGCCGGTCCGCTGCTGGTCGCGCTCGTCCTGCTGCCGTTCCGTACCGGCGTGTCGAGGACCAACCTGGCTCTGATCCTGGTGGTGGTCGTCGTGGCGGTCGCCGCCCTCGGCAGCCGGCCGGCCGGTGCGCTCTCCGCCCTGTCGGCCGCCGCGTGGTTCGACTTCTTCCTCACCCCGCCCTACCAGAGTCTCCTCATCCACCGGGCCGCCGACGTCCAGACCGCGGTGCTGCTGCTGGCGGTCGGCCTCGTGGTCTCCCAACTGGCCGCCCGCGCCCGGCGCCTCAAGGTGATCACCGTCACGGACGCCGGCTACCTCGCCCGGATCCATAACACCGCCCGGCTGGCGCAGGGGGCGACCTCCGCCGACGCGGTCGTCGACCACGTCCGGAGAGAGCTCGGCGACCTGCTGCACCTGCGTGCGTGCCGGTTCGAGTACGGCTCGCTGCTCGGCCATCCGCCGCGGCTGGAACAGGACGGCGGCCTGATCGTCGGCCGCCGGCGCTGGGAGGTGGAACGGCGCGGCTGGCCGGAGGAGGACGTCGAGCTGCGGGCCTTCGGCAACGGTCACTTCCAGGGCCGGTTCATGCTGAGTCCCGTGCCGGGGGAGCGACCGTCGCTTCAGGCCCGTCTGGTCGCCGTCACCCTCGCCGACCAGGCGGGCGTCGCCCTGGACACGGCGGGACCGGCGAGGCGGGAACAGTAGGGCGCCGCCCCGGGCGTCCAGGCGCTCCGTCACCCGGCCGTGTTCACTCGGCCGTGATCACCCAGTGCCGGTCAGCCGGTGCCGGTCACCGGCCGTGGTCACCCGGACGAAGTCGAGCACCTGGGGCCAGGAGATGTCGAACGCCTCGGCGTTGATCGGATCGTCTCGGCGACTGCGGGCGCTGAACCCGTGCGCGGCGTCCGGGTAGACGTGCACGATGCTCGCGCCGGATTCGCGCGACTGCAGGGCGGACTGCAGGCGCTGGAAGCTGCGGAGGGGAACCAGGGCGTCCGCGCCCGGATAGAGCATCATGACCGGCGCCTTGATCCGGGCGGTGTGCTCGACCGCGTCGACGGTGTGGTTCGGGGCCGGAGTGCCCGGGACGGTCGGGTGGTAGGCGACCACGTTGGCGAGCCGCTCGTCGCGGCCGCCGAGGATCAGGGCGAACCGGCCGCCCAGGCACCAGCCGATCACGCCGGCCCTGCCGCAACCGAGTTCGCCCAGCAGATGGTCGAGCAGCCGCCGCTGTTCCGTCAGCACGACCTCGTCGTCGAGCCGGTCCATCTGCGCCCGTAGCTCACCGATCGGAGTGTCGTCGCTGCTCACCCCGTGCCACGGGTCCCAGCTCAGCGCGGTCACGCCGGCCCGGGCGAGGTCGTCGGCGAACTCCCGGACCTGCTCGCCGATCCCTGTGAGCATGGGAAGCAGGAGCATGCCGGCGGCGGAACCACCCTCCGGGCGCGCCAGGTAGGCGTTCAGGCCGTCCACCGTGAGGTACGACGTCTCGATCATCAGTGACCCTCCTCGCGAGTTCCTCAGAGGCTTCCTACCACCGGCCCACAGGCGAATGCCGCCTGCTACTCGCACAGGGCGGCGTCGACGGCCGCGTTCAGGTGGCCGATCTGGGCCAGGTCCGTGGGCAGCTCGGTGACGGCGATGGTGACGGCGCGGCCGTCCTCGGTGGCGGCGTTGCTCGTGGAGTACCCGGGGATGTCGCCCCCGTGGCCCCAGGCGACGCCACCGCAGCTCAGCGGCGAGCTCATGAGGCCGAGCCCGTATCGGACGCCCTTCCCCATCTCCGGCGCGGCGACGGTCGTGCGCATCTCCTTGAGCTGCGCCGGCGCGAGCAGCCGACCGGCGAGGAGCGCGGTGAAGAAGCGGTCCACGTCGCTCGGGGTGGAGATCATCTGGCCGGCCGCCCAGCCCATGGACGGGTCCGACTCGGTCACGTCGGTGAGCGGCGCCTTCGGATCGTCCTTGGCGTACCCCTCCGGGTGGGGCCGGCGGATCGTCTGGTCGCCGACGCCCGGGAAGTAGGTGTGCCGTAGGCCGATGCGCGTGATGACGCGATCGGTGATCTGCTCGGCCATCGGGCGCCCGGTGATCTTCTCGACCAGCAGCCCGGCGACGACGTAGTTGGTGTTGCTGTACTCCCACTTCGTGCCCGGAGGGAAGTCCGCCTTCTTGGCGAGGGCCAGGTCGAGCAGTTCGCGGGGCTCGAAGTAGCGGTGCTGGTAGGGCAGGAAGCCGTTCGCGAAGAGGGACGTGTAGTTCGGCAGGCCGCTCGTGTGCTGCAGCAACTGCCGTACCGTGATGTGGCGGCCGTCGATGCCGTCGCCGCGGATCAGGCCCGGCAGGTAGGTCTCGATCGGCTCGTCCAACCGGATCCTGCCCTCGCCGACCAGTTGCAGGACGACGACGGCGGTGAAGGTCTTGGTGTTGCTGCCGATGCGCACGTACCCGTTGGCCGGCAGCTCATGGCGGTCACGTTACGTACGGGGCAGGTGACGGATCGATCCTGCTGGCGGTACTTCGAAGGTACCTCTAGCCCCTACCACCGCCCAGGGGGTCATGCGCCGGGGCGGGGCGGCCTCAGGAGTAACCGAACCGGCCGCGATGACACGTCCGGCACGGCCCGCCCCGGGGGAGCCCGGGGCGGGCCGTCACGAGGAATCAGACCGGTAGCACTGCCGTTCCGCCGCTCACCTCGCTAGCAGCAGCAGCCGCACCCGCCCCACCAGTACCAGTAGGAAGTGCGCTTGTAGTAGGAGTACGAGTAACTACTCGTCGTGCCGCTCGTCGTCCGCCAGTGCCGCAGGGGCGCGCGCCCGTACCGCAGGTGTGCGCGCCTGTGCCGCAGGAACGCGCGCCCGTGCCGGTGCCGAGTGACGCGGGAGTAACTTGCGGCGACGGAGTGCTGCGGGGTGATCGTCGCCGTCTGTGCGTTTGCCGGCCCGGCTGCGCCGAGCGTCGCGACCGTTGCTCCCGCGAAGGCCAGGCCAGAGACCGCTACTCCCATCCGGCGCGAAATACCCATGGAAGATACCTCCTTCGGTACGGCTCGCGCGCGACGATTCGGCAGCCACGCGCGTCATTTGAGAACATTTAGATGTATGTCCCGATATCAGGTGACATCACAGTGACTTCGAAAGTCAACGGTTCATTGTGGTGATGAGTGAAATTTGAAGGCCGCTTAGCATTCTCTTGCCGATGCCCGCCCGCCGGATCGTTGCGGCATGGGCGGTGAAAGGGCGGGTAATGTTCTGACCGTGTCGGGGGCAGGTGACGGGATCATGTCGTGCGCGGGGTATAGAAGCCGACGTCCCGGTTGTCCACCGAGCGCGCCCAGCGAAGGGCGCAAGAAGCCAGGTGTGCCACGAATGGTTCGTCGCCGTAATGAGAGGTCCATTGCCCGGCCGCCCCGCAACGGGCGCATCCTCGCACTCGCCGTCCTCCTTTGCGGCGTTTCCGGGGTGCTCGCGCCGGCGCAGGCGCGCGCGAGCCAGGCGGCGATCGGGCGGGTCGAGCGGATGGGCGCCCTGCCCCGAGGCGACGGCCATGGCAAATGGGTGCGCGTCGCCATGCACGTCGGGAACGGGAAGTTCAACAAGAACTACACGACCGTGCTCAGCCCCACCGTCAATCGCGGCCTGCAGCAGGTGTCGAACACCAACGTGAGCGGACGGACCAATACCCAAGTGGCCTTCTGCCGGAAGAGGCACAGAATCTGCAGGATCTCTCAGCGGATGGGCGCCCGCTGGGGCTGGTGACGCCCATCCGCGCCCGAGCCTCCGCCGCGACGCGGTTCAGGCCCCTCGCGGGCGTTGCCCGATCGGCGCGAGGTGGTCGAGGAACCACTCCCGTGCCAACTCCGCGACCGTCTCGAGGGCACCGGGCTCCTCGAACAGATGGGTGGCGCCCGGAACGATCTCGAGCCGGCTCTCGCAGCGCATAAGGGCCTGGGCCTGGCGGTTCAGCTCGATGACGACCTCGTCCCGGCCTCCGACGATCAGCAACGTGGGCGCGGTCACCTGCCGGAGGCGGGGTGCGGCGAGGTCGGGTCGGCCGCCACGGGAGACGACCGCGGCGACGTCCGCCCGGGGTTGGGCGGCGGCCCACAGCGCGGCGGCCGCTCCGGTGCTGGCGCCGAAGTAGCCGACGCGCCGCCCGCTCGCCTCGGGGCGGGCGCACAGCCAGGCGGTGGTGTCGATGAGGCGCCGGGCCAGCAGCCCGATGTCGAACACGTTGGCGCGGTCGGCCTCCTCTGCCGCGGTGAGCAGGTCGAACAGCAGCGTCCCGAGCCCCACCTGGTTCAACGCGGTGGCCACGAAGCGGTTGCGCGGGCTCCGGCGGCTGCTGCCACTGCCGTGGGCGAACATGACGAACCCGAGCGGTGGTTCGGGGACGACCAGGGTGCCGGCCAGCCGGACCGGTCCGGCCTGTATCTCGACCTCTTCCTCGCGCGGGCGGTCATCGTCGAATCGGTGAATGAAGGCCATGGCTCTTTCCCCCTCGCTTCCACGATTCACCGGGACACCGGTGCGGGCCAGAGGCGATGGTCCCTTCGAAAACGAGTAACAACAGTCACATCATTAACAATGGTCACAGCAATCACTTGCGTATACAGCTAGCAGTCTCGACCTCTGGCATTGCGTGCGGCAAGTGACCCACATCACGTAAACTCATCTTTGAGTGAGTGTTTTGTCCCTGCTATGTTCCAATAACTCTCGCGGCGCTCCCCACGCGTCGCCCGCATATCCGTCGGCCACGGCCGGCCTGCCGACCCAGGCGATAGGGCGTTCACAAGACGCCTGCCCGAGCGGGGCCCGACCCGGCCGGTTCATATCCAAATCGCGCTGCTACCGCCGAGCGCTCCGCGGAGTGCGTACGCGAGAGCGGCAACGCCGAGTCCGTGACCTCACGGAGCCGGGGACCCACCGCATCATCGGGGTGAATCGGCACATCCCCCGTGCCGTAGGGCGACTTCCACGCTCGAACCCGTCAGCTAACCCGGTAGGCGTCTGGAAGTAAGGAGTAGAACCTTGCCCGCGCCCATCCCCTGATCCCATCCACCGCCATCGCGATGGCGACCGCCCGGCAGTCTCTTGTATAAGCCGCCCGAATTCGGGCGATCCGCTGAATCCACACCACTGTGGAACCGGGGACCCAAATGTATTACTGGGGTGAATCGGCACTCCCCTCGTGCCGTAGGGCAGCTTCCACGCCCGAACCCGTCAGCTAACCCGGTAAGCGGCATGGAAGCAAGGAGTACCCCCGTGTCCGCTGCCCCTCGACTCGAACGATCCGGAGCACGCATCACCGCCGCCCTGTCGGGCATCGCGTCGGCCGGTCTGGCCGCGTTCATCTTCGCCGCCGGCCCGGCCGAGGCGTCTTCGCTCCCCGCGCAGGCCGGTCGCGCGCCGGCGGGCGCGCCGTCCACCCAGGGAAATCAGGTGACACAGGTTTCCGGCAGAGGGCTGGACGCCGATCCCCGGGGCTCGGACAAGGGCCGGCGGCAGGTGCCGACCGCGGCCGAGGCGCTGAAGGTCGCCCTGTCCCAGGTCGGCACCACCGAGGACGCCGCCGGCGGCAGCAAGTTCAACCAGTGGTTCATGGCCTCGTCGTACGCCAAGCTCGGAGTCGCGCGCGACGGCGGGTCGATCAGCGACTACGCCGACGCGTCCTGGTGCGACATGTTCGTCACCTGGGTCGGCGCCCAGGCAGGGGTCAAGGGCCTCGGTGGCGACGCCTTCACCCCCGCGCACGCCCAGTGGTTCCACGACCAGGGGCGCTGGGGCAGTGCGCCGAAGCCGGGCGCGGTCGTGTTCTTCTCCTGGAACGGCGGCAAGGACATCGACAGCATCGACCACGTCGGCCTGGTCATCAAGGACAACGGCGATGGAACGATCCAGACCGTCGAGGGCAACACCGACGACGCCGTGAAGGTCCGGACCCGCAGCAAGGACTCCGTCGTCGGCTACGGCTACCCCGAGTACGGCCAGTAGCCGCGAACCCGTCCACCCGCCGCCCGGGCGCCGAATCCGCTGGTTCGGGGCGTGGGCGGCTGGCATGCGCGGATGGTTTACTGACGCGATCATCCCGGTTCTGGCGTGAGGAAGGTCAATGGCCCGTTTTGCGCCGCTTGCCCGACTGCCGCGTCCGGCCCGCTGGGCGGTCCGCATCCTGGCCGTGCTCCTGGCTCTCGCGCTCGTGCTCACCCTGTACGGGTGGTGGACGGTCCGGCGGTCGTACCCGCAGGTCGGCGGGCGCGTCACCGTCCCCGGCCTGGGCGCGGACGTCACCGTGCTCCGGGACCGGTGGGGCGTCCCGCAGATCTACGCCGACGACGCCGAGGACCTGATGCGGGCACAGGGCTACGTGCACGCGCAGGACCGGTTCTGGGAGATGGACTTCCGGCGGCACATCACGGCCGGACGGCTGTCGGAACTGTTCGGCAAGACCACCCTCGACACCGACAAGGTCGTCCGTACGCTCGGCTGGCGGCGGGTCGCCGAGCAGGAGCTGCCGCTGCTGCGGCCCGACACCCGGCGTTACCTCGACGCGTACGCCCAGGGCGTGAACGCCTGGCTGGCCCGGCACCGGAACACCGCCACGCAGAGCCTGGAGTACTCCGTGCTGGGCCTGCAGCGCAGCGGCTACCACCCCGAGCCGTGGACCGCCGTCGACTCGCTGTCCTGGCTGAAGGCGATGGCCTGGGACCTGCGCAGCAACATGGACGAGGAGCTGGGCCGCGCGATCGCCGCGACCAAGGTGTCCCCGGCCCGCGTCGACCAGCTGTACCCCGACTATCCGTACGACCGGAACCCGGTGATCGTCCCCGGCGGCGGGGACTCCGGCGGGCGTCCGGGGCCGGCGCCGCGGGCCCGCGCGCTGTCGCCGGCGCTGACCCGCGTCGCCGCCGCCATCCACGCCATGCCGACCATGCTCGGCAACGGCGCCCCGGGCCTGGGCTCCAACTCCTGGGTCGTGTCGGGCGCGCGGACGAACACCGGCAGGCCGCTGCTCGCCAACGACCCGCACCTCGCGCCGCAGATGCCGTCGCTCTGGTACCAGGCCGGACTGCACTGCCGCACCGCGTCGGCCGCCTGCCCCTTCGACGTCACCGGGTTCACGTTCTCCGGCGTCCCGGGTGTGATCATCGGGCACAACGCCCGGATCGCCTGGGGGTTCACGAACCTCGGCCCGGACGTCACCGACCTGTTCCTGGAACGGGTCACCGGCTCGACGTACGAGTACAAGGGCCGTCAGGAGCCCCTCGCCGTCCGGACCGAACAGATCAAGGTGGCCGGCGGCAAGCCCGTCACCCTCACCGTACGGGCGACACGGCACGGGCCGCTGCTGTCCGACGTGATGGACACGGTCCGCACGGCCGGGAACGGCACGGCGGTCGCGCTGCGGTGGACCGCGCTCGACCCGGGCCGGACCGCCGACGCCATCGTGTCGCTGGACACCGCCGGTGACTGGCAGCGGTTCCGCGACGCGGCCCGGCTCTTCGAGGTCCCCGCGCAGAACCTCCTGTACGCCGACGTCGACGGGCACATCGGCTACCAGGCGCCCGGCCGCATCCCGATCCGGTCGAGCGGCGACGGGCGCTGGCCCGCGCAGGGCTGGACCGGCAAGGAGGAGTGGACGGGCTACATCCCGTTCGACGACCTGCCCCGTACGTACGACCCGCCGCAGGGCTACATCGTCACGGCCAACAACGCGGCCGTCGGGCCCGGCTACCCGAGGATGCTGACCCACGACTGGGCGTACGGCTACCGCGCGGCCCGCATCGCCGAGCTGGTCCAGCGGGCGCCGAAGATGGACGCGGCGACGATGGGGCGGATCCAGCTGGACGACCGCAACGGCTTCGCGCCGACGCTGGTGCCGCACCTGCTGCGCGTCGGCTCCGGGCCCGCCGTGGCGCTGCTGCGCGGCTGGGACTTCACTCAGCCCGCCGGCTCGGCACCGGCGGCCTTCTACAACGCCGTCTACCGCCACCTCCTGCTGCGGACGTTCAACGACGAACTGCCCGACGGCGCCCGCCCCGACGGCGGCGACCGCTGGTTCGAGGTGCTGCGGAACCTTCTGAACCGACCGGACGACCCCTGGTGGGACGACGTGCGCACGCCGGCCAGGGAGACCCGCGACGACATGCTCCGCCTCGCGGTGAAGGACGCCGACCACGAGCTGCGCGACCGCCTCGGCGACGACCCGAAGAAGTGGCGCTGGGGCGACCTGCACACGCTCACGATCACCAACCAGACGTTCGGCACCTCCGGCATCGGGCCGATCGAGTGGCTGTTCAACCGGGGACCGCTGAAGCTGTCCGGCGGCGACTCGCTCGTCGACGCGACCGGCTGGAATCCGCAGGAGGGGTACCAGGTCGACTGGGTGCCGTCGATGCGCATGATCGCCGACCTCGCCGACCTGGACCGCTCCCGCTGGATCAACCTCACCGGCGCGTCCGGCCACGCCTTCGCGGACCACTACTGGGACCAGGCGCGGCTGTGGGCGCGCGGCGACACGATCCCGATGCGGTCCGCTCCGGACACCGTACGCCGCGAGGCCGCGCACACCCTGACGCTGCGACCCCAGCGCAGGTAGCGGTCGGCGAGAGTCGTCACCGTCACTTGCCTGCGTGGTGGCAGAAAAACCGTTCTGGCCTGATTGGGCCGTTTTGGGCGCGCCTATTCGACGTGAGTGGCGTGGTCGTTACGTGAAGTGAAACCGGTTTTAGTCCGATTTCGCCGTTCGGCTGCGAGGCAACCGGTGCCGGCGGGACGCTGGGGGCGAGAAACACCGTTTGCAGGGGATAGTCGCTTGCGCCGCGATTAATGCCCTTTGCGTACTGATGTCGCATGGCCCGGCTGAGGACGGGTAACGCGGACGGGACGGTGATCGTCCGGGGGCTTCCACCGATCCGAGTTCCGGCCATCGAGGAGGTAATTCATGCCCGACGCATTCACTTCGCCGCCCCCCGGCGAGCCGATTCCGGCACCCGGCCCGAGCGACGCCGCCGCCCCGCGTCTCCCGGACCCGCCCGACGACGGCCGGATCTATGTCGATCCGGCGGCGCCCATCACGGTGCACAGCGCCGCCGCGGCGCCGACGGGCGAGCAGTTGGTCGCGTACGCGATGACCCTGCGCGGCACGGCACGAGGCCGCGTCCGTGAGAACGTCAACGACTTCACGCAGTGGTACTACGGCGACAACACCGCCGCGTCCTGGTGCCTGATCTTCGTGTGCTGGTGCTTCAACCATTTCGGCGCGTTGCACCTGCTGGGCGGAAAGATCGCTTACGTGCCGAGCCTGAAGGGCCGCGTGGGGTCGAAATGGCATACCGACCGGAAGCTGATCGCCAGGGGCGACCCGGTCACCTTCGATTTCAACCGCAGTGGCGAGCCGGAGCACGTCGGGTTCTTCGTCAAGTGGCTGGACTCGGGGCACACGACGTTCGAGTCGATCGAGGGCAACACCGGAAACGACCAGGTCGCCACCCGCACGAGGTACTGGAGCGACGTGTACGGCTTCGTGAAGCCGGGCCTGGCCGCCTCCGACCCGAGCCGGTACCCCGGCGTGATCTACCGGTACGTCGCGGGCGCGATGATGCACGACGCGCACGTCAAGTGGATCCAGCAGCGGCTCGGCGCGCACAAGCACCCGGTGACCGTCGACTCCTACTACGGTCCGGCGACGGCCGCCGCGGTCACCGCCTTCCAGAAGGGCGCGCACCTGTCCGCCGACGGCGAGGTGGGTCCCAAGACCTGGGCCGCCCTGGCCGACTGACCCGCGCCGAGCAGCACACCCGCGTGCGACCCACGGCGCAGTCAGCGGGGCGAGGTGTCGCTCGAGGTCGGTTCGGGTTTGGTGTAGAGCACCTCGCGGGCCTGGTTCGCGGCGCGGGTGATGCTCTCGGTGATGAAGTCGAGGAAGCGGGCGATGTTCTCGAGGCGGGCGGCGGCCGGGGTGCCGGGGCCGAGGACGCCGACGCCCTGTCGTGCGGTCTCGGCGACCTGGGCGGTGCCACGAGCGCTGGCGATCATCGATTGGTACCAGACGTCGTCGTCGACGACGTAGCGCTCCCGGCGGCGCTCGTCGCGTGCCCGGCGGACCATGCCCTGGCTCTCCAGGAACGTGATCGCCTTGGAGATGGACGCCGGGCTGACCTGAAGGCGCTGGACGAGCTCGGACGCGGTGAGGCTGCCCGCGTCGTCGGTGCAGAGGCAGGCCATCACCCGGGCCATCATCTTGGGCGTGCCTGAGGCCATGAAGACGGTGGTGAGCGTTTCTTCGTACTCGCGCACCGCCTCGGCGTCGCGTCCGTGTGGCTGCGGGCGCGCCTCCGACTCTCGGGAGGAGGCCGCCCTGCGCCGGTGGGCGCGGCGTTCGGTGGCGCGGTGGGCCAACTCGGCGCGGTAGCCGGTGGGGCCGCCGTTCCGCATCACCTCACGCGTGATCGTCGAGGTCGGACGGTCGAGGCGTCTGGCTATCTCCGCATAGGCGAGCCCGTCCGCCAGCCCCGATGCGATCTGCTGGCGGTCCTGCTGAGTGAGCCGGCCTCCCGGCATCGCGACCTCCTTGGCGCTCCCTGATGCCCCCACCATAGCGTTCACGGGCAACCCATCGCAACGAGTGTCCTCCTCGATGTTGCGTTAGATTCAGATCTGTTGCAACGATTTCATGGCTGCGAGCTGGGGTAATGCTGTCAACTCGCAACGAGCTTGTTGAAGGAACCTAGAAAGCAACGTAGCGTTTGCGGCGTCGGAAACAACGAGCCGCAAGGAGAGAACGATGCAGAAGTTCGACACCCCCGCCCCGATCGCCGCCGTCCTGAACATCCCCGCCGGACGCGTCCAGTTCATCGCCGCCGACCGGGCCGACACCACGGTCGAGGTCCTGCCCGCGAACGCCTCCAAGGGCCGCGACGTGAAGGCGGCGGAGCAGACCACGGTCGCCTACGCCGACGGCGTCCTGCGGATCGAGGGCCCGGCCAAGAACGACTACTTCGGCCCGTCCGGATCCATCGACGTCACCGTCCAGCTGCCCGCCGGCTCCGGGATCGAGGCCAAGACCGCCGGCTGCGAGCTGCGCGGCGTCGGCCGCCTCGGTGACGTCGTCTTCGACGGCGCCTACCGCCAGATCAAGATCGACGAGGCGGCGAGCCTCCGGCTCGCCGCGGTCGACGGCGACGTCGAGGTCGGCCGGCTGGGCGGTCCCGCCGAGATCAGCACCGCACGGGGCGACATCCGGATCGCCGAGGCCACGGGCGGCAAGGTCGCGCTGACCACCCAGTCCGGTGACATCTCGGTCGGCGCCGCCGCCGGAGTCTCCGCGTCCCTGGACGCCGGCACCTCCCACGGCCGGATCACCAACGCCCTCAAGAACGACGGCACTGCCGACCTGACCATCACCGCGACCACCTCCAACGGCGACATCACCGCCCGCAGCCTCTGACCCGCAACCTCTAAAGGAGCAGAACCGTGACGAATCTGGCCATCGCGGCGACCGGGCTGCGTAAGTCCTACCGCGACAAGAACGGTGAGAAGGTCGTGCTCGACGGCGTCGACCTGACCGTCCCCGAGGGAACGATCTTCTCTCTGCTCGGCCCGAACGGCGCCGGCAAGACCACCACCGTGCAGATCCTGTCCACCCTGATCCGCGCGGACGGCGGCACCGTTCAGATCGCCGGGTACGACCTGGACCGTAAGGCCGACGACGTGCGCGGTGCGATCGGGGTGACCGGGCAGTACTCCGCGGTCGACAAGCTGCTGACAGGCGAGGAGAACCTGCTCCTCATGGCCGACCTGAAGCACCTGTCCCGCAGGGACGGCAAGCAGAAGGCCAAGGAGTTGCTGGAGCGCTTCGATCTCATCGAGGCCGCGCGCAAGCCCGCTGGCACCTACTCCGGCGGGATGCAGCGCCGGCTGGATCTGGCGATGACCCTGGTCGGCGACCCGCGCCTGATCTTCCTGGACGAGCCCACCACCGGCCTGGACCCCCGCAGCCGCCGCTCCATGTGGGGCATCGTCCGCGAACTGGTGGCGAGCGGCGTCACGATCTTCCTCACCACCCAGTACCTGGAGGAGGCCGACGAGCTCGCCGACCGCATCGCCCTGCTCGACCACGGACGTCTCATCGCCGAAGGCACCGCCGAAGAACTCAAACGGCTCATCCCCGGCGGCCACATCGAGCTCACGTTCGCCGAGACGCACCTGCTCGAGGCGGCCCGTCACCTCATCGAGGCCGGAGTCGCCGCCCCCGAGGCGCTCACCCTGCAGGTCCCCAGCGACGGCAGCGTCCGCGCCGTCCGCGAACTGCTCACCCTCTTGGACGAACGCTCCATCGACGTCGCCGAAATGTCGGTGCACACCCCCGACCTCGACGACGTCTTCCTCACCCTCACCAGCCAGCAGAAAGAGACCGTCCGATGAGCACCCTCGCCCTCGCCGCCCGCGACTCGTCCACCATGGTCCGTCGCCAGCTCAAACGCCTGATCCGCTACCCCTCCATGACCATCCAGCTGATCATCACCCCCGTCATCCTGCTGCTGCTGTTCGTCTACGTCTTCGGCGGCACCCTCGGCAAGGGGCTCGGCGGTGGCCGCGACGTCTACGTCAACTACGTCCTCCCCGGCATCCTGCTCATGGCCGCCGCCACCGCCGCCACCGGAACCGCCGTCATGGTCGCCACCGACATGACCGAAGGCATCATCGCCCGCTTCCGCACCATGCGGATCTCCCGCGCCTCCGTACTGACCGGCCACGTGGTCGGCAGCGTCATCCAGCAACTCCTCGGCATGGCCGTCCTGATCGGCATCGCCCTCGCGATCGGCTTCCGCCCCAACGCCACCCCCATCGAGTGGGTCGCCGCCGCCGGCCTGCTCACCCTGTTCGTCCTGGCCATCACGTGGCTGTCGGTCGCACTCGGCCTGAAGTCCTCGACTCCCGAGGCCGCCAGCAACGCCCCGATGCCCCTGATCGTGCTGCCCTTTCTCGGCAGCGGCTTCGTCCCCACCGACTCCATGCCCACCGTCCTGCGCTGGTTCGCCGAATACCAGCCCTTCACCCCGATCATGGAGACGATCCGCGGCCTCCTGCTGGGCACCCCGATCGGCAACAGCGCCGCCATCGCCACCGCCTGGTGCGTCGGCATCGCGGCCGTCTCCTACCTCTGGGCCAGGAACACCTTCAACAAGGCCTGACCATGAACCGGCCGAACAGGGCCGTCAGACCACCAGGTCTGACGGCCCTGAACCTTTTGCCGTGGCGCCGACGGATGCGGTGGGGCGGCGGGTATTCCGGCGACGCCCCTCGGGGCCCGTCACCGCTAGGCCTGCTCGCCGCCCGCGAAGAATTCGAGCAGGCCGTGCGGGGCGTTGTCGCCGAACATGAGCTCGTGGAGGTGGGCGGCGTCGGCGGCCTCTGCGGCGCTGCGGGGGCGGGCGCTCGCCATCGCCGTCTTCGACGCCCTCGACCGGCACCAGTGGGCGGCCTCCCACGTCACCGCGCCGCCCACGCTGGCCAACGCGCTGCGCCTGCTGGACAGAATCGGCACGCTCGTCGCGCGAACCGGGCTGCCCGCCGAGCGGCACTTCGCGGTCTCCACCGCGATCTGCTACTACATCACCGGCGTCAGCGCCCAGATCATCGCCCCCGGCACCGTCGTCGGGGCGACCACCAGCCGCGACGCCTTCCTCGCCCGGACCGCCGAGCAGTGGGAGAGGCTCGACCCCGCCGACTACCCCTTCTTGACGCGTGCCACCGCGGACCTGCGCGACCACGACGACCGCGACCAGTTCATCATCGGCCTCGACCTGCTCCTGGACGGCCTGAACTGAGCGCCCCTAGCCGATGAGCCGGTCGAGCAGTTCGAAGGTGTCGTACGGCTGGTCGTGGTCGCCGAAGTGCCCGTCGTCGCGGACGATCTGCGTACCGCCGAGCCGGTCGAACATCGCCCGGCCCTGCCGGTCGTCGCAGCCATAGGGGTCGACGCGGGAGTTGATGAAGTACGGGTCGCGGACGTGGGCCTTGATCGCGGCCCAGTCGTAGGTCTCCTGGAGGACGGGCTCCTCGCTGGTGTTGGGCTTCGTGGAGTATCCGGCGACGAGGACCGCCTGCGCCACCGTCACGTCGATGTGCTCCAGGAGCGCGAGGAGCAGTGCGGCGCCTCCCGAGTGCCCGATGAGCACCGTGTGCTCGTCGAACCGGTGGTTCGCCAGCACCTTCGGCAGGAAGGCGGCGATCGGCTCCACGTTGAGGCCCGGGTAGTGCGGTATCTCGACGGCGTACCCGCGTTCGGTCAGCCGCCGGCCGAGCCAGGGATACCAGCAGACCTCGGGGCGGGCTCCCGTCCCATGGAAGATGACGGCGTTTCGCCGGGTGTTCTCGTGCGGCATCGCTCACTCCGGTCTCACGGCGCCCGGCGGACGCGTCTCGTGTGGACGACGAATGACTCCCCGGCGACTTCTACCGTCGCCCGCCGTCATCCCGAGATCCGGGCCACTCCTTCATGGGCGTTGGCCTCGGTGATGAGGGCGGAGGCGAGCTTAGCCGTCCGGATGGCGATCTCGCGGGCCGGCATCGACCGGCCGGTGCCCAGCCACCAGGTGATGGCCTGGAGGTGCATCCCCGCCAGGAGCGTCGGGATCAGGTCGCCGGGAGCCTGCGGCAGGTGCTCGGCGGCCATGTCGGCGAGGGCGGACTGCATCCGGGCGGCGAACCAACTGCTGCCGTTCCTGCCCAGCAGTGCGCCGTAGAGGCGATGGTAACGATCGAAGTGCTCGAAGAATCCGGTCCACCGCTCGAGAACCGGCGTGTCCGGGCCGTCGGCCACGGTGCCGAGCAACTCGGCCAGGGCCTCCTCGAAGATCTGCTCCACGAGCTGGTACTTGTCGCGGTAGTTGCGGTAGAAGGCCGCCCTGCTCACCATCGCCCGTTCGGTGATCTGCCCGACCGTTATCCGGTCGAACCCGCGCTCCTCGATGAGTTCGACCAGCGCCTGCCGGAGCAGGGTGCGCGTGCGCCGGACCCGGACGTTCTCCTGAGACATTTTCGGCTCCTTGTCCAGCATGAGACAGAACAACGAGGCTGAGACTGGTCACTCGGCACCGTCCCAGACAGCATGTGTGTTCCGAGACAAAGTGTCTCACTGAAAGGGATGGTCATGAAAGCCCTGGTCGTTCGCGCGTACGGCGCTCCCGACTCCTTCGCCGTCGAAGACCTGCCGACCCCCGAACCCGGTCCCGGACAACTCCAGGTCCGGGTGACGGCCGCCTCGCTCAACCCGGCCGACCTGCTGATGACCGCGGGAACGATCCGGGAGATGGTCCCGCTCGACTTCCCGTTCGTGCCGGGCACCGACGTCGCCGGCACCGTGACCGGTCTCGGGCCGGGCACGGAGGGGTACGAGGTGGGCGACGAGGTGTTCGGGTTCGGCGCGCCCCCGTCATTCGCCTCGGGTGTGGGGATCCCCGCCGTCACCTCCGGGGCGCTCGCCGAGTACGCGGTGCTCCAGGCCGGCCCGTACCTGGCGAAGCGGCCGCCGAAGCTGAGCCCGACCGTGGCGGCCGCGCTGCCGAGCACGGGCATGACCGGGCTCGCGGTGCTCGAGCTCGGGCGGTTCCAGCCGGACGAGACGGTCCTGGTGATCGGCGCGCCGGGCGGTATCGGCAGCGTCGTCGTTCCGCTGCTGGCCCGGCGGTCCACGGTGATCGCCACCGGAACCACGGGCGATCGCGAGTACGTGCGGGGCATGGGCGCCGCGGATGTGGTCGATCACCAGCGGACGGATCTGATCGAGGAGGTCCTGCGCCGTCATCCCCAGGGTGTGGATGCGGTGGTGAACCTGGCGCTGAAGGGGGAGGACGTGATCGCGGCGACCAGGGCGCTGCGCCCCGGCGGGCGTCTGCTCAGCACCACGCCGGGCACGCCGAGCCACCCGGCGGTGACCACGGTGATGGGCACCACCAACCTCAAGGCCGACACGTTGCCCACGCTCGCCGAACACGCCCTCGACGGCACGCTGCCCGACCCGGTGACCCGCGCGTACCCGCTGAGCGGCGCGGTGCGCGCCTACCGGGACCTGGCGGGTTCCCACACCCGCGGCAAGCTGGTCGTCGTCGTGGACGCGGAGGCGGCCCGATGATGCGCGCGGTGGCGGGTCAGGGCGGTGGAACGGTGCGGAGGGCGAGCAGGGCGACGTCGTCGGCGCCGTGAGCGCCGAGTCCGATGAGCAGGTCGTCGCAGAAGACATCGAGGGGGGCACGCGCCAGTGCGGCGGTGTGCTGCCGGAGCCTGGCCAGGGAGTCGTCGAGGGACTCTCCGCGGCGTTCGATCAGGCCGTCGGTGAACAGCAGCAGGGTGGAGTGGGCCGGCAGCGGATCGCGTGCGGACGGGCGTGGCAGGTCGGGGTCCATGCCGATCAGCAGCCCGGCGCCTTCTTCGAGGTAGCGGGTGTCGCCCTCGGCGGTGGTCAGCAGCGGCGGCAGGTGCCCGGCGGACGCGTGGTGCAGGTGCCACGGACCGCCCGTAGGTCCCTTGACCAGGGCGTAGATGCAGGTGGCGGTGGCCCGCGGGTACAGGGTCTGACTCGCCAGATCCAGGCGGCGCAGAACGTCCCCGGGCGGTTGCCGGCGGTCGACGGCGATACCGCGGAGCATGTTCCGCAGCGCGCTCATGGCGACGGCCGCCCGCAGGTCGTGGCCGGTCACGTCGCCGATCACCAGCACGGTGTCGCCGCCCGGCAGGACGAACGCGTCGTACCAGTCCCCGCCGACCTGAGCGGTGGTGGTGGAGGGCGCGTAGCGGGCGGCCAGCTGAAGGTGCTCGATGCGCGGCAGGTCCGGCAGCAAAGAGCGCTGGAGGCGTTCGGCGGTGTGCCGGGTCTCCTGGTACAGGCGGGCGTTGTCCACGCCCAGCGCGATGCCGCGGACCAGGTCGGAGATCAGGGGGAGGTCCGCTTCGGTGAAGGGGCGCTCGGCATCGGTACGGACCACGGTCAGGGCCCCGAGGACCTCCCGGCGGGCCCGCAGCGGCGCGATGATGGCGCTGTTCCCGCCCAGTTGCTCGAACAGCTCCAGTTTGCGGGCGTCCAGGGGACTCGCCGCCCGGCTCGGCGGGGGGAAGTCGGTGAGCAGCAGCGGACCCGCGCCGCGCAGCACCCGGGGGAGGGGGCCCCGCGAGGCTTCGGACACCGGCGGGAGGCGGCCCATGTACACCCCGGAGGCCAGCGCCGTCGGGTCGCGGTGGACGACGCACACGCGTTCCACGTGACCGTGCTCGGCCAGCAGGTCCACCACGCACCAGTCGGCCAGCCGCTGAGCCAGGACCTTGCACACCCGGAGCAGCCCCTCCTTGAGATTCAGGGTGCTGCTCAGCGCGCTTCCGGTGTCGGCCAGCAGGGACAGCCGCTCCATCGCCGCTCTGCCCGTCTCGTCATCGCCTGTTCGGCCCGCCCGCTTCGGAGCGGCCGACACGTACCGCGCGCCGAACTCCGGTCGCGCCGCGTGCCGGTGTTCCCGCGGAGTGCGTGGCGCGGCCGGTACGGCCGTCCTCGGGATGAGCTGGGCGACGAACACGGTGCGGCCGTCGACCGCCTCCTGGGTCTGGATGTTGACGCGGACGGGGATCAGCCGGCCGTCGTGGTGCAGCGCCGGAAGCGGTATGGAATGGCCTAGGACGCGGGGTTGGCCGGTCAGCAGCAGCGAACTGAACGCCCGAATATGGCGCTCCCTCAGGTGCTCGGGGATCAGTACGGTGATCCGCCGCCCGACGAGGTCGTCCGCCTGCCAGCCCAGCAGGTCCGCCGCGGGACCGTTGACCGCGATGATCCGGTTCCCGTCGTCGGCCGCGATCGTCGGGACGGCGCTGGTCTGCAGGTCACTCACGTCCCACGGAGCCAGCTCGAGAGGCCTGGCACTCGGCGTGCCGGGGGTCAGCGTCCACGCGGTGGGGTGCTCACCCGCGACCTGGTCGGCGATCTGATCGAGCAGCCACCGCCGGAAGGCGCGGATCTGCGGAAGAGCCGGGAGCGTGAGCAGGCTCTCCTGCTGGGCCGCCCCGTCGGCGATCTCGAGCACTCGGCGCAAGGCGGCCAGATCCCCGGCGGAGTCCGCCGGGATCGCCACGAGGAGGGAGATCGTGTCGGCGTCGGAGAACCTTCTGCCCATCGCGGCGCCCATGCCCGCACTGATCGCGTTGCTCATGTCGTGCGCGGCGAGAAGGTCCTCCGTCCGCACGGGCATCCCGATCCGATCTCCGGCGGAGCTCATGAGCAGCAGCTCGCGCAGGAGCGCGTCCCGGTGCTGCCGCCCCGCCGAGTACAGCGCGTACGGCAGGTCGATCAGCCGCACGGTCACCGTCGGGCCGGAGCACGACGTGGTGTCCCATTCGGAGGTCGGTGGTGGCGGGGTCTCGGGCCACAGTTCGAACCAGACCGTCTTGCGGTCCTCTCCGATCTGCACGCCGTGACTGGAGGCCAGGCTCTCGACCAGTGCCAGGCCCCATCCGGTGCCGGCGTACGAATGGCGCTGGTGCGGCACCAGCCCGCGGCTGGGCCGGTGATCGCTGACCCACACCTGGACCCGGCCCGCGATGCTGCGGGCCCGCACCTCGATCTCGGTCCGCGCGTGCATGACCACGTTGGTCACCAGCTCGCTGACCAGCAGTTGCGCGGTGTCCACCAGGTCCGGCGCGACACCCTGCAGCGCCGACCGTACGAATCGTCGGGCCATCGCGGCGCTTTCCGGGCGAGGGGGTAGTCGTCGCGACGGCACCCCCGGCGAACTGGGGCTGCCCATGCCCCCACCATGCCAAAGGCCGGGCGGACGGCCGAGGGCGCGGTCGATGTACTACGGCTTGTAGTTATTGTGAAGTCGTGCGCCCTCCAGCATGGTTCCGTCTGATGCGCGCCGGGGTCTTCGCCGCGGTGTGCGTCATGCTGTCCGTGGCGGCGCACGGCCTGATGCATCCGCGGCCGCTGCCCGCGTACGCCGGCCCGGGCGCCTTCGCGGCGCTGACCGGCGTCGGGTTCTTCCTGGCCGACCGGCGGCGATCGGTGTGGTGGCTCCTGCTCGCGGTCGAGGTCGTCCAGGGCGGCCTGCACCTGTGGTTCAGCGCGGTCTCGGCCGGACCCGCCGTGGAGTGGGACACCGCGCGGACGCACATGCCGGGCATGCACCACCTCGTTCCCGGACCCGGCCGGCCGGCCACGGCCCACGGCGGCTGGGGAATGCTGATCGCGCACCTCTTGGCCGGTGTACTGGTCGCGGTCTGGCTGTCGGCCGGTGAGCGGGCCGCGTGGCGCGCGCTCACCGCGGTGACCCGGCTGCTGCTCGCCCCCGCCCTGCGGATGCTCGCCCTGCTCCTGGGCGTCCCGATCACCCCGCGGCCCGGAGGAGCGCAGGCCGGCGGCGCCTCTCGAACGGGCCCGCGGCCGCAGATCGGCGCCCTGCGTCACACCGTGGTGCGCCGGGGGCCGCCCGCGTACGAGCGTCGTGAACCCACCCGTCTCGCTGTGACCGCGGCGGGTTGACGCCGGCCTGGAGATCGCTCGGAGGCGGAACGCGCAGCCGACATCGGCCGAGGCCGGGTCAGCCGTGGTCTCAGAGCCGATCTCGTCTGCCCTTCCCGAGGACCTGTCATGCCGTTTTCTGCCTTCACGCGGCGCGGTACGCGACCGCGCCGCGCCCGCGCCCGTACCCGGCCCTTCGCCCGTCCCTCCCGGCTGATCGCCGCGTCCCTCGTCCTGGCCGCGGCGGCCACCGGGTGCGCTGGAGCGTCGGGCGACCGGTCGTCACCGCCGGTCCGGATCTCCACGCCCGCCTCCGACCTGCACGCCGCGACGCTCGGCACCGCGCTGCGCGAGCCCGACGTGACCCTCACCGGCGTCTCCGGGGCGCCCGTGAACCTGAAGGAGGCCACCAAGGGCAAGCTGACCTTGGTGTACTTCGGCTACACCCACTGCCCCGACGTGTGCCCGACCACGATGGCGGACCTCGCCGGCGCGCTGCGGCTCCTCACGCCCGCGCAGCAGGCCCGCATCGCCGTCGTGTTCGTCAGCACGGACCCGTGGCGGGACACCCCGAAGGTGCTGCGGTCCTGGCTGGCCTCCTTCAACTCGTCCTTCATCGGCCTGACCGGCGACTACGCCAAGATCCAGGCGGCGGCGAAGTCGGTGGGGATCGCCATCGAACAGCCCAAGCGGACCGGCGCGGACTACGAGGTCGGCCACGGCGCGGAGGTGCTGCCGTTCGGGACCGACCACCTCGCCCACGTCCTCTGGACGGCGGGCGTGTCCTCCCGTGACTTCGCCGCGGACCTGACCAAGCTGCTGGCCCGCATGCCGGCCGCGACCACCCAGGGCGGCGGGGCGTGACCGCCGGTCCGCGCGCCGCGGCGGCCCTGCTGCTGACGGCCGTCACGGTGGCCGCCTGCTCGTCCGGGCCCAGCGGGCCCCGGCTGAAGGTCACCGGCGCGTACGTGCCCCGGCCCGCCTCGCCGGACGTCGCCGCCGCGTACTTCACCGTCACCGACTCCGGGGACACGGGCGACGAGCTCACCGGCGTCACCGCGGACGTCTCCGCCGAGGCGATGATGCACCAGAGCACCGGGCAGATGATGCGGATGGTCGACCGGGTGCCCGTCCCCGCCCACGGACGCCTGACGTTCGCGCCCGGCGGGTACCACGTGATGCTCGAGCACCCGGTGCGGACGCTGCGGGAGGGCGACCACGTACGGCTCACGCTGCGGTTCCGCCGGTCCCCGTCGATCACCGTCGAGGCTCCGGTCGAGCCGATGGGCCACCGGCCGGAGGCGGCGCGGTGACGGGTTCGCCTGACCGCCCGGGGAACGCCGGCGCGGACCGTACGGTGAGCCGGCGCCGGCTGCTCGCGGTGACCTCGCTGGTCGGCGCCGCCGCCGCGGCCACCGCGGGCGCCGGCGCCGCCTCGGCGGTCGCGGGGGAGGCCGCCCGGGAACGGGGCGAGCGCCGGATCCCGTTCGACGGCGACCACCAGGCCGGCGTCCTCGCCCCGTACGCGGCGCACGGCTGGTTCGCCGCCTTCGACGTCGAGCCGAAGGTGCGCGCGGCCGGCCTGACCTCCCTGCTGCGGGCGTGGACCGACGCGGCGAGGCGGCTGACCGCCGGCCGGCCGGCGCCCGGCGACGACGCGATGACGACCGGCTACGGACCCGCCTCGTTGACCGTCACGGTCGGGTTCGGCGCGTCCCTGCTCCGCCACCTCGGCGCGCCGGTGCCCGCCGCGCTCGCCCCGCTGCCGTCGTTCCCCCGGGACGAGATCGACGAGGGCCGCAGCGGCGGTGACCTCGGCGTCCTCTTCACCGCCGACGACGCGATCGTCGTCGCGCACGCCCTGCGGACCTTCACCCGGCTGGCCCGGGGGGCCGCGCACATCCGCTGGCAGATGAGCGGGTTCAGCACGAGCGACGGCGCGGTGACCGGCCGGGACGCCACCCCGCGCAACCTCATGGGCCAGCTCGACGGCAGCGGGAACCCCCGGCCGGGCGACGCCGGGTTCGACCGGAACATCCTCGTGGGCCCGGCCGGTGACCCGGCGTGGATGCGCGGCGGCAGCTACCTGGTCTTCCGCCGCATCCGCATGCTGCTCGACGAGTGGGACACGCTCTCCCGGAGCCGGCAGGAGCAGATCGTCGGGCGGCGGAAGGACACCGGGGCGCCCCTGTCGGGCGGGTCGGAGTTCACGCCGCTCGACCTGGCCGCGCAGCACCCCGACGGCGGGCTCGCCATCGGGCCCGGCGCCCACGTACGGCAGGCGGCTCCGGAGTCGAACGAGGGCGCCGTCATCCTGCGCAAGGGGTTCTCCTACTTCGACGGTGTGCTGCCGGACGGGAGTCCGGACGCGGGACTCCTGTTCATGGCGTTCCAGTCCGACCCCGGCTCGGGCTTCACCCGGATCCAGCAGCGTCTCGCGCTCGCCGACGACCTCAGCCGGTTCATCCGGCACACCTCCAGCGCCCTGTTCGCGGTCCCGCGCGGCTGCCGGCCGGGGCGCCACCTCGGCCAGGACCTCATGGAGTCACTCTGATGCACGACATGCACGGCATGCGCGACATGCTGGCGCCCCTCACGTGGGCGCGAGCCCTGACCACCTGGCGGTTCGCGCCGGTCACCGCCGTCCTCGTGGCGGTGGCCCTGGCCCTCTACCTCGCAGGGGTCCTCGCGGCACGGCGGAACGGCAGGGCGTGGCCGGTGGCCCGGACCACGGCGTTCACCGCCGGCCTGGCCGTGGCCGTCGCCGCCCTCATGGGCAGTCCCGCCGTGTACGGCGACGGGGGACTGTTCTGGGTGCACATGATCCAGCACCTCATGCTGATCATGGTCGTGCCGTGGCTGCTGTGCCTCGGGCACCCGCTGAGCCTGCTGCGGGCGGCCACCCGTGGCCGCGCCCACGAGCGCGTCGAGCGGATCCGCGAGTCGAAGGCCGCGGCGTTCCTGACCTCACCGCTCACCGGCCTCGTCGTCTACGCGGGCGTGCTGTTCGGCGTGCACCTGTCGGGGTTCATGGACGCGATGATGGGCTCCCCGGCCCTGATGGCGCTCGAGCACGTGCTGTACGTCGGCGGCGGGTACCTCTACTTCTCCCAGCTGCTGACCCAGGACGCGCCGCCCCGCGAGCTGTCCTACCCGCTGCGGCTGTTCGCCCTGTTCATGGGCATGTCGGCCGACACGATCGTCGGCATCGTCCTGCTGCAGGCGACCGAACCGCCCTTCCCCGCGTACGCCCGGATGCACCCCTCCTGGGGACCGGGCCCGCTCGCCGACATCCACGGCGGCGGCGCGGCCATGTGGATCGGCGGCGACGGCCTGATGTTCGTCATGATGATCATCGTGATGCTCCGCTGGCTGTTCGACCGGTCTCCGGAGGCGGCCAAGGCGGGCCGGTTCTTCGAGTCCGTCCGGCAGGCCACCCTCGCCGCCACTGGAGACGAGGCCGCGCCCGGTACGGGCGAGGCCGACCGGGCCCGCTTGCGGACCAGCGCGGACGTCGACGAGGACGACGCGGCCCTCCAGGCGTACAACGCGCTCCTGTCCCGGCTCAACGCCCCGGAGACCGGCCGGCCGCGTACGGGCTGAGGCGCCGCTCAGGACCGCCGCAGCGCGGCGGCCGCCGCGCCGGCGAGGCCGCTAGACGACGACTCTGCGCGAGATGACGCCGTGGCCCACCTTGTGGTGCTTCCACAGCTCGAAGTGCTCGCCGGGCGTCAGGAACTCCGTCGCCTCTTCGTCGGTCACCGTCAGGGTGACCCGGCGTTCCCCGGAAATCCGGCCCGTATCAGTGCCCGCTTCCACGACTGATCTCAGGAGTCACCTGGATGACATCAGTCTCTTTTTTCGCTTCGTCATGGGCGGAAACAGGGGTCACCGATATCGCGGTCGGGCTTGCTACCTTGCAATATGCGTTTTGGCGCGCCGGAGGTGGCGCGCCATTGTCGGCCAAGGCGCCCGCGGACGAACGAAGCGTGTCGCCTGAGGTGGAAGCCGCAAGGAGTTTCCCGTGTCCCCAGCCCCCCGATGCGGACGCATCCCTTTCCGAGGACGTCTCGTCAACCCTCTCGCAGGCGTCGCGGCGGTCGCCATGGCCGTGATCATTCTGCTCGCGGCGGTCCTGATCGGCCTCCGCCTGCACAGGTCGGCCACCGCCGACGACGCGCTGAAGGTCGCCCTGTCCCAGGTCGGCACCACCGAGGACGCCGCCGGCGGCAGCAAGTTCAACCAGTGGTTCATGGCCTCGCCGTACGCCAAGGCCGGGGTGGAGCGCGACGGCGGGTCGATCGGCGACTACGCCAATGCGTCCTGGTGCGACATGTTCGTCACGTGGGTCGGCGCCAAGGCGGGCGTCAAGGGCATCGGCGGTGACGCCTTCACCCCCGCGCACGCCAGGTGGTTCAAGGAGCAGGGCCGCTGGGGCGACGTTCCCAAGCCCGGCGCCGTCGTGTTCTTCTCCTGGAACGGCGGCAAGGACATCGGCAGCATCGACCACGTCGGCCTCGTCATCAAGGACGATCAGGATGGCACGATCCGGACCGTCGAGGGCAACACCGACGACGCCGTGAAGGTCCGGACCCGCAGCAAGGACTCCGTCGTCGGCTACGGCTACCCGCAGTACGGCCACTAGTCGCGTACGCCACAAGGTAAACCGGTTCTTAACTCAAAGCGTCACTTCTCTGCCGCGCGTTCTCTCCGGCGCGGCGGTTCTTAGGAGGCTCTTTGAGAACTGGTGTCACGCGTGCCCTGGCGGTGTCCGCCATCACGGCGATCGGAGCCGGGCTGGCCGGCGTCGCCCACGCGTCTCCACTCCCCAGGGCGGCAGCGCCCCTCAAGGTCGTCCGGCCGTACGATTTCAACGGCGACGGCTATCCCGATCTCGCGCTCGGCAACCCGTACGGCACGGTCAGCGGCCACGCCGGCGCCGGCTTCGTCACCATCGTGTACGGCTCCTCGTCCGGTCTGAACACGGGCAAGAAGCAGGTCTTCAGCCAGAACAGCAGCGGGGTGCCCGGCGCCGCCGAGGCCGGCGACCACTTCGGCTACTCGGTCACGTCACTGGACTTCGACCACGACGGCTACGCCGATCTCCTCGTCGGCGCGCCCGACGAGGACACCTCCGCGGGCGCGAACGCCGGCTCGGAGACGATCCTCTGGGGCTCGAAGTCCGGGCTGACCGGCTCGGGCTCGGACGCGATCTCCGAGCCGTCGGGGTACGCCGGCGCGAATCACCGCTTCGGGTACGCGCTGGCGGCGGGCGACCTCGACGGCGACGGTTACACCGACTGGGTCGACACGGCGCCCGGCGACCGTTACTTCTGGACCTACACCTCGGCCCCGAACACCGCGCAGGTCAAGGCGCAGCGCTTCCGCCCGTCCGGCAGGCCGCACCAGGTCCCGGCGGGGAAGAAGGGAACCGCCTCCGCGGCGGCGGCGCGCACCTTCACCGCGATGATCCCGGCCATCGGCGACATCAACGGCGACAACAAGGCCGAGCTGGCCCTGGGCTGGATCGCCACCGCCGCCCCGACGTCCGGCATCGACGTGTGGAACTTCACGTCGACGGACATCACGCTCGCCAACTCGGTCACCACCCGGGTGGACAGCCTCGCCGTGGCCGACTTCGACGGCGACGGGTACGCGGACATCGCCGCGGGTGGCGCCGACGAGAGCGCTGGTACGGGCGGTCACGTCACCATCTTCGCGGGCGACGCGAACGTCGGCCTGGCGACCGGCAAGACGATCACCCAGAGCACCTCGGGCGTGCCGGGCGCGGCGGTGGCCGGCGACCGGTTCGGCTACTCGCTGTCGGCGGGCGACGTGAACAAGGACGGCAAGTACGACCTCGCGGTCGGCGTGCCGTACCGCACCGTCAGCTCCCAGGCGCACGCCGGCGAGGCGGTCGTGCTGTACGGCTCCGCGTCCGGGCTCACCGGCACCGGCGCGCAGGCCGTGTCGCAGAGCTTCCCCGGCGTGCCCGGCGCAGCGGAGAAGAACGACGCGTTCGGCTGGACGGTCACCATGCTGAACGTCAACACCGACGGCTACGCCGACCTGATCGCCGGCGCGCCCAAGGAGAACGGCACCGACGGCGCGGTGAGCCTGCTGAAGGGCACCGCGAACGGTGTCACCGGAACGGGCTCGGCGACCATCGGGGCCTCGACCCTCGGAGTGAACGGCAAGGACGCGCAGGTGGGCGTCCGCCTCGGCCGCGTCGGCTGACTCATGCGGTGAACGGACCGGCCGCCGGACTCCCGGCGGCCGGTCCGGCGTCTCCTCGGCGAGCCCGGTTCAGGGGCGGGGCCAGGGCCGGCCGCTGAGGCGTTCGATGCTCGTGTTGAAACGGCGGAGGTACGCGGCGAAGGCGGCGATGTCCTCGTCCGGCCAGTCGGACATGACCTTGTCGAGGTTGCCGACGAGGCTCTCGCGCTCCTCGTTGAGCATCTGCTCGCCCTTGTCGGTGATGCGGAACTTGCGAGCCATGCCGCCTTCGGGGTCGGGGATGCGCTCCACCAGGCCGATGCGCATGGCCGCGGTGGTCTGGCGTTGCAGAGTCGAGAAGTCGAGCCCGAAGGCGTCGCTCAGCTCGCTGATCGACATCGGCCCCTGGACGCGGATGCGGCTGAGCAGGACGTAGGCGCTGCGGTCCAGCGTGCCGGCCCCATGCTTGCCCCTGCCGAGCCCGTGCCGGCTGAGCAACATGTGCTCGTACTCGATGTCGTACGTGGGCCTGCTCATCTGCCTCCGCCTCCTGGTTCATGCCCAGGCCGCTCGGCGCGCCACCTCCGGAGAGCGGCCCGTCACCATCCTCTCACAGTGACTTGCGCCATACACATCGTGTGTATCATGCAAGCAGTGTGCATGATGCACATACCGATGACGAGTGAACTCTGAGGAGCCCCCTTGGACGCCTCCCAGCCCGCGGGCCGCCCCGCGGTCGATACCCACGCGGCCCACGCGGGCGGCGTGGTCACCACGCTGGCCCTGGCCGGCATCACGGCAGCGATCATGCAGACGCTGGTCACGCCGCTCATCCAGGACCTGCCGAAGATCCTGCACACCACCTCCTCGAACGCCGCATGGGTGATCACCGTCACGCTGCTGGCGGGGGCCGTCTGCGTGCCGGTCTTCGGCCGCCTGGGCGACCTGGTGGGCAAGCGCCCGATGCTCCTGGTGTGCGCGGTGCCGCTGATCGCGGGCTCGGTGGTGTGCGCGCTGTCCTCCTCGGTCGTCCCAATGATCGTCGGGCGCGGCCTGCAGGGCATGGGCATGGGCATGGTGCCGCTCGGCATCGCGCTGCTGCGCGACGTGGTCCCGCGCGAGAAGCTCAGCTCCTCCATCGCGCTGGTCAGCGCGTCCATGGGGATCGGCGGCGGTCTGGGCCTGCCGATCGCCGCGGCCGTCGCCGAGTACACCAGCTGGCGCGTGCTGTTCTGGGCCTCGGCCGCGCTGGCCGCGCTCGTCGCGGTCCTGATCTGGTTCCTGATCCCGAACGTTCCGGCCGGCGCCAAGGGCCAGCACTTCGACGCCCCCGGTGCCATCGGACTCGGCATCGGGCTGGTCTGCCTGCTGCTGGCGGTCTCCAAGGGCGCCGACTGGGGCTGGACCTCCGGCACCACGCTCGGCCTGTTCGCCGCCGCCGTCGTGGTCCTGCTCGCCTGGGGGGTGTGGGAGGTGCGCAGCCGGGAGCCGCTCGTCGACCTGCGCACGACGGCCCGCCCCCGGGTCCTGCTCACGAACCTGGCCTCGATCTTCGTCGGGTTCGGCATGTACGCCTCGATGCTGGTCGTGCCGCAGTTGCTGCAGTTCCCGAAGGCCACCGGCTACGGTCTGGGCCAGTCGATGCTCGCGGCCGGTCTGTGGCTGGCGCCCGGCGGCATCATGATGATGATCGTGTCCCCGCTGGGCGGGAAGCTCACGAACGCCCGTGGCCCCAAGTTCACCCTGATCAGCGGCGTCCTCGTGCTGGCCATCGGGTACGGCGTGTCGCTGCTTCTGATGGGCTCGGCCTGGAGCCTCATGCTCGCCATGATGATCATCAACAGCGGGGTTGGCCTCGCGTACGGCGCGATGCCCGCCTTGATCATGAGCTCGGTCCCGCTCAACGAGACCGCCGCGGCCAACGGCTTCAACACCCTCATGCGGTCGCTGGGCACCTCGGTCGGCGCCGCCGTGATGGGCGTGGTCCTGTCCCAGCTGACCGTCACCATGGGCGGCTACACCTTCACCTCCGAGAACGGGTTCCGCGGCGGCCTGGCGATCGGTGGTTGCGTCGCTCTCGTGGCCGCGCTCGTCGCCGCCGCCATCCCGGCCGCCCGCGCCGCCGATCCCCGGCTCGCGGCCCCCGACACGGTGACCGACCGCCGCCCGGCCGAGATCGACAACTGACCCGTGACCCCCGCGCGCGAGCCGCTCGAGCCTGCGGTTCGCGCGCGGACGTCCACCCGCACGCAGTGCCTCGTCTCCGGAGGACTTTCCGGTGGGCCGCGACCTGAGGATCGAGCGCCGCACCGCGCCCCCGCCGAGTCCTGACAGCCGCCGCGACCACGCTGTGGGGGCCGCCTCGCCGGTACGCGCGGGGTGTTTCGCGTGTTCGAGGTCAGGTCAGCGCGGCGGATCGCAGTGGCGCGGGACTCGTCGTCCATGGCGTGTGCGGTGGATCACGTGCTGGTCGGTTTGTGACGGCGAGGGGTGCGTGCGGCGCCGGCCGGGCGGGGCGTCGTTTCTGGTGGTGTCCACTCAGAGGAGACGAATTCTCCTCTGCGTAGACGCGGGTGAAAGAGGCTGGGCGACCCTGGGTGTGATCTGTGGAGATCGTCCGTCATCTCCTTGGGGCGGCCGTGCGGGGTCGTGCCGGATGCTCGGCAAAGGCCCTACCCATGGCGCTGACATGCGGGCTTTGTCCCCGTCTTGCACCGCGGTCCCCGAGCCTTCGGTACGCCGTGGGCTGCGGACCGGGGCCGTGCCGCCCTGTACCTATCGGGGCCGATCACCGATCCAGCGCTGCGGCATCGGAAGCCGGGCATGCCGATGCGGGCGAGGTCGGGCCGCTGTCGGTGGTGGACGACGGTGGCCAGCCGCAGGTCGGCGGGGGTCGTCGACGTCGGTGAGGACATCCGCTGGCTTCCCCGCCGCCTCCTCCCGGAGGGGATCGCCTTCCCCGCCGATGGTGAAGACTGGTGGCTGCTCGAAGGCCGTGTCAGTACCGGACCTGCGGGCATGGCCACCATTGGCCGACGAAAGGTATGTAACCGGTCTTACGCCGAATAACGGACTAGACGGACAATTAGTTCTGGGGAGAACGATCTTGTTCGGCTTGATCGGGAGGACGGAGGTACGGATGTGACCATGGAGAACGCGCCCCCCGGTCCGCGCGGGTAGCCGGCGCCCCCGCATGGGTGAGCGACATTTGGACGGCGGCCCCGTCGAAGATCGTCATTACTTCCGGGACTTCGACGCCGTACCTTCGGTGCGCGATTCGCCGGCCGCGGGCGATCCTCGTCCGCGGCCCCGACGGCCGATAACCGGCCCCCTGCCCGCCTGCCCGAGCTGTGGAGCGTCCCTGCGGCCCGAACTGCCACAACCGCTGGCCGCGGCGCTGCTGCTGACGCGGACGCTCACACCCCGGGAACGCACGGTCTTCCGATTGCTCGGCCTGGGTTACGACAACCGGTCGATCGCCCGCGAGCTGAAGATCAGCGAACGTACCGTCAAGCGGTACGTCACCGCCATCCTCACGAAGCTGGAACTCCGGTCACGGCTGCAGGCCGGCCTGTCCGCTCTGATCTTCTCTTGGACCACGGCCATGGATGCCGCCTGGCCCGAAGGTCTCATGGATTCGGCCCCAGCCGCAGGTGACGATGTGGCCGCATACAACACAGGAGGGGACCATGACCTTTGACGCGCTCGCCGCCCTCCGGCAGGCCGGGAACCCGGTCGATCTGCTGACCACGGCCCAACGCGATGTCCTCGCCGGGCTCACCGAACAGGAAGTTGCCGTCCTCAACTCCGTCAAACAGCGTCTGGACGCCGTCTCGGACGCCGAAGTCGAAGGACACTCCCTCATCATCAAGATCGCGTGAGATGGGCCCCCGCTTCGGGATTCTCGGCTCCCTGCGGGTGCTGGAGAACGACCACCCCGTCGATCTCGGATCGCGGAAACAGCAGATCGTATTAGCCGCTCTGCTCTGCCACGCGAACTCACTGGTGTCGTTCGACTCTCTGGTGGAGGCGCTGTGGGACGACGCGCCGCCGCGGACGGCCCGCAAGAACATCCAGGTGTACGTCTCCGCGCTGCGCCGGCTCGTCGGCGGGGGCGCCGGGCGCATCAGTTTCCGGAACGGCGGATACGTGTTCCACGCGACCCCCGCCGAGCTCGACTCACTCGGCTTCGAGCAGCAGGCCCGGGCGGGCGCCCTGGCCGACGCCCTCGGCCTATGGCACGGGCCGGTCCTCGACGGGTTCCGCGGGGTTCCTCTCATCGAGGCCGCCGCGCACCGGCTGGAGCAGCGTTTCCTCGCCGTCTTCGAGGACTGGGCGGAGCGGGAGATCGCCGCGGGCGGCGGAGCGAAGGTGATCGAGCACGTCGGCGAGGTCGCGCGGCGCCATCCGCTCCGCGAGCGGCTGCGGATGACCCAGATGACCGCGCTGTGCCAGGTGGGGCGGCGCTCGGAGGCGCTGGCGGTCTACGACGAACTCCGCCAGTCGCTGGCGCGCGAGCTCGGGCTCTCCCCGAGCCCGGCGCTGGCCGGCTTCTACCAGTCGCTGCTGCGCGAGCAGGGCCCGGCCGCGTCGTCGCCGGCCGAACCTCCGGCACGCCGTACGGTGCCACTCAGCCTGCTGCCCTGGGACCTGCCGACGTTCACCGGTCGGGCGGCGGTCACCCGGCAACTGGCGGATGCCCTGACCAGCGGCGGGAATCGGCTGGCCGTCGTGACCGGGCCGCTCGGCGCGGGCAAGACCGCCATCGCGGTGCGCGTGGCCCACCGGCTCGGTGACCACTTCCCGGACGGCCGCGTGTTCGTCCGGCTGCGCGGCGAGGACGGGAGCCCGCGCCCGCTCGAGGACGTGGTGTCCCGGCTCCTGCCGACGGCTTCGCCCGGATCGCCGTCGGAGGCGCGGCGCGCCTGGCAGCTCTGGCTGGCCGGCCGCCGGGCGCTGGTGATCGTCGACGACGCCCGGCGGGAGTCGGAGGTCCGGCCGCTGCTGCCCGAGTCGGGGGACAGCGCGGTGATCGTGACCGCCCGGTCCCGCCTCGCCGGCCTGGACGCCGCCTACCGGCTCTGGATCTCGTCCTTCGCCATGCACGAGGCGGTGGGCCTCCTGGGACGGTTGATCGGCACGGAGCGGGTCACCGCGGACCGGCCCTCCGCGGAGCTGATCGTCGCGGCGGCCGGCTGGCTGCCGCTCGGGGTCCGGCTCGTCGCCGAGCGCCTGGCGCTGCTGCACCATGTGCCGCTGCGGGAGTACGCCGCGCGGATGGCGGGCACCCGGGCCCTGCTGGACGAACTGACCGCGGGGGACGTCGCGATCCGGGCGCGGCTGGCCGAGGCCATCGGCGAACTGCCCGAGCCGGCGCACCGCGCGGTGCCGCGGCTCGGCATGCTCCCCGAACCGGTCTTCACCCTGCAACAGGCCGCCGCCGTGCTGGGCGCCGACGAGGCCACGGCGGTACGGGTGCTGGAGAGCCTGCTGGAGGCCAGCATCATCACCGTCCCCCGTGTGGAGAGGATCGCGCACACCGTCCGTTACGAGATCCCCGTGCTGCCTTATGCCTATGCCCGGGAGATGGCCGCGCGCAGCACGCCCTTAACCGATATCGAACCGGCGCTCGGCCAATCCCATACTGCTCGTTCCTACGCTTCGACAGAAATGGCGTAGAGAGCGCGCGGAAAGGAGGGATTCCATGCCCGAGCCCGAGGAGAACATCCAGGGACTCGCCGAGACCGAGTCCGAAGAGATCGAGGTCGTCGCGCACGGCCGGCCCACCGATGGCCCGGACGGGTGCTGCATCCTCGACCTGGGGAACGACGGTCCGGACGGTTCCTGATCCTCCCTGTTTACCGCTATCGAACCGGTGACCAGCCGTCGCCATACCGCGTCGGCCTATCTTTCGAATCATCAGGCGTAACGGACGCCGTGCAGTTCAAGGAGGGACTCCCATGCCCGAGCCCGAGGAGACCGCGCACGCACCCGCCGAGACCGAGCCCGAAGAGGTCGAGGTCGTCGCGCACACCGACGCCGAGCCCGAGGAGAGCACCGACCCCGGCGCGGGCTGCGTCATCAACTGACCTGGTCGCGCGGATCTGAGACGGGCGGGATCATCCGAGTCTCCCGGCGAGCCACTTCGCCGGAGATCGGATGTCCCGCCCGTCTTTCGCGCGCACGGTCCGCGCCGCTCACCACTCGGCATCCGCGCCGTTTACCACTATCGAACCGGCGGCAAGCCGTCCCCATACCGCGCCTTCCTACCTTGTGGACAGTCGGGGCGTAACGGACGCCATGCGACGCGAGGAGGAACGCCATGCTTGAGCCCGAGGACAAGGCACCCGAGGCCGAGGACATCGAGGTCGTCGCGCACGGCGACGAGGACGAAGAGCTCAACGCCGGTTGCATCATCAACGGCAGCAGCCAGACCGACGGCTGACGACTCCACGACGTGACGACGGGCGGGACATTCGTCGCCTCCGGCGGTCTCCGCCGGCCGGCGGCCGGATGACCCGCCCGTCGTTCCCGGATCCGCCACCAGGGAGCCCGCCATCACGGAGCAGTCATTGGAAGCGGCCACCGCGCGAGCGCGTCGCCGGTACCCGGAGGCGCCGCGCGAGGGCGTGGTGCAGGAGCTCCACGGACAGCGCGTCCCCGACCCGTACCGCTGGCTGGAGGACCCCGCGGATCCCCGGACGGCGCGGTGGAGCGCCGAACAGGACACTCTCTACCAGGCGGAACGCGAGACCTGGCCCGGCCTGGACCGCTGGACGGCGGAGGTCGCGGCCCGCACCGCGACCGACCGGGTGCTGACGCCGAAGGTGCGCGGCGGCCGGACCTTCTGGCTGCGGCAACGCGCCGACCGGGATCACCCGGCCCTCTTCGTCGCCGACGGCGAGGCGGGGGAGCGGATGCTGCTCGACCCGTGCGTCCTGGATCCGACCGGACGGACCGTGCTGGACGCCTGGGAGCCGTCCGTCGAGGGCGACCTGCTCGCGTACCAGATCTCTCGGGACGGCACCGAGGACTCGCTCCTGTGGGTGCTCGACGTGGCCACCGGGTCGGTCGTCGACGGTCCGATCGATCGGGTGCGGAGGTCCTCGATCGGCTGGCTGCCCGGCGGCGCGATGTTCTACTACGTGCGGTACCTCGGGACGCGTTTCGGTGAGGAGCGTTACCACCGCCGGGTCTGCCTGCACCGCGTTGGCGCCGCACCGGACGAGGACGTCGTGGTGTTCGGCGACGGGTGGGACAAGACCCGGTTCTACAGCGTGGCCGTCACGGCGGACGGCCGCTGGCTCACCGTCACCGCGACGACCGGTACCGGGCGGGCCACCGACGTCCACCTGGCCGACCTGTCCGCCGGTCCGCCGGAGCGCCCGCGGCTGCGGCCGGTCCAGGAGGGGACGCGCGCCCGGACCCGGCTGCACATCGCGTCCGGCACCGGCCCGTACGACACGGTCTGGCTGCGCACCGACCACGGTGCCGCGCACGGTCGCGTCGTCGCGTGCCGTCCGGCGGACCTCGACCGTGGCCCCGACGGCTGGCGCGAGGTGATCGCCGAACGCGCCGACGCCGTGCTCACCGACCTCGCCGTGCTGACCGGCCCGGAACTCGCCCACCCCATCGGGCTGGTCACCTGGGTGCGCCACGCGGCGGCGGAGGTGACGGTGCACGACCTGACCGACGGCCGCCGGATGGACACCATCGCGCTGCCCGGTACGGGCTCGGTCGGCCTCTTCTCGGTACGGCCTGACGGGGGCCATGAGGCGTGGTTCACCTACACCGACTTCGCCACGCCACCGTACGTCCTCCGCTATGACGGGCGCACCGGCCGGGTCACGCCCTGGGCGCCGGGCGGGTCGGCCCCGGGGCCGGGAGTGGAGGGTGTCGCGTCCCGGCAGGTCGCCTTCCAGTCCCGCGACGGGACGACCGTACGGATGTTCGTGATCTCCGCGGCCGGTCGCCCGGACACGCCGCGGCCGACCCTGCTCACCGGGTACGGGGGCTTCGCCGCGTCGATGTCACCCCGGTACACCCCTCGGGTCCTCGCCTGGGTCAGGGCCGGCGGAGTGTTCGCCTGGGCGTGCCTGCGCGGCGGCGGCGAGGAGGGCGAACCGTGGCACCGCGCCGGCAGCCGGGAGCACAAGCAGAACACGTTCGACGACTTCGCCGCGGCCGCCGACCACCTGGTCGCGACCGGCTGGTCCCGGCCCGGCCGGCTCGCGGTCATGGGCGGCTCCAACGGCGGGCTGCTGGTGGGCGCGGCGCTCACCCAGCGTCCGGACAAGTACGCCGCGGTCGTGTGCATGTCGCCGCTGCTGGACATGGTCCGCTACGAGCTGTCCGGGCTGGGGCCGAGTTGGGTGCCCGAGTACGGCAGCGCGAGCGATCCGGCGCAGCTGCGCACGCTGCTCGGCTACTCCCCGTACCACCGCGTCACCTCTGGCACGGCGTACCCGCCGGTGCTGTTCACCGTCGCCGACGGGGATACCAGGACGGATCCGCTGCACGCGCGCAAGATGTGCGCCGCGCTGCAGCACGCCTCGTCCGGCGGGCCGGTGCTGCTCCGGCTCGAACGCGGGGTGGGTCACGGGGACCGCGCCACGTCCCGTACGGTCGCGCTGCACGGGGAGACCCTGGCCTTCCTCGCCGCCCACGTCGGCCTTGACGCGCCCGGCCATGTGAACTCTGCTGCGCTCGGCCAAGAGGGCCGCGAGGCGCCAGGCGAGGTAGGCCGCGCGGCGCTCGACCACCCGGCCGCGTCATGAGGATCCTGCTCTGCCCGCTCAGCGACGGAGGCTACCTCTACCCGACGATCGCGGCCGGCCTGGAGCTGCGCCGCCGAGGACACATCGTCAGCGTGCTGGGCCGGGCCACGGCGGCCTCGATCGCGGCCGAGGCCGGGCTGTCGTTCGCGGCGGCGGAGGACTTCGGCGGGCGGCGTGGATTCTCCGCGACGTGGTGGGGCCCCACCGGCCTCGCGCAGTACCGGGCGACGCTGCGCGCCGCCACGCAGGCGGGCGCCGACCTGCTGGTCACCTCGGTGCTGTGCAACGGTGCTCTGCTCGCGGCCGAGGTGCTGGACATCCCGGTGGCGGTGGTCGGGCTGTCGGTCCACCTGTGGACGTACCGCGCCGGCGGCGAGGGCGAACCGCCCCTGGGCCGGACCCGAGAGAACCGGACCGGCGAGTCGATGCGACTCTACGCCGCCGTACGCGAGCAGGCCGGCCTGGCCGCGCGCGGGTCCAGGGAGGATCCGCTGCTCGGCGACGCGCTCCTGCTCCGCGGCGATCCCGCGCTGGAGTACCCGGGCGCGGTGCTGCCCGAGCGGGTGCACCACGTCGGGCCGCTGGCCTGGGAGCCGGCGGCGGACGCGGCCGACCTTGCCGCGATCGAGGCCCACCTGCACAGGTCCGGCAAGCCCGTCGTGTACGCGCATCTGGGCCGTTTCTTCGGCGGCGCCGACAAGTGGCCGGCCCTGAACGCCGCCTTCACCGGCGGTCCGTTCCAGGCCGTGGTCGAGCAGGGCCGGTCGACGGATCCGCGCCCCGATCCCGGCGCCGACATCCTGCTCGTACGGAAGCGGTGGATGGGGCCGCTCATCGACCGGGCCGGGCTGGTGCTGACCAGCGGCACGTCGGCACCGGTGCTGGCGGCGCTGCTGCGCGGGCGGCCGCTCGGCGTCTCGCCCAACGGCTCCGAGCAGCCGCTGCTGGCGGGCGCGTGCGTCCGGGCCGGCGTGGCCGTACGGGTCCCGGGCGTGCCGACGCCGGAGCCGTCGGCGCTGCTGGCGTCGGCCTGGCGGGACCCGGTGCTGCGGAGGCGCGCCGGCGAGCTCGGCCGCAGGCTGGCCGCGGCGAACGGCGCCGCCCGCGCGGCCGACGTCATCGAACAGGTGGCTCACGGAGGCGAGAGGCGAGGGCATGGACACTCGATCGGTCGAGTCGGCGGAACCGGCCGCACTGTCGGCGAGCGCGTTGCGCTGGATACGGGCCAACGCGGGGTACCTCGACTCCGCCTCGGCGCGCACGGAAATACGGGCCACCCCACGAGCGAAGGCCTTCCTGCAACTGGCGCAGCTGCGTCACCACTGGGCGAAGGCCCGGCCGGGGGACTCGGGCCTGGATGAGGTGACCGCCCTCGTCGAACGCGTCTGGCGGAGCCCCGAATTCGTCCGGCTCCTCGCCCTCGATCCGCGCTACGCGCGGCAGTTCCAGGTGATGTACGCCGGGCTGGCGCCCGCCCCGGAGGGCCCGCACCGGGCCGTGCTCGCCCGGCTGGCGGCCGACGGCTACCTCGCACCGAACCGTAAGTCGCCGTACCTGCGCCTGGAGACGCGGTACTACGCCGATCTCGCCGGAGCGCCCCATCTGATCGAGTCGTACCGGGAGCTGTACGAGTCCAGCCTGCTGGCCCGGCGAGCGCTGCCGGTGGCCGACCTGGACGTGTGCAACGTCACGCACACCGTCTTCTACCTCAGCGACTTCGGCTTCCGCGACTCCGGTCTGACCTCCGAGGAACGCGAGCGAGCGCTGGGCGTCGTGGAGGAGCTGACGGAGCACAGCGTGCGGCGCGGGGAGTGGGATCTCGTCGGCAAGCTCCTGCTCGCGCAGTTCTGCCTCGGCGCCGACCCGGCGCGCACGCCGTCGGGAGCGGCCGGCCTACGACTGCTCGCGCGGGCGCAGCGGCCCGACGGCGCGATGCCCGGCCGATCGTCCACCGACCGGGCGGACGAGTCCGCGACGCCGGTCATGCTGTTCCGCAAGGCCTACCAGGCGACGCTCGTGACCGCGCTGGCGTCACTGATCATCTCGGCGTCACCCGCCTGACGGCTCTTCAGCAGGGCGACGAACGGCTCGGCGAGCCGCCGGAGCGCGGCGAGATCGGCGATGCCCCGATCCCAGGCGTGGCCCGTCAGGTCGCCGGGGTCACAGCCCCACTCTCCGGCGATCACCCGGTCGGCGACCTCCGCGCGGAACCGCCGGCGCGTCCCTCCGTCGGGCACGGGACCGAGCAACCGTTCACGGCATCGCCGCGCGGCGGCGACGACCTCGCGGCCCCAGGCCATCGCCGCCGGGGTCCGTAGCTCCGGTGGCAGGTCCCACTTGGTCCACGCCCTGCCGTGCGTCACACCGAACGCGCGGACCAGCAGGGTGGCGAGCGCCTCGTCCGCGGATCCCGCGAGGTCCTGCTCGGTGAGCCAGCCGTCCCGCCGCGGCGGCTCGAGTCCGCGCGCCCGCGCGACGGCGACGGCGTGCTCGGCCAGCGCCGGGTGGTCCGGGTCGAGGCCGGCGACCCTGGCCAGGACCTGACGGCGGTGCAGGCCCGGGAACGCGGGATGGACCAGGCGGAGTGCGGTGGCGGCGTCGGCGTCGGCGACCCACGCGCCGTCGGCCTCGGCGCCGTGGTAGCGGTGCTCCCACATCTCGAAGTCCCACGTGTGCACGTTGCGGACCGGCCGGTCGCCGAGGCCGGCCGGGCGCAACTCCGGGTCGCCGGCCGCGGCGGCCGCCAGCAGCAGCCGGGCGTCGGCCGCCTTGGCGTCCGGGTCGCGCGCCGACCGCCAGGACCGGAACGCCTCGATCACGTGAGCCGGGAGGTGACCGCGGGCGACCGTCTCCAGCGCGCGGAAGCCACGGGACCGGAACGGCATGGCGACGGCCAGGTCGACCATCAGCCGCGCGTCGTCCTGGCCGATGGCGCCGGCCGCCGCCGCGTCGCGGAGCGCGATCCGGATGCCGACCAGGGGGTCGCTGTAGGCGCGGTGGCCGTCCTCGGCCGTGCCGTGCACGATCGCCACCTCGTCGTCCCCGTCGATCTCACCGTCCCGGTAGAGCCGGAAGATCTCCCCGAAGCCGCGCATGCCGTACGGCCACAATTCCGCCGCGCGCAGCGCCCCCATGCTGGAGCTGCCGGCCACGGTGACCCCGCGCTGCAGCAGGTACATGATCTCCCGGTGCCGGACCGACGCGGTCTGGAGGAAGAGCCCGTCGATGATCAGGACGGCGTCTTCGGCGCCGACGTCCAGGCGCAGCAGGTCGCCGTGGCGTACCGGCGGCCGGATCTCCGCGTCCGGCAGGAGCGCGGCGACCTCCGCGCGCGGCAGCGACGGCCCGACGAACACCACGTACCGTCTCATGCCCGTACCTCCGGTCGAACGTGCGCTCGGCTCGCCGCGGTACCTCCGGTCGTCGCCCGGCTCATCGCGGTACCTCCGGTCCGGCGTGCGTGACGCTCATGCCGGGGGCGATGACCTTGACGGCGGGGATGCCGATGTCCTCGTGGTCCAGCCGGACCACGAACGGCTCGCAGCCGGTCACCGCGGCCACCCGGGACGCGCAGTGCCGGATCACCGAGCCGAGGTCGCCGTCGTCGGCCCAGGCGACCTCACCGGGGATGGGGACCGGATCGACGGGATCGGGCGGCGCGGACATCTCGTAGTACACCTCGCCGTCGATGTCGTCGCGCGCCCCGGAGATCACGGCCAGCCGGGTCAGCACGGCCTCCGCCATCGCCCGGCCCAGTGCGATCGACGGATCCACGTGACACGCGTACCCGGCGCACCGGATGGGGACGTCCTCGGACCAGACGGTCGCGGCGTAGCACGACAGCCCGGCCGGTCCGGTGATGTCGCGGACCAGGACGGAGCAGGCCGCCGCCCGCAGCGCGTCCAGGATCCGTCGCGTCACCGGGTCGGAACAGCTGTCCGGATCCACGTGGCGGCGCCGCGCGAGCGGCGCGTCACGGAGGGCGGCCACGGTCGCCCGCTCGACGAGTTCGTGCAGGGCGTGGAGTACGGCCTCGGCCTCCGTGTTCCCGGTCGCGAGGCCCGCGCTGGTCGGCCAGAAGAACACCGTGGCCCAGTCGTGCGCCCTGGTGCAGTCCAGCCGGATGCAGTCGACGGGGGCGAGAATCTCGCGGCCGGTCAGCAGGCCGCGCCCGCTCACCCAGTCCAGTACCACGGAGGAGGTCAGCGGGGACCGCGGAGCCAGATTCAGCGCCCGGACGTCGTAGCCGAGGTCGAGCGCCGCGGCGGGGGCCCGGGCGGCCGTCGGCAGGGTGAGGTTCTCCGCGTGCCAGGTCTCGATGCTCTCCATGACCGCGCTGACCCGGGACTGCGCGGCCGTGTCGCCGGTGCCGATGCTGACCGCGTAGGTGAGGCCGGCGGGCCGGTACGCCACGTGGACCGGAAGCCCGATGTCGTCCAGCCGGGTGATGTCGGCGACTCGGGTGATGCCGAAGCGCGACAGCCCCCGGTGTACCCGCTCCCAGGTCTCCTCCGGGTCGGCGGTCCGATAGGTGCCGGTCCGGTAGGCGATGGTGTCCGGCATCATCACTCCTCGATAGCCGGAGACCATGGTCACCTGCCGGTCGGAACGGCTCCATGCGACCTTCGGGCCAGCGCGTCGCCCTGGACGCCCGCACGCTGCGGTCATACCGGTTTCGAACCGGTGACCAATCGTCCTCATACCGCGAATCCCTAGCTTCGGATTGCCGGGCGTGACGAACGCCGTGTCCGGCCGGGGAGGGTGCAGTGGACCTGGACGAGGCCGACCGGGAGAGTGGTGCGCGACTCCTCAAGGGAGAGCGGAACTGGTGGTTTCTCGGCCCCGGCGGAGTGGCACGCCTCCGCCCCGGACACCTGGCTCCCGACGGAACGCTGCGGCCGGGCACGGAACGGCAGCTGGACGAGCGCGGGCTGCTGTCCACCGCGCCGAGGAAGGGCTACTCGCTGACCGTCCTGACGAGCACCGATTGCAATCTGGGCTGTGGCTACTGCTTCCAGAACGTCGGCCAGGACACGGCGGGCGGCACCCGCCCGCCGCGGATCACCCACGCGCGGCTGACGTCGGAGACCATCACGTCGATCCTGGAGTTCGCCGGCCGGCGGATGGCGGCGGCCGAGCTGGAGAGGCTCACGATCCTGCTGTTCGGCGGGGAACCCCTGCTCAACGCCCGCGGCTGCCTCGAACTGCTGGCCCGGGCCGCGGACTACGGTCTGGCGCGCGCCTGGATGATCTCCAACGCGACCCTGCTGACCCCGCGGTTGGCCCGGGAGCTGTCCGGCCTGGGGCTCGACACGATCCAGGTCACCTTCGACGGTGACCGCGCGGACCACGACCGGATCCGCGTACGGCGGTCGCACGGCGGGACCTTCGACACCATCGTTCGCAACATCGCCCGCGCGTCCGAGGCGTCGACGATCCACTGGCTCCTGCGGGTCAACGTCTCCCACCACAACCACCGGGGGATCGACGCGCTGATCGGACGTCTCTCGGCGGCGCTCGACCCCGCCCGGTGCTCGATCTACTTCGCCCGGGTCGGGGACGTCGGCGTCGGATACGGGAACGACCTGCTGCACACGGGCGAGCTGGCGGCGTCCTTCACCCGGTGGCACCGCCGGGCCCTCGAGCTGGGCTTCACCGTGGCCCGCCCGCAGGCGCGCCGGCAGTGCAACACCTGCGGTCACGCGGGCCGGTACGGCGCGGTGGTGAGCGCGGACGGGACGCTGTCGAGCTGCTGGGAGACCGCGGGCAAACCCGACTGGAAGGTCGGCACGGTCACCGAGGGGTACCTGCCCGCCGCCGTGACCGGGGAGCGCTGGATCGCGTGCGAGGACCTGTACCAGTACGGCGAGGACGATCGGACGCTCGCGGACTTCCACGACGCCGTGGACGCGGCCCTGCTCGATTCCCTGGACGAGATGGGGCGCCTGTGACCATGCCGTCGACTCTTGACCGACTGGCCGAGGGAACGCTCGACTGGCTGGGGCACAACCTGGAGTTCTTCGACCCGTGGTCCGCGAGCGCCCGGTCGGCGACGCACGGACCGGTGAAGGCCGTGCTGGAACTCGCGCTGCTCTGTCACTGCCAGAGCCGGTTCGACGCACGGGACGACCGCCTGAGCGAAGGCGCCGCGCTCATCCGGGCGCTCTGGCAGAGCCTCGAGTTCCAGCGGCTCATCGACTCCCAGCCCGAGTACGCCCCCCGGTACGGACTGATCTACGCCGCGCTGGCGCCCACCGGGATCGACGACCGGCTGTGCCGGGACACGATCGCGCGACTGGTCGCCGACGGCCACCTCTCCTCGCGCGGTCAGTCGCCGTACCAGCGGCTGGAGACCCGCTTCTACGCGGACAAGGCCGGCGCCGAGCACGACGTCGAACCGTACGAGGAACTCGTCGCGCTGAGTCCCCTGGTGACTCTGGTGGGCACGGCGGCCTCGGACGGCGCACCGCTGTCCACCGAGGACGCGTACGCCCTCACGCACTCGAGCTTCTTCCTCAGCGACTTCGGCCGCCAGAAGCCGGGGCCGGCCTACGCGCTGGAGCGGACCGACGACCTCGCCCGCCGGATGCTGGACCACTGCGTCGAGCACGACCGGTGGGACCTGGTCGGCGAACTCGTCATGACGCGGTTCTGCCTGGGCCACGACCCGCTGGACACACCGTCGGGAGTCGCCGCCGTCGAGTGCCTCGTGCGGGCTCAGGCCTCCGACGGCGCGATCCCCGCCCGATCGGCGGCGCTCCTCGCGACGACCCCCGTCTCGGCGGCCGAGTCCTTCCGGAAGGCGTACCACACGTCGATCGTCACGGCCCTCATGTCGTTGATGCTCACCTCGGCGCGCCCCTGATGGCCCGTCGGCTGACGCTGATCAACCCCGCCTACACCCGGCTGTGGGTCGGGCAGGTCGTCTCGTCGGTGGGGGACGCCGTCTTCAGCACCACTCTGGTGTTGTGGGTGGCGGCCGTCCTGGCCAAGGGGCGACCGTGGGGCCCGGAGGCGGTCAGCGGCGTCATGGTCGCGACCGGCGGCGCGGTGCTGCTCGTCGGCCCGCTCGCGGGGGTGTTCGTCGACCGGTGGAGCCGGCGCGGCGTCATGCTCCGTACGGAGGTGATCCGCGGCGCGCTGGTGGCCCTGCTGACCGTCATCTCGTTCCTGCCCGCCCGCGTTCTCCCGGTCGGGGTGTGGCTCGGCCTCATCTACGTGACCGTGTTCACGCTGAACGCCGCCGGCCAGTTCTTCATCCCGGCGCGGTTCGCGGTCATCGGGGACCACGTGACCGGAGAAGCCGACCGGGCCCGGGCGGCCGGCATCGCCCAGGCGACCGCGCAGACGGCCTGGATCATCGGGCCGCCGCTCGCCGCGCCACTGCTGTTCAGCGTCGGACTGCAGTGGGCGCTGCTGTTGAACGCGCTGTCGTACGCCGTGTCGTACGTCGCCATCCGGTCGGTCGCGCCCGGGCCGGACGACGTCCTGCGCAGGACCGAGGAGTCCGGGCGGATGGGGCTACGTCAGGAGTTCGTGGCCGGACTGCGCTTCTTCGCCGGCAACCGCTTCCTGATGGCGCTGCTGGCGCTCGCCGTGATCGGCCAGGTCGGTACCGGCTCCCTGAACACCCTGAACGTCTTCTTCGTGACCCGGAACCTGCACGCGTCCGCGCACCTGTACGGCTACCTCGGCATGGCGATGGGCCTCGGCGGCGTCGCCGGCGCGCTGTGTTCCGGCCGGGTGGTGGGGTGGATCGGGGCGCGCCGGACCACCTGGATCGGCCTGCTGGTCAGTGGCCTGATGCTGGTCGTCTACTCCCGCCAGGGCGGCTTCGTCGGCGGCGTCGCCTCGATCTTCGCCTTCGCGGTTCCGCTCACCATGCTGAACGCCGCGATGTCGCCGATGCTGCTCGACGCGGCGACCCGGGAGTACACGGGCCGGGTGATGGCCGTGTTCTATCCCGCCACGCGGTTGGCGTCGATGCTGGGCGCGCTCGCGGCCGGCTGGCTCGCCGGCTCCGGCCTACGGAACTTCGCGGGCTCGGCGGCCGGCCTGCGGTTCGGCCCCATCGACACGATCTTCGCGCTGGCCGGCGTCCTCGTCATGCTCGCCGGTGTCTACGCAAGCATCGCCCTCCCCACTTCCGAGCCAGAACCGGTCTCCGAGCCAGAACCGGCCTCGGAGCCCGAGGCGGCGTCCGCACCCGAGGCGACACCGGCGCCCGACGCGGTGCCCGGGCCCGACGCGGCGCGCGCCGCCCGGACGCCGGGTGGCACTCGGTGAGCTGCCCCGCCTGCGGACGGCACACCGGCGAGTCGGATCGGTTCTGCGCGGGCTGCGGCGCCCCGCTGGCGGCCGGGACGGCGCAGCAGGAGACGCGCAAGAAGGTGTCCATGCTGTTCCTGGACATCGTCGGCTCCACCGCGCTCGCGGAACGGCTGGACCCCGAGCCGTTGCGGCAGATCATGGACCGCTACTTCGCGGCCTGCGGAGCGTGCATCGCCGAGCACGGCGGGGCGGTGGAGAAGTTCATCGGCGACGCGATCCTCGCCGCCTTCGGCGCCACCGTCGCCCACGAGGACGACGCGGTCCGCGCGGCACGCGCCGCCGCCGGGGCGCTCGCGGCGCTGGAGGACGTCAGTGCCGAGCTGAGCGCTCACTACCAGGTGAGGCTGGAGGCGCGGGCCGGGATCTGCACCGGGGACGTCGTGGTGATCACGATGCCCGGCGAGGACTTCCGCGTCATCGGCGACTCGGTCAACACCGCGAGCCGGCTGCAGACCGCCGCCCAGCCGGGGGAGATCCTGCTCTGCGCCGACACCGCCGCCATGGTCCGCGGCAGGGTCGGCATCGATCCGGTCGCGCCGCTGCGGCTGAAGGGCAAGGCCCGCCCGGTTCCGGCCTGGCGCGTCACCGATGCGGTCCCGCGCGAGGACCGGCCCGCGCCGGCGACGCCGTTCATCGGCCGCGACGACGAACTGGACGAGCTGCGGCACGTCTTCCGGCGCGCCAGGCAGAGACGGCAGGTCTGCCTGGCCACGGTGCTCGGCGTGCCCGGGCTCGGCAAGTCGCGGCTGGTCCAGGAGTTCCTCGCCACGCTGGCGGACGACGAGGTGACCGTGCTGTTCGGGCGCTGCTCGGCGTACGGCCGGGGCATCACGTACAAGCCGCTGGCGGAGATGCTCGGCTCGTACCCGGGAGGCTGGCCGGCGATCACCAGGCTCCTCGACGGGGCCGCCGATCCGGCGGCCCGGAGGGCACACCGCTTGGCGGCGCGAACCCTGACCACGGTCGTGGGCGAGGACGCGGACCCCGGCCAGGACGAGGAGACCGACCGCGGCGGGGACATGGCCCGAGGCGCGGACGACCAGTGGGCCGGGGACGACGGCCGGGACGAGGAGGTCGGCCGGGGCGGGGACACCGGTCAGGTCGGGGTCGAGGACATCGCCTGGGCGGTACGGCACCTGCTGGACGTCCTCAGCCGGGAACGCCCCGTGATTCTGGTCTGGGAGGATCTGCACTGGGCGGAGGCGACCCTCCTGGACCTCATCGACGAGATCACGACCTGGCTGGACGACGTTCCCGTCCTGCTGCTGTGCGTCGCCCGTACCGAGCTGCTGGACGTCCGCCCGGCCTGGGGCGGCGGGAAGCCGTCCGCGATGACGCTGGAGCTCGGCGAGCTGACCTACGAGCAGAGCGCGGAGCTGGTCAGCCGCCTGGTCCTGCAGAGCGACGTGTACCCGCAGGAGTACCAGGACGTGTACGGCCGCGTCGCCGCGCAGTGCGACGGGAATCCGCTGTTCGCCGAGCTGCTGGTGGACGTGCTGGCCGAGACCGCCCCCGGCGCCCAGACGCCGCCCACGATCCAGGCGATGCTGGGCGCGCGGCTGGACCGGCTGCCCGCCACCGAACGCAGGCTGCTGGAGGTCGCCGCGGTCATCGGGCGGGAGTTCACCCGGGACCTGCTCCAGGTGATGGCCGACGCGGACGGAATCGGCGCCGCCGTGACCGACGAGCTGCTGGCGCGGCTGGTCCGGCGGCGGGTCTTCCAGCGCGGCCCGGCCGGCACGTTCCGGTTCGCCCAGGCGCTGTTGCGCGACACCGCGTACGACTTCACGCCCAAGACGCGGCGCGCGCACTGGCACGACCTCCTGGCCGAATGGCTGTCCGGACGGCATTCGCAGGACGCGATGGCCCTGGCGTACCACGTCGAGGCCGCCTGCCGGTTGCGCCGGGAGCTGCGGCCGGGCAGCCCGAGCCTGCCGCCGCTGGCGGAGACGGCGGCGAACACCCTGATCGCGGAGGGCATGAACGCGCTGAACCGCAAGGACCTGCCGGCGGCGGTCCAACTGCTGGAGCGCGGCCGCGACCTGCTCCCGGCCGGCGACGCGAGGCACACCCCGCTCGCGCTGCACATCTGCGACGCCGGACTGTGGCTGTGGGACGAGGCGCGGTGCCTGAGCGCGCTGGCCGCCGCCGAGGCCGCGCTGCCGGACGATCGGCGCAACTCGGCCACGTGCGCGATCCAGCGCGGCATCGTCATGCTCCGCCTCGGCCGGGCGCCGGCGGAGACGGTCACCGCGGACGCGGCCCTGATCACCGCGGCCCTGGAGGACGACCCCGAGGACCACCTCAGCTGGTGCCGGCTGCGGCAGCTCCTCTCCTACCTGGACCTGCTGACCGAACGGGCCGCGTCGGCGGAGGCGTCGCTGCGGCTCGGGCTGACACAGGCGCGCGCCATGGGGGACCGGTACGAGGAGGACCGGCTGCTCTGCGCCATCTGCGAGCTGGCGCAGTGGACGCGGACCCCGGCCGTTCCGGGACTGGACCTGTGCGCCATGCTGACCGACCGATTCGCCGCCAACCGCGCCCTGCTCGTCCCGGTCCTGGTGACCCGAGCGCACCTGGAGGCGCTCACCGGCGACATCGACGGCGCGCGGCGTACGCTCGCGGACGCGTTGGCGTACTCCCGCGACCTGCACGTCGACCTCGCCGCCGCGGCGGTCATGGACGCGCACGGCTTCGTCGAGTCGCTGGCCGGCGCGCACGACGCGGCCGAGGCGCGGTACCGCCAGAGCCTGAGCGTGCTGCGCGCGACCCGGAACACCATCGACGCCCAGACCACCGAGGTCGCGATCGCCCGGGAGCTCTTCCATCAGAACCAGTTCACCGCCGCCGCGTCCGCGCTGGACCGGGTCGAGCGGGAGGGCGGGCTCACGAGCCTGCGCGCGCGGATCGGCTCGGCCGCGCTGCGCGGCCGGATCGCGTCCGCGCAGGGGCGGCACGGTGAGGCGGTGACGGCGGCGACGGCCGCCCGGGACCTCAGCATCGACGCCGACGACCTCTGCCTCGCCGGGGAGACGCTCCTCGACCTCGCGATCGTGCTCAGAGCGGCCGGCCGGACCGACCAGGCGATGATCGAGGGCACCGCGGCCCTGCGCAGGTTCGAGACGAAGGGCGCCACGCTGCCGGCCGACCGGGTGCGCGCGTGGCTGCGGACCGGCGGACCGGGGGAGGCCTCATGATCGATCTTCCGCCGTGGCGGAAGCCGCCGCGGGACCACTTCCCGGGCGTGCCGGCCTGGAGCATGCCGGCGTCCGCCGTACCCGAGGAACGCTTCGAGGTCAGTCCGATCGGGTCCGTGACCCGGGAGTGGGCCTGGGGGGACGCCGACGGCTCCGGGATCCGGGTGTGCGTGCTCGACAGCGGCGTGGACGCGTCGCATCCCCTCGTCGGCGGGCTGGACCGTGCCATGGACGTGGTCCCCGGAGAGGACGGGCCGGTCGTCGTGCCGACCGAGCCCAGCGACGAGGCGGGTCACGGCACGGCGTGCGCGAGCGTGATCCGGTCCATCGCCCCCGCCGTGTCGCTCACCTCCGTACGCGTCCTGGCGGGCGGCAGGCACGGCACGGGCGCCGCCCTCCTGGCTGGGCTGGGCTGGGCGATCGACGAGGGCTACGACATCATCAACATGAGCCTGTCGACGACGAAGCCGCAGTTCTGCGACGCGCTGCGCGAGCTGTCGGACCGCGCGTACTTCCGGCGTTGCGTCATCGTCGCGTCCGCCCACAACATGCCGGTACGCAGCTATCCGTGGCCGTTCGCGGCGGTCATCTCGGTGGCCAGCCATGACGGGCCGGACCCGATGACCTACTACTACAACCCGTCGCCGCCGGTCGAGTTCTACGCGCGCGGAGTGCGGGTACGCGTGGCCTGGAGCGGTGGCCGGGAGATCCTCAGCACCGGCAACAGCTTCGCGACCCCGCACATCGCGGGCATCAGCGCGCTCATTCTCAGCAAGCACCGTTCGCTCACCCCGTTCCAGCTCAAGTCCGTCCTCTACTCGGCCGCCGAGAACGTCGCCGAACCCACTGGAGGCGCGCATGCCGACTGACCTGCCGGAGAGCGCCGACCTGACGCAGCAGAGGCTGCTCCAGTCCTTCGTGGAAGTGGCCCGCAGCATCTTCGGCGCCGCCGCCACGTCCGTGCTGCTGGTGGACCAGGCGACCGGCGAGCTGGTCTTCGAGGCGGTCGCGGGCGAGGGCGACGAGCACCTGCCGGGGACCCGCTTCCCGGCCGGCACGGGAATCGCCGGCTGGGCGGTGCTGGGCGGCCAGCCGCTCGTCGTCGACGACGTGTCGGAGAACCCGATGTTCGCCCGGGGAGCCGCCGAGTCCACCGGCTACGTGCCGCGCAGCATCATGGCCGCGCCGCTGATCGCGGACGGCGAGTGCATCGGCGTGCTCGAGGTGCTGGACCGCGACAGCCGCCCGCGCTGCGACCTCGGCGACATGAACTCGCTCGGCCTCCTGGCGACCGAGATGGCCAGTGTCCTGGAACTGCTCGTCCAGGTACGGGACACGGCTCCGCCCGCGCGGAGCCCGGAGTTCGACCTGCCGCTGCTGCGCCGCGTGGCCGAACGGCTCCCCACGGCGCCCGAGCACGTGACCGCCACGGTGACCAAGCTCCTGGTCATGGCCGACGAACTGCTGGCCGACGGCGATGCCTGACGGCGTCGCGGCCTTCTTCGACCAGCTCTCCGAACCCGCCCGCGTCCTCGACGTCCGGCCGCGGCCCGTACCCTGCGTCCTGCTCCTCAGCCGCTCCTGCGACGCCGACCTGGACTCGGTGCAGGACCTGCTCGCCGGCGCGGGGGTCCGCGCGCTCCGGCTGAACTCCGACGAACTGACCGCCGCCTGCCTGGTGGTCGACACGGACGGCCGCGCCGCCTGCGTGCGGGGCCGATGGATCGTCCCGACCGTGACCTGGACCAGGCACTTCGCGGTACGCGCGATCGAGGACGGCGGCGACCCGGCGCACCGGATGTTCCTCCAGGAGTCCTGGCAGGCCGCGGCCGGCGAACTGGCGGCGATCTCCCCGACCGGCATCGGCCCGTACGGGCCGGGGCCGCTGTCCCAGCTGCGCCTCGCCCGCCGCCACGAGGTCGCGGTGCCGCGGACGATGCTGACCACCGACCCGTCCCACGCGCGGGACGCGTTCACGTGCCCGCGGCTGGTCGTGAAGGCCGTCCACCGGCACTTCGTCGAGGCGGCGCCGGGGCGGCTGAGCGGGATCTTCCCCACGATCGTCGAGCGGGCCGCCCTGCCCGGCCGCCCCTGCCCCGGCCCGCCCGTCCTCGTGCAGGAGTACGTCGAGCACGAGGCCGAGTGGCGGGTCTACTACGTGGCCGGGCAGGTGCACGGATTCGAGGTCGGCAAGGAGTCGCCCGCCGATCCGTGGACCGCGGCGGACCGGGTCGAGGTCCGGTCCGCCGAACCGCCCGCGGCGGTGCTGTCCGCGACCACGCGTCTCGCCGCCGCGATGTCACTCCGCTACGGCGCGTTCGACTTCCTCCTCCGCGACGGCGTCCCGGTCTTCCTGGAGGCCAACCCGGACGGCGACTGGCGCTGGGCGGAGGAGAGGGCCGGCGTCACCGCGGTCACGACCGCGGTGACCCGCATGCTCACCGACCTGCACCGCGAAGCACTGACCGGCTCCTTCGACCTCCTCGGCTTCCTCACGCGCCCGACCCGCACCCGGTGACGCGGCGTACCGGGTGATCGCGGCGGCCCGGTGCCTCAGCAGTCGACCAGTTCGGGCTTCTGGTTGAGGATCTGGGCACGGGCGCTGATGAACTCCCGGTACGCGCGGCCGGCGCCGGGGCGGAAGACGGCGACGCGGTGGCAGTTCTGAAAGGCGAGCCGTACGCCGAAGTGGTCCTCGAGGGCGGCGCGCATGGCGTCGCTTGCCATCATCCGCAGGAGCTGGCCACGCGCGGCCTCGTCCGGCGGCGGGGTCTGGTTGTCGGCGAACTCGCCGTCGCCGTCCCGCAGCCGGTCGACGAGGCCGCTGACGACCTCCCAGCCGTAGGGCAGCGAGGTGCGGACGCAGTCGACGAACGCGGCGTCGTCGACGTCGCCGCGCTGGGCGTCCTGAAGGAGCTGCGGGGGCACGGTCAGCGACATGGGTTCTCCTGTCGGATCGATGGGTCGCAAGTGAAAACGAATGTCATGTTCACCCTAACGGTAATGGTTGTCAATGTCGTCAGTCGATGATCCGGCGGGTTGATACGGTCGGGAGGCGACCGATGATCAGACGAAGACCGGCCGGAGCGGCGCCCATGACCTCACCCTCGACCCCCAGCCCGACGCGGCCGACCTCCGCGGCCGGCAGGGGAACGCGCGTGCGAGGCACGCGGCAGGCCGAGGCGCTGGGTCAGGTTCTGGCCGACCTACCGGGGTTCCGCAGCGCCCAGGACATCCACGCCGAGCTGCGAAGCCGTGGTGAGCGCATCGGCCTGACCACCGTCTACCGGCAGCTTCAGGTCCTCAGCGCGGACGGCGCGGTCGACACCCTCCGCGACGAGAGCGGCGAGACGCTCTACCGCCGCTGTGCGACCAGCGCCCACCATCACCACGTGACCTGCCGCTCGTGCGGGCGCAGCGTCGAGGTCGAAGGACGCGCGATCGAGCACTGGGCCGCACGCGTCGCCGCCGAAGCGGGCTTCACCGATGTCGACCACACCGTGGAGATCTTCGGCCGCTGCCCCGACTGCGCGGCCGAAGGCCACTGACCGGGCTTAGGCGAGGCGCAGGAGCCGCTTGAGGAGGGACGGCGGCTTCAGCCCCTGGTCGGCGACGAGGGGAGTGGCCGCGGCGCCCGCCTTCACCACGCCGACGCGCGCGCCGGCGGAGGCCTGGCGCGGCGGGGCGCCGGTGACGCGGACCGGAACGGTGAGACCGCCCCAGCCGACCACCGTGACGGGGGCGGTGGCCCGCAGCGGGGTGTGTCCGCCCAGGCCGTCGTCGACCAGCGCGACCTCCGCACCCGTACGGGCCAGCGTGACCGAGGTCAGCGCCTGCTCCGCGGCGATGATCAGCGGCTGCGCGGCCTCGATCGCGCCCATCGCGCTGGGCGACCGCTGCCCCATGACCGCGCCGACGATCGTCGTCGTCACGCTCCCCTTCCGCTTGCGGACGGCGAAGACGAAGTTGCCGCCCGCCGCGTCGGTGTAGCCGGTCTTGCCGCCGACCACCCCGAAGCGTCCGAGCAGGGCGTTGCCGGCGGTACGCGACGGACGCCCGTCGTTGGGCACATAGGTGTGGTGGTTCACCACCTCGGCGAACGCCGGGATCCGCATCGCGGCGGTCAGCAGTTTGACCTGGTCGGCGGCCGTGCTGACGGTGGTCGAGTCGTACCCGCTCGGATCGGTGTAGGTGGTGCCGGTCATCCCCAGCGACCGCGCGGTCGCGTTCATCTTCGCGACGAACGCCTGCTCGTCGCCCACGTCCCAGCGGGCCAGTTCGTGCGCGATGTTGTTCGCCGACACGAGCAGCAGCGCCTCCAGCGCCTTGCGCTCGGTGAACGCCTGCCCCGCGACGACCTCGACGAGCGACTCGCCCCGCTCCTTGCGCGCCGGCAGCTGGGCGGCCTCCTCGCTGGAGATCCGGTACGTGGGGCCGTCCGTGCCCGACGCCAGCGGATGGTCGTTCAGGAAGACGTACGCGGTCATCACCTTGGCCACGCTGGCGGTGGGGATCGGTGTCTGTCCGCCGAACGACCCCATCGTTCCCAGCCCGTCGACGTACAAGGTCGCCTGCCCCTGCTGCGGCCAGGGCAGGTCGGGGGCGGCACCGTCGAAGGTGTGCCGGGTGGCCGCCAGGGTGAGACGCAGCGTGGGCCGGGGCGTCGGCCGTACCAGCTGTCCGGTCACGACCAGCGCCAGCAGCACCAGCAGGGCCACGGCGACGATCCAGCCGGTGCGCCGCCGCTTGCGTCGCGGCTCCGCCTCGGGGGCCTGGGCGGGCGCCTCGGCGGCAGGCGGCCGTACGGCCTGTGGCGGAGCCGCCGCCGGGGACGGCAGCGCCGGCGGCGGGAGCGGCGCGTACGCCGCCGTGGGGGCCGGAAGAGGAGCGGGCGCGGGGGCCGGAACAGGGGCGGGGGCGGGTGGGCCCGCCGCGGGGGCCGGGAGCCGGGTGGGCATGGGCAGGCCGTCCCGCTGGGTCGTGTCCGCGAGACTCCCGCGGGTGGGCGGACGGCGTACGGGAAGCGGCTCCTCGACCGTCCGCGGAGCCGTGGGGGAGGCGTAGGAGGAGGGGCCCTGCGCGGGCGCGAACCACCCGGGCGCCTCGGTACCCGGCGCGGATCCTTCGCGGTCCGGAGCGGGACGGGTGAGCGCGGTGTTCGCGCCCCTGTCACGCGGTGGCGCGGTCGGCTCCGTCTCCTCGCGAGTGCCGCCCGAACTCGGCCGAGGGGCCGGTTCGAAGACGGAACGTTCGGGTCGCGGCCGTTCCCTCGGAACCGTCGGGCGAGGCATGTCCATGACCGTGAGATCGCTGGACACGGCGGGCACCCGCACCGTGCGCGGAAGCTGGAACTCCGCGGTCGGGGTGCTCCCCTTCTCCCGGTCCGCCCCGTCTCTCTCGTCGACGGAAGGCCCGTGCCCAGGGTCGGGTTCGGGCTCGTCTCCGTATTCGGACTCGTCTTCGGGGCCGGGCTCGTCTTCGGGCTCGACCTTGTGTTCGTCTTCGGGCTCAGGGTCGTGCTCGACCTCGGGTTCGTCGCCGGGCTCGGGTCCCTCAGGCTCGTCCGCCTGCTCGGACCGTGCGTCAGCGGAGACCGCCGTATCGTCGTCGGCCTCGACTTCGAGCGGTTCGTCCTCGCCGGCCGCGGGCTGTTCGCCGGCCTCGGCGTCACCGGTTTCGGCGGATTCGGCGGACGGCTCCGGCGCCTCATGGTCGTCCCGCTGCTCGGCCACGGCGTCGGCGTCCGTCTCGTCCTTCTCCGCCGTCTCGCCGCTGAACGCCGCGGCCGGCCGGCCGAGCTCGGCCGTCGCTTCGGACTCCGGCTCGGACGCGCGTACGGGTTCCGCGGAGTCCTCTTGGCCGGAGGCGGGCGCGCCGGACTCGGCGTCGGCGTCCGCGACGCCTGCTGAGCCGGTGTCCGGCTCCTCCTGTGGTTCGGTGCCGGGGCCGGGATCCTCCCGTTGCGGCGTCCCAGCGGCCTCGTTCCGCGCGTCGTCGGGCTCACGGGACACAGCGCGACCTCCTCGGCTTCGTGACCAGGAAAGACGGACAAGGAGAGAGCGCCGGGCGGGTGCGTGATCTTGCCGTCGTGCCTGATAAAGACGCGCGGGCGGGCCGGAAGGTTCGCATCGGCGTCCAGCGTCCGCGTCCGCGCCCGAACGATCGGGTCGAGGAGCTCACGGTCGGTGAGCGCGGCCGGGTGAATTAAGACCGGTAAGTGGGTTGGTACCAGATATGTCGGAAGCTGCGCAAGAATTCACTGGGGATAAGCGGCGTTTTTTCTAGCCGAAGCCTATGACGCCGACTAGTGTCGGCGTTTTCGTGCCGTCGATGAACTAAGCAGGATATCGCAGCCTTGGATGTCCGCTTAAGTGGATATTAGTGGCTCACGCGAGAATAAGGGGATTTACTAATGATCAACCAATTAATCGCGTTCCGGTGGCGGTATCGTCCGGGGCGGCGTGGGCCGGTGCCCCGGGTGCGCGTCCGGCCTTCGAACGCCCGGCGGGCGACCATCCGGGCGACGGCGATCACGGCGACGATCGCCATGGCGCTCGGCCTGGCGCCGGTCGCCGCCGAGGCGGCATCCGTCACCCGGCCCGCCACGGGTTCCCCGGCACGGGCGACCGCCGGCGGATCCGGAGGGCTCACGGTGTCCGCGCCACGCAAGACCCGGTCCGCCGGCGTCCTGCTGCGCGGGCACGCCGCCCCGCGGAGCGTGGTGACGGTCCGCGGAGGCGTCCTGCCGGCCATGGCCATCGCCGGGCGGGGAGGCACGTTCTCGGTGGAGGTGCTGCTGCGCCCCTCTCGCCGTAACCACCTGACGGTCACGGCGTACTCCGGCAAGCGGCGGTCGGCCAAGCGGCTGACCGTCGAGCAGCGGTCGGGCAAGGCCCACGGCCAGGTGACCGGCCGGGTGCTCGACGCCGCCACGCACCGGCCGGTCGCCGGCGCCGTGGCGAGCTACGGGTCACGGACCGCCAGGACCGACGGCAGCGGCCGGTACACACTCACCGGACTGCCCGACGGCGGCGTCGCCGTCTCGGTCCGCGCGCCCGGGCGCCTCGGCGGTCTGACCGTCGCCACCATGTCCGCCGGGCGCGGCCAGGTCATCGACACGCCCGTGCAGAGCCTCGCCGAGCCCGTACGAGTCGGTCCGCGCGGCGGTTCGTACGCCGGGAAGGGCTGGCGGGTGACCGTACCGGCCGGCGCGGTGCGCAGGCCGACCCGCCTGAACCTGACGCCACTGCGGGCCGCCGGGATGAAAGAGGTGTTCGGCACCGGCGTCCTCGATCTGTCACCGAACGGCCTGCGCTTCGCCAAGCCGATCACCGTGGCCGTCGAGCCCGGCGCGATCGGGCTTGAACCGGCCAAGACGGTGATCAAGGGTTTCGATCCCGATCACCTGACCGTCACGACGCCGCGTACCAAGGTCGTCGGGAAGGACGTGGTGTTCCAGGTCGACCGGCTGCGGGGGCTGGAGGTACGGGCCACGCTGCCCGAGACCCCGGCCGCCTGGTGCAAGCCGCTCAAGGCGTCCGACGTCTGGCTCGCCAGGTCGGACCTGCGCCGGACCTTGATCCCCTTCCTGATGGCCACGAGCGGTTCTCCGCCGGACGGCAGCCAGACCTCGGCGAACATGATCGAGGAGTTCGTCGCGGGCGGGCAGCGCACGCACAACCGGACCGAGGTCACCGACGCCGGCGCGCTCGCGCAGTTCCGCGACGCGCCGGAGACCGCGGCGGCGACCAAGGAGGTGATGAGCGACCTGATCAACGCGATCAATGCCGCGCCCCCGCCCCTCGCGGCACCGCAGACGCCCACGACCAAGCGGTTCTCGGACTACGGCCAGGTCGGCCGGTCGGTCGACATCACCTGGGCGAACGTGATGCGGGTTCCCGGGATCATCGCGGGTGGGCCCGGGCAGGTCACCCTGCCCCCCGGGCCGACGACCTTCCCTGACCAGCGGAACTACTCCGGACCGATGCGGTTCATCCCCACGGCGGACGACCGGGGCGTGCTGAAACGGGTGGACCTCGAGGTCGAGCCGAGCCTCGAGGTACTCGACTCGATCGACTTCTGCGACGGCAACCCCGGTGGGATCGCCGCTCAGATCGGTGGCACGATCCTGCTCAGCCAGCTCGAGGCGACTCCTCAGCCGGGCGGCCGCCCCGGCGAAGTGGCCGGAAAACCGTACCTTTTCCGCGCCGAGACAAAGCTCAAGAAGGAAAAGTGGAACATCACCGCGATCTACCCCCGCAATGACAGGGACAAGGACGGAATTCCGGATGCCCAACCGTGGGCCGGGGCGTCCTTCAAACTCGACAACTGCCCCGTCGACCCCAACCCGGACCAGGCCGACCGGAACGGTGACGGGATCGGTGACGCGTGTCAGAACTGCCCCCGGCCTCAGCTCGCGGGCGGCAGAAGCGCCGCCGCGGACCCCGACAAGTGCGAACTGCCGCCGGGCGGCGTGCCCGGCGGCGGTGGCGGTAGCGACGGCGGCACCACCCGGGACGACGGGCCGCTGCCACCGGCGACCGGCGGATCGTACGGCGACCCGCACTTCGTCACCTTCGACGGCGGCTCGCTCGATTTCCAGGGCGCGGGCGACTATGTCCTGGCCGAGTCGACGACCGACGACTTCCTGGTCCAGGGGCGGTACACCCGGCTGCCGCACAGGTCGTCGTCGATGTCGGTCAACCGCGGCGTGGCCGCGCGGGTGGGCAACTCGGTGATCGCCTTCGGCGACGACACGACGTCGGAGCCGCTCGACCCACAGGTGGCCACCCTCGACGGCAGGCGGCTGCCCCTCAAGGATGGGGCCACGACCAAGCTCCCCGGCGGCGCCGTGCTGACGTTCGGCAAGGTGCGCGGCGCGGTGGTCCGGTGGCCGGACGGCACCGAGCTGATGGCCGGCCGTTGGATCGCCGACAACGCGTTCCTTACGCCGGCGAAGAGCCGCTGGGGGAAGATCCGGGGCCTGTTGGGCAACGCGAACAGCGATCCGAACGACGACCTCACCGCCCGGGACGGCACGCCGGTCAAGGATCCGCTCGACCTCCGGCAGCTGTACGGGACGTTCGGCGCGAGCTGGCGGGTCCAGGGGAGCGCGTCGTTCTTCCGCAGCACGATCCCACCGGACGGCGCGCTGCCGATCGAGCCGCCGCAGCGGGCGTCGGTGTCCGGGCTCCCGGCGGCCGACCGGGCCGCGGCGGAGAAGGAGTGCCGGGACAAGGGCGTGGCGCCCGGTGCCGCGCTGGAGCAGTGCGTCCTGGACGTCGCCCTCACCGGTGACCGGCGGTTCGCCGACAACGCGGCGGTCGTCGCCCAGCGGATGCGGTCCACCGTCGACCTCACCGCGCTCGGCGGCCCCGTCGAGGACACCGCCGACCTCCAGCTCGGCCGGCGGGTGTCGGGCTCGCTGGACAAGCCGTACGTCACCGATCGCTACCTGGTCGATCTGAGGGCCGGGCAGTCGGTGCGGATCACCACGCCGGGCGCCTGTCCCGGTGCCGGCACCTTCGTGATCACCCTGGTCGCGCCCAGCGGCCGGCCGCTCGGCCGTACCCGCGGCCCGGGATGCGGCTCGGTGGGCTTCACCGGGCTCCGCGAGTCAGGGCGATACCAGGTCCGGGTCTTCGACCCGGGCGGTTTCACCGGCCGGTACGAGTTCCAGGCCGACGGCGACCAGGCCGACGTGAGCTGCGACGCGAACCGCGTCGTGCCGAACGACGACCAGTCGGGTCCTGAGGTGAGCCTGCCGTTCACGCTGAACTTCAAGGGGCGGCGGTTCTCCGGGCTCTGGGTGAACAACAACGGCAACGTCAGCTTCGGCGACAGGCCGTTCTCGGACTTCACCCCCGAGCCCTTCAAGGACCTGACGGAACCGATCATCGCGCCGTGGTGGGCCGACGTCGACACGCGGGCTCCGGGAACGCAGCCGGTCCGGTACGGGATGGGCACGGTGCAGGGGCGGCGGGCGTTCTGCGTCCTGTACGACGGGGTCGGCTACTACGACGCCCACGCCGACCCGCTGAACTCGTTCGAGCTCTACCTCGTCGATCGGGGCGACGCCGGCGACGGCGCGTTCGACATCGTGTTCCGGTACCGGCGGTTGCGCTGGGAGAGCGGCGACCTCAGCGGCGGCCGGGGCGGTCTCGGCGGCACCTCGGCGGGTGTCGGCTACGCCAACGGGTCCGGCGAGCCGGGCACGTTCCTCGAGGTCCCTGGATCCCGCGTCCCCGGATCCTTCCTCGACACGTCGTCGAACGGCCTGTCGCACACGTCGACCGGCAACGATCAGGTCGGCGTCCACGTCTATCCGATCCGTTCCTGACCCGGACGACGGTGTCCGGCCCGCACGCGCCGGCGGGCCGGGCACCGTTCGGTGTCGCGAAGTACGGTGTGAATCGTGGCCGACGTGGTGATCCGTGGTGGATGGGTGGTCGACGGGACCGGCGCGCCCGCCTTCCGGGCCGACGTCGCGATCTCCGGTGACCGGATCACCGAGGTCGGCCCGCTGCCCGGGGCGAGTGCGGCGACCGAGATCGACGCGACCGGCCGGTACGTCATGCCCGGCTTCATCGACACCCACGTCCACGGCGACGCGGCCGTCTTCGACCCCGAGGTCCAGCTCGCCGCGCTCCGCCAGGGCGTCACCACCTTCGTGCTCGGCCAGGACGGCGTCTCCTTCGCCCCGGCCGACCCGGCGACGCTGGCGTACGTCTCGCGGTACTTCGCCCCGGTCAACGGGCGGCATCCCGGACTCGACGACGGCCCGGTGACCGTCGCCGGCCTGCTCGCCGGCTACGACCGCCGTCTTCCCCTCCACACCGTCTACCTGCTCCCGCACGGGACCCTCCGGCGCAACGCGCTCGGCGCCGCCCGCCGCGCGCCCGACGCCGACGAACTGGCCGCCATGCTCCGCCAGGTCGAACGCGGCCTGGAAGAGGGCGCGGCGGGCCTGTCCACCGGCCTGGAGTACTTCCCCGGCGCGTACGCCGACGCCGACGAGCTGGCCGCGCTCTGCGCGCCGGTCGCCGCCGCCGGCCTGCCGTACGTGACGCACATGCGGGGGTACGAGGCCAAGGCCGGTGACGGGATGGCCGAGGTGCTGCGGATCGCGCGGGCCGGCGGGGTCGCGCCGCACGTCTCGCACTATCACGGCCCCCGCGAACACCTGATCGCGATGGTGGACGACGCGCGGGCCGAGGGCGTCGACCTGACCTTCGACAACTACCCGTACCTGCGCGGTTCCAGCACCCTCACGCTCGTCACCCTGCCCGACCGGCTTCCCGTCGCCGACCTGGACGCGACCCTGTCGGCCCTGGCCGACCCCGCCGTACGCCGGCGGCTGGAGAGCGAGTGGACGGCCGACCTGTGGCCCCGCATCACGCTGTCGCACGTGCCGGCCGACGACCTGCGCTGGACCGAGGGCCTGACGCTGCCCGAGGCCGCCGAGCGGGCGGGCCGCTCCCCGGGTCAGTTCTGCTGCGACCTGCTCGTGGCGACCCGCCTGGAGGCCGGCTGCGTGTTCGGGCAGCCGCCGACCAACACCGAGGAGTCGGTACGGGCCCTGCTGCGGCACCCGGCGCAGACCGCCGGCTCCGACGCCATCTACCAGGGCGGGCACCCGCACCCGCGCGGCTGGGGTGCCTTCGCCCGGCTCCTGGCCCGGCACGTGCGCGAGCTCGGCGACTGGACCTGGGAACAGGCGGCGGTCCACATGGCCGCGCACGCCGCGCGGCGGTTCCGCCTGCTGGACCGGGGCGTCGTCCGCCGGGGCTTCGCGGCCGACCTCGTCGTCCTCGACCCTCATGCGGTCACCGACCGCGCGACCTACGAGTCCCCGCGTACGCCTGCCGACGGCGTCGACCACGTCCTGGTGGGCGGGGTACCCGTCCTGGCCGGGGGAGCCCTGACCGGCGCGCTGCCCGGCCGCGCCCTCACCCCGAACTGACCGATCCGTCTCCTCCGTGGAAGGAAACCGACACATGACCGAGGCTTCATGACCACCAGAGTCGGCCCCGGCCCGGTGCTGCTCGCCTGCGGTGTCGTCGCCATCGTGCGGGGCAGCAGCGGGGACCGGACGGACGCGGTGCTCGACACGCTCGCCGCCGCCGGCGTGCGCTGCCTGGAGGTGACCCTCAACACCCCCGGAGCGCTGGACTCCCTCCGGGCCGCGCGCCGCCGGCTGCCCGACGACGTCGAGCTCGGCGCGGGCACCGTGCTCACCGCCGCGCAGGTCGACGCGGCCGCCGACGCCGGCGCGTCGTTCATCGTCGCGCCCGACGCCCGCCCGGTCGTCGCCGAGCGCGCCGCCGCGCACGGTCTCGGCTACTACCCGGGCGCCCTCACGCCCACCGAGATCGGCGCGGCCTGGGAGCTCGGGGCGTCCGCCGTGAAGGTCTTCCCGGCGGGCGCGTTCGGCCCCGGCTACCTGCGCGATGTACGCGGGCCGTTCCGCGACGTGCCGCTCCTGCCCACCGGTGGCGTCGGCATCGACGTGGCCGGCGACTACATCAGGGCCGGCGCCATCGCGGTCGGCGTCGGCGGTCCCCTCCTCGGCGACGCGCTCGACGGCGGGTCGCTGGACGCCCTCACCGACCGCGCCCGCCGCCTCGTCGCGGCCGTCGCGGGAGCACGCGGGTGACCGTCCAGGGCGACCGGGTGGGCGGCTTCGTCCGCACTGCCGGAGTAGGGCCGATCGACTTCATGGTGAACAAGGGCTGATGGACTCCACCGTCTACACCTTCGTCGAGGACCTGCGCGGAGAGGGCGCCGCACCGGTCCTCGACCGGGTCCTCGGCTATGGCTGCACCGGGCTGACCGTCGCGGCGGCCTACCACCGGGCCCGTGACGTCACCCCGCACGGCGCGTCCCGGGTGACCTTCCGGCACGACGGCGTGCACTTCCCACCTGGCGACCTGTTCGGGCGGCTGGCGCCGCCGGTGCAGGCCGGCGCGGAGGACGACCCGCTCCGATCGCTGCGGGCGCTGACCCGCTCGCGCGGCGCGTCCCTGTACGCGTGGGGCGTCTTCCTGCACAACACCACGATCGGCCTGGCACACCCCGACGTGACGCAGGAGAACTGCTTCGGCGACCGCGCGGCCCCGGCGGACCTGTGCCCGTCCAACCCCGACGTCCGCGCGTACGCCGTGGCGCTGGCCCGCTCCCTGGCCCGGTACGGCGTCGACGGCGTCGTCGCCGAGTCGCTGCACTTCGGGTTCTTCGGCCACGGCTACCACCACGAACGGTCCTTCGTCGAACTCGGCCCGGTCGCCGAGTACGCCCTCGGCCTGTGCTTCTGCCCGCACTGCCGGCGCGTCGAGGGCGCCGAGGCGGCACGGGCGGAGGCCACGCGCCTGGTGGAGGAGGCGTTCGAGGGCGGCGGCGCGCGGCAGGCGGAGACCGGTCTACCGGCGGCGATCGTGGAGTTCGCGATGGCCCGCCGGGCGACGGTCACCTCGCTCGCCGCCGAGGTCGCCGAGGCCGTCGCGGCAGAGGGATCCCGCCTGATCTTCCTCGACCTCACGGGCGCGGTGAAGGGGTACGCGGACGGCCGGCCGGCGGACGGCCCCGCGGCGTCCGACGCGTGGCGGATCGGCATCGACCCCGCCGCCGTCGCGGGCGTCGTCCACGGCTACGCCGTCACCGCGTACGCGCGCGACACGGGTCGCGTCGCCACTGACCTGGAGGCCTACCGCGCCGCCCTCGGACCGGACCGGGAACTGCGCGCGCTGCTGCGCCCGGGCCCGCCGGACACCACCTCGGCGGCCGACCTGGCCACCAAGATCGGCTCGGTCGCGTCGGTGGCCGACGCGGTCGACTTCTACGCCTACGGGCTGCAGCCGTACCGCGTCCTGGACCGCCTGTCGGCCCTGCGCTGAGCCGCGTGGCGCGCCGCCCGGCCGACCGGCGCGCCACGCGGTTCAGTGGGGCGGCGTGTCCCATGATCGCGAAGGTGGGGGAGGGGAATTGTCGGTCCGCCTCGCTAGCTTCACCACGGTCGGTAATCACTCGACCGCAAGGAGGAAGTGTGACGGATCGGGACCTCGCTCGGGAGCGGCGTCAGGCCAGGCAGAAAGAGTCACGCAGGCTGCGCGGCCTGGAGCGGGAGGCGGCGGCACGGGCCCGGGTCCGCCTCGCCGCACGGACGACTCCGCCGGAGCGGGTGGTCCTGCGCCTGGGGCCCACCAACTCCGGAAAGACCCACGACGGGATCGAGTTCCTCATCGCGCAGGCCCGACTGGGGCTGTCGGGCACGTACGCCGCTCCGCTGCGGATGCTCGCCCGGGAGGTCTATGAGAGGCTGCGCGCGCATCTCCCCGACGAGCGCGTCGGTCTCGTGACCGGTGAAGAGCGGATCAACCCGCAGGCCGACGTCGTCTCCTGTACCGCCGAGTCCGCGCGCACCTGCGGCGACGTGCTCGTGCTCGATGAGGCGCACTGGGTCGCCGATCACGATCGAGGCCATGCCTGGACCCGGCTCCTGCTGACCGGTTCCCACCGTTACATCCACGTCGCGGCCGCCCCCGAAGCCGGCGCCCTGCTGCGCACCGCCTTCGTCCAGGCGGGTCACCTCGAGATCGCGCAGCACTCGCGCTGTACGGAGCTCACCCACGCACCCGCGATGGGCCCTCGAACGATCCCCGCCGGCTCGGCCGTGGTCGCGTTCAGCCGCAGGGCGGTGCTGGCCCTGCACCGGGAGCTGATCGACCACGGTCGCAGCGCCACCGTCCTGTACGGAGCCATGCCTCCCGGGGCGCGCCGGGAGCAGATCCAGCGACTGGTCACCGGCGAGGTCGAAGTGATCGTCACAACGGACGTCATCGGACACGGGGTCAATCTGCCGCTGCGCGCGGTGGCCTTCGCCGAGACCGGCAAGTTCGACGGCAAGGAGCGCCGTCGGCTGCGACTGTGGGAGGCGGCCCAGATCGCGGGACGGGCCGGACGGCGTGGCTTCGCCGCAGGGGAGGGCCTCGTCGCGACGTACGCCGGCGGCATCCCGGGGTTCTCGCCGGACGCCGGGCTCGTGCGTGCCGCCGTCGCCGTGGCGAACGGCGCGCCCTCCGACCTCTCGATCATCAAGGCGAGCCTTCGCCCGGACTGGGGTGAGCTGGGCGACCCCACCCCGGCCGAGATCCCGCATGCCCTGCGCGGTTGGCGGAAGGCGGCTCGCCGCGAGGCCTCGGCCCGTCCCTGGTTGCGTCCCGCGTCGATCGAGACCTTACTCACGATGTGGGAGACGGCCCGTGCCACGGTCCGCGCCCCCGTGACAGTGGACGCTCCGTGGCCCGGCGACGGACCCACGGTGTGGCGGCTCATCACCCTCCCCGTGGACGCGGACGGCGCCTTTCCCGAGATAGCCGCCGCGGTGCTGACGGGCCGCTCTCTGCGGACGATCCTTCGTCCCGACTCCGTGATCTCCCGGATGAGCCTCGACGAGGCGGAGCGTCATGCCGCCCTCATGCGCGACCTGAGTTCGGCCGGCCGGTCCTTCGGGGCCGTCGGCGGCGTGGATCACGAAGAGGCCGCGGCCGGAGAGGAAGCGGCGTCCCGGCGCATCGTCGAATTGGTCGCCCAACGTAGACCCCTCGTCAACGCGTCGCTCTGCGTATCGTGCGCTCGGCCGTGCGCCCCGTGGTTCCAGCGATGCGACGACTGTCACCGAGCCAGGTTCGACTGGTACGACGGTGATGATCCATTCGCGTGGTGAGCACTTTCGGGCGCCGGTCCGCGGGCCGCCGCCCCCTCTTCCCGCGACCCGTCTGCGAGGCCGACGCACCCGCCCTGAGAGAGCGTCGTTGTACTCGGATCCTCCGATGAGAGGGGCACTCCGGCTCCGGCCCGGAGGTGCCCCCCGCATCGGTCGCGCCCGAACGGATGATCAGGCGCGGCGCCGGTAATCCTCGAGCCTCGTGACCGGGTCGTAAGGGTGCTCCGCGACGCCCTTGGACGCGTCGATGACCCGGACCCATGCCGAACGCACCGGGTGCGAGGTACGCGGCAGCATCAGCCGGCAGAACGCCTTCGGGTCGATGCCGTCGTAGTCGTGCCGTACGACGCAGCGGTACACGTCGTCGGAGACCACGAGCACCATCGGGGCGTCACTGCCGCCCAGTATCCGCTTCACCGGGCCGGCGTTCAGGAGCCGGAACGCGACGTCGAGGGCTTCGCCGAAGCACCCGTTGTCGTCGAAGGTCACCTCCCCGGCGTGCACGACCACGCGCAGCCGGAACTGCCGCTCGGGGTGACGCCGGTTGTGCTGGGCGAGGAGGGTGCCCAGGGTCGGGACGACGGTGTCGAGTAGCACCGTCTTGGGAGCCTGGTCGACGGGGTGGATCAGGGCGAGCACGCCGTCGCCCCGGTCGAGGAAGGAGTCACGGTACGGCTCCGTGACCCCGCCCGCGGCCAGGGCCTGCTCGAAGAGGTCGTACATCGCCCTGCGCAGGTACCCCTTGGCCGGGTCGGTCAGACGGGTCGATCCTTCGGCGTCGATCGCGATGATAGTTCGATGGAGAGGGGGAATCACGAGATCCTTTCGAATCGATCTGAATCAAACTGAATCACCATCGTCGGACGGGGAGTGTCCGACGGAGGGTGATCGACGAGCAGGTTATACCGAGAGGGGCGAGCTGTCCGCGCGTTGACGGGATCCCGGTTGGGTGGTTGACTCTCCCGCGAGCATCTAGGGCATCCCTGGCTTGCTGGGACATACTTCGCATCGTCCTGAATCTCCGTCGAACTCCGGGTTGAGGTGATGGCCGTGGCCGGTGACAGACGTGACCCGGTGTACGACAAGCGACGGCGACTGGCCGGCGAGCTGCGCGTCCTTCGCGACATGAGCGGGGTCAGCGGGAGGGATCTGGCGAAGCGGATCGGCATCAGCCAGTCCAAGGTGTCGCGGATCGAGGCCGGCACCGCCCAGCCGTCCGCCGCGGAGATCACCGCCTGGGCCCGTGCGGTCGGCGCGTCCGACGAGACCGAGCGACTGCTCGCCACCCTCGACGAGGTCGCTCGCACCGGCGTCGAGGCCTGGCAGGCGGCGCTCGAGGGCCGGCCCCATCTTCAGGACGAGATACGCGAGCGCGAGGAGACGGCCCGGCGCATACGCAATTTCCAGCCGGCGTTCGTTCCCGGCCTGCTGCAGACGTCCGGTTACGCGCAGCGGGTGTTCGCGATGTTCAAGTCGAGCGTTCCGGGGACGAGCGTCGCCGCCGCGGTGGCCGCCAGACTGGACCGCCAGCTCGCTCTGTACGAAGGCGACAGGGAATACGAGTTCCTCATCACCGAGGCGGCACTTCGGTGGCGTCCCGGTCCGCCGCGGCTCGCGATCGCACAGCTGGATCGGGTTGCGACGGTGAGCACACTGGACAATGTCTCGGTCGGGCTGATCCCCCTGTCGGCCGAGGCGGAGGCGCCGTACCTCCAGGGATTCTCGATCCTCGACGACGGGGACGCCGGCGACAACGCCCTGGTCCTGATCGAACTCGACCACGCCCCTCTTACCGTCACCGACGCCGACGACGTGGCGATCTACCAGAACCGCTGGTCGACACTGTGGAAGACCGCGGTCTTCGGTGACGAGGCGCAGGCGCTCCTGCGTGAGCTGACGGTCCAGATGCGGACCCTCGAGGGCTGAGCATGGTTTCGACCGTTCAGACCCGGGTGCGGCGGCCGGCGACCGTCGGCGTCCGCACCCAGGTTCCGACAGCGCGCGCGTCAGCCGACGCTGAATCGGCCGGCCTTCACCGCGGCCACGAAGGCCTCCCACTCCGAGCGGCTGAACCACAGAACCGGCCCGTCCTGCCCGGCCTTCGAGTCACGGACCGCCACCACCTCGGTGATGGCGACCTCCACGCACGCGCCGTAGTCGCAGGCGCTCTGGAACTCGGCCGGCTCCGGCATCATCCGCTGCATGGCCTCGCTCATGGTGCCCCCTTTCTCGTCGAGGCGATCCCTCACCGCCTCGCGAGTCGACCGTCGGACACGTCGCTGGCAGGAAACGGGGCGGGAATCTGGCCGCGAACCGGTGATGTGGCGATGGGAAGAGGCCCGGTAAGGCGCGTTGACCAAGGTTGGACAGCCACCCCCCCGTTTCATGTAAGAGAAGGAGGAAAAAGTAAATGGCACAGGGGAAGAAACGCGTGGGGGGTTCCGGTGGAATTCCGGATGCTCGGGCCAATCGAATTCTGGTTGACCGGAATTCGGGTGGATCTCGGGACTGCCAAGGAGCGCCTGCTCCTCGCCGCTCTCTTGCTCGCCGAGGGGCGCCCGGTCTCCGTGGAGACCTTGATCGATCGCGTGTGGGGACGGAATCCACCGGCTGAAGTACGGCAGAGCCTGCAGACCGATCTGTCGCGTCTGCGCAGGAGGTTCAAGAAGTACGGCGTCGCCGAGACCGTCCGCCTGGCCGCGACGCCTGGAGCGTACGCGTTGGAGGTGTCTCCTGAGCACGTCGACCTCTTCCGGTCTCGTATGCTCCACGACCAGGCCATTTCCAGGCGGCAAAGCGGCAACACACGAGACGCGATCAAACTGCTCCGCGAAGGCGTGAACCTGTGGCGGGCGGAACCGCTGACCGGTATTTCCGGTGAGTGGGTCGACCAGATGCGGGTGAGTCTCGACGGAGACTATCGAGCGATGACCCGTGAACTGATCGAGATGGAGCTCGCCGTTGGGAACCACGCCGAGATCGTCGGTTCCCTGGTGAACTTGATCGGAAGATATCCGCTGGACGAATCCTTCGTCGGACAGTTGATGATCGCCTATTACCGCTGCGGTCGGCAGGCCGACGCGCTCGGGCTGTACCAGACCACCGCCCGACGGCTACGTGAGGATGCCGGTGCGGCGCCGTCGCCTCGCCTTCAGACTCTGTTCCGCGGCATCCGGCAGCACGATTCGGCGGTCGCCGCGCCCCAGCGTGCGGCGTCGGAACCGATACCGGGGCTCGACCAGCTGCCGCCACCGGTGCCGGAGTTCACCGGGCGCGCCGAAGAACTCGCCGCGCTGGCCGCCCGCACAGGCACGGCGGACGATGTGGTGCTGATCGAGGGCATGCCCAGCGTCGGGAAGACGGCCCTCGCGGTCAGGGCCGCCCATGACCTCGCCGAACACTTCCCCGACGGGTGCTTCTTCCTGCCGCTTCACGGCCACGACGCGCACCACCTACCGGAGAGCCCGGCCGGCGCACTGTCCAAACTTCTCCAGTTGGCCGGCATCGCGCCTACGAGCATTCCGCAGGATACGGCCGCACGGATCAGGCTGTGGCGTGACGTGATGGAGGGGCGCCGGGCCATGGTCGTACTCGATGATGCCGTCAACGAGGACCAGGTTCGACCGCTCCTGCCGGGCACCTCGGACTGCCGCGTGATCATCACCAGCCGCCGCCACCTGGCCGGGATCAACGGCCGCCATCATCGGCTCGGCGTGCTGCCGATGGCGGACGCCATCGCCCTGTTCACGCGGATCGCGGAACCGGAGGCCGTCGTCGCGCCCGACTCGGTCGCCGGCGCGGTCCGGCTGTGCGGCGGATTGCCGCTGGCGATCCGCCTGGCCGCGACGCGATGGCGCGATCGACAGGTCTCCTCGATCGAGACCCTGGCCGAGGACCTGCGCGGGCCGCACGAGAACATCGCCGACCTGCAGGATCCGGCACTGGCGGCCACCTTCGCCCTCTCCTACCGTGACCTGTCGGTCACGCAACGGCGAATCTTCCGGCGCATGGGCATCAGTCCGGTCGCCGAGTTGACGGCCGCTGCCGTCGCCGTCCTCGCCGGCATACCGGTGGGTGAGGCCGAGCGAAGCCTCGCCGACTTCGCCGACCACTACCTGATCGAGGAGATTTCCGCGGGCAGGTTCCAGCTCCACGATCTGGTCCGGCAGTACGCCACGGCCCTTCCGGCCCGAGAAGATCCACAGTTCGACGTTCGGCGTGCTGTCGGCCGAGTGCTCGACTATTACCTGCTCAAGGCCGACATGGCCGACAGCACGCTGTTTCCGCACCACATCCGTGCCGGGGTGGCCGCCGCTGACCGATCCGTGTCGGTCGAGCCGTTCGCGGACGAGGAGGCGGCGACGAACTGGCTGTCGGTCGAGCGGAAGAACCTGGTTCGCCTGATTCAGTACGCCGCTGATCACGCCTGGAACGCTCACGCCATCGACTACGCCAAGACGGTGGCCCGCTACTTCGACTCCGCCTCCCAGTGGGAGGAGGCGGAGATGATCCACCGACGTGTGCTGAACATCGCCCTCGAACTCGAGCTCCCCAAGGCCGCCGCCCAGGCGCAATTCGACCTGGCGGTCGTGCAGTGGAGGCTGGGAAGGATGGAAGAGGCGCTCGCGAACGCCACCAAGGCCGAGCAGATCGCGCACCGTGCGGGCGACGCGGCTCTCAGAGCCGCCGCACTGGACCAGATAGGCCTGGTGGCGTGGTCGTCGTCGAATTATCGGGAGGCGCTCGCCTATTTCGGTGAGTCCCTCGATATCTATCGCGACGCCGAGTACCCCCGTGGGAAGGGGGAGTGCCTCAATCACCTCGGAATGATGCTGGCGCAGGTCGGGCGGCATCAGGAAGCGCTGCGTAGCTTCCATGACGCACTTGAGAGCTTCCGCTCCATCGGCGACGTGCGCGGCGAGGCGACAACGCTGAGCAACCTCGCCCATACCCATCTGCTGCTCGGCTACCATCGCGACGCTTATGAGCTGTATCAGAAGTCGCGCGACATCTATCGGACTCTGACGGGGCGGCGTAACAAGGCGATCCTGGACAATAATCTCGGCGACGTGGCACGCTATCGCGGCCGCCATGACACCGCCCTGAAGTACTACAGCGAGGCCCTCGCCGAGTTCTCGGCGACCGGGGACCGGATCAATGAGTCGAACGTTCTGAACAATATGGGGCTCGCGCTCACCGGCCTGGAGCAGTACAACGAGGCGCTGATCCGCCATCGCTCCGCGGTGGCCGTGGCCAGAACGATCAACAACACGAGCGAGAAGATCCGGGGGACGCTCGGCATCGCGGACGTACGCGTCTGCACGGGCCAGTACCCGGTCGCCACCGATGACTATCGAGCCGCGCGCCGCCTCGCCCAGCAGATAGGCGACCCCTATCTCGAGGCTCAGGCGCTGAATGGGCTCGGCCACGTGACGAGCCTGACCAAGGGGCATGACGCCGCGCGCATCTACTGGCGCCAGGCTTACGACCTGTTCTTACAACTGAACATCGTTCCAGAGATCGAAGCGGTGAAGATTCGCCTGGATATCATCGACCTGGCCGACTGATAAGCGTATTCACTCCGCCTCGCCGTCGTATGCGGTGAGGCTATTAAGCGTGGCAGAAAACTCTGGCGGGCGCGAGATTTCGGTCCGATCTTTTTTCTATTTTCGCTCCTCAGGTTCCGCGTGATCGTCTAGGGTTGAGGCAGTTCGATCGAAGGGCGATCGAATCGTCGAATTAGAGAGACTTTGAATGTTCAAGCACGAAAAGATATTGAAGGCCGTTCTGGTTGCCGCCACCGTGATGGGTGCTCTTCAGTGGATGCCGAATTCGTTCCACGGATAGGCGTGCGGGTGTAGCGAGAACGCGCTCGTGAGGGGTTCCGGCGAAGTAGCGCCGGAACCCCTCACGCTTGTATGTCCCCCGTCTGTGGTTGCGACCGAGGCGGGGTCGGTCGCTCAGCGCGTGGCCTGGGCGGTGACGCGCTGGATGGCCTGGACGGCGACATCAGGCCGGTCGAGGTAGATGTAGTGCTCGCTGTTGGCGGCGATGCTCAGCCTGCTGCGCCTGGAGACCGCGAGCCACTTGTGCTCGCCTGCGGTCCACGCCCGCTCCAGAGCGGGACCGTACTGGGGGAAGGCCGCGAGGTACGGCTTTCCATGCTTGATCACCTGCACCGGGATGTTCCCGGCAGAGCGCACCTTCTCGTCGGTGATGACGAGCTTCTCCGGGCTCTCCCCCCGGTCCACCGCGAGAGTCTGGGCGCGCAGCTCGGCCGCCGGGCCGGTGGCGGACGCGGGGATCGTCTGGGTGATGTCGGCGACCGAGGTCGGTGACGTGGCGTCCATCAGGACGAGCCCCTTGACCTGGTGGTGGCCGGGAGCGTACCTGGCGGCGATCATCCCGCCCAGCGAGTGCCCGGCCAGGACGACCGGGCCGTCACCGGCGACCCGATCCAGCACCGCGGTGAGGATCCTCCCGGTGTCGGCGAAGCTCTGCGGGCCGTCCGGCTGATCGCTCGCCCCTTCGCCGAGCCGGTCGTAGGCGCAGACCCGGTCGTTCTTGCTCAGGGTCTTCTGAAGGGCGGCCATCTTGTCCAGCCCATCACCCAGTCCGGGCAGCAGGACGATGACGGGGCGGTGTTTCACCGGGCCGCCCGAGCAGGACACGTTCACCGACTTGCCGCCGACGTCGATCTTCTTCGTCCCAGAGAACAGGTCCTTTTCGGCTTTTCGCCCATGGGTGCCGGTGAATGGGTTCGAAACCGCATTCGCGTCGACCTTGCAGCCGGCGAGTCCCACACCGGCCACGGTGCAGCACAGTGCCATGACAGCGGATGCCTTGATCTTGCGAAGCATGATGTCCTCCGAGAAGAAAGTGGCGGCCGAAGCGCCGTGGCCACATCGAGAACGCTATGGATTCGCCGGCTCGGAATCGTCACCACGCGGTGGACACTCGCGCGTAGCTCACATGGGGGACAGCGCGCTGCGTCCCCCATGCGAGCTACCGGCGAATGTCCACCGCGCGGTGACGATTTGCAGACCGCTGAATCCGTAGCGTTCTCGCCATCGCCGCGGCGCTCCGGCCGCGCAATCTCCCGAAGGAACCATCATGCGATTGTTGAAGCAGCTCGTGGCCGTCGCGGCCGTCGCCTTCGTGGGCGGACAGGCCGTGGCAGCGGTGAACGGGAACACGCTTCTCACGCTCATTCTCGGCGTCGTGACGGCCGTGCTCGCGGTACTGGTCTACGCCCGGGTGGTGCGGTGGTCCGAGCGCCGCGCGCCGGTGGAGGTGGCCAGGGAAGGCGCCGTCGCCGCCGTCGGCCGGGGGCTGCTGATCGGCGTCGGGATGTTCGCGGCCGTCATCGTGAACCTCGTCTTCCTGGGCGACTACCGGGTCGACGGCTGGGGATCGGTGATGGGTGCGCTCGGGCTGTTCGGCTTCATGGCCGCCGCCGCCGTGACGGAGGAGCTGCTGTTCCGCGGCGTCCTGTTCCGGATCGTCGAGGAACGCACCGGCACCTGGGTGGCGCTGACACTGACCGGCCTGCTGTTCGGCCTGTCGCACCTGGCGAACAAGGACGCCACCCTGTGGGGCGCGATCTCCATCGCCATCGAGGCCGGCTTCATGCTCGCCGCCTGCTACGCCGCCACCCGCAACCTGTGGGTGCCGATCGGCCTGCACTTCGGCTGGAACTTCGCGGAGGCCGGCATCTTCGGCACCGAGGTCTCCGGCAACGGCAAGACAGAGGGGCTGCTGCACGGTGTGACGTCGGGCCAGGCCCTGCTCAGCGGCGGCAAGTTCGGGCCGGAGGCGAGCGTGTACTCGGTCCTGTTCGGCGCGCTGCTGACGATCGTGTTCCTGTGGCTGGCCCACCGGCGTGGCAACCTGGTCCCTCTCCGGCGCAGCGCCCGGGCCGCCACGACCGCTACGCTCGCCCAGTGATCGACCTCCGGCGCGTCCCGGACCTGTGGCGGCGGTGTGATGTCACGGTCCGGGATCTCCCGTTCGCGCTGCTGATGGTCGCCCTGGCGTTCCTGCCGGCGTTCCGCGACCAGCAGACCCAGGTCGGCGGCCTGCCGACCCGCCCCTCCGACGCGCTGACCTTCGTCGTGATCGCCCTCGAGTGCCTCCCGCTCGCCGCGCGCCGGCGGTGGCCGGCCGCCTGTCTCTCCCTGGTCTCGCTCGGCTTCGTCCTCGACCAGCTCCGCGCCTACCACACGGTCACGGGCGCCGGACTGGCCTTCGCGCTGGTGAGCGCGGGCGCCCATCTGGAGCGCCACCGGCGCGTCACCGTGGTGCTGCTCTCCGCGGCGTATGTGCCGCTGGCGGTCGCGCTGAGCCGGCTCGGTGGGACCGAGGGGCCGGGCGAGTACATGACGTTCTACCTGGTGCTGGTCTTCGCATGGGGCGTCGGGTCCTGGCTGCGGGCCACCCGGGCCGCCGAGGCCGAACGCCGCCGCCACGTCGCCGAGGCGACCCGCGCCGCCGAACGCACCCGCATCGCCCGCGAACTCCACGACGTCGTGACCCACCACGTGACGGCGATGGTCGTGCAGGCCGAGGCGGCGCGTTACCTGACCGCCGCGCCCGATCGCCTCGAGGCGACACTGAGCGCCGTCGCCGACACCGGCCGACGCGCCATCACCGACCTGCGGCACCTGCTCGACCTGCTCAACCCCGACCACGACAGCGACGGCAGGACGCCGTCCGTCGGCGAACTTCACACGCTCGTGGAGCAGACGCGCAGTGCCGGACAGCCGGTGGAGTTCACCGAGGAGGGCAGTCCGGCGGAGTCGGCCGGCAGCGCCGAGTTCGTGGCCTATCGGGTCGTACAGGAGGCGCTCACGAACGCCCTCAAGTACGCCCACGGCAGTCGTACCGGCGTCCATGTGCGCTATGGCGAAAGAGAGATCACCGTGCAGGTCAGCACCGATGGTTCCGGCTCGCGGACCGGTTCTCCCGGCGGCAGCGGGCGGGGCCTCGCCGGTCTCCGCGAGCGGGTCGACGCCCTGGGCGGTGAGTTCAGCGCGGACCCCCGGGCGGGCGGTGGCTTCGTCGTCCGGGCGCGCATCCCCGCGGGGAGCCCGTCATGACCGCGCCGGTCCGGGTCCTGGTCTGCGACGACCAGGCGCTGATCCGTACGGGGTTCGCGACGATCATCGATGCGCAACCCGACCTGGAGGTGGTGGGCGAGTGCGGGGACGGGCGCGCCGCGGTCGACCTCGCCCGCCGGCTGAATCCGGACCTGGTGGTGATGGACGTACGGATGCCGGTGCTCGACGGCATCGCGGCGACCCGCCTGCTGGCCGGGCCCGGGGTGGCGAATCCCATCAAGGTGCTCGTGGTGACGACGTTCAACCTGGACGAGTACGTGTACGAGGCGCTGCGCGCGGGGGCGAGCGGGTTCCTGCTCAAGGACGCCCCACCGGCGCAACTGCTGCACGGCATCCGCACCGTCGCGACCGGTGCCGCGCTCCTGGCGCCCGAGGTGACGCGGCGGCTCGTCGGCAGGTACGCGGCGCGGATCCGTCCCACCGAGGGCACGCCGGACGGCGTCCCGCTGACCCGGCGCGAACTGGAGGTTCTGCGCCTCATCGCGAGCGGTCTGTCCAACAGCGAGATCGCCGCGACGTTGGTGATCAGCCAGGAGACCGTCAAGACGTACGTGTCGCGCATCCTCACCAAACTCGATCTGCGGGACCGCGTGCAGGCCGTGGTCTACGCCTACCGCAACGGCCTGGTGACCTGATCACCGAGTTCTCATGCGGTCAGCCGTGTGCCACGGTCAGGGCGTAGAACTTCACCTTCGCGCCCTTGCTGGTGCTGTCCGACGCGGACTGGTTGTAGTCGCCGGCCTTGAAATACTGGTGGTAGGAGCCGAAGCCGGAGGCGATCGGGTAGCTGGTCGTGCTGCCGTTGACGGTGATCTGGATCCGGCCGCCGACGATCGCGATGACGTAGCTCCACTGGGTGCCGAGCGCCACGTTGGCCAGGGTGTGGAGGGCCTGCCCACCGTCGGGGGAGTTCTCCAGGCCGAGGACGATGTCCCCGTTGCTGTGGTAGTAGAGCTCGAGCAGCGGTTTGGTCGAGGAGCCGCCGCTGCCGAGGTGGATCTGCCCGACGCAGACGTTCGAGGTCACCGAGACGATCCGCAGCCTCGCCGACAGCCGGTGGGTGCCGGACAGCGACCAGTCGGCGGCGCTGCCGTCGGCGTTCATCTCACGAAGCTCGGAGCGCGGGTAGTTGGAGTTCGGCGTGGTGACCCCGGACTCGGGGTCCCAGAAGGTCATCGAGCCGTCGTTCTTGTCGGTCCAGAAGTACGCGGGGTTCGTGTACCCGTTGGCGCCCTTCAACTGTGCGGGCGGGATCGTCGTCGGAGAGCCGGGCGACCCGATCGGGAGCTGGAGCTCCCACACCGACAGGTCGAAGTTGCCGCCCGGTGGGACGCTCGGATCGAGCGCGGTGGAGGAGGCGGCCGCGGTACGGGCCGTCGTAGTGCCGACGACACCGGACAGGGCTGCCGCGATCACCATGGCGCCGACCGTGGTGATCATCTTCCCGTGGATACGCCGCGGCGTGCCGTTCTCTGCTGTCACGCACGTTCTCCTTCACGGTGCGCACGCCTGTCCGGCGGCGCGGAGCTCCGAAGGCGACCGGGAACGCAGCCGGATCGGTCTCCTGACGGGGGTCAGACTCGGGCGATGACGCCATGGTAAGTACGTGGTCAGATTTTGTAAAGATAGTTAACAGTAACTGCCGGGCTCACCCCATGGGACCCCGAACAACGGCGGGGCCGGTGGAGGAGCGGACGATGAGCTCGGTCGCGAGCTCGACGTGGAGTGCCTCGTGCTCGTGCTGGTCGAGCAGTCGGGTGTAGAGCGTGACGGCCATGCGGCCCATCTCGGCCAGCGGCTGCCGGACGGTGGTCAACTGCGGGTGCGTCGCGCGGCTGAGGTCGATGTCGTCGAAGCCGGCGATCGAGAGGTCGTCCGGCACCCGCAGGCCGCGCTCGGCGGCGGCGCGCAGGGCGCCGACGGCCATCTTGTCGTTGAAGCCGACCAGTGCCGTGGGCGGGTCGGGCCGGTCGAGCAGTTCGCCGGCTGCCCGGTGGCCGTGGTCGACGGTGGGCTCGGGGACGTGCCGCATGAGGTCCGGGGTGGGCAGGACACCGACGTCGGCGAGCGCGGCGAGATGACCGGCGGTGCGGGCGTCGGTGACCAGCCAGTCGCGCGGGCCGGCGATGATGCCGACGCGGCGGTGTCCAAGGGTGACCAGATGGGACATGAGCGCGCGGGCCCCGGTGAAGTGGGCGGCCGAGACCGCCGCGATGTCGCGCGGGGGAGTCGTGCGGGGGTCGACGACGACGAAGGGGAAGCCGCTGTCGCGCAGCCGGACGAGGTCGTCGGCGGGTTCGGGCGGCAGGATGAGGATGGCCCCGCCGACCCCGGATCGTGCGGGCAGGCCGCGCAGCGCGTCGGTGCGCTGGGCGGACTCGCCGGCGTTGAGGAGCACTTCCAGCCGCTGGGTGGCGGCGGCTTCGGCGATCGAGGAGACGATGAGGCCGAAGTAGTCGCTCAGGACGTACGGGCAACGGACGTAGATGACGGGTGAGCGCCGGTGCGGCGGTCGGCGGCCGAGCCTCCCGGCCGCCTCCAGCACCACCTCGCGGGTGCGCGGGGCGACGTTGTCCTGGCCGTTGAGCACGCGGGAGACGGTGGCGATCGACAGCCCGGTCTCCTCGGCGACCTGCCGGACGGTTGCTCGCTGTCGCACAGGCTGATCCTCTTTCATCGCCCGTTACATGCGGCCTCCTTTCCCGAGGGTAGTCGAGGGCCCCATGCCACCTCGAACCCATGATCCGAGGACGCGAGAGCTGTGTCCAGGATGAGGACGTTACTTTCTTCACGCCGAGAAAAAAGATCCGTCATCTGATTGACACGTTGTTGCGTTCGGTGTTTCCTTCCAGTTGCCGCCGCTGCGACGTCCGGGTCGGTAGCCGGCGGTGGCACCGCACGTATCGGACCTTCGAGGACCGTCACGCAGTGACGGGGTCCGGCCCCGCCCGTCCCCGCCGACGCCGGCGTCCGCCTGGCGCGACGGGCCGTCTCGAACAGGGAGCTCCGGCATGCCTCGACCTGGTCACCCGTTGCCGCGCGGTAACGCCCTCATATCCCCTCGTACGGCGCACCGCGGCCGGAGCCTCTCCGCCTGACCCACCCCTGAGCCCCGCCGTGCCTCGACGGCGGCAACGGACGGACCGACCCGGAACCGGACCGTCCCGACGGGGCCCGGCACGTGCCCGCCGGCGCGCGCCGGGCCCACGGAATCCGCCATGCCTCCGCTGCGATCCCCGCGATCCGCCCCGAAGCGAAGGAATCCCCATGCGACATCTGTCGGGTAGGCGCACGCTCGCGCTGAGCTCGGCGACCGCGCTGGCGGCCGCCGCACTGTGCGCCCTTGCCGCAGCGCCCGCGTCCGCGGCCATCTCGGTCAACACGCCTTACACCTTCGTCAGCGCCAACAGCGGCAAGTGCGTCGACGCCGCCGCGGCCGGAACCGCCAACGGCACCGCCGTGCAGCAGTACACCTGCAACGCCAGCACCGCCCAGCAGTGGCAGCTGAAGACCGCCGCCGACGCCGGCTACTACGTGATCGTCAACTCCAACGGGTCGCAGCCCGCGATCGACGTCGACGGCCCCTCGACCGCCGACGGCGCCAAGATCCATCTGTGGTCGAACGGCGGCTGGGCCAGTCAGGAGTGGCAGCCGGTGCAGGAGTCCGGCGGGAACTACCACTTCGTCGACCGCTACAGCGGGAAATGCCTGGACGTCCCCGGGGCGTCGACCGCCGACGGCGTCCAGCTCCAGCAGTACACCTGCAACGGCACGGGCGCCCAGTCGTTCACCCTCACTCCCGTGGGCGGGAGTACGCCGCCGACCAACCCGAACAACCCCGATCTCGGGCCGAACGTCAAGATCTTCGACCCTTCGATGGCGGCGTCGAGCATCCAGTCCACGATCAACTCGGTCTACGGCTCCCAGCAGACCAACCAGTTCGGCACGAACCGGTACGCGCTGCTGTTCATGCCCGGCAGCTACAACGTCGACGTTCCGGTCGGCTTCTACACCCAGGTGGCCGGGCTCGGCGCCCAGCCCACCGACGTCTCACTGACCGGCGGCGGCGTGCACGTGGACGCGGCCTGGTCCGGTGGCAACGCCACGCAGAACTTCTGGCGCGGAGTCGAGAATCTCTCTGACACGCCCGGCTCCGGCACCCTGGAATGGGCGGTCTCGCAGGCCGACCCGTTCCGGCGCGTCGACGTCCACGGCAACATGACGCTGGACGACTACACCTCGGGCAACAACTCCAGCAACTGGTCGTCCGGCGGATACATCGGCGACAGCCGTGTCTCGGGCCAGGTCAACTCCGGCACCCAGCAGCAGTTCCTCACCCGCAACACCGCGATGGGCAGCTGGACCGGCTCGAACTGGAACATGGTGTTCGTCGGCGACACCGGCGCCCCCGGGCAGTCGTTCCCGACGTACACCAACGTGTCGGCGACACCGACACTGCGCGAGAAGCCGTACCTCTACGTCGACTCCACCGGCCTCTACAACGTGCGGGTGCCCGCCCAGCGCACCAACGCCGTCGGGCCCGACTGGACCTCCGGCAGCACCGCCGGCACGACCATTCCCATCACCCAGTTCTACGTCGTCAAGTCCGGCGACACCGCGGCGACCATCAACGCCGCCCTCGCGTCCGGCAAGAACCTGCTGGTGACCCCCGGGGTCTACCACCTGAACGCGCCGCTGAACATCACGCGGCCGGACACCGTCGTGCTCGGGCTCGGCCTGGCCACGTTCGTACCGGACAACGGCGTCACCGCCATCACCACCGCCGACGTCGACGGCATCGACATCTCCGGGCTGATCATCAGTGCCGGCACCACCAACAGCCAGACGCTCATGCAGGTCGGCCCCGCGGGCTCCTCCGCCGGCCACGCCGCCGACCCCATCACCCTGCACGACGTCTTCTTCCGCGTCGGCGGCGACGTCGCCGGCAAGGCCACCCAGTCGCTGGTGGTCAACAGCAGCAACACGATCATCGACCATTCGTGGCTCTGGCGCGCCGACCACGGCAACGGCGGCACCGTCGGCTGGAACACCAACACGGCGGCCAATGGCCTCGTCGTCAACGGCGCGAACGTCACGGCGTACGGGCTGTTCACCGAGCACTACCAGCAGTACCAGGTGGTGTGGAACGGCAACGGCGGCCGCACGTACTTCTACCAGTCCGAGATGCCGTACGACGTCCCCAGCAACGCGAGCTGGACGCCGGGCGGCGGCACCAACGGCTACGCCTCCTACAAGGTCGGCGCGGGCGTCACCTCTCATCAGGCGTGGGGGCTCGGCGTCTACTGCTACTTCAGTACGAACTCCGGCGTGGTCGCCGACCGGGCCATCGAGGTCCCGTCCACCGGCTCGGCCTTCCACGACATGGTCACCGTCTCCCTCGGCGGCACCGGGACCATCAGCCACATCATCAACAACTCCGGCGGCGCCGTCCGCTCCGGTAGCACCGTCGCCTACCTGACCAGCGGCCCCTGATTCGAGAGCCACGGGAGTGAGGGCTCCGCCCTCACTCCGCCTTCCCCGCCCTCACCCCCACCGCAGGAGGAGACCCCGCATGACCCGCCCCCGCCTCAGACGACTCATCGCGGCGCTCGGCGCGCTGCCGTTGGCGGCCGCCACGCTCATTGGCGTCACGGCCGGCTCGGCGTCGGCCGCCGCCAACCCGGGCCCAGGCTTCCCCGCGCACTACGCCGCCCCGTACGCGGAGATGTGGAACGACCCGTCCACCCTCATGAACGCCTACAACGCAACCGGCAACAAGTACTACACGCTGGCCTTCGTCATCAGCCAGGGCACCTGCAACGCCACGATCAACGGCGACACGCCGATCAACGACGCGGGCTGGAACAACGCCGTCAACAGCCTGCGCGCGGCCGGCGGCGACGTGATCGTGTCCTTCGGCGGCGCGGGCGGCACCGAACTGACCTCGTGCGGCACCGTGGCGGCGATGCAGGCGCAGTACCAGAAGGTCATCGACCAGTTCAATCTGACCCGCATCGACCTCGACATCGAGGGCTCCACGCTGGACGACACGGCCGCCAACGACCGGCGCAACCAGGCCCTCGCCAACCTTCAGCAGCAGTATGCGGCGCAGGGCAAGACCCTGACCGTCGACTACACCCTGCCGGTCAGCCCCTCCGGCCTGGAGTCCGACGGCGTCGCCCTGCTGCAGAACGCCAAGAGCCACAACCTCAACGTCAACCTCGTCAACATCATGACCATGGACTACGGGGGGTCCATGGACATGGGCCAGGCCGCGATCAGTGCGGCGAACGGCCTGCACACCCAGCTCGGCCAGATCTGGACCAACAAGACCTCCAGCCAGCTGTGGGCGATGGAGGGCAACTGCCCGATGATCGGCGTCAACGACGTCAGCAGCGAGGTGTTCACCACCTCGGACGCCCAGGACCTGGAGTCCTTCGCCGCGAGCAACGGCATCCAGGAGCTCACCTTCTGGTCACTCGGCCGGGACAACCAGGGCTCCAGCGGCACCCCGCAGAGCAACTACCAGTTCACCAACATCTTCAAATCGATCACCAACGGCGGCGGGACCACCCCGCCGCCGGGGGCCACCCCGATCCACGGCTACGGCGGCAAGTGCGTCGACGTCGCCGGCGCCGCCACCGCCAACGGCACCAAGGTGGACCTCTACACCTGCAACGGCACCAACGCGCAGCTGTGGACGCACAGCGGCAACACCTTCCAGGCGCTGGGCAAGTGCCTCGACGTGACCGCGGCCGGCACCGCCAACGGCGCCAAGGTCCAGCTGTACGACTGCAACGGCACGGGCGCCCAGTCCTGGACCGTCGGAGCCGGCAACAGCCTGATCAACACCAACTCCGGCAAGTGCCTCGACGACACCGACTGGAGCACCGCCGACGGCAACCAACTGCAGATCTGGACCTGCACCGGCACCGCCAACCAAAGCTGGACGCTCGGCTGATCCCGTAACGTCCCACGAGAGCTCGGCGAGACGCTCGGCTGGTGTTCTCCAGCCGAGCGTTTCGCGTGGTCTGGTCAGTGGCCCCCCATTCGGCGCATGGCACGCCTACCGGACGGCGACCCTCGGCCGGAACGGCGCCTTCCGCCCCTTCCGAGCCCGCCGGCGCCGACCTGACGGGCTCCGAATAAGGGTGAAATGTCGTACCCGGCTCGTACGGTTCGGGCTGTCGACGCGGAAGGCGACGTTTATTCGCCTTCTCCTGCCCCCGTCTCCCGAGCCCTTTTGAAAGGCCCGATGTCCGTGGAAACGACCCAAGAGACCACCTACCTCGAACTCTCCGAAGAGGGCGATGGAGCGCACAAGTTCTATGAGGTCACGGTCGACGGCACGACGATGACCATTCGGTACGGCCGGATCGGCGACGCCGGGCAGCGCAAGACCACCACGTTCTCGGATGCGGCGAAAGCGAAGGCGACGGCCGCGAAGAAGATCGGGGAAAAGGTCCGTAAGGGCTACGCCCCCGCCGTACGCGGAGTCCGGAAGAAGCGGGGCTTCTCCCGTCGCCAGGCCATGAGCGCCCACGTCGGCGGCGCGTCGGCCCCCGTCGGCCGCCCGGCGACGCGGCGGGCTCCGGTCCTGTGGCGGTACGCCTCGGGCTCCGCCGCGTTCGGCATTTTCATCGACGAGCGGCTGTGCATGGTGGGCAACGAGGCCGGCCTGATCACGTCGCTGACGCACGACGCCCAGGTGGTCCAGCAGGTCCGGCTGCCCGACGGGGTGAAGTGCATCGTCGCCGACGACGCCTGGCTCTACGCGGGCTGCGACGACGGCAACGTCTATGACCTGTCCGGAAAGGTGCCCAGGCTGGCGTACCAGATCTCCCCGGACATCGACATCTACTGGCTCGACATCCACGACGGCATCCTCGGCGTGTCCGACGCCGGCGGTGGCGTCGTCGCGATCGACCACGAGGACGAGTTCCTGTGGCGCCGGCAGGGCCGCGGGGCGGCGGGCTGGATGGTGCGCTGTGACGCCGCCGCCGTTCACCACGGTCACAGCGGCGGCGTCACCAGCTATGACTGGCGTACCGGCAAGGAGCTGTGGCACCAGTCCACCGGGCCGGTGCTCTTCGGCTGGCAGGAGCGGTCGACGGTCTACGCGGGGACCTCGACCCGTACGGTGGTGCGGCTGCGCAAGGACGGCGGCCGGGAGCGGACCTACCACTGCGACGCACCGGTCTTCTCGTGCGCGACCGCGGAGGACGGCCGGTACGTCTTCGCCGGGGACAACCAGGCCTCGATCTACTGCTTCGACGAGGACGGCACCCGCCTGTGGAAGCTCGCCACCGGCTGCGGTGCCGCGTACTCCATGCAGTACCACGACCAGCGCCTGTACATCGTGACCACGGACGGCTCACTGGCCTGCGTCGACGCGAGCGAGGAGGCCATCAGGTCGGCGGAGCGGGGCTCGGTCCCCGACGTCGTCGACGTCAAGGCGCCGACCGTGGTCGAGACGGTCACCCCGTCGACCACCGTCGACGTCGTCGCCGACAGCAGCGGGGGCGTCGTCGTGGAGTGCTTCGAAGATCACGGCCACCTTCGGGTCCGCGTGGTCTCTCCCGGATTCGACCAGAGCTGGCGGGTCCAGTTCCCGAAGGGAATCCGCGAGCGCGGTGCCCGGTACGTCGTCGCCGAGGTGCGCGAGTCCGGCCGCGGCGGTTTCTACCGCGCCTACGGCGACATCCACCGTCTCGCCTGACGGCGCCCGGTCGTCGAGGGGCGTGGGCCGGTCACCGACGGTCCTCCACGGGACCCGCGTGCCCGGCGGCCGTCAGGGGGTGCGGAACCCGCGGAAGGTCACGTGCTTGCGGGTCTCGAAGCCGAGCCGTTCGTAGAGCGCGGTCGCACGGGTGTTCGCCGCGGCCACGTGGAGGAAGGGACGTTCGTTCCGCGCCAGGACGCGCGCCACGAGCGCACGTACCAGGTGGGCGGCGTGGCCGCGCCCGCGTGCTTCCGGAGCGGTGCAGACGGCGCTGATCTCCGTCCACCCCCGGGGCCGGAGCCGTTCGCCCGCCATCGCCACCAACGTGCCGTTGTCGCGGATGCCGACATAGGTGCCGAGTTCGTGGGTGCGCGGCCAGAACGGCCCCGGCCGGCCCCGCGCGACGAGGTCGAGCATCTCGGGCACGTTGTCCGCGCCCAGTTCGACCACGCCGTTCTCGATCTCGGCAGGAGGACGATCGGGGCGGCCGCCGCCGGGCCAGATCAGCTGGAGACCTTCGAGGACGAAGACCGGCTCCCAGTCCGGCGGCGGAATCACCGGGCAGCTGAACATGTCGGCGAGTTCACCTCGACCGAGCAGCCGGGCGAGGTCGGCCCACTCCGCCGGATCCGGGTCGGTGGACACCGCGGAGAAGGTCGAGACTCCCGGCAGATAGGTGGCGGCCCGGCCGAGTCGGCGGGCGAGGTGCGCGTGCTGACCGCGGAGTGACTCGCCCACCGGGTCGTCGAGTGCCACGGCGTCGCTGTCCGCCATCGTGCTGTACCTCTCGGGTCCTAGGGGGTAGTCGCCATGAGCGCCGCCACGATGGGCTTCACCCGCTGTGACCCGACCGACCGGGCCGCGCTGGAGACCCTCGACGTGGGCTCCTACCAGCACGTCATCGTGCTGTCCGACGACACCTACGAGCCGCAGCACGCCGACGCGCGCACGCTGGTCACCCTGCTGCACCTGCGGGACATGGAAGAGCGCATCGGGGATCCGTACTCGATCGTCAGCGAGATCAACGACGAGAGCAACCGCGAGGTCGCCCAGGTCACCAAGGCCGACGACTTCGTCGTCGGCGCCCGGCTCATCAGCCTGCTGCTCACCCAGCTCACCGAGAACCACGACCTGCGGGACGTGTTCGCCAACCTCCTGGATCCGACCGGGTCGGAGATCTACCTCAAGCCGGCCGGCGACTACCTGCTGCCCGGAGCGTCCGCGAACTTCGCCACCGTCATCGAAGCCGCCCGAATGCGCGGACAGACGGCGCTGGGATACCGGCGGCGTGATGGGTTCCACCGGCCGCCCGGCTATGGCGTGGTGCTGAACCCGGACAAGGCCGCCCCGCTCACTCTGTCCGCCGACGACCGCGTCATCGTCCTGGCCGAAGAATGAGATCGCCGCGTGGCCCGACGTGGGCCATGCGGCGGGGCGGCTCACAGGCGCGCTGAGATCAACGTCCTGTCGAGAACGTCGTACATGACGAGAAGGGTGCTGAACGCCCAGAACGAGACGGCCGACCACAGGTTCCGTTGTCTGGCCATGGCGGATCGCCATGCCGGGGACGGCCGTAGCCCGTCATCGCGGTCGTACGGATCGTGCAGGGGGGCGCCCGAGGACACGAACACCCGTCCCCCTTCCGTGGTGTTTCGAGAACGCCTTGCTGTACGCCTTCGGTTATATCTGTCACTTGTTCAAGTCTGCAAGTATCCTGGTGTCAGGGGTCCGGTCGTGGACGCGCTGTCCTCGAGCTGGCGAGGTCGTGCGGCAAGGAGGGCGACGATGGGGGAGTTGTCCCCGTGGCACTGGTTGATCGTCGCGGTGGTCGTGCTCGTGCTGTTCGGGTCCAAGAAGCTCCCAGAGGCGGCCCGGTCGCTGGGACGCTCGCTGCGGATCTTCAAATCCGAGGTCGGCGGGTTGCGTTCCGACGATGAGGGCTCGCCGCCGGTCGTGACCACCGACGCGGCTCCGGGTTCGGCCGGCCCCACGGGAGCGGGTCGGGCCGAAGTTCCGACCGAGGCCGTCCGGTCGGGCGGGGATGATCAGTGACGCCTGCGGCGGGCATCGCCACGTCGGCGGCGCGGGTGAGCGGGAGAGGCGATGTTCGACATCGGAATCGAGAAGTTCGCGCTGCTCCTGGTGCTCGCGGTGATCATATTCGGGCCCGACCAGTTGCCTCGGGTCGCTCGCCAGGCGGGCCAGACACTGCGTCAACTCCGCCGACTGGCCGCGAACGCCACCAGCGACCTCAAGGAGGGACTCGGCCCCGAATACGCCGACCTGGACCTGGCCGACCTCAACCCGCGTCGCTTCATCCAGAAACACCTGATCGAGGACGTCGATGAGCCACGCCAGGTCGAGCGGCTCGGCGCGGGGCTCCATGGCCGTGGTCGCGCGCCGTACGACACCGAAGCGACCTGAGCACGTCGGCCGTGGCCGAGGTCCGTTCGGTGCCGGCGTCGCCATCTTCGGTGGAATCTCGCGCGTGACCGCCGGTTTCTCCGCAATCGGTTGAGGGCTTTGTCCGCATCTGATATTTGTACAACTCAGCAACTGTCGGATCGGGGCTGATGGATCCGACCATGCCGCAGCCCGTATGACGGAGTGACTTCGGGCTCAGGACGCTTGACCCTCGTGTCGGCGATCGGCAGATCGGGAGACTGTATGGCTCTGCGTCAGGTCGACCGGCGCGTGGTCTCGAGCCGCCAACCGGTTCCGGTGGCGGGATTGTGGCGGGCGCTGGGCCTCACGCTGGCTTCGGCGTTCGTGTGGGGCGTGGCGCATCTGCGGGCCCGTCGCCATCTGGCCGGCTTCGCCCTGATGGGGTTGTACGCGGCGCTGGTGGTGGGCACGGTGACGGCCGGGCTGGCGTTTCAGGAGAAGCTGAAGCAGATCGCGGTCCAGCACACCTGGCTCGGCGTCATCACGGTCGGTCTCCTCGTCCTCGCCCTGGTCTGGGCGGGTGTCGTCATCCGCTCCTACCAGGTGGTCCGCCCGGTCGGTCTGCCGTTCGCGATGCGGGCCGTGGCGGGCTCCTTGGTCATGGTGATGACCCTGTTGGTCTGCACGCCGCTGGTGTACGCGGCCAACAGCGTCTACGTCCTGGGGAACACGCTGGCCAACATCTTCCCCGGAGACGACCACTCCGGTCAGCAGGTGAACGCCGCGAACCCGTGGAAGAACCTGCCCCGGCTCAACGTGCTGTTGCTGGGCGGTGACGGCGGCAAGGACCGCACCGGGATCCGCACCGACAGCATGACGGTCGCCAGCATCGACACCAAGACCGGCGACACGGTGCTGTTCGGCCTGCCCAGGAGTCTGCAGAAGTTCCCGATGCCGCCCCGGCTGCGTTCCCGGTGGCCGAACGGCTATACCGGGGACCCCGGCGACCAGGGGCTGCTGAACGAGCTGTACATCATCGGGGAGCGGCACCCCGAACTCGAGCCCGGCTACAAGAAGGGCCAGCGCGGTCCGCATCTGCTCGAAGACGTGCTCGGGTATCTGCTCGGCCTGAAGATCAACTATTACGTCCTCGTCAACCTCGGCGGCTTCAAGGACATCGTCAACGCCATGGGCGGCGTCCGGGTGCACATCGACAAACGGCTCCCGATCGGCGGTGAACCCGAGCGAGGCATCCCGCCGTCCGGCTACCTCGAACCCGGCTGGCACAAGCTCGATGGCGAGAAGGCGCTGTGGTACGGCCGCAGTCGGCATGCCGATGATGACTTCCACCGGATGGATCGGCAGAAGTGCCTGCTGAAGGACATCGCCGACCAGGCCGATCCGCAGACGGTCGTCACCCATTTCGAAAAACTGGCCAAGGCGGCGCAGAGCACGATCTTCACCAACATCCCGTCGGGGCTGCTGCCGGCCCTGGTGAAGCTGTCCGGCTCGGTGAAGCACGGAGCCGACATCAAGAACATGGCCTACAACCCGTACAAGATCCCCGGATTCCACGTCTACCAGCCCAACGTGGCGGTGATGCGCCGGGTGGCCGCCAACGCGATCGCGGGCGGCGGGAACCCACAGCCGTCGGACACGCCGACCTCCGCCGCGAAGAGGAAGAAGACGGTGACCACCCCGACGGCCTCGGCGAGCTCCGGCGGTGGCGCCGTCTCGCTGAAGAACGTCTGCGGCTGAATCCGGAGCCCGGGGTAGATGCCGAGGCTCGAAAGATCTCGCGGACCAGGTCGGACGTGGCGGGGCCGGTTGCACATCCGAGGCCTTCTCCGAGAGGCTGGCGTCGGGACAGGCGGCCGCCGAGCAGACGTGGAGGGTTCATGACGGATACCGGTGCCGGCGAGCCGGAACATCTGTCGCCCGAACTGCTCCAGGACATGGCGGGCACCTTCGGGCTGCTCGCCTCGACGATGCGTCTGCACATCATGTGGGTACTGGCTCACGGCGCCTGCGATGTCGGGACGATCGCCGGGTACGTCGGCGGGAGCGTCCCGACCGTCAGTCACCACCTGGCCAAGCTCAAGCTCGCCGGCCTGGTGCGGTCCCGCAGGGAAGGCCGGCGCCAGATCTACCTGGTCGACGACCCGCACATCGTGACGATCGTGCGGCAGATGGTCGACCGCATGCGAGACCGGTCCATCGGCTTGGGACGCCGTCGTGGCGTGGGCGCCTGAATCCGCCTCCGCCCTCCCCGAACCGCGGCCTGACGCGGCCGACGAACCCCGGCTTCCCGACGTACGCGGCCGGCTCGCCGAATACGCCGCCATGCCGGTCCTTCAGGTGCTCCGCCGACTGGACAGCGGACCGCGGGGGCTGGAGGAGGACCGGGCTCAGACGCTGCTGGCGCGTCACGGCGAGAACGCCATCGCCGGTCCCACGGCATCGCGCCGGGGCTCCCGTCTCCTGCACGCGCTGACCAACCCGTTCGTCGGGACCCTGCTGGTGCTCGGTGGGGTGTCGGCGGCCCTCGGCGCGTTCGGCGCGGCCACGGTGATCGGCGTGATGGTGCTGATCAGTTGCTGGCTGCAGGTCCGCCAGGAGCAGCGGTTCGATCGGGTCGCCGACACCTTGCGGGCGATGGTGGTCGCGACGACGACCGTCGTACGCCGTGCGACCAGCGACGCGCCCCCCACGAGCCGAGAGGTGCCGCTCGACCAGCTCGTTCCCGGCGACATCGTGACCCTGAGCCCCGGCGACATGATCCCCGCAGACGTACGGCTCCTGCGGTCGGCGGGCCTGGCCGTGGACCAGGCCGTACTGACGGGGGAGGCACTCCCGGTCGCCAAGCAGGCCACTCCCGAGGACGCCGTCCCGGACGTGTCGGCCGTCGGCCGGTCGACCGGCGATCTGGCGACCATCGACTGCCCGTGGCTGTGCTTCATGGGCAGCACGGTCACCGCCGGCACCGGTACGGCAGTGGTCCTCGCCACCGGCACCGCGACCTATTTCGGTGCCATGCACGCCCACCTGGCGCCACGACGCGCCGAGACCGCCTTCGACCGCGGGGTCAAGGGCGTGTCCCGGGCGCTCATCGGCCTCATGCTCGTGTGCGCCCCCCTGGTGTTCATCGTCAACGCCGCGGTGCACGGCATCCGGTTCGCCGCCCTGTGGTTCGGCATCTCCGTCGCGGTCGGTCTGACACCGGAGATGCTGCCGGTCATGGTGAGCACCGCGCTGGCCCGGGGGGCGCGAGCCGCCGTCCGCCACAACGTGGTCATCAAGCGGCTGCCCGCCATCCACAATCTCGGCGCGATGGACGTGCTGTGCACGGACAAGACCGGCACCCTCACCCAGGACCAGGTGGGCGTCGACTGCCACATCGACCCCGACGGCAGATCCGATCCGCAGGTCCTGCGCTGGGCGGCGCTCAACAGCGCCGTCGCCGCGGACGGCGACGCGATCGTCCTGTTCAACGAGCTCGACGAGGCGCTGCTGGCCTATGCCGATCAGATGAGCGTTCCGGTCGACGACGTCACCGCCGTCGAGGTGATCCCGTTCGACTCCACGCGCCGGCGCGGCAGCGTCGTCGTACGAGAGGCAGGTCGCCCGGGGACCGACCTCATGATCACCAAAGGCGCCGTGGAGCAGGTCCTGGAATGCTGTACCCGGCTGCGCCGCCAGGACGGTGACGTCCCGCTCACAGCCGCGGACCGGCAACGGCTCGGCGACGTCGGCGACCGGTACGCCGCCGACGGGGTACGGCTGCTGGCCGTCGCCATCGCCGACAAGCCGGTGCGTCCGCGCGCTTACGGCCCCAAGGACGAACGAGACCTCACGCTGATCGGGTTCGTCGGCTTCCGCGACCGTCCGCGCGAATCCGCGGCCGCCGCGGTGCGGTCCCTCGCGGCGCGCGGCGTCGCCGTGAAGGTCCTCACCGGAGACCATCCGCTGGTCGCCGCGCGCATCTGCCGGGACGCCGGCATCGACCCCGGGCGGATCGTGCTCGGGGACGACATCGAGGCGCTCAGCGACGCCGAGATCGGTGACCTCGCCGACCGGACCACCGTGTTCGCGCGGATCGACCCGGAGCAGAAGGCGCGGATCGTCCGGGTCCTGCGATCGACCGGCCGCACGGTGGGGTTCCTCGGCGACGGGGTGAACGACTCACCCGCGCTCCGGGACGCCGATGTGGGGATCACCGTGGACGGCGCGGTCGCCATCGCGCGCGAATCCGCGGACGTCGTCCTGCTGCGTGGTGACCTGCTGTCGGTGGCCGAGGCCGTCACCGAAGGGCGGCGGACCTTCACGAACATCAAGAAGTACCTGGAGATCACGATCTCCTCGAACTTCGGGAACGTCCTGTCGATGCTGGCGGCCAGCGTCCTGTTGCCGTTCCTGCCGATGCTGCCCCTGCAGATCCTCGTCCAGAACCTCTGCTTCGACCTGTGCCTGCTGCCGCTCGCCTTCGACCACGTCGACCAGCGCGCGCTGCGCCGACCGCAGACGTTCGACTCGGCCCGGCTGACCCGATTCGTCCTGTGGCTCGGACCGGTCAACACCCTGGCCGACCTGACCGCGTTCGGCATCCTGCTCCACATCACCGGCCACCATCCCGGACCGGCCGCCCAGGCGATCTTTCACACCGGCTGGTTCGTCGAGAACCTGCTCACCCAGGCGGCCGCGGTCCACCTCCTGCGCGGCCGCCGACTGCCCTCGCCGCGCGACCACGCCGCGTTTCCGGTCCTGCTCGGTACGACGGCGATCGTGACCATCGCCCTGGTCCTCCCGTGGTCCCCCCTGGCCGCTCCGCTGAGCATGACGGCCCTGCCCGTGGTCTGCCTGCTGGCACTGGTCCTCGTGCTCGTCCTCTACTGCCTTCTGATCGGCGCGGCCAAGACCGCGTGGCAGAAGGTCGAAGGACGTACGTCACGTCCGACCCGACAGGGGACGCGGTCACAAGCGCAGCGGTAGAGATCGCAATCCGGAACACCGCCACCGTACGCCGGTGGGAGGCCGGGCCTACCAGCAGCGAGGAAGCCGGTCGTGGCGTCGGCCCAGGTGGCGGGCGCACTCTGGGGGCATGGGGAACACTTCATGAACGCCGGGTTCTCGCGACCTCGCTCGCCTTGGGGTCACGTCGTCCAGGCCGCCGCCGCCCTGGTGGCGGGAATGGGCGTCGGCCGTTTCGTCTACACCCCGATCCTGCCTCTGATGCACGCCCAGGCCGGCTTGTCGGCAGGGGACGGCGCGAACCTGGCCTCCGCCAACTACGTCGGATACCTGCTCGGTGCTTTCGCCGGCACCTTCCTTCCACGGCTGGTGCGCTCCTCGGTCGCCCTGCGCGGCTCCCTTCTGGCGTTGACCGTGACGCTGGCCGCGATGCCGTTCACCCGCGCCACCGCGGCGTGGCTGGTGCTCCGGCTGCTCGCCGGCGCGACCAGCGCACTGATCTTCGTCATCGCCGTCAGTTCTCTGCTCAGCCACTTGCGTGACGACCCCGCTCATCTGCCCGGCTGGGCGTTCGGCGGCGTCGGCGCCGGCATCGCCGCGTCGGGGCTCCTGGTCCTGATCCTGCACTCGGTCGCCGACTGGCGCGTCGCCTGGTGGGCCTCCGCCGGTCTGGCCGCGGCGCTCACCGCCGTCTCCTGGAACCTGCGGCCCGAACCCGCACCCGATTCGGCGAGCTCCGCGTCCGCAGTACGAGAACAGGCCGACGGCCCGCGGGTGCACCGCTGGTTCAGTACCCCTCCTGGGGGCGTCATCGTCCTGGCCTCCGCTGTCGCGGCCGCCGTTCTCCGGGTCGGATTCCCCCACCGCATGCCGTCTCCGGGCCATCCGGCCCTCGCGCTGGAGGACGAGTGAAACGCATATCGCTGCTCACCGACCGCCGGGTCACGTGACGTCGGCGAGACCAGAAAAGCCAGTCGACCGGTCGGCTAGTAGCCCTCGGGTCGCGGAATCCACACTCATCTCGGAGAAGGTCATCATGAGCTTTCAGGACCAGAAGGTCGCAGTCATCACCGGCGCCTCGCAGGGCATCGGCGCCGGCCTCGTCGAGGCCTACCGCAAGCTCGGCTACGCCGTCGTCGCCACCTCGCGCACCATCGCCCCCTCCGGCGACGCGGACGTCGTGACCGTTCAGGGCGATATCGCCGACCCCGCCACCGCCGAACGCGTCATCGCCGCCGCCGTGGAGCGATTCGGCCGTGTCGACACGCTGGTCAACAACGCGGGCATCTTCGTCGCCAAGCCCTTCACCGATTACACGCAGGACGACTACGCCGCCGTGACCGGCGTGAACCTCACCGGTTTCTTCCGGATCACGCAACCGGCCGTCGAGCAGATGCTCGCCCAGGGCGGCGGTCACATCGTCAACATCACCACCAGCCTGGTCGACAGCGCCGACTCCCGGGTCCCCTCCGTGCTGGCCTCGCTGACCAAGGGCGGGCTGCAGTCCGCCACCAAGTCCCTCGCCATCGAGTACGCCACCCGCGGCATCCGCGCCAACGCCGTCTCACCGGGCACCATCAAGACCCCCATGCACCCCGAGGAGACCCACGAGGCCCTCGCCGCCCTGCACCCCGTCGGCCGAATGGGGGAAGAGAGCGACATCGTGGACGCGGTGATCTACCTGGAGAACGCCCCGTTCGTCACCGGTGAGATCCTCCACGTCGACGGCGGCATGAGCGCGGGCCACTGAGAACCCCGCTCCCCGGCGCCGGGCAACCGCAGGCTTCCTTCCACTCGACAGGAGAACCGGTGATGCACGACATGACGGACACCGACGAGATCCTCCGCGGCGTCCTCGACGAATGGAAGGCGGGCGTTGACGCCCACGAGCCGCAACGCGTCGCCTCCCACTTCACCGAAGACGCGATCTTCCAGGGGCTGCATCCCTACAGCGTCGGAAGGCAGGGCGTCGCCGACTACTACGAGTCTCAGCCCCTGGGCCTGTCGGCCGCCTATCGCGTTCTGGAGAGCAGGCGCCTTTCGGACGATCTCGTGCTCGGGTACCTCGCCGTCGACTTCTCCTTCACCGACCGCCCCACGGTCAACGTCCACCTCAGCGTGCTGGTGAAGCGGATCGCGGAGGACTGGTACGTAAGCCACTACCAGGTCTCCCGCCTCGCCTAGATGTCCGCTGGTCGAGGCGGGCACGGCGGCGCGTCCGGTGGTCAGTGTCAGCGCGACCGCTCATCGTCCGGCGTACCGGCCGTCCGAGCCCGGCGTTCGGCACGGCGTTCGGTGTATCGGGCCGCCGTCGTCTCCAGGCGTTCCATGAAGTCCGACAGTTCTTGGCGGGCCTTGTCCCCCTCGGCGCCCAGGCCTTCGAGTTCGAAGATCCGCCACTGCCGCAGGACCGGGGACAGGACGTCGTCGAGATGGATGCGCAGGTCGTAGATTTCCGCGTTGGCGATGGCGGCCGACTTGCGCAGGAAGCCGTCGATGGTGTGGCCGGGCATCTGGAAGTTCGTCACGACGTCGGTGACGGCGCGCATCGTCTCGTCGGGGGACAGTTCGAAGGCCGCGGCGAGGAGGTTGCGGTAGAAGAGCATGTGGAGGTTCTCATCGGCGGCCACTCGCGCCAGCAGCCGTTCGCATACCGGGTCGCCCGAGGCCTTGCCGGTGTTGCGGTGAGAGACGCGCGTCGCCAGTTCCTGGAACGAGACGTAGGCGAGGCCGTGGAGCATCTTGTCGCCGTGGTCGGCCTGGTAACCGCTCTGCATGTGCTTCATGCGGGCCCGTTCGAGCGCGATCGGGTCCACGGTCCGGGTGACGGTGAGGTAGTCGCGGATGACGATGCCGTGGCGATTCTCCTCGGCCGTCCAGCGGTCCACCCAGGTGCCCCACGCGCCGTCCCGGCCGAAGATGGTGGAGATCTCGCGGTGGTAGCCCGGCAGATTGTCCTCGGTGAGGAGGTTGACGATCAGCGCCTCCCGCGCCGCGGGCGAGACCGAGGAGTCCTCGGGTGCCCATGGTTCGCCGTCCAGCGGACCGTCGAAGTCACGGCCGCGGCTCCACGGCACGTACTGATGCGGGAACCATTCCTTCGCCGTGGACAGATGACGGTCGAGCTCGGCCGCGACGACCGGCTCGAGCTCGATGAGCAGCTCGGACGTCGTCTTGGGCCCCGATGTGAACGGCACTTGATCCCCCCGAAGAGACATGACATGAACACTGCCGACCGATCGGCATCGATGATCTTCATACCTGAGACCGTCTTCGCCCCGTGGTATCGGCACGAACGAAGAGGCCTCGCCTGTCCAGATACCCCGTGCCCGCGGCTTGCTGCCCGCCTGCCGGTAAGGGGTTCTCGCGCCTGGAACGGTCAGGCGTGAGCGAAGGTCACGCCGCGGCGCGGTGATCGGTACGCACGTGGCCGAGCTGGGCGTCGGCGAGGGTGGGGCGGACGACGAAGGCGTGGTCGAGGCCGGTGATGCGCAGCAACTTGGCCACGTTCGGGCGGGGCGCGGCGAAAGTGACGGCGAGCCCGTGCAGCCGCGCGCGGCGCTGGGTGCCTACGAGCAGGGCCAGGCCGGAGGCGTCGCAGAAGGAGACGGCGGACAGATCGATGATGACCGGCGTGGTGGTGTCCGCGAGGATGGTGAGGATCCGGGTGCGGAGTGCCGCGGTGGTCGCGATGTCGAGTTCTCCGCGTATCGCGATGACGGTGTGGCGGGGTAGGCGCCGGCTGAAGAGCCTGGCGCGGACGGTGCTGTGATGCATGGGTAAGTCTCCGGTTCGAGATGCCGCGGCCGAGTACGGCCGCGGTGAGCATGCAGGTCGAGGCGCGTTCTGTCTCCGACTGGAAACGGGTGCCCCAGTGGGTAACGCGCCGACCGTGCTGGAAATTGCTAGATCACGGCGAACGAAGCCACTCGGGAGCCGGCTCGATCGATGGAGCACGGCACCTCCGCACTGTCGTCATGGACCGACATGCGGTGGTATGGGGCTTAATGATCGCCCGACCCGTCTTGGCCTGTGACTGAAGGCCGCGCTAGTGAAAAGCCGGTGAGGCGTCGACTCGACCGCCGACGCGGAAGCTCCTCGGTCACTGTCGAGCATACTCCTTCGGTAGCAGGTCAAGGTGGTCGCCGCTCTCGTGCGGCCCGGTTGCCCGGGCCCGGTTGGGCGTTCCCGCGGGCTTTGATCAGCGAACATGGCCTACTGTTGCGTAATGAGACGTTCCCACGCCGCCACCCGGCGTCACTTGCCCACCAGCCCCTTCAAGGCCCCGGTCGTCGCGCCGGTCGAGGAGTTCGCCTTGCGGGACCAGGTGAGCCATGACAGGTACGGCCTCGGTGTGGTCACCGGTGTCGAGGAAGGCATCGCCGTGCTCGTGGATTTCGGTTCCCATACCGAACGAATCCCGGCGCCCTACGCCAAGCTCGTCAAGCTGTGAGACGGGAACCGTAGCTCTGCGCCGACGCTACTCCTGCCGTTGCGGGCATGCCCGCGGCGGCGGCGTCACGCCTACCGGATGGTCGGCCGATCGGCGTCGACCACCGTGGCGGCGTTCCGCTCTCTGCGGCGATAGGCCGTCATCGTGCTGTGGGTGTGCCGCCAGGTGATGTGGTGGATGCTGGAACCGATCGGCGTCCATTCCCGGGCGAGAAGCCGAAAGAAGTCGTCATCGGCACAGCGGCCGCCCGCACCTTGCCCGATGTAGATCAGCAGGTCGCCGGTGTAGGCGTGGAGGGCATCGCTCGCCCATGGGTCGCCCTGAGACGGCCAGCACAGCAGCAGGGCGCGGTCGGGGTGGTGCCGGGCGGCCGCCGGGCCGTCTCGCCGGACGGCGGAGTATTCGGTGCCGTCGGTGTAGGTGTTGGCGGAGGAACTGACGGGCTCGTAGGCGATGGCGTCGATGCCGGCCTGTTCCGCCTGCCACACCCAGTAGCCCGAGCCCGCGCCGATCTCGACCAGGCCGCGACCGTTCAGGATCTGGGTGAGCCAGGCGATGTCGCCAGGTGAGGGGATCGCCCATGAGTAGCGCTTGGTCAGCAGGTGATGCCCGACGGGAAGTCCGCGGGCGAAACCGTCGGGACAGATCCCCTGCCCGGCCTCGCGCACGGACGGCAGCTGCCGGACGATCTCCCAGTACGGGTTGTCGACACCGGCCGGGGTGACCTGGTCGTAGGCGCTGCCGGCGATCCGGAAGGCCGTCGCGGGGCCCGCGAGGCCGGATCGTTGCGCCCACCACTGGTGGATCTCGGCGAGCTCTGCTGACACGGTCACCCTGACCTCCTTGGCAGACTCCTCGGACGATATACACCCGACTGCGGACGAAGGAACGACGCTCAGGGCCTGAAACCGGTAAGAGACGGTTGTCACCGTCGTGTCCGTTAGCCGCTTCCGACCTACCGTCGCATGGGCGGCGGCCGGGTCCGGCGGCCGCCCGGTGGCGGATAGCGTTGGCGTTCTATGACAGCAACCCTTGTCGCGAAGGACGTCGCCGCAGGGCACGGTGACCGTGTCCTGTTCTCCGGGCTCGACCTGGTCGTCTCCCCTGGAGAAGTCGTCGGGCTGGTCGGGGTCAATGGCGCGGGGAAATCCACCCTGCTGCGGACCCTTGGGGGGCTGCTCGCCCCCGAGGGCGGTTCGGTGACGCTCAGCCCGTCGTCGGCGGCCGTCGGCTATCTGCCACAGGAGCGGGAGCGGCGCGCCGGCGAGACGGTGATCGACTTCCTTGCCCGGCGTACCGGGGTGGCAGGGGCTCAGCGGGAGCTGGACGCCGCGACCGAGGGCCTCGTCGGTGGGCGTGAGGGGGCCGAGGACGAATACGCCTTCGCCTTGGAACGGTGGCTGGCCCTGGGCGGCGCCGATCTCGAGGACCGGGCCGGGGAGGTGGCCGCCGAGCTGGGGCTGGCGGCCGGCCTCGATCAGCGGATGACCTCGTTGTCCGGCGGGCAGGCGGCCCGCGCGGGGATGGCGTCGCTGCTGCTCAGCCGCTATGACATCTTTCTGCTCGACGAGCCCACCAACGATCTGGATCTGGACGGGCTGGAGCGGCTGGAGCGGTTCGTCACAAGCCTGCGGGCCGGCACGGTGCTGGTCAGCCATGACCGCGAGTTCCTGGACCGGACGGTCACCCGGGTGGTGGAGCTGGACCTGGCCCAGCAGCAGGTGAACGTCTACGGCGGTGGTTACGCCGCGTACCTGGCCGAGCGTGAGGTCGCCCGCAGGCACGCCCGCGCCGACTACGAGGAGTACGCGAGTAAGGTCGCCACGCTGGAGCAGCGGGGCCGGACGCAACGGGACTGGGCCGCCAAGGGCGTCAGGAACGCCAGGAAGAAGGCCCGGGGCGCCAACGGGGGAGACAACGACAAGGTCGGCCGGAACTTCCGCGCCGACGCGAGTGAGAAGCAGGCCGCCAAGGTCCGCCAGACCGAGCGTGCGCTCGAACGCCTCGACGTGGTCGAGGAGCCCCGCAAGGAGTGGGAGCTGCGGATGGAGATCGCGGTCGCGCCTCGCGCCGGTGCCGTGGTGGCGACCCTGCGCTCCGCGGTGCTGCGGCTCGGAGACTTCACCCTGGGGCCCGTCGATCTGGAGATCGGCTGGGCCGAACGGGTCGCGATCACCGGTGCCAACGGGGCGGGCAAGTCGACGCTCCTGTCGGCGCTGCTGGGCCGGGCTCCGCTCACCGAAGGCCACGCCGCGCTCGGGCCGGGCGTGGTCATGGGCGAGGTCGACCAGGCGCGAGCGCTGTTCCTCGGCGAAAGTGCCCTTCTGGACGCCTTCGGCGCGGAGGTTCCCGAGTTGCCGCCGGCGGAGATCCGTACCCTCCTGGCGAAGTTCGGCCTGCGCGCCGCGCACGTGACCCGCCCCGCGGCGACGCTGTCCCCGGGCGAGCGCACCCGGGCAGCCCTGGCGTTGCTTCAGGCGCGGGGCGTGAACCTGCTCGTTCTGGACGAGCCGACCAACCATCTCGACCTGCCGGCGATCGAGCAGCTGGAGTCCGCGCTCGACTCCTATCCCGGCACCCTGCTGCTGGTGACCCACGACCGCCGGATGATCAACGCGGTGCACATCACCCGCCGTCTCCACCTCAGCAACGGCCGGGTCGCCGAGGTGGACCCGGGCTGAAACCAGAACCGGCCCCGCGTCGAACGGGGCCGGCGGAGATCGAAACTCTCCTGTGCGGCGGACGGGCGCCTCGTGAGCCACCACCGCGGTGGTACGGCTACGTGTCCAAGCGCCATCAGGCGCTCACAGCGTACGCAGCGCCTCGGTGGGGGAGAGGCGGGCGGCCCGAAGGGCCGGCAGCAGGCCGGCGATCGCACCGATCACGATCGCGGCGCCGATCCCGCCGACCCACGCCTGGACCGGGATGATCACCGCCCAGCCCTTCGTGTTCGCGTAGATCGCGGTGGTCAGCGCTCCGGCCGCGACTCCGGCCACCCCGCCGAGCAACGCGAGGATGACCGCTTCGGACAGGAACTGAGTGCGGATCTGCCCTCGAGTGGCGCCGAGCGCCCGGCGCAGCCCGATCTCCGATCGCCGTTCCAGCACCGAGATGATCATGATGTTCGCGACCCCGACCGCGCCCACGATCAGCGCCACCAGTCCGAGCCCGAGGAACAGGCTGTTGAACGCGCCCTTCGCGGCGGCTCGCGCGGTGAGCGCGTCGGACGGCCGGCTGACATCGACGTCGCTGGGCGACTCCGGGTTCGCGGTCCGCGCGAGCACTTCATGCACCGAGTCGACCTTGTCCGTACGGGCCCGCACGTACACCGTCGTCGGAGCTCCGGCCACCGCCGTGCCTTCATCGACGGTCGCGTAGCTGAGATAACGCTCCGCGGCCGGGTAGCCGACCAAGGCACTGGTGTCGATGTCGGTCGACAGCGTCGCGGGCTTCAGGATGCCGGCGACGTAGAACCACTGGTTCCTCAGCCAGATCCGCTCGCCCGGATGGACCCGATCGATCCCGAGGCGCTGCGCGGCGAGCGCGCCGAGCACGGTGACCGGCTGCCGCTCGGTCGCCGGGTTCAGCCAGCGGCCCTGAGCCACGCCGGTTCCGATCACTTCGGGGAGGTCGAGGCTGGCGGCCCGTACCTTCAGGGCGTTGGTCTCGACCACCGGGATCAGCGGGCTGCGGTACACGTTCGTGTTCTCGATGGCAGCGGCGTGCGCCACGTGCTCGACATCGGGCAGGTGGGAGATCCGTTGCGGCGCGGCGACCGGGAGCCGTGCCGCCCCGCCGGTGAACGATTGGCCGGTGTTCGCGGTCAGCAGGTTCGTGCCGAGCCGGTCGATCTGTGCCAGCAGTCCGGCCTGGGAGGACGCGGACAGGCCGAGTACCGCCACGATCGCCGCGGTGCCGATCGCTATCCCGAGCGCGGACAAGGCGGCCCGCAGGCGGCGAGCCCGGATGCCGACACCGGCCACGCGGATCTGGTCGGACAGCCTCATACGCCCTCCATCGAACGCGCCGCGCTGTCGGCGACGATCCGCCCGTCGAGGACGTGCAACTGACGGGGGAACCGGGCGGCCAGCCCGCCGTCGTGCGTGATCACGAGGATGGTCGCCCCGTCGGCGTTGAGCTCGTGCAGCAGCTCGATGATCGACGCGCCCGTCCTGCTGTCGAGGTTTCCCGTCGGCTCGTCGGCGAGCACGATGGCCGGGCGGCCGACCACGGCGCGGGCGATCGCCACGCGCTGGCGCTGTCCACCCGAGAGCTTGCCCGGCCGGAAGCCCGCCCGGTCCCCCAGCCCCACCCGGATGAGCGCCTCGGCGGCACGCTCGCGCCGCTCGGCGGCTCCCACACCGCTGTACAGCAGACCGTCGGCGACGTTCTCCAAGACGGTGGTGTGCTCGGACAGATGGAACTGCTGGAAGATGAAGCCGATGCTGCGCGCCCGCAAGGCGGCGAGCCGGCGGTCGGTGAGCGTCGCGACGTCTTCCCCGTCGATCCGTACCGTGCCGTCGCTGGGCCGATCCAGCGTGCCGAGGATGTGCAGCAGCGTGGACTTGCCCGATCCCGACGGGCCGACGATCCCGACCAGTTCCCCGCTCCGTACGGTGAAGCTCACGTCGCGCAGCGCGTGGACGGGGGGTTGCGTGCCGTACGTCTTGGTGACCCGCTCCAGTTCGAGGACATTCGTCTCGCTCATGTCGACGGCACCACCACACGGTCATCGGCCGACAGGGCGCCGGAGACCTGCACCCGACCATTGGCATCGTCGAACAATCCCAGCGTGACCGGCACGATCCGGGTCTGGCCGCGGTCCCCCGCCGCCACCTCGACCGCGTATCCCCCGCCTGCCCGGCCGATGAGCGCGGTCACCGGCACGATCAGCGCGTGCTCGACGCCGTCCGTGGTGATCTGCACCTGGACCGGAGCCTGGTCAAGGGTTCCGGCGTCCTTCGGGTGGTCGAGCGTGATGTAGACCGGGATCGTGGCGGATCCCGAGTCGGAGCCGTCCTTGCCGGAGGACGTCGCGACCGTGCCGATCCGGCGGACCACGCCGGACGTGATCCGGTTGTCCGGCAGCGTGATCTGCGCCTGGTCGCCCTTCTTGACCTCGGACTGCTGGGAGGCGTCGAGCTTCACGGTCACCTCGCGCCGGTTCGACGACGCCCCCATGACCGGACGGCCCTTGCCCGCGCCCGTGCCGTTCACGGCCATCACCTTGCCCACCCGCAAGGGGCCGGGCAGGAACACCGCCTGGCCGAGGTTCAGCCTGCCCGTCACGTCAGCGCCACGTTTGTCCTGAAGCTTCGCCAGGGCCGCCGCGGTCTCCGCGCCGAAGTGGTCCGAACCAGGATCGAGCTCGGACCTGTCGGCATAACCCTCGTTCACGAGGGTCTTGTTCAGCGCCCGGACGTCCTTGCCGTCGTCGCCCTCGGCCAGGTTCCGGTACGCGGGCGTGCTTCCGCAGATCAGGATCACCGGTTTCTCGCCGACCTTGTACAGCGTCTCACCGCAGTCGATCTGGGTGCCCGCCGCCGGCACCCAGGTGTAGGTCCCGCTCGCCCGGTTGACCACCGAGTACGGGATCCCGTCGGCGCCGGCCGAGTACGAGAGCGTCCCACTCTGGTCGACCTGCGAGGAGAGCGGGCCCTCCTGGACCGCCGCCAGAGATGTCCCGTCGCCGGCCCTCGTGGTGGACTTGCCGTCGTCGCCGTACAGGCCCGTCACGGCGAGAACCAGGCCACCGCCCGCGACCACGACCGCGACGCCGCCGAGTAGCCTGCGCCGCTTGCGTCTCCACCATGGGCGGGCGGGCGCCTCAGGGGGGATGCCGGTGCTCGCCGGAGTCCCGATCTCAGCCGTTGCCATTCTCGGAGCCTCCTCCCACGTGGGCCACGTCGCGGCATGCGTTCATCGCCTTCTTGAACTGCGGTGAGTTGGTGTTGATCCTGTCCTTCGGCACCAGAAGACGTCCGTCCTGCGGGTCAGGGATGTCCGGTATGCCGTTCTTGCGCATGCACTGCGCCCACTTCAGCCATTCCTTCTGGTCTTGGGCCCTCTGCGCGGGGTCGTCCTGTATCCCGGGCGGCTCCTGCGATTTGCACGCCTGCTGCGCCTTCTTGAACTGCGGCGAGTTCCTGTTCGGCCCTCCTGCCGCGATCATGAACCTGCCGTTCTTGTCGGGGTCGGGGAAGCTGGTCACGCCGTTCTCGCGCATGCACTGCGCGTACTTCACCGCCTGCTCCAAAGCGGGGTTCGCGTTCGATCCGGAGGAGCCTGATCTCGAGTCGCCCGAGCCGCCGCATCCCGCGACCGTCAGGGCAAGGGCGGCGGCCGAAGCGGCCAGCAACACGAAGGCCTTGTTCATCGTGGCCGGCGGCGGCGCGGGTACGGCTCGCGCGGTCCTGCGCGTACGACGGGATGGCGCTGACAGTGATTCGCTGTGGTCCATGCCTTCACTGAAGACGGAAGACCGTTGCGGTCACGTATGCGATTTTCGATACGCCCGCGATACACCGAATCCCTGACGAGCGAGATCAGTCGTTGCTCGGGCCGACCCCGGGAAGTCGGATGGTGACGCGGAGGCCGCCGGTGGGGCGGGGGGTGAGGTCGAGGGTGCCGTCGTGTGCTCGGACGATGCTGTGCACGATGGCGAGTCCGAGGCCGACGCCGGCGTGCTCGTCGGTGCGGGTGCGTTGTGTTCCGCGTTGGAAGGGTTCGGTGAGGGTCGGCAGTAGTTCCGGTGGGACCGGCTGGCCGGTGTTCTCGACCCGCAGCACGCTCGTGTCGTGTTGCGGTTCGGTGTGGATGGTCACGGTGCCGCCGGTGGGGTGGTTGTGGACGATGGCGTTCTGGACGAGGTTCGTCACCATCCGCAGGAGGAGCGCCGCGGAGCCGAGGGCTTGGGCCTTTTCGCCGGTGACGTCGAGGGTGATCTGGCGTTTTTCGGCGAGGGGAAGCAGTGTTTCGGCGGCCTCTTCGGCGATGAGGGACAGGTCGACGGGCTCGCGGGTGAAGCCCTTGCGGTCGGCGCGGCTGAGCAGCAGGAGGGCCTCGGTGAGATCGATCGCCCGCGTGTTGACGATGTGGAGGCGTTCGATGAGTTCGCCTTGGTCCCGTGTGGGGTCGTTGCGGGCGGTGTCGAGGAGTGTCCGGGAGATCGCCAGCGGGGTGCGCAGTTCGTGGGAGGCGTTCGCGGCGAATCGTTGCTGTTCGGCGACGTGGGATTCGAGTTGTTCGAGCATGGTGTCGAACACGTCGGCGAGTTCGCGGAATTCGTCTTCGGGACCTTCCAAGCGGATCCGATGGGACAGCGATCCGTTGGAGGCCATCCGCGCCGCGTCGGCGATCCGTGTCAGTGGCGCGAGCATCCGACCGGCCAGGAACCATCCTCCCAGCAGGCCGAACACGAGTAGGAAGGCCAGTGTGGCGGCCGCGGCGGGGGCGAAGCCGCTCAGGAGTTCGGTGCGGTTGGTGCCCACAATGATCACGCCGCCGAACCTCCTCCGGATGGATCCGGGGTCGTCGTCGGGTAGGTGGCGCAGCACGAATACCCACACCACGGCCAGCAGGAGAGTGCCGGCGAGGAGGAGGAATCCGGCGTAGCTGATGGTGAGTTTCAGGCGAGCGCTGAGCCCTGGGCGCCTAATCATGAGCGCGGCCAGGGTCGGTGGTGTCCATGCCGGTGTCGATTCGGTAGCCGACGCCGGGCACCGTGGCGATGAGCCATGGTTCGCCGAGTCGTTTGCGCAGCGCGGAGACGGTGATGCGGACGGCGTTGGTGAAGGGGTCGGCGTTGGCGTCCCAGGCCCGCTCCAGCAACTGTTCGGCGCTGACGACACCGCCTTCGGCGGCGACGAGGACTTCGAGCACGGCGAACTGCTTTCGGGTGAGGGCGACGTAGCGTCCGTCGCGGTAGACCTCCCGGCGGAAGGGGTCCAGCCGCAGGCCCGCGATCTCGGTGACCGGGGGCCGGGCGTGCGCGCGTCTGCGGTCGAGCGCTCGCAGCCGCAGGACGAGCTCTCGAAGCTCGAACGGCTTGGTGAGGTAGTCGTCGGCGCCGAGCCCGAACCCGGAAGCCTTGTCGTCGATCCGGTCGGCGGCGGTGAGCATGAGGATCGGGATGCCGCTGCCGGAGGCGACGATCCGCCGGGCGATCTCGTCGCCGGAGGGGCCGGGGACGTCGCGGTCCAGGACCGCCAGGTCGTAGGAGTTGACGCTGAGCAGTTCCAGGGCGGAATCGCCGTCGCCGGCGATATCGGCGGCGATCGCCTCCAGCCGGAGACCGTCACGGACGGCTTCGGCCAGGTAGGGCTCGTCCTCCACGATCAGCACGCGCATCCCTGAACCCTAAGCAGCACGACATATCGCCGACATATGCAAACCGGACACGGCCCCGGCACGGTGACGTGACCTCCTCCGCAAGCGGCCCACCACCCGTGAACGCTCCCACTACGGACCGGGGTATATGCCCCCGTCTACGGCGCAGCCGGCAGGTAGGGCTGGACATACCTCAGGACGGTGGAGCACCGTGATGTGCTGCGGGTCGTCGCGGCGGTGAGATCGGATCATGACCTTCGAACTCACCACCCGAGCGATCAAGATCTCGCTCACCGGTGTCGCGGGCGCGGCGCTGGTCTGCGGCGGCCTTGCGCAGACGGCCATCTCGTCGACGCCCACGAGCGCGTCCGACCCGATCGGGGGCTGGTCCGAGAGCTGGGGCGCCGCCATGCAGCGGCCGACTCCAGGCACCGAGGACAACGGCCCCAACTGGTCGATGAAGGGGTTCGCCGACCAGTCCGTGCGCCAGGTGATCAGGCTGAGCGAGGGAGGGGACCGGGTCCGGATCCGGCTGTCCAACGTCTACGGCACCAAGCCGTTGAAGATCGCCGGGGCCGCCGTCGGCACGTCGGCGGGCGGCGCCAAGGTGTGGCCGGGAACGATCAAGACGCTGAAGTTCCACGGCGCCGCGTCCACTGTCGTGAAGCCCGGCGCCGAACTGGCCAGCGACCCGGTCGCACTGCCCACCAAACCGCTGCAGAAGCTGGCCGTCACGCTGCGTTTCACCGAGCCGACCGGGCCCACCACCTTCCATCGCTTCACCACGCAGGAGGCCTACCGCGCGAGCGGCGACCACCTGACCGAGCCCGTCTCGGCCGCCTTCGCCAAGAGCACCAACTCCTGGTACTACCTGACCGGCGTCGACGTGGCCGGCGGCGCCGGCGCCCAGGGCACGGTCGTGACGTTCGGGGACTCCCTCATCGACGGCGTCGGCTCCACCGGCGACGAGCGGATCGCCGACGGTCTGGCCGAACGCCTGGCCGCGCAAGGCCGCCCGACCACCGTGATCAACGCCGGGATCGGCGGCAACCGGATTCTGGGTGACACGGCCTGCTATGGAGACAAGGCCCCCACACGGTTCCGCCGCGACGTGCTCGACCGGCCCGGCGTACGGTCGGTGATCATCCATCTCGGCGCGAACGACATCGCCGCCGCCAAGATCGAAGATCCCTGCCTGCCGAAGGGCGGCACACTGCCGACCGCGCGCCAACTCATCGAGGGCCACCGGGCACTCATCCGCGCCGCCCACGCCCGCGGCATCAAGGCCATCGGCGCGACGATCCTGCCGCTCAAGGGCGCGCTCTTCCCGATCTGGAGCCCGGAGGCGGAGAAGGTCCGGGACGAGGTCAACCACTGGATCCGTACGAGCGGCGAGTACGACGCGGTCCTGGACGTCGACCGCGTCATGGCGGATCGGACCGACCCGGACCGGCCCTGGCTCGGCTACGTCTTCGAGGACGGACTGCACCCGAACGACGCGGGATACCAGGCGATCGTCCGGGCGGTCCCCCTCGGAGCCCTCTGACGACGCCTCCGGCGAGCGGCCCGGCGGTGGCACTGTAGGGGTGTCCATGGAGTACGGGACGGGCGCCGCCCGCGTACGGGCCCTCGACGAGGTCGGCTCGTAGGCAGAGCACCGGACGGCGGACATGCTTCACGAGTTCTGCGGATTCCCGTGGCGGCGGGCGTCCTCGGACGGTGTTCCCGCGTCGGCGTACGGGCTGATCGATCGGCGGGCGACGAGGGCGGCGTTGATGCGCGGCAGGTCCGCCGCGCGGGCCGGGGACAGGCCGATGAGCTGGCGGGTCCTTGGTGATGTCGAGCATCTGCAGCTCCAGCGGCTTGAACACGGCTTCGTAGCCGTCGTCCGTGGACAGCGCCGGGACGGGGATCGGGTCAGGGGCAGACGGTGATCTCGGCCCGCTCGGCTGGGTCGGTGGTGTAGGCGTCCCAGAACCAGGCCATGGCCTTGGCCTTGGCGGTCAGGTGCGGGCCGTCGGCGAACTCGTGGTAGCTGGCGGGGTCCTGCGCGGCGTCGGTGACCGGGTAGTACATCGACTGGTGGACGAACCTCACGTCACCGCGCTGCTTGGCCATGATGGTGAGTGCGGCCGTCATGTTCCCGCCGACCGAGTCGCCCGCGACTGCCAGGCGGGACGGGTCGAGGCCCTCGTCCGCGCCGTGCCGGGTGATCCACTGCGCCATGGCGTAGGCCTGCTCGATCGCGACGGCGTAGCGGGCCTCGGGCGACCGGTCGTACTCGACGAAGACCACCGCGGCCCGTACCCCGGTGGCGAGTTCGCGGACCAGCCGGTCGTGGGTCCCGGCGCCGCCGAGGACCCACCCGCCGCCGTGGACGTAGAGGACGGCCGGCAACGCCGTCCCGGCCGTCCCAGTGGGCTTGACGATGCGGACCCGGACCTCGCAGACCTCGGCCGGGACCGTGATCGACTTGTCGTCGACGTCGGGCGCGGCGACCGGGCCGGCCTGGATGTCGTCGAGGAGTTTCCGGGCGCCCTCGGTCCCCCGCTCCTAGAGGAGCGGCGGCTTGGCGGCCGCTTCGGCGAACGCCTGCGCCGCCGGCTCGAGGATGTGCTCGTTCATGCCGTCCTTCCCTTCTCCGTGGTGGTGCCGTCCGCCGGGCCGGGTGCTTCCTCGCGGAAGTCGATCTTTCGGTGGCTTCCGTCGCACAGCGGTTTGCCGGCCGAGTGCCCGCAGCGGCAGAGCGTCATCCGGTTCCGGGTCTCCAGCGGCTGTCCATCCGCGCGGTGCACCGGCACGCCGCCGGTGACCCACAGCGCGCTGGCCAGGCCGTCTTCCTCCTCCAGGACCGAGATGGCCTGCGGAAGGTCGGGCTCGATCGTCTCGCCTCCGCGCCGCAGGGCGTAGCTGTAGGACCCGGAGGGGCAGTGATCGATCCGGCCCATGATGTTGGAGCGGACGTCGCTGTCCCCGCTGTCGGGGAGCATCTCGGCGATCGGCTTGGTGCGCCCGATGCAGAACGCGGCGTGGATGCACAGCTCACCGACGCGCTGAGCCGAGATGTTCACCCCGTCGTGCACATGCTGCAGTTCCTTGTACGGCCGGACGCTTGCGGACTCGGTGCCGTCGAACCCGATCAGGGCATGCGTCCCGTCGCAGAACGGCTTCGACCGCGAATGGCCGCAGCGGCACAGCGCGTAGGTGGCCTCGGTCGGCAGGGTATCGCCGGTCTGCCAGGTGAGCGCGTCGCCCTCACCGGAGACGATCTTTCGCTTGCGCCTGAGCGGAACCCCGCCGTAGACGAGGTAGGGGCCGTCGGGGAGCACCATGATCCGCTGCGGCTCGTCGTCGGCGCTCCACCCGCGGTGCTCGGGCGGGACGTACTCGAAGGTGGGGCCGGCCGTCGTGCCTTCCCCGTCGGGCATCCGCATCAGGGCCTGGGCCTGTGCCTTGAGCTTGTACATGGTGGCAACGGCGACCACGAGCAGCCGCGGGCCCCCGTTGAACGCCTGCTCCAGCAGATGCAGGAGGGTGCAGTACGTCCGGTTGAACTCCTCCTGGGCCGCGCGGATCTCGCTGCCTGGAGCGTGGTCGGCGATGCGCGGGTTGGACCTCATCGGCAGGACGCCGCCGAAGTCCACGCTGACCGCCTCGCCAGTGGGCCCGGACCGCGGGGTGTCGCCGCGGCGGTAGCGCCGACCGGCCCTGAGCTCCTGGAAGCGGTAGTAGTGGGCGACCTCGTCCCGGTCGGGATGGTGGACGTCCGGGTCGCCGTCCCAGACCGCGCCGCGGGACGTGCCCTCGCCCTCTTCGACGATCTCCTCCAGCGCGGCCAGCGCCGAGGCCAGGTCGTTGACGGCGATCATCCGGCCGGCGGTGTGCCGGAAGTGTCCGGCGTGGACCTGGCGGGCCGGATCGCCGCTGAAGACCTCCCGCTCGCCGAGCCGGTCGCACAGGTGACGCAGCCCGTCCTCGATCGCGTCGTAGAACTGCCCGATCGTCTCGTAGCCGTCGCCTTCGGCGGGAGCGCCGGGAGGTGCCGGCCGCTCGAGCCGGAGGAACATGTCGAGCGCCTCGTCACCGAACGGAAGCAGCGACAGTTCCAGGGAGGGGTCGCCGTGCGGCAGCCGCCGGGGATGCGGCGGCAGCATCCGCGGCGTGTCCAGCCGCGGGCTCCCGCCGACGGCGTTGAGCAGATTCGCGGCCAGCGTCAGGTGGAGCATCTCCTCGATGAAGACGCCCGCCACCGCATCGACGGCTTCGGGGTTGCGTTCCGGGTCGAGCGAGTAGAGCGCGCACAGGTACGGCGGTAGGGTCGCGTGTTCCAGCTCGATCGCCCACTGCAGGTGCTCGCGAAGATCGTCGATCGTGGCGATCCCCGTGGAGGGGGTGGGAACGGGGGCATACTGCCGCCCGCCTGGGTGGTTCATGAGTGTCTCGTCTCGGATGTCGTGAGGTGATGTCACCGGCGCCGCGGCCGCCGGTGCGCGGGGATCAGGCGCCTTCGCCGGTGCGGCGCCCGCGGGACCGGGGGTCGGCCTCCAGTGCCTCGACCGCGCCGAGGAGGTTGCGGAGCTCGACCTCCTCGCGCTCGACGTCGGCCGGATCGAACAGCCACTCCGAGGCCGGAAGCCCCGCAGCCCGCTCCGGGTCGCTCGACTCGGCCAGGCTCAGTTCGGCCTCCGCCTCGAACTCGATCTCGAACTCGTCGCCGGTCGACATGCTCATCTGTCCTCCACACGGGGATTGCTCGGATGGCCGCCCGGCCGGACGTCTGGTCGCGTGGACCAGCAGGCGGCGTCGACCGACTCCGCCCGGAGCGGGATCCGGCCGCCGTCCGCCGAGACGACCAGCAGTCCGAACAGCCGGGCGGCGGTCCACCCCGCGACGTCATCGAACTCGGCGACCATCGCCGATGCGGTCATGATGGGCCTCCCCCAGGTCGGGTGCGGCGGCGTCCTCGACGACGCCGTCGTCGTGTGCCGGTCAGGAATCGCGGGGAGCCCGCAGGCGCGCGCTGGACGAGGTCCGCCTCGTCCACGAGGGTCCCGTCAGCGGGCGCCGGTGCTCGCCAGCCAGTCGGCGTACTTGATCTCACCGAGCCTCGCGCCGTCGCCCGGCACCAGATCGTGCTCGCGCATCTCGGCGCCGAAGTAGGGCGCGTGCGGGTCGGTGACCACCGTGCGCCGGTCGCCCCAGGCCGTCAGGGCGTCGCGGAAGAACTCGTCCATCCGGAACTGCTCGGGACCGGCGATCTCGGTCCGCCTGTTCAGCGGTGCCCCCACCGCGGCCAGGCCGACCGCCTGCGCGACCTCCTCGCCCGCGATCGGCTGGAACAGCACCGAGGGCATCCGGACGGTGTCGCCGTCGGTCGCCTCGTCGGCGATCCTGTGGGCGAACTCGAAGAACTGGGTGGCGTGCACGAGCGAGAACGGGATGCCCGAGTCCTCGATCAGCTTCTCCTGGGCGAGCTTCGCCCGGAAGTAGCCGACGTCGGGCCGTCCCTCGGTGCCCACCACCGACAGCGCGACGTGGTGCCCCACCCCGGCCTTCTTCTCCGCTGCCAGCAGGTTGCCGGTGGAGGTCCGGAAGAAGTTCAGCACCGCGGCGTCCTCGAAGGACGGGGAGTTCGACACGTCGATCACCACGTTCGCGTCGGCCAGCGCCTCGTCCAGCCCCTCGCCGGTGAGCGTGTTGACGCCGGTGTTCGGCGAGGCCGGCACCGCCTGGTGCCCGTGCTCGCCGAGTTTGGTGACGAGCTTCGACCCGATCAGGCCGGTGCCGCCGATGACTACGATCTTCATGAGAAACCCTCCGTTCGCCGGGCCGTCGGTCACCGCCCGGTCGCCAGCTAAGACAGGCGACCCGTCCGGGTTGTGACAGCTGCGGCCAAAGATTCCCGGAAGTGGCCGGATCGGGCGTCGGCCGTCACGAACCGGGGTGCTGCCGGCTGTTCGACCTCACCGTCGTGGTCGCGGTCGCGGCCGTCACCGCCCAGTTCGCGCCCAACATCGACGACGGACGCGCCCTGGCCGGGCTCGTCTCGTTCCTCCAGGTTTTCTTCGCGGTGTGGTGGGCGTGGATGAACTTCACCTGGTTCGCCTCGTCGTACGACACCGACGACGTCCCCTCCTCGTCGACCCGCACAACGTGAGTCACGGCACCCGAACTCTCATGCGGTGGTTCCGGGTGAGGCTTCGTCCGGCGGCGATCTTGCCAGGCTCGCACTGCGGCACCTGGCAGATGTGGAGCCCGGACGAGTTCGGTCCGCCATCGACAGCGACGATGGTCGCATCGAGCGCGACGCCGTCGGAGCCGTGGTCATCGGGGCGCTTGTGCTGTACGCGTTCAGCGCCGAGCTCAAGATCGAGCGGCATCCGGAGAAAGGCTGGACCTTCCGCTTCCATAAGCGACCGCTGAAGGACAGCACAGTCGGCAGGTTGCTATCAGAGCTGTACAACACCTACATCGGTGGTCCGCCGCCGCCCGCGCCGTAGGATCCTTGGATCCAGAGATGGGGACGAGCCGGTCAGGCAAGGTGTCGCGGGACCTGCCGCAGTGACTCTAATCGTCCCGGCTGATCACCAGCATCTGCGAGGGTGAAGCCGTGGTCGGATGGGGAGTCGGTAGAGACAGGCGGCGGGCCGAGTCAGGGCGCTGACGGGCAAGCTCCTCTGCACGCACAGACCATGAAGGCCGTCCGACCGGTGCCTACATTTCCCGTACACACACGGTTGCCGGAATAAAGAGGCCCTCATTCAGTTCGGTATTTTCTCGGTGCGGGATGTGACCCCCATCCGACCAACGGCCGTACCCCGCCGGAGCACGAACGCATCAAGGCGATGGTCGCCTCGCGTGCGTGCTGGGCGGTGAATGCCCGAAGCATGCCACATTCCGGCCGAGCGGCCCGCGCCGCTTCCGGCGCCGAGACGCTCGTCTCCGGAGACCTGTGAGCGAGGGCTGCGGTTTGTGCGGGACATCTCTCCCCGCCCTCCCCGATTCTCCCGCTCTGCCCTGGACGGCCTCTCCGACTGGCCGGCGCAACGGGGCGACCGGCAGGAGGGACCTCCGCCTTGATGTAACACATGACGATGCCGAGTCGCCCTGGCCCGCGGGAGGTCGTGCCAGCCGCTCTACGCCTCCCCGGCGCGGCCGGCCTTCGGCCGCCACAGCACGAGGTACACCAGGGCCGAGATCACGAAGCCGACCTCGAACGCGATGTCACCGACGGACTTGACGTGCTTCGGCACGGGTCCGACGTATTTCTGCTGGTTGGAGAACAGCCACACCGACAGCACCACGCCGACCGCCATGGCAACCGGCCCGGCCCAGTTGTGGTGCCGCCGGTCGAACAGAAGGCCGTCCACGTCGGTTCCGCGCCGCAGATACTGGTCGAGCAGGAACACGGCCAGCCAGGGACCGATCCAGTACGAGATCACCAGGAGGAACGCCTCGTACTTCTGCCCGGCGTCGTGCAGGCCGGACAGCGCGACGACGAAGCCGATCGCGCCGAACACGACGGCGACGATGGCTCGCCGCAGCGTCAGCGGCAGCTTGATGCCCAGGGCGACGAAGGACATCGCCCCCGAGTAGACGTTCAGCGCGTTGGCCGCGATGCCGCCGAGCGCGATGGCCAGCAGCGTGAGGTCGGCGACGGCCGTCGGGAGGTGCCCGGTGAAGGCCGAGGTGGGCTGGCCCAGCGCGTCGCCGCCGATCGTGACGGACGCCGCCCCGACGATCTCCAGGACCAGGCAGGAGACGAACACGCCGAGCCCGGCGTACAGGCCGACGGCCCGCCGGCTGCTGTCCGCGGGGAGGTAGCGCGTGTAGTCCGCCGCGTACGGGTTCCAGCCGGCCGCGTACCCGAACGTCGCGCCGACGGTCAGCAGGAAGCCGCCCAGGCCGCCGCCGTGACCCGGAGCGCCGGGATGCGACTTCGCCAGGATGATCAGGGAGGCCACGGCGAAGATCACCGCGAGCACCGGCAGGGCGTACTTCTCGAAGGCGTGCACGAGGTTGTGCCCGAAGAAGGCCAGGACCACCATGGCCACGACCACGATGACGAGGCAGAGCGCCTTCGGCCAGCCGGTCAGCGTGTTCAGCGCGAGCGCGCCGCTGACGCTGTTGACCGCGAACCAGCCGATCCCCGCGACGACGGCGTTCAGCCCGGCCGGCAGGGCGTTGCCCCAGTGTCCGAAGGAGATCCGGCTCAGCACCATCTGCGGCACGCCGTGCGCCGGGCCGCGCGCGGACAGCACGCCGTGGGTGACCGAGCCGAGGACCGTGCCGACGATGATCGCCAGCGCCGCCTGCCAGAAGTTCAGCCCGAACGCGGCGACCGCGAGCACACCGAGGAACACGGTGGCGAACTCCAGGTTCGGCGACGTCCAGGTCCACAGCAGCTGCCGTGGCCTGCCGTGGCGCTCGGCGAGCGGAATGAACTCCGCGCCGCCGGGCTCGACCGCCGCGACCTTCTCGCCGTACGTGCCCTCCCGTACGTCCAGGGAGGGAGCAGGCTTCTTGAGCACCGTCATGGGCGTGCCTTTCGATCCAGCGGGGGAGCGCTCAGCCCATCGTGATGGCGTTGAGCTTGTCGAGGAGGTAGTCGGAGGCGCGCACCGGCTCGTGGGTTACCCGGCCGATCGGTGCCGCGATGGACTCGATCACGGCGCCCGGATCGCACTCGTAGAAGTAGATGAGCGAGACGAGTTCCTCGTCCGGGGCGCTGGGATCCGGCGGCAGGACGCGGTGCCGGTTCGACCGCCAGCGGTCACCTGTCCAGCGGGCCAGCAGGTCGCCGATGTTGATGGTGAAGGAGTCCTCGACGTACGGCGCGTTCACCCAGCCGCCGTCCGGGCTGTAGACCTGCAGGCCGCCGACACCGTTCTGCCGGTCGAGGATCGTGACCGTGCCGAAGTCGGTGTGCGGGCCGATGCGGAACTGTCCCGGCTCGGCCGGTCCCACCTGGGACAACGGCGGATACCGGTTGATGTTCAGCGTGTACGACGGGTGTCCTGTCCTGGCCGTGAAGAAGTCCGGTGCGAGCCCGAGCGCCGCCGCGCAGAGTGTCAGCAGCTCGTCGGCGAGCGTCCGCATCCGGCCGAGGTAGTCGGTGAGCAACGGCTCGAGCTCAGGCTCCTCGGCAGGCCAGACATTCGGCAGGAACCACTCGGCGTCGATCTCCGCGTCGCCGGTCGGCCGGTCGGCGCCGACCGCGAACGTCTCCTTCAGGTCCGGCGGGGTCGGCGTTCCCTCGGCGTAGCCGTTGGCCTCGACGCCGGGCGGCAGCCAGCCGCGCTCGCCGACCGTGACGGCGTACGGTTCCTTCAGCGCGTCGGGGAGCGCGAAGAACCGTTTGGCCGCCGCCCGGATCCGTTCGCGCAACGCGGCCGGCACGCCGTGCCCGGTGACCACGAGGAAACCGATCTCCCGCAGGGCCGCGTCGACGCGCGCCGCGACGTCCGCCCGGGCGGTGGCGTCGCCCTCGAACCAGGCGGTGAGGTCGATGACGGGAACGACGCCGCTCGCGCTCATGAGCTCTCTCCGATGTCCTCGTTCCAGATGCCGGGGTGTTCCTTGATGAAGGCCGTCATGAGCTCGGCGCACTCCGGGTCGTCGAGCACGACGACCTCGACACCGTGCCCGGCCAGCCACTCGTGGCGGCCCTCGAACGTCCGCGCCTCGCCGACGACCAGCCGGGATATGCCGAACTGCAGGATCAGCCCGCTGCAGTACCAGCACGGCGACAGCGTCGTGGTCATGGTGGTGCCGCGGTACGTGGGCTGCCGGCCGGCCGCGCGGAACGCCGCGGTCTCGCCGTGCGTCGACGGGTCGCCGTCCTGGACCCGCCGGTTGCGCCCGCGCCCCAGCAGCAGCCCTCCGGCGTCGAACAGCGCGGCCCCGACCGGGACGCCTCCCTCGGCGTACCCGGTGCGCGCCTCCTCCAGCGCGACGCCCAGCGTCGCCGCGTCATCAACGACATCAATGGTCATGGGCCCACTATCGCCGCGCGACCTGGCAAGGGGAATGGACAAGACGTCCGTACTATGAGCCTCTGCAGTGGACGATCCGTAATGAGATGGTGTGATGCCCCTCACGCTCCGCGAGATTCTCGCGTTCGACGTGATGCGCGAGGCACGCCCCGTGGTGCTCGCCGGTGAGCGCGCGCTCGGCCGCGTCGTCCGCTGGGTGCACTCGAGCGAGATCTATGAGATCGGCCCGCTGCTGACCGGCGGCGAACTGCTGCTGACCACCGGTCTCGGTCTGGCGGGCACCGACGCCGGAGCGCGGCGGCACTATCTCCGTGAGATCGCCGAACGCGACGTCGCCGGCGTCGCGCTGGAGCTCGGCCGGACGTTCCCCGAGGTGCCGGGCGAACTGGTGGCCGAGGCCCGCCGGCAGGCACTGCCGTTCATCACCCTGAACGCCGTCGTCCCCTTCAGCCGGATCGCCGAGGTCGCCAACACCCGCATCGTCGACCACGCCGGCCACCGGCTGCGGCTGGGCGACTCTGTCAGCCGCGCGCTCAACGACGTCCTGATCGCGGGCATCGGCGTCCCCGGTCTCCTCGCGGCAGCCGCCGGGGTGGTGGGCGGGCCGTTGGTCCTGATCGCCGAGAACGGAGCGCTGGTCGCCGCGCACGGCGTCGCCGGCGACCGCGAGGCGTGGCGGGCCACGGAGACACCGCTGGCCGAGGCGCCGGTCACCGTGCTGGGGACGACGTGGGGACGGCTGGTCGCCGGGCCGGGCTCTCCGCTGCCCGCCGAGGACTTGGCGGTGGCACTGGAGCGGACCACGGTCGCGCTGGCGCTGGCGATGCTGCGCACCGGAGACCCGCCGCGCGAGCCCGACCGGCTGGCCGCCGCCCTGCTCACCGACCTGCTGGAGGGCACCGCCGAAGGCCAGGCCGAGTCGTCGGTACGGGCGGCGCTGGCGGGTTTTCGTCCGGCGGCGGATCACCTGCTCATCGGGCTCGCCGCCGACGCGCTGGAGACCGCGGCCGCGCTGGCCGTCGTCGACCGAGCCGCCCGCATCCTGCATACGCCCGCGCTGCGCGGCCGGGTGTCGCGGCTCGTCCTGGGCGTCCTCGCCGTCCCCCGCAGCGTCGGTGACGTGGTCGGCGCGGCGCAGCAGGCGCTCGATGAGGCGCTTCGGCGGTTGAGCGCGCCGCAGGTGCGGATCGCCGTCGGATATCCGGCGACCGAGGTCGGCGAACTCGGGGGTTCGCTGCGCGACGCCCGGGCCGCCCTGGACCTGCGGCCAGGCTCCCGGCTGATCAGCGCGCGTGCCATCGCCCTCGACCTGGAACTCACGCGCCACGGCGGAAGCGGCCACCTCGACCACCTGGTCCGCCACACCATCGGCCCGCTCGTGGAGTGGGACGCCGCGCACCGTACGGACCTCGTGCGCACCCTGGAGACCTTCCTGCTGCACGGCTGCAGCGCCACCCGCACCGCGGCAGTGCTCCATCTGCGCCGCCAGTCCTTCTACCAGCGCCTGCAGCGCATCGAGGCACTCCTCGGCCACACGGTCACCGACCCCGACGTGCACGCCGCCCTGCTCCTGGCCACCGCCGCCCACCGTGTCACCGGCCGCTGATCCCTTGTCGGCACGAAGCGCCCTTCAGGACGCGCGGTACGCGAGGCGGAAGACGAAGTGTGACCCGAGAGGCGACACGGGGCGGGTGTGCATAGCGTCTATCCCCCCAGATCCATCAGGTTCGAGCTGACGTCCGTTGGCATACTGACGGTCGAACGGCCGGGATACCACCTCTGGACCCTCACCGCCCGCTAGATCCCACCGACCCGACCGACGTGTGGTGCCGGGCCGCGCCCCGGCACCACACCCACCGGCCATCCGAACCGGGCTGAAGAGGACTCACGGTCCCGGCGGCTGCCACCGGACCGCCGCAGAACCGTCGCGGGAGAAGTCCCACACTCGGCGGTGCGTGGCCGGCCGGTTCAGTCGGCCCAGTCGACGATCCGGGCGTCGGCGCGGAATCGGAGCGCGGGGTCGACGTAGCGGGCCTCGGGCAACGCGTACAGCAGGGTGATCCCGGCGTTCTGCGCCTCGTACCCGGCGGCCAGCAGGGCGGTCTCCGGCTCGCTGAGGGCCAGGCCGGCACGCATCAGCAGTACGCCGACGTCGGCGAGCGCCTGCGCGTCCGGTGCGGCGGCCGGGCCGGGCGGTGCGATGGGCGACGGGGTGGTGGTCATCGGTGTTCTCCTCGGATCAGGCGGTGACGGGGGCGGGGGCGGCGGCGAGTTCGGGCACGCGACGGTGCCAGTCGGTGACCTGCTGGAAGGCGTCGCCGGTGGCGAGAATCGCGGCCTCACCGAAGGCCGGGCCGGCGAACTGGATCGACAGCGGCAGGCCGGACGCGGTGAAGCCCATCGGCGCGGCGAGAACGGGATTGCCGATGCAGTCCCAGTACTGCGTGAAGATGTACTGGAACATCCCCTCGATGTTGATGTTGCCGTCGGCGTCGGTGACGTCCTCATAGCGCGGCGCGCCCGTCGCCGTGGTGGGGCAGACGATGACGTCGACGTCGTCGAACAGCCGGGTCACCGCGTCCTGCGCGACCCGCCGGACGCGCTGGGCCTGAACGTAGTCCGCGCCCGACACGAGCGCGCCGCGGGCCAGCAGCAGCCGGGTCGCGGAGAAGTAGTCCTCCCACCGTCCGGCCAGGTCGTTGCGGTGGTAGGCGAGCGCCTCGGAGGCCATGGTGACGATGTTGGCGACGAGCATCTCCGGCCAGTACGGCAGCGAGATCTCGGTGAGCGTGGCGCCGAGACCGGTGAGGGCGGCGAGTGCTCCGTCGAACGCCGGGGCGAGCGCCGGGTCCGCGCCCTCGGGGAAGTGGTGCTCGCGGACCACGCCGATCCGTACGCCCTCCAGCGAACCGTCCAGGTCCGGCATGGTGAACGGCTGGTCGATGCAGTCCGGGTCACTCGGATGGCGGCCCGCGATGATCTCGAGGACGGCGGCGCAGTCGCGGGCGCTGCGGGCCAGCGGGCCGACGTGGTCGAGGCTGTAGCCGAGCGGCGCGCACCCGGACTTCGGCACCCGGCCGAACGTCGGCATCAGCCCGGTCACCCCACAGTACGCCGACGGGATGCGGATGCTGCCGGCGGTGTCGGTGCCGAGCCCGACGAGGAACATGCCGGCCGCGACACCGCTGCCCGTACCGGAACTCGACCCGCCCGGCCAGGTGGCGGTGTCCCAGGGGTTCCGGGGGATCGGGAACGGCTTGCTCGGGTCGGGCATGCCGCAGGCGAATTCCATCGTCGTGACCTTGCCGGTGATCACCGCTCCGGCGGCCTTGAGCCGGGCGACCACGGGAGCGTCCTTGCCGGCCCCCCACTCCGGGTCGAGGACCAGGCTCTGCGCCGTCGTCGGTCCCTCGGACACGGCGAGGATGTCCTTCACACCGAACGGGATGCCGTGCAGGGGACCGCGGTCGACGCCGTCCGCGAGCTCCCGGTCGGCGCGTTCGGCCGCGGCGAGCGCGGTCTCGTCGAAGCGGGCGAGGTACGTGCCGAGTTCGCCGTCGAGCCGGTCGGCCTGGGCGATCGCCGCGCGGGTCAGTTCGGTGCTCGTCACCGTTCCCGCCCGCAGGGCCGCCGCGGCCTCGGTCACGGTCAGGGGTGTCTCCATCCGGATTTCCTCCAAGGGGGACGCGACCGCCCGTACGGCGGCCGGGGGACGGGGACCCGCACGGCCGTCCGTACGGTGGACGGTGCGGGCCCGGGCTTCAGCCGGGTCATTGCGACGACGCGGAGTCAGGACTCGACGGGACGTCCGGGACGCGACGTCACGGTGTGGCCCGTACGGCGCGGGACACGAAGAGGAAGCGGTCGCCGCGCGTGTGAATGTGCGCCAGGTTGAACGGCCGCCCGTCCGGATCGCGGATCACCTGCTCGAACGTGATCAGCGGAGCGCCCTCGGCGACGGCGAGCAGCGACGCCGTGGCCGGATCGGCTGCAGAGCAGCCCATGATGAACTCCGACTCGCCGAAGCGGAGACCCGCCTCGCGTAGTAGGGCGTACCAGTCGGAGTCGAACGGCGGGGCGAGCAGTCGCTCACCCTCCGGGAACAGCACGTAGTTGGTGGCCAGCGCGGTCGGTTCGTCCTCGACCAGGGCGACGTACTCCAACCGGAGGCACGGCGCGCCGGGAGGCGCGCCGAGGCGTTCGGCGGCGACCGCGGGCAGCGGAACCTCCGAGCGGTCGAGCACGCGGGGACGCATCCGCCGGTTGAAGATGCTGTCCGCCATCGGGTCGGCCGCGCCGTGCGCCTCGGCCATCCGGGCCAGGACGGCGTTGACGACGACGTGGGTGCCGACTCCCTGCCGCCGGTCGATCAGCCCTTCGCGGCGGAGCAGGTCAAGGGCCTCGCGTACCGTCGCCCGGGTCGCGCCGTAGGAGGCCATCAGCTCCGCTTCGCCGGGCAACTGGCCGCCGTCGAAGCGGCCGCGCAGGACCGCCGAGCGCAGCAGGTCGCGCAGGCGACGGACCTGGGCGTCATGCGCTCCTCCCGGTCCGTGTCCCCGAGCAGCCATGGGCGGGCACATTACGGGCGTTCGATTTCGCGGTGATTCCCGGTCCATTATCCGGGTGTTACGCGGCCTGGTCATGAGCGACGTCGTCACGAGCCCTCCTTCGCCGGAGAGCCGACCGTGCTTTCGCTTCCCTCGCTGCACTCGGTCGTCACCGCCCCATCTCCTCGGCGGACGCGGTGGCCACCGCGGGCAGGGTCGCCGCGCGCTTCTCCGGCATGCCGAGGAGTGTCGGCTCCCCGGCCGGGCGCCAGGCGTTCGGTTTACACCGGTCGCGGCACGAGCCCTCGGTCGAGCAGCACAGTGAGCAGATCGTCCCGTCGTGGAACGGGCAGGCGGCCATGTCCGCGGTGTCGTACGAACCGGCGCAGACCGCGCACGGCAGCACCTCCGCGTCCGCCGGCAGGTCGCTCGTACGCGCGATGTACCAGCGGCCACGCGTGGCGCCCGCGAGGATCGGTGGCAGCAGGAACGCCAGGACCAGCGCGATGAACGGCGAGAGCGCGGCGGCGGTCGCCCCGAACACCCCGTAGTAGGCGACGATCGCGACGACCGCCGCGACCACCATCGAGCCGAAGCCGACCGGGTTCACGTTGTAGAGATGGGCGCGACGGAACTCCACACCCGGCGGGGACAGCTTGAGCAGCCGCTTGTTGAGGAGCAGGTCGGAGCCGACGGCGGCGATCCAGGCGATCCCGAGGTTCGCGTACCAGGCGAGGACCGTGACGATGTGGTGGTAGACGTCCAGCTCCATGAGCAGCAGCGCGAGCGCCACCTGCAGGAACACCCACGCCGCCCGGCCCGGGTGACGGTGCAGCAGCCGGGAGAAGAAGTTCGACCAGGACAGCGACCCCGAGTAGGTGTTCATGATGTTGATCTTGATTTGGGAGAGCAGGACGAGCAGGCCGGCGAGTACGAGCGCCACCGTGTGGCTGCCGGTCATCCGCTGGTAGACCACGGTGAACAGTTCCACCGGCTCGGCCGCCCGGTCCGGCGTGGTCTGCGTCTCGGCGTACCCGACGAGGAGCGTCGACGCGAAGAAGATCACCACCGCGAACAACGTCAGGCCCGGCCCGCCGAAGATCACCGCGAGCTTCCACCGGCCGGCGCGGCCCGGCCGTGGATCGGGCATCAACCGCAGATAGTCGCCCTGCTCGCCGACCTGCGCGGCGAGGGAGAGCTGGGCGGCGGCGATCGTGAACACCGCCAGCACGGTGACCCCGGTGGCCGCCGCTGCGGGAACGTGCGGCTTGACCATGTGGTGCACCGCGTGCGGGGCGGTCGCCGCCGACCACAGCGCCAGCCCGATCAGCGCGACCCAGATCGGCCACGTCCACGCCTGGAACCTCGCGCTGAACGTCATGCCGTACACCGTCAGCGGGATCATCACCACGGCGACGACCGCGTACGCGATGTGCAGTTCGAGGTGCGTCAGGGCGGTCAGCGCCTGCGCCATGATGGCGCCCTCGTACGCGAGGAAGATCAGGGTGTACGTGGCGTAGACGAGCGAGGTGAGCGTCGACCCCAGGTAGCCGAAGCCGGCGCCACGGGTGAGCAGGTCGATGTCGATGTGCCGGCGCGCGATGGCGAACGCGGCGACCAGGGTCAGCGGGAAGGTCACCGCCGTGGCGACCGCGAAGCCGATGAGCGCATTGCCGAATCCGAAGGCGTTCACGAACGCGGCGTCGAGCGCGTAGCCGGCCATGGCCGACAGGCCGACCAGGCAGCTCAAGAAGATCATCCATGGCGACCAGGAACGGAAGGCGCTGGGCGCGTAGCGGAGCGAGTAGTCCTCCAGCGCCGGATTCTCCGCGAGATCCATGTCTCTCCTTCGTTGCGTCGATCCCCGTCCGGGACGCTAAGAAGGGCGAGTTGCCGCGGAATGACGGAGCGATTGCGCCCTGTTACGCCGCCAGTCGGCCATGGGCCACAGGCGCTGAGCTGCGCAATCGCGAGCAGGACTGGGCGTTTCGCCGGATAGTGCCGGATAGCGCCGAATGTCACCTGGTGCGGTCCCGGCGGCGACCGCAGGGCGCGACGACGGGAGGCGACCTGGGGAGCGGCAAGCGACCCTGCCGGACTGGACGCCTACCGGGCCGGCAATCGGCTCGCCGTCCACTTCCAGCAGCCCACCGACCCGATCCCGTACCGGGGGACAGCTCGAACGTCTGCGAGCAGTGCGGTGCAGGGGCAGACGCCCGCCAGATCCGCGAGATCGAGCGGCAGCAGTCAGGTGCCGTCCTTGCCGCCGATGTGCCGCGCCCGAGATGCTGCGGGGACCCCGGTACCGCCATGGTGCCGTAGCGGCACTTCGCCACGGAGCGCGTGCGGCATGGGCGACAGTCTGGCTTCGAAGCGCCGCGTTTGCCGGAAACCCAGCGGCAGAGATCGATGACCTGCGGCATGGGCCGTCCGCGAAATGCGGAAGGGCCCATGCGGCATGGAGGTCTCAGCAGTCGACCAGTTCGGGCTTTTGGTTGAGGATCTGGGCGCGAGCGGTGATGAACTGCCGGTATGCCCGCTCCGCGCCGGGGCGGAAGACGGCGACGCGGTGGCAGTTCTGGAACGCCAGCCGTACGCCGAAGTGGTTCTCCAGAGCGGCGCGCATGGCGTCGCTGGCCATCATCCGCAGGAGTTGGCCCCGGGCGGTCTCGTCCGGTGGTGGGGTCTGGTTGTCGGCGAACTCTCCGCCACTGTCCCGCAGCTCGTCGATGAGGCTGGTGACGACCTGCCAGCCGTATGGCAGGGAGGTGCGGATGCAGTCGACGAACGCGGCGTCGTCGACATCGCCGCGCTGGGCGTCCTGGAGGAGTTGGGGGGACACGGTCAGCGACATGTGTTCTCCTGCCGGATTGATGGGGTCGCCTCGGACGGTAGATCGGTTGGGCGGGACGGTCAGGTAGCGGTGGCGTCACAGGCCCGTTGCCGGGCCGGCGTGCTGCGGGTGGTGAGGGTGCTGGTGGTGGCCGCCAGAGCGAACAGCGTGCCGCAGATGACGGCGGTGCCGGCGGCGGTGGCGATGCGGTAGTGCAGGGAGATGGCCAGGCCTGCCGCCCCGGTCGCGGCGCCGAGCAGGCCGCCGAGGAGCGTCGCGGGAAGGATGCGGCGGGTCCACAGCAGCGCCGAGGCGGCGGGGCCGACCAGCAAGGCCAGGGGCAGCGTCGCGCCGACCGCCGGGACGGCGGTCACCACGGTGACGGCGAGCAGGGCGAGCAGACCACCGTCGATGAGACGCGTGCGGTATCCCAGAGCCCGCGTCACGACCGGGTCGAAGGCGGCGAGCGTGAGTTCCTTGTGCCCGATCGTGAGTGCGACGGCGACGAGGACGGTCACACCGGTCGCTGCGGCGATGTCGCCTGTTCCGGCGGTGAGCGGGGAGCCGACGAGGGCGGCGGTGAGGTCCTTGCTGAAGCCTGGCCGGGCGGAGATGAGCACGACGCCGAGCGCCAGCGCACCGCTGACTACGACGCCCGAACGCTGGTGATGTCGCCGGGACGCGAGGCCGCTTCGGCCCATCACCGCCACCGCGCCCACCGCGGCCAGCCCCGCGCCGACCTTGACGTCGGTGCCGGCCATGGTGGCGACGATGACGCCGAGGAAGATGACGTGGCCCAGGGTCTCGGAGAAGAACGCCAGGCGCCGCAGCACGACCTGGACACCGAGGACCCCGCACACCGCCCCGACGAGGATCAGTTCGGCGAGTGCTCGCCCGGTGAGCGCGCTCATCCGGCCTCCTCGGCGGTCTTCATCCGCGGAGGCCCGGCACTGACCGGAGTCGACGGATCGGACGCGGGCCGGCGGCCGCGTCGTCGCGAGACGATCGTGTGCCGCGTCGCCGTCATGGCCAGCGACAGTGCGAACAATGCTCCGGTGACGACGGTGATGGTGCCTCCGGCGGCGACGTCGTAGTGGGTGGAGATGACCACGCCGGTCAGTCCGCTGCCGGCGCCCGCGGCCACCGCGATGGCGGTCATCACGGTGATGTGGTGGGTCCAGAGCCGGGCGATGGCGGCCGGGGCGACGAGTACGGTGACCGCCAGGATCGCGCCGACGGCGGGGACGGCGATGATGATGACGGCCTCGACGGTCAGCAGCAGCGCCAGGTCGATGGCGGTCGGCCGGTATCCGGCGGCCGCGTGACCACCGGGGTCGAACGCGCGGAAGGTCAACTGCCGGCCCGCGACGAACAGAAGGGCGACGATGATGAGACCGACCACGCTCACGGCGAGCAGGTCGCCGTTGCCGACGGTGAGGATCTGCCCGACGGTGTAGGCGCTCAGGTCCTTGGAGAACCCGTCGCGTGCCGACAGCAGCACGACGCCGAGCGCGAACCCGGCCGACAGCACGATCCCGATCGCCGTGGCCGTGCCGTGTTCGGGCCGTCGGGACAGCGCCAGGATTCCGAGGACGATCAGGACACCGAACAGCCCGCCGCCGACGTAGAGGTTCAGGCCCGCGATCGCGGCGAGCACGACGCCGGGGAACGTTGCGTGCGTCATCGCGAGGGTGAAGAACGGCAGCCGCCGCAGCAGGATCTGTACGCTGATCAAGCCGCCGACCATGCCGAGGAGCACGGCCTCGAGGATCGCCCGGTCGACGGTGGTCATGCCGCCCTCCGCACCGGACGTCGCCGCCGGAGCGTCCCGGCCGTGAGTGCGACCAGGTGGCAGGCGATGAGCACCAGAACGACGGTGCCGCCGGAGGCGAGCCGCAACCCGTGGTGGATCGAGGCGTCGTAGCTGACCGCCAGACCCGCCCAGCCGGCCAGGGCTCCCAGGACGGCGGCGACCGGCACGATCACCGCGATCCGCTCGCTGACCGCGCGGGCCGCGGCGGCCGGAACGATGAGCAGCGCGATGACCAGGACGGTCCCGACGGCGCGTACGGCGGCCACCACGACGAGCGCGACGATGGCGTTGGTGACCAGGTCGAGGAGACCGATGCGGTACCCGGCCGCCTGGGCGCCGTCGGTGTCGAAGGCGCGGGCGAGCAGCGGCCGTCGCAGGACGGCCAGTGCGGCGATGACCAGGGCGGTGACGGCGACGGTCTGGGTGAGCTGCTGAGGGGTGACGGTGAGGATCCGGCCGAACAGGAACGCCGTCAGGTCGGCCGTGTATCCCGACTCGCGGGAGACCAGGACCACTCCGATGGCGAAGAAGGTTGTCAGCAGCACCGCGAGCGCGGCGTCCTCGGTGACGGCCCGGTGCCGGGTCAGAAGCGTGAGGAGGACGGCGGTCGCGGCGGCGGCCACGAGCGCGCCCCAGAAAATGCCGCCTTCGCCGGCGAGGAGGTAGCCGATGACGACGCCGGGGAAGACGGTGTGGGTCAGGGCGTCGGTCATGAAGGCCAGGCGGCGCAGCAGGATGAGTACGCCGACGGTGCCGGCCAGCGCTCCGAGGATCACCAGTTCGGCCAGGGCTCGGGCCATGAACGGGAACCGGAAGGGTTCGATGAGGATCTGGTTCATGGCCTGGCCTCAGGAGTGGGCGACGATGACGCGGTCGCCGCGAAGTTCGAGGGCGTGCCCGCCGTAGGTGGCGCGTAGCCGGTCGGGGGTGAGGGTCACGTTGGTGGGGCCGAAGCCGTACTGGCGGCGGTTGAGCAGGCAGACCTCCTCACAGGCCAGGTGGGCCAGGGCCAGGTCGTGGGTGGAGACGACGACTGCGGCACCGTCCTGTTTCAGTGCGGCGATGGCATCGAGCAGTGCCTGTTCGCTGACGGCGTCGACGCCGTTGAACGGCTCGTCCAGCAACAGCAGGCGGGGTTCGGCGGCGATGGCGCGGGCCAGCAGCACACGCTGGCGCTGTCCGCCGGACAGCGTGCCGAACCGATGTCGGGCGCGGTCGGCGAGCCCGACCTGTTCCAGGGCACGGTGGGCGGCTTCCCTGTCGGCCGCTTTGGGGCGGCGGAGCCAGCCGATGCGCCGGTATCGGCCCATGAGCACGACCTGCCCGACGGAGATCGGGAACTCCGGGTCCAAGGTGTCGGCCTGGGGGACGTACGCGACGTCGCGACGCGCTGCGGCGGGGGACCGTCCGAGGACTGTGATCCGTCCTCCGGCGAGCGGGACCAGGCCGAGGATCGCCTTGATGAGGGTGGACTTGCCGGCGCCGTTCGGGCCGATCAGGGCGACGGCTTCGCCGGGGGCGACCATGCCGTCGATGTTCTCCAGCGCGAGGGCGGGCCCGTAGGCGACGGTGACCTCGTCCAGGTCCAGCGCCGGGGGCGGGATCTCAGGTTCCATGGTCAGCCCTTCAGCGCGGTGACGATGGTGGTGGTGTTGTGCCGTTCCATGTCGAGGTAGGTGGCCCCGGCTGAGCCGGCCGGGCCGAGGGTGTCCCCGTACAGGGAGTCCTCGCCGGCCTCGACCTTCACCCCGGCCTGCTTGCCGATGGCCTCGGCGGTCTTGGGCGGCAGCGAGGACTCAGAAAAGATCGCCTTGACACCGGTCGCCTTGATCTTGGAGACCAGCGTGCCCAGTTGCTTGCCGGACAGTTCGGCGGAGGTGTCGAAGCTCGGGATGATCGAGCCGACGAACGTCAGGTGGTAGCGGTCGATGTAGTAGCCGAACGCGTCGTGGTTGGTGACCAGCTTGCGCTGGTCGGCGGGGATCGTGCCGATCTGTCCGGCGATCCAGGAGTCCAGTTGCTCCAGCTTGGTGGTGTAGGAGGTCAGGTTCGCCTCGTAACTCGCCTTGGCGGCCGGGTCCTTGGACTCGAACGCGGCGGCGATGTTGCGGCTCATGGTCTCGGCGTTCTTGGGGTTGTGCCAGATGTGGGGGTCGCCCGCCGCTTCCTCGTCGGATCCGTTGCCCTTGCGGACGGCCACGCCTTTGCTCGTGTCGACGAGCGTGCCGTGGAACCCGGCCGACTTGATCGTCTGGTCCAGCCACTTCTCCAGGCCGACGCCGTTCTCCACCACCACGTCTGCTTCCGCGATGGCCTGCACGTCGGCGGGGGAGGGTTCGTAGTCGTGTGGGTCGACGTTGGGTTTGAGGATCTGGGTGACCTTGACCTTGTCGCCGCCGATGTTGCGGGCGAAGTCGGCGACCTGCGTGGTCGTGGCGACCACCTTCAGCTGCTTGCTGCCGCCGGCTGAGCCGGCGTCACTGGCGGAGCTGGAGCCACAGGCGCCGGCTGCGGCCAGCAGGCCCGCCAGAACCAGGGCGGCCGGCTGAGGGGTTCGGATACGCAACATGTCTCCTCGGGTTCGGCCCGGGACGGGATGCAAATGAAAACGGATGCCATGTTCGTCCTAATGGAAATGGTTGTCAATATCGGTGGATGTCCGTAGGGTCGGAACATGGGCTCGCACACCGCAACCGCCGGCCGCCGACCACGCGACGGGACCAGTGATGAGATCGCCGTACGGCTGCGCGCGGCCGGGCTGTCGCCGACCCGGCGCAGGCGTCAGGTGCTGGAGGCGCTCGAAGGCAAACGGCGCCTGGCCGGCGCGCACGAGCTGTACGTCGAACTCGCCGGGCAGGGGCACCCCGTCGGAATGTCGACGGTCTACCGGACGCTGTCCGCGCTCGCCGACGCCGGGCTCCTGCACGTCTTCGTACGGGATGGCGAGACCCGATACCGGCCGTGCGCTCCGGGGCGTCACTATCACCTGGTGTGCCGCCGCTGCGGCGACGTCCACGAACACCCTGCTTGCGACGACGGCATCTGGCTGGACCGCATCGCGGTCGAGGTCGACTTCGAGCCCGACCCGCGCCTGGCCGAGGTGTACGGCGTGTGCGGCCGGTGCCTGCGAACCCCAGGCGATGTTCCGGCGGATTGATACGGTCGAAAGACACCCGATGATCAGACGAGACCGGCCGGAGCACGCCCATGACCTCGCACTCGACCGAACGTCCCGGGCGGCAGGCCGCCGCCGGCCGGGGAACCCGCGTGCGAGGCACCCGTCAGGCCGAGGCGCTGGGGCAGGTGCTGGCCGGCCTACCGGGATTCCGTAGCGCCCAGGACATCCACGCCGAGCTGCGCCACCGCGGCGAGCGCATCGGATTGACCACCGTCTACCGCCAGCTACAGGTCCTCACCGAGAACGGCACGGTTGACACCCTCCGCGACGAGAACGGCGAGACGCTCTACCGCCGCTGTGCGACCAGCACCCACCATCACCACGTGACCTGCCGCGCGTGCGGACGCAGCGTCGAGGTCGAAGGGCCCGCGATCGAACACTGGGCCGAACGCGTCGCGACCGAAGCGGGCTTCACCGACGTCGACCACACTTTGGAGATCTTCGGGCTGTGCCCTGACTGCGCGGCCGAAGACCGCTGACCGGTCCGTTCATAGTGCCGCCTTAGCTGCGGCGACAGCTCGTGCTCGATGAGAAGGACGTGTCGGCTCCCTTGCACGGATCCCTTCAGAAAGGTTACGAAAACCGTTTTCAAAGTCGATAAGCTCTTCTGTCTCTGGCCATGGTCGCGCAGGCCGACCTGTGTAACAGTCCGTGGTTGAATGGTTGACGCTGCGTTACGTTCGTGGGCGTGGGATGAGGAGAGATCGAGTGAAGGTCGCGTTCGTCGGCAAGGGCGGCAGCGGCAAGACGACCTTGTCGTCCCTGTTCATCCGTCATCTGGCGGCGGCCGGCGCGCCGGTCGTGGCGGTGGACGCCGACATCAACCAGCACCTTGGCGTCGCCCTCGGCCTTTCCGAGCAGTCCGCCGCCGCGATCCCGGCGATGGGCGCGCACCTGGCCGTGATCAAGGAGTACCTGCGGGGCGAGAACCCCCGGATCCGTTCGGCGGCGGCGATGGTGAAGACCACGCCACCGGGCCTGGGGTCCCGGCTGCTGCGCCTGGGCGGCGACGACCCGATCCACTCCCGGCTGACGGTCCCGGCCGCCGGGGCCAGGCTCATGGTGACCGGGCCGTTCAGCGACGAAGACCTGGGCGTGGCCTGCTACCACTCCAAGACCGGGGTGGTCGAGCTGTACCTCAACCACCTGGTCGACGGGCCCGGCGAGTACGCCGTCGTCGACTGCACCGCCGGCGCCGAATCCTTCGCATCCGGGATGTTCACCCGCTTCGACCTGACCTTCCTGGTCGCCGAGCCCACACGGAAGGGCGTCGCGGTCTACCGGCAGTGGACCGAGTACGCCGCCGACTACGACGTCGCCTTGAAGGTCATCGGCAACAAGGTCCACGGCGCCGAGGACGCCGCCTTCCTGCGCGAGCACGTCGGCGCGGACCTGCTGTGCTGTGTCGGCCAGTCCGGCGCCGTCCGTGCCATGGAGCAGGGCCGCCCGTTCGACCTGGACGACCTGGCCGAGCGCGACCGCGCCGCGCTCGCCACTATCCGGGCGGCGGTCGACGCCCGCCGCAAGGACTGGGACAAGTTCACCCGCCAGGCGGTCGAGTTCCACCTCAAGAACGCCCGCGCCTGGGCGAGCGCCGCCACCGGCCAGGACCTCGCCGCCCAGATCGACCCCGACTTCACCCTCGATCCCACGGTCGCTGCGACGGCAGCCGGGCCGGCCGCTCGATGAAGGTGGGGACGTAAGAGAGGCTTCGGCGCGATGATGGGCGTGTCCAGGTGGCAGGCCGCCGACGCGGCGTGGGACGAGCGGGCGGATCTCCCGCCCGCCGAATGGGGGAGACGCTCGCCGATGCCGGCGGGTCGCCGCGCGCTGCTGGGGGCCGCCGCTGTGGCGGGCATGCTGGTGGCGGGCAGGCTGCTGGCCGCACCGCACCTGCACGAGGCGCGGCTGCAGGGCTGGGCGACCGTATTCGTGGCGATCTGCGCGCAGGCGCTGCCGTTCCTGGTGTTCGGTGCCACCGTCTCCGCAGCCATTTCGACCTTGGTGCCCGCGGCGTTCTGGCGGCGGGCGCTGCCACGTCGCGGTCTTTGGGCGGTGCCGGTCGCCGGTGCCGCGGGTGCCGTGCTGCCGGGATGCGAATGCGCGTCGGTGCCGGTCGCGGGCGGGCTGATGGCCCGTGGCATCACGCCCGCCGCCGCACTGGCCTTCTTGCTGTCCTCGCCGGCGATCAACCCGGTGGTCCTGACGGCCACGGCCGTGGCCTTTCGCGGTCACCCGGAGATGGTCGTTGCCCGGTTCGCGGCGTCGCTGCTGGTCTCGGTGGCGGCCGGGTGGCTGTGGCTGCGGTTCGGCCGGATCGAATGGCTGCGGATCCCCGCACGCCCGCACGCCGCCCAGGACACCCGAGGGGCGGCATTCGCCGCGGCCATGCGCCATGACCTGCTGCATACCGGCGGCCTGCTCGTGGCCGGAGCCGCGATCGCCGCCACCTTGAACGTCACCGTGCCGTCGGCCTGGACGGCGGCCGTCGCGAGCGCTCCGTGGCTGTCGGTGGGCGTCCTGGCGACGCTGGCGGTGGTGATGTCGATCTGCTCCGAAGCCGACGCGTTCGTCGCCACGAGCCTGACCCAGTTCTCCGCCACGGCCAAGCTGGCCTTCCTCGTGGTCGGCCCGATGGTGGACCTGAAGTTGATCGCGTTGCAGGCCGGCACCTTCGGCCCACGGTTCGCGGTGCGGTTCGTCCCCATGACATTCGCGCTCGCGATCGTCGCCAGCCTTCTCCTCGGCCGGGTGTTGCTGTGAGGAAGGCCGCCCAGAACGTTGCTCTGCTGGCGGCCGGCGGGGCGTTGCTGTGGATCACGTTGGCCGGGCATGAGTACCTCAATTACGTCCGTCCCGGCTTCCGGATTCCGCTCATCGCCACCGGAGCCGTCCTTTGCGCGCTCGGCGTGCTCGGTATCGCCACCTCCTGGCGCCACACCGACGCCGAAACCTCCGACGGGACAGCCCCGGGGCACGATCACAGCCATGGACCACGGGCCGCGTGGCTGCTCCTGCTCCCGCCGCTCGTGATCGCCGCGATCGCGCCCGCGGCCTTGGGCTCCTTCACCGCGTCCCGCGCCATCAACCAAACCCCGCCACCGACCGGACACAACCTGGCCGCACTGTCCACCAGCGGCCCCGCCCGGATCTCCCTGACCGAATTCACCGCCCGCGCGTTCCAGGCCAAGGCCGGACACGACACCTTGACCGGACACCGGGTCACCCTGACCGGCTTCGCCCGCCCGGCAGGCCCCGACCGGTGGCAGCTGATCCGCCTGCGCATGACCTGCTGTGCGGCCGACGCCGTCCCGATGACCATCGTGATCAAAAACGCGCCGCAGCCCCGCCCCGGCACCTGGGTGCAGGTCACCGGCACCTGGTCACCGGCCTGGGCGCACATCAACCGCATCGCCCTGCCCCAGCTGATCGCGACCGATCAGCAGCGCATCACCGAACCCGCCGACCCCTATGAATAAGGCGGCGGGGTCCATCGTGTGCGGCTGCCACAGTTGCCACTGTTCACGGGCGCCTTCTCTGGGCAGGACGAGACAGAGGGGGGTTCACCGATGACAGCGATGACAGAGCACCGGCGACATGCCGTTCATGATCATGCTCACGGGCCGGGATGCGGCCATGTGGCCGTGCCGCACGGCGATCACGTCGACTACGCCCACGACGGGCATCTGCACCGTCCGCACGACGGACACGTCGACGAATGCGAGGCCATCGGCCACACGCGACACGACGACCACCCGCACCAGCACGGCGGGGGCTGCGGCCACGTCAGCGTGCCGCACGGCGATCACGTCGACTACGTCCACGACGGATGCCGTCACGCCGCCCACGAGGATCACTGGGACGAGCACTGAACACCGCACACCACCACATCCACGCGATCGCTGAGTGACGCCCACGCCACGCCGGTCTCCGGCAGAGTGGGGGCATGCGGGTGGGAGTGTTCCTGCTGGCGGCGCGGTTCCCCGGGCAGGGCGACGGCGAGGTGCTGTCCGCGACCGTCGAGGCGGCCGTCGCGGCGGAGCAGGCCGGGTTCGACGACGTGTGGTTCGCCGAGCATCACTTCATGTCGTACGGGATCTGCCCGTCGGCGGTCACGCTCGCCTCGTTCGTCCTGGGCCGTACGCGGCGGATCGCGGTGGGGCCGGCGGTGAGCGTGCTGTCCACCGCGCACCCCGTCGCGCTCGCCGAGCAGACCGCGCTGCTCGACCAGGTCTCAGGCGGCCGGTTCCGCCTCGGGGTCGGGCGCGGTGGTCCCTGGATCGACCTGGAGGTGTTCGGCACCGGACTCGCCCGGTATGAGACCGGCTTCGCCGAGAGCCTGGACCTGCTGCTCGCCGGGCTCGGCCGTCCCCGGGTGTCGGCGAGCGGGCCGACCTTCACCTTCCGCGAGGTGCCGATGGTGCCGCGCCCGCACACCCGCCCGCGTCCACCGGTCGTGGTCGCCTGCACCTCGACCGGCACTGCGGCGCTGGCCGCCGAACGCGGCCTGCCCATGCTGCTCGGCCTGCACATCGACGACGAGGGCAGGCGGCGGATGGTCGACGCGTACACCGCCACCGCCGGCCACGCGCGCGGGAACCATGTGGCGGCCGCCCTGGCCTACGTCGCGGACACCCGAGCCGAAGCCCGGAGGCTACTGCGCGCCGAGCTGCCGCGCTGGCTGCGACCGGGGCTGACCGGATACACACCGGTCGACGGTCGGACCCATACCCCGCGCGACCCGGACGCGTACGCCGAACTGCTGTGCCGCATCCACCCGGTCGGCACCGCCGGGGACTGCCTGGACACCATGACCGCGACCGTCGAGCGCACCGGGATCCGCCACCTGATCCTCATGGTCGAGGGCACCGGGTCCTCGCGCCGGACCCGCGAGAACATCGCCCGGCTCGGCGCCGAGGTCCTCCCTCACCTCCGCGCCCGCTTCGGAGACCACTAACCGGGAACCAGGATCCGAACTTCTCGATGAACCCGAGAGTCCTAGCTGATGGATTAACGGTCGTATCGGCGGTTGGGGATCGATATGAGGAAGCTGGACCGGCGTCAGGCGCTGCTGACGATCGGCGCGGCCGGCGCCGGTCTCGTAGCCGGCGCGACACCAGAATTCCTCCGTGGCACTGGTACGACGAGGACACGGCACCAGCTACGCGCGGCGGCCCACACCACCCGGCCCGATCCCGGATACGCGCACGGACGGCCACTGCAGGCGCTGCGCCGCCCGATCCACAACCTGCATGACCTCCAACCGGCCGCGCCGCCGAACGCGGTGGCGTTGACCATCGACGACGGCCCGCATCCGGTGTGGACCCCGAAGATGCTGGATCTGCTGGCCGAGTTCGGCGTGCCGGCGACGTTCTCGCTCATCGGGACGCAGGTCACCGAAGAACCGCGGTTGGTCCAGCGCCTCGTCGCGAGCGGGCACCAGGTGTCCGACCACACGGTGACGCACCCGTTGAACCTGCCCCATCTCACGGAGTCCCGGATCCGGGAGGAGATCGGCGGCGCGCACGACAGGATCGCGCAGGTCATCGGTGTGGCACCCAAGTTCTTCCGCTCCCCGGGCGGCGCGTGGTCGCAGCAGATCATCGACGTTGCCGCCGAACACTCCATGATCTGCATCGACTGGCAGGTCGACCCACGCGACTGGGCCCGCCCCGGCACCATGACCATCACGGACCGGCTGCTGCGCGCACAGGCGGGCGACATCCTGCTCTGCCACGACGGCGGCGGCGACCGGTCCGAGACCATCCGCGCGCTGCGGACGGTCATCCCCGCGCTGAAGCAACGGGGCCTCACTTTCGTCGCTCTCTGATCCGCCGCCTGGCCGGCTGGGGGAAGACCACTCACGGTGGACGCGCGGGGCCGGCGTTAGAGCGGGGAAGTCAGCATATCCGCGAACATGGCACGCCGAAGCTCCAAAATGATCATCGTATGACCTCGTGGAGCTCATAGGTCGTTCAGATCGGTCATGGAACAACGACGCCAACGGGAGCCGCGAACGGCGTTCGTCGTCTCGAAGGCCCAGCCGAGGCGACTCACGAGCCCGGGAGCAGGCATGGCGGTGGGCCCAGGCCCACCGCACATCCGGGGGTGAACTCCCGCAGGGAAAGGCAATAGCCGACGAGTTCGGCCGCAGCGAACGCTGGGGGCGGCTAGTCAAGCAGGCTGGACAAGCCGGGCGACTTGGCGAAACCGCAGCATAGGCCGACAAGACTGATTCCGCGTTTCGTCATTGTCGCTCCGCACGCTTGGTTCTCGAAATCAACCTTCACGGTGATGGCCTAGCCGAATACCTTGCCTGGCCGCACCTACGGTGAAGGAATGATCCGCTTTCGGTCGGCGCGGTCAGACGCCGACTCAAGGCACCACCGGTCTCAGCCCTCTTCGGAGTCGGGCGACGGGCCGCCTTCATGTACCCGTCGGAAGGTAGGCGTCCGCCGACTTCCGGCACGGTCACGCCGAGTGCGGAATCGCGGCGGACCGGTACGGCGGAAACCGGGGTGGGTGGTCTGGCTGTCTCTCGTTGGCTGGGCTGCGTTGATCGTCGGCGCGTTCGGGATAGGCGCACTGATGCGTCGGGCCGGGGCGATGCCGGTGGATGCGTTCCCGCCGTTGCATGCTCAGGCTCGGTTGCTGCTCCGTCCCTTGCTGCCTGCGGTGGCCTTTGGACTGGTCGGGGTCGCGGTTCTGCCCGTGACGGCGCGGCGGTTGCCGTGGCGGCCGCTGCTGGCGGTCGCGTGGCTGGGTTCGGTGGGCTGGGCAGTGATGCTCCAGCTTCCCGACGGCATTTCCCGGCCGCTGACCACCCCGACGGAGTACCTCGCCGAGCTGCCTGCGATGGGTGATGATCCCGTGGACTGGCTGCGCGCTTTCACCATGGAGATGCAGGCGTTTCCCACGCACGTGAAGGGGCATCCGCCGCTGCCCATGCTGGTTCTGTGGACGATCCAGTGGATGGGGCTGGCCGGTGCGGGGTGGGCGGCTGCCTTCGTGATCGTGGTCGGGGCTTCGGCGACGGCTGCCATCGGGATCACCGTGCGGGTGATCGCTGGTGAGGACGTCGCGCGCCGGGCGGTGCCGTTCCTTGTGCTCTCGCCGGTCGCGCTGTGGGTCGCCACCAGTGTGGACGCCTTCTTTCTCGGGGTGGCGGCGTGGGCGGTGGCGCTGGTCGCTGTCGCGGCCGCCGGTTCGGGCTCGTCCCTGAACGGTGTGGTCGACCGGAGCGCGCGTATCGGGTCATTCAAGCGGGTGGCGGTCCCGTTCGCGGGCGGGCTGCTGCTGGGGGCCCTGCCGTACCTGAGTTATGGCCTGTTGCCGATCTTCGCGCTGCCGCTTGCGGTGCTCGTCCTGACGCGGCCGGCCTGGCCGGTTCTCATGGCGCTCGCGGCCGGATCCCTGGTCGTTCCAATCGCCTTCACCATGGCCGGGTTCTCCTGGTGGGAGGGAGTGGTAGGGACCCATGTCGCCTGGCTGATCTCTCATGGATCCAGGCGACCGTACGCGTACTTTCTCCTCGGCGACCTGGCCGTCTTGGCCCTTCTGGTCGGTCCGGCGGCTGCTGTGGCCCTGCCGACCGCGCTGCGGTGCGCCGCCGGTCCGGTGTTCACCGGATTACCTGGCGGACGAGGACGCCCTGTGCCGGACAGGCTCGGATGGCTCGCCGCGGCCGCACTCGCCGGGGTGCTCGCGCTGGACCTGTCCGGCGTCACATCTGGTGAGGTCGAGCGAATCTGGATTCCCTACGCGGCGTGGGTCGTGACCGTGACCGCGGTCCACCGGCCACCGGGCCGTACGATGCTGCTCGCGCAGACGGTGACCGCCCTTGTGATCGAGGCCTTTGTGCGGTCGCCATGGTGAAGCGCACGCCGTGTGGCAGGGCTGCTCAGGCACGCCTGGCGAACTCGGCCATGCCGTCCTCGAAGCGGACCGACGCGCGGAAGCCGAGCTCGGCGGCGGCCCGGCCGGGCTCGGCGACGATGTGCCGGACGTCACCGAGCCGATAGTCGCCGGTCACGACCGGGTCGGGGCCGCCGTAAGTGTTGGCGAGGGCCGCCGCCATCTCCCCAACCGTGTGCGGCCTTCCGCTGGCGATGTTGTAGGCGCGCGGTTCACGCGGACCGGGCTGGGACTCCAGCGCGAGGACGTTGGCGCGTGCGACGTCCCGGACGTGGACGAAGTCGCGCCGCTGGCCGCCGTCTTCGAAGACGAGCGGCGGCTCTCCGTGTTCGAGGCGGGAACGGAAGATGGCGGCAACGCCCGCGTACGGGGTGTCTCGCGGCATCCGCGGCCCGTACACGTTGTGGTAGCGCAGCGCCACGACGGACCCGCCGGTCGCCCGCGCCCACGACGCCGCGAGGTGCTCTTGGGCGAGTTTGGTGTCGGCGTAGGCGTTGCGGGGGTCCATCGGGGCGTCCTCGTCCACGGTGCCGGGGGTCAGCGGCGCTGCACAGGCCGGGCAGCGCGGTTCGAAACGGCCGCCTGCGAGGTCGGCGGCCGCACGCGGGCCGGGCCGGACCCGGCCGTGGTCCGGGCAGTCGTAGGCGCCCTCGCCGTACACCACCATCGAGGAGGCCAGCACGAGGCGGTTCACACCCGCTTGTGCCATGCCGGCGAGCAGCACGGCGGTGCCCAAGACGTTCGTCGAGGCGTACGCCGGGAGGTCGGAGACGTCCACGCCGAGACCGACCTTGGCCGCCTGATGGCAGACCGCCTCTATTCCTTTCAGATGGCGTGCGACCGATGACTCGTCGCGTATGTCTTCATCGCCTCGCAGGTCGAACGGACGTGTGTCATGGCCACGCTCGTTCAGTGCCTCGACGACATGAGAGCCGATGAACCCTGCCGAGCCGGTGACGAGTATGCGCATGTCCGGCACGCTAACCAGACAGGGCCGCGCGGAGTCCCGCGACGTGACCGGCTGTACGCACTCTGTAAGAAGTTCAGCGGTCGCGGATGGCGCACGCGGCGTTGATCAGGCCGATGTGGCTGAACGCCTGGGGGAAGTTGCCGATGGGCTCACCGGTGGCGGAGTCGACCTCTTCGGCGAGCAGGCCGACGTCGTTGGCGTGGGAAACCGCGGTCTGGAACACCTGGCCGGCTCGCGTGGCCTGGCCGGTCAGCGCGAGGGCATGGGCCAGCCAGAACGTGCAGAGCAGGAAGGCTCCTTCCCCACCGGGGAGCCCGTCCGAGGTGATGTATCGGCGAACGAGACCGCGGGCATCGGTGAGGTGTGCCGCAATGGCGTTCACGGTGGCCCGCACACGCGGTTCATCGCCGGGCAGGAATCCGACCATTGGGATGGCCATCGCGGACGCGTCGAGATGCGGGTCGCCGAAGGCCTGGGTGAACGCGCCGACGTCTGGGTTCCAGCCCTGTGTGAGGATCGCCGTACGGATCTGAGCGCGGATGCGTTCCCACTCGCCGACGCGAGCGGTCGCTCCCAGGGCGGGGGCCAGGGCGATGGCGCGATCGAGGGCCACCCAGCACATGAGCTTGGAATGCAGGAAGTGCCGGCTCGGACCGCGGACCTCCCAGATGCCTTGATCGGGTTCCTGCCAGCGGTGGGCGGCCGTCTCCGCGGCGCCGAGCAGGAACCTGCGCGTGATCGGGTCGTAGTGCCGGTGCGTCGTGCTGGAGCGGAGCTGGTGGGCGGCGTCGAGCAGTTCACCGTAGACGTCGAGTTGGCGCTGGCGCCATGCGTCGTTGCCGACGCGCACGGGGGCACTGCCGCGCCAGCCGGTCAGATGCGGCAGCAGGCGTTCGCTGAGGTCACGTTCTCCGCCGACGCCGTACATGATCTGCAGATCGGAGGCGTGGTCGAGCCGGGTGGCCGCCGCGCGGGCGAGGAAGCCGAAGAACGCCGCCTCCTCCTTCTCACATGCCGTGATGTCGAGGGCCTGCAGGGTGAGGCTGGCGTCGCGGACCCAGGTGTAGCGGTAGTCCCAGTTGCGTACTCCGCCGGCATCCTCCGGCAGCGATGTGGTGGCCGCGGCGACGATCGCTCCGGTGGGGGCGAATGTCAGTGCGCGAAGCACCCGTCCGCTGTGGGCCACCTGGTCCTGCCAGGGCCCCTCATAGCGGGCGTGTTGGCGGGACCAGGATCGCCAGCCTTCGATGGTGTCCTTGATCCGGCGGTGGATTCGCCGCTGACTCCAGCACGCCGGTTCGGCCTCCCACGCTGCGCCGACGTGCAGCGCGAGGCCGAAGCGTTGACCGGCGGTCAGGGTGACCGTGGCATGCGCGGTGGCACCGTCGGTCCGCAGTTCGGCGGGGATCGACAGGCTCAGAACGTGGGCGCCGCCACGGGCGATCAGTCCACCGCGCACCGGCTCCATCAGGGGGCGTACGAGACCGAACTCCGGGCGTGGCGCGTACGTCACGGCGAGAGTGACGGTGCCGTCCACGCAGGTCGCCTCGCGGAGAAGGACACCCGGCGAGGACGCGCCGATGCCGTGCCCGCGCTCGCGTCTGCCCAGCGCGAGCGCGTCGACGAGCACGATCGTGCCGTCCGGCGTGCGGAAGGTGGTCTCCAGGACGAGAGTGCCCTCGACGTATCTTCGGGCGATCTCGGCGGGACCGGTCGGGCGGATCGACCAGTGTCCGGCGTCGTCGTCGAGCAGGCGCGCGAAGATCGCCGGACTGTCGAACCGGGGGAAGCACAGCCAGTCGACCGAGCCGTCCGAGGCGACCAGGGCGGCCGAACGGCAGTCCGCCAGCAACGCGTAGTCGCTGATCGGCCGTGTGCTCACCAGACGGCCCTCCTACCTGCGACGGAGTCTTTCCGGCCGCTGTTTCGGGCGTTGTCCGCGCTCCGCGGACGCCGCGGACCGCAGACGCAGGGCGTAGATGATGGCGGATCCGGCGAACAACACGCCCGTCACCAGGAGCCACCGTCCCAGATAGGGGCTGAGACCCAGACCGACCGCCTTCCGGTACGTCTCTCCGGACTGCCGAAGAATCAGTGGGAACCAGACGAGCAGCAGAAGCCCCGACAGCCCCGCCGGTACGCGAACGTAGTTGATCCACGGCCGCCACCGGACGCGAGGGCCCGGCCGGCGTCGTCCCCACCGGCGTCGCTGCACGGCGACGTCGGCGAGCGCGTACAGCGGGAACAGCACGAGGTCGTGAACGATCGCCGCGCCGACGAACCAGATCAAAAAACCCACCCAGATACCTGCGGCGGCGACCCGGCTCGCGGCGTAGCCGGCCAGGGCGAAGCAGGCGAGCAGAGCGAGCAGATGCAGGGGATCGGCGCCATAGTGCGGGGCGATCCGCCGGCGGACGGCACCGAGCGGACGCCGAAGGCCGTCCCGGTGATGTGCGGTGATCCGTCGGCGGACGCCCTGGGACGGTGACTTGGCGCTCATGATCCTGCCGGCCGGAAGGTGAGCCGGGTGACCCACTTGGTGTTGTGCACGCCCGGCGCGTTCGGAACGATGATCCGGGCGGGGAACCCGTGGTCGAGGGACAGGTCGGCGCCGTTGACGCGAAGCGCGAGCAACGAGGCCGGGTCGGCCACCTGGCGGGCGCTGAGGGTCACGTGGCCGAAGACCCCTCCGCGTTCGAGGGACTCGACGAAGACCTCGTCTCTTCCGGGTGTGGCGCCGGCCAGCCGGGCCAGGTCGGCCAGGCGCACACCGGTCCAGCTTTGCTGGGTGGACCATCCCTCAACGCAGGCGATCGGCAGGTCGTAGGTGTGCAGGGGCATGGTCAGAAGATCCGGACGGGCAAGGCGCATCCGCTGCGGGCCGACCAATTCCAGCCGCCAGCCCGGACCGGCCTCGTGTGCCGTGATGCCCTTGGCGGCCGCGGTCTTGTTCACTTGAAAATCGTTGGGCCCGGTGCCGTATTCGCGGCCGTGTGGGGCCAGCAACGCGGTGCGCCGCAGCGGCCCGTCGATCGTCTGGCCGACGGACAGGCCGAACAAGGTCAGTGACGCACCGCCCACGAAGCCGAGCAGCCCTCGTCGTGAGACGGTCGGATCCGCCGGATGAACCGCGACCAGACCGTCGGGGTCGGGGGGTTCCGGACGGGTGTCGCCCAGACCGGTACGCAACTCCTGGCGGAAGCTCCGCGAGCGCAGTGCGCTGATCATCCTTGGCAGCTTCAGCGCGACATGAACGACGAACGCGCCCAGGAAGATCCACGCCCCGTACAGGTGCGCCGGATAGAAGAACGGAAACACATAGAACAGCTGGATGTTGAGGATGCCGGTGACGAACTCGAACACCGCGCCACCGACCAGCAGCAGCAGGCTGATCCGCTCCAATGCCTGAGCCGGAGAACGCGCCGGAGGCCAGTCGAACAACTTGGGGATGACCGACCACAGCTTGGCCAGCAGGACCGGAACGAGCGTGATCCCGAGGATGACGTGGACCGCCTGGCTGAGCCGGTACAACCAGGCCGGACGGGTCGGCCAATCGAACAGATAGAAGCCCAGCCCGCCTTTCTGTGGTGTCAAGTCGTTGCCCGCCAGCCGCGGATCGTAGGCGGCGTAGGACAGCAGCCCGGTCACCGCGATCAAGGTGATGCCGACCAGCAGGACGACACCGAACACCGACGTCAGCCACGGCCCACGCACCGGGCTCCGCCAGAACTCACGACGAAACGGCCCAGGCGGTGGATGCGCGGTCAGCCACGCGCTTACCCCATGCCTGCGCCGGCCCGAACGCTCATCAGAGCGGGCCCTGTTCCGTTCGTCTCGCGGCATTCGTTGATCTGCCATGGCTCCCCCCGAAAGCCACTCCTTCTCCCATTCCCCGCAACATTCGGCCCGATTCGCGCGCAAGCGCACGATCACGGGGCGGACCGCCACGGTGGCGAGGCGATGACAGGGGCGAGATCGCGAACGCAGGCGGCGAAACGGGTCTGTGGGGCGAGACGAGCGACCGCGGCAGCGTCCACAGCGGTGTCGACGTCCCGCAGCACAGGGAGATCGGAGACCCGCAGACCGGCGGCGCACAGCCGTGCCCGCTGTACGGCACCGGTGGCGGGCGTGGACATGGGCACACCCCGTAGCAGTTCGGGGTCAGGCTCTCGTAATCCCAAGGCCCAAAAGCCTCCGTCGACGGCCGGACCGAACCACGCGTCCACCCCGTCCCAGGCCACGGTGAGCAGGTCGGGGGTGATCTGCGGTGTGTCCATACCGATCAGCAGCGCCGGCCCCGACACCGCCGCGAACGCCGCGGCCAGTCTCTCATCCAGCCCTCCCGCGACTTGGGGGACGATCTCGAATCCGTCCGGGACCCACGGCCCAGGCCGGCCGTCCAGGACCAGGACCCGGCGGCAGGCGGGCGAGGCGAGTGCCGCACGCAACGTGTCCGCCAACGCGGCCTCGGCGAGCACGGCCGCCTGCTCGAAAGAGTACGGCGGCACCAGCCGTGTCTTGACCCGCCCCGGCACCGGCTGCTTCGCGATGACCAGCAGGGTCGTCACCACGCCGGCACGCGTGAACGCGCCACCGCCCATCACCGGCCGAGCACCGCGCTCATGTCCTGGACAGCCTGCTGGAAGCCACGAAGCGTCCCGGTGACCTTCGACCGGCCGATCCGCGGCAGGTAGTCCACCTCGACCTCACGCACTCGCCAGCCGGCCTCCGCCGCGCGTACCACCATCTCCAGCGCATAACCGCACCGCCGATCGGCCAGCCCCAACGCGAGGAGATCCACACGCCGGCCCGCCCGCATCGGCCCGAGATCACGCACCCGGACGCCGGTGCGGCGCCGGATGCGCCGTGCCAACTCCCGGTTGGCCAGCCGGGCCGGCAGCGGCCAGGCCCCACGTGCGACCGGCCGACGGCGCCCCAGGACCAGATCGGCCGAGCCGTCCAGGACCGGTCCGGCGACCCGCGGCAGCTGACGCGGATCCAGGCTCGCGTCGCAGTCACAGAAGCAGACCACTTCGGCGACGGCCGCCGAAAGACCCGCGTGACATGCCGCGCCGAACCCGCGCCGCGGCTCCCCGATGACCACGGACCCGAGCGACCGGGCGACACTCGAAGATCCGTCCACGGAACCGTTGTCGACCACGATCGGGCGAAAACCGTCGGGGAGTCGACCGAGCACCCACGGCAGGGCCTCGGCCTCATCAAGGCAGGGCAAGATGACATCAACGACCACGTCGGTCACACTCGGTAATGTCCCCTTAGTGCCTCAGCGCCACACGACCGTAGTCAGAGAAGACGCTCATGTCCTGGACAGCCTGCCGGATGGCCGCGAAGCGTCCCGCTGACCTTCGATCGTTAGGTGGTCGGTAGACACAGTCGGTGACGGGCCGAGCGAGACCCGCTCGTGATGAGCAACACCGACGCGACCAAAAGAGTCCGTCTATGTCGTCGAGGACGCCGACGCAGGCGGCGCCGTCGTCGCCGCGGTGACCAGCTTCCCCGTGCCCCCTGGCAGCGCCGTCGACCTCGCACTGATCGGGGAGAGGATGGCAAGGGCGACACGCCCAGGACATCGACGCCCGGCAGAAGCGCAGAGCGGGACAGATGCCCATCTGTCCCGCTCTGTCACGATGTGTCCGAGGGGGGACTTGAACCCCCATGCCCCGTAAAGGGCACTAGCACCTCAAGCTAGCGCGTCTGCCTATTCCGCCACCCGGACGTGGTGTGCCCCCGCGTCTCTCCGCGTCGGCTGCCACAGACTAGCAAATCCCTGGTGATGCCGCGAAGTCGGTTTCAGCGGCCACCCTGACCAGGCGTGCCAGGCCTGGGGGCGGCTGCGGGAGGATGGGGTGGACATCCCGGGCGAGACGAGCCGGGTACCCGCGACAGGCGGTGCGCCGCGCCTCAGGCGGCGGTGCTCCGGTTCTGCGCCGCGCGTGCGAGGAGGCAACGTGAGTAATCCTTCGGCTGAGGACGAGGTCGTCCAGCTGTGCAGTGACCTCATCCGTATCGACACCTCGAATCCGGGTGATCACAGCGGGCCGGGGGAGCGGGTGGCCGCGGAGTACGTCGCGGAGAAGCTCGCCGAGGTCGGCCTCGAGCCGAAGATCTACGAGTCGCACGCGAAGCGGTCGAGCGTCGTCGTACGGATCGAGGGGACCGATCCGCAGCGGGACGCGCTGTTGATCCACGGGCACTTGGACGTCGTTCCGGCGCGCAAGGAGGACTGGACTCGGGATCCGTTCGGCGGGGAGGTCGCCGACGACTGCGTGTGGGGGCGTGGCGCGGTCGACATGAAGGACATGGACGCGATGGTCCTCGCGGTGATCCGGGAGCGGCTGCGTCAGGGTCGTCGGCCGGAGCGGGACGTCGTGCTGGCCTTCCTCGCGGACGAGGAGGCGGGCGGCAAGTGGGGCGCGCACTGGCTGGTCGACAACCACCCGGAGTTGTTCGAGGGGTGCACGGAGGCGATCGGGGAGGTCGGCGGGTTCAGCCTGACCCTGCCGAACGACGAGCGTCTGTACCTGATCGAGACGGCGGAGAAGGGCCTGGCCTGGATGCGTCTGATCGCCGAGGGCACGGCGGGGCACGGGTCGATGGTGCATCCGGACAACGCGGTGACGGCGCTGGCGGCGGCGGTGGGCCGGCTGGGGGAGCACGAGTTCCCGGTACGGCTGACGAAGACGGTGCGCGCGTTCCTGGAGGAGGTCTGCGACGCGACGGGTGTGGAGTTCGACCCGGACGACATCGAGAAGACCGTGCGGGAACTCGGGCCGCTGTCCCGGATGATCGGTGCGACTCTCAGAAATACCCTTAATCCGACTGTTCTGGACGCAGGCTACAAAGCAAATGTAATTCCGCAAAACGCCACGGCTCAGGTCGACGGTCGATTCCTGCCCGGGTACGAGGAGGAGTTCTTCGCGACCGTCGACGAACTGCTCGGCGAGCACGTACGGCGGGAGTTCGTCCACCACGACATCGCGGTGGAGACGGAGTTCGACGGGCCGTTGGTGGCCGCGATGGCCTCGGCGCTGCGGGCCCACGACCCGCACGCGCGGCCGGTGCCGTACTGCCTGTCGGGCGGCACGGACGCGAAGTCGTTCGCCACCCTGGGCATCCGCTGCTTCGGTTTCGCGCCGCTGAAACTGCCGAAGGATCTGGATTTTTCCGGAATGTTCCACGGCATCGATGAGCGTGTTCCGGTCGACGGTCTGCGCTTCGGCGTGCGCGTCCTCGACCATTTTCTTGATCACGCCTGAAAACCTCTCGGCAATTGTCGATTCAATGCTCTCCGTGGTGATAGCGTGACTCACCGTACGGAGCGCCTTTGCGTTCCGCGCGGTGGGTCGATGCCGAGGAGGGCGCGTGGTTGCCAGGTGGTCGCGGTCACGGAGGTGCACCTCCGTCGTCCCGCGCCGCCGTGGTCTCCGCGCGCGATCGGTCACCCAGTGCCTGCGCGGTCTCCTCGCGCGGTCGGTCACCCGGCGCCTGCTGACCATGGCGGGCATCGCGGTCGCCGGCTGGCTGTTCGGAGCCGCCGGGCAGGCACACGCCGACACCGTTCCGGGCGCACGCCTTCCCAGCGCCGTCGCGCACGCGGCCCCGCACGTCACCGTTGATCCAGGTGACGCGCTGCCGTCGTTGCGCGCCGCCGCACCGGCCGTGCACATTCCCCGGGCGACTCTCCGGCACTCTCACCCGCCGTTGATCCCCGCCTCGCCGGCACCTGTGGCGAGCGGATCGGCCGGAGCCGTACGGCCCGGCACGTCGGAGGTCACGGCGGACCCTTCTCGGGCACCGCGGCAGCTCGGCCACGGCCATCGCGCCACGGTCGGTCGCGGGCCGGTGACGAGCACCGGTCCGGTCGCCGCAACGGGGGCGTCCGAGAAGGTCTCCGTCGATCATGCGACCCGTTCCCGGGTCCCCGCGCCGGTCATGCCACGGATGCCGCAGCAGTCGCCGCATCGGGCACAGGCGCTTCCCCCGTCCATCGGCGACGGTGTCACCCAGACGGGGCTATGGCGTGCCCTCGGGTTCGGGGCGGCCTCAGGCCGCTCGCGCGTGTCCGCCCTGATCGTGCGGACGGTCCCCCCGGCCGTCCGCACTGCGGCGGACGAGCCCTCCTTTTCGCCTGACTAGTTCCCCCACCACCGGCCCGGCCCCCGCCGGGTCGAGGCGTGCCCGCATGCGCGCGGCCACGCCGTGAATTCCCCCCAGGGACGTTCTCCGACTCCTGAGAGACGTACCCCCCAACCCTGTATCGAAGGAGCTTCATCCATGGCTACGTGGGCGAAGAGCACCGCGCGTGCCACGCTGCTCACCGCGAGTTTCGTCGCGCTCGGTGCCGGTCCGGCCCTCGCCGACGTCACCGACGGCTCGGGCAGTGTGCTCGGTGGCAACCAGGTCAAGGCGCCCGTTTCGGCGCCTGTCAACGTCAGCGGCAACGCCGTCGCGGTCATCGGTCACTCGATCGCCGGCTCGGTCGGCGGCGCGTCCGTGCACCGCGGCGGCAGCGGCCGTGGCGGGCAGTCGACGTCCGGGCGGCACAGCATCGGCGGCGGCAACCAGGTCGACGTCCCCATCACCGCGCCGGTGAACGTCTGCGGCAACGCGGTCGCGGTCATCGGTCGCTCCGCGGCCGGGTGCGCGGGCGGCGCCTCCGTCTCCGGCGGCCACGGCGGCGGGCACGGCACCGGCCACCACGGGCACACGACCGGAGCCGGATCCATCCTCGGCGGCAACCAGATCAACGTCCCGATCACCGCGCCGATCAATGTCTGCGGCAACTCGGCGGCCGTCCTCGGCGGGGCGCTCGCCGGATGCAAGGGCGGCGCCTCCGTCTCCGGCGGCCACGGCCATGGGCACGGCGGCGGCGGGACGACCTCCGGCCGGCACAGCATCGGCGGCGGCAACCAGGTCAACGTGCCGATCAAGGCCCCCGTCAACGTCTGCGGGAACGCCATCGGCAACGCCCTCGCCGGGTGCGAGGGCGGCGCGTCGGTCACCGGCTCCGGGAGCGCCGGCGGCGGCCGTACCAACGGTCGGCACAGCATTCTCGGGGGTAACCAGGTCACCATCCCGATCACCGCGCCGATCAACGTCTGCGGCAACGCCGTCGCGGTCCTCGGTGACGCCGCCGCCGGATGCGCCGGCGTGATCCCCCCGGTGCGCGGTGGCTCCGCCTCCGGCGGGCGCACGAACGGCCGGCACAGCATCGGCGGCGGTAACCAGGTCACCGCCCCGATCACCGCGCCGATCAACGTCTGCGGCAACGCCGTCGCCGTCATCGGCCGTTCCCTGGCCGGATGCGAGGGCGGCGCCTCCGTCTCCGGGGGTCACGGCGGCCACGGTGGCGACCACCACTGCGTCTCCCCGCACCACGCCATGGCGGCACGGGCGCCACTCAGCGAGCTCCCGGTGCTGCCGGGTGCGCCGTCGCGTACGGGAGCGGTGGCGGCCAACCCCGCGGCCATGCCGGTCTTCACCGGACTGCGGTTCCAGCCGCGCCGGCGCATGAGCGCCCCCGTGACGTCGACCCTCCCCGACGCGCCTCAGTCGCCGCTGGCCGTCCCGGCGCCGAGAACCCCGGTGGACGGCCGCCTGGCCGACCTCGCCGACGAGATCCCGGGCGCGCTCCCCGCGCTGCCGAACGCGGCGCGGGTCGGTGGTAACCCGCTGAACCTCCCGCAGTCCTCCTCCGACACCTCTCAGACCGCCTCCGGCACTGAGAAGACCGGCGCCCCCGTCCCTCCGGGAGTCGCCGGCACGGTCCCGGGTGCGCGGGCGCTGCCGGACCTGCCGAGCGTTCCGGTCACCCGGCCGGTCCCGGCCGCGGGCGCGGCGCTGCCCGTCCCGGCCCGGTTCGGTCTCCCGCAGGTGGGCGGACCGCCCAAGCGCATCCCCCCGATGCGGACGGTCGCGGCCCAGGAGCCGGCTCAGGCGGAGAACGGTGCGCTGGCCGCCCTGGCGCTCGCGGCGCTGCTCGCGGCGTCGTCCGGCACCGTCTCCCTGGTCCGCCGGTTCCGCGACCGCTGACGCCGACCTTCGACATCGACGCGGGCCCGCGACGGTGATGCGGGCCCGCAACGTCGACGCCGGTTCACGACGCCGGCACGGGCCCGCGGACGTCGCCGCGGGCCCGTGCCGGCTGAGGCGGGTTCGCGGCAGGTTGAGGTCCCCTGTAGGCGGTCAAGACGCAGCCGCAGCGGGGTCGACACCGGGCTGCGGGTCCGTGGCAGTCGGAGGGGACGCGGCATCGCAGCCGGTCGAGGCGAGCCATGGGCGGTCAGAACGCAGCCCCGGCGGGGTCGGCGCGGGCCCCTGTCGGCTGAAGCGGGTTCGCAGCCGGTCAGGGCGAGCCGTGGACGGTCGAGGCGCAGCCGCGGCGGGGTCGGCGCGGGCCCCTGTCGGCTGAAGCGGGTTCGCAGCCGGTCAGGGCGAGCCGTGGACGGTCGAGGCGCAGCCGCGGTGGGTCGGCGCGGGCCCCCTGTCGGCCGAGGCGGGTTTCCAGCCGGTTGAGGGCGTGCCTCCAGCCGTTTGGGGCGAGCCGTAGACGGTCGAGGCGCAGCCGCGGCGGCCGAGGCGTGTGCGCGGTTGCAGCGGGTCCGCATCTGGCCAGAACGCGCGTGATGCCTGAGGCGGGCCAGTGGCGGCTGAGGCGCCTGCGCGGTTACGGCGGGTCCGCATCCGGCCAGACGGCAACCGTACGGCTGAGGCCGCCCTGCCGATCCGTCGGCCTGCCGCTCTGCCGCTCCGCGGGCCCGCAGGTCCGCCGCTCCGCAGATCCGCAGGCCTGTCGGGCCGCCGCTCCGGCCTGGTCTCGCGGCCGTAGGGCGGGTCGGTGGCCGTCGTGACGGTTCTGTGATCGGTGTGGTGGGCGGGCGCTCGCTGATGTCCGGCTTCGTCCGGCTGGGGGCTTGCCTTCCGGCCCGGCAAAGCCCGGTAAAAGGGAAAGTTTGTGCCAAGATGTGCCCCGCGCTCACGCTCGGGGCACATTGCTGTAACGTCGAGGAGGTCGAGTACTGGCCGCCTCTACAAGGTGCGCGTAGCGCGGATGACCTTGCGGCGGAGCTGGATTCGGCGGCGTCCGTCGGGGTACACCCGCACGCGGACGAGTTCCCACCCGCCATGTTCGGCGTGCTCGACCATCACCTGCCTCGCGGCGTCCCGTGTCGTGCCGCGTGGTAGATGCAGTACTAGGTAGGAGTACTCCAGCATTGGCCTTATTCTGCTCCGTCTAGGGTCCTCACGGGGAGCGGGTGATCCTCTTCCGCGGATCCGGTCTGCCGAACGTCCCAGGTGGATCGGCTTCGGGGTGGCACTTGACGACTCCCGCCGCAGTCGAGATTTGTGAGGTTCAAGCACCGTGCCCGACAGCAACGGCACAACGAGGTCCAGCCGCAACCGCCTGGTGATCGTCGAGTCGCCCGCCAAGGCCAAGACGATCGCGGGTTATCTCGGCCGTGGCTACGTCGTGGAGTCCAGTATCGGCCACATCCGTGATTTGCCGGAGAAAGCCGCTGATATTCCCTCGAAGTACAAGAGCGAAATCTGGGCTCGCCTGGGCGTGAACGTCGACCATGGCTTCGAACCGCTGTACGTCGTCAACGCCGACAAGAAGCAGCAGGTCGCCAAGCTGAAGAAGCTGCTGCAGGAGGCCGACGAGCTCTATCTCGCGACGGATGAGGACCGCGAGGGCGAGGCGATCGCCTGGCACCTGCGCGAGGTTCTCAAGCCGAAGGTGCCCGTGCGGCGCATGGTCTTCCACGAGATCACCAAGGACGCCATCCGCGCCGCCGCGGAAAGCCCCCGCGAGCTGAACCTCAAGCTCGTCGACGCCCAGGAGACCCGGCGCATCCTCGACCGGCTGTACGGCTACGAGGTCAGCCCGGTGCTGTGGAAGAAGGTCATGCCGAAGCTGTCGGCGGGCCGGGTGCAGAGCGTCGCCACCCGCCTCGTCGTCGAGCGCGAGCGCGAGCGCATCGCGTTCGTCCCGGCGCACTACTGGGACCTGTCGGCCACCTTCGACACCGGCAAGCCGGAAGAGCCCTCGACCTTCGCGGCCACTCTGGTCTCCCTCGACGGCAAGCGCGTCGCCCAGGGGCGTGACTTCACCGCGCAGGGCACGCTGAAGACCCAGGACGTCCTGCACCTCGACGAGGCCGCCGCACGGGGGCTAGCCGAGCGGCTGCGGGACCGGCCGTACGCCGTCAGCTCCGTGGAGCGCAAGCCGTACCGCCGCAGCCCGTACGCCCCGTTCCGTACGACGACGCTGCAGCAGGAGGCCAGCCGCAAGCTGGGCTTCTCGGCGAAGTACACGATGCAGATCGCGCAGCGGCTGTACGAGAACGGCTTCATCACCTACATGCGAACCGACAGCATCACGCTGTCGGAGATCGCCATCAACGCCGCGCGCCAGCAGGCGAGGGCGCTGTACGGCGCCGACTACATCCCCGACAAGCCGCGCGTCTACCAGAGCAAGGTGAAGAACGCCCAGGAGGCGCACGAGGCGATCCGCCCGGCCGGCGACACGTTCCGCACGCCCGGCGAGACGGGCCTGTCCGGGGACCAGTTCAAGCTGTACGAGCTGATCTGGAAGCGCACCGTCGCCAGCCAGATGAAGGACGCCACCGGGCAGTCGGTGTCGGTGCGCGTCGGCGGCGAGTCCACCACCGGGGAGCGGGCCGAGTTCGGCGCCTCCGGAAAGATCATCACCTTCTACGGCTTCCTGAAGGCGTACGTCGAGGGCGCGGACGACCCGTCCTCCGACCGCGACGACCAGGAGCGCCGCCTGCCGCCGCTGGCGGAGGACGACCCGCTCACCGCGACCGAGCTGGGCGCCGAGGGCCACTCGACCCGGCCGCCGGCGCGGTACACCGAGGCGAGCCTGGTCAAGGAGCTGGAAGACCGCGAGATCGGCCGGCCGTCGACGTACGCCAGCATCCTCGGCACGATTCTGGACCGCGGGTACGTCTTCAAGAAGGGCACCGCGCTGGTGCCGTCCTTCCTGGCGTTCGCCGTGGTGAACCTGATGGAGAAGCACTTCGGCGAGCTGGTCGACTACGACTTCACCGCCCGCATGGAGGACGCGCTGGACGCCATCTCGCGCGGCGAGGCCGAGCGGGTCCGGTGGCTGCAGCGGTTCTACTTCGGCGAGGACGGGGACGGGCTCAAGGAGCTGGTCAGCCACCTCGACGAGATCGACGCCAAGGAGGTCAGCTCCTTCCCGCTCCCCGACAGCGACATCGTGGTCCGGGTGGGGCGCTTCGGTCCGTACCTCGACCGTGACGGCCAGCGGGTGAACATCCCGCAGGACATCACGCCCGACGAGCTGACCAAGGAGAAGGCCGAGGAGCTGCTCGCGCAGCCGAGCGGCGATCGCGAGCTGGGCGTCGACCCGGAGAACGGCCACGCGATCGTGGTCAAGACCGGCCGCTTCGGCCCGTTCGTCACCGAGATCCTGCCGGAGGACGCCCCGAAGAGCGCGAAGGCGCGTACGGCGTCGCTGTTCAAGTCGATGTCGCCGGAGGCCGTGACGCTCGAGGAGGCCCTCCAGCTCCTGTCGCTGCCGCGCGTCGTCGGGGAGCTCGACGGTGAGCCGGTCACGGCGCAGAACGGCCGGTTCGGCCCGTACCTGAAGAAGGGCACCGACAGCCGGTCGCTGCAGGGCGAGGACCAGCTGTTCACGGTCACCATCGAGGAGGCCAAGGAGATCTTCGCCCAGCCGAAGCAGCGCGGGCGCGGCCGGGCCGCCGCGGCGCCGCCGCTGCGCGAACTCGGCGAGGACGCGGGCAACAAGATCGTCATCAAGGAGGGGCGCTTCGGTCCGTACGTCACGGACGGCGAGACCAACGCCAGCCTGCGGAAGGGCGACGAGGTCGAGTCGATCACGATGCAGCGGGCCCTCGAACTACTCGCGGAGCGTCGCGAGAAGGTCGCCGCGGGCGGCGGGAAGAAGCCCGCGCGGCGGCGTACCGCGAAGTCTCGTTCCTGACGCTCTCAGGTGGATACGCTGACACAATGACCAGAACGGGCAGCTCTTCCGGCGTGCTGTCGATCAAGCCGTTCCGTCGGCTATGGATCGCCCTGTCGTTGTCGAGTTTCGGCGATTGGCTCAGCATCCTGGCGCTGACCGCGCTGGCCGGCTCACTGACCAAGGGGTCGGCGCAGAACTACGCGATCGGCGGCGTGCTCGTCATCAAGCTGCTGCCGGCGCTGATCTTCGGGCCGCTCGCCGGCGCGGTGGCCGACCGCTTCGACCGCCGCACCACGATGGTGATCGCGGACATCCTGCGGTTCAGCCTGTTCCTGTCGATCCCGATCGTCGGGCGGCTCGACTGGCTGTTCGTCGCCACCTTCCTGGTCGAGATCGTGACGCTGTTCTGGATCCCGGCCAAGGAGGCCACGGTCCCGAACCTGGTGCCCAAGGACCGGCTCGAGAAGGCCAACCAGATCAGCCTCATCTCGACGTACGGCTCGGCGCCGGTGGCGGCGGGGACGTTCTCGGTGCTGGCGCTGATCTCCGGGGTCATCTTCAAGACCCACCAGCAGCAGGCCGACCTCGCGCTGTACATCAACGCGGTGACCTTCCTGGTCTCCGCGCTCACGATCTTCTCGTTGCGCGAGATCCCCCGGCAGGACGGCAAGGTCTCGGTCCCGTCGGTCCTCAAGCAGATCGTCGACGGCTGGCGGTTCGTCGGCTCGACGCCGATGGTGCGCGGCCTGACCGTCGGGATCATCGGCGCGTTCGCCGCGGGTGGCGCGGTGATCGGCGTCGCCAAGGTCTACGTCAAGGCCCTGGGCGGGGGCGACGCCGCGTACGGTGTCGTCTTCGGCATGGTCTTCGTGGGCATGGCGGTCGGGATGTTCCTGGCCCCCCGCATCCTGAAGGACTTCAGCCGCCGTCGGCTGTTCGGCCTGGCGATCATAGGGTCCGGCGTCGCGCTGGCGCTGATCGCCATCATCCAGAACCTCGTCATCGTCTGCCTGCTGACCGCGCTGCTCGGGGCGGGCGCCGGCATCGCCTGGGTGATCGGCTACACGCTGGTCGGCCTGGAGGTCGAGGACAGCCTCCGCGGCCGTACGTGGGCGTTCCTGCAGTCGCTGGTCCGGGTCGTGCTGCTGCTCACCGTCGCCGCCGTGCCGTTCATCGCCGTGGGGGTCGGCGAGTACCGGATCAAGGTCGCGGACGGCGTCTACCGCTTCGCCGGCCCGAACGTGGTGCTGCTGCTCGGCGCCCTGATCGCCGTCATCGTCGGCCTCCTCGCCTACCGGCAGATGGACGACCGCAAGGGCATCCCGCTGTCCCGTGACCTGCTGGCCGCGCTGCGCGGTGAGGAGTACGTCCCGGAGGAGCCGGGGCACGGCGAGCGCGGCGTGTTCGTCGCGTTCGAGGGCGGGGAGGGCGCCGGGAAGACCACGCAGGCCCGCCTGCTGGCGATCTGGCTTCGCGACCAGGGCTTCGACGTCGTCACGACCCGCGAGCCGGGCTCGACGAAGATCGGAATGCGGCTGCGCGCGCTGCTGCTGGACAAGGAGACCTCGGGCCTGTCTGCCCGCGCCGAGACCCTGCTGTACGCGGCGGACCGCGCGCAGCACGTCGCCGAGGTCATCCAGCCGGCGCTGGAGCGCGGCGCGATCGTCGTCACCGACCGGTACGTCGACTCGTCCCTGGCCTACCAGGGCGCCGGCCGCGAGCTGAAGGTCAAGGAGATCGCCGAGGTGAACCGCTGGGCCACCAGCGGGCTCACCCCCGACCTGACGATCGTGCTGGACGTGCCGTCCGAGGTCGGGCTGAGCCGGTTCGCGTCCCCGGCCGACCGGATCGAGTCCGAGCCCCGGGAGTTCCACGAGCGCGTACGCCGCGGGTTCCGGGCCCTCGCCGAGGCCGAGCCGCACCGGTACCTCGTCGTCGACGCCACCCAGCCCCAGGAGCAGATCACCCGGCAGATCCACGACCGGGTCCGCGCCATCCTGCCGGACCCCGTCCCGGCCACCGCCGAGGCCGTCACGAGCACGATGCCGGTCATCAGCGACTGACCGCCGACCTGGGAACGACCACTCCGCGTCGTGGCGGGACCGCCCGGCCCCCGGAGGTCGCCGTCGACGCGGGCGTAACGCTCGGCGAAGCCGCCGAGAGCGGGCCCGCTCTCGGGATGAACCACCGGGCAGGGTGGCCTTTCACCGAGTGTCGCGCCCGCATCGCCGAGCGCGGGGTGGCATGGGGACACCGAGTCGGTCGGCCCATGCGGCGAACGCTCGCGCCAGGCCCTAGCATCGAATGCGCCACGGGGCTGGAGGGGATCGACGCGTGACGGTGTACGACGACCTGGTCGGGCAGGAGCCCGTCATCGAGCAGCTGCGCGCCGCCGCGGCCGCCGGAGCCGACGCCCTGGCCGGTACGGGCGGCGGCGGCATGACGCACGCCTGGCTGTTCACGGGCCCGCCCGGATCGGGGCGCTCGACCGCGGCCCGGGCGTTCGCCGCCGCGCTGCTGTGCCCCGACCAGGGCTGCGGGCACTGCGCGTCCTGCCACCAGGTGCTGTCCGGCAGCCACGCCGACGTCGAGGTCGTACGCCCCGCCGGGCTGTCGTACGGCGTCCGGGAGACTCGCGCGCTGGTGCTGCGGGCCGCCTCCTCACCGACCGGCGGGCGCTGGCGGATCGTGCTGTTCGAGGACGCCGACCGGTCCACCGAGCAGGCCGCGAACGCGCTGCTCAAGGCCATCGAGGAGCCTCCGGCCCGTACGGTCTGGCTGCTGTGCGCGCCGTCGCCGGACGACCTGGTCGTGACGATCCGGTCCCGCTGCCGGCTCGTGACGCTGCGGACGCCCCCCGCGCACGCGGTCGCCGACGTCCTCGTACGCCGTGACGGGATCGACCCGGACGTCGCGGCCGCGGCGGCCCGGGCCGCGCAGGGGCACGTCGGCCGGGCGAAGCGCCTGGCCACCGACGAGCAGGCGCGCCGGCGCCGGGCCGAGGTGCTGGCCGTCCCCGGCCGCCTGAACGGTGTCGGGCCCGCCGTCGACGCCGCCGAGGCCCTCGTGAAGGCCGCGGAGGCCGAGGCCAAGGACCTCGGCGCGGAGCTGGACGCGGAGGAGACCGCTGCGCTGCGCCAGGCGCTCGGCGAGAGCGCCAAGGGCCGCATGCCGCGCGGCACCGCGGGCGCCCTGAAGGAGCTCGAGGACCGGCAGAAGTCCCGGACGACCCGCATGAAGCGCGATTCCCTCGACCGCGCGCTCCTGGACCTGGCCTCGTACTACCGGGATCTGCTCGTCGTGCAGCTCGGCGCGGGGGTGGAGCTGGTCAACACCGACCGGGCCCGGGAGCTGCGGTCGGTGTCCGGGCCGCCGGAGGCCACGCTGCGCCGCCTCGAGGCGATCATGGTCTGCCGGGAGCGTCTGCAGGCCAACGTCAATCCCCAGCTCGCGGTCGAGGCCATGGCGATGGCCCTGCGCACCGGCTGATTCCGCCGGTCCGGCGCCCCAGCGTGGCGCGGATCGTCCTCCATGGCCATTACCGGCCATAGATCTCACCCGTCGCACCACTGGACCAACCACCCGTTGAACCGCTCTGATGCCTCCATTGCCTGTTCTTTACCGGCAGCAGGTTGACACCAACGGAGGTGTGCAGTGCGGCGTGCCATCGTTCTGGCCGCCTGCGTCGCTGTGACGGCGGCGCTCGCGGCACCCGCTCAGGCGGGGCCCTCACCGACGGCCTCGGCCGGCGGAAAGGCCACGGAGTACGTCGTGCTCTACAAGGACGGCGTCTCCCCTGAGCAGGCGCACGCGGCGATCAAGGCCGCGGGCGGCACCATCGTCCGGGAGAACACGGCCGTGGGACTGGCCACGGTCCGCTCGACGCGCAGCGCGTTCGGCACCGACGCCCGGCGGCAGTCCGCCGTCGACGGGGTCGCGCGCAACCGGGCCGTCGGCGAGGCTCCCAAGATCACGCGCCGGGCGGCCGACAAGAACATCGCGGTCGAGAAGGAGGGACGTGACGGCGGAGGCCACGGCACCGCCGCGAAGAAGGTCAAGGGCGACCCCCTCGCCGGCAGCCAGTGGGACATGCAGAAGATCCACGCGACCGCCGACGGGTCCTACAAGGTGGAACCCGGTGACCGCCGAGTGCTGGTGGGGGTCATCGACACCGGCATCGACGGCAACCATCCCGACATCAAGGCGAACTTCGACCGGAGGCTCAGCCGCAACTTCACCACGGACATCCCGGTCGACGCCAACGGCGCCGAGGTCGACGGCCCCTGTGAACACCCCTCCTGCGTCGACCCGGTCGACGAGGACGACAACGAGCACGGCACGCACGTCGCCTCGACGATCGCCTCCCCGCTCAACGGGCTCGGCATCGCCGGCGTGGCGCCGGGCGTCACCCTCGTCAACGTACGGGCCGGGCAGGACTCGGGCTTCTTCTTCCTGCAGCCGGTCGTGGACGCGATCACGTACGCCGCGGACGCCGGCATCGACGTGGTCAACATGAGCTTCTACACCGACCCGTGGCTGTTCAACTGCCCGGACAACCCGGCCGACTCGCCGGAGTACCAGGCCGAGCAGCGTACGGTCATCGCCGCCACCGAACGCGCCCTGGCCTACGCCCACCGGCACGGCGTCACGATGGTCTCGGCGGCGGGCAACGGGGCGACCGACTACACCAAGACGATCATCGACACCTCGAGCCCGGACTACGTGGCCACGCCCGGCGAGGCCCCGTACAGCCGCACGATCCCGCCGAGCTGCGTCTCCGAGCCCAGCGAGGGCCAGAACGTCATCGCGGTCTCCTCGGTCGGCGTCAGCGGCCGTAAGGCGTACTACTCCGACTACGGCAACGGCTACGTGGACGTCGCCGCGCCCGGCGGTGACGTGTACGACACCGCCGACGGCAAGCGCGACGTCACCAAGGGCATCCTCGCGGCCTACCCCGAGTCGCTGGCCCGCGCCCGCGGTGAGCTGAACGCCGACGGCACGCCGAACGTCCCGTACGTCGTCCGCGACTGCAAGGGCACGACCTGCGCCTACTACCAGTACCTGCAGGGCACCTCGATGGCCTCCCCGCACGCCACCGGCGTCGCGGCGCTGATCGTCAGCCGGTACGGGCACCGCGACCCGAGGCACGGCGGCCTGACCCTGTCCCCGGACGTCGTCCAGCGGATCCTGCAGGGCACGGCCACCGAGCAGGCCTGCCCGTCGCCGAGCGCCTTCACGTACACGCGCTACGTGCTGCAGGCGGACGGCACGTACCAGAAGGTGACCGCCACCCACACCTGTGAGGGGTCGGCCGGCCACAACGGCTTCTTCGGCAGCGGCGTCGTGGACGCCCTGCACGCCGTGGGCCGCTGACGCCCCGCTTCGTGAGGCACGGCCCACCCGCACCGCGCGGATGGGCCGTGCCCGTCTCGGGCCGTGCTCGTCTTCGGCCGTGCGCGTCTGGGGCCGGGTCAGCGGGCCCGGAAGGCGGAGACCGGGGCGCTGTGCGGGATCACCGCCCGCTCGGTGAGCACGATGTAGCGGCTCCCGGCCGAGTAGAACAGCTCGTCGTCGTCATCGCCGGGGAAGCGGGGCACGCCGACGTAGGTCAGCCTGCCGTCGCGCAGGGACAGCGCCCACAGACCCGGCTTCCACGAGGTGCCGCCGAGGACGTGCACGAGTCCGGGCTCGGCCTGCAGCGCGGCGAAGTCGCCGACACCGGTCGACCAGCGCAGCCGGCCGTCGGCCAGGTCGTAGCCGACCAGGCGGTACTTGCCGCCCGGCAGCTGCGCCTTGGCCACCAGGAACCCGTCCTGCAGGACCAGGTGACGGGCGGGCGTGGCCCGGAACCCGTGGTCGCTCACGTCCAGCCGCCGCTGCCCGTCGTCGATCGGGATCGTCGCCCGCACCCGGCCCGTCTCGTCGAACGAGGCGATGACGCTGACGCCCCGCTGCCCGCCCTCCTGGACGGCGAAGACCGCGGGGTCCGCCGAGAGCGGCCGGATGTTCGCGGAGGTGCCCTGGATGGGCGCCTTGACCGTCCACCGGGCGCGCCCGGTGGCGGCGTCCAGGGCGCGGATCCGCGGCACCTGCTCGAAGCAGGAGACCGTCGTCAGGACCTGGTCGTGGCCGGCGGTGACGGTCGCCAGGCGGCAGCGGTCGGCCGCCTTGTCCTGCCAGAGGGGAGTGCCGTCCCGCAGGCGCAGCGCCATGACCGCCTGAGAGGTCTGCACGGCCGCCATGCCGTCCGTGACGGCGAGGACGTCCGAGCTGATCGACGACGAGATGCCGTCGGCGGGCACGCCGCGCTCCCACAGCGCGCGGCCGGTGTTCAGGTCGACGGCCGTCACCCGGCCGCACGGCTGCGTCTCGGCGCCGTGCGCGATCAGGCCGACGCCGTCGGCGGTCGTACGGCTCATCGCGCACAGGACGTCGCGTCCGGGCACGGTGTAGGTCCAGCGCACGGCGCCGGTGGCGACGTCGTAGCCGACCAGGCGGTCGAACCGGGCGCGGACCACCGTCGTTCCGGAGAGCCAGCCGCCGAGCCCCTCCGTCGTGGTCGGCCGGTCGGGCGGCGCCTGCCACACCGCGGCGAGCGTCCGGCCGTGCGACCAGCGGAAGACGGCCATTCCGGGGAGGACCCCCACGAGGGCGAGGACGATGACGCCGAGGCAGCCGAGCCGGCGGGAGCCCGCCCGCACGACGCAGAGCATCGCGGCCGGGACCACGACGAAGAGCGAGACGATCGAGACCGGCAGCATCCAGGCCGTCCCCCGGGGACACGGCCCGTACGAGATCCCATTGCGGTCCGTTCCGCACGATCCGCCGGCCTCGGTGCCCAGGGTCCAGAAGCTGGCGACCAGCATCGTGAGCACCGTCCCCAGCAGGACCGCGCCGATCACTCCGATGACGATCGGGAGAATCCGCCTGGGCGGCTTACGCGTCGGCTCCGGCGGCACGATCCGGAACCCGTTGTCCACGGACATCCCAGCGCTCCTCTTTCGCTTGCGGCTGGGATGGAACGGCCAGTCCGGAACAGCCGAAGCGTTGAACGATGAGACTCCCGAGAGGCGGATTCGGTTGCCGCCATCCGAGCGGTCGTCCACAACCTGTGGATGCCGAATGGCCGGGCGCTGAATAGGCTTTCCGCATGCCGTACCGCGTCACATTCGTCTGCACGGGCAACATCTGCCGCTCCCCGATGGCCGAGCACGTCTTCCGCCGGCACGTCGAAGAAGACGGCCTCGACGTGGAGGTCGACAGCTCCGGCACCGGACACTGGCACGTCGGCGACCCCGCCGACGAGCGCACGGTCGCGACGCTGCGCCGCGCCGGGTACACCTCCGCGCACCGGGCGCGGCAGTTCGAGGCCGCCTGGTTCGACCGGTACGACCTGATCATCGCACTGGACCAGGGACACCAGCGCGACCTGCGATACCTCGCCCCGGACGAGGAGGCCGCCGCGAAGATCCGGCTGCTGCGCGAGTTCGACCCGGATGCCGGGCACCTCGACGTCGCCGACCCGTACTACGGCCGCAACTCCGCCTTCGAGGAGGTGCGCGAGCAGATCGAGGCGGCCGTCCCCGGCCTGCTCGACCACGTGCGCGAGCAGCTCAAGAACGCCGGCTGACCCGTGGACCGGCTCCTCGGCACACCCGTCGCCGAGGTCACCGACCTGGGCACGAGCCACGAGTGGTCGCTGCGGCGGGCCACCCTCACCGACGGGCGACGGCTCTTCGTGAAGGAGGCCCGGCGGCGCATCGACGGGCTGTTCGCGGCCGAGGCGGCGGGGCTGCGCTGGCTGGCGGAGGGCTGGCGGCGGGTCGCGGGCGACGCGCAGGGTCCCGTTCCCGAGGTGCTGGCCGCCGACGAGACCACCCTCGTCCTGCCGTGGATCGGGGGGAGCGCGCCGACACCGGCGGCGGCCGAGCGGTTCGGGCGGGAGCTGGCCGTCCTGCACGGCGCGGGCGCGGAGTCGTACGGCGCGCCGTGGCGCGGCTACATCGCCGAGCTGCCGCTGGACAACACGGCCGGATCGTCCTGGCCGGAGTGGTACGCCGAGCGCCGCCTGCTGCCGTACGTCCGGATGGCGGTGGACCGGGGAGCGCTGTCGGCGGCCGACGCCGCGCTGGTCGAACGCGCCGCCGCCCGGATCCCGGACGTCGCCGGCCCCGCCGAGCCGCCCGCCCGGATCCACGGCGACCTGTGGTCCGGCAACGTCCTGTGGGACCGCGACCGGGCCTGGCTCATCGACCCGGCCGCGCACGCCGGGCACCGCGAGACCGACCTGGCGATGCTGGCGCTGTTCGGCGCGCCGCAGCTCGAACGGATCCTCGCCGCGTACGACGAGGCGGCGCCGCTCACCGCCGGGTGGCGGCAGCGGGTGCCGCTGCACCAGTTGCACCCGCTGCTCGTCCACGCCGTCCTCTACGGCCGGGCCTACCGTGGACAGGCCCTCGACGCCGCGCGATCCGTGCTGCGCGCCTGCTGAAGAGCCCGCACGGAATGGAATGCCGGGCTCCCGGCGCCCATTTCGCGCGGGCTCTGACCGTCAGCTCGGTAGCGTCCACTGCCGCCCGGGACCGCCGTCGCAGGCACCGAGCTGCAGCTGCGTGCCGTTGGCGCCGGTGTCGTCCGGGTCCGCGAGGCACTTGCCGGACTCCTTGTTCACCAGTGCCCTGCCCGACGCGTCGTACATCCACCGCTGTCCGCCGCCGGTGGCACCGCACTCCCACAGGCGCACCTTCGCGCCGTCCGCGGTGCCGTCGGCGTCCATGCACAGGCCGAATGCGGTGAGCGTGCCGTCGTCGTGCACGGTCCACTTCTGCGCGTTGGTCCCGTTGCAGACGTACATCTGGACGGGGTTGCCGTTGGCGGCCCTGCTCGACTGGACGTCGACGCACTTGCCCGCGATCGCCGAGGTGATCGGCCCGGTACGCGTCGCCGGGCCGCCGGTGCCGGCGTAGGACGGCGGGGCCGACGACGGCGCCGTGGCCCAGGACGTGCGGGCGGTCGTGCCGAGGTCGAGGTGGAGCGTGCCGCCCTTAAGGACGGCCGACGGCCGCAGGTACGCGTTGTTCCACGCCGTGCCGTTCCAGGTGGCGCCGTGGACGTACGGCGCATCCGGCGCGGCCTTCGGCGCGTCGATGGTGAGCTTCCGGCCGGTGCCGAGCGCGATGACGATCTTGGTGAACTCCGGGCTGCCCAGCGCCAGGTCGGCCGTGCCCGGAGTCTCGGGGTAGACGCCCATCGCCGCCCAGACGTACCAGGCGCTCATCGTGCCGAGGTCGTCGTTGCCCACGCCCCAGCCGGTGGGGGAGTCCGGCCACAGCTTGTCCCGTACGTCGCGGATGATCGCCTGGGTCTTCCACGGCTGCCCGACGTAGTCGTACTCCCACGGCAGCTCGATGCTCGGCTCGTTGCCGAGGTTCGCGTGGTCGCCGCCGCTTCCGTCGTACGCGGCGAGCACGTGGTCCAGGTAGGCGATCATCGCGGCGTTCCCGCCTTTGGCGTCGGCGAAACCGCGCACGTTGAACGGAACCATGCCGGTGTACTGCCAGGATGTTCCCTCGGTCATGTTGCTCTTCGACGCGGGGTTGAATCCGCTCGTCCAGGAGCCGCTGGCGGTGCGGGGCTGCATGAAGCCGCTCGTGGTGTTGAGGAGGTTCTTCCAGTCCTGGGCACGGGTGACGAACCTCGTCTGCGTGGCCTTGTCGCCGAGCGCGCCGGCGAACGCGCCGATGGCGAAGTCGGCGGTGTTGTACTCCAGGGTCGTCGAGACCGAGCCGTTGTAGTTGCAGCAGCCGTACACGCCGTTGCTGGGCGTGTACCCGATGCTCTCGAGGTAGTTCAGCCCCGGCCGGATCTTGCTGGCGACCGTCGCACCATGGACCATCGCGTTCTTCGCCGCCGCCGTGTCGAAGTGCCGGGCGCCGAAGGCGTACAGGTCGGCGATGATCGGGTCGATGGGGTCGCCGATCATTGTGTACGTCTCGCCGTTGGCCTGGGACCACTTCGGCAGCTGGCCGCTCTGCGCGTAGTCGTTCACCGCCGACTGGGCGATGTCGCTCGCCTGATCCGGCGCGATCATGCCGAGGAGCTGCGCCTGCGCGCGGTAGATGTCCCAGCCCGAGTAGTTGGCGTACTGGGCGTGGCCGTGGGCGACCCGGTGCACGGCGTTGTCGAAGCCCATGTAACGGCCGTCGGCGTCGCTCATGACGTTCGGGTGCAGGAGCGCGTGGTAGAGGGCGGTGTAGAAGACGTGCCGCTGCGCGAGCGTGCCGCCGGCCACACGGATGCGGCCGAGGGCGGCGTTCCAGGCCGTACGGGCGGCGGCCCGTACGTGCTCGAAACTCGGCGTGCGGACCTCGGCGTCCCGGTTGGCCTGGGCCTCGGCGTCGGAGGTGAACGAGAGGCCGACCCGGGCGGTCACCACCGGGTTCTTGGTCGTGTCGAACGTCAGGTATGCCCCGTTCGGGTCGGTCAGCGGGGCGGCCTGCGGCCGCTGCGGGCCGTGCGGGTGCGGGCTGTTCGGTGCGTCGCCCTCCTCGGCCGAGGCGGCCTGCGACGTCATCCGCGCGGCCGAGGTGGCGGTGAGGGACTTCGCGCCCGGCCGCAGCGTCGTGGCCTGCCACGTACCGGCCGCGAACGGGCGGTCGAAGGTGACGGCGAAGTGGACGGTGTAGCGGTTGCCCTGGCCGCAGAAGTTCCCGCTGGTCACCGACCCGACGACGGCCCGGTCACCGACGACCTTCCAGGTGTCGGCGAAAGTGCCGTTCTGGCTGCCGGTCAGCTTGAACAGCAGGTTCGCCCGGGTGGTGGCCGGAAAGGTGAACCGGCCGATCCCGCCGCGGGTCGTCGTGGTCAGCTCCGTCCGTACGCCGTTGCCCAGCTTGACCGAGTAGGAGCCGGGCGAGACGGACTCATCGTCATGAGAGAAGGACGCGCTCGCCGAGCCGGCGTCGGTGACGGCGCCGACGGTCGGCATGATCGGGACGTCGCCGTACGCCTTGCAGCCCGGCCCGGCCATGTGGGTGAGGCTGAACCCCGTGATCGTCGAGCCGGTGTAGGAGTAACCGCCGCCGTACGGCCGCGGGTTCGTGTCGGGGCTCCACTGCACCATTCCGAACGGCACGTCGGCGCCGGGGAAGTCGTCGGCCGCGTTCGTGGTGCCGAGCAGGGGATTGACCAGCGAAGCCGGGTTCGTGACGAGGGACGCGGCGTCCGCCCGTACGGGCGTCAGCAGTGCGCCCAGGACGGCGGCGACCGCCACGAGCAGTGTGAGGGAGCGGGGCGCTCTCGGTGGATCGACGGGGCGGGGGAGGGCCATACGGGTCGCCCTTCACGGAGGAGGCTGATCACGGCAACGTTGCCCGGATCACGTCTACGCCCCGTCCGATGGGGCGGTCAATGATCTTGTCAGAAGTCGGCCATCCGTGTGATCTCGCTCACGACGGAGGCATACCGGTTGCGCGTAGTCTGACGGGCAGGTCGACCCCCCGGCGGACGGAGCGAGGCATGGGCATGATGATGGCCGTCAGCTTCACGCGGTACGGACGTCTCTACTACCTCGACCCGGGGCCGTACTCGCCGAAGGTCGGCGACAAGGTGCTCGTCCCCACCGAGGCCGGTGCCGAGGTCGCCGAGTGCATCTGGGCCCCGCAGTACGTCTCGGAGGACGTCGAGCTGCCGGTCTGCGCGGGCATCGCCGGGGAGGAGCACCTGGCCCGCGACGAGGAGAACCGCCGACGACGCGTGGATGCGCGCTCCGTCGCCAAGCGGCTGATCCGCAAGCACGACCTCCCGATGAAGGTCATCGGCGTCGACTACCTCGACCAGGACAACGTCTACAAGATCTACTTCACCGCGCCGCACCGCGTCGACTTCCGCGCGCTCGTCCGCGACCTCGCCCGCGCGATGAAGGCCCGCGTCGAACTGCGCCAGGTCGGCCCGCGTGACGAGGCGCGCCTGCAGGGCGGCATCGGCCCGTGCGGCCGCGACCTGTGCTGCGCCACCTTCCTCAAGGACTTCGAACCGGTGTCGGTGCGCATGGCCAAGGAGCAGGACCTCCCGGTCAACCCGCTGCGCATCGCCGGCGCCTGCGGGCGGCTCATGTGCTGCCTGAAGTACGAGCACCCGCTGTACGTCGAGGCGCACAACCGCATGCCCCGGCTCGGCGCGCGGGTACAGACCGAGTCCGGCCCCGGACAGGTCGTCGGCCGCAACGTGCCCTCCGACACGGTCGCCGTACGGCTCGACGGCGGCGGCCGCTGCGCCTGCCCGTCCGCGTCGGTCTGCTCACCCCGCAAACAGCACGACCAGCGCTATGGCGACACTCTGGGATGACTCGCCAGTACGCTGAGTAGCGAAAACGGGGGTAGATCCGCGTAGGCTGCCAGCGAACCCAATGGCGACGAGAACGGTGACGGCGTGAAGAAGTTCCGTACGGTCTCCGTGCTGGCGGCGGCCGCGATCGTGGTGACGGCCTGCACGGACGCTCCGAAGTCCACCGCGTCGGCCCCCACTCCCAGCGGCAGCACGCCGGTCTACGCCCAGCACATCTCCTGGCGCGACTGCGGCAACGGCTTCCAGTGCGGCAGCATCCACGTCCCGCTCGACTACGCCCACCCGACCGGCCGCCTTCTCACGCTCCCCGTGATCCGGCTGCCCGCCGAGGGCGGCCAGCGCAGGGGATCGCTCGTGCTCAACCCCGGCGGCCCCGGCGGCTCCGGCGTCGAGTTCGCCCGCGGCTCCGCCCGCTCGTTCGGCCCCGACCTGCGCCGCAACTTCGACATCGTCGGCTTCGACCCGCGCGGCGTCGGCCAGAGTCGCCCACCGGTCCGCTGCCTGACCGGCAAGCAGCTCGACAAGTTCTTCGAAACCGACACCTCGCCCACCGACCAGGCCCAGCTCAACGGTCTCGTCGACGTCAGCAAGATGTGGGCCGACGAGTGCAAGACCCGCATCCCCACGCTGCTCCCGTACGTCGGCACCGCCAACGCCGCCCACGACATGGACGTCCTGCGCGCCGCCCTCGGCGACAAGGGCCTCACCTACTACGGCGCCTCGTACGGCACCTACCTCGGCGCGTACTACGCCCAGGAGTTCCCCAAGCACGTCCGCGCCCTCGTCCTCGACGGCGCCATCGACCCGAAGCTCGGCGCCGACGAGATCAACATCGAGCAGGCCAAGGGCTTCGACACCGCCACCAGGTCCTTCGCCGCCGACTGCGTCAAGACCAAGGACTGCCCGCTCGGCACCGGCAGCACCGACGCGGCCCTCGACCGGCTGAGCCAGCTCTTCGAGCAGACCAGGCAGAAACCGCTCCACAACGGCCTGGGCGACGGCCGCACCGTCAACAACTCCATGGTCGAACTCGGCGTCGCCGCCGCGCTCTACAACAAGCAGACCTGGCCGGTGTTGAAACTGGCCCTGCGCAGCGCCATCGACCAGAACGACGGCACCACCCTCCTCCGCCTCGGCGACCTCCTCATCGAGCGCAACAAGGACGGCAGCTACTCCAACCAGACCGAGGCCAACATGGCCATCAACTGCATCGACAAGCCGTATGACCGCGACCTGGCAGCCTGGCAGAACCAGGCCGACCGCGCGAAGAAGGCCGCTCCGCTCTTCGGCCAGTTCGTCGTCTGGGGCACCCTGCCGTGCGGCTACTGGCCCGTCCAGGACAACACCAAGCCTGTCGCCTTCACCGCCAACGGCGCGAAGCCCATCCTGGTCGTCGGCACCACCCGCGACCCGGCCACCCCGTATAAGTGGGCTCAGGGCCTGGCGTCGCAGCTGAAGTCCGGCGTCCTGCTCAGCCTCGACGGCGACGGCCACACCGCCTACCTCCAGGGCAACCCGTGCATCACCACCGCCGTGGACCGCTACCTGGTCACCGGGACCCCACCGCGGAAGAACACCATGTGCCGCTGATATGGGTGTACGAGGAGCCTGGAGAACCCGGTAGACTCTCTGCGTCACACCACGTGTGGCAGGCCGCCTTAGCTCAGTCGGCAGAGCGATTCACTCGTAATGAATAGGTCGTCGGTTCGATTCCGACAGGCGGCTCCCGTGTTGACCTGGGCGTCTCTCCTTGGGAGAGGCGCCCAGGCTCGTTTTGTTTCATTTTTGGTCTCATACACCGCTCCCCGCGCGGTCGACATGCGCCGGCGTTGCTAGGGCCGGCATCAGGGCCGCGCCACGAGCGTCGCCGGGTCTCTGTTCCGGCCGTGCTCGCGTCCATGCGGTCGCCGTCGTGGCGGCGATGTCGGCGACGGCGGTGCTCCTGCCGGGCCGATCGTGGTGGTTGGCCCGCTCGCCGGACTCCTCCAGGCCCCCGAGGTAGTGATCCGCCGACCGCTCTCATGCTCGCCCTGAGCGTGCGCTCTTGCCGACGGGAGTGTGCGGCGGACGGCGTCGGCCACCCGGTGTGTTCGGGCTTCATTTGGGCCCGTCGGCCGGGGCTGGGCTGTGGGGCAGGCCCCGGGTGTCACTGCGGGTCGGGCTCAGGGGCGGTGGTCGTCTGGTGGTCGGTCGTGGGGTGCGGTGATTCGTCGATCGGGAATTGGATCAGGCTCATCAGGCGGGGGCTGCGGCCGGGTTCCGGCCGGTTGTGCGTCCGGGCAGCGACGACGGCGCGGAACTCGCCGATCATCTCGGTGAGCTCGTCCTGGCTGAGCCAGAGGATGCCCTGTCGGTAGCCCACCAGGTCGGCGTACGGGTCGGCGCCGGGACGGTCGAGGTAGGCGTTGAACTCCGCGTGCAGGGCGGCCATGGCCGCGGCGAACCCGTGGCGGTGGTCGTCCAGTGACATCGAGGCGCCCGCCTCCGCGTCGATCATTGCCCGGTCCCGACGCAGGCGGTAGCGACGCTCCACCGCGCCTCGTACGCGCTGCTCGCCGACGACCTCAAGCACTCCACCGTCGGCCAGCAGGCCGACATGTCGGTACAGGGTGGTCTTCGGGACCTCGGGCAGGCTCGCACACAGATCGGCGGTGGAGCGCACACGACCGCCGGACAGGGCGTAGACGATGCGCAGCCGTACCGGGTGCAGGAGCAGATCTAGCGTGTCCACCGCCGAATTATCCCACGTTCGGTACCATTCCCAATATTGGGAACATTCGAGGGAGGCGTACGAATGACCGAGGGCACCTCCACGGCGACGGCCGGGCTGAGCGGCCAGGCGGTGATGCCGCTGCGCACGCTGGATCCGTCCGGGCCGCTGGACGATCTGGAGTGGCTGGATGAGGCGATCGGCGACGCGCGGGTGGTGGCGATCGGGGAGAGCGCGCACTACAACGGCGAGACTTACCGACTCCGCCACCGCCTGCTGCGCTACCTGGTCGAGCGGCACGGGTTCGGTGCGTACGCAATGGAGTCGGGATTCGCCGAAGGATGGCGGACCGACGCGTGGGTACGGGGTGGTGAGGACGATCTCAGCCAGGTCCTGGCGAACGGCATGACCTCGCTGATGGGACTGTGGACCCAGATGCGCGCCCACCTGGAGTGGATGCGGCACCACAACCGGACCGCCGCACGGCCGGTCGGCTTCTACGGCGCCGACCTGTCCGGCTCCAACACATCCCTGCTGCCGAGCCTGGACGCCGTCATCGCCTACCTGGCGCAGGCCGATCCCGAGTACCAGGTGGATCCGAGCATCCGGGAGACGGCCGCCGTCTTCGCCGCGTCATCGGCGTTCTCCATCCCCACGGCCATCGGCGCCTATGCACAGCTCGTGGCCCAGGCCAAGGACGCGCTGACCGCGGGCCTGGCCGAACTGACCGTGCGCATGACCGGACGCCGTCTCGAGTACACCCGGCGGACCACGGCCGGCGCGTACGAGCGGGCACTGCGCTCGCTGCACCTCACGATCACCATCGACGCGCTCGCCCGCGCGATGGCCCGCGGCGACCGGCCGACGGTGATGTTCGACCGCGGCGCCGCGATCGCGGACAACCTCGAGTGGATCCTGCGCCGCGAAGACCGAATCGTACTGGCCGCCCACAACGGCCACATCCAGCGCTGGCCCTTCCCCCTGCCCGGGGTACCGGAGGCGGCGACACCTGCGGGCATGCACCTGGCCGACCGGCTCGGCGAGGACTACCTCGTCATCGGTACGACCACGGGAACCGGCCAAACCCTCAACACCGAGGCCGACTTCTACACCGGCACGCTCTTCACGCAGATGGGGCCGCCGGAGCCCGGCACTCTCGACGCGCTCATGGCCGCCAGTCACGACGGGCCCTTCGCGACCGACCTTCGGCGGCTGTCACCGGCTGACGCCGACGCCGTCCGCGCCGCCGCCCGGCAACGTTTCGGCGCCTTCCACGTCGACCTGAACCCACTCGACGCCTACGATCTCATCGTCCACCTCCCCAACGTCACGGCGGCCGAACCCGACCGGGCCGCCCTCGCCTGCTCCCCCGACGACGTACAAGAGACGTTCTCGCGCTGGAACCCGCGGTGAAAACCAGGTCGACACCCGGAATCACGAACACCCTCTTCTGCCGCGATGATCGTAGAGCCGTCTCAAACGTGGTCTCATTCAGAGGTGCGTCAGGCGGGATCCGTACCCGTCCGCCGAGGTACGCCACATACCGTCTGAGCTGGCTGGGCGTACCTCAGTGGACGTTGCCGAACGGTTCTTACCGGAGCTCGTAATGAATAGGTCATCGGTTCGATTCCGATAGGCGGCTCCCAGGTCAGAGGCCCCTTCCGATCATCGGAAGGGGCCTTTTGCAACGCGTTTGCTAACAGCGGCTCCTACGCCGCCTTGATCGCCTTTGCGAACACGTCCGCCGCAGCCGTCTCGGCCGAGCGGACGACGTGCGCGTAGACCCGGAGTGTGATCGCCGGGTCAGCGTGCCCCAGCCGGGCCGTGACGACATGGACGGGGACGCCCGCCAGGAGAAGCGTCGTCGCGTGGATGTGCCGAAGGTCGTGCAGCCGCGCGTACGGCAGCGGTTCGGCCGGCGGCCTTCCCCCCTTGGGGTGGTTGTAGGCGTTGATCAGCATGCGGGGAGCGCGGTCACGGTGTCGGGCCGCTCTTGGTCGTCCCTTCCGCTCACCGTCGACCACACCCGCCGGCCCGGTAATGGTGATCTGCTTGCCGTCGAGGTCGACGTCAGACCAGCGCAGGTTGAGCAGTTCACCGCGCCGCGCCCCCGCGTACGGCAGGTCATCGAGGCGGCTCATAACGATGAACGCGTCATCGCCGCCGTGAGCAGCAACTTCCGCGAAGCCGTCGCGTTACCTCACGGCCGCCGGCCTTGCACCGATGTCCACCGCCATCATCGGCCGCACCGATCCAGACCTCCGGCTGCTCAAACCCGAATGGGAGCGACGGCGAAGGCCATGCGGAGCCTGGCGGCCCAATGAGCAGCCGGGCAGCTCATTGGGCCATTCGTTGCCGGCTGGACCCTGATCTGTCCTGTCGGCTGTTGGCTCCGGTGGAGTGGTCAGGTCCGGGATCCGGCTTGTTGTGCGTCCTGCGGTGTTGGCGCCTTCTGTCCGTCGCAGCCGTTGTCGATCCGGCCGGTGGTGAAGTAGGCCACCACGTCTGCGGCGCATTCGGGCACGTATGTGGCTGATATGTGGACGTCGTCGTCGACGGTGTAGACCTTGCCGCCGATGGCGGCCTGCATCTGCAGGGTCCACTTGTAGGCGGACATGATGTCGTAACGGTGCCCGGACAACACCAGCGACCCGCCAGTGCGGTGTACCCGGGTCTGTTGTACGGGCAGCGGCCAGCCGGCGCATCCGGCGCCGAAGTAGAAGGCCGTTACCGGGTAGCGCTTGAGGCGCTGCTGGTAGGCGGTCCAGGCGGCGGAGAAGCCGCTCCGGCTCTGATCTTCGTTGCAGATGGTCGCCCGGTTCATCGTCATGTTCATCATCTCGGGTGCGCCGGGGACGGGCTTGGGCGGTTCGGCGCCGAGAATCTCTTTGACGGTAGGCGGTGCTTGGGGGCTGGTCGCGTCCCGCAGCTCGGCGAGCGCTCGGCCGGCCTGCGGCCAGTGAGGTGAGGTCATGCCGGCCAGTTGGGCGACCGAGGAGCCGTCGATGGGTCTGTTCAGGTCGGTGAACGTCTTGGGGTTGGCGTCGTAGTCGTGGCGCAGCTTCAAGACCGTGGCCCGCACCTGCTGCGCGGTGGCGCCCAGGCCGTACGTCGTGTGGTAGCGCGCGAGCCACGCCGCCATACGGGCGAAGTCACGCTCTGTGGCCTCGGCGACTCCCTCGTCATGCTCGGCGAAGCTGGTATATGGCGGCGCCGGGCTGTCCAGGAAGACGCGCCCCGTACGGCCGGGGAAGAGGCTGCGGTACACCGCGCCGAGCCAGGTGCCCCACGAGAAGCCGAGGATGTTGAGCCTGCGCTCGCCGATTGCGGCCCGCACCCGATCCAGGTCCCGGGCCACGTTCGCGGTGGTGAGCTGCCCGAGGAAGGCCGGATCGGACCGCCCGCAGGCGGCGTTGTCGGCCGCCGTCGCCTCGTAGATCCGCTCGGCCGACGCCTTGGTCAGCGGTCCGGGTCCCGCATTGGGAGGAGGCGTACCCGCGCAGTTGGTCTTGGTGCTGTAGTTCACCCCACGGGGATCGAAGCCGATGAGGTCGTACCGGTCGTTGAGCTGGGCGATCACCTTGTTCCTGAGCGTCATCCTGATGGGGTCGAGATATCCGCTGCCGCCGGGCCCGCCCGGGGCCATCGCCAGCGCGCCGAGCCGGTGTTCGGTGTCCACGGCGCCCAGCCGGGTGACCGCGATACTGATCTTCCGGCCCTTCGGATGGCGGTAGTCCAGTGGGACGCTGATCGTCCCGCACTCCAGGCGCTTCATCTGCGCGCGGAACTGCGGTATCTGCTCGTTGGGGGTACCCAGGCTCGCGATCGCCTCATCGGAATAGGTGGGGCAGGGCTTCCAGTCGACAGTCGAACCCGACCGACTCGCCGCAGCGGCGGCCGGCACGGCGTTGCTCAGTGCCGCACTGCCCAGCGTCAGAACGACGCAGGCCAGACCACCCATGCCCCCGACTCTCGCACGTCTCATAAAAGAACCTTTTCCTCGTGGGAAACACGAATGCCGAGCAGACTGCCAAGGAGCCGGTCACAGCAACGTCACAGAATCGGTCACCGCCTCGTTCACGGCGCACGCCGGTCCCGCCATTGGTCTCATTCACCGCTCTCCCGGGCGGTCGGCATGCGCCGGCGTTGCTAGGCCGGGCGTCAGGGCGGCGCCACGAGCGTCGCCGGGTCTCTGTTCCGGCCGTGCTCGCTCCATGCGGTCGCGGTCGTGGCGGCGGTATCGGCCCGGCGGTGCTCCCGCCGGGCCGATCGCGGTAGCCGGCCCGCCCGCCGGACTTGCGCCACCGGCGTAGTGATCCGCCGACCGCTCTCATGCTCGCTCTGAGCGTGTGCTCTTGCCGAAGAGAGGTTGACGCTATGCGGCGTTGAGCGCATGCAGGAGGCGCCGTTCGTCGTGGTCGGAAAGCCCCGCGCGGCGTGGTCGTTCCGGGTCTCTGGTCAGTTCCCATGCAAGGGTGTCTGCGAGTGTCTCGGCGAGCGGCCGCGAAACCAGGCCCGCGGTTCTGGCCGCACTGCCGTCTCGAGAGCTGAAACCGGCGTACTCGGGCAGAGGCAGCCACAGAGGCAGGGAGCGTTCGCCCATCCACGGCGCGACGTCGTGGGCGAGCAGCCACTCTTGGTCGACCGACACTACCGAGCCGCGGTGGTCGGCCACCTCACGCGCTACCGCCAGGTGCTCGGGCAGGGCGAGCGTCTCGCCGACGACGTTGAAGACCCCGCTCAGGCAGTCCTCGCCGGCTTCGATGAGCCACGTCGCCGCATCGCGAACATCGACCACCTGCGTCATCAGGTCAGGCGCGTCCGGCACCAGCACACTGCCATCGTCGGCAGCCGGTCGGGCGAACCGCAGCGGCCAGTAGCCCGTACGGTCGAAGATGTCTCCTGGACCGCCGATAAGCCCGACGCGGGCGATGAGCGAACGGTCAGGGCCGAAAGCGTTCAACACGCGTCGCTCGCACGCGACCTTCGCCTGCCCGTACGTTTCCATGGTCTCCATGACGTCCCCGGCAAGCGCTGGGAGCAGGGCGGCGCCTTCGTCATCTCCGGGTCTGAAGTAATCGGCGTACACGTTCACCGACGAGACGAAAATGAATGATCCGGCGCAGCCGGCGAGAGCCGCGGTCGCGCGTTCGACCTGCCCCGGTTGACGGGATACGTCGACCACCACATCCCAATCGGTGCGCACGACTTCGCTGTAAGCATCGGGGCCGTCTCGGTCGGCGCGCTTGAACTCCGCGCCGCGCGGAACGGTCCCGGACTCCCCACGAGCCAGGCAGGTGACGTGGTGTCCACGTTCCAATGCCATCGTCGTGATGTAACCGCCGAGCCAGGCCGTGCCGCCGAGAACGAGGAGTCGCATGCGAACAGTCGAGTCCGTCCGACAGGGTTTCCGGAAGGCGGTTCGCAGAGGGCGTAGCGCCGCATCGGAGTCGCTTACGCGGGGTGGGCGACGAGGCCGGCTGCCGCGGCCACCCGCTCAACGGCTTCGACCGTCCAGGCACCGTCAACGATCATGACGATGTGGTCGATCCCCAACTCGGCGAAGGCCGCGCAGCGCTCAGCGACCGCTGTCGGGGTTTCGTCGGCCTCCAGGCGGCTGCTTATCGTCTTTTCGATCTCACCGAACGGACGGCCGACGGCCTGACAATGCCCGGCGAGCACATCGAGCTTGCGTCGCAGGAGGTCCCCCCGCCCGGGAATGTCGAACAGATTGCAGGCATCGGCATAGGCCGCCACCAGACGTAGCGTCTTCTTCTCACCGGCGCCTCCCACCACGATCGGCGGATGCGGACGGCACAACGAGTTCGGCCGGTTCGTGGGATGCTCCAGCCGGTAGTGCACGCCCTCGAACGGGGCTTCCACACCCGCCCACATCTGCCGGGCCAGCCGTAGCGTCTCCTCCAGCCGCTCGAACCGTTCCTTGGTCGGCGGTAGCGGCAGTCCCATCGCCTGCGCCTCCGTCTCGTTGTAGCCGGCGCCGATCCCGAACCATGCCCGGCCACCCGACAGCACGTCGAGGCTGGTGACGGCCTTGATCAGCAGGCTCGGTGGACGGAAGGTCACCGCTGTGACCATGGCGCCGAGGCGGACACGCTCGGTCCGGGCCGCCAGGAACCCCAGGGGGGTGTAGGCCTCGAGCATGTCGTCGCCTGCTGTGTCATACGGATTGGCCTGGATCAGGTGATCTCCCACCCAGATGAGTCCTCCGCGGAGACGGACCACGTCATTCCAGTAGAGCGGAGGCGGCGACGGCTGCGCTGGTGAAGGGGTCCTCAATGGCGCGCATGCCGGCGGTCACGACGGCTCCCTCATGGAGCAGCATGATGTGCTCACCGACCTGTCGGGGATCGGCAACGCCGGCTGCGGCGGCCAGATCGGTGAAGAGGGCCAGCATCCAGCGCTTCTGTCCCATGATCACGGGGTACGCCGGGTGCGCGGGGTCGCTGATTTCGGCGTGCGCGTTGATCATGCTGCACCCTTTCCGTCCTCGCTCCCGCGCCCATGCTGCCGAAGCGTTGAAGACGGCGGCGACCTGGCCGCGCGGGGACGGGTCGGCCGGGACCAAGTGGCCGTCGAGGAACCTGCGCCACTGGCTGTCGCGCTCCGTCAGGTACTCCACGACCAGGCGCTCCTTGGACCCGAACCGGTCGTACAGCGTCTTCTTGGTGACTCCGGCGCGTTTGGCGATGACATCGACTCCGACGGCATGGATGCCGCGCTCGTAGAACAGGTCAGAGGCGGCCTGGAGTACAGCGTGCGCCTTGGGGGTCCAGTCGATGGCCTCGCTCATGACACCCAGGATACCGCCATCGATATACCGATCTGTATAGTCGTGCCGCATGGGTAAACAGATCGGTATACCTAACGCGCTGCGGGCATGGTCGACGAGCGTTCTCGCGGCCTTGTTCGTGCTCTGCTGGTCCTCGGGGTTCGTCGGCGCGAAGCTCGGCGCCGCCGAGGCTCCGGTCACCACGATCCTGATGTGGCGGTTCCTGCCGCTGGCGGTTCTCCTCCTCGCCGCCGTGCTGACACGACGCAGGCGAGGATCCCCACCGCCCTCGGGCGGCGACGTGGCACGCCACGTGCTCATCGGTCTGCTCTCGCAGTCCGGGTACCTGCTCACCGTCTACTGGGCTATCGGTCTCGGGGTGAGCACGGGCACCACCGCCCTCATCGACGGAGTGCAGCCACTCGTCGCGGCCGCGCTCGTAGGCCCGCTACTCGGCGTCGCAGTGGCGGGGCGTCAGTGGGCAGGGCTGGTGCTCGGACTCGTCGGCGCGATCCTCGTCAGCTGGACCGACGCCTCCCTGCCCGCGACTCAGGCCCCCAGGTGGGCCTATCTGGTCCCCTTCGTCGGCATGCTCAGCCTCATCGCGTCCACGATCCTCGAACGCCGCGCCAACATACTCACCCCACCCTTGCAGGCGTTGGCGATCCACTGCACCACCTCGGCCATCGTGTTCACCGTCCTCGCCGTCGCCACTGGGACCGCCACCCCGCCTTCCTCGCCCTCGTTCTGGATCGCCATGGCGTGGCTGATCCTGCTCGCGACCTTCGGCGGCTACGGCCTCTACTGGTTCTTGGTCCAGCGCATCGGTGTCACTCCGGTCAACAGCCTGATGTTCTTCATCGCACCCGTCACTTCCATCTGGGGTGCCGTGATGTTCGGGGAGCCCCTCACCCTTGTCACCTCGGTCGGGCTCACGCTCGCGCTCGTCGCGGCACTGATCGCCCGTAGCGCACCACGCCTCGCAGCAGACCGGAAGGCATCGGAACCTTCACCGAATGCACCAAAGCCGTGCCCACGACGCTGCGCGGCCATCCGGCGGCGAGGTCCTGGTTGAGGCTGTGAACGCACTCTTCAACCACGAAGATCATAGAGCCGTCTCAAATGCCCCTTCCGATCACTTGGGTTCTAGTGGTCGTTGCAACACCTCTGTTGAGGGGATGCGATGGCCTTTGAGATCCGGGAGAACCGGGGACGATGTCATGGTCCTCGAAGGGGCGTACTCGCGTCCATGTGGGCGGTCTTCGTCCGCCTAGGTGTCCTGCGGCCATGGCTCGGTGGCGCGGTGATAGCGGTCGGCGAGTGCACGTACGAGTTCGACGAGTTCCGCCGGCTCCGTCACGGTGAAGTCGACGCCGAGCAGGCCGAGGTGAACCGCGAGTGCCTCCACGCTGCCCGCGCCGGTGTCCAGCAGGCAGTGGGTGTCGTCGACCGGCGTGATCGTGCCGATGGCGGCGTTGATCCGTTCGGCGAGTTGTTCGGCCGGTACGTGGATGACGACCTGGGCCCGGTATCGCCAGGCGGCCGACGACGCGCCGCGGCGTACCTGGTCGATGGCCTCCTCGGGGAGATCGCGGGGGGTGAATCGGGGCCCCGCCGGGGTGCGTGGGTGGAGCCGATCCACGCGGAACGTCCGCCAGTCGGCCCGCTCGACGTCGAACGCGACGAGGTACCACCGTCGTCCCCAGTTGACCAGCCGGTATGGTTCCACGTCGCGCCGGCTCTGGGAGCCGTCGTGGCTTCGGTAGTCGAATCGCTGGCGCTCGTGATCCCGGCAGGCGGCGGCGAGGGCGCTCAGCGTGTCCGCGTCCACCCGCGGGCCCGAGTCGTCCCGGGGTACCGCGACGGCGTACCGCTGGAGGGCGTTGACACGGCGCCGGAGCCGGGCCGGTAGCACCTGCTCCAGTTTGGTCAGCGCGCGCAGCGAGGTCTCCTCGACTCCCGTGATCGTGCCCCCGGCGGCGGTGCGCAGCCCGATCGCCACCGCGACCGCCTCTTCATCGTCGAGCAGCAGCGGCGGCAGCGCGGCCCCGGCACCGAGCCGGTAGCCGCCCACCGCGCCTCGGTTGCCGTGCACCGGATAGCCGAGGTTTCGCAGGCGTTCGACGTCGTTGCGGATGGTGCGGGTGCTGACCGACAGCCGTTCGGCCAGTTCGGCGCCCGTCCACTCGCGGGGCGTCTGGAGCAGCGAGAGCAGGCGCAGCAGCCGCGCCGAGGTTTCCAGCATTCTTCAAGTCTGCCAGGTCATTAGGAACGGGCCTTACCTAATTGGCTCCTACGCTGATGACCATGACGAACGACAGCACGATCGCCCCGTTCCGGATCGACATCCCCCAGTCCGAGCTCGACGATCTCCAGCAGAGGCTGGCCCGGACCCGGTGGGCGGAGGAGCTGCCCGCGAGCGAGTCGGCGCCGGCCGGTCCGGTGCCGCCCGGGTGGGAGTACGGCGTCCCGGTCGGCTACGTCAAGCAGCTGGTCGAGCGGTGGCGCACCGGGTACGACTGGCGGGCCTGGGAGGCGAAGCTGAACGCGTACCCGCAGTTCACCACTGAGATCGACGGCCAGAACATCCACTTCCTGCACGTGCCGTCGCCGGAGCCGGACGCGACGCCGCTGATCCTGACCCACGGCTGGCCGACCTCGGTGGTCGAGTGGCTGGACGTGATCGGCCCCCTCACCGACCCGCGGGCCCACGGCGGCGACCCGGCGGACGCGTTCCACCTGGTCATTCCGTCGGTGCCGGGCTTCGGCCTCTCCGGGCCGACCCGGGAGCGCGGCTGGGACCGGTACCGGGTGGCCCGGGCCTGGGCCGAGCTCATGGGCCGACTCGGATACGCCCGGTACGGCGCGGCCGGCAACGACGGCGGATCGCTGATCTCGCCCGAGGTGGGCCGGATCGATCCCGAGCACGTCTGCGGCGTGCACGTGACGCAGGTCTTCTCGTTCCCCTCGGGCGACCCCACGGAGCTGGCCGGTCTCTCCGAGGAGGAGCGCGGCAAGCTCGCGTTCGCCGAGTGGTTCACCCAGAACCGGGGCGCGTACGACAAGCTCCAGTCCGCCGAGCCGCAGAATCTGGCGCACGCGCTGGCCGACTCCCCGACCGGGCTGCTGGGCTGGCACGCGCAGCTGCTCGGCGCTCTCGACCCGGATCACGTGCTCACGAACGTGATGATCTACTGGCTGACCAACACGGCCGCTTCAGCCGCCCGGTTCTACTACGAGGACGCGGCGGCGGCCCCTGCACAGCAGAAGTCGAACGGCCGGGGCACCTCCGTTCCCGAGCCGACCACCGTGCCCCTCGGCCTGGCTAATTTCGCCTGGGACTTCCAGTCGATCCGGACGTTCGCCGACCGGGACCACAAGAACATCCTCTCCTGGAACGTCTATGACCGGGGCAGCCACTTCGCCGCGCACGACGCTCCCGATCTGCTCGTCCACGACATGCGGCAGTTCTTCCGCAAGGTTCGCTGATTCGCCGCCGGTCGTCGGCGGACCCCTCAGACCCTCATGTCCTCGCGAAAGGAAACACTCATGTATCTCGTCATCGGTGCCACGGCCCACTTCGGGCGTCAGGCGGTAGAGGAACTGGTCGCCGCGGGTGCGCCGGTGCGTGCGCTGACCCGTACTCCGGAGCGGGCCGGGCTCCCGGAGGAAGTCGACGTCGTCCGGGGCGACCTGACCAAGCCCGAGACGCTGCCGGCGGCGCTGGCCGGCGTCGAGGCCGCCTTCCTCGTTCTGCCGTACGGGATGGATGCCGCTCCGCTCCTGGCGGCCGCGGGCCGGGCCGGGGTACGGCGACTGGTGTTCCTGTCCTCGGGGGCGGTCGTGCCGGGTGCCGAGCGGCAGCCCGACGTGATCGCCCAGTACCACCGCGACGTCGAACGGGCCATCGAGGCGTCCGGGATCGAGTGGACGTTCCTGCGGCTGCTGTTCCCCGCCATCAACTCGCTGACGTTCGCGATGCAGCTCCAGGGCGGTGACGTCATTCGCGCGCCGTACGCCGAAGCGGCCTTCAGCGCCGTGCACGAGAGGGACGTCGCCGAGGTGGCCGCGCGGCTCCTGATCGGCGGCGGGCACGCGGGGCGGGCCTACGACCTGACCGGCCCCGAGTCGCTGACCCAGGCACAGCAGGTCGGCATCCTCGGCAAGATGCTGGGACGCCCGCTCACCCTCGAGGACCTGCCCCCGGAGCCGGTGCTGGAGCAGATGAGCCGGTTCATGGACCCTGAGTTCCTGGCGGCGCTGTTCGGTCTCATGGCGCAAGCGGTCGGCAAGCCCGCGCCGGTCAACGACGTCATCGAGCAGATCACCGGGCACCCCGCGCGCACCTACGCTCGGTGGGCCGCGGATCACCGGGCCGACTTCGGCGGCTGATCAACGAGACAGGAGCGGCGGATGCCGCTCCTGCCGTACGGACGGAAAGGACGGCACGGTGACACGGGTGCTGGGGCGACGAGAGTTGGGACGAGCTCTGCTGGCCCGACAGTGGCTGCTGGAACGGGTCGACGCGACCGCCGAGGAGGCGGTCACCCGGCTGGTCGGCCTGCAGGCGCAGGCACCGTACGCGCCCTACTTCGGACTCTTCAGCAGGTTGCGAAAGTTCGGCACCGCCGACCTGGCGGACGCGCTGACCGAGCGCCGCCTGGTGCGGGTCGCGCTGATGCGCAGTACCGTGCACCTGGTCACCACGGCGGACTACCGATCGTTGCGGCCATGGGCGCAGCCTGCGCTCGACCGTGAGCTGAACACGGCGTTCAAGACGATGCTGACCGGTCTGGACCGTGCGGCCGTGGCGGAGTCGGGCCGGACGCTGCTGGGCGCACGGCACCTCACCCCCAGGGAGCTGAGGGCGGCGCTGCACGAGCGCTGGCCCGATCGCGAGCCCCGCGCGCTCGCCACCGTCGTGCGCAACCTGGTGCCGCTGGTGCAGGTGCCACCACGCGCCGTCTGGGGCGTCGGCGGCACCACGCGGTACGCCATGGCGGCCGACTGGACCGGAGCCGAGCCCGCCCCCGCCGCCGACTGCGAACACATCGTGCTGCGCTACCTCGCCGCGTTCGGACCGGCCGCTGTCACCGACGTGCAGACATGGGCGGGCCGAACGCGGCTGCGTCCCGTCCTGGAGGGGCTGCGACCGCAACTGGCGGTCTTCCGCGACGAGCACGGGGTGGAGCTGTTCGATCTGCCGGATGCGCCACGCCCCGGTGCCGACGCCCCCGCGCCGGTTCGCTTCTTGCCCGAATACGACAACCTGCTGGCCTCCCACGCCGACCGCACCCGTGTGATCTCGGAGCAGGACCGCAAACGGGTCATGACGCGCAACGGGATGCGCGCCGCCTTCCTGGTGGACGGGCAGGTGACGGGCGCCTGGAAGCTCCATCTGGGCAACGCGTCAGCGACTCTGGAGATCGACCCGTTCCGGCCACTGACCACCACCGAGCGCGCCGAAGTCGAGGCCGAAGGCGCCCGGCTGCTGGAGTTCGCCGCGCCCGGCGCCGACCACGACCTCTGCAGCGGCAGAGCCACGTTCATCGGCCGCGAGAACGCGGTGACCGGCCCCCTGGCATCTGCTGCCTCCTAGCGGCACCAGATGCCAGGGATCACGGCTTGGAACCGGTCATCGGCCACGGGCAGGCAAGAGCGCTTCACCGTAGCCGGGGCCGACGCCGTCATCATGGACATGGCCGAACTCGTCCCGCACCTCACCCAGCGGCAGCCCACGGCCGACCGACCAGGAGACGGCGAGACACCGTCGCTCGCGAGCCTCGAACGAGACACCAGCGCTCTAGCGGACGCTCAAGCTGAGCGTCTTCGACCTGGCGATGACGGTGTCCTCGTCACGGAACAGGGTGTAGAAGATCTCCACGCCACCTCGATACGCGGCGGCGTAGGCGTGCTGCATGTCGAAGGTGAATTCCATCGGTGTCTCCGGCTGCGCGATCGGATCCCACTGGACGGTGCTGGAACGGTCGACGACCCACTCCACCTGAACCACGCCGCCCACCGCCATGGCGTGATGGGCCGGGATCCGCACGGTGACGCCGTCGATGAGCGCAGTGTCGAGGAGCCCGTCGACGGCCTCCAGGACGACGGGCGCGGGCAGCGTGCCGGACTCGTCGGAGCCCTGGACGGGCACTGGGCCGCCGTGGGGGTCCTTCAGGGGAAGTTTGCCTTCGGAGAGGGAGGAACAGACATTCCAGACCTCCCGGAGGAACGCCGGGTAGTCCTCGCCGTACGTGTGCACGGCGGCCGACACGGCCGCGATGGCCGCCTCGAGTGCGTTGGGCCGGCCCGCATGGAACACCGCGGGCAGCGCCATGTGCGGTTGCGATATCCGCGGCGGCTTCGGAGGGCTTTTCGCTGAGGACACGACGGCGGTCTCGACTTCGAGCCCGCGCCGCCGGCCCGGAGCCGGCGGGGAGTGGGGCATCGGGGGTGGCTCGGCCTCGCCGATCGTGCGGTCCGGGACGTTCGGGTCGGCCTTCAGGGACCGCCACATGCGGTCCCAGTCGTCGAAGGGGGAGGGGAGCGGACGTCCCTGTGCGAGCGCGGTGAGGGCCGGGGCGACCCAGTCGAGGTCGGCGAGACCGGCCGTCGTGGTGGCGCTCCGGGCGGCGAACGCGGCCACCCTGCGCTGGACGCCGGGTCCTGCGGCATCGAGCGCGTGCACGAGGTCGGCGTCGTACCGCACGAGGCCCAACGCGCTCGGGGTGGCGCGCAGGGCGTCGGTCGGCAACCGGCCGCCCCACTCGTACCGCTCGGCCTCGCGCCGCCGTTCGTGGTCGGCGCGCTTGCGCTCGGCGCGGGCCCGCTGTTCGGCCCCGGCGCGTACGGCGGTCGTGGGAGGCGGCGGAAGCTCGCGGGCGGATCGGTGCCAGTGGGCGGCTATCTCGGAGGTCTGCCGTACGATCCGATCCGGTTCGGGCGGGGCCGCCCAGAACTGGAGCAGATAGCGGTCCGCCTGCGGCTGGTCCACCCGCGTGTCCAGGGCGTTTCCCTCGTCCATTCCCTGCGCGCAGTAGCGCACCCGGTAGTCGATCTGCGCGAGGTTCAGCTCCCAGGCGCCTTCGCCGCCCCAGAGTTCGAGGAACGTTTGGGAGGTCCGTGGGCGAAAGGACACCTCCACGACGTCCGCCCATGCCGGGTCCAGCTCCGGCGCGTGCTCATGGATTTCCACGGTGAAGCCCACATCGCCGGTGTGCAGGCCGGTGACCAGCCACAGGAAGCCCGGCACGGCGGCCCCGCAGAGTCCTGACGTCTGTCCGGCGAAGGCATCGTCCAGGTCCGGCATGTGCTTGGAACCGCTCTCGACATAGAGCTGCCCGTAGTGGACACGCACCTCTCCATCGACCGGCCTGCGCATCGGAACCTCCCCTATGAACTGCCGCGGAATGCTAGAGGAGGCGACCGACAGTCCCATGGTCACGACCGCTTCCCACGTCCGCAGGCGATGGCCGGTCTCTTAGCCGTGATCCCTGGCGGGTGGCGCCTCTAGGAGACAGCAGACGCCAGGGATCACGGCAGCCTGTCGGCCGACTGCAACGGTCGCGTGCGAGCGCGTGAGGCGAGGCGATCTCAAGCCGTACGGCATCCGGACGCGAGGCCCGTTCAGCGGGCGGCGGTCCTCTCTCCGAGCAGGAGCGCCTGTCCCAGCTCGTCCGCCACCTCCAGGACGGTCTTCACGACGTCGGGGGTGGTGCGGAAGTTCACGAAGCACGCGCGCAGGCAGGTGCGGCCATCGACGATCGCTGGTGCGAGGAAGACGCGGCCGTCGGCCTGCATGGCCCGGGCGAGCCGCTCGTTGTGGGTGTCGAGCTCGCCGTCGCTCATCCCGGGCGGGACGTGCCGGAAGCAGGCGGTCGACAGCATCGGCTCATGAAGCAGCTCGAAGGAGGCGTGCGCCCGTACCTCGTCGGCGAGCAGCGCCGCGTTGGCGAGCGTGCCCTCGATCCAGGTACGGAACTGGTCGGCGCCGTGGACCCGCATCGCCAGCCACAGGCGCAGGGAGCGGAAGGGCCGGGAGTATTCGAAGGTGTGGTCGACCGGGTTGCCGGTGTCCTCCGCGTGGAGCATGTAGCGCTCCTCGTGCCCGAACGCCGCTCGTAGCGGACCGCGGTGACGTACGAGGATGACGCTGCAGCTCTTCTGCATGCCGAGCCACTTGTGCGCGTCGATGGTGACGGAGTCGGCGCGGTCGAGTCCGGTGAACCAGTGCGCGGCCGTCGAGGTGGCGGCGGCCGGTAGGCCGTAGGCGCCGTCGACGTGCAGCCATACCCCTTGGCGCTCGCACACGTCGGCGATCGCGGCGAGGGGGTCGACCGCTCCGGTCAATGTGGTGCCGGCGGTCGCGACGACGGCCACGGGAGTGAAACCCTCCGCCCGGTCGCGCTCGAGGGCATCGTGGAGCGAGTCCACGCGCATTCGGTGCCGTTCGTCGGTCGGGATCCGGCGCAGTGCCCGGCGGCCCAGGCCCGCCGCCTCCACGGCGCGCGCGATGGAGTGGTGCGCCTCGTCCGAGCAGTAGACGGTGGCCCGGTGGCTGGCGACTCCCTCCTCACGGGCTCCCGGCAGCGCCTGCTCCCGCGCCGCGAGCAAGGCGGTCAGGTTGGAAGTCTGGCCTCCGCTGGTGAAGTGCCCCTCACCCAGCGGGAAGCCGACGAAGTCGGCCACCCAGCGTACGGCCTGCTGGTCGAGCAGGTCGGCGGTCCCGGCGGCGGTGGCCAGGTTCGCGTCATAGGCGGCGGACAGCGCCGAGGCCAGCACGCTCACCTCCAGACCGCTGGAGCCGACATAGGCGAGGAACAGCGGCCGCGACGGCGACACGCTGGACTCCAGGATGTTCACGGCGTCATCGAGCGCGGCGCGCGTGTCGTCCGGCTGCTCCGGCAGCGGGCCGCGCAGTCGCTCGACCAGGTCCGCGTCGACCCCCGGCTCACACGGTCGGGGACGGTCGAACGACTCCCACGCCGCCGTCAGGTAGCGGCACAGGTCTTCCAGGACTCCTGCCCGGTCGGCGAGCGCCGAAGGCGAGGTACGAAGCAATTCCGGAAGGTGGTGGCCAGGCGAATCGGTCATGCCGGAACTGTGGAGAGGGCATGGGCATCAGCGCAACAGGCCATCGTTTCATTGCGCAGGATGGCATTTGTACGGGACAGAAGGTGTCATACTGCGCAATGTGGATGCTCTCGATGCCCGGATCCTTCTCGCCGTCGACGACGATCCCGATGCCACCAGCCTCGCCCTGGCCAAGCGGCTCGGCATCGCCCGCAACACTCTCCACGCCCGGCTGCAGCGGCTCCAGGCGGCCGGCGCCGTACGCGAGTTCTCGCGCCGCGTCGACCCCGCCGCCCTCGGGTACGGCCTCGTCGCGTTCGTCTCCGTCGCCCTGAGCCAGACCACCGGGCGCCGTGCGACCGCCGCCCTCGCGGACTTCCCCGAAGTCATCGAGATGCACTCCACGACGGGCGAGGCCGACCTGCTGCTGAAGGTCGTCGCTCGCGACACCGCCGACCTGCACCGCATCTCCGGAGAACTCCTCGCCGTCCCTGACGTCGTGCGCACCAGCACAGTGATCTCCCTCCGCGAGGAGCTGCCGGTGCGCACCCGCGCGCTGATCGAACGAGCCGCCGACCAGCGGCACCCCTGGTGAGTGACGAGGCGTGACAGGCGGTGGTGGCGGCCGCGCTGCCGGCAGGGATGATGCCGTCCTCTGCGGAACATCCATGGGTGGTTTCGCCGTCGGCCGGCCTTCGGGCCGAGCTCGAGGCTGAGGCGGTCATCGCAGGCCGGAGTTGGAAGGAACCCCCGGCCGTACGGCCGGGGGCTCGGGGGTTGGCTGGAAGGTCGGTCCTGGAGGCGGGACACCGCCGGACCGCCCTCTATTTCAGCGGCCGGACTCGATGATCTGGTCGGCCGCCGCGCGGAACGCCTCCATGTGCGTGCCGGCCGTCTTGAGCAGCGTCACGACGGCCTGCAGCCGGCGCTCGTCGAGCTGCCGGAAGTCGTCCGGGGTCGCCTTGGCGAGCTTCGCGATCTCCGCGGCCTGGGCCTCGAACATCTGAGCCGTTGCCGCCGCCCAGTCGGGCAGCGCGGCCGTCAGCGTCTGATGAGCCAGCTCCTCGGCCTTCTCGGCCTCGTCGGGGTTGTTCTCAGCCTCGAAGTCGGAGGCCAGCTCGACCAGGGTCCTGAAGCGCTCGAGCTTGCGCTTGAGAGCTTGCGGCAGACCGGACGGCTTCTGGTGGTTCATGGATCTCCTTTTGGACCAACACACCCGAGTTTGTTCGGGATCACCGGGGACCGTCCGGCTGCGACTACGGAATGCAACCGATCTTCCTTTCACGCCGCTGATCCGCCGTGTCTCCTGGCTTGAGCGGAACAAAGGAAGGTCCGACGGGGCCGTCCTCCGATGCCGCGGAAGTCCCCGCCGCGGTGGCGCGTGAGGTCGGTCGTGCGAGTGGCCAAGGCCAGGGAAGCAGGGACTGTCCTTTTCGGGTCTGCGGCAACAGCCGTAGGTCAACGCAACGGAAGGACCCGAAAGATGTCTGGAACCGCTGGCAGCGGACCGGCCACCCCTCCGACCGGACGACCCGGCACGAGCCCGAGCGGCCCGGCGGGAAGCTCCCCGGGCAGGAAGGGCGGGACCGGCCCCACCGGTACCTCGGGAGCGGGGCCGGACAAGCCGCGCGGCCACTGAGCCGGGGCCGGGTGCAAGCCCGGCTCTGACAACATTCGCCCGGTGGGGTGCGGCTGAGCGCCGCCCCCACCGGGCATTTCCGATGTACTTCGGTTCAATGCTTTGCAGGCGTGACCGGCCCTGTTGTCTCTCCGTCGGCATCCGGGGCGGTGTCGGCGCAGGTGGTGAGCCGGTGGGCCAGGGCGCGTACGTGGTCGCGCAGGGCGTCCGGGGACTCGATCACGAACGGGAGGTCCAGCCAGGCCAGAACGCCGGCGACCCAGTCCAGCCGCTCCGCCCGCAGCCGGACCCGTACCCGGCCGCCGCCCTCCTCGCCTCCGGAGGCCGCCGGCGGCTCGGCGGAATCCGGCACGTCACGGGGCGTGGCGGGATCCTGTGCGGGGTCGGCGGGGAGTTCCTGCACGGTGGCGATGCCGGCCGGGAGCCGGGAGCGGACCTGTTCGGCGGTGCCCTGGACCCGCAGCGACACCTCGTGCAGGTAGGGGACCTCGGTGAGCCCGGACAGCACCCGGGCGGTCGGGTCGAACCCCTCGGGCACCTCGAACGACCCCTGCAACGCCGTCGCGCTCTCGATCCGGTCCAGCCGGAACGTGCGGACCTCGCCGCTGGCCGAGTCCGCTCCGGTGACGTACCAGCGCCCGGAGTGCAGGACGATCCCGTACGGGTGCACGGTGCGCTCGCTGCGCCGTCCGCCCCACGCCTGGTAGCCGATGGCGACCGGCCACCGGTGCCGCGCGGCCTCCGCCAGTACGAGCAGCACGCCCGCCTCGGGGGAGGCCACCGGCCGGGCCGGGGCGGTGAACTCGGCGGTCGCCAGCAGTGCCTCGAGCCGTCGGCCGAGCGCCGCGGGCAGCACCCGGCGTACCTTGGCGGCGGCGTTCTCCATCGCCGCGGCGGAGGTGGTCACCAGCCCGGCCCGCCGACCGGCGAACAGGCCCAGCAGCACGGCCAGCGCCTCCTCGTCGGTGAGCATCAGCGGGGGCATCCGGTATCCGGGGGCGAGGTGGTAGCCGCCGTACCGGCCGCGTACCGACCGGACCGGGATGTCCAGGTCGATCAGGTGGTCGACGTAGCGCCGGACGGTGCGCTCGTCGACGCCGAGCCGGTCGGCGAGGTCGGCGACGGTACGGGTGCCGCCGGCCTGGAGGATCTCCAGCAGGGCGAGCACTCGGGCGGTGGGTCGGGTCACGTCTGAAGTGTCTCGCGAATACCGGGCGGATACTGTCCTGTATCCGGCCTAGCGTGCCGATCATGACGACTTACGTACTTGTCCCCGGGTTCTGGCTCGGCGCCTGGGCCTGGCGCACGGTGGCGGCCGACCTGCGCGGCCGCGGGCACGACGTCCACCCGCTCAGCCTGACCGGGATGGGGGAGCGGGCGCATCTGGCCCGGCCCGACACCGACCTGGAGACGCACGTCACCGACGTGCTCAACCTGATCCGCTACGAGGACCTGCGCGACGTCGTGCTGGTCGGGCACAGCTACGCCGGGGCGGTGGTGATCCCGAGCGTGGCGGACCGGATGCCGGACCGGATCTCTCGGCTGGTGTTCATCGACAGCGGGCCGCTGCCGGACGGGATGTCGCAGGCGGAGTTCGCCTCGCCCGAGGAACAGGCCCGCAACGCCGAGCTGGTGCGCACGGCGGGGGACGGCTGGCGGCTGCCGCCCCCGCCGTGGGCGCAGCTGGCCGCCGGGGCGGCCGAACTGCCCGGCGGCGCGCTCGAGCGGCTCGAGGAGCTGTCGGTGCCGCAGCCGTGGGCGACCGTCACCGCCCCGGCCCGGCTGACCGGAACCTGGGAGAAGCTCCCACGGCTGCACGTGCTGTGCGGCTTCTCAGTGGAGCAGGTCCGGGCGAACATCGGCATCGTTCCCGCCTTCCGCCACATGGCGGTCGACGACGGGGCCTACCGGGAGCTGCCCGGCTGGCACTGGCCGATGTTCGACCGGCCCGCCGAGCTGGCGGCGATCCTGCACGAGGTGGCCTGACCGCAGCCCTGGCGGCGATCCTGCACGAGGTGCCTGACGGCGATGAGAACCGCCGCCTCGTCGTGCCGCTTCGCCTCATCGCCGGTCCCGCGCGCCACCTGCGCGTCCGCTCGGCCGCAGCCGGTCCGCCGGCTGCGGCCGGCCGGAGGTTGCGCGAAGCGTGGAACGCGGGCCATCATCGGGGCATGATCTCCAACCGAAAGGGCGGCGACGCCCAGGCGCTTTGATCGCGCCCCCGCGGCGCCATGACGCCGCAGAGCCCAAGGCCGCCCTCCGCAGTAAGAGCGCTTACGGCCTATGGCAGGAAGCCGTCGAGATCCGGCAGGAGTGGCTCGCCTACGGCCTGTCCACGCAGCCGGCCGACCGACGGACCGCCGAACACAGCCTGACCAGGATCTACGCGAGACTCTCGCGCGGACGGCCGCGGTTCGTCTGGGTGGACTCTCCGGAACAGGCGATCCCGCTGGTCACCGGCCTGCCCACTCTCGACCGGCTGTACGAGTGGATCCGGGATCCTCGGCCGCGGGGGACACCCCCACTGGCCGGCGATCTCGCCATGGTCGGCTCGCAGTTGCGCGGTGCGCTCAGCGCCGGCGTCGCACACGCCGACCCTGAACTGTCATCCGCGCGCAAGGACAAGCGCGACGGGCAGTGGCCCGAACTGCCACCGCTCAAGGCGATCGAGGCGGGCGTTCCGTTGGGTGTCGTGCTGCACCGGGGCGTCCGCGCCGCACTGCACCGGAGCCTCGCCCACGGGTTCCGGACACCCGTTCGGAACACGCTCGCGGGCCGCGGGCCCGTACCGGTGTGCTGGTACGGGCAGCAGGACGCGGGATGGGTCGCCTACTACGACACCCTGTACCGGCTCGGGCTGGCCTCCTACCGGCCGGACGACCTCGAGCACCTCGACGACTGGGCCGCGCTGACGCGCTCGTGCGGCTGGTGGTGGCCCGGCGAGGACGTGTGCGTCGTCGTGGAGCGGCCCGAACTGGTCGTGACCGAACCGGTTCCCGGGGCCTGGCACGACGAGGTCCGGCTCCGTCGCGGCGGCGTCCGCTACCGCGACGGCTGGCATCCGCTCCTGGCCTGACCCACCGGTGGGCCGGTCCGCTCGCCACCGTGAGCGGACCGGCCCACACACCGGTCGTCGGGTCAGGCCTGGGGCGGGAGGTCGTCGAACTCGACGATCTGCCGCACCTCGACCTCGATCTCCTCGAACAGGTCGGCGTACTCCTCGGCGTACCGCACGGCCTGCGCCCGGTCCTCGGCGTTGATCAGCGCGAAGCCGCCGATGACCTCCTTGGCCTCGGTGAACGGCCCGTCGGTGACCTTGGTCGCCGCGCCTCGGTCCTTACGGACCAGCGCGCCCTTCGCGGACGGGTGGACGCCCTCGGCGGTGATCAGGATGCCCCGGTCGGTCCAGTCCTGGATCATCTCGCCCATCTTCTGCATGAACTCCTGGCTGGGGTTCCAGGCCTCCGGGGCGCGCTCGTCGAGCCGGTGCATCATCAGGAATCGCATGACTTTCTCCCTTGTCGTGTCGGGCCGGGTCCGGTCGGTTCCGGACGCGATGGCCGGCCGTCACCTACGCGTCGAACGACGACACGAGGAATCGACACCCCGGCATCAGATTTTTTTATCCGATTCCCGGCAGTGAGCCGACGGGGCCGACGTACAGCCAGGCGCCGTCCTGGAGGATGAAGCGGCTGTTCTCCTCCAGGTGCCGCGGGCGGTTCCGTAGGACGTAGTGCGCGCGGAAGTGGACGGTTCCGTCGGTGTCGAGATAGCTCCCGCCGGCGGTCCGGAGGACCTCGAGGCGCTCCCACCGCAGGGCCTCGTCGAAGTCGACGTGCGGCGGCCGCGTCGACGGATGCCACGTACGCAGGAGATAGGCCTCGTCGCCGACGCAGAAGGCGCTGTAGCGCGAGCGCATCAGCCGCTCCGCGGTCGGCGCCTTAGCGTCGCCGCGGTGGTATCGCCCGCAGCACTCGTCGTACGGTGCGGGCAGCCCGCAGTGGCAGGTGTCCGGGCCGCGCTCGCTCATGCTCGTCATTCTGTCGCGACGCGGTCAGGGCCGCGACCGCGGCGCGGTGACGCCCTCGGTCGCGGACGCGGCGCGGGCCGGCGGCCGACCGGTCCGCCGTGGCCCGTCGCCGGGTGGCGGCGGGCGGCGGCGGGCGGCCGACTCATCGCGCCGGCGACACGGTCGCGGCGAGAACGTCCCTGAACGACGTGGGCGGCCGGCCGAGGAGGCGGGCCAGGGTCGGGTCGACCTCGGCGAACTCGCCCTGCCGGCTCGCGACGAAGATGCCCAGCAGCAGGTCGGCCACCGCCTCGGGAAGGCCGTGGGCGACCAGACCGGCCCGGTACTCCTCGTCGGACACGACGACCCGGCGGATCGTGCGGCCGGTCAACTCGGAGGCGATCTCGGCCACTCGGGTGAGGTCGATGGCCTCCGCGCCGGTGAGGGCGGGGGTCAGGCCGTCCAGACCACCGTCGTCGGTGAGGGCGATCGCGGCGGCCTCGGCCAGGTCGGCGTGGGCGGTCCAGGAGACCGGGCCGTCCTCCGGCGCGGCCAGTTCGCCGGTCTCCAGCGCGTTGCCGAGCAGCATGACCCCCGATGCCGCGTAGAACCCGTTGCGCAGGGAGGTGAACGGCATTCCCGAGTCCGTCAGCGCGGCCTCGGTGGCGGCGTGGTCGGGCATCGGCGCGAACGGCGAGGACGGGTTCGCCCCCATGTGGCTCGTGTAGAGGACGCGGCTCGCCCCGGCCCGCGCGGCCGCCTCGATCGCCGTACGGTGCCGGCGCAGGGCCGTCTCGCCGGTGTCGTCGACGGACACGATGAGGACCCGCGACGCCCCTTCGAAGGCGTGCGCGAGGTTCTCGGGGTCCTCGAAGTCGCCCTGGCGCACGCGGACGCCTCGCGCGCGAAGCTCGGACGCCTTCTCCGGGTCGCGGACGCTGACGCCGATCCGGTCGGCGGGGACGCGTTCGAGCAGGCGCTCCACGGTCGCCTTGCCCAGCTGACCACTGGCTCCGGTGACGATGATCATCTCGACCTCCAGTCGCGGGGCGGCGGATCCGTGTCGGCCCGGTGGGCTGCTCCGCCGCCGCTAACGCGAAGACGTTAGCATCGTTATCAGCGGGCCGCTAACGATGAACCGTTAACATTGATTCATGGACGATCAGGGCACCGCCGCCTCGGCCGGCGCGCGTGACGGAACGCGGCTGCGGATCCTCGCCGCCGCGGCCGACCTGCTCGCCGAAGGCGGCCATGAGGCCGTGTCGACCAGGGCCGTCGGCGCGGCCGCCGGCGTGCAGGCGCCGACCATCTACCGCCTCTTCGGCGACAAACGCGGGCTCCTCGACGCGCTGGCGACCTACGGGTTCACCGCGTACCTGGGCCGCAAGACGGAACGCGAACCGAGCGACGACCCGGTCGAGGACCTGCGGGCCGGGTGGGACCTGCACGTCGGCTTCGGCCTGGCGAACCCGGCGCTCTACGCGCTGATGTACGGCGACCCTCGCCCCGGCGTCCCGCCGTCGGCGGCCGTCGCCGCGGCCGAGATCCTGGCCGGGCACATCGGCCGGATCGCCCGGGCGGGCCGCCTGAAGGTCGGCGAAGAGCGCGCCGCGCAGCTCGTCCACGCCGCCGGCTCGGGGACGACGTTGGCGCTCATCGCGCTGCCGGAAGAGGCCCGTGACCTGGGGCTGTCCGACCTCGCCCGGGAGGCCGTCATCGCCGCGATCACCACGGACGTGCCCGTTCCGGCGGCGAGGGGCCCGGTCGGCGCCGCGGTCGCCCTCCGCGCCGTCCTTCCGGAGACGACCGCCCTGAGCGAGGGCGAGCAGGGCCTGCTGCGCGAGTGGCTCGACCGCATCGCCGGCGACGCCTCGTGAGGCCGAGACCCGAAGCCGGCGTCAGGGCGGCGGGTGGTGCGCCCGGACGCGGGCGTGGTCGTGAGGTGGCGCGGGCTCATCCGTCCTGACGGGCCGCGGAGCGGTGTCGCTGGGCGGCGTCGGCCGTCAGTACGGCGTCGAGGAGACCGGGGAACAGCGCGCCCAGGTCGGCTCGGCGCAGGGCGGTCATCTTGGCGGTGCCCCGGTAGACCTGGCTGATCAGCCCCGCCTCCCGGAGGACGCGGAAGTGATGGGTGGTGGTCGACTTGGTGACCGCCAGGTCGATGGCGGAGCACGCGACCTCCTCGCCGGGCGGCAGCTCGGCGAGAAAGCGGACCACCTGGAGGCGCGCCGGGTCGGAGAGCGCGTGGAGCACCGACTCGAGTCGGATGTCCGCGCGTGCGGGGTGATCGAGGACCCGGCCGGCGGTCGGCACGGCAGCTCCCTTCCCGGCCCGTCGATTAAGTACGACGACCTTCGTAGTTTGACGTTTTGCGTACTACGGCGTATATCGTACTAAGAACCCCGGCCGAAGGAGAATGATCCGTGAGTGCGTTGTTCGAGCCCCTCACCCTGCGGGAGCTGACGTTCCCCAACCGCGCCTGGATGCCGCCGATGTGCCAGTACTCCGCCCCGGACGAAGGGCCGGACACGGGCGTCGCGGGCGACTGGCACCTGGCGCATCAGGCGGCGCGCGCGGTGGGCGGCGCGGGTCTGATCATCACCGAGGCGACGGCGGTCAACCCCGAGGGCCGGATCAGCCCGGCCGACCTCGGCCTGTGGAACGACCGTCAGCAGGACGGCCTCGCCCGCGTCGTCGCGTTCCTGCGCGCGCACGGCAGCGTGCCCGGCATCCAGCTCGCCCACGCGGGCCGCAAGGCCTCCACCGAGCGGCCTTGGCGAGGCGGGGCTCCCATCGCTCCCGACGAGCCGTACGGCTGGCGGCCGGTGGCCCCGAGCCCGCTGCCGTTCACCGCGGACGGTCCCGTGCCGGCCGAGCTGACCCGCGAGCAGATCGGCCGCATCGTCGAGGACTTCGCGGCCGCCGCCCGGCGGGCCCTCGCGGCAGGGTTCCAGGTGGCCGAGATCCACGGCGCGCACGGGTACCTGCTGCACGAGTTCGTCTCGCCGCACGCCAACCGGCGCACCGACGAGTACGGCGGCTCGTTCGAGAACCGGATCCGCCTCTCGTTGGAGGTCGTCGACGCCGTCCGCGCGGTCTGGCCCGACGAGCTGCCGGTGTTCTACCGGATCTCGGCGACCGACTGGCTGAGCGAGAACCCCCAGGACGGCCGCGAGGGCTGGACCGTGCCCGACAGCGTGCGGCTGGCCAAGGAGCTGCTGGCCCATGGCGTCGACCTCCTCGACGTCTCCAGCGGCGGCATCGCCCCCGACGCGCGGATCACGGCCGGGCCGGGCTACCAGGTCCCGTTCGCCGCGCAGATCAAGGCCGAGACCGACGTGCCGGTCGCCGCGGTCGGTGAGATCACCGAGCCCCGGCAGGCTGAGGAGATCATCGCCTCGGGGCAGGCCGACGCGGTGCTCGTGGGACGCGAGCTGCTGCGCGACCCGTTCTGGCCGAACCGCGCGGCCCGCGTGCTCGGCGCCGAGCCCACCTGGCCCGATCAGTACCACCGCGCCGTCTGAGGACCGTGGCTCCGCCCCGCGCGGGTCGCCGGTACGACCGCTCGGCGGGGCCGCGACTCCGGGTCGTCGGTACGGCCGCCCGGCCGATCGGCGGAGCTCGGCCCGGTCTCTCGACTTCGGTCTGTCCCTTTCTCGGGTCGTGGCCTCGGTCGCTTGCATAGTGATGCATCCTCATGCATACTTGTGCTCATGTCCAAGGTGCTGACCTCCCTGCCTGTCGGCGAACGTGTCGGGATCGCGTTCTCCGGCGGCCTCGACACGTCGGTTGCGGTCGCGTGGATGCGCGAGAAGGGTGCGGTTCCCTGCACCTACACCGCCGACATCGGGCAGTACGACGAGCCCGACATCGCCTCGGTGCCCGGGCGCGCCACCGCGTACGGCGCGGAGGTCGCCCGGCTGATCGACTGCCGGGCGGCCCTCGTGGAAGAGGGTCTGGCGGCCCTGGCCTGCGGGGCGTTCCACATCCGCTCCGGCGGCCGCGCGTATTTCAACACCACCCCGCTGGGGCGGGCCGTCGCGGGCACGCTGCTGGTGCGGGCGATGCTCGAGGACGACGTGCAGATCTGGGGCGACGGCTCCACCTTCAAGGGCAACGACATCGAGCGGTTCTACCGGTACGGCCTGCTCGCCAACCCCTCCCTGCGGATCTACAAGCCGTGGCTCGACGCGGACTTCGTGAACGAGCTCGGGGGCCGCAAGGAGATGTCCGAGTGGCTGCTCGCTCACGGCCTGCCCTACCGGGACAGCACGGAGAAGGCCTACTCCACCGACGCGAACATCTGGGGCGCGACCCACGAGGCCAAGTCGCTGGAGCACCTCGACGCGGGCATCGAGATCGTCGACCCGATCATGGGCGTCCGGTTCTGGGACCCCGAGGTGGAGATCCCCACCGAGGACGTCACGATCGGCTTCGAAGCCGGGCGGCCGGTGACGATCAACGGCAAGGAGTTCGGCTCCGCCGTCGACCTGGTGCTGGAGGCCAACGCCATCGGCGGCCGGCACGGCCTGGGCATGTCCGACCAGATCGAGAACCGCATCATCGAGGCGAAGAGCCGGGGCGTCTACGAGGCGCCGGGCATGGCGCTGCTGCACGCCGCGTACGAGCGGTTGGTCAACGCCATCCACAACGAGGACACCCTCGCCAGCTACCACAACGAGGGCCGGAAGCTCGGCAGGCTGATGTACGAGGGCCGCTGGCTCGACCCGCAGGCGCTGATGCTGCGCGAGTCGCTGCAGCGCTGGGTCGGCACGGCCGTCACCGGCGAGGTGACGCTGCGGCTGCGGCGCGGTGAGGACTACTCCATCCTGGGCACCTCCGGGCCGGCGTTCAGCTACCACCCCGACAAGCTGTCCATGGAGCGGACCGAGGACGCCGCGTTCGGGCCGGTCGACCGGATCGGTCAGCTGACGATGCGGAACCTCGACATCGCCGACTCCCGGTCCAAGCTCGAGCAGTACGCCGCACTCGGCATGGTCGGCAGCAGCCGCCCGCACCCGACCCTGATCGGCGCGGAGCAGGCGGCCTCGACCGGGCTGATCGGCGCGATGGCCGAGGGCGGCGCCGAGGCGATCGCCTCCGGCCGGGCGGAGTCGGCCGCCGGGGCGGTCGCCGTCGACGACGAGCTGCTCGACAACGCCGCGATGGAGTTCGGCGTCGACTGACCCGCCGGCGGTCCGGGCCGGGAGCCCGGACCCCCGACGACGGTCAGAACGACCGGGAGCGCTGGTCCACTCCCGGTCCGCCGTACGGATAGTCGGCGACCGTCGGGGTGCTGGCCTCGTCCAGCAGCGCGGTCTCCGACTCCGACAGGTGCAGGCCGGCCGCGCCCAGGTTGTCGTCGAGCTGCTCCAGGGTCCGGGCGCCGAGGATCACCGAGGTGACCATCGGGCGGTCGGCGACCCACGCCAGCGCCACCTGCGCCATCGACACACCACGGGCCTCGGCGACCTGGCGGACCGTGTCCACGATCCGCCAGGTCCGCTCCTGCGCGTTGCGCGGCGCGTACGCCTCCATTCCGCGTTCCGGGTCCTCGCCCAGCCGGGTCGCTCCGGTCGGAACCTCGTCCCGCCGGTACTTCCCGGTCAGCCAGCCGCCGGCCAGCGGCGACCACGGCAGGATGCCGACGCCCTCGTTCCGGCAGACGTCCACCAGCTCGAACTCGATGTCCCGGCTGATCAGGTTGTACTGCGGCTGCAGGGTCGCGATCGGCGTGAGGCCGCGGACCTCGGCGAGCGTGGCGGCCTTCTGCAGCTGCCAGCCGACGAAGTTGCTGACCCCGACGTAGCGGATCTTGCCGGCGCGTACGGCGTCGTCGTAGAAGCGCAGGGTCTCCTCGATCGGGGTGAGCGGATCCCACGCGTGCGCCTGGTAGAGGTCGATGGCCTCCACGCCGAGCCGGCGCAGGCTCGCGTCCAGCGCCCGCGTCAGGTACGTACGGCTCAGCCCGAGGTCATTGGGTCCGTCGCCCATCGGGAAGCGTCCCTTGGTGGCGAGCACGACCCGGTCCCGGACGCCCGGCCGAGCCGCGAACCACCGCCCGATGATCTCCTCGGAACGGCCCTGCGAGTAGACGTCCGCGGTGTCGATGAAGTTGCCGCCGCGCTCGACGAACCGGTCGAGCAGCGCGTGGGACGTCTTCTCGTCGCTCTCCTTGCCGAAGGTCATGGCGCCCAGGCACAGCGTGGACACGAGGGTTCCGGTGGGGCCGAGGGGCCGGTGTTCCATCCTTACGCCTTTCGATTCGATCATGCCGTTCGCCAGGCCTGCACGACGACGATGAGGTCACAGCAGTAAACCAGCGAGCCGTCCCGTCACGCACCGCTGTGCGGTTCGTCCACCCGGCCTCGTACGGGCTCTTCCGGGCGGGGCATCGTGACGCCGTAGAGGGCCGAGGTCCAGGCGTTCGTGAGGGTGTCGATGAGGACCTGCTCGTCGTCGAAGGGCGGAACGCCGGCCGCGGCCAGGTAGTAGAGGCGCTCGCCCATCCAGGTCAGCGAGGCGGCCACCGCGCGCACGTCCATCGAGCCGAGCCGTTCGCGAGCGTGCGGATCGTTGTGGATCCGCGCGGCGGCGGCCTCGGTGAACGTGTCCATCTGCTCGAGCCAGAGGTCCCGCAGCCCCTCGTCGGATCCCCAGCTCTCCACGATCGCCATGAGCACGCCCGCGTTCTCACGCCAGAGCCGGGCGCCGTCGCTGACGCCCGCCCGGAGCGCGGCGACCGGGTTCTGCTCCTGGGCGATCCAGGGTTGTGCCGCCTGTTGCCCCTGCGCGACCGCGTCGCGCACCAGCTCGCCGAGCACGGCCTGCTTGCTCGGGAAATAGAAGTAGAAGCTGGCCCGGGAGACCCCGGCGGCGGTCAGGACGTCGGCGACGCTGAGATCGTCGAAGCGACGCCCGCGCAGCAGCTCGCGCGTCGCGGACAGGATGCGTTCGCGCAGCTCCGCGGGGGCCGGCTGGGGCCCGGATCGGCGGGCAGAGGGCGCGGTCCGCTTGGCAGGCATGCCGTCCATCCTAACGAACGCGGACGAAGCGTATGGACTTCATGTCCATACACAGTGTATGGTCCGCCGCATGACTCAGATAGCGATCCACCTTGTCGTCACCGACCCGGACCAGGCCGCCACCTGGTACGCCGACGCCCTGGGCGCACGGGAGACGAGCCGGCTCACCCTGCCCGACGGCCGTACGCTGACGGTCGAGCTCCTGCTCGGGGAGACCGTCCTGGCGGTCGCCGGCGAGCTGCCCGACCTGGGGATGCGCGCCCCCGCCGCTCTCGGCGGCACCTCCGCCGCCATGCACGTACGGGTCCCGGACGCCGACGCGGCCTGGGCGCGGGCGATGGAGTCCGGCGCCACGGTCTTCGAGCCCGTGCACGACGCCTTCTGGGGGGACCGTACGGGCCAGTTGCTGGATCCCTTCGGGCACCGCTGGGCGCTGGACCAGCACGTACGGGACATGCCGCAGGAGGAGATCGCCGCCCGCGCCGCGGAGCTGTTCGACGGCTCGGTGACGGCGTGAGGTACCGCACCCTGGGCGGCAGCGGCCTGCGCGTCCCCGAACTGATCCTCGGCGCGATGACCTTCGGCGAGCAGGGCGGGGTCGGCGCGCCGCTGCCGGAATGCCGCCGGATGCTGGACCTGGACGCCGAGGCCGGCGGCAACATGATCGACACCGCGGTCAACTATCGCGGCGGCGCCAGCGAGGAGTTCCTCGGGGAGCTGCTGCGGGGCAGACGGGAGTCATTCGTGCTGGGCACGAAGTACTCCGTGTCCCGGAATCCCGCCGACCCGAACGCCGCCGGCAACCACCGCAAGAACCTGCGCGCGTCGCTGGAGACCAGCCTGCGCCGGCTGCGCACGGACCACGTCGACGTGTACTGGGTGCACATGTGGGACCGTGACACGCCGATCGAGGAGACCATGCGCGCGCTGGACGACGCGGTCCAGGCGGGCAAGGTGCTGTACGTCGGGATCTCCGACGCCCCCGCCTGGGTGGTCGCCCGCGCGAACACGCTGGCGCAGTGGCACGGCTGGAGCCCGTTCATCGGCCTGCAGGTCCCCTACAGCCTGCTGCAGCGCGACGTCGAACGCGAGCTGCTGCCGATGGCCGAGGCCCTCGGGATCGGCGTGACGGCGTGGAGCCCGCTGGGCGGCGGGGTGCTGTCCGGGAAGTACACCCGCCCGGACGGGACCGCGGCCCGCGGCCGGCTGTCGGCGGACTCGCTCTCGGAGCGGGACCACGCCGTCGCGCGGGTCGTACAGGAGGTCGCCGACGGCCTCGGCACCACGCCCTCCCAGGTGGCCATCGCCTGGGTGATGAGCCGCTCCCGCGCCGTTCACCCCATCGTCGGGGCCCGCGACGTCGACCAGCTCCGCGACAACCTCGCCGCCGCCGACCTCGTCCTGCCCCCGGAGGCCGTCACCCGCCTGGAAGAGGCGACCGGCTTCACGCTCGGATTCCCGGGCGACTTCATCGCCCAGAACTCCCCGTGGGTCTTCGGCTCCGCCCTCGTCGCCCCGGACGCCGCGCCCCGGTAGTCACCCGCCGTCGAGAGCGTCACTCCCGCTCAGACCCCGTCGGTCCTGGCGCGTACCGGTCGCGCTCCGCCCGCAGGCACCGGATCCCGCGGCGTCATTCTCCAGACGGATGGCATCGGCCCGGCCGGCGGCGACACTGGACACATCGGGCCACGCGGCAGGGGAGGAACACAGTGCGAGGGCATCGGGGACGATGGCTGGTCGTGCCGGTCGTGCTCGCCGTGGCGGGCTGGGCGTCGGCGTGCGGCGGAGGGGACTCCGGCGACGCGTCTCCGCACCGGTCCGCGACGCCCGGTGCGACCGCGTCGAAGCGGTCCGGCGCGACCGGCCGGCCCGCCGCGACGCCGACCTCGGCGTACGACCCGGTGCGGTTCGCCGCGCAGGTCCGCAAGCACGCGCGCACGGCGAAGATCTCCCCGCAGCTGCTGATGGCGATCCTGTACAACGAGTCGGACAAGCCGCACGACCCGGCGTTCGAGCGGGCCTGGCAGAAGATCAAGCCGGACGCCGCGTTCGGCATCGCCGACATGCACAGGGCCGCGTTCGACGAGGTCAAGCGCGGTCGCTCCTTCGCCGATCGCCGATGGGACGAGCTGCCGGACGATCCGGACCTCGCCATCACCGCGGCGGCCTGGTACCTCCATGACCTGGCCGTCCGCCTGCCCGCCCGGCGGTCGGGCCACTACACCCGGAACGAACTGCTCGCCCTCGGATACAACGCGGGCCCCGGCAACATGCTGGCGTTCGCCCGAGGTGCCCGACCCGGATCGGTCGCCCAGTCCTACCTCGACCGGCTGCGCCAGAACTGGCCCGTGGCCGAGCGCGCCCTCCACAGCGCGTAGCGACGGTCTCCGCGACATGCCGGTGCGGCGCCCCGCCGTCAAACGGTGTCCGCGGCGGTCTGTACGAACCGGGCGACTTTCACGAGGTCACGGAAGCGGAGATACGCCGCCTGATCATCGCGCCACCGGTCGGGTTCCAGCCGTCGCCGCCGGAGCTCGGCGGTGCACTCGGCGAGCATCCTCCGGTGTTCGTCCGACAGCGGGCCGCCGGACCGGAGTGAGGCGCTGACGCAGGTGCTCAAGTCCTCGGTGACCCGGTCGGGCGGGGTCAGCAGGGCGGGGAGGCGCTTGCGGCACCAGAATTCGAGCGCGTGCAGCGCCGCGCGTCTGGGCGCGCCGTACCAGTGGTCGGGGAAGTGACTCGGGTTCCGGTCCTCCGGCCGAGGGCTGCGCCGGCCGTGGCGCTTCGCCAGTGACCGCGCGGCCGCGTACGCACGAACGTCCGCCTTCCACGCTTCCCGGCTCTCGGTCAGCGCGTCAAGGGCCCGCAGGAGTGCCATCTCATCGCTGCCGAACGGCCCCGCCGATTCCTCCAGGAAGCTCAGGCTCGCGTGGAACCCGATCGGCCGATAGAGCTGAACGCAGGATCGAAGCGCGGATACCCGCCGGCCGTGCGGCTGGGAGGTATCACGCACCTTCCGCGCGTAGACCCCGAAGCTCATCGGGTCAGGCGGCGAGGAAACGCTCGACCGACGCGGCGAACCGCTCGGGAGCGGTGACCCAGGGGAAATGCGCGCCGGGCACTGAGGTGCTCCGCCCCTCGGGGAAGAGCGCGGCGTACGTGGCGGCCTGGTCAGGGGTGGGGGACGGGTCGTTCTCTCCGGAGATCACCAGGACGGGCGCCGGGAGCCGCTTGACGGCCGTACGGGTGGCGTCCGGGTCGAACGCCCCCTCACCGTGGAAGCCCTCGGCCGCCGCGCGTACGGGTGGGAATGATCGGGCGTGTGCCTCGGCCGTCCGGTCCCAGGGACTGTAGAGAAACGGCCGGGCGGCGAGATAGGTCTCCTCGCGCTCATCGCCGGACTCCCACGCTTCCAGCGCGGCGAACGCCTTCTCGTACCACGGCTCGGCCGACCGGCGGCGGATCCCGGCCAGCCATTCCTCGTCGGTCGGCTCCAGACCGACCGCGCGGGGGCTCGGCGTCACCAGGACGAGCCGACGGACGCGGTGCGGATGACGCGCGGCGTAGAGGACGGCGACATCGGCGGCCGCCGAATGGGCGAGCAGGTCGATCGCCGCCAGGCCCAGATGCTCCCGCAGGGCCTCGACGTCGGCGACGAGCCGGTCGGCCCGGTAGCCGCTCGGATCGGCGGGCGCGGCCGAGCCGCCGGTTCCCCGGTTGTCGAGCAGGATCAACCGGCGGGATGTGGTCAGGCCGCCCAGATCGCCGAGGTAGCCCGACGGCCGCCCCGGGCCGCCCGGCAGGCAGATGAGGGGATCACCCTGGCCTGCGAGGTGATACGCCAGAACGGTCCCGTCATGGGAGGAGAAGGTCGGCACGGGCCAAGGCGACCACAGGGACGGCGTGGCAGGCAAGCCGGGTGGCCGCCGGAGGAGGGGCCTTCCTCCTCCGGCGGATCCGCCGGGTGTTCCGGTCAGCCGACGACCGTGCAGGTCGTGGTGGCCTTCTTCGTCGGGTCGCTCTCCGAGGTGGCGGTCAGCCTGACCTGGCCGGCGTGGGCCGCGCCCGCACCGCGCTTCGCGTACACCCGCACCGCCGTACGCTCACCCGCCTTGGCCGTGGCGAGGGCGTTCGGCAGCCAGGCCGTCCAGCCCCGGCCCGCCGTGGTCGCGGACAGGCGGTAGACGTCGGAGTCGCCGTACGGGGCGGTCCCGGCCGTGCCGGTGTTGCGCAGCGGCAGCGTGCACCGGGCCCATCCCCGCTGCGGAGCCGCGACGCCGACGCCCGGCGAGAGGCTCACGCCCCGCCGCTGGGTCCCCGAACCGTCCAGCGACCGGACCGCGACCGTGTACGACAGGATGCCGGTCTTGTCGCGCTTGATGTCGAGCACGTAGAAGTGCAGGCGGTTCCCCTGGTCGACGTACTCGAACTCGCTGCCCGAGTCGGTGCCGGCGTGGAACAGCGCGTCGGAGAGCTGCCGGTAGTCGCCGATCGTCATCTTCTGCGGGGTGCCGTTCGGCAGCACGAAGTCGACCTTGTCGATGTCCTCCGGGTGGGCGTCGATCGTCCAGATGAACGGGGCGGCGTCGCGGTTCTTGGTCTTGGCGAGCAGGACCCCGCTGTCCGGGGTGAACGAGTCGAAGCCCATGCGGTCGACGACCTCGAGGGTGTAGTTGTCGTAACCGCCGCCGTCGCACAGCGGATCGGTCGAGACGTTGCAGGCGGGATCGTGGTCGCCGCCGGTCATCGCCAGGTTGATCCCGGTCAGCCCCCCGGAGCCGGGTTGGACCTCGCGGGCCCGCACCGTGGCCACGACGACACCCGACCCGGTCAGTCCCTCCCGGGAGAGGCTCAGGACGTTGGACGGGTCGACGATGCCGAGCTTCATCTTGTTGCGCAGCATGTGCTGGGCGCCCATCGAACTGCCCGCGGTGCCGGGGATCAGCCAGCGGCTGTGCGGGCCGCCGGGACCGTTGAACGTACCCCGGCTGAGCATCTCCCAGGGGCCGGAGTAGTCGCGGCGGGCCGGAACGGAGTACGGGTTGTTGTAGTTGTCGCCGATGCCGAGGATGTGGCTGAACTCGTGGGCGTAGGTGCCCATCCCGGAGCTCTCCGCCTGGATGGAGCTTCCGGCGGCGGCGTTCGGCCAGATGTTCGCGGAGGCCTGCCAGGACGTCCAGTCGACGTAGCGGGTCTTGTTCCAGTTCGGCAGCGCCGGGTCCGGCGGCCCCCAGTCGTCGGTGACGTCCTGGGGCGTGTTGAACTTCATCTGCCCGAACTCCTGCCAGGTGGACGACTCGTCCTGCCCGGCGCTGAGGAAGAACACGAAGTCGTACTGCGACGCGACCTGCTCACCGACGTCGGCGATCCACGCGGCGCGGGCGTCCTTGCGGAAGTCGCGGTCGCACGTGTCGCCCGCCGGGCAGCCCTGGTCGCCCTGGAAGTCGGACTCGATCCCGTACTCGTGACTCTTGGCGGGCATCCGGTACGGGCCGAACCCCTTCAGATCGATGCCGTACCGGCCGCCGGAGTCCTCCATCCAGTACTCGTGGATGGTGTGCCCGCGGTTGAGCTGCCCCGGCTTGTTGAGGAAGTCCTGGTAGAACTGCGGCACCTGGTCGCGCGGCACGTCGCTCACCGAGGTCGGGTTGCCGTAGATCGTGGAGTTCTTCGGCTGGGAGATGACGAAGGACTGGTTCGGGTAGTCGACGAGGACGAGCGCGCCCTTGAAGTTCTTGATGGAGCCCGTGCGCGTGGGGTCGTTCCAGTGGGTGTCCGGGACGGCCTTGTAGTCGTCCCAGGTCATCGTGTCCGGCAGTTCGTAGTTCTGCGGGTCGATCGGGCGCGGGGCGTTCTGGGCGTACGCGCGCTGTGGCTGCGCCTGCTGCCACGGCTGGGTCCGCGGCCAGTGTCGCATCTGCCAGGGGTTCGGGGTCGGCTTCGGCGGTTTCGCGACCACGGCCGTCGCAGCCGTGCCGGACAGCAGCAGCACCGCCGTGGAGAGCACCGCGCACGCCGCCGTCCAGGCACCGAACACTCTGCGCGGCCGCCTCACGTCGGCGAACCTTGCGGGATCACGCATGACATGTCCTCTTTCGCGGGAAGGGTCCACGTCACCGGTCCGCTCCGGTGGGAGAGGGGGGTCGGGGGCTGGTCGGCGGAGCGGATCGGACGATCGATGATCTCCCGCGATCTTGGTTCGCGCCAGAGACGACGGACGCGGCGGAATGGCGAGATCCGGCCAGGCACACCAGCCGAGGATCCGGCGGATCGGCGTACCATCCGGTCGTGGTCCACTACGACGTCTTCCTCGCCGACTGCCCGGCCCGGACGACTCTGGAACTGGTCTCCGACACCTGGTCGGTGGTCGTCGTGATCGCGCTCGGCCGTGGTCCCGCCCGCTACTCCGAACTCCGCGAGAAGGTCGGCGGCATCAGCAAGAAGATGCTGACGCAGACGCTGCGCCGGCTCGGTGACAACGGACTGGTCGAGCGGCGCGCCCTCGCGACCGCGCCGCCCGGGGCGGAGTACCGCCTCACCGACCTCGGCCGCAGCCTCCTCGAACCGCTGTGCGCGCTGTCCCGCTGGGCCGAGGACAACACCGGGACGCTCCTCGACGCCCGCGCCGCCGGGGCCGTCCGCTCGGCATAGGGAACCGTTCGGTTCCCCACGGCTTCCTACGGTCTCAGGCAGTACTTCGACGTGACAGGAGGACTGCCATGAGAATCGGTGTGCTCGGAGCCGGAAGGATGACCGAGGCGCTCGTGCCCGGCTGGATACGCGCCGGACACGACGTCCTGATCGGCGGCCGTACCCCGGCCAAGGCCGAGGACCTCGCCCAGCGGGTCGGCGCCAAGGCGGGCACCCTGCGGGAGGCGGCCGAGTTCGGTGACGTGCTGCTGCTCGCCGTGCTCCTCGCCGGACTGGAGGAGACGCTGGTGGCGGCGGGCGGCCCCGAGGGGGCGCTGGCCGGTAAGACCATCATCGACTGCGGGAACGCCGTCGACCTCTCGGACTTCTCGCGGATCGCCTTCGAAGGCGGTATGTCGATGGCCGAGGAGGTGGCCCGTCTGGCGCCCGGCGCGCACGTCGTCAAGGCGTTCAACCAGGCGCACGGCGATGTCTGGAAGATGCGGCCGCCGGCCTTCGACGGCCGTCCGTTCGCCGTGCCGATCGCCGGCGACGAGGAGGGCAAGGCCGCGGCGCGCACCCTGATCACCGACCTCGGCGCGGAGTCCCTGGACGCCGGTGACCTGACGCAGGCCCGCCACCTGGAGGCCATGGCGATCATCGTGATCCGCCTGCTCTTCTCGGGCTACGACCCCCTGTCGGTGTTCGCCTTCACCGGCGGCACCGGAGCGACCACCACCTGAGGCGCGGCCCGGCGCGCACCGGCGACGTCCGGTCCGCGCGCCGGTCCGTACGTCCGGTGGCGTACGGGCCGTCGCGCGGGCTGCGCCCGGGACCGTACGGGACGAGGCCGCTCCTGAGGGACGACGCGCCGCGTACCCGCTCGGGAATCTTGGGGGCACTCGGAGAGCGCCGCCCGATCGGCGGCTCGGCAAGGGAGATGCCCTCATGGAGCTCGAACCTGCGGCAGGGCGAGGATGGCGGCCGGCGGGCGTCGGATTCGTCGTGGCGTTCGTGGCCGGTCTGGTGGCGAGCAGTGCGCTGGCCAAGACGTCCCTGTACCTGCCGGACGCGTCCGCCGCGCAGTTGCGGGAGTACTACACCGGCAGCGCCGCCGCCGTCGTGACCGCCGCGGCGCTGCAGGCGGTCGCGGCGGTGTGCCTCGCCTGGTTCGGCGTCGGCCTGGCCCGGACCCTCGATCCCGGGGGACCGGAGGCCGGGCGCGTCCGGTGGGCGGGCGGGGCCGCGGCGGCGGCCTTCGGCGCCTCGGTGGCGTTGTCGCTGCTGCTCGTGGCGATCGCCGACGACGCCGGGGACGGCACGCTGAAGGCGCTCGGCCGGCTCACGTTGGCGTGTGGCGGCGCGTTGCACCTGACCGCGCTGGGGGCCCTGGTCTGGCTCGTCTCCCGGACCGGCCTCCCCGTGGGCTTCCGGCCCCGGTGGGCGCTGCGGTTCGGCCTCGTGCTGGCTCCCCTGCTCGCGGTGTCGCTGGTCTCGATCGTCGTGACGCCCGTCACCCGGCTCGAGCCGCTGTGGCGACTGCTGTCGGCGATCTGGATGATCGCCGTGGCCACCGCCGGACGGAGGCGGGCGGTGGCCACGGCCCCGCAGAGCTGAGCCACCGCTTGCTACGGGTCGCCGGAACGCTCCGCCGTGCCCAGGCGGTCGGCGACAGGCCAGACGTACGGCAGGTCGTCGGGGACGCCGGGGAAGAACCGGGCGTAGTGGTCGGGGTCCTTGCGGAGCAGCGCGGACTGGTGGCTGCGGTGGAAGTCCGGATCGCCCAGCCAGGGCGGCAGGGCGCCGGCCGCGGCCAGCCCGGCCTGGTCGCGGGCGGCGGGGATGAATCTCGCCGTGCGCAGTTCGGTGCGCAGGCCGGCGGCGCAGGTGTCCCGGCGGCCCGCGCTGCACCACTCGCGGCAGATCACCAGGCCGTAGCACGTCAGCGCCTCCTCGTACCCGGTCCACATCCGGACCGCCGGGTGGTGCCGCCAGCCGTAGCCGGGCACGGTCAGCCCGCGCAGCACCTGCAGCGCCTCGACCCGCTGCTTCCCGAGGCGGCGCTGATCGAGGACACGCGCCGTCGCGGCGAAGTCCGCGTAGGGAAGGAAGGTCTGCATCGCGTCCCCCGGATCCGCCGGCAGCGGGGCACCGGCTCGTCCCCGTCCCCTACCCACGCGAGCGCGGCCCGCTCCTCGGCGTACGGAACGCTCGGCGAACGACGCGTCGGCCGGGCGACTCGGGCGCCATGTCCTCGATCTCAACGCCGTTGGCCGAGCGTTCGGTGGCCCGTTCAGCGGTTCGCCCGAGGCCAGGCCAGGAGCCGGTCGACGTGCCGCCGGGTGAGCAACGGGCCCACGTGCACGTTCGCCTCATGCTCCCACGTGGTCGCCCAGACCAGGTCGTACCGGTCCGCGAGCTCCCTGAGCCAGTCCCCGTGCGCCGGGGAGAGGCGGACGGTCAGCCCGCCGATCCGATGTGCCGTGAAGCCCTCGGTGTCCGTGGCCGCCGGGTTGAGCACCCCGTCGATGTCCACGTACAGCAGCGGCCTGGTCGCCGGTCGGCTGCCAGGCCGCGGCACCCCGCCGATGCCCCAAGCCACCGGATCATGATCCCTGACGGGCCGGTCCCGAAGCCAGGACGCCTTCTCAGCGCGCGGACCGCTCCGCCGGGGGAGCGGACGACGGCGGCACTCTGCGGGGGACACCGTGCCAGTAGGCGGCCTGGTCGCTGGTCTGCTTCACCACCGCGTCGGGACGCGGAGCGTCCGGCCAGAACTGGAGGAGATACCGGTCAGGACCCAGGTCATCGCCGTCCGGCGTGTCCAGCTCGGCGCCCGCGTCCATTCCGGTCGCGGAGTAACGGACCCGGTAGGAGACCTGATCGAGCTCCAGCGGATAGGAGTTCGCGCCCCATTCCGCAAGGACGACGTCCGGGCCGACAGGTGTGAACGAGACCTCGACGATGTCCTCCCAGGCGTACTCCGTGGGAGGCGCGCTCTTGTGCAGCTCGACCGTGAAGGCGACGTCCCCGGTGTGCAGGCCGGTGACGAGGAACAGGGAGCCCGGTACCGCGCCGCCGCACAACCCGTTGGACTGGCCGGCGAAGGTGGCGTACATGTCGCCGCCGAAGCCGCCACCGCTCTCGACATAGATTTGGCGGTAGGCCACGAACACCTCGCCGTCGAACAACGTGCGCATCGCCGTCTCCCTCACTGCGGACTTCGAGGCAGTCTGCCGACGGGCGCCGACAGAACGCGTCGCCCGGTCAGCTCGCGAGCAGCTTTCGGTAGACGGTGGCCGACTTGACGTAGTCCTCGTCGCCGTAGACGCCCTTGTCGGTCCACTGCCAGATCGTGTACGAGCTCCACGCCGACGGGACCGGGACCTTGCTCGCGGTGGCCTTGTGGTCGTTCACCCAGAGCCGGTCCGTGGCGGAGAACGCCTTGGAGTTCCCGGTGCAGTCGATCCACCAGTCCTTGAACGTGTTGATGACCGCCCGCCGGCCCGTACGAGCGTGGTACTCCTTCAGGAACGCGCCGATCCAGGCGACCATCTTCGCGTGGCTCAGGCCGTAGCACTTGTTCTTGCCGTACGGGTTGTCCTCGATGTCGAGCACGCCGGGCAGGGTGTGGCCGTCGGCCTTGCCGCCGCCCCCGTGCGCGAGGAAGTAGTCGGCCTGGCGCTTCGCGCTCGAGGTGTTCGGCGTCGCGTAGTGGTAGGCGCCGTGGTCCAGCCCGGCCTTGCGGGCGCCGGCGTACTGCGCCTTGAAGGTGGAGCTGACGTACCGCACGCCCTCGGTCGCCTTGACGTACGCGAACCTGTTCCCCCGCGCCTTGACCGACACCCAGTTGACCTTGGACTGGTAGGCGCTGACGTCGACGCCGGGGATGAGGCCCTTGGGCCGGGACGCCGAGCGTACGCTGCCGTCCTGCGGCTGGACGACGGCGGAGTCCTGGCGCGCGCCGGCCGACCGCGGAGCGTTCGACGAGCATCCGGTCAGCGCGCCGCAGGCGAGGCTCGCGGCCACGGCGAGGCCGAGGGGGACGAGGGGGGTCTTCCGCATGGGACGGTGGCTCCTCAGGACATGATCTTGGCCGGTGGGACGTTACCGCCCGGTTCAGGGCGGATCGACGCTTTTGCCGGAACTTGACCCGGCCGCACGTCGGGCAGCGGCCGCGTCTCGGGCGAGAGCGCGAAAAAGGGGCCCTCGGGTCGAGGGCCCCTTCTCCGTGGAGGGTGTTACTTGACGACCTCGCTGTGGGCGGTCGCCGCGGTCTTCGCGGTGGACGCCGGCGGGGTCGGGTCACCGAGCTGCGAGACGTGCACGGTGTCCTGCTTGGGCAGCGTTCCGTTCAGGAAGTAGGCGTCGAAGTAGGAGTCGACGCCACCCGGGCGCAGGTCGCCGCGGTGCACGATGCAGTGCGTACGGTCGCCGTCCTGGACGACGAGGTGCGAGCCCTTGAGGACCTTGTGCAGCTCCAGCGCGCCGGCGTACGGCGTGGCCGCGTCGTCGGTGGCCTGGAACATCAGGATGTTCTTCGGCAGGTCCTTGGTCTGGCCGACCTTGACCGGCGTGCCGGCCTTGGCGCCCCAGTACAGGCAGGGGGCGTTGAACCAGACGTTGCCCCAGGTCTCGAACGGCGCGGTCTTGTTGACCTTGACGGCGTCGTTGTGCCACTTGCTCCAGTTCAGCGGCCACTGGGTGTCGGTGCACTGGACGGCGTTGTAGACCGCGAACTCGTTGTCGTCGCTGCCGCCGGTCGTCTGGACGCCGTAGGTGCCGACGAACGTCTCGACTTCGCCCGTCTTGTAGGCGGACAGCGCGGCCGCGTACGTGTGCCAGACGGCCTGGCTGCGCCGGTACGCCGCGGTCTGGATGCCGTCGACGAGCTCGTCCGGGCCGACCGCGGAACCCTGGGCGGTCGCGGCCTTCTTGGCCAGCGTGTTCTCGAGCCCGTAGAAGTAGTCGTGCACCTTCTGCTGGGTGTTGCCCAGGTGGTACACGTTGTCGTACTTGGCGATCCAGCCGAAGTAGTACTCGATGTTCTTGTCGAACGCGCGGTCCTGGTCGAGCTGGGCGTCGTACCAGACGTGCTTGGGGTTGACGTTCCCGTCGAGGACCATCCGGCCGACGCGCTTCGGGAAGACCGTCGCGTACACCTGGCCGAGGTAGGTGCCGTACGAGGCGCCGTAGTAGTCCAGCTTCTGGTTGCCCAGCGCCTTGCGGATCGTGTCCATGTCACGAACCGAGTCGATGGTCTTGATGTGGTCGAGCAGGTCCAGCTGGGAGCCCTTGCCCCACTTCTGGGCGCACGCCTGGGCGTAGGCCTTGGTCTTGCTCAGCCAGGCCGCGTCGGTCGCCTTGCCGCCCGTGCCGTAGTTCGGCCGCGGCGCGTTGCTGTAGTTCTCGTCGCAGGTCAGCTTGGGCGTGCTGTACCCGATGCCGCGCGGGTCGAAGCCGATGACGTTGTACGCCTGCTGCATCGCGGCCGAGTTCTGCGCGTACACGCGCGGGCCGAACAGGGCGCCTTCACCGCCCGGACCGCCCGGGTTGACCAGGATGTCGCCCTTGGCGGGGCCCGAGCCCTGGTGCGGGGTACGGGTCACCTCAATGGTGATCTTCTGGCCGTTCGGGTGGGCGTAGTCCAGCGGAACCTGGAGCTCGGCGCACTGGATGATCGTGGACACCTTGACCGGGCCGAGGGCGTCGTACGCCTTGGCTCCGTTCACGATGTCCGCCTGGCAGGCGTGCCAGCTCAGGCTCGCCGGGCGGAAGGTATCGGACGCGTCCGTGGCCGCGGACGCGCTTGTGGCGCCTATCAGGCCGAGCCCGGTCATACCGAGACCGGCCGTCGCGGCGACGACGGCAAGCTTCTTCACGAGACCCCTTTCGGGCCGGGCATGAGGGAGGGGAGCCCGGCCGATGGTGAACCAGGGCAGATTGTCGTTACGGACAATCAGGTACATAAGGTCTAAAGTTAGAAATTTGCCAAAACGTAACACATGACAGCAGATGCTCACGCCAACGCCGAGGCGGGCCGGCTCGTGCGGCGGAGGCGGTGCGTGTGCGGGCCGTCACTCGTCGACGGCCCGGTCGACGGCCGCCGCTGATGATCCTTGAAGGCGGCTCCGGCCACCCGGAACCGTACGACGCGCGATCACGGTTGAAACTCATCCGGAGCGGGGCGTCAGGGCGCCGAATCCGGCGACGGGAAATGCGGCTCAATGGCGAGGAGATGAGGGGGGAACCGCGCTGAGCGGTTCGGTTGTGACGGTCATCGGGGGCGGGGTTCGTGGACCGGTCTTCCTCCTCGGCGTCGAGGAGGAAGACCAAAGAATTCGGTGTTCCGGGCGGCGGAATGGCGCCCGGACCCTGGCGTCACCAGGTGATCAACGGGAGCCGCTCGGTGGCCATGAACAGCCATGTCACCACGATCACCAGAGTGACCAGACGGAACGTGTGGCCCCACGTGCGCAGCGCGAGCCGCACCGTCCTCCCTACTTCCTGGGCGGTGGTTGCTTTCATCGGGTCCCCCCTGAAAAGTAGAAAAGACGCCCATCCGGGCGTCCCATGACCAGCCTTAAAATGGTGCTTTAAGGTGATCGTGGCGGTTATTGCCTTACTGCCTCCCGGCGACAGATCTGGTCTCTGTACTGTCGGCGATCTTGCCGTGGCGTGTCAAGTTTCCTGGGGTAAAGACTCGTCGTTCCTTGAAACGACCGCAGAAACCGCATTAACCGAAATCAGCCCTGATATCCGGTGAATCGCCGCATTGTGCCGTGAGACGCCTCGGGAAGGGCAGCGACGTCAGATCACGTCCCAGGGAACGGACTCATACGCCTCGAAGAGGGTCTTGACCAGCTCCGGATCGATCGAGAGCGGCACGTCATCGACCCGGCCGACCGGTGCCACGCCACCGGAATTGCTGACGAACACCGTGTCGAACGACGGCAGGTCGGCCACCCGGACGGTGCGCCGCCGCGAGGGGAGGCCACGAGCCGCCAGCGCCGGTTCGAGCAGTTGCATCGTGATCCCCGGCAGCAGGGGAGCGTCGGGCCAGACGACCGAGTCGCCGTCGAAGAACCCGATGTTGGCGATCGACGTCTCCGAGATGACGCCGCCGGGCCCGGTCAGCAGCGCGTCGTCGAAGCCTGCGCGCCCGGCCGCCGACCCGTGATAGATCTGCCCGAACGCCCCGACGTGCTTGATGTGCGCGACCGGCCGCTCATAGCGCACCGTCTGAAGGCTCTGCGGCGCGGCGGGCATGTCGTGCGGCGGGCGGACGATCACCAGGATCGAGACGTCCTCCGCCTCGTCGGGACGGAAGACGACGAGCCGAATGGTGGCGTCCGGAAAGTCGTCGCCGAGCGCGTGCCGGATGTGATCGCGGACCCGGTCGCCGTCCAGGCCCGTGCCGAACAACTCCCGGTTCGCCGCGTCCAGCCGCGCGAGGTGCAGCCCCAGGCCGCGGGTGCGCCGGCCGCGGACCTGCATGACGGTCAGGTGCCCGTAGTTCACCAGCGCGAGGTGCCGAAGCCGGTCCGCGGTCGCCGGACCGCCGTCCACCTCGACACGGAGGGAAGCGGCAGGTGCCATGATCACAACATAGCGAGCCGGGCCGCCCGGCGCGGCACCGGCGGACGCTGAGAGAATCGCATCCGATGTATCGACTCGTGTTCTCGCTGATCCTGCGCCGCCTTTCCGCGGAGACCGTCCACCGGATGAGTTTCGCGGCGCTGCGCCTCCTCGGAGCGGTCCCCGGGGCGCTGCCGCTGCTGCGCCGCGCCCTCGGCCCCCGCGACCCGGCGCTGCGCGTCCGCGCCCTCGGCCTGGAGTTCCCCGGGCCGCTCGGGCTCGCCGCCGGTTTCGACAAGGACGCCGAGGCGTACGAGGCGCTCGGCGCGTTCGGCTTCGGATTCGTCGAGATCGGAACGGTCACCGCGCGCCCGCAGCCCGGCAACCCCAAGCCCCGGTTGTTCCGCCTCGTACGGGACCGGGCGATCGTCAACCGGATGGGTTTCAACAACCACGGCGCACGGGCCGCGGCCACCCGCCTCCGGGGGCCACGGAACGTCATCGTCGGGGTGAACATCGGCAAGACCAAGGTCGTGCCGGAGGACGAGGCCGTCGCGGACTACGTCGCGAGCACAGAGGCGCTGGCCGCACTCGCCGACTACCTCGTCGTCAACGTCAGCTCGCCCAACACCCCCGGCCTGCGCAACCTTCAGGCCGTCGAGCACCTTCGGCCGCTGCTCACCGCCGTACGGGAGGCCGCCGACCGGGTGTCGGACCGGCGCGTGCCGCTGCTCGTGAAGATCGCCCCGGACCTCGCCGACGCCGACGTCGACGCGGTCGCCGACCTGGCACTCGAACTCGGCCTCGACGGCATCATCGCCACGAACACGACGATCTCCCGCGACGGACTGGCCACCGACCCAGCCGAGGTCGAGGCGGCGGGCGGCGGCGGCCTGTCCGGGGCACCGCTGAAACGGCGGTCCCTGGAGGTGCTGCGCCGGCTGCGCGACCGGGCCGGCGACCATCTCGTGCTGATCTCCGTCGGCGGCGTCGAGACCGCCGACGACGCCTGGGAGCGCCTCCGCGCCGGGGCGACGCTCGTCCAGGCGTACACCGGTCTCATCTACGGCGGCCCACTCTGGCCGCGCACGCTCAACCGCGGCCTCGCCCGCCGCCTCCGCACCACCACCGCAGCCGACCGCTGACAACAACCCGGCCAACCGCCCCCACCCACAGCACTCACCGAACCAGCACGAATACCGATCGGCGACCTCCCCAACAGTTCCGCCCACCCACCAACCCACGGCGACCGTCGACACAGGGCTGCTGCGAGCGGCTTCCGCCCCGTTTTTCCGCTGCTATGGCAGCGGAAATCCGGGGCGCTGACGCCAAACCGATCGTCTTCCGGCTCACCGGCCTTCCCGGCGGCTTGGCCGGCCTCGAGTCCATGGTGTCGGCGGTCCAGGGCAGCGCGACGCTGGCCATGATCCGGCGGCCCCCCGGGGCCGCCGGATTTGTGCCTGGACGTCGTAGCTCTGGTCGCGGAGCTCGTCCCGTTGCTGTGGGCGGCCGTTATCGCCGAGGATTTTCGCTGCCATAGCGACGGAAATCCTCGGCGATAACGGCGTCCCGGTCAGCGCGGGCGGCGGTGCCAGAACGGTTTGCGCTCGCTCGGCTCCGCGTAGGCGGCGAGTTCGCTGAGCGTGCGGTCCCACAGTTCGTCCAGCGCATGGCCTCGGGGACCGGCCGGGTCGTCGCAGGTACGGAGCGCGGCGGCGAGTTCGGTGAACTCGCCCGGAACCAGCACCTCGAGGCGGCTGCCCAGGTCGGCGAGGACCTGGCGGCGTTCGACCTCCGAGGCGGGCCGGGCCGCGCGCAGCCGCCGCAGCTCCTCCGCGACCTGGCTGCGGGTGTCCACGGCCCGAGCCGGCTCGTGCCTCGGCATGCGTGCCCGGGCGTGGACGAAGCCCCGCGCCGGACCGCCCGGAGCCCCGCCGGCCGGTGGAGCGGCCGGTGCGGGGGGAGCCACGTACCCCGGGGCGGGCTGGGGGCCGTAGGAACCCGGGGCGTCGGGCCGGGCTCCGTATCCGCTCGGGGCGGGTGCGCCGGTGGGTGCCGGGGCTCCGTAGGAGCCAGGAACGGGCGCGGCGCCGGGCGCCGGTGCGGCGGGAGCCGCCTGGCCCGGGGCGGGCGGGGGCCCGTAGGAACCCGGAGCTGCGGGCGGGGCTCCGTATCCGCCTGGGGCGGGTGCCGGGGCGCCGAGCGTGTTCGCGGCCAGGGTCGTGTCCCAGCCGGCGGGTGACTCCACCGGCTGGATCACCTTGTGCGCCGGCGCGCCGTCGGTCACGACGCGGGTGTCGACGGCCACGAACGCGGTGAACCGGCACAGCACGCCGTATCGCAGGGACGTGTCGATGATCCGCTCGACGTCCGGGTGCGCGGCGGCGACGCCTGAGGAGTAACGGTCCTCCAGCTCCCGGAGGTGGGCACGGGCCCAGATGGCGGTGGCCGCCGGGTTCTCGGTCGCCACCGGCTCGAGGCGCTGCTCCCAGGGGGAACCGTCGGCCGCGACGCCGCGCAGGGTCACGGGACCGGGCGCGGTGCACCGGCCCCGGACGACCAGGGGCACACCGGGGAACAGGTCGCCCGGCCGCGCCGGCGCCTGCGAGCCGGGGACGGCCGAGGGCATCTCCAGGGACACGCCGGTCACGGCGGGCGTGGCGATGCGGCGGTGGACGTGGTCCATCACCTCGTCGAGTCGGTCCTCCGACTCGACGAGTTCGCACCGGCCGGCGCCTGCGGCGGCGAGGCGGCCCAGGAATCCGGCGTTCACCGCCTGGTCGATGCCGATCGTGTGGACACGGATCCCGTCCAGCGACAGTCGCCCGAGGATCTGGTCCTCGTTCCCCACCTGGCCATCGGTGACCAGGACGATGATCCGGTCGCGGTCGCCGTCGTCGGACAGGAGCGCGACCGCCTCCTCCAGCGGGCGCAGCATCTCCGTGCCGCCGCGCGCCTCGAGCCGGGCCAGGTGCTCGACGGCGCGGTACCGGGCGCGGTCGGCCGCGGCGGACAGTCCGCCAGGGAGGGCGCGCTCGATCTCGTGGTCGAACGACAGCACGGCGAACCGGTCACCGCCCTCCGCGCCGCCGCGCAGCGTGTCGACGATGCGCGCCGCGGCGCGGCGCGCGGCCACCATCTTCCAGCCCATCATGCTCCCCGACCGGTCGAGCAGGATGACGACGTCCCGGGGGCGGGGCACGGCCGGGCCGGCGGGCGGCAGCACGGTGACGGTGAAGGTCTCGCCGGACACCGCGCACGAGGCCCCGGCGTCATACCGCAGCCGCAGGACGAAGTCCCGGTCGAGCCGCTCGCCCGGCTCCAGCCGCAGGGTCCGGCCGTCGGTGGTCACGGTATGCAGGCTCGACCGTACGCCGTCGAGGGACAGGCCGGCCGGGTCGACGTCCACGGACAGGCTGAGTCGTACCGGGTTCGGAAAGCCGGGCAGCAGTACGGGCGGGCTGATGCGCGAGGCGTCGGGCACGGCGTCGGTGTCGGATTGCGTTCCCGCGCCGACCGGCGGGCCGTCCAGCGGGGTGCCCGGAACGTAGCGGGGCGCGACCACAAGGGGGAACCGCAGCGTCGCCTCGCCGTCCTCGTACGGCAGCGGCTGGCTCAGGGTGAGGCGCACGGTCACGCGCTCGCCGGGCGGGATGTTGCCGACGCTCATCGTGAACACGTCCGGGCGCTCCTCTTCGGCCAGCGCCGCACGCTGCCCGGCCGCGAGTGCCGTCGCGTAGTCCTCGCGTGCCTGCCCGCGCTCCTTCAGCACCCCCTCGACGATGCGGTCGGCGGCCTCCATTCGCATGCCGGTGACGGCGGCGCGGTCCGGCAACGGGAAGACGTACGTCGCCTCGAGCGGCACGTCGAAGGGGTTCTGGAAGCCCTGCGTCATCGTGACGCGGGCGGACAGCCCGGTGACCGCCGCCCGTATGTCGACGGACTCGAGAGGCAGATTGCCGCGCTCGGTGCGCAGGGCGCCCAGCCCGGCGTCCAGCACCGGCTCCACCTCGCCGGACAACGTTTCGATCTTCATCGGAGACCTCTCTCGGTCAGCAGGTCGAGCAGGGGAGCGGCGGCGGCCGCGATGGCGGCGGCGTCCTCCGGGGACGGTGAGGAGTCGAGGAGCAGGGTCACGCCGGGGGCCAGCCGGACCCCGCGGACGAGCACGCCGGGCGCCGACTCCGGGCCCGGCGGGCCGGCTGGGGACACCGGCTCTCGGATCGGTGGGCCGGCTGGGGACATCGGCTCCGGAGTCGGCGGGCCGACTGGGGGCGCCTGCTCTCGGATCGGTGGGCCGGCCGGGGACACCGACTCCGAAGCCGGTGGACCGGCCGGCGACGTCGGCGCTGGGACGGCCGGGCTGGATGGGGGCGTCGGCTCTGGGGCCGGCGGGCCGGATGGGTGAGCCGGTGCTGGGGCAGGCGGACCGGCTGGGGAGGCCGGGCGCTCGGCCCAGAACCGCCGGGCGCCCGGCGCCGGCGGCCGTACGTCGGACTTCCGGATCGACGGCTCTCCGGCGTGCTCCAGCGGCTGCGCGCCGGGATTCGGGGCCGGTGCGCCGGATCCGGGGATCGGCGTGCGGGGCGCCGAGGTCGAGGCGGCTGCGCGGGAATCTGGAGCCGGTGTGCCGGGGGCCGGGGCCGATGCGTCCGGACCCGAGTTCGGTGCGCCGGGAGCCGGGGTGGGTGTGCCGGAAGCCGAAGTAGGCGTGCCCGGACCGGGGGCGGGTGTGCCGGGAGTCGGGGTGGGTGTGTCCGGAGCCGAGGGTGGCGTGCCGGGTGGCGACACCGGTGGCTGGGGACCTGGGGTCTGGGGGGTGTCGTCGGGGTGCGGGGTGGGCTCGCCTGGGGGTGTCGGGTCGCCGGCGGTGGGGTCGAGGCGGGCGATCTGGCGCAGGGTCGCGTCGGTGGCGCCGGTGAGCTCGGCCTGGATGTCGGCGAGGGAGCGGCCCTCCGCCTGGCGGCGCTTGATCGCCACGAGTTGGAGCAGGTGTCGCGGACCGTACACGGCGACGCGGCCGCGCCGGCTCAGTGGTGGGTCGACCAGGCCGATCGTGACGTACCACCGGATGGTGCGCTCGTTGGGCAGGTCGCGGACCCGTCCGCTCGGCCGTGGCGAACGCCCGTCGGCCAGGGCGGCGGCGGCCTTGGTCGTCAGCTCCGGGAGCGTCCATGGTCCGTCCATGCCTCTCACGATGACACTGTAACTATTGCAGTGTCAACGTCCGATGGGTCGGCACTTCGTCAAGCGGCTTGCACAGGCCGTTCAAGTGCCTTGAACGGTCGACGTCCGCGCAGCACCCTGTCCGATGAGGAGGAGTGCCGTGTCCGGACGAGTTGCGTCCATGGCTGGCGCGTCGGCGCAGGCCAGGTACCGCGCCCTGCGCGCGGAACGGCGCCAGGAACGCGCCCTCGCGCGGGTCGTGATCTCCGGGGTCGCCGGGTCGATGACCGCCGGGCTGTTCGGCTGGCCCCCGGGGCTGGCGGTCGGCCTGGGCCTGCTGCTCGCACAACTCCTCTACTTCCGCATCCGGCCGGGCGTGCTCACCGACTGGCGGCGGGGAGCGGCCGCCGAGCGCCGGATGGGCCGCCGGCTGTCCCGGCTCGATCCGGCGTACTTCCACGTACTCCACGACCGGGCGCTCCCCGACGGATTCCGGGAGAACCTCGATCATCTGGTCGTCGGCCACACCGGTGTGTACGCGATCTCTTCGCGGCGGTGGCCGCCGCTCACCCGGCTACGGGTGGACGGGCGGCTGTGGGCCGGGCCGCGGCCGCTGACGCGCCTGCACGCCCGGACGCGCCGGGCCGCCTCGGCGGTCGCGGCCCGCCTGGCCGCCGAGACCGGTCACGAGGTCGAGATCTCACCGGTGATCGCCGTGCACGGGGGACGGCTGCCGCGCGGCGGGATCGTGTACGACGGGGTGCTGCTGCACCGGGCCGACCGGGTGAACCGCCTCATCGAGCGGCAACCCGTGCTGTTCACCACGGCGGAGGTGGCGGCGATCGCCGCCGCGGCGGAACGCATCCTTCCCCCGATGATCGACATATAACGAAAAACCAGCACGCTTGGTGACGGATTAGTACGCTCAGCGCGACAGGCGGATATCTTTTCGCAGCCGGGGAGGTCGCATGGCGGGGCGCATCGTGATCTTCGGCGCTTCCGGCTACACCGGCACGCTGACCGCCCGAGCGCTCATCGACCAAGGAGTACGCCCGGTCCTCGCCGGGCGGAACACCAAGGCCCTCGCCGCGCTCGCCGCCGAACTGGGCGGCCTGGAGACGGCGTACGCGGACGCCGCCTATCCGTGGACGGTCCGTTCCCTCGTCGAACGCGAGGACGTGCTCGTCACCACGGTCGGCCCGTTCTCCCGGCACGGCCACGCGGCCCTCGCCGCGGCGGTCGACGCGGGAGCGCACTACCTCGACACGGCGGGGGAACCGCGGTTCGTACGGGAGGCCTTCGAGGAGTACGGCGTCAAGGCGAGTTCCGCCCTGCTGCCCGCCTTCGGCTACCACCACGTTCCCGGCAACCTCGCGGGCGCCCTCGCCCTCGACCGGGTCGGCGAGGACGCCGTACGGGTCGACGTCGGCTACTTCCTCGGTGGCGGATCGCTCGCGCGCGGGCTTTCCGCCGGCACCTTCGACTCGGCGCCGGGCCTGCTGGCCACGCGGATGTTCACCTACCAGGACGGCGTCGTGGACGAGCCGCGGTCGCGGGTGCGGGACTTCGAGATGGCGGGCCGGTCGCGGGCCGCCATGTCCATGGGGGCGTCCGAGCACTTCACGCTGCCGGCGTCCTATCCCGGGCTGCGCGAGGTGAACGTCCATCTCGGCTGGTTCGGCGCGGCCACGCGGATCGCCGCCCGGCTGCCGCGCGGCCGGGCCGCGTCCGCCGTGATCGGGTTCTGCGGAGGCGGGCTGGCCCGCATCGCGCGCCGCCGGGCCGGCAAGGGCACGCTGACGTCGCGGATCGTGGCCGCCGCCTATGACGCGCAGGGCACACTCCTCACGGAGATACACCTCTCGGGCGGCGATCCGTACGATTTCACGGCCGGAATCGTCGCCTGGGGCGCCCGCCAGGCCGCCAGCGGAATGACGGAAACAGGGGCTTTGGGGCCGGTCGCGGCTTTCGGTCTGTCCGAGCTGGAAGCCGGCTGCGCCATGGCCGGAATATCGCGCGTCACCGGCTGAACCCGTCGCGCGGGAAGTCGCGCATCGCCGGCTCGGGACGTCGCGTGTCACCCGCCGAACCCCTGCGCCGGATACTGCGTGTCATCGGATGAGCCTCGGCGCTGGATGTCGCGTATCACCGGCTGAAGCCCGGTGTCGGAAGTCGCGCGGCACCGGCTGAACCCCGTGGCCGCACCGGTGCCGGCGAGCTCCGTACGGGCCGATCGCGCCGCCGAACCACGGCGAGACGCCTTTCGCCGCACCTTTCCGACGAATCGCTGAAATCCGTCTTTTCCGTCTATTTGTTAGACGCTTGGAGATCATTTATCTGGCGTGGCCAAATTATCTACGCAAGGGTTCCGGGAAACAGTTGAATGCGAGGCGGAAAAGGCTTTACCTTCGCGCCATGGAAGACCGCCTCATGGTCGGTGGCCTGCGGTCGGGCGATCCCGGCGCGATCGGCGCGGTGTACGACGCCTACGCCGATCGTCTCTACGACTACTGCTGGTTCCAGCTGCGCAACCGCGAGGCGGCGAAGCTGACGCTCCGTGACACGCTGCTCGCCGCCGAGGCCCACATCGGCGAGCTGCGGGTCCCCGAGCGGTTCGGGCCATGGCTGTACGCCCTCGCGCGAATCGAGTGCCGCCGCCGGCGGCCGCTCGGGGTGCCGCACCCCGACCTGCCCATCGCCCGCCACGACCAGGACGACGTGGACCTGCGCGTGATCGCCTGGCAGGCGGTCACCGGGCTGCCGGCGCTCAGCCAGGAGCTCCTCGACCTGCACCACCGCCACTCCCTCGAGACGTCCGACCTCGCCGGTGTCGTCGGCCTGCCGGTCCGGGAGGTCACGGACCTGCTCCACCAGGCGGGCGAGCTGCTCGAGGCGGCCGTGATCGCGGAGATCCTCGCCCACGAGGACACGCTCGAGTGCGACGGCCGGGCGGCCATCCTGCGCCACCGCCGTGGCGAGCTCGGCGACGACGTACGCGCGGCTCTCGTGGGTCACGGGATCGAGTGCGACATCTGCGCGGCGCACCTGCCGCGCACGATCTCCACCGCCAAGGTCTGCGCGCTGCTGCCGCACGCCGTCCCGTCCGACTCGCTGCGCCGGCAGGTCACGGGCTGCTTCACCGACCCGCGGCTGGCCGGCTATCGGCTGTTCGCCGCCGCCCGCCTGCGTGCCTTCGGCGCCCGGGGCTTCCCCAGGCAGCAGGGGCCGGGCCGTGCCGACCCGGCCGCCCGCGGGGCACGCTGGCCGCGTGGAGTGATCGCGGCGGCCGGCGCGGTCGTCACGGCGGTCGGTGTCGCGACCGTGTGCCAGTTGATCGGCCGGGACACCCGTCACCTGCCTGTCGTCGCCGGTGGCGGCGCCTCCAGGCCACGTACCCGCGTGCCCAGCCCCGGTCTGATCGGGCCACCCGCGGTCGGGCGGCCGGTGGCCGCGACGTTCGCGCTCGGTCCGCATGACGGGGCGGTGGCGCCGACCGCGCGGCCGGCGCCCCTCGTGCCCGCCGCCGACAACGGATGGGTCTATGCCGTGCCCGGCCGGCTGAGGCTCGGCTCCGGCGGCACGGGCACGGTCGTGCTCCAGGCGGTCGACGGGGCGGTGCAGTGGCATGCCGCGACGACGGGCGCGGTGACCGTCGAACCCTCCGACGGCTCACTCGGTCCGGGAGCGACCGGGAAGACCGTCGTACGGGCACCCGGCGACGGCCCGGGCGAGGCGGTGATCACCTTCTCGCCCGGTGGGATGCGGGTGGTCGTGGACTGGAGCGCGCCGGCCCCGCCGACCCCGCCGTCCGCCCCGCCTCCCGGTTCACCGCAGCCGACTCCGACTCCGTCGCCGTCCTCGCCCTCGCCCTCGCCGACCCAGCCGCAGCCCCCGTCGTCCCCGCCGCCGACCCCGGCCCCGCCACCGTCGGCGACCCCGGCTCCGCCGCCGTCGACGGAGCCGCCGTCCGGCCGCCCGTCGGACTCACCACCGGCCACCACGCGCTCCTCGCAGTCCGGCCCACCGGAGCGGCGTCCCGCTCCCCAGCGACAGACCGACGAGCGACAGGGCGACGAACGTCAGACCGGCGAACGACGCACCGAGCAGTCGGAGATCGGCGAACGGCGCTCCGACCCGGCCCGGAACCCGGCACCGTCCGCCGCGGAGAACACCTAGTGTCGGCCTACACCCTGCGCCCCGGCGACCTGCGCGGTGATCTGGTCGCCCCGCTCGCCGTGCCGCCCCGGCTGGTCGACGTGGTGGAGCGGATCCAGCGGGCGCCGTGGCCGCAGTGGCTGCAGCCCGGCGTCCGAATGCGCCGTGAGGTGGCCGAGCTGTGCCGGCTGCAGTCGGCGCGCGGCCTGACGGTGCTCGCCTGGCTCGCCGAAGGCGACGCCCCGGGCGAGATCGACTGGCTGCTGGACACCCATCGGCTCACGGGCCGGCGCCAGGAACGGATGTACGACGCGGCCGAGCGGCTCGCCGACCCGGTGCGCGAACTGGTCGTCGCCAACTGGACGTGGGTGCTGGCCACCACCCACGGCGGCCGGGTGACCGCCCCGTTCTTCGCCAGCCGCGCCTACCCCGACGACGGCTACGCCGCCGCGCACGCGACCGTGACGCTGCTGCAGCTCTGGGAACGCGTCCCCGAGGTGCGCCAGGCGCTCGCCCTGGCGTGGGCCGCGACCCGTACTCCGGCCGACTGGTGCAAGGCGGCCGAGCTGCGCGCCGGCCACGGCGGCGAGGTCCCGATCTTCACGTATCCCCGGGGGCCGCTGCCGCCCAAGTCGGCCGTACGGCCGTGGATCGGCCGCCTCTTGCGGTGCACCTGACCGGCGGAGGCGTCCGACTGTGCGACTCCTGCGGTGCACTTGGCCGGCGGGGCCCGATTGCGGCGGTTCCTGAGGTGCGCCTGGCCGGCAGGGGCCGACTGTGGCGCGTCCTGAGGTGCCCTGACCCGAGGGGGTCCGACCGGGCGGTTCCTGAGGTGCGCCCGGCCGACAGGGAGGTCGACTGTGGCGGCTCCTGAGACGTGCCTGATCGGCTGGTCGTGCCGGGTGGCCGGTGCGCCGCACGGGTCCCGCTGCGGGCCCTCATGAGCGAATCCGGACTGTGACCGGTGTTTCTGTTGTGACTCCTGGGGCTAACTGAGTGACAGATCGCTCACGCGGAACGGGATCCGAGGGGGCACTTTGTCAGCTGTTGTCCGGCGTCGGCTCGGCGCCGTGGTGTTCGCGACGTGCGCGGTGGCCGGTCCGTCGGCCGGCCCGGCCGGCGCCGACGTCCTTCTCCACGACGCGTCAGGCGTCAGGTTCGCGCCGGATGAGGGCCCCGGGCCCAGCGCCCGTGATCTCGCGCGGGGCAGGGAGCGAGTACGCGCCGAGACCGCCCGGGTCGGGCGCATCAGCACCGAGCTCGCCCAGGCCGACGCGCTGCTCGACGACCTCGGGGGCCAGGCGGAGAGCGCCGTCGAGCAGTACAACGGCGAGCGCGTCAAGCTCGACCAGGCCAAGGCCGCGTACGAGGCGGCGGCGCGGCGATCCGCGCAGGCGCGGCGGCGGCTCGCCCAGGTACGGGACGACGCGGCGAGGCTGGCGGTCGACGCCTATCGCGGCCAGGGCGGCCTGCTGTCCAGGGCCGCCGCTCTGGGTGGGCCCGGCGGACCGGCCGGGTTCCTCGGGCGGGCGACGACGACGCAGGTGCTGACCGAGCGGCAGCACGCCGTGCTCCAGCGGGAGACCGCGGTCAAGACCGTCGCGGACGTCTTCGAACGTCAGGCGCGCGATGCCCTCGCGGCCCGGCAGGAGGCGACGCGGAGCGCCGAGGACGCCTGGCACGTGGCCGTCGCGGCGGTGGCGCGGCAGCAGGAGGCCGTCCAGCTCATCCAGCAGCGGAAGGCCGCCCTCGTCGCCGAGCTGGAGGCGGCCCGGACGAACGTCGCGGCGCTCGAAGAGGCCCGTACCGCGGCCCTCGATCAGGCTCGCGTCGCCACTCCGGGGACCGAGCGGACCGTATCGTCGCACCAGGTCGTCCCCGCCGGAACCCGGCTCGGCTCCGGCGATCGGGCGCTCGTCCGCGCGCTCACCAGAGGCACCGACCTCGGCTCCGTCGCGGCGTCCGCCGCGCTCAAGTGGCTCGGCACGCCGTACTCCTGGGGCGGGGGCAACGAGACCGGGCCGACCCGGGGCATCGCGCAGGGCGCGGGCACCGTGGGGTTCGACTGCTCGGGCCTGGTGACGTACGCCTGGGCGAAGGCCGGGGTCCGGCTGGTCCACTACGCGACCACGCAGTACAACGCCGGACCGCACCCGTCACGCGGCGAGCTGCGCCCGGGGGACCTGGTCTTCTTCGCGCACAGCCCCGCAGACCCGAGCACGATCCACCACGTCGGGATCTACATCGGGAACGGGCAGATGGTCGAGGCGCCGTTCACCGGCGCGCGGGTGCGGATCTCTCCGGCGTTCCGTCCGGATTACGCCGGAGCCACCCGCCCGATCGCCGCTCAGTGACCGTGCTGTGCCGCCCGTTTGATCGACAATTCGATCTCGGCCTCGGCCTCGGCGCGGCCGGTCCAGCTCGCGCCCTCGACGGACTTGCCGGGCTCCAGGTCCTTGTACACCTCGAAGAAGTGCTGGATCTCCAGCCGGTCGAACTCGGGGACGTGGTGGATGTCGCGCAGGTGCTCCGAGCGCGGATCCGTGGCGGGCACGCACAGCACCTTGTCGTCACCGCCCGCCTCGTCCGTCATCCGGAACATCCCGACGGCGCGGCAGCGGATCAGGCAGCCGGGGAACGTCGGCTCCTGCAGCAGGACCAGGGCGTCGAGCGGGTCGCCGTCCTCGCCCAGGGTGTTCTCGACGAAGCCGTAGTCGGCGGGGTACTGGGTCGAGGTGAACAGCATCCGGTCCAGCCGGATCCGGCCGGTCTCGTGGTCCATCTCGTACTTGTTGCGCTGGCCTTTCGGAATCTCGATAGTGACGTCGAATTCCACAATGTCCTCCGCTCCCCGGGGCGGGCCGAGGTTGTTCTGGTTGGATGTTGGCTCATACAAGGATCTCGCACCGTAGCGAGTGCACGACGATGGGGGAGGGGCGCACGTGCCGAGGCCCGAGCGCGTTGTGGCCATGCTCACACTGGCGCTCTTGAACGTCTTCCTCGTCACCGCCGCGCTGGCAGTGGTCAAGCTCACACCTGACCGTTCCCTCGCCCTGCGGCCTCCAACCGTCGCGCAGCGCGCGCTGGTGACGGCGGCGGCGCCGGCGCTGGGCTCGCTGGCCGCGACGGCCCCGGTACCGAGCTCGGGCAGCCTGACCTCGCGCCTGGACGGCCTGATGCGGCATGCCGGGATGGGGGCCAACCTGACCGGCACCGTGATCGACGCGAGCAGCGGCCGGGCGCTGTACGCCAGCAACGCCGACCGGCCGGCCGTCCCCGCCTCGACGACCAAGCTGGTCACCTCGACGGCGGTGCTCGCCGCCGCGGGGCCCGATCACCGGCTGACCACCAAGGTGGTCAAGGGTGGTGGCGGCGTCATCCTCGTCGGCGGCGGCGACTCGCTTCTGACCCGGTCACCGGCCAAGAACGCCTACCCGCGTCCGGCCTCGCTGACCGACCTGGCCAAGCAGACGGCGGCCGCGCTGAAGGCGGCCGGCACCCGGAGTGTGCGCGTCGACTACGACGTGTCCCTGTTCCCGGGGAAGCAGATGGGGCCGAGCTGGAAGCCCAACTACGTCTCCGAGGGCGACGTCTCCCCGGTGTGGGCGCTGGAGGTGGACGAGGGCCGGGTCGCGCCGTCCTCGCACGTGCGCGTGCAGAACCCGCCCCGGATCGCCGCCGACGCGTTCGCCAAGCTGCTGCGCAAACAGGGGGTCTCCGCGACCATCGGCTCCCAGACCACCGCGCCGCAGGGCGCCCAGCAGCTCGGCGCCGTGCAGTCCCCGCCGGTCTCGGCGCTGGTGGAGGAGTTGCTGACCAACAGCGACAACGACATGGCCGAGGCGATGGCCCGCCAGGTGGCCCTCGCCCGCCACCGGCCGGCGTCCTTCGCGGGAGGAGCGGCGGCCGTTCATGAGGTGCTGGCCGGCCTCGGCCTCGCGAACGGCGTCGCGACCGTCGACGGCAGCGGCCTGTCGCCCGACAACCGGATCACGCCGAACGCCCTGGCCCGGATCCTCGTGGCCGCCTCCTCGGGTGCCCACCCGGAGCTGGCCTCGGTGATGTCCGGGATGCCGATCGGTGGCTTCTCCGGCACCCTCGCGGGCCGCTACCGCACCGGCGGCTCCGCCGCCGGGATGGGCCTCGTCCGCGGCAAGACCGGCACGCTGAACGGCGTGAACACCCTCGCCGGCGTGGTGTACGACGCCGACGGCCGGCTGCTGGCGTTCGCCTTCATGGCCAACAACGTCGCGAACCCCAGCGCCGCGCTGGCCGCGCTGGACGGCCTGGCCGGCAGCCTCGCCACCTGCGGCTGCCACTGACCGGCCGGCCGCGGTCTTCGGCGGTCGATTCGGCTGCGAGGGCGTGACCTGCGGCTGCCGCCGGCCGGCCGCGGTCTTCGGCGGTCGACTCGGCTGCGAGGGCGTGACCTGCGGCTGCCGCCGGCCGGCCGCGGTCTTCGGCGGTCGATTCGGCTGCGAGGGCGTGACCTGCGGCTGCCGCCGGCCGGCCGCCGGGAGTCGATCCGGCCCCTTCGCGCGTTGGGCGAATATGGGCATGCCCCCGCGAAGAGCGGGGACGTACGGTAGAGGTGCCCGGCCGGAGAGGTTACGTGATGCCAGCATCCATGATCGACTGGAACGTCGCCGTACAGACGGGGACCCGTCTCGTCCGCTCAGGACCCCAGGTGAGCCCCGCCGAGGCCCACCAGGTCGTCGCCGAGCTCAGGGACCTGTCGCGGATCGCGCAGGGCCACGTCCGTGAGTTCACCGGGATGGACGGCGGACTCGACCCGTCCCCGGCCAAGGTGGTCGACCGCCCAGGATGGATCAAGGCGAACGTCGACGGCTTCCGGGTCGTCCTCGAGCCCCTGATGGAGCAGCTCCAGGAGCGCCGTGGCGGCGGGATGCTCGATGGGCTCGGCGGCGGCGCCGGCGGCGCGGTCATCCAGGCCGTGGGCTCGCGGGTCACCGGCGCCCAGGTCGGCGCCATCCTCGCGTACATGGCCAGCCGCGTGCTCGGCCAGTACGAGCTGTTCCTGCCGCCGGACCCGGCCGGCCGCGCGCCGACGGGGCGCCTGACGCTCGTCGCGCCCAACATCGTGAGTGCCGAGCAGGAGCTGGACGTCAACACCCACGACTTCCGGCTGTGGGTCTGCCTGCACGAGGAGACGCACCGGGCGCAGTTCGCGTCCGTGTCGTGGCTGCGCGCCTACGTCCAGGACCAGATGACGGCCTTCCTGCTCGCCGCCGACCTCGATCCCGGCGCGCTGCTCAACCGGCTGCGCGACGTGGGCGAGGCCGTCGCCGACGCGGTGCGCGGCGGCGAGGGCAACCTCATCGACGCGATCCAGACGCCGGAGCAGCGGGAGATCCTCGACCGCCTCACCGCCGTCATGACGCTGGCCGAGGGGCACGGCGACTATGTGATGGACGCCGTCGGTCCCGAGGTCGTGCCGAGCGTGGCGGAGATCCGCGCCAAGTTCCAGCACCGCCGCGAGGGCGGTTCCGGAGTGGACCGGGTCATGCGCCGCCTGCTCGGCCTCGACCTGAAGATGAAGCAGTACGCCGAGGGCTCCCGGTTCGTCAGGGCCGTCATCGAGCAGGTCGGGATGGAGCAGTTCAACCGCGTCTGGACCTCGCCGAACACCCTGCCGACGCACGCGGAGATCTCCGACCCCGCCCTGTGGGTCAACCGGGTGGTCGGCAAGCCGGAGCTGCCGTCCGCCGAGTGACCCCGCCTGTCCCGGGGACGGGCCCCGCCGGCCGCCCTTTCGCGGGGACCGTCTCCTCGGGCGGCCGCCGCGCTGGAGAATGGGGGCGTGGGACCTGATCCGGCGGTCGCGGCGGTACGCCTGGCGGTCCGCGGCGCCCTCCGCGAGATCGACGCGGGCGATCTGGTGCTCGTCGCGTGCAGCGGTGGTGCCGACTCGCTCGCGCTGGCCGGGGCGCTGGCCTTCGAGGCGACCAGATCCGGCCATCGGGCCGGTGGCGTCACCGTCGACCACGGCCTGCAGGACGGCTCGGCCGAGCGCGCGGCCGAGGTCGTAGGGACGATGACACGGCTCGATCTCGAGCCGGCCGAGGCCGTGCGTGTGACCGTCGGGACGTCCGGCGGCCCCGAGGCCGCCGCCCGCGACGCCCGGTACGCCGCGCTCGCCGACGCCGCCGCGCGCCATCGCGCCACCGCCGTCCTTCTCGGGCACACGCTGGACGACCAGGCCGAGACCGTGCTGCTCGGCCTCGCGCGCGGGTCGGGCGCCCGGTCCCTGGCCGGGATGCCGAGGGCGGCGGGCCGCTACCGCCGGCCGCTGCTCGGCCTCGACCGCGACCTGGTCCGCCGCGCCTGCCTGGCCATGGGCCTGGACCCGTGGGACGACCCGCACAATGGCGACCCGGCCTTCGCCCGGGCGCGGATCCGCCAGGACGTCCTGCCGCTGCTCGAGGAGGAGCTGGGGCCGGGTGTGGCGGGCGCGCTGGCCCGTACGGCGAGGATGCTCCGCGACGACGCCGACGCCCTCGACGCCTGGGCCGACCGCGCGCTCCAGGAGGCGGAGATCGGCGGTGACGCCGGGACCGGCGGTGGTGCCGGGGTGTCCGGTCTTTCCGTCGAGGTGCTGGCCGGGCTGCCGCGGGCGGTGCGGACGCGGGTGCTGCGCCGGGCGGCGATCGCCGCGGGCAGCCCGCCGGGCACTCTGGCGGCCGTCCACGTCGACGCGGTGGACGCCCTCGTCACGGCCTGGCGGGGCCAGTCCCACGTGGACCTACCCGGCCGCGTTCAGGCTCGACGCCGGTATGAAAAGCTGCTCTTCGGACCGTCCGAATCCTCAGAAATCTAGGCAACCTGCAGTTTTCGGACAGGCGTGAAGCGGACGGCATGATCGCGAAAGGCTCTGCGGTGGACGAAACGGACATGCGGGCAGATCTGGAGAAGGTGCTCATCCCCGAGGAGGAGCTCCAGGACAAGATCCGGGAGCTCGCCGCCCAGATCGACGCCGACTATGCGGGCCGGGAGATCCTGCTCGTCGGAGTGCTCAAAGGCGCGGTCATGGTCATGGCGGACCTGGCCCGCGCCCTCCACGCGCCGATCTCGATGGACTGGATGGCCGTCTCCTCGTACGGCTCCGGGACCCAGTCCTCCGGCGTCGTACGGATCCTCAAGGACCTCGACGCGGACATCATGGGCCGCCACGTCCTGATCGTCGAGGACATCATCGACTCGGGGCTCACCCTGCACTGGCTGATGAGCAACCTGGAGTCGCGCGGCCCGGCGTCGCTGGAGGTCTGCACGCTGCTGCGCAAGCCGGACGCCGCCAAGATCGAGGTCGACGTGAAGTACGTCGGGTTCGACATCCCGAACGAGTTCGTGATCGGCTACGGACTCGACTACGACGAGCGCTACCGCAACCTTCCGTTCGTGGGAACACTTGCCCCACACGTCTACGGTGGAAGTGGGGAACAAGAGGGTTAGTTCAGTACGTTGCTACTTGCGAAGTAGGACACCGGTCGTCGTGCTGCGGTCTTCCGTGAGACCGGTGTACCTTCGGTATCCCGGCTGCAATGCGGGGAGCCACACTCGGGAAGGCCGCCTCGTCGCATTACGCGGCGGGGTCTTGGAGACGCTGGTCAGGAGGGACGGGCCCCATCGTGGGGCACCGCATAAATGGATCTGAAGCGCTACTTTCGTGGGCCGTTGCTGTGGATTCTGGCCTTCGGGGCGCTGGTGCTCCTCGTCATGTACGGGATCAATCCCGGCGGCTCGTACGAGAAGGCCGATACCTCGAAGGTCGTCCAGGCCATCCAGAACAACCAGGTCAAGTCCGCCCAGATCATCGACAAGGATCAGCGGATCGAGGTCAAGCTCAACAACGGCAAGCAGCTCCAGGCCAACTGGGTCAGCGGCCAGGGTAACGAGCTGGCCAAGCTGCTGCAGCAGAAGGCCGACCAGGGCCAGCTGAAGAGCTACAACACCTCGGTGCCGAAGCAGAACGTCTTCTTGAGCCTGCTGTTCAGCTTCCTGCCGATCGTCGTCGTCGTGCTGATCTTCCTGTTCATCATGAACCAGATGCAGGGCGGCGGCTCGAGGGTGATGAACTTCGGCAAGTCGCGGGCCAAGCTGGTCACCAAGGACACGCCGAAGACGACCTTCGCGGACGTCGCCGGGGCTGACGAGGCGATCGAGGAGCTGCAGGAGATCAAGGAGTTCCTGCAGAACCCCGCCAAGTTCCAGGCGATCGGGGCGAAGATCCCCAAGGGCGTGCTGCTGTACGGCTCGCCGGGTACCGGTAAGACGCTGCTGGCCCGCGCCGTGGCGGGTGAGGCCGGTGTGCCGTTCTACTCGATCTCCGGTTCGGACTTCGTGGAGATGTTCGTCGGTGTCGGCGCCTCGCGCGTCCGTGACCTGTTCGAGCAGGCCAAGGCGAACGCCCCCTCGATCATCTTCGTCGACGAGATCGACGCGGTCGGCCGGCACCGTGGTGCCGGGCTCGGCGGCGGTCACGACGAGCGCGAGCAGACGCTGAACCAGCTGCTCGTCGAGATGGACGGCTTCGACGTCAAGGGCGGCGTGATCTTGATCGCCGCGACCAACCGGCCGGACATCCTCGACCCGGCGCTGCTGCGCCCGGGCCGCTTCGACCGGCAGATCGTCATCGACCGGCCGGACCTGGAGGGCCGTAAGGGCATCCTGCGGGTGCACGGCCGCGGCAAGCCGTTCGCGCCGGACGTCGACCTGGACACCATCGCCCGCCGTACTCCGGGCTTCACCGGCGCCGACCTCGCCAACGTGATCAACGAGGCGGCCCTGCTGACGGCACGCATGGACCGCAAGCAGATCGACATGAACACCCTCGAAGAGGCGATCGACCGGGTCATGGCCGGGCCGGAGCGCAAGAGCCGGGTCATGTCCGACCGGGAGAAGAAGACGATCGCCTACCACGAGGGCGGTCACGCGCTCGTGGCGCACGCGCTGCCGAACGCCGACCCCGTGCACAAGATCACGATCTTGTCCCGTGGGCAGGCGCTGGGCTACACGATGACGCTGCCGATGGAGGACAAGTTCCTCGCGAGCCGGTCGGAGATGCTCGACCAGCTGGCGATGCTGCTCGGCGGCCGTACCGCCGAGGAGCTGGTCTTCCACGAGCCGACCACCGGCGCGGCCAACGACATCGAGAAGGCCACCTCGATCGCCCGCAAGATGGTCACCGAGTACGGCATGTCCGAGCGCCTCGGCGCCCGCAAGTTCGGCGAGGGCAACGGCGAGCCGTTCCTGGGCCGGGAGATGTCGCACAACCGTGACTACTCCGAGGAGATCGCCTCGGCGATCGACGACGAGGTCCGGCGGCTGATCGAGTCGGCGCACGACATCGCCTGGGAGATCCTGGTCGAGTACCGCGACGTGCTCGACAACCTGGTGCTGCACCTCATGGAGAAGGAGACCCTCTCCAAGCAGCAGGTGCTGGAGATCTTCGAGTCCGTGCAGAAGCGCCCGGCCGCCCCGTCGTACAGCGGCTACGGCAAGCGGCTCCCGTCGGACCGCCCGCCGGTGCTGACGCCGAAGGAGCTGGCGCTGCTCGGCCCGAAGGACGTCCAGGACCTCACTCAGGGCAACGGCAGTGGCTCGTCCCGCCCGGCGCTGGGCGAGCACAAGGACAGCGACACCGAAGGCAAGGCGTGAGCGAGGAGCCCGTTCTTCACGGGCCGCCGGTCGACCAGGCGCGGATCGAGAAGGCGGTACGTGAGATCCTGATCGCGGTCGGGGAGGACCCCGATCGCGACGGGCTGCTCGACACCCCGGCGCGGGTCGCCCGGGCGTACGCCGAGCAGTTCGCGGGGCTGCGGCAGGAGCCCGAGGACGTCCTGACCACGGTCTTCGACGCCGACCACGACGAGATGGTGCTCGTCAAGGACATCGAGGTGTACAGCACCTGCGAGCACCACCTCGTGCCGTTCCACGGGGTCGCGCACGTCGGCTACACGCCGAACGCCCGCGGGCAGATCACCGGGCTGTCCAAGCTGGCCCGGCTTGTCGACATGTACGCGCGGCGGCCGCAGGTGCAGGAGCGCATGACGTCGCAGATCGCCGACGCGCTGATGAACACCCTGAAGCCGCGCGGGGTGATCGTCGTGATCGAGGCCGAGCACCTGTGCATGACCATGCGCGGGGTGCGCAAGCCCGGCGCGCGGACGGTGACGTCGGCGGTGCGGGGCGACTTCCGCGAGTCGCCGAGCACCCGCGCGGAGGCGATGAGCCTCATCCTCGGCCGCTGACACCTGGGCGGCCGACACGTGTGCCGCCGGCCTCGGTCCGGCGGCACCTGCCCTCAAGGTGACGACCTCCTGACCGAGCGGGCAAGTGGCGAACTCCACGCCTTGACCAATCGTCGAACGAGTAGTTCAGCGTTGCGGGAGACTGCTGCGGCCGGATTCCGAGGAATCGATGGCGGTGTTGATGGCGAACCGGGCGAACCCGGGTGACGACGACGCTGTGGGGCCGTGATGGGGGAGACGAAGCAGAACGCGCCGACCCGCCCGGAGCCGGGCGGGCGTGCGCCGGAGCGCCGCCGGCAGCGGCGCTGGGTGCCGGCCGTCGCCGGCTGGCTGTCCTTCCTGATCGGCCTGCACGACGTCGTCGGGGCGCTGCTGCCGGAGTGGCACCGCCGGATGGTGCGGCTCGACGAGTACGTCCCCGGCTCGGTGAACAACGCGGCCCGTACGGCGACGCTCGTCGCCGGGCTGCTCCTGCTCCTGCTGTCCCACGGCCTGCGCCGCCGCAAGCGCCGCGCGTGGCGCGCGGTGGTCGGCCTGCTCGCCTTCACGATCGTCTCCCACGTCGTCAAGGACTTCGCGCTGTCGGCCATCGTCGCGGCGGCGCTGCTGGGGGCGCTGATCTACTTCCGCCAGGAGTTCTACGCGACCGGTGACCCGCGGACCCGGTGGCGGGCGCTGTGGGTCGGGTCGTTCCTGGCCGCGGCCAGCGTCGGGGTCGGCCTGCTGTTCATCGCGGTGAACCGGCACGGGCTCGTCCGCGACTACTCCTTCTCCGAGCGGCTCTGGCACGTGGTCACCGGCCTGTTCGGTGCCTCCGGCCCGGTGACCTTCGTCTCCGACCGCCGAAACGACCTGTTCAGCCTGATCCTGGGCACGCTCGGCCTGTTCACCGCGGGGACGACGGCCTTCTTGTTCCTCCGCCCGGCCGAGCCCGCCCCCTCGATGTCCGCCGAGGACGAGGAGCGGATCCGGGACCTGCTCGCCCGGCAGGGCACCCGTGACTCGCTCGGCTACTTCTCGCTGCGCCGGGACAAGAGCGTGATCTGGTCGCCGACCGGCAAGGCGTGCGTCACGTACCGGGTGGTGTCCGGCGTGATGCTGGCCGGCGGCGACCCGATCGGCGACCCGGAGGCGTGGCCCGGCGCGATCGAGGCGTTCCTGGAGGAGGCGGCCCGGCACGCCTGGGCGCCCGCCGTGATGGGCTGCAGCGAGCTCGCCGCGGAGGTCTGGTGCCGCGACACGGGCCTGTCGGCGCTCGAACTCGGCGACGAGGCGATCGTGGACGCCGCCGAGTTCTCCCTGGAGGGCCGGACGATGCGCAACGTCCGGCAGATGGTGAACCGGGTGGCCCGCCAGGGCTACACCGCCGAGGTGCGCCGTGAGAAGGACTACGCCCCCGAAGAGCTGACGGCGCTGTGGGACCAGGCGGACGCCTGGCGCGGCACCGACACCGAGCGGGGGTTCTCGATGGCGCTGGGCCGCGTGGGCGAGCCCGGCGACGAGGAGTGCGTGGTCGCCACCGCGAAGCAGGACGGCGAGCTGCACGCCATTCTGCACTTCGTACCCTGGGGCGCCGACGGGCTGTCCCTCGACCTCATGCGGCGCGACCGGGCCGCCCAGCCCGGCCTCAACGACTTCCTGATCGTCGAGGCGCTCAAGGCCGCCCCGGACCTCGGCGTCAAGCGGATCTCGCTGAACTTCGCGGTGTTCCGCGCGGCGCTGGCCCGCGGCGAGCGGATCGGCGCCGGTCCCGTCCTCAAGGCGTGGCGCGGCCTGCTGATCTTCCTGTCCCGCTGGTTCCAGATCGAGTCGCTGTACAAGTTCAACGCCAAGTTCCAGCCGGAGTGGCAGCCGAGGTTCTTCGTCTACCCGAGCCTCAACGACGCGCCCCGCATCGCGCTGGCGGCGCTGGAGGCCGAGGCGTTCATCGTCTGGCCGCGCCTGCGCATCCCCGGTCTGAAACGACCATGATCACCGGGACCCTCTAGTCTGGCGATATGACCATGAGCGTCGCCGGCCTGCCCGATCCCGGGCGCTGCCTCGTCATGGGCGTCGTCAACGTCACGCCCGATTCGTTCTCCGACGGCGGCGCCTGGTTCGACCATGACGCCGCGATCCGCCGAGGCCTGGATCTCGTCGCCGAAGGCGCCGACATCGTCGACGTCGGCGGCGAGTCGACCCGGCCCGGCGCCCAGCGGGTGTCCCTGCGCGAGGAGCTGCGCCGGGTCATCCCGGTGATCGAGGCGCTGTCCGCCGAGGGGGTGCCGGTCAGCGTCGACACGATGCGGGCGGAGGTCGCCGAGGCGGCCGTCGCGGCCGGGGCCCGGCTGGTCAACGACGTGAGCGGCGGGCTGGCCGACCCCGCCATGCCGCGCGCGGTCGCGAAGGCGGCCGTCCCGTACGTCGTCATGCACTGGCGCGGGCACAGCCACGACATGGACAAGCGTGCCGTCTACGCCGACGTCGTACGCGAGGTGCGCGACGAGCTGCGTGCCCGCATCGACGCGGTCGTCGACGAGGGCGTCGACCCGTCCCTCCTGGTCGTCGACCCCGGTCTCGGCTTCGCCAAGCGGCCGGAGGACAACCACAACTGGACGCTCCTCGCCCATCTGGACGCCCTGCTGGCCCTGGGCCACCCCATCCTGGTGGCCGCCTCGCGCAAACGGTTCCTGGGCCGGCTGCTCGCCGCCCCCGACGGAACGCCCCGCCCGTTCGACGAGTCCGACGACGCCACGGTCGCGATCACCGCGCTCGCCGCCGCCGCCGGAGCATGGTGCGTCCGCGTGCACGAGGTCCGGCCCAGCGCGGACGCCGTACGCGTCGCCGCCGCCTGGGGAGCCGCCCGGTGACCGAGCTGGACGTACGGGCGATCGAGGGCGTGCACGCCGAGTTCTACGCCGCGTTCGAGTCCGCGGACCTCGACCGGATGGGCGCGGTCTGGGCGGACGGCGCGTACGCCGACGACGTGGTCTGCGTCCATCCGGGCTGGCCGGTGATCCGGGGCCGCGGCGCGGTCCTGCGCTCCTGGGCGTTGATCATGGCCAACACCCCGTACATCCAGTTCGTGCTGACCGACACCCAGATCAAGATCTCCGGCGATCAGGCCGTCGTCAGTTGCGCGGAGAACATCATCACCGCCGCCGAGGAGACCGACATCGGGTTGACCTCCGGGGGAAGCGTGGTGACCACCAACGTGTTCGTACGTACGGAGGCCGGGTGGCGGCTGTGGCTTCACCACGGCTCGCCCGTCCTGGGCAGGGAGGAAGAGACCGAGTGACAGTGAATGGCGACCGGATCGTGCTGCGCGGCCTGCGCGCGTGGGGCCGGCACGGCGTCCTGCCCGCCGAACGCGAACTCGGACAGGAGTTCGTCATCGATGTCACGTTGGGTCTTGACATCCGCCCGGCCGCGGCCGGAGATGATCTATTGCGTACCGTCGACTATGGGGCACTGGCCGACCGGCTCGTGTCCGTGGTCGAAGGCGAACCCGTCAACCTGATCGAGACGCTGGCCGAGCGACTGGCGGCCCGCTGTCTCGACGTGGCACAGGTCGAGAGCGTGGAGATCACCGTGCACAAACCCAACGCCCCTGTGCCCCATCCCTTCACCGACGTGGCCGTGACCATCCACCGGAGCCGCTCATGACGACTTCTGAGCAGAAAAGCCGGACCGTGCTGTCGCTGGGCAGCAACCTCGGCGACCGCCTCGACAATTTGCAGGAGGGCATCGACGCGCTGTTCGACGCACCCGGCCTCGACTTCATCGCGATCTCCCCGGTCTACGAGACCAAACCGGTCGGTGGCCCGGAGCAGGACGACTTCCTCAACGTGGTGATCGTCGCGGACAGCAGCGTGGCGCCGCAGTCGCTGCTCGAACGCGTCCTGAACATCGAGGAGTCGATGGACCGCGTCCGGGACGTCCACTGGGGGCCCCGCACGCTCGACATCGACATCGTCACCGTGAACGACGTGACCTCGGACGCCCCGGAGCTGGTCCTGCCGCACCCGCGCGCCCACGAGCGGGCGTTCGTGCTGGTGCCCTGGGCGGACGTCGACCCGGACGCCTTGCTGCCGGGCCGGGGCCGCGTCGCGGACCTGCTGCCGGCGGTCGCCGGGCAGGAGCTTCGGCGCCGCGACGACCTCTCCCTGCAGCCGCCCGCGTGAAGCCGACCCGGATCGCGGTTCTGGCCGCCGTACTGATCGGCGTCGCCGTCGTGGTGTGGGCGGTGGTGCGCCTGTTCTACACCTCGCTGCCGGTCCTGCCCTGGACGATGGTGCCGTCGCTGCTGCTGCTCACCCTTGGCGAGCTGTACACGGCGTTCTTCACGCGCGCCCGGATCCAGCGCCGGCCCGGCACGAAGCCGATCGAGCCGCTGGTCGCCGCCCGGCTGGCGGCCCTGGCCAAGGCGAGCTCGCACGCCGCCGCCGTGCTGGCCGGCGGCTTCGCCGGGATGGCCGTCTACCTGATCTCGTCACTGGACAAGCCGACGCCCCGGCGTGACTTCTTCGTCAGCGGCGGCACCGCCCTGGCCGGTATCGCGCTGATCGGCGCGGCGCTCTTCCTGGAGTACTCCTGCCGCGTGCCGAAGGGCCCGGAGGACGAGAACGACCATCGGCACGCCTCGCGCATCTGAGTGTCGGTGGCGGCTGCCATGCTTCGTGCGGCGGCTGACCGAGACGGGAGGGGCGTATGGCATCCGCAGAACAGGTGCGTGAGATCGCGCTGGCGCTGCCCGAGGCCGAGGAGCGCGAGACGTGGGGCAGGCCGACCTTCCGGGTCCGCGACCGGATCTTCGCGATGCTGTCGGACGACGGCGCGTTCGCGAGCGTGAAGGCCACGAAGGACGAGCAGACGGCACTGCTCGCCGAGGAGCCGGAGATCTTCTCCTTCCCGGCGTACGTCGGGCGGCACGGCTGGATCGGCGTCGACGTGCCGCGGGTCGACGCCGACCATCTCCGTGAGCTGCTCACCGAAGCCTGGCGCCTCACCGCCCCCAAGCGCCTCGTGCGGGCCCAGGACACGGACCGCTAGCCGAGGCCGGGCCCGAAGGCCGTGGCCCGTTAGGCGAGGTCCGGGTCGAAGGCAGCGGCGGCGATCTTGGCGACGTACAGCGACTCCGAGCCGTCCTTGTTACCGGTCGGGTTGAGCGAGTAGACGAGCACGCGGCTCCGGTCGCGGGTGGCGAAGACCCCGGTGGTGTAGCCCGGCCGGGCGCCGGTCTTCCCCCAGACCGTGACGCCGTTCGGCAGCACGGTCCGGGTCAGGCCGACGCTGAAGCACGCCCGTCCGGGCGGCCGGGTCGAGGGGCGGCAGCGTGCCGGCCGACGCGGTCGGCCCGAGGCCGCCGGCGCTCCGTCGTGCGACCGATGGCGGAGAACAGTAGCCATGTACATAGTATCCATGTATATTGTTTCTCATGAGCGGGACACCGATGGTGCCGACGCCGGGCTACCTCGTCTGGCGGTTGGCGAACAAGTGGCGGGTCGCGGTCGACCGCACGCTGGCGCCGCTGAACCTGACGCACGCGCAGTACGTGCTGCTGGCCTCGCTGTACGGCATCGAGAGTGCCGGGCGGCGGCCCAGCCAGCGTGAGCTGGCCGACCACACCGGCCTGGAGGCGCTGTACGTCTCGAAGCTCGCCCGGACGCTGGAGGCCGACGGCCTCATCGAGCGCACCCGCGACCTCGCCGACACCCGTGCCGTACGTCTCGCCCTCACCGACCAGGGGCGCGAGGTCGTACGGCCGGCCCTGGGCCTGGTCCAGGAGCTGCTCGACCGGCTCCTGACCCCGCTCGGCGGCCAGGACGATCCGCGCGCCGCGGCGTTCGTCCGCGACCTGACCGCCCTCCTGGACGCCCCCCTCGACCTGCCGCGAAAGGACTCCTGACATGCCAGAGATCCGGGTACTCGACTCGACCATGCACTACGAGGACACGGGAGGTGACGGGACGGTCTTCGTCTTCCTGCACGGCAATCCGGGCTCGTCCCACCTGTGGCGCGACGTGATGCGCGCCGTGGGGCCGGGCCGCCTGCTCGCCCCCGACCTGATCGGGATGGGCCGCTCCGGCAAGCCCGACATCCCCTACGCCTTCGCCGACCACGCCCGGTACCTCGACGCCTGGTTCGACGCCCTCGGCCTGGACCGCGTCGTCCTGGTCGGCCACGACTGGGGCGGCGCGCTCGCCTTCGACCGGGCGGCCCGGCATCCCGACCGCGTCCTCGGCCTGGCCTTCTGCGAGACCATCGTCAAGCCGATGGCCTGGGAGGACCTGTCACCGCAGGCCCGCAAGCGCTCCGAGACCATCCGCACCCCCGGGGCCGGCGAGGAGCTGGTCCTCGAGCAGAACCTCTTCGTCCGCCAGGCCTTCACCGGCGGCGTCCTCACCCCGGTCTCCGATGAGGACCTGGCCACCTACCTCGCCCCGTACCCGACCCCGGAGAGCCGCCGCCCGATCCTCGCCTGGGCCCGCCAGATGCCGCTCGGCGGTGAGCCGGCCGAGCTGGTCGCCCGCATCGAGGCGTACGACGAGTGGCTGGCGACCAGCCCGGACGTCCCGAAGCTGCTCATGACCTTCGAGGGCTCGCCGACGCTGCTCATCGGCGACGAGATGGCGGCCTGGTGCGCGGCGAACATCGCCGCCCTGGAGACGGTCGCCTGCGGCAAGTCCGGCCACCACGCCCCGGAGGATCGCCCGGAGGAGATCGCCGCCGCCGTCTCCGACTGGGCGGACCGCCACGGCCTGCGCTAGGAGGCCGGCCGGAAGTGGACGATCACGATCTCGTCGGTCGGCTGGATCTCCGGGTAGTGGTACCGGAGCCGGGCCTGTAGCTCGGGGAGCTCGCGGAAACCGTCCGCGACGGCGTCGGCGTCGGTCAGCTCGGCGACCCGTTTCCCGACGACCTCGGTGATCAGGCCCGGCAGCGTGACCTCCTCGTCCAGTTCGAACACCAGGTTCACCGGCCCGATCGTCCCCGGGTCTCGGAACCGGATCGTGGTGACCTTCGTGCCCGCCCGTACGGCGTCGAGGTAGTCACGGTGGAAGTGCAGGGACGGAACGGCCGAGGGTCCCCGCCCGGCGGCCTCCGCGGGAGAGGCGGGCTCCCGCCCGGCGGCCTCTGCGTCTGAGGCGGGCTCCTGCTCGATGGCCTCCGCGTGGCCCGCCCAGACATAGGCCCAGGGCAGCAGGTCGCCGATGGCGACACTGCGGACGCCCTCGGCCGTGTCGATCAGGACGCGGATGCGCGGGTGGTGGTCGAGCAGGATCTGCCGGTCCTTGCCGCACGGCGCGAGCACGCCGCGCCCCTGCCCGCCGACCGCCACGATCGTGGTGAGCTCACGGGCGCCGGCGGCGCGGGCGTGCCCCAGCGCCACGAGCTCCGCGCAGGGCCCGCCGGTGAAGTGGTACACGTTGATGCCGCCGAACGCCCGTCCCCGCGCGTCCCGCACGGCCGCCCCGACGGTGTGCACCTCGCCGTCACCGTTCTCCTCGACGATCCGCCGGGCGAACTCGATCAGCCGCAGATCTTCTTCTGTAGGGAGCAGGGTGGGGATCTCCATCCGGCAGAAGCTATCGCACCGACGTTGCCGTCACCGTTGCCCGTTTGCCGCCGGTACGTACCTCGGTTCGGGCGAGACGCCGGGTTCGCCGGGGCAATGGCGACGGCGAAGTCCGTCAGCCGGTGCAGAAGACGGCGGAGGCGATGCCAAAGATCTGCTCGGGACTCGGATCTGCGGCCGTCGTCCGCGCGGAAGGAGAAGGGAGGCGGACCGCCGTCCCGGCTGCGGAGAACCACAGGAAGGCATATAGTCGGTTTCTGATATCAGGAGGCGACTATGGCGCGGAGTGTCGACAACCCGTTGGGACTGGCGGTGATGGGGCTGCTGATGGAGCGGCCCATGCATCCGTACGAGATGGCGTCCGTGCTCCGCGATCGCGGCAAGGACGCCAGCGTCCGGATCAATCGCGGATCGCTGTACGACGTGGTGGCCGCAATGGAACGCGAGAGCTGGATCACGCCGCGCGAGCGCGTTCAGGAGGGGAACCGGCCGGCTCGGACGGTGTACGAGCTGACCGAGACGGGCCGTGCCGTCTTCGTCGAGCGGGTCGACGAGCAGATCCGCAACCCGCGGCGAGAGTTCCCCGTCTTCCTCACCGCCGTCGCCTACCTCGGGGCTCTCGGCCCGGACGGGGCCCGCGCGGCATTGCGGGAGCGGGCCGACCGGCTCCGTACCACGATCGCGGACGACGAACGGGCCCTGGCCGACGCGCTGCGGTCGGAGCAGGTGCCACGCCTGTACGTGATCGAGGTCGAATACGCGCTGCACATGGCGCGCAGCGAGCTGGCCTGGGTCGAGGCCACCGCCGAAGAGATCGCCGACGGGGCCCTGCCCTGGCCCGGGCGCCGCGACCACGAAGGAGAACGATGACGAACGCGTCCGACCCTCTGCTGTTCGGGATCTATCCCGGGGGCGCCACGGGTGACGACAGCGGCGGCCTGGCCACCGGCCCGGCGGACGACCCCGAGCGGATCCGGGCGGCTCTCGACCGGCTGCGGCCCGATGGCGGGACGTTCCTGGTGCGGGGGTACGTCTCGTTCGTCGACGCCGACGACCGGCGCGAGGTGACGCAGGCCCCCGAACGGGTCGAGCAGTACGCGGGAGACGGGCGTGTCCTGGATCTGGTCGCCCAATACCAGTCCCACAGCGGAGACGTCGCCGGATATGTCGATTTCGTTCGCGACCTGGTCCTCCGTCACGGCCACCGGACCGCGACCCTGCAGATCACCGAGGAGCCGAACGTCCCCGGGAACCCCACCCTCGACGGCCACTACCCGCGCGTGCGAGAGGCCGTGATCGAAGGGGTGCTCGCCGCCGCCGACGAGGCCGGCCGGCAGGGCTTCGACCATCTCCGGGTGGGTTTCAACACCACGCCGCTGTTCGGGCCCGGCGCCGACTTCATCGCCTCGCTCACCGACCTGGGCGGCAAGGAGTTCATCGACGCCCTCGGCTACGTCGGCCTCGACTTCTTCCCCGACGTCTTCCAGCCCATCGCCCCGGACCGGCTGCACGACGCCATCACCGGCCTGGTCGGGATGCACCGGGCCGAGCGCCTCACGCCCGCCGGCATCGCCCCGGAGGTTCCGATCCACATCACCGAGAACGGCTGGCCCACCGGCCCGGACCGCGCCCCCGAGAGGCAGGCGGAGGTTCTGGAGACGACGGTCCGGGCGATCGCCGAGCGCCGGACCACGCACAACGTCCGCGCCTACACGCACTTCGCCCTGCGCGACGCCGACAGCGCGGCTCCGGGGTTGTTCCATCGCTTCGGCCTGCTGACGGACGACTACCGGCCCAAGCCGGCCTTCGCCGTGTACCAGGAGGTCATCGGGCGGTTCGGCGGGTAGACCCTGCGGTTTTCCGCACCATGGCCGGGCGGCCGCCCGCATTACGCCACGTCCGTACGGTCCCTAGCGTCGTCCCGCGAGCGGGACGTGCTCTCCCACATGGCGCAGGGCCACACGAACGCGTCGATCGCCGCGCGGCTGTACGTCTCCCAGAGCGCGGTCGAGAAGCACGTCAACGCCATCTTCGACAAGCTCCGCCTGTCCAGCGACGGGGGCTACAGCCGCCGGGTCCTCGCGGTATTGCGCTATCTCGGCTCCTGAAGACAAGATCACTGGCGATCACCGCGCCCAATGAGCGGCGACCGCCAGTGATCACCGCGTCAAGCGGTCAGCAGGCCGAGGCCGAGGCTGAGGACGCCCGCCGCGAGGGACAGCGCGCCGATCCACAGCATCCAGACGAATCGGTTGGGCGCGGTGGCGCCTCGACCGGCGGAGGCGGCGAAGAACCCGCCGGACATCAGGATGGCGGCCACCGGTACGCCCAGCCGGGCGGTCCACAGCAGCACACCGGTCAGGCCGGTGGCGTCCGCGTAGAGCAGGCCGATCAGGCTGAGCAGTACGAGGACGCCGGCGTGGCCGTGTCCGGCGCGCGCGAAGGCGCGCTGGAAGTCGGTCATCGGCACGCCGCCGCGCGCGATCCGGGTCATGAACCAGCCGCCGAACTCGATGGTGACGATCGTGAGGAGCACGGCCCCGGCGATCATCCGGGACTCGGTGCTGAGGGCCAGAGTCTGCATGGCGAAGTCCTTGCTGGTGAGGGGGTTATCGGGACACGGAGGCGGGCCTCGCGGGACCGACGCGGAGCCGGCGCGTGAGACGCCGGGCCGCCGCGCCGTCGGACGCCCGGACCACCCAGACGGCGACCGCGACGTAGAGCGCCTGTTCGGGGATCCGCTGCCACAGCGGAGTCGCCTCGCCGCCGTGGAAGGGCACGTGAGCGACGGACGCGTAGATGTTGGCCGGGAGCAGCAGGACGAACAGCGCGGCCAGCCCGATCCCGGCCGCCCACCGCGTGGCGGCGACCACCAGGCCGGCCGCGCCGAGCAGTTCCAGAACGCCCGTCAGGTACACCATCGCGTCGGCGAACGGGACGAACGGCGGCACCATCCGGACCATGTCGCCGTGGTTCGGCATCACGGTCACGCTCGCCGGGACGAAGTGCGCGCTCGCCGTGACGACGAGCATGACCGCCAGCGCGTGCGCCGCGCTGACGGACCAGCTCGCGAACCGTCGCACACCGAGCGCACCAAGGAGACGAAAGCCCAGCAGGGAACCGCCGAGGACTAGGTAGACCACGACCCCTCCGATCAGAGTGGATAGTCACGCTATCCGCTTTATGGGTAGTGATACTATCCATGAAGTCGGAGAGGATGGCAAGGATGCGTATCGGGGAGTTGAGTCGGCGATCGGGCGTCTCGGTGCCGACGATCAAGTTCTACCTGCGGGAGGGCCTGCTGCCGCCCGGCGAGCTGACCAGCCCCAACCAGGCGGACTACGCCGATGGGCACCTGCGCAGGCTTCGGCTGGTCCGGGCCCTCATCGATCTGGCCGGTCTTCCGGTGGCGCGCGTCAAGGAGGTGCTGGAGTCGCTCGACGCCGGCGATGAGGCCCTGCACCACCGAATCGGGGCCGTGCACCGCGCCCTCGCCCCGCCGCGCCAACCGGCCGAGAGCGACGACACCCGCGCCGAGGCCCAGGTCCGTGAGTTGATCGAGAAGAGGGGCTGGGCGATCGAGCCGGACGCGCCCGCCATCGCGACGCTGGCCGAGACCATCGCCGTCCTGCACACGCTCGGCCAGGGCGACCTGGCCGCCGACCTCGACTCCTACGCCGATGCCGTCGAACGACTCGCCGAGCGCGAGGTCGCGGCGGTCGCCTCCCGCCCGGACACCGATCGCATCGCCGAGAGCGTCGTCATCGGGACCATCCTGGGGGAGAGGCTCATCACGGCGCTCCGTCTCCTGGCTCAGGAACACGTCTCGGCCCGGCTTCTAGGCCCCGCGTCGGGTGACCCGCGAGCGGAATAAACAGCTTGATACGGGGGATCTCCTGGCGGCACGAGCGCAGCCGAAGGAGTGAGTGCGATGGGACTGTTCACCCGCTCGAAGCCGAGGGTCCGGATGCATCGTAAGCCGACGTGGCGAGAGCGCCGTGCCGCCGAGCGGACCGCCCAGGCCGAGGCGAGACTGCGGGAGACCGAAAAGAAGATCCACGAGATCGCAGGCGAGGTTCGGGCCGACCTCCACCGATCCGCCTGACCCGGCGGGAGGCTCGTCAGGTGCCTTCGTTCGAGGTGGGGCTCGCGGAACGCTCGGCGGGGTTTCGCCGACCTGGTCCGGCCAACGGGCGTGCGTGCGACTGAAGGCAAGCTTGATCCCTGGCGTGCACTGTCCCCTATAGGCAGTGCGCGCCAGGGATCAAGCGGTCAAGGCGCTCAGCTCCGCCGGCGTCAGCTCGACGCCGGGGGCCGGGATCAGGACGTGCATGGTCTTGCCGTCGGTTTCGTACGTCGTCCAGCGCACTGCCGAGAGGGCGTCCACGATCCCTAATCCCCAGCCGTTGTTCGGCACCGCGCACGGATCGATCGGTCGCGGATCCGGGTCGGTGATGGACCTGCGCATCCATCGAGCGGTCGCCAGGACGCCGATCCGTACTGGCCGGTCCGGGTATGTCCACGCCGCGATCAGGCCGTCCTCGACCAACTTCCGCGCGGCGCGCAGGGCGTTCGTCCAGGTCTTGCCGTTCGGCGTCGGGGCCAGTATCGGCCTCGAAGGCGGCTGAGAGCCCTGCGCGCGAGACATTTTCCTGCTGCGGGGATCATTTGTGAGCCTGGAGGAATGCGGGTATGTCGGCGCGGGTCGGGTAGTTGGGCAAGGGGGCCGGTTCGTTCGCAAGGAATGCGGTGATGACGGCGGCGGCTCGTTCGTTGTTGTCGTCCAGGCCGTTCCACATGTGGTGTCCGACGCCGGGCATGTACTGGGTGCGCTGGATGGCGGGGTCATCGGCGAGGACGGTGGTCTCCCATTCGCGGATTTGCGCGGAGCACTCGGCGATCATGAGCATCGCGGGGGTGTGAGAGCGGCCCAGTTGTGGAGCGATGGAGGGCGAGTCCTTGATCGTCTGATCGACGTGGAGGCTCGCGGCGGCGCTGAAAGAGAAGTTCTCCGCCGTGTCCTCGGTGGGGATGCGGTGCGCGTCCCGTGCGCAGTAGCCGGACGCGGTGTCGCTGCCGAGATCGGCGGCCTTGAAGGCGTTGTCGCCTTCGGCCTGCCCGATCAGGCCGGTGCTGGGGCTGAGGAGCCCGAGTCGCATGAGGCCGAACGCGACGGCGTATCGGGGGACCCGCGTCGATCGTGGTCCGGTCATGGCCGGTGCGAGACCACGCCCGGAAGGCCGCCCCCGCTGCCCGGTGATCCGCGCGGTGGGTCCGTCCATGGGGCCGGGCTCTGCGATGATCGCCCGGTGCACGTGGGCGGCGACGTGCGGGTCGGCGAGCGCCCGGGTGAGCACCACCGCACCTGAGGAGAACCCGAGGACGTCGGCCGGGCCCTTGCCCAGACGGTCGACGAAGGCGCCGAGATCGCGGACCGACCGGGAAATGGTGTACTGCCCCATGGGGAGCAGATGGCTTCGTCCGCCGCCGGCCTGTTCGTAGGTATAGACGTCGTAACCCTGGTGTGCCAGGAGTTGCAGGAACCGGTGGTCGAGCACCGAGATGCCGCGGACGGGTCCGCCGTTGAGGTACACGAGGGGCCGTGGATGCCGGGTGCCGTCCTGGGCGGGCGGATAGTGGTACACCGCGACCCGGCTTCCGGTGGCCAGGCTCCAATACCGCGTCGCCACGAACGGTAGGGCGGTCGGATAACGCCGTTCTCTGGGCGCGGTCGGGACGCAGACCGATGCCGTCAGTGCCGCGACGACGACCACCGGCAGGAGCCGCACCAGACGGGTCGGCCAGGTACGCCGGCGGCTCCGCCACAGCACGACGGCCGCGCCGATGCCGAGCGTCGTCAGCCAGGCGGCGAGTCCCGAGCCCGCCCCGTCCGTCAGGACGATCAGTGCGAGGAACAGGACGACCAGCGCGATGACCGCAACCAGGCTCAGGCCGAGACGACCGGCGAAGCGGACAGGACGGATGAACGGTTTCGGCATCGGCGGTCCTCGCAATAGTTTCCAAACACTGTTTCAAAACAACGTTAGCAGCTTCGCTAAGCTGGTCGTCGTGGGTAGGCCGAGAACGAACGACGACACCGTCAAGGAGCGGCTCGTCGAGTCCGCGACCGAGATGTTCGCCACCCGCCCGCGGGAGTCGATCACCGTGCGCGCCCTTGCCGCCGCCGCCGGGACATCCACCGCGGCCCTGTACTCGCTGTTCGGCGACAAGGACGGGCTGATCGGCGAGGTGCGCGACAGGGCGGTCGCCGGGCTGTTCAAGGACCTGTCGGCGGTGCCCGCCTCCGACGACTCCCTCGCCGACCTTTATGCGCTTGCCGTCGCCTACCGGGGATGGGGGCGCGAGCACCGCCACCTTTACACCGTGTTGTTCGGTGGCGTGCAGTCCTTCGATCCGTCGGGCGCGGTCGGTGCCGCCGACCCGGTACGACCGCTCATCGACGCGATAGGTCGCGCCGTGTCGGCGTCCGTGCTGGCCGGCGACGCGACATCCATCGCCATCTCCATCTGGGTCACCCTGCACGGACTCGTGACTCTCGAACTGGGCGGGGCGCTCGACGCCGCCACGGCCGAGACGGTATTTCGATCGACGATCCTCGCGACACTGCGGGGCTGGACGACCCCGCCGGTGTTCGGCACCCTTCGGCGCGCCGAAGCCGCGCCGTCGTGTTGACGCACCGGCCTACCCGCTGACGCCGATCGCGGCGTGACGGCAGACCTGGCCTCGTTCGGCCAATCGCTGTGTGCGTGATGCCCGGAATGTAAGGTTTGTGATCTTCATTCTGCGGTGTGGCGGAGGGTGGCCATGGGGTTGGGGAGACGCACGCTCATCATCGGGGTGGCCGGTGCTCTTGTCCTCGGCTCGCTGCCCGCGACCGCCTCGGCGACGACCTGGCGGTACCTCACGATCAAGGGGCTGAGCCGCGCCGGGAAGGTGCCCTGGATCACCGCGCAGATCTACGATCCGGCGGCCAAGAAGTCCTGGCCGGTGATGGGCCGCGACAACGCCGTGGCGAAGCTGCCGGACAAGCGGACGTACGAGATCTACGCGACGCTCGCGCGGAACGAGCCGGGGGAGTCGCCCGAGAACACCGTGGTCCTGGCCACGTACAAGCTGTCCAAGGGCCATGATCACGTCACGCTCAGCGCCAAGGGTGGGAAGGCGATCGACCTGTCGGTCGGCGACCCGTCCGTGCAGGGCCGGATCCGGGTGCACGTACGGCACGGGGCGATGGACTTCACCACCGACGACGTTCCCGGACGGCTGTACGCGGTGCCGGTCAAGCGCTCCGGGGTGACGTTCAGCCAGGGCAGCACCTGGACCGGGTCCGGCACACTGTACCGACTCGGAACCTCCTACTCCGCAGGCATCCCCGCCGGCGTCACCCAGCACGTCACCAAGGCCGACCTCGCGGAGGTCAAGGTCACCTACCGGTCCTTCAGTGACGGGATGAAGGTGAACCCGCGCTGCCGGGGCACCGCCTGGGGCGGCGACGACGAGCTGTGGTTCGACGCGCCCACGACCCTCACCGAGTACGTCCAGCCGGGGGCGGCCTGCAAGCGGGAGCTGTGGTACGAGTCGTCGTCCCACCCGCTGTTCGGCAACGTCACCCTGGCCACCCGGACGTACGCCAAGGGCACGGCGCCCGTTGAGACCTGGAACGCCGCGGTGTTCGGGCCCGCCGCACCCGGTGGTTACCGGACGGGCGACCAGTTGCACTACACGCCGGTCAACCTGCTGTCCGACGCTCCCGGCAACTGGGGATTCGACCAGTTCACCATCGCGAACGTGAAGCTCCAGGCCGGCACCAAGGCGCTCGGACTTGACGCGTACGAACCGGACGTCACCCTCGGGAAGTCGGCGACGACCTACCACCTCGACGTGACGGCCACCCGCGACGCTGCCGAGGCGACGCTGTCCGACCGCGTCCAGGTGAGCTGGGTGTTCACATCGGCGCGGACGTCGAAGAAGACGGTGCTGCCGCTCAGCACCGTACGGTTCGCGCCGCGTGGCCTCGACGACCGGAACGCCGCCGCGCCCGGCTCCACCACCGAGATCCCGGTCCGCGTCGTGACCAACCCCGGCGCGACCGCGCACGCGGTCACGACGCTGACGGTCGAGGCGTCCACGGACGGGTCCAAGACCTGGCAGACCCTCCCGGTCGTGAACGGGACGGTGTCCGTGACCAATCCGGCCGAGCCGGGCTATGTCGACCTGCGGGCGACGGCCGTCGACAGCGCGGGGAACCAGGTGACGGAGACCGTCTCGCGCGCCTACCGGGTGGCGGGCTGAGCGCCACGGGCGGTCGCGCCTGCGCGCGGTTCGTTCACCAGTGGTTCGGGCAGGCGTCGCGAGGACGGGTCGACACGACCGAGACGGCCGCTCGATCACCCGCCATGGCGGCACGACGCGGCCCGGCGAACCGCGGGATGTCCGTCCCAACCCGTCCCATCCCCTGAAGGGCCCTGGATCGAGGCCCTGAGGCGACCTGCTCCATCGCCGTCGCCCGGTTCGACGAGCGTCCCAGGCTCATCCCACTTCATGCTCTGACCTGCAACGCGGAGATATCACTCCTTACTGTCGGGGACGGCGGACACGGATGTCGCTCATCCCCTCCGATCGCAGTAAAGGAGAAATCTCGTCGTGCGCGATAGAGACGCCGATTCTCTCCTGCCCGACGCCGGAGCACCCCGGGGCACTGCGCCGTTCCGGTGGGCGGCGGCCGTACGGAGGCGGGTGTGACCATGCCCGCCGAGAGCGCCGCGGTTCGTCTTCAGCGGCCCGAGGACCTGCAGGCGGTGGCATCGTCGATCCTGGTGCCCCTGCGCGTCACCGCCCCGGTCGACGCGGCCTTTCCGGGGAGGTTCCGGGCGACCGTGGACTCCGCCCACGTCGGCCCGGTGATCCTCGCGCACATTCGTGGCGCGGCGCACCAGGTGACGCGCGAGGCCGACCACATCAGCTCCACCGACGGTGAACTGCTCAAGGTGACCCTGCACCGAAGCGGACCGGCGGACGTCTTCCAGGACGACCGCACGCGTCGCGCGAGGGCCGGCGACCTCGTGGTCTTCGACACCGCCAGGCCGTATCGGCTCACGGTCACGGATGCCTGCGACGTCATCGTGATCGCGGTGCCGCGCACCATGCTCGGCGCCAACGCCGACGTCATCAGCCGGCGAGCGGCCATGCCGGTGCCCTGCGAGGCCGGGACGCGCGCGGTCATCGCCGCCTTCTTCTCGGACCTCGCCGAGCGTATCGACGACCTGCCCGGCGGGTCCAACCTCCACCTGGCCGACGCGCTGGCCTCCCTGCTCGTCGCCACCTTCACCGACACCAGCCCGCAACGTGTCGAGGTGACCGCCGACCTCACCGACCGGATCACCGCCTACACCATCGCGAATCTGGGCGATCCCGCCCTGTCGGTGGAGTCCGTCGCCCGCCGCCACGGCATCTCTCCCCGCTACCTGCATCGGCTCTTCCAGCGGCGGGGCATCACCTTCGCCGCCTGGGTCCGGCAGGAACGGCTCATCCGGATCCGCCGAGACCTCCAGGACCCCGCTCTAGCGACCCGTACCGCCGCCGCCATCGCCGCTCGGTGGGGCATTCCTGATTCCGGCCACCTCAGCCGGGCCCTCAAGAAGGAGTTCGGCCTCTCCGCGGCCGGGATCCGCCGCACGTCACCACCGAGTGGCAACGGCCGTGGCGCGGATCTGTGATCACGTCCGGCCTTTGCGCCGCGACATTCGGGCTGTGTACGCGAAATGGCGAATCGGCGAGCACGGATTGGCGAACGAAACGGCGATTCGGTTTCAACGCGACCCTATGCTTCGGTTGTCCGCGATCAATTGACTCGAATGGATGGGCGAGATGGCCGACGACCGGACGTCGCTTCCCGATCTAAGGAGCGTTCCCGAGCCGGTGTCCCGGCTGGCCGCCGGCCGGATGCTCGGTGACTACCTGGGCAGGCGCGGTTGGGGGGATCCCCGGAAGAAGATCGGCCTGAGCCTCCTCGCCATCCTGACGGCGGTAGTGGGCGAGATCCTCGTCGTCCAGATTCTGGGCTTCTTCTTCTTGCACCTCGTCATGCTGATGCTCTTCATCGGAGGGATCTCGAACGCGATCGCCGCGCTGGCCCGAGGACGCCAGGAGAATTACCTTTTCGCCCGTGGCCTGGTGCACAGCAAGAACGATGAGCTGCGCACGGTCGAGTGGCCGCAGGTGGCCCGCCTCGGCAGCAAGGCCGTCGGCGGTCACGGGCTGACCGGCGGACGCCACGCCCTGCTCCATCTGCAGGACGGCGGGTCCATCAAGATTCCGCTGACCCAGCAGGCGGCGACCAAGGATCCGTTCATCCAGAACCTGGTGCACCTGCTCAAGGAGCACGGCCGGCCCATCGAGTGACCTAGCCGGACGTCACGACGCGTTCGCCCTTCGACAGGCCCGAGGTGATCTCGACGTACGTGTCACCGCGGACGCCGACCTTGATGGTACGGGTAACGGTGCGGTCGCCCTGCCGCACCCGGACGGTGGAGGTGCCGTTCGCCGCGGTCCGTACGGCCGATGAGGGCACGTGGAGCACGTCCGCCGCGGACGCCGTGGTGACCGACACGGTTCCGGACTGGCCGATCAGCACCTTGGACGGCACGTCGTCGAAGGCGATCATCACGCCGTACTTGACGAGCTGGTCGCTGGTCGTCGCGTTGGTGTCGACGTGCGTGACCGACCCGGCGTAGGTCTTCGTGCTGTCCGTGCTGAGGGTGATCTTGGCTTCCTGACCGACGTGGATGTGCGCCACGTCGTTCTGGGAGAACGTCGCCTGCAACTGCAGTTCGTTCAGGTCCCCGATGGTGATGAACGTGCTCGACGCCGAGGCCGTGTCACCGGCGTGGCCGTTCACGGCGAGGACGGTGCCGTCGATCGGTGCCTTGATGACCGTTCCGGCCAGCGCCCGCTCCGCCTGGGTGAGGGTGTTCTTGGCCTGGATGACCCGCGCCTCGAGCTGCGCCGCCGAGGTCGTGCCGCCCTGGGGCGTACCACCGCCGGAGGAGTTTCCGGAGGCCGGCGCCCTCGACGTTCGCGTGTTCTGCGGGGTGCTCGGCCGGGTCGACGGGCGTTTCGTCGAACTCGGTGTGCTCGTCTTCGCCGAGGGCGTCGGGGTCGGCGAGACCGTCGGCCGGTAGGCGGCCAGGGCGATGGTCGCGCGATCCGCGGTCGTCGCCGCGGCCGCGTCCGCGCTCGTCGTGCCGCTCCCGGAGGACTCGGCGGCCTCGGCGGCGGCCAGCGCGGCGCGGGCCGCCGCGACGTCCTCCAGAGCCACGGTCTGGTCGACGCGGGCCAGGCGGGCACCCGCGTGCACCTTCGCGCCGACCTTGACGTACACCCTCTTCACCGTGCCGGACGTGCTGAACGCCAGGTCGCGGCTGTCGGCGCTCGTGACGTTCCCCGCCGCGCCCGCCGTGGCGGTCACCTCGCCCTCGGCCACCGTCGCGTACGTCGGTGCCGCCCCACTCCCACCGCCGGTGCCGACGGCGACGGCCGTCACCGCGCCGATCACGGCGACGCCGATTACGCCGGTCGCCACCTGGGTACGTTTCAGCCGGAAATTCGGCGCGGACACCCGAAAGCTCATGGCGCGCCATGATGACGAGCCCGGATGAGACCAATCTGGGCCTTAAATGAGAGTTTCCTGGGGAAGGTCTCTCATCGTATTTTCATTTTTAAATTAGGGTGATCCAACCTTCCTCCGCCAGCTTGTGCCAGGTGAAACGTCTACTCGGACGCAGATCCCTCGTGATCAACGGCGCGCTGGGCGTGCTGTTGGTCACCGGCATCGGCGTCGGATATCTCTCGCTGACCGGCGGAGACGATTCGGCCGGCGCGTCCGCCCTCAGCCGTACGTCCCGGGTCACGCGCGGCACCGTCGTCTCGTCGGTGTCGGCCTCGGGATCGGTGGCGAGCGCCAGGAGCCGTTCGCTGTCGTTCACGACCTCCGGCACGGTCGCCAAGATCTATGTCCAGGCGGGTGACAAGGTCTCCAAGGGCGAACTGCTGGCCCGGCTCGACACGACCTCCGCCCAGGAGAACCTCACCTCGGCCAAGGCGAACCTCACCGCGGCCGCGGACGGCGACACCTCCACCGCCTCCGGCTACTCCTCGTACGTCTCGGCGAAGAACGCCTACAACCAGGCCGTCCGCGCGCTGGCGGGGACCGAGCTGCGGGCGCCCTTCGCCGGCACGGTCGTCGCTCTCAATGGCACGGTCGGCGGCTCGTCCTCCGGCTCGGGATCCTCTTCAAGCTCCGGTTCACAGGGCTCCTCGTCCGGGTCCTCCGGCCAGGCCGGGAACGGCGGCGGCTCCGGCGGCTCGTCCGGGTCGTCGAGCACGAGTAGCTCGTCCTCGTCGGGGAGCGGGTTCATCGAGCTGGCGGACCCGAAGAAGCTCATGGTCACCGGGGAGTTCACCGAGGCCGACGCGATCAAGCTGAAGACCGGCCAGAAGGCCACCGTCTCCTTCGACGCGCTCAGCGGCACGACCGCCACCGGCAAGGTCACCCAGATCGACATGTCGCCGACGACCAGCAACAACGTCGTGCAGTACGGCGCGACCATCACCCTGACCTCGATTCCGAGCTCGGTGCGGATCGGCCAGACCGCGACCGTGCAGGTGACCACGGCCACGGCGCAGAACGTCCTGTACGTCCCGGCGGCCGCCGTCCGTACGGCCGGCGGGCAGAGCACGGTCACCGTCCTGCAGAACGGCAAGCAGACCGTCAAAACCGTGACGACCGGCGTCAAGGGCAACCAGGGCACCGAGATCAAGTCCGGGCTGAACGAGGGCGACCAGGTGGTGATCACCACGACGACCAGCACGAGCGGCTCCAGCGGCTTCGGCCGGGCCGGCGGCGGGCTCGGCGGCGGCATCGGCGGCGGCGGTGGCGCGCCCGGCGGCGGCGCTCCCGGGGGAGGCCGGCCGTGACGCCCGAACCCGCGGTCCTCGACGTCCGCGCGCTGACCAAGGTGTACGGCCAGGGCGACACCGCCGTGCACGCCCTGCGCGGCGTGTCCCTCCGCGTGGAGCGCGGCGACTACGTCGCCATCATGGGGGCGTCCGGGTCCGGCAAGTCGACGCTCATGAACATCCTCGGCTGTCTCGACGTGCCGAGTGGCGGCCGGTACCTGCTGGACGGGACCGACGTCGGCGTGCTCGACGAACGCCGGCTGTCCATCCTGCGCAACCGCAAGATCGGCTTCATCTTCCAGTCGTTCAACCTGATCCCGCGGATGTCCGCGCTCGCCAACGTCGAACTGCCGCTGGCGTACGGCGGCGTGAAGCCGGCGGAGCGCCGGACACGGGCCCGGGCCGCGCTCCGGCAGGTCGGACTCGGCGACCGCATGGACCACGAGCCGAACGAGCTGTCCGGCGGTCAGCAGCAGCGCGTCGCCGTCGCCCGAGCCCTCGTCACGGCGCCGGCGCTGCTGCTCGCCGACGAGCCCACCGGCAACCTGGACACCCGCTCCACCGCCGACGTGCTGGGCATCCTCGATCAGCTCAGCCTGTCCGGGCGCACCATCGTGCTGATCACCCACGAGGACGAGGTCGCCGCCCGCGCCAAGCGGGTGATCCGGCTGGTCGACGGCGAGATCATCGAGGACCGCCGGCAGGCCCCGGTGGTCGGCCCGCCGCCCGCCGCCGTCTCCCTCCCGGAGGCCGCGCGGTGAGCCCCTGGGAGATCCTGCGGTTCGCCCTGCGCGGCCTGACCGCCAACAAGATGCGCAGCGCGCTGACCATGCTCGGCATCCTGATCGGCGTCGGCGCCGTGATCATGCTGGTCGCGGTCGGCAACGGTTCGTCCGAGCAGATCAAGAACAACATCTCCCGGCTCGGCGCCAACTCCCTCACCGTCTCGAAGTCGACCTCCGGCGGCGGGGGAGGCGGTTTCGGCGGCTTCGGTGGAATGCGGAACCGCCAGCAGTCCAACGGCCCCCGGACCCAGGCGCACGACCTCACCGTCGACGACGCCAAGGCGCTCGTCGACCCGGTGAACGCCCCCTCGGTCAAGAGCGCGTCGCCGGTGGTGACGTCCTCGTCCGTGACGACGACGTACGAGGGGACGAGCCACTCGATCAGCCAGTTCGTCGGGACCTACCCGTCCTACTTCAGCGCCGCGAACAAGGAGGTCGCGCGCGGCGCGGCGTTCACCGACGACGACGTGACGAGCGGCCGGAAGGTCCTGGTGATCGGCCAGACGGTCGCCGAGGACCTGTTCGGCATCGTCGACCCGCTGAACAAGCAGGTCAACGTGGGCGGCACGCCGTTCACGGTCGTCGGGGTACTCAAGGAGTCCGGCTCGTCCGGCATGCAGGACGCCGACGACGTCGCGATCGGCCCGCTCAGCACGGTGCAGCAGAACATCACCGGGTTCGGCGGGCTCGGCTCCATCGTCGTGGAGGCCAAGAGCTCCAAGGTCACCGACCAGGCCCAGAGCGAGATCACCGACATCCTGAACCAGCGGCACGACATCTCCGGGTCCAACAGCGCCGACTTCCAGATCATGAACCAGGCCACCCTGCAGTCGGCGGTCAGCGCCTCCAGCAAGACCTTCACCGTGCTGCTCGGCGCGGTGGCGGCCATCAGCCTGCTGGTCGGCGGCATCGGCATCACCAACATCATGCTCGTCACCGTCACCGAACGGACCCGGGAGATCGGCATCCGCAAGGCCATCGGAGCGCCGAAGGGGGCGATCCTCGGCCAGTTCATCGCGGAGGCGACCGTGCTCAGCCTCGTCGGCGGCGTGCTCGGCGTGCTGGTCGGAGTCGTCGGCAGTCTCTTCAAGGTCGTCGGCGTCAAGCCGGTGATCGTGCCCTCTTCGATCGCGCTGGCGCTGGGCGTGTCCGTCGCGATCGGGCTGTTCTTCGGCAGCTACCCGGCCAACCGCGCGGCCAAGCTGCGCCCGATCGAGGCCCTGCGCCATGAGTGACCCGGAGGAGAACGACGTGACCGGCCACAGAACGTGGACGCCTTACGAGGAGCCCGATGCCTCGGTGACCCGGGACGACGTGCTGTCCGCCTCGCCGTTCGACGGCGACCTGGAGAGCGAACTCGCCAAGGCCCCCAAGGCCCGCAGGAGACTCGGCCTGACCGCCTACCTGGGCGCCGGCGCGCTGCTGGCCGCCGGCTTCGGGGCGGGCGCCCAGGTCGACCGGCACTACGGCGACCACACGAGCACCACGGCCCAGGGCTCGCGCGCGGCGACGGGCGGCCAGATGCCGGGCGGCGGCCGCGGAACCTTCGGCGGCGGAATGCCCGGCGGGGCCGCGCCCGGCAACGGCGCGAGCCCGGGGACGACCGGCACCGTCCAGAAGGTCACCGGCAAGACGATCTACGTCAAGACCCAGAACGGCGTCGTGCAGGTCAAGGTCACGGACAAGACCAAGGTCCGCGTGCTGCGGAGCGGCTCGGCCTCCGCCCTGAAGACCGGCACCACCGTCACCGTCCAGGGCTCCCAGGCCGCGGACGGCACCCTCACCGCGACGTCCGTCCAGGGCACCTCGTCCGGCGGCTGACGCTCCGCGGAATCCCTCTCTCGAAGGAGAAGAACCATGCTTACCAGGCAACTGACCGTCCGGCTGCTCGGCGGCACGGCCGTCGCCGGGACCATGCTCCTCAGCGCCGCCTGCGGGGGCGGCGGCGACAAGACCTCGGGGCAGAGCGGCGGGCAGCAGGCCGGCCAGGGCGGCCCGAACTCCAGTGCCATGACCGCCTACCGGCAGTGCATGGAGAAACAGGGCGTGACGATGCCCAGCCGGGGCCCCGGCGGCGGGCCGGGCGGGGGCGCCCCCGGCGGCAGACCGTCCGGCAACCCGTCCGGCAGGCCCACCGCCCGCCCGTCGGGCCGCCCGAGCGGCATGCCGACGATGTCCGCCGCCCAGCAGAAGGCCCTCAAGGCCTGCGCCTCCCTCCGCCCCAGTGCCGCCCCCGGCGGCCCCGGCGGCGCCCCGGGCGGCCAGAACGGCGCAGCCCCGGCCGGCTGACCGACCGACGACCACCCGGGCGACGGACCGGGTAACGACCGGCCGGGCGGCCACCATGGGCACGGCCGCCCGGCCTCGCTTTCTTCCGCCCCGGCGACCCGCGAACAGGACCCGAGCCCGGACGGCTCGGCCCTGCGCTGCCCCCGGCGGCGGCCAGAACTGCACAGCCCAGCTCGCCAGCCGGAATCTCACCTTAAGTATTCGCCCGTGTGCTATAAGTAACCATCGAAGTGGGTGGGCGGTTGCCTTGCATGTTTAGTTATAGCTAAAGTCGGGAATGGATGCCGCTGGTGGGCTGGGAGATCTACCTCACTGATGAAGTGCTCGAGTGGCTCGACGACCTAGAGGTCATCGACCCTCGCTCGTACGAATTAGTGCTAGCGGGGATCAATCAACTCGAACTCCACGGGCCGTCCCTGGGGCGTCCCCTGGTGGACCGGATCGAAGGATCGAAGCTCCATAACCTTAAGGAGTTGAGGCCCGGTTCGACGGCTTCCAGTGAGCTGCGCTTGTTGTTCATCTTCGATCCCTGGAGATCGGCGGTTCTGCTGGTCGCCGGCGACAAAGCAGGCAAGTGGTCACGGTGGTATGCGGAGAACATCCCGGTGGCCGAACAGCTCTATGAGCGCTACCTCGGCGATCGCATGAGGGAAGGGTGAGCCTGGTGGACGGCGTCAAGCGGTGGAGGGACACGAGGCACGGTCAGACCGCCGCCGGTTCAGAGCGGATCGCTGCGCTGGGGGAAGAGATGATGGCCGAGGTCCGGGGCCATCAGCTCGCGGAGGCGCGCAAACGTCGGGGTATGACTCAGGCGCAGGTCGCCGAGATCATGGGGGTCTCGCCCGGCCGGGTCAGCCAGATCGAGAACGGGCGGGTCACCGATGTCGGGACCGAGGTGTTGACCCGCTACGTCGAGGCGCTCGGCGGGAAGCTGAAGATCGTCGCCAACTTCGGTGACGAGTGGCTCGTCGTCGCTTAGCCGGGGGATTACTTGTCGATGTCGCCGACGACGAAGAACATCGAGCCCAGGATGGCGATCATGTCGGCGACGAGGTGGCCGGGGAGCATCTCGCGGAGCACCTGGATGTTGTTGAAGGACGCCGACCGGAGCTTCAGCCGCCACGGGGTCTTCTCGCCGTGGGAGACGAGGTAGTAGCCGTTGATGCCGAGAGGGTTCTCCGTCCAGGCGTACGTGTGGCCCTCCGGCACCTTCAGCACCTTCGGCAGCCGTACGTTGATCGGGCCCGGCGGCAGCTCCTTGAGCCGGGCCACGCAGGCGTCGGCCAGGTCGAGTGAGGCGTGCACCTGGTCGAGGAGGCACTCGAACCGTGCCAGGCAGTCGCCCTCGGTCCGGGTCACCACACGGAGCACGTCCTGCAGCTCGCCGTAGGCGAGGTAGGGCTCGTCGCGCCGCAGATCGAAGTCGACGCCGGAGGCGCGGGCGATCGGCCCCGACACGCCGTACTGCTCGATCTGCTCGCGGGTCAGCACGCCGACCCCGCGGGTGCGGGCCCGGAAGATCTCGTTGCCCCGGATGAGCTTGTCGATGTCGCCGACACCGTGGCGCACGGCGGCGACGGCGTCGGTGACGCGCCCGAGCCAGCCGGCGGGCAGCTCCTCCTTCAGGCCGCCGACCCGGTTGAACATGTAGTGCAAACGGCCCCCGGAGATCTCCTCCATGACGCGCTGCACCTGCTCGCGCTCGCGGAAGGAATAGAAGATCGGGGTGATCGCGCCGACCTCCAAGGGGTACGAGCCGAGGAACATCAGGTGGTTGAGCACGCGGTTCAGCTCGGCCAGGAGGGTGCGCGCCCACACCGCGCGGACCGGCACCTCCATGCCCAGCATCCGCTCGACGGCCAGGACGACGCCCAGCTCGCTGGCGAACGCCGACAGCCAGTCGTGCCGGTTGGCCAGGACGATGATCTGCCGGTAGTCGCGGACCTCGAAGAGCTTCTCCGCGCCCCGGTGCATGTACCCGATGATCGGCTCGGCGGCGGTGATCCGCTCGCCGTCCAGGGTGATCCGCAGGCGCAGCACGCCGTGCGTCGAAGGATGCTGCGGCCCGATGTTGAGCGTCATGTCCTCGGTGGCGAGGTCCTTGGTCCCCGCGCCCACGCCCACGATCCGCTCGGTGCTCACTGCCGCGCTCGCCTTCTCCACTCGCTCCGATCATCCATCCTGCCATGCGAGGTCTCGCGGAAGGCGGCCCGGTTGGGGTTGACTTACTCCCGACATGAATGCTGGCGATCAGTATCCGAATCCGCGTGCGGCGCAGGACATGCCGCCGGGCAGTCCGAACATCCTGCCGCCCGGCGCGGCGCCCGGCCCGCGGCAGGGCCCGCCGCTGCCTCCGCCGCCCGCCCCGAGTGGGCCGTCGATGCCCTCGGCCGTGCCCATCGGCGCGCGGGCGGAGCAGGCGTTCGACCCGCCGAGCGGCATGACGTGGGTGCGGGTCTCGCCCAAGCTGACCTGGCACCGGCGCATCGCCGTGCTGCTGTGGGCGCTGCCGGTCACGATCGTCGGCGCGTTCGTGCTGTCCCGGACGCGCGGCCTCGCCGGTGGCCTGATCTGGCTCGCTCTGGTCCTGGCCGCCTGCGCGGTGAGCTGGGTCGTCGCCGAGCTGAGCTACCGGTCCTGGGGATTCGCCGAGCGCGCCGACGACCTGCTGGTGACGCACGGCTTCTTCGTCCGGCACCTCGTCGTCGTGCCGTACGGGCGCATGCAGTATGTCGACGTCACCGCCGGGCTGCTCGAACAGTGGCTGGGGGTGGCGACCGTACGGCTGCACACCGCGGCGGCGGCCACCGACGCGCGCATCCCCGGGCTGCCCGCCCGCGACGCCGCGATCCTGCGGGACCGGCTCGCGCAGAAGGGCGAATCGAGGTCGATCGGGCTGTGAACGGTCCCTACGGGCCGGGGCGGCCGCCGTACGGGCCGCCGCCGCGCCCGCACTTCACTCCGCCGATGTACGCGCCAGGGTACGGGCCGCCGCCGTACGGCCCGCCGCCCAAGCCGCCCGTGCACTTCTCCCACGGCGTGCACCGGCTGCACATGGCCACGGCGGTGATCAACGCGGTCGGGGTCGTCGTCATCGCGTTCGTGCTCGGCGGCTACTCGCTGCTGCTCACCCAGACCGCGGACGGCGTCGCCGTGGTCCTCAGCCCGGCGGTCATCGCCCGCTTCCTCCTCGTCATGCTGCCGGTGAGCGTCGTGGCCGCGGCCATCGGGTTCTGGACCTGGTGGTCGCTGAAGTTCTGGATCGCCGGGGACGACCTGGTCGTCGAGACCGGCATCCTGCGCCGCCGCAACCGCCGGATCCCGCTGGCGCACATGCAGGCCGTGGACGTCGTACGGCCGCTGGTGTCCCGCGTGTTCGGGCTCGCCGAGGTGCGGGTGGAGCTGGCCGGCGGCGATCAGGCCGAGACGAAGTTCCGCTATCTCGGGCGGCCGCTGGCCGAGCAGTTGCGGGCCGAGCTGCTGGCCCGGGCCGCCGGGCTGCCGGGCCACACGCCCGAGGCGCCCGAACGCCCCTACTGGCGGGTGGGCTTCGGGGCGCTGTTGGGCTCGCAGCTGATGAAGCTGCCGGTCATCGGGGCGCTGATGCTGTTCGTGGCGCTGCTGGCGTTCGGGGTCGCCTTCGGGGAGCTCGGCGTGCTGGCGGCCGCCCTGCCGGTGCTGCTGGGCCTGGCCCGGGGCGTGATCGCGCCGCTGGTCATGCACACCAACTTCACGGCGGCCCTGTCGCCGGACGGCCTGCGACTGCGGTACGGCCTGATGGAGACCCGGATGCAGACGGTGCCGCCGGGCCGCGTACAGGCCGTCCGGGTCGTCGAGCCGCTGCTGTGGCGCGGGACCGGCTGGGCCCGCATCGACGTCACCGTCGCCGGCTACGTCGGGGAGCGGCAGGCGCTGTCGTCGGTGCTGCTGCCGGTCGCGCCCCGGCACGTCGCGCTGCAGATGGTCGGCCTGGTCTTCCCGGGCACGAACGCCGAGGCGGTTCCGCTGCTGCCGACGCCCCGGTCCTGGCTCGCGCCGTTCCGCAAGGGGGAGGCCGGCACCGACGACTCGCTGTTCGTCACCCGCCGGGGCCGGGTGTGCCGGCGCCTCGACGTGATCGCCCACGCGCGGGCGCAGAGCGTCCGCCTCACCGCCGGCCCGCTGCAGCGTTTGCTGGGGCTGGGTACCGTTCACATCGACGCGCCACCTGGACCGGTCCAGGTCGCCGCGGAGGATCGCGAGCTGGGGGAGGCCCGCGCGATCGTCGAGTCGGCGGCCGGGCGGGCGCACCGGGCGCGCGCGACCGACATCCGCACCGAACGTTGGGCACGATGAACGATTACGCCCCCGGGTCGCCGGCCTTCGTCGCCGACCCCTACCCCGCGCTCGCCCGCCTGCGCCGCGAGTCCCCGGTCTTCTTCCACGAGCCGACGAACCAGTGGGTCATCTCCCGGTACGCCGACGTCAACGCGCTGCTGCGGGACCGGCGGCTCGGCCGGACGTACCACCACGTCGCCACCGACGAGGAGTTCGGCCGCGAGCCGCAGCCGGAGTTCCTGAAGCCGTTCTGGGACCTGAACGACGCGGGCATGCTCGACATGGAGCCGCCGGACCACACCCGCCTGCGGCGGCTGGTGTCGAAGGCGTTCACGCCGCGGATGGTCGAGGACCTGCGGCCCCGGATCCGGACACTGGCCGAGGGACTCGTCGGGGGCCTGGTCGAGCGGGGCGGCGGGGACGTGATCGCCGAGGTCGCCGAGCCGCTGCCGGTCACCGTGATCGCCGAGATGCTCGGCGTCCCCGAGGCCGATCGGCACCTGCTGCGGCCCTGGTCGGCGGACATGTGCGGGATGTACCAGCTCAACCCGTCCAAGGAGATCCAGGACGCGGCGGTGCGCTCCTCGATCGAGTTCTCCGACTACCTGCGCGACCTGTCCCGTGCCCGCCGTACGGACCCGCGCGACGACCTCATCAGCGCGCTGTGCCAGGTCGAGGGGCTCACCGAGGGCGAGCTGATCGGCACCTGCGCCCTCCTGCTCAACGCCGGGCACGAGGCGACCGTGAACGCCACCGGCAACTCCTGGTGGGCGCTGTTCCGTAACCCCGGAGAGCTGGAGCGGCTGCGCGCCGACCACGAGCTGATCCCCACGGCGGTGGAGGAGCTGCTGCGCTACGACACGCCGCTGCCGCTGTTCGAGCGCTGGGTGCTGGAGGACATCGAGGTCGACGGCGTGCCGATCCCGCGCGGCGCCGAGGTCGCCCTGCAGTTCGCCTCGGCCTGCCGGGACCCCGAGGTCTTCGCGGACCCGGACGTGCTCGACCTGTCCCGTACGCCCAATCCGCACCTGGCGTTCAGCGCCGGGATCCACTTCTGCCTGGGCGCGCCGCTGGCGCGGGTGGAGCTGGCCGAGTCGTTCCGCGCGTTCCTGCGGCTCGCGCCCGGGCTGACCGTCAAGGCGGACCCCGAGTGGAAGCCGGGCTACGTCCTGCGCGGGCTGCGGTCGCTTCAGGTGGCGGTCTGACCCTTGCCCAGGACGGCGGGCACGTCGACCCCGACGGTCTGCACCAGCCAGCCGAAGCTGCCCAGCCCGGACGGGTCGATCAGCTCGGCGTCCTCGCCGGCGGCGCGCAGCGCCTGGAGGTAGCCGCGCGGGTCCGAGCGGGCCAGGTCGAGCGCCGGACGCTCGCCGCGTAGCCCGAGCGCCCGCAGCGCGGCACGCTGGGTGGTCAGCAGGGTGGCGGTCGCCCCGGCCCGCCGGCCGGCCTCGGCGCAGGCGTCCAGGGCGACGTGCGCGGTGATGTCGCAGGACCCGTCGGGCACCGGGGAGACGCAGCGGCCGTCGCGGTAGCCGGTCAGCGTGCCGTACGGCGGGCGGTGATCCCGCTCGTGCGCGTAGTCGACGGCCAGCGCCAGACCGCCGCGCAGCCGTTCGAGGACCGACGCCCAGGCCGCGCAGCGGTGCCAGCCGATCTCGGCGCGGTCGCCGGGCTCGCGCAGCGGCCACCAGCGTTCGAGCCATTCGGTGTCCTCCGGGGCGGGCGCGGGGCCCGGGATCTCCGCCCCGGTGCGCGGGTCGACGACGATCAGGCGGGGCCCCTCGTCGGTCAGCTCGACGACGTCGATCGGCACGTTGTCCAGCCACTCGTTGGCGATGACCAGCCCGGTGATCTCGTCGGGCGGCGCGGCACGCCACTCGATCGACCCGCTCAGCCCCTCCGGCCGCGGGGCGACCTCGACGGCGATCGGCCGCAGCCGCCCGGCCAGGCTCGTCACGGGCAGGATTTCGGCCAGCAGCTCCCCGCAGCCGGCGCCCACGTCGACGAGGTCGAACCGGTCGGGGTGGCCCAGGGCCGTGTCGACCTCGACGATCAGCCGGGCCAGGGCCAGGGCGAACCGGTGCGAGGCGTGCACCGAGGTACGAAAGTGCGCGGCGGGCCGCTCGCCCCGCGTGTAGAAGCCCTCGGGCCCGTACAGCGCCTGCTGCATCGCCGCCCGCCACCCGACCTGACCCACCTCTTGACCGTACCGCGTGCGCCTCGCGGTGGACGCGGGTCCGACTCAGGGCGGACGCGCGCCGGGGCGGCCGAACGTACGCTGAAGCGGTGTTCGCCCGTGTCTTCGCCTGGCTTCGGCGTCATCCCCGGCTCGTCGACTCCGTGTGGACGCTGCCGATCCTCGGCATCTCGCTGACCGTCATCCACACGTACACGAACCCGCCGTTCGACGATCGGCAGGCCATCCCGACGTACGCGTACCTGGCCATCGTCGCCGGGATGTGCGTCCCGATGATCTGGCGTCGCCGGTGGCCGCGCGTGGTCTTCGCGGTCGTGTCGATGGTCGCGTTCGTGCACTGGGCCTTCAACGTCCAGGCCGGGCCGGCGGACATCAACGTGTTCATCATGCTGTACACGGTGGCGGCCCAGTGTGCGTTCCGCTGGTCGCTCGCGGCGGTCGCGGTGGCCGAGTTCGGCGCGGCGCTCGCCGTGTGGCGCTGGTGGGTGGAGCCGAACGCCCCCAACAAGTGGAGCGCCTTGCTCCCGTTCACCGTCTTCACCGGGGCGATGTGGATCTGGGGGCTCTACATGAGCACCCGGCGGAAGTACACCGCCGAGCTGGAGGAGCGGGCCAAGCGGCTCGAGCGTGAGCGGGACGCGCACGCCCAGGTCGCGGCGGCGGGCGAGCGGGCGCGGATCGCCCGGGAGATGCACGACGTCATCGCGCACAGCGTGAGCGTGATGGTGGTCCAGGCCGACGGCGCGTCGTACATGGTGGACATCGACCCGGCCCGGGCCAAGCGGGCGATGGAGACGATCGGCGCGACCGGGCGGCAGGCGCTCACCGAGATGCGGCGAATGCTCGGCGTGCTCCGCGAGGGCGGCGACGCCGGCCCGTACGCGCCGCAGCCCGGCGTCGAGCAGCTCGCCGAGCTCGTCGACCAGATCCGCTCGGCGGGGCTGCCGGTCGGCCTCACGGTCGAAGGGGTGCCGTCGGAGCTGCCCACCGCGCTGCAGCTCACGGTGTACCGCATCGTCCAGGAGGCGCTGACGAACACCCGCAAGCACGCCGGACCCGCGGCCACGGCGGAGGTGAACCTCCACTACGGTGATGACGCGGTGGAGATCCGCATCCGCGACGACGGCCGGGGCGCGGCCGCCTCCGGCGACGGACAGGGCCACGGGCTGGTCGGCATGAGCGAGCGCGTCGCCCTGTACGGCGGGTCGGTGCGCACCGGGCCACGGCCCGGCGGCGGATGGGAGGTCTTCGCCCGCCTCCCGGCGACCGAGGCCCGACGAGCGGAGACGAGTGCGGCATGACGGACGAGGAACGACCGATCCGGGTCCTGCTCGTCGACGACCAGGAGCTCGTACGCGCGGGCTTCCGCATGGTCCTCGACGCGCAGCCGGGCCTGGAGGTCGCCGGTGAGGCCGGCGACGGTGAGCAGGCTTTGCGGGTGGTCCGGCAGACCCCGGCCGACGTGGTCCTCATGGACGTGCGGATGCCGCGCATGGACGGCATCGAGGCCACCCGGCGGATCTGCGCGCTGCCGGACGCCCCGAAGGTCATCATCCTGACCACCTTCGACCTGGACGAGTACGCCTTCGCGGCGCTGAAGGCCGGGGCGGCCGGGTTCCTGCTGAAGGACGCCGGGCCGACGCAGCTGATCGAGGCCATCCACGCGGTCTGCTCCGGCGACGCGGTCGTCGCGCCCAGCACCACGCGGCGGCTGATCGACAAGTTCGTGCCGCACCTGCCGGCCGAGGAGCCGGTGCCGGACGCCAGGCTGGACACCCTGACGGCCCGCGAGCGCGAGGTCCTCAACCTCGTGGCCAAGGGCCTGTCCAACGGGGAGATCGCGAGCCGCCTGTACGTCTCCGAGGCGACCGTCAAGACGCACGTCGGGCGCGTCCTCATGAAGCTGGAGCTGCGCGACCGGGTCCAGGCGGTCGTCTTCGCCTACGAGACCGGCCTCGTCCGCAGCGGCGCGACCGACTGACACCCCGGTCGGTACTGCGCCTGCCGGGAGATGGGGAGCGACCGAGCCGGCGTTTCCAGGTCACGCCCTCGTCGCCGCTGAACGGATCGTTCGACCAGGCGGCACCGGTGACGTCGGGGCCGGCGGCGGCCGTGTGAACCGGCCTCTGCCCCCCTCGCGGAGACCAGAGGCCGATCTGTCGTGCGGTCAGTGCTCGGGGCCGAAGATCCGGTCCTTGAGCGCTTAGTGCTCCGCCCTCTGCTCCGGCGTGTGCTTATCGGGGAGCAGGTCCAGACCTGCGAGTTGGGCGGCCGCGGTCGCCTGTTCCGGGGTCAACGGCCTGGACGCGTGGCTCTCTGCCGCGGGCTTGGTCTTCTCACGCCGCAGCTTGTCGGATGCCGACATCGTTACCTTCCTCTTCTTTGTAGGGCTTTGGTCGCCCAGTACCGTCCCGGCAGGGACAGCCAAGGCAACCCCTGATCCGTGTACCTGCCGTCGGAGGCGGCGCCGCCAGGTACGCCAGCGAGCCGGTGCCGCTCAGGCGCGGCTTCCCCGCGAGTTCGTGGGGGCGCCAGTTCCGGTCGCCACTCCGCCAGCGTGTCGCCGGCCCAGCCGTTACGGACACCGACCAGCACGAGCAGTGCGACACCGACGGCCGTCATGACCCCCGCGACCTTGATGAGATCGGAGAATCGGTGGTCCCAGCCGGCGAACAGGGGAAACGCCAGGGCCACGACCACCAGGTAGCCGGTCAGGAGGCGACCCCCGCTACGCCAACGCCGTAGCACCGTGGCCAGAGCGGCCTTCTCGGCCTCGGACCTCACGGCGACTTCCACGGGGCGTCGCGCCCGGTGGTGAGCATGCGCATCAGACGGCCGGTGCGTGGTAGGGGTTCCGCGCCATCGCGATCTTCGCCGACGGGCCTGACCGGCCAACGGGTGATCAGGATGCCCGCATCCTCCAGCCGGTTACGCTGAGGCGGTGATCTGTCCAAAGTGTCATGGCCCGATGCAGACGTACAACCGGCAGGGCATCCACATCGAGCAGTGCTCTCGGTGTGGCGGCATCTTCCTCGACCGTGGTGAGCTTGAGCAGATCGTGCACGCGGAACAGCGGCACTACGCCGCCCCGCCGCCGCCCTACCCCGGCGGCTACACGGACTCCCCGCCGCCGTACCAGGGCTACCGTGACTCCCCGCCGCCGTACCGGGGCCACGCCCCGCACCACGGGTACACGGACTCGCCCCCGCCGTACGGGCACCATGGCCGCAGGAAGAGCTTCCTCGAGGACCTCTTCGACTGACGCTCCGTGAACCCGCTGATCTGCGCGCGCTGTGGGGCGCGCGCGGATTCACCCCAGGTCATCGCCGAGCCTCCGGCCGTCGTCTGCGCCGTGTGCGGCCACCGGCAGCCGTTCGTCCGGCTTCCCCTGTGGTCGCTCACCGGCCCCAGCGGCTGCGGCAAGTCGACCGTGGCCCGGCTCCTCGTCGAGCGGCTGAGCGAGCGTTTCGTCGTACTTGAGCAGGACGTGCTGTGGCAGACAGGCCTGCACGATCCCGTACGGTTCCGGTCGGCGTGGCTGGCGATGGCCGCGATGATCCAGCAGAACGGCCGGCCGGTGCTGCTGTGCGGCACCGTCGTGCCGCCGGAGTTCGAGCCGCTGCCCGAGCGGGCGCTGTTCCAGGAGATCAGATACCTCGCGCTGACCTGCGACCCGGACGTCCTCGCCGCCCGGCTCCGGGCGCGTCCCGCGTGGCGGGAGTGGTCCGAGCCGCGGATCGCCGAAATGCTGGAGTACAACGCCTGGGTCCGCGCCGAGGCCGCCTCGATGAACCCCCCGATGCGACTCCTGGACACGACGACGGCCCCCGTCGAGGCCACCACCGACCAGGTCTGCGCCTGGGTCCTCGGCGGCGACAGAGTCTGAACCAGTCCGGCCCGCCCGGCCGACCAGGTCAGGGGAGCTGCGTTTCGAGCTGAGCATGCTGACGTACGTCCCACGGCGCCTAACTCAAGATGCCTGGCGATCACTGCGCTCTAGAAGCAGTGAACGCCAGCGCAACGCAAGCACGCTTACGGGATCGGCATCGCCAGCTCGGCTGCGCGGCATTGGAACACTAACCGCCGGGGGTTTCGGTCGTAGATGATCGTTGGTTCGGGGCCGAATCTGGCGATGGCGGCGTATTCGCGGCGGTACCAGCACCACATCACCAGCCATTGGGAGCACAGGTCCTGGATCTCGGCGCGCTGGGCGGGAGACGGGTCCGGTGGCTCGGGTCGGCGCGGCGGAGGCGGCCAGGCGGACCGGTCGGGCTTGGTGATCAGGATTCCGAGGGTGGCGAGGAGTCGCCGGATCATGACGTCTCCCGGATCTCGGCGAGTTCGGCGGCCGTCAGGATGACGCAGGGCGCGGTGATGAGGGCGTGCACGGTCTTGCCGTGGTCGCCGTAGGTGACCCACCGGGCGGCGGCGTGCTGGTCGACGATGGTCAACCCGCGTCCGCGTTCGGCGAGCAGGCCGCCGTGCTGCTGGGCGGGCAGGGGTTCGGTGCCGGGGTCGCTGACGGCCAGATGCGCGTACCGGCCGGTGACGGTCAGTTCGACGCCGATCGGCCGGATGTCGTCCGGCCAGGTGGGGTGCATGGCCTCGGCGGCGCGTACGGCATTGGTCGTCAGCTCCGACGCCAGCAGCGCGATCTCGTAGGAGTCGTACGGGTGTCCGGCCACGGCGTCGGCGGCGAAACGCCGGGCGTCGCGCACGGCGTCGCGCCGGACGTGCAGCGAAAGCAACAACCTCTCGCTGAGCGCTTGGCGCTCCGCCTTCTGCCCGCACCCACCTGGCGAATCGCCCCCGCCTTATACCTCCTGAGCCGGATCTGCGGTCCCCGGTCATCCTGATCTGTACGACTGAAGTCTGATTGGGCGCGTCCGTGTCACCGAGAAGACTGACGGAACGCTGTCCGCAAGTCCGATGGCGGCTGAGCGGCCGAAATCTACCTTCGATCACGAGGTTCGGTAACGATCGAGGAGTAGTCGTGACAAGCACCGCCGTAGGCGCGCCGCCCGCCGTCCTGGCCGAGAACGTGGTCAAGGACTACGGCTCGGGCGAGGCCGCAGTCCGGGCCCTGCACGGGGTGAGCGTGGGGTTCGCCCGCGGCGCCTTCACCGCCATCATGGGGCCGTCGGGTTCCGGCAAGTCCACGCTCATGCACTGCCTGGCGGGCCTGGACACGGTGAACGAGGGCGCGATCCGCATCGGCGACGTGGAGATCACCCGCCTGTCGGACAAGCAGCTCACCCACCTGCGCCGCGACCGGGTCGGCTTCATCTTCCAGGCCTTCAACCTGTTGCCGACGCTCACCGCGGAGCAGAACATCCTCCTTCCGCTGGAGCTGTCGGGCCGCAAGCTGGACCGCCGGTGGTTCGACCAGGTCGTCGACACGGTGGGGCTGCGGCCGCGCCTGTCGCACCGGCCGAGCGAGCTGTCCGGTGGCCAGCAGCAGCGGGTCGCCTGTGCCCGCGCGCTCGTCAGCCGGCCGGAGGTCATCTTCGCGGACGAGCCGACGGGCAACCTCGATTCCAGGTCCGGCGCCGAGGTCCTGTCGTTCCTGCGCGCCTCGGTGCGGGAGATGGGCCAGACGATCGTCATGGTCACGCACGACCCGGTGGCGGCCTCGTACGCCGACCGGGTGGTGTTCCTGCGCGACGGGCGGATCATGACCGAGCTGTACGGCCCGACCCCGGACGGCGTCCTGGACGCGCTGAAGAGCCTGGAGTCCTGACGATGCTGAAGACGACACTGGCCGGGCTCCGCGCCCACCTGCTGCGCCTCATGCTCACCGCCCTGGCCATCACGCTCGGCGTGGGCTTCGTCGCCGGCACGTTCGTGCTGACCGACACGATGAAGGCCGGGTTCGACCGGCAGTTCACCGCCTCCGCCGAGAAGGTCTCGGTCGCCGTCCTCACCCATGACGACGTGAAGATCCCGGAGTCGACGCTGCGCGCGGTCCGCGCCGTGCCGGGCGTCCAGGACGCCCAGGGCCTGATCCGCGGTGACGCCGCGCTGATCGGCAAGGACGGCCGGGCGTACGGCCAGATGCCCACGGTGGGGATGTCGATCACCACCGGGCCGCTGGCCCGCTACACGATCAGCAAGGGCCGTGCCCCGGCCGGACCGGGCGAGGCCGTCCTGGAGAAGGGGGTCGCCGGGCACACGGGGTACCGGGTCGGCGACACGATCCGGGTGCTCGACAGGAAGGGCGTCGCGCGCTCCTTCACCGTCACCGGGCTGGTCGACGTGGGCGTCGACCAGGAGATCGGCTTCCGCGGCGCCGTCGGCTTCACCCCGCGGGTCGCCGCGCAGCTCACCGGGGAACGCGGTTATGTGGAGGTCGACGTCAAAGGCGCCTCCGGCGTCTCGAACGACCGGCTGCGCACCGCCGTCGCCGCGGCGGCCGGGTCGTCGTACACGACCGTGACCAGCCACGGCCTCGCCAAGCGGCTCGCCGCCTCGTCGGGCCTGAACGTCGACAACATCGCCACCTTCTTCCTGGCGTTCGCGATCGTGGCGCTGTTCGTGGCCGCGCTCGTCATCTACAACACGTTCAACATCCTGATCACCCAGCGGACGCGGGAGATGGCGCTGCTCCGCTGCGTCGGGGCGACCCGCGGCCAGGTCTTCCGCGGAGTCCTGGTCGAGTCGGCGGTGGTCGGCCTGCTGGCCTCGGTGCTCGGAGCGATCGTTGGGATCGCGCTCGGCTACGGCGCAGCCCTCGTCTTCGACTCCGGGACCGGCATACCGGGCGGCTCGTTGGTCGTCTCGGCCACACCGTTCCTCGTAGGCATCCCAGCGGGCCTCGCCGTGACCGTGCTGTCGGCCTTGATGCCGGCCCGTGCGGCGACGCGGGTGCCGCCGGTCGCGGCGCTGCGGACGCAGTCGGAGGGGCGGGCGCGGGGCCGCGCCGGGATCGTCCGGATCATCGTCGGGGCGCTCCTCGGCGCGGCAGGAGTGGGCGTGGGCGTCCTCGCGCTGACCGCCAAGCCCGGAGAGGGGCCGTTCCTCATGGTGGTGGGTGCGGGCGCGCTCGTCTTCCTCGGCGTGGTCGCGCTCAGCCCGCTGATCGTCCGGGCGCTGAGCGGGGTCGTCGGCGGGCTGCCGGCGCGGATCTTCGGCGTGCCCGGCCGGCTGGCCCTGGCCAACTCGCGGCGCAATCCCAAGCGCGCCGCGGTCACCACGGTCGCGCTGACGGTCGGCGTCACGCTCATGACGATGTTCTCGGTGGCACTGGCGTCCGTACGGTCCACGGCGGACGGCGACCTCCGCGACCACTACCCGGTCGACTACCAGCTGAGCGCACAGTCCGGCCAGGACGATCGGCCGATCCCCGGCGCGGCGGTGGCACGCCTGCGCGGCAAGCCGGAGTTCTCGGCCGTCATCGAGGTACGGACGGCGCCCGCCACGGTCGACGGGCGGAAGGACGATGTCGGGTCCGTCACCCAGCGGTACCTCGGCCGGGACATCAAGCCGAAGCTCGCGGCGGGCTCCCTCACCGACCTGCGGCCGGGCGCGGTCGTGCTGCGCCAGGACGCGCGCGGCGGGTCCGACGCGCGGGTCGGCGGGACGGTGTCCCTGCGAACCGCCCACGGCACCACGACACTGCGCGTGGCCGCGATCATCTCGGGGGAGTCGATCCTCCCGCGGATCTTGCTCGACGAGTCGGACTTCACACGGTCGTTCGGGGCGAAGGACCCGCATGAGGTCTACCTGATCGCCAAGAAGGGGGTCTCGACGGACGCCTCCCGGGCGGCCGTCAACGACGCGCTGAAGGACTACCCGGCGGTCCGGGTGAGCTCCGCGGCCGACATCAAGGACCAGTTGTCGAAGGCCCTGGACCAGGTCTTCCTGCTGGTCGCCGCCCTGCTCGGGCTCGCGATCATCATTTCGCTGATCGGCATCGCGAACACGCTCACCCTGTCGGTGGTGGAGCGGACCAGGGAGTCGGCGCTGTTGCGGGCGCTCGGCCTGACCCGGCGCGGGCTGCGCCGGATGCTCTCCCTGGAGGCCCTGACCATCTCGCTGATCGGCGCGTTCGTCGGCGTGGTGCTGGGGACGGCGCTCGGCTGGGCCGCGATCTCGGCCGCCGTCGACGGCGCGGTGCTCGGGTTGCCGATCGGCCGGATCGTCCTGTTCATCCTTCTGGCGGCCGTCGCCGGAGTGGCCGCGGCGATCATGCCCGGCAGGCGGGCCGCGCGGACCTCGATCGTCGAGTCACTGGCGGCCGAGTAGGCGGGGGCGTTATCGACAGACGGCGACAAAGCAGTCACCTAATGTAACGATGCGATTACGCCAAGGTAGATCCGCTTACTGTTACCTGGGAGTAGCTGGATAACTACCGTACGTACCGGCCACCCCTCGGGGCGGCTGCGAACCGAAGTACGGGAGGAAACTCAGGTGCTCAAGAAACTCACCGCGGCCGGGGTGGCGGCGGCCGCCGTCACCGGCGCGCTGCTGCTGGCCGCCCCGGCCAACGCGGGCGAGATCGGCACGAGCGGCGAGGGCGGCATCGTGTCCGGCAACCAGGTCCTGGTGCCGATCACGGCCCCGATCAACGTCTGCGGCAACAGCGTCGCCGTCATCGGCGGTGCGCTCGCCGGCTGCAAGGGCGGCGCCTCGGTCGGTGGCGGGCACGGTTACCGTCCGCCCTGCCACCACCACCGTCCGCCCTGCTACCACCGCCCGTGGTCCTCGTCCTGACCCGGTCGCACAGGTAACGGCGTTCGCCGGCCCGCCCGCAGTGCCACCGGGCGGGCCGGTGTGCTGTCCGGCCACACGGAGTGGGCCGGCGGCGGGGACGGACGGGCGGAGGCGCTGCCCGGCCCGATATAGGCTGGGCCCGCACCGTCCGGTACCCGCAAAGGACTGGAACGACCTATGACCGAGCGAAGCCCGCTCAACGGCGGCCTGCGCGCGCCATCGGCGCCCGCGGCGCCTTCCGCGCTCCCCGCGAATCCCGCCTCTTCGGTGGCGGCGGCCGGATGACCGCCTCGCATGACCGGCCGGGGCGGCTGGCCGTCGGCATCGTCGGCGTCGGCCGCGTCGGCTCGGCCCTCGGCCACGCGCTCACGCTCGCCGGCCACACGGTCGTGGCCGCCGCCGGCGTCTCCGAGGCCTCCCGCGAACGCGCGCGGCAGCGGCTGCCCGGCGTTCCGCTCCGCCCGGTTCAGGACGTCGTCTCCGCCGCCGACCTGGTCCTGCTCACCGTTCCCGACGACGCGCTCGCGCCGCTGGTCACCGGGCTGGTCGCCACCGACGTCAAGGTCGAGGGCAAGCTGCTCGCGCACACGAGCGGCCGGTACGGCGTGCGCGTCCTCGACCCGGCCACGCGCGCCGGGGCGCTGCCGCTCGCCCTGCATCCGGTGATGACCTTCACCGGGCGGCCCGACGACGTCCACCGGCTGGCCGGGATCAGCTTCGGCGTGACCTCGCCCGAGCCGTTGCGGCCCGTCGCCGAGGCCCTCGTCGTGGAGATGGGCGGCGAGCCGGTCTGGATCCCCGAGGATCGGCGCGCGCTCTACCACGCGGCCCTCGCGGGCGGCGCCAACCACCTCGTCACGCTCGTCGCCGAGTCGATGGACCTGCTGACGCGGGCCGGCGTCGAGGCGCCGGGCCGGATGCTCGGACCGCTGCTCGGCGCGGCGCTCGACAACGGGCTGCGGCTCGGCGTCCGGGGCCTGACCGGCCCGGTCGTCCGCGGCGACGCCGGCACGGTCGCCGAGCACGTCACCGAACTCGCCCGCGTCTCACCCGAGGCGCACGACGCGTACATCGCGCTGGCCCGGCTGACCGCCGACCGCGCGCTGGCCGCCGGGCTGCTGCGCGCGGAGGACGCCGAGCGCCTGCTCGACGCCCTGGCGGGCGGCCGTGGAGACGACACCGAGGGGACCGGAGATTGATGCCCGTCATCGCCCGCACGCGTGAGGAACTCGCCGCCGCCCGCGCCCCCGACGGCACCCTGGCGCTGGTCCCGACGATGGGCGCGCTGCACGAGGGCCACCGGTCGCTGCTGCGCCGGGCCCGGGAACTGGCCGACGTCGTCGCGGTGAGCATCTTCGTCAACCCGCTGCAGTTCGGGCCGAACGAGGACCTCGACCGGTACCCCCGGACCCTTCCCGAAGACATCGAGATCTGCGCGGCGGAGGGCGTCGACCTGATCTTCGCGCCGACCGTCGACGTCATGTACCCGCCGACCGCGCTCGGCGCGCGGGTCACCGTCGACTCCGGGCCGATGGGCACGGTCGTCGAAGGGGCCTGCCGCCCCGGCCACTTCGACGGCGTGCTCACCGTCGTCCTCAAGCTGTTCAACCTGGTCCGCCCGGACATCGCCGTCTTCGGCGAGAAGGACGCCCAGCAGCTCGCGATGATCCGCCGGATGGTCGCCGACCTGAACGTCCCCGTCCAGATCGTCGGCGCCCCGACCGTGCGGGAAACGGACGGCCTGGCGCTGTCCAGCCGCAACCGTTACCTGTCCGCGGCCGAGCGCCTCACCGCCGTGTCGCTGTCCATGGCGCTGCGCGCGGGGGCCGAGACGGTGGGCGACGGTCCCGCCAAGGTCGTACGGGCGGCGCGGACCGTGCTCGACGGCGCGATCGCAGCCGACCCGCCGCTCGAGCTCGACTACCTGGTGCTCGTCGACCCGGAGACGTTCCAGGAGGTCGACGACGCCCACACCGGCCCGGCCGTGCTCGCCGTCGCCGGCCGTGTCGGAACCACCCACCTCATCGACAACGTCCCCCTGCTCTTCGGTTCCGCCTCGGAGTGACCCGCATGTTCCGCACCATGTTCAAGTCCAAGATCCACCGCGCCACGGTCACCCAGGCCGACCTGCACTACGTCGGCTCCGTGACGATCGACGAGGACCTCATGGAGGCCGCCGACCTGCTGCCCGGCGAACAGGTCCAGATCGTCGACATCACCAACGGCGCCCGCCTGGAGACGTACGTCATCACCGGGCCGCGCGGCAGCGGAGTCATCGGCATCAACGGCGCCGCCGCCCACCTCGTCCACCCCGGCGACCTGGTCATCCTCATCAGCTACGGGACGATGACCGACGCGGAGGCCCGGACGTTCCAGCCGCGCGTCGTCCACGTCGACCGCGACAACCGGATCGTCGACCTGGGCACCGACCCGGCCGAGCCGGTCCCGGGCACCGCCACCGTCCGCGGCGACGCGGTCGAGGACGTCCCGGCCTGACCCCGGCTCTTCAACGCCGTGCCGGATCCGGCACGGGGTCGGTCGCGAGGGCGTCCCGGTTCAGGGCCGTGTTCGGTGGATCGCGTGCTGGTCGATCTGTGGCTGTGCGGCGCGGTGAGGGGGCGTGCGGCACCGGTCGGGCAGAGCGGTCCGCCCGTCAGGTGGGGCGTCGTTTCTGGTGGTGTCTACTCAGGGGAGACGAATTCTCCGCTGGGTAGACGCCGGTGAAAGAGGCCGGGCGACCTGGGTGTGTGATCTGTGGAGATCGTCCGTTATCTCCTTTGGGTGATCGTGCGGGGCCGTGCCGGATGCTCGGCAAAAGCCTTACCCGTGGTGCAGACATGCGCACTTTGCCCCCGTCTCGGACTGCGGTCGCCGAGCATTCGGTACGCCGCGGGTGGCGGACCGGGGCCGTCCCAGGTGCCGGCTCGGCCGACCGGGGTGACGAACCCGCCGCCATCGGACAGGGATCAGCCTGGTCCCGTGCCGTCAGGGAGCGCCACAAGGTCTACCGGACAGGTCCTAGGCCGGTCGGCGCGCTGCCGGGTCCGGCAGGCGGCCGGGTGCGGCGGCGGCCGCGAGGACGTCCAGGTAGTCGCGCTGTCGGACGATCCGGCCGTCGCGGACGGTGAGCACGACGAGGTTCGCGATCGAGCACGGCAGGCCGCTCGCTGTCGCGGTGCCGACGATGGCGTGCTCGGCGACGATCACCTCGGGGTCGGTCGTCTCGTGCACGACGACGCCGCGGAACTCCTCGATCCGCAGCGCCCCGCCCATCGCCGCCCGCAGGTGGGACCGGATCGCCGCCCGGCCGTGCAGGGAGCGCGGGAGACCGGGTACGGCGAAGGGGAACTCCAGGACCGCGTCGTCCGCGTACAGGTCGGCGTAGTCGTCGGCCGACCCGTCGAGCGCGGCCCGCAAGATGCGCTCGTACACCGCGCGCGTGCCGACCACCGGCCCGTCTGGGGCGACCACCGGCTCGTCCGGGTCACCGTCCGTGCCGGACACGGGTCCGTCCGGGGCGACTACCGGCCCGTTCAGGTCACCGTCCGGGCGGGGCAGCGGTCCGTCCGGTGACCAGGGGGAGAGTGCCGGGTCCGGGGTCGGGGCCGGGAGGTCGCGGGCGCCAGCAAGCAGCGCGTCCAGCGTGCCGAGGGCGTCGGCGATGGCCAGGGTGGGCTGGTACTCGCGCCAGAGCCGGACGCGGCCGTTGTGGACCCGCAGCACGAGGACGAACGGCGCGGCGGCGGAGCGGCCGGTGGTCGTGACGGTGCCGGCCATCTCGTACTCCACGACGATGGTCTCGGGGTCGGTGGTCTCGTGCACCCGGACGTCGCGGAACTCCTCGAACCGTACGGGCAGCGCGGTCCGGCTCGCCGCGGTGTGCGCGTGGAACTCCGTTCCGTCCGTGAAGCGCCGGGGCGCTCCCGGCGGCGCGCAGGGCAGCTCGATCGTCACGTCCCCGGAGCGCAGCGCCTCCGGTGCGCCCCATTCGCCGCGCAGCACCCTGTCGCGGAACCCCTCGAACACCTGCCGTGGACCGGTCGCCGACATGCCAAGCCTCCGTTCGCTCAACGCGCGTTGAGACTCAACGAGCGTAGAGCGAAATCGGATCTTCGGTCAACGCCGGTAGATTCGGGCCGTGCGCGACGCGAACGAGCCGATGACCCGGGCGGAGCGGAGGCGGCGGACGGAGGCGCGGATCCTCGCCGCCGCCCGCGCGCGGTTCGCCGAGGTCGGTTACGACCGCACGACGATCCGCGCGGTCGCGGCGGCGGCCGAGGTGGACCCCGCGCTCGTCATGCAGTATTTCGGCGACAAGAAGGAGCTGTTCCGCCGGGCCGTCGAGGTTCCGCCCGACGAGGAGCTGCCCGGCGACCCCGCCGGGCTCATCGATCTGCTGCTGTCCATCGTCGGCGTCAAGCTCGGCGAGCTCCCGCAGACGTCACTGCCGCTGCTGCGCTCGACCTTCACCCATCCGGAGGCGACCGAGCGGATGCGCGCCGCGATGACCCGACAGGTCGGGCAGGCGAGCGCCGCCATCCCGGGCGAGGACGCCGAGCTGCGGGCCGCGCTGATCCTGGCGATCCTGTTCGGCGTGTCCACCGGACGGAATCTGATCGAGCTCGGCCCGCTCCGCGACGCGACGCCGGAGCAGATCACGCGTCTGCTCCGGCCCTGCTTCGAGGCGCTGACCGGTCACGCCCCACCCGGTCAGGCGCCGCCCGAGACCTGATCCGCCGACGCCCGTAGCCCGCGGATCCGCGGACCGTCAGCGGCGGTGGCCGGACGGCGCCACACTCGCTCGCCGAGCACGGCCATCGCCGCGGGCAGGAGTACGCCGCGCACCAGCGTGGCGTCGATCAGGACGGCGACCGCCAGGCCGACGCCCATCATCTTGTACTCGATGGCCGTCAGGACGGCGAAGACGCTGAACGCGGCGGTCATGATCGCGGCCGCGCTGGTGACCACGCCCGAACTGGTGCCGATCCCGGTGACGACGGCCTCGACGGCCGTGTCGCCCGCCGCCCGGCGCTCGCGGATCCGGCTGAGGATGAAGATGTGGTAGTCCATGCTCAGCCCGAAGAGGATCACGAACATGAACAGCGGCAGCCAGTCGACCACGCCGCCGTACGCGGTGAAGCCGAGCAGCGAGCCGAGATGTCCGTCCTGGAAGATCCAGGTCAGCACGCCGTAGGCGGCGCCGATCGACAGGAGATTGAGCAGGATCGACACCAGCGGGATGGCCACCGAGCGGAACGAGACCGCCAGCAGCACGAAGGACAGGGCCAGTACGAACCCGAACACCAGCGGCGACCGGTCCTTGATCACCTTGGTGAAGTCGTAGGCGAAGGCCGTCTTGCCCGCGACGGCATGGTCCACGCCGTCCAGCCCGTCGAGTGCGGCCGTCTTCCGGCGGAGGTCGCGCAGCGACCGGTCGGCCTTCTCGCCGGTGCCGAAGTCGGCGAGCGGGACCCGGGCCACCAGGATCCGGTCCACGCGAGTGGTCGAGATGGGATGCAGGTCCGCGACGGCCGTGCGCACGGCGGGCTCGTCCAGCGCGCCGGGCCGCTTCTCCCACAGCACGACCCACGCGGGCGAGGGGCTGCCGGGGAACTCCTGTTGCATGCGGATGGCCGCGTCCACCACGGGGACCCGGCGCGGCAGGCTGTCGGTGACCGCCGCGTCCTGAAGCCGCATGCCGAGCGCGGGAAGCGTCATGAGGATCAGGGCGAGCGCGGCCACTCCGCCCCACAGGAGGGGACGGCGGACGACGTGACGCGCCACCGCGGTCCAGAAGCGGGAGCGCCCGGCAGCGGTACGGCGGCGGCCGAGCCAGGGGATGCGGGCCTTGTCGACGCGGTGCCCGAGCAGGGACAGCAGCGCGGGCAGCACCGTCACCGACCCGACCATGGCCGTGCCGACGACCAGGACGGCACCGACGGTGAGGCCCTTGAAGTTGTCCAGCCCGGTGAACAGCAGACCGGCCAGGCACAGCACCACGGTCAGGCCGGAGACGACCACCACGTGCCCGGACGTCCTGGCGCTGATCCTCAGGGCCTCGGCGACCGACCGGCCCGCGGCGCGTTCTTCCCGCTCCCGGCGCAGGTAGAACAGTGAATAGTCGATGCCGACGGCGACGCCGATCAGCAGCACGATGGACGAGGTCGCGCTGTTGACCGGGACCCAGTGCCCGGCCACCCGCAGCAGCCCGAACGTGCCCGCGACCGTGGTGATCGCCAGCAGGAGCGGAATCCCCGCCGCGATCAACGAGCCGAACACCACCAGCAAGATGATCACGGTGAGCGGCAGGGAGAAGAACTCGGCTCGTTTCACGTCGTTCTTGATGCCGTCGTTCACCGCGTCGGACAGGCTCTTGTCTCCGGCCTGCGCCAGCCGGACCTGCGGATGCCGGGCCGTCACGTCCCCGATGCCCTTGACGATCGCGTCGTAGTGTTCACGGAAGGCTTCGTCGGGACCGGCGATCTGGATGTTGACCAGGCCGGACCGCCCGTCCTTGGAGATCAGATCCGCCCCGTCCCGGTCCAGGGGCGAGCGGAGGGTGCCGAGGCCGCGCAGGGTCTGGGTCAGGTCGCGGGTGGCCGACCGCAGCGCGGGGTCATCGGCGAAGCGGGCGGTACCCGTCCTGGACTGGACCAGGACGTTCTCCTGCAGCGGCACGTACGCGGTCTGGGCGCTCAGGACCCGGTCGACGCGACCGGACTCTCCCGGATCGGTGCTGTTGGTCTGCTCCAGGCCGAGCACACCACTGGCCAGCACCGCCACGACCACCAGCGCGAACCAGCCGCAGACCGCCAGGGCCCGGTGTCGGACGGACCAGCCCACGATCCGCTCGGTGATCGGCTTGCGTTCAGGCAGCACGAAATGCTGTCCTTTCCATGAGGAAGTGTTCCTGTGAGAGCCCGCCCTCGGGCGGGATGGTGCTTCTTCGTTCACTGGGCCGTCGAGTTGCCGCTCGGCGGCCCAGCTCGTTCGTTGAGTCGTTACTCCACTGTCTGCAGGATCTTCTCCAGCGAGCTCATGCGCTCCTCCATCGCGGCCAGGCGCTGGCCGGCCTCGGTGAGCTGCCGCTCGATGCCCTGCTGTGTCTCGACGCCGCTCTCGGCGAGCCTGCGGTACTCGTCTTCGCGGGCCAGCGCCGCGCGGGCGCGCACGGTGGCGCCCACCTGGATGATGATCACGGTGATCACCGTCGTGATGAAGGTGAAGATGCCGATCGCGCCGGCCACCTCCGCGAGTCCATGGCCGTCCATCATCTGTCGCCCTTCTCCTCTCCTGGCACGGTCAGCGTGCGCACCGCGGCCTCGATGGCCTGCGGTGTCAGCTCGATCCTGAACGGGTTGACCTCGTAGAACTTCATCGCCTTCCCGTCCTCGGACACCTCGGCCCGGCCCGTCACCAGTCCGGCCGCTTCCAATTTGCGCAGGTGGACTTGCAGGAGGGGCCGGCTGATACCCAGCTCGCGGGCGAGCCTGCTCACGTAGTCGCGCTCGCCCGACAGCGCCGCCAGGACACGCAGGCGATGCGGGTTCGCCAGCGTGGCCAGCACCTTCAGCAGCTCGTCCCCACTCGTCATGACACATCCCGGCACATGCAAAGAAAAGTTAGCACATGCCTATTCGAGTTATCCATGGTTCGGCGCGGCGGGAAAGCGGACAGGGCCGGAGCAGACGCCACGTCTGCTCCGGCCCTGTCTCGAGGCGCCGTCCGGTCAGGTTCCGCCCGACGCCTGATCCGCCGACGCCCGCAGCGCGGAGAGTAGGCCGGCGATCCGCTCGAGCTGGTCCCGCTGGCCGCGCAGGTCCAGCGCCCCCAGGCGGAGCACCAGGTGCCGCGCTCCCGCGGCGACGTACCGGCCGAGGCCCTCGCGGACCTGGTCGGCGGTGCCGGTGACGACGGCCTGGATCTTCTCCAGCTCTGTCAGTGGCATGCCGTACGCCGCCCGCGCGTAGTCCTCCAGCGCTCCGCGGCCGCGCGCCACGCTCTCGTCGACCCGTACGGACACGAACAGGGCGGGCGTGACGTCCTCGGGCGTGCGCCCGGCGTCGGCCGCCGCCTTCCGTACGTCCTCCAGGCCCGTCGCGTAGTCCGCCGGATCGGGCGGGTACGGCAGCCATCCGTCGTACAGCCGTCCGGTGCGGGCCAGTGCGGCCGGGGTGCCGCCGCCGAGCCAGATCGGCGGGCCGCCGGGCCGGAACGGCCGGGTGGCCGGCGGCAGGTCGTCGAACCGGAGGAGGTCGCCGTGGAAGGAGGTGGCGCCGTTCCACAGGTCGCGCCAGAGCGCGACCGTCTCGTCCAGCCGCGTGAAGCGGCGCTCCCACGGCACCTCCGAGAGCGTGTAGAACGGCCGGCCGAACCGGCCCGGGAACCCCGCGCCCACCGCGACGACGAGCCGGCCGCCGGACAGCAGGTCGACCGACGCGATCGCCTGGGCCGCCTGCACCGGACGGCGCAGGAACGGCAGCAGCGCCCCGGTCCCGAGCGTTACGCGGTCGGTCGCCGGGGCCAGCGCGGCGAGCATCGTCAGCGCCTCGATGCGGGGGCTGATCAGCGAGTCGTTGACGAAGAGGGAGGAGAAGCCCGAGCGTTCGGCGTGGCGGCCGAACGCGACCAGGTCGCGCGGGTCGCCGTCCGGGCCCCACTGGGCGCTTCCGGTCGGCAGCAGCACGCCGACGTCCATACCGCCGCTCATCTCGGTCACGGGATCTCCTTGTCGTGGTTCGGGGGCACCACAGATCCTGCGGGCGGCGACGGCGGCGGACAATTCCCTGCCGGGAATGGGGCAGCGACCCCGGCGAAGCGGGATGACCCCGGAGGAATGGAACAGTTCGGGCGACCGGTTATAGTCAATCTGACGAGAACGCCTCCGGAGGAGGGTCCATGGTCCCCCGACGCCTCACCGCTCCCGATCCAGGCTGGACGATCGACACCGACATCATCGTGATCGGCTCCGGCGTCGCCGGACTCGTGACGGCCCTGCGGGCCCGTACGGCCGGACGCGTCCTGCTGGTCACCAAGGCGCTGCTCGACGACGGGTCCACCCGGTGGGCCCAAGGCGGCATCGCGGCGGCCCTGCACCCGGACGACTCCCCGGAGGAGCACCTCCGCGACACTCTCACCGCCGGCGTCGACCTCTGCGACGACGAGGCCGTACGCGTGCTCGTGACCGAGGGCCCCGACGCCGTACGCGAGCTGATCGAGCTCGGCGCCGAGTTCGACCGGAACGAGGACGGGCAGGTCGCGCTGACCCGTGAGGGCGGGCACCTCAAGCGCCGCATCGCGCACGCGGGCGGCGACGCGACCGGCGCCGAGGTCAGCCGGGCGCTGCTGGCGAAGCTCAAGGACTCCGGCATCGAGGTCATCGAGCACGCCCTGGTGCTCGACCTGCTGATGGAGCAGGGGCGGGTCGCCGGGGTGACACTGCACGTCATGGGGGAGGGCCGCCGGGACGGCGTCGGCGCCGTCCGCGCCCGCGCGGTGATCCTCGCGACCGGCGGCCTGGGCCAGGTCTTCCAGGCCACCACGAACCCGGAGGTGTCGACCGGCGACGGTGTCGCGCTCGCGCTGCGCGCCGGGGCGGCCGTGGCGGACCTGGAGTTCGTGCAGTTCCACCCCACTGTCATGTGGCTGGGCCCGGACGCGAAGGGACGGCAGCCGCTGATCTCCGAGGCCGTACGCGGCGAGGGGGCGTACCTCATCAACGAGCGGGGCGACCGGTTCATGGCCGGGCGGCACCCGCTGGCCGACCTCGCCCCACGCGACGTCGTCGCCAAGGCGATCATGACGATGATGCGGGAGACCGGTGCCTCCTGCGCGTACCTCGACGGCCGGAACCTCGGGCCGCGGACCTGGGCGAACCGGTTCCCGACGATCCTCGCGGCCTGTGAGGAGCACGGCATCGACCCGGTGAACGAGCCGATCCCGGTGCTGCCGGCCGCGCACTACGCCAGCGGCGGCGTCCGTACGGACCTGTGGGGCCGCACGTCCGTCCCGGGCCTGTACGCCTGCGGAGAGGTCGCCTGCACCGGCGTGCACGGCGCGAACCGGCTCGCCTCGAACTCCCTCCTCGAGGGCCTGGTCTTCGGCCGGCGGATCGCCGAGGCGCTGTCCGCCGACCTCGCCGGCGAAGCCCCTCGAACCACCGGCGAAGCCCCTCGAGCCGCCGAGGAAGCCCCTCGAGCCGCCGAGGAAGCCCCTCGGGCCGCCGGGGAGCCGGCGCTGCTGGATCCGAGCGTGCGCGCGGAGGTCCAGCAGATCATGACCTCCTACGCCGGCGTTCTGCGGAACGGTCCAGGACTGGACCGCGCGGCACGGGAACTCGCCGCGCTCGCGGACCGTACGACCGACGAGCCGTGCACCGAGGCGTGGGAGGCGACCAACCTGCACGGCGTCGCGTCCCTGATCGTGGCGGCGGCCCGGCGCCGCGAGGAGACCCGGGGCAGCCACTGGCGGGAGGACTTCCCCGACGCCGACCGGACCTGGCGCGGTCACCTGGTCTCGACCCTCGCCGCCGACGGAACCATCACCACGACCTACGAGCCCCGGGAGCTTTCTTGAACACCGAACTCGAGACGAGGCTGCGCGCCGCCGGACTGGATCCACAGGCTGTGGACGGCCTCGTCCGTACGGCGCTGGCCGAGGACGGCGAGACGGACGTCACCAGCGAGCCGATCTTCCCGCCGACCGCCACCGGCCGCGCCGACATGGTGGCCCGGCAGCCCGGCGTGGTCGCCGGCCTCCCCGTCGCCGAGCTCGTCTTCGCCGCGGTCCTCGACCACTCCCCGCAGGTCCGCGACGACCTGAAGGTCGTCATCCGCGTCGAGGACGGGTCCCGGATCGCGCCCGGCGACGTCCTGCTCACCGTCGAGGGCCCGCTGGTGCCGCTGCTGCGCGCGGAGCGCACCGCGCTGAACTTCCTCACCCACCTGTCCGGCGTCGCGAGCCTCACCCGCCGCTGGGCGGACGAGATCGCGCACACGAAGGCCCGCGTCCGGGACACCCGCAAGACGCTGCCGGGGCTGCGCGCGCTGCAGAAGTACGCCGTCCGCCTCGGCGGCGGCGTGAACCACCGCATGTCCCTCGCCGACGCGGCACTGATCAAGGACAACCACGTGGCCGCCGCCGGGTCGGTGACCGCCGCGTTCACCGCCGTGACCAGGCCGGACCTGCACGTCCAGGTCGAGTGCGACACCCTCGACCAGGTACGCGAGGCGCTGGCCGCCGGGGCGCGCTCGATCCTGCTGGACAACATGGGCATCGCCGAGCTGACCGAGGCCGTACGCCTGACCGACGGCCGGGCCGAGCTGGAGGCCAGCGGCGGGCTCACCATTGACGGGGCCCGCGCTGTGGCCGAGACCGGAGTCGACTACCTTGCCGTGGGGGCGCTGACCCATTCGGCCGGCGCGCTCGACATCGGCCTTGACCTCTCGACAGCGGGGACCTGATGCTGCTCACGATCGACGTCGGTAACACCCACACGGTGCTGGGCCTCTTCGAAGGGGAGGAGGTCATCGAGCACTGGCGCATCAACACCGACTCCCGGCGTACCGCGGACGAGATCGCGGTCGTCCTGCAGGGCCTCGTCCAGCAGAGCCCGCTGCTGGCCGACACCGACATCAGCGGCATCGCGCTGTGCTCCACCGTCCCGTCGGTCCTGCACGAGATGCGGGAGATGTGCCGTCGCTACTACGGCGACGTCACCGCCGTCATCGTCGAGCCGGGCGTCAAGACCGGGGTGCCGATCCGGATGGACAACCCCAAGGAGGTCGGCTCCGACCGGATCATCAACAGCCTGGCGGCGGGCCACCTTCACGGCGGCCCGGCGATCGTCGTCGACTTCGGCACCGCGACGACGTTCGACGCCGTCTCCTCCAAGGGCGAGTACGTCGGCGGCGCCATCGCCCCCGGCATCGAGATCTCGGTCGACGCGCTGTCCGCGCGCGGCGCGCAGCTCCACAAGGTCGAGCTCGTACGGCCCCGCAACGTCATCGGCAAGAACACCGTCGAGGCGCTGCAGTCCGGCATCATCTACGGCTTCGCCGGCCAGGTGGACGGCGTCGTACGCCGCATGTCGGAGGAGCTGGCCGACGACCCGGAGGAGGTCACCGTCGTCGCGACCGGCGGCCTCGCCCCGCTCGTCCTGGAGGAGGCCCGCAGCATCGACGTGTACGAGCCGTGGCTGACGCTCATCGGCCTGCGCCTGGTCTACGAGCGCAACGTCGGCGTCTCCGGCTGAGTCGGCGGCCGCACGCCTCCGCCGGCCGGTCGGCCCGACCGGTCAGCCGTGCAGCGTGACGACGTACCCGTCGAGGTCGCGGAAGGCGAACATCCGGCCGAACGGGCTGTCGGAGGGCGGCCGGACGATCGCGACTCCGGCCGCGGCGAGGTCGTCATGCGTCTTGTCGGCGTCGTCGGTCTTCAGCCACAGTGCCACGCCGAGCCCGGCCGGCCCGGCGTCCAGGTCCAGGCCGGGCAGCGGCTCGCGTACCGCGAAGCTGATCGGCTCCGTGGCGAAGACCACCGCGCCCGGCGGTGACGCCGGCGCCCGCCGGAGGCCGAGGTGCTTCTCGTAGAAGGCGGCCGCAGCCGCGACATCGCGCACCTGAAGAGCGACGAAGTCGGGTCCACTCACTGTCATTTTCGACTCCCGGGGGTGTATGTCAGGATTTTGACATGCGGGAGCGTATGTCAGGATGTTGACATGACGCAAGATGAACTCGACGGCAGCGTGGGCTACGTGCTCAAACGGGCGCAGGCCGCACTCCGCGCGGCCATGGACGCCGCCCTGCGCGAGCATGGGCTGACCACCCCGCAGTACGTCTGCCTCGAACGGCTCGACCAGCGGCCGGGTCTGTCCAACGCCGAGCTCGCCCGAAATGCCTTCGTGAGCCGCCAGTCGATGAACGTCGTCCTGCGCGGCCTGGAGGAAGGCGGGCTCGTCGAGCGTCCGGCGCGGGCGCCTCACGGGCGGGCGCTGCCCGTCCGCCTGACCGCCGAGGGCAGAGAGCGGCTTCGTCGCGCCCACGCCGACGTCTTCGAGATCGAGCGGCGCATGGTCGGCGTCCTCGGCCCCGAACGCGTGGATCCGCTACGCGCGGACCTGACCCGCATCGCCGAAGATCTCGGCGGCTGAACGCCCGGCGGCCCGACGGCCGAGGAGGGCCCGCCGGGCCGGTAGCCTTTTTCATCGTGAGCGAGTCGTACGACGATCTTCCGGAGCAGATGCGGATCCGCCGCGAGAAGGTGGACCGGTTGCGCGAGCAGGGCGTGGACCCCTACCCGCTGGGGTTCCCGCGTACCGCGACGATCGCGGAGGTCCGCGCGAAGTACCCCGACCTCGAGCCGGGCGCGGCGACCGGGGACAAGGTCGGCGTGACCGGCCGCGTCATCCTGGCCCGCAACACCGGCAAGCTCTGCTTCGCCACGATCCGCGACGGTAGCGGCGACATCCAGGTCATGCTCTCGCTCGCCAACGTCGGCCCGGAGGCACTGGAGTCCTGGAAGCGCGACATCGACCTCGGCGACCACGTCGGCGTCGAGGGCGAGGTGATCACCTCCCGGCGCGGCGAGCTGTCGATCATGGCCGACCGGTTCGCGCTGACCTCCAAGTCGCTGCGCCCGCTCCCGGAGAAGCACGCCGGCCTCACCGACCCCGAGCAGCGGGTCCGCATGCGCTACGTCGACCTGATCGTCAACGACGAGGCGCGGCGCATGGCCCGCCTGCGCAGCGACACGGTCCGCGCGATCCGCGAGTACCTCACCGGCCGCGAGTTCCTCGAGGTCGAGACGCCGATGCTGCAGCCGATCCACGGCGGCGCGGCCGCACGTCCGTTCGCCACGCACATCAACGCGTACGACATGGACCTCTACCTGCGGATCGCCATCGAGCTGTACCTCAAGCGGCTCGTCGTCGGCGGCATCGAGAAGGTCTTCGAGATCAACCGCAACTTCCGCAACGAGGGCGCGGACTCCACGCACAACCCCGAGTTCACGATGCTCGAGGCGTACGAGGCGTACGGCGACTACGACACGATCGCCACCCTCACCCGTGAGCTGTACCAGGCGGCGGTGGTCGCCGCGCTCGGCACGACGGTCGTCGTGCACAAGGACCAGGAGATCGACCTCGCCGGCGACGAGTGGCCGCAGGTCACCCTGTACGGCGCGGTCTCCGACGCGGTCGGCGAGGAGATCACCACCGAGACGCCGATCGACGACGTCCGGAAGATCTTCGAGCAGCGCGATCTGGAGTTCGACCCCAAGTGGGGGCAGGGCAAGCTGGTCCAGGAACTGTTCGAGGCGCTGGTGGAGCACACCCTCGTCCAGCCGACGTTCGTGCGGGACTACCCCCTCGAGACCTCGCCGCTCGCCCGCACCCACCGCGACGACCCGCTGCTCACCGAGAAGTGGGACCTCATCGGCTTCGGCACCGAGCTGGGCACCGGCTACTCCGAGCTCATCGACCCGATCGAGCAGCGCCGCCGGCTGACCGAGCAGTCCCTGCTGGCCGCCGGCGGTGACGCGGAGGCCATGCAGCTCGACGAGGACTTCCTCCGCGCCCTGGAGTACGCCATGCCGCCCACGGGCGGCGTCGGCATCGGCATCGACCGCATGATCATGGCCTTCACCGGCAAGAACATCCGCGAGACGATCCTGTTCCCGCTGGTCAAGCCGGAGTGACCCGCGCGAGCCCCCGTCGTGCGGGGGCTCGCTCTGCTTTTCGCGTCATTTCACCGATGGATCCGCACGTCGGCGTAGGGCTAACCCTATCCAGGGTGATGACTCGTTGACAGGTGGTGAGTCGGGACCGATTCTGTGCTCATCCATCGGCGGCTCGACCGCCGATCCCGCGGGCCGGTGACCGAATGGCGGGCGGCTTCGTGACCGCGGGCCGCGCTCAGGTCAACCGGGAGGTCACCCATGAGTACGAGTCGGTTCCACGGTCCGATCCTGTCCCTGTACCGGGTCGTGGTCGGGCTGCTGTTCGTGTTCCACGGCGCAGCGTCGATCTTCGGTGTGTTCGGCGGCAACCGCGGCACCGGTCACGCCATCGCGGCCGGCACCTGGCCGGGCTGGTACGCCGCCCTGATCCAACTGGTCTGCGGCGGACTCGTCCTGGTCGGGCTGCTGACCCGCCCCGCCGCGATCCTCGCCTCCGGCTCCATGGCGTACGCCTACTTCACCGTCCACATCAAGAACGGGATCATCCCGCTACAGAACGGTGGCGAGCCGGCCGCGATGTTCAGCTGGGCATTCCTGCTGATCGCCGTCTTCGGCCCCGGCGTGTGGGCCCTGGACTCGATGCTCCGCCGCCCGAACCGGGCGGTCGCCGCCCGGCCCGCCGACTCCCAGCCCGACGTCGCCGCGACGGCGTAAGGACTGATCGACGACGGCCGTGGCCGGTCTCCCATCCGTGCGGACGGGAGACCGGCCGTGGCGTCACCGCCGGGTCAAGGTCACGGGGACGGTGGATCCCCGGCCGGGGCTGATGCTCACCGAGAAGAGATGTGAGCCGCTGTCGTAGCCGACCTGACCGACGCTGCCGCCGGAGGCCGTCACCGACACCGGGGTCGGGGAGTACCCGTGCAGCGTCACCGGGCCGTCTCCCTTGGCGAACGCGACCGTGGCGTGGATCGTGCCGTTGTCGGACAGCGACCGGATCCCCCAGCCGGGAGTGGCGCGGGCGGTGACCGTGACGACCGGGGCCTTGGAGAACCGCGCCGAACTCCTGGGCGCGATCGCCCTCGCCGTCCGGCGCGCCGGCAGCACGACCGCGCCTGCGCCGGCATGACGAGCCGTCCTGCCGAGGCGGTGGTCTTCTCGTGCACGGTGGCCGCGAGACCTACGGCTTGCGGCCGACGCCCGCGTAGAACCAGGTCTGTACGGCCTCCTCCATGGAGACCGGCCGCTCGGGACGCCACAGTGGCGCCCACACCAGACCGGGGTCGGCCAGCGCGAAGTCGCCGAACAGGCCCGTCACCTGCTCCCGGGTGCGAGGCGTTCCGGGAGCGGAGGTCTTCCGGTACACCTCGACGACCTTGGCGACCACGTCGGGCACGCCATCGGCCGAGGCGTGGGTCAGGGCCAGGTGGCTGCCCGGGGCCAGCGCGTCGCGCAGCTCCGCCATGATGCCGTGCGGGTCGTCCTCGTCGGGGATGAAGTGCAGGGTCGCCACGAGGAGCATCCCGACCGGCTTGTCGAAGTCGAGCAACCGTCTCATCCGGACGTGTTCCAGGATCTCCGAGGGCCGCCGCAGGTCGGCGTGGATCATCGTGGTCTGCTCCGCGTCGGCGAGCAGCGCCCGCCCGTGCGCGACGACCTGCTCGTCGTAATCGACGTAGACCACCCGGGCGTCGGGGTTCACCGAGTGGGCGATCTGGTGCACGTTCTGCTGCGTGGGCAGGCCCGTGCCGATGTCGAGGAACTGGTCGATGCCCTGCTCGGCCATGTACCGCACCGCGCGTCCGATGAAGGCGCGGTTCTCCTTGATCAGATTGATCAGGGTGGGATCGGCTACGACGGCCTCCTCCGCGCGTACGCGGTCGGCCTCGTAGTGATCCTTCCCGCCGAGGTAATAGTCGTACATTCGGGCGATATTCGGCACATTTGCATCGAACCCGCCTGGCCGAGGTCCCTCGCCCGTCACCGCTTCTCCCTCTTGCCCCGTTCCGTGGGTCAGTGCGAGGCGCATCGTACTTTACAGGCGCTTTACCGACTTGACCGCCGTTACCGCCGGGCCTCCCCGTGAGCCCGCGCGGTTCTAACCTCGCGGCTGGTCGGGCTCACCGATCGCTCGCCAGGCGACCGTGTTCCAGGGGCTGTCCGGCGCTTCGAGGAGGGCCCGGAGGTGTTCGTCCGAGACCTTCTGCGGTGCCGGAAAGCCCTCGTCCGGAGTGCCGCGCAGCGTGCCCATCCACACCATCCGGCCGAGAAGGTAGTCGTCCGCGTACTCCTTCCATGACCCGTACGTGGCGGCGGTCGGCTGCACGACGTTCCCCAGCAGCCGCCAGGCCTCGGCCTCATCCAGATGCCCGGCGGCGAAGGCGTTCCGGGCGACGTCCACGTAGAGCGCCACGTCCCAGGCCAGCGGCGAGACTCCGAACCGCTCGGCGACCTGAGCCCGATAACCGGTCTGTGCCAGGCCGCTGAGCGCCGTCAGCACATCGCCCTGCGAGGAGACCTCCCAGTTCTCGGCCAGCCACCGCCACGCGCGCTTGTCGTTGATGCGCTTGAACGGATACAACGTCGTCCGTGACGCGTCGGACCCCCGGTTGACCGGCGCGCACAACGACACGATCCAGAGCTGATGCATCGTCAGCGGAACCGGATATTTCTCTTCGACCTTCGGCCCCCGCAACATAACGGCACACATTACGCGAACCGCCGGTGCCACCCGCCGAAACCGACATACGGGATCACCTGCCCGGCGGCTGCCCTGGCGAGGTTTTCAGCGGCGTTCCGCCTCAGCAGAAAATTCTCCTGTGAGTAGACGCCGCGAAGCGGAGGCACCAGTCCGTGACCTTCGAGGTGTTCCGTGCCTGCTGTGCGGCATGCCGGTTCGAGCCGTCCCCATGTCATGAGAAAGTGGGCGATCGGGCACTGTCAGGAAGGAGCCGAGCAGTGGCGATGATCCGGGTGCCGGTGGATGCGCTGTGGGTCCGCCGCATGGCGGAACTGGCGGACGCGCCGTGGTCTGAGGAGGCCCTCATCGCCGCCTTCGAGCGGTTCGGCTGGACCGGCGCCGTGCAACGGTCCGAGCCCGACGGTCCGCCCCGGCTTCCGTGGTGCGACTGGGCCGATCTTCTCCCTGAACAGGGCGGACGGACGACCTACAGCGGTTGGACCATGTACTTCTACGAGCCGTCGGACGCGGACAGCCTCCTGAACGCGGGGATCGCGCTCGTCTGCGGAAGTTTCTGGCCACCATGCGGGGAGGACGACACAGGTGTCCCCGATCCCTTCGCGGCCGCCGGCCGGGACGAATTCCTCAATAACGACGAGTGGGCCGTCTGGGTCACCGACCCCACAGCTCGGCGCGCGGAGTTCGTCGCGGAGTTCGATCGCATCGAAGCGCTTGCACGCGACGTCTGCGGCGAGCCCACCAGAACCCTGCGCGACGAGCGCGGTATCGCCAGTATCTGGGAGCGTGGCGGCGCGGCACTCTCGCTGATGGCCGAGCCGAACGAATGGGACTACGAGGCCTACGACTGGATCACCCTGCGGGTGATCCCCGTCCCCTGATCCCGTGGCAACGTCCCCGCGGCTCCCGCGTCACCAGGCCGCGCCCTCGCGCCAGTCGGAGATGAGTTCACCGGCCAGGTCCAGGGGCGCTCCCAGCGGAAGGACGTGGACGGCGCCGTCCTGGTCCGCGGTGCGTCGGATCCCGGTCGGCGTGAGCACCGAGGTCGGCCCTTGCCACGCCTTCCACCCGCGAGCCTGGTAGAAGCGCACGGCCCGGTCGGAGGCGCCGAGCGCTCCCAGCTCGTACGCGCCGCGCAGCAGCCGTTCCAGGGCGTCCATCACGATCGCGCCGTACCCGTGGCGGCGCCGGTCGGCGCGCACCCCCACACACTCGACATAGCCGGTCCGCAGCGCCCGCCTGTCATGCAGCAGCCGCCGCTGAACCAGCGACGCGTGCCCCACGAGCTCGGAACCCTCCCACGCCAGAACGTGCATCCCGCCCAGCGCGTGATCCCAGTCCTGGTCGCTCAGATCACCCTCGAACACGTCCTCGAGGAAGGCCCGGACCGTCTTGAGGAGGGCGACGTCCAGCTCCCCGGTATGCGCCGTACGTAGCTCGATCATGGCCCCATCCTCACCGCGCCCCACCAACGCCGACAACCACCGCCGTCTGAACGAGCCGTCGGCCGCAGCCGAACGTCCGTGCCGACGAGGCCGGCGCATCTGCCCCCAGGCCGGCGTACCCAACGCTCGGTGAACGCGGCAGGCAGCGCGCGATGTGCGGCATTCGCCCCGGTTCGCACTCGCGTTTTCCGAGCGTTCGGTATGCCACCCCACGCCACCGCGCCCAAGAACACCAAAGATGATCGCGTGAAGAGCTGGTGGCCGGTCGCGGTCGAAGATTCGCTGTCGGGTCATGCGGATTCCGACCGCGCGCTCGAGCTCGCCGGGCGTTAAGGCCTGCCCCGGGATCTGGTTCACCGCTCGGGCGTAAGTCGGCGCCTGGAGGAGACCGGGTATCAGGCGCGTTTCGAACATGCGGATTCCTAGCGCTCGCTGTTCGAGATCTACGAAGTCACTGAAAGAAGAGCTGTCGTCTTGGGCCTTCTTGGAGAGTTCGGTCATGACGCCGGGGAGGTTGAAGAGGGCGTCGGCGTGTTCGCCGAGGCCGGGTGGGGGCTTGCGGCGGCCTTGCTCGACGGAGGCGACCGTCCAGACGGACCAGGGGACGCGCTCGGCGAGTTGTTCGCGTGGCCAGCCCATGCGCTCGCGGTGGCGTCGTAGTTCCGTGCCGAAGTAGGAGACGAAGCCGGAGGAGTTCGCCATGGGTACGGGCTCCTTGTACGCGTCGGGGGAGAGCACAGGAGTACGAGCTGCAGTCATTCCGCAGCGTAATCACTCGGTGACATCATCGTCAGGCGGATGGAAAAGTCCGATCACGGGAGGTCACCGTGCTGATGAAAGTCGAGGGCGTCTACGTCTCCACGTGCGCCCATGTCCCTGAGGACACCCCACTGCGGGTCGTCCACCACGCGGACGAGGAGATCACTTCCGTGCGGTTCGGCGAGGACGAGCTTCTCGTCGTCGAACTCGACGACGGAATGGTCCCCACGCTCGTCGAGGCTCTCCAGGGCGCTCGCCGGGTCGAATCCGAGCCGGCCTGATCGGCGGCCGGGGAATCCGAGGGTGGGGCGTACCCAATGCTCGGTGAAGGCGATATTCAGGTGGCGGCCTGCGGTATTCGTCCCGGTCTCTGACCGCGTTCTTCGAGCCTTCGGTACGCCCCACACCGGCCGAGCCATTCCTTCGAGGGAATCGCGTAGGTGCAGGTCAGCGGCGCACACTGCCGTGCATGAGCAACGAACTCGATGTCAAGGAACTGGCCGACCGCTATATCGCCCAGTGGAACGAGCCCGATCCGGCGGCGCGCAGCGCGATGATCCGCGAACTGTGGGCGCAGGACGGACTCCAGGTTCTCGTCGACCCGCCCCAGGAGATCCGCCAGGCCGCCACCGACCTCGCGTTTCCGGTGCCGCCGTTGGAGGTTCGCGGCCACGCCGCCATGGACGCCCGGGTGACCCGTGCCTACGAGATGTTCGTCGCTCCGGGCGAGCACGTCTTCGAGGCCGCCGCGGAGGCATGCGTCCTGCTGCCCAACGTGGTCGGCGTCCGGTGGTCGATGACGTCGACGCGCAGTGGTGAGGCCGTCGGCGGCGGTCTGGACGTACTGGCCCTGGACGACGACGGCAGGATCCGCGCCGACTACCAGTTCATCGGAGCGAGCTGATGCGCTTCGTCGAGATCATCCGTACCGAGGGCGGCGGGTCGGCCTTCGAGGAGGGCGAGATCGCGCTCGCCGAGCAGCACGTCGCCGAGGGGGTGCCGCCCATGGCGGTCGGCGGCCTGCCGTCCGCGGGTGGGGTGTCGTTCCTGCGTAGTGCCGAGTTCGACAGCGCGCCGCACCCGGCGCCGCGCGAGCAGTGGGTGGTAATGCTGCGCGGGACGATCGAGGTGGAGGTCAGCGGCGGTGACCGGCGCCGCTTCGGCCCGGGCGACATGGTCCTCGCCGCCGACACCGAGGGGCGAGGCCACGTCACCACCGGCGTCCCACCTGGCGCACCCGCCGGCGGGGAGCGCGGCGTACGTAATGCTCGGCGAAGGCGGGATTCGGGCGACGGCTTGAGGCGTTCGTCCCGGTCCGCGACCGCGGTTACCGAGCGGCCGGTGCGCCCGCGCCGGTGGGCGAGGCCGGCGCCCCGTCCACCAGCGGTGAGATCATACGAGATTGGTCGAACTTGCCGTGGATCAGGGGGCGAGGCCGTAGGCGTGGATGACGGTCTGGTCGACGGTGCGCCCGGTCGTGTCCTCGGCGACGGCGCGCAAGGACACGTATCTCCCTGCCGAGCCCGGAGGGTTCTGCAGAGTGGCCTCCCAACCTTGCCCCGTGTTGTACACGGGGACGTCCTTCCAGGTGGTGCCGTCGTCGTAGGAGGCCCGGAGGGTGAGCCGGCGGACCGTGGGCGTCGGTGCGTACTGATCGGTTCGTACGCTGAGAGCGAGGTGCTGGGTGCTTGTGGGGGCGCGGTTGTCGTCGTCGAGACGGGTGCGGTAGAGCACCGACAGCAGGGGCAGGGGCGCCCAGTCGCCGCTCGGGGCCTGGGCGGTGAACGTCCAGACGATGTGCTGGCGGGTGGCCAGGTCCGACCAGGGGGCTTGCCGCTCGGCGTCGGTGGTGACCTTGTAGGCCGCTTGCCCGGGTCCACGCCCGGGCGCGGGCAGGGTGAACTCGCCGTAGCCTGGCTGGTCGCTTGTGGCGATGACCTTGCCGTCGGCGGCCTGGAGCGTCGTCTTCCCGGTGACATGGTCGAATGGGGCGATGCCGGAGTGGGCGTCCCAGGAGCTGAGCATCGGTATCCAGAACTGGACGGTGCCGTCGCTCAGCAGGGTGTTGAAGTCGGCGCCCGGGCCGAGCGGGCCGGTTGTCCGGTCGCGGGTGTAAGCGCCCGCGCGCGGGAACTGTTCCGAGGTCGCGGTGACGCTGGCTTCGATGAGGTCACAGTCAGCGCCGATGTCGGTGTCGGTCTCCCAATCGGCGCCGGGGCTGAAGTATTCGGTGCGGGTGGCGGGTAGTGACCCGACGCCTACGTAGAACCCTGTGGTGAAACCTCCGCCCGGCCAGTGGGCGCCTGCGTGGGTGCCGGCGCATGCGGGCCGGCCCTGGCGGGCGTAGCGAGTGTTCACGGTGGCCAGATCGGCCGTGCGGACCCGGAGGACGGGGTCGGACGGAATGACGTCCTGGTCCGAGGCACTGCCGGCGATATTGTAGATGTAGGGGCTGCCGGTCACGGCGCCGTCTTTGGTCAACCGGCCTTGCAGCAGCAGCCGTAGCCCTGGAGCTGGACCGCTGGGCGTGATGTAGGTGGGCTGCCCGTTCAGGAAGATGCTCGCGGTGGTGCTGGTCTCGCCGCCGATGGTCTGGACGACGCGCGCGTATCCGCCACCGCCGTCACCGCCGGTCAACCGGGCGTCCGGGCGATCGACGTTGAGCGACATGGGGCGGCCCTCGCGGGCGTCCAGGACCACGGTGCGGTCCTGGTCGAGGACGAACCGTGGCAGGTAGACGACGGTGAGAGATTCCCCGCCGCCCGGTTCCGGCGTGGACACTCCGGCCTCGACGACGTACTCGCCGGGCGCGAGTTGGCCGGTGAAGTGCCCGTTGTCCAGTTGGCCGTACCCGTTCGTCGCCCCGTCCAGCGACCGGAAGATCACATACTGGGCGTCGGCGGTCTGCGGCGCTTTCCCGTCGCGGTCCAGCACGTCGACGGTGACGGTATGCGTGTCGTCCGTGGCGATCGCGGGTGCGCCGCGCGCGGGGAGTCGCTTGGCGCCATTGAGGGCGCCCATGACATCACCGGGTCGACTCAGGGTGGGGACGGACCCGCCGGTGACGGTGATCCCACGGTAACCGTGGGGAAAGACCGGCTGATGTGGCGCCGGTTGCGGTGGTCGCGTCGAGCGGGCCGCGGGTGCCGCCTGCGCGGGGCCCGCTGAGACAAGGGCCGCCGCCAGGGCGGTCGCGAGCACGGTCGGTCGTTTCTTCACGAAAATCCTTTTCCTGCCGCTGTGGAGCGGCTACGAGGCTGTTCGACGAAGACTCGGAACGGCCGAGCCGATGGCTTGGCCGATCCGGCGGGGTCAGTGGGCGGGTGGGTGGTCCGCGACGTCCACCGAAAGGAGTGCGGCGGCGTACGTGACGGTGCCCGCCGCAGGCCTGAAGCCGACCTTGGGCAGCCGGTAGGGCGTCGCTCCCGGGTACGGGCTGACGAGCTTTCCGCCGGCGGGCGGGCCGGCGATGCTCCGGGTCCCGAGGTACTGGTAGGTCCGCCGATCGAAGATCATCTGGTGGTGTCCACCGATGCCGTCGGGCACGGAGATGGCGATGCCCGCTCGCCCGACGGCGTCGGTGGCCGTGCGGTCGATCGCCGCGCCGGGCAGGTCGCCGAGGACCTCGAAGATCGCGGCCCGGAGCTTCGGCGGAAGGTACTGCTCCATGATCAGGCCCTGAATTCTCTTCCACCGCAGCTCGGGCCGAGGCGCGCCGGAGTCCATCGTGTCGATGGCCTTCAGCAGCTCGGCCGGATCCGTCGGCAGCGACCGGAGTGCCGCGGTGCTGCCCGGCGCCGGGGCACCTGCCTGGTGGTACGCCCGCAGCGGATCGTCGCAGCTTCGGCCGGGCGGGCAGGGACTCTCCCTCAGGAGACCGGTGCGGTGCCCGTCGACCGACAGCCACAGCTCGCGATTCGTGCGCGGCAGTTTCTCGTGCGTGTAGTGGCCGTTCTTGTCGAAGACGTCGGCCCCTACGGTCACCTCGACCGACTTCACGTGGATGAACTGGTCGTCGCGCGGGTGCAGGTCGGGCTGCTTCCGGGCCGCCGCGGCGACCAGGCTCGTCACCTGCGCGACCTCGGACGCCTGGATGGTCGACGGTCCGGCGGGGCCGGAGCCGCCGCGGGTGAGCACGATGGCGCCGGCGGCGACCGTGGCGGCCACGCCGCAGGCCACGGCCGCTCTGATCACCGGACGGCGGCGGACCCGGGGCTTGTTCCGTGTCACGTCCAGGGCCGTGACATCGGCCAGCAGCTCCCGGGCGGCCGACCGGTCCTCGAACCCGGCCAGGGAATCGTCGCGGACGTGGGCGATCGTACGGACCAGGTCGTCGGTGGGATGAGGCTTCATTCGTCGCGCGGCGTGGAGACCCCGGCCGTCACGCCGGGAAGAAAACGCCGCTCCCTCCTCGGATTGTCGGTGGTGGTGGTTAGGGTGCGGGCATGCGGTTCCGGCTTACGCCCACGCCCGCTCAAGAGCAGGCGCTGCTGGAACACTGCTCGCACGCCCGATATGTGTGGAATCTCGCGGTCGAACAACACCAGCACTGGCGACCGGGGCGGAGAAGCGCGCCGGGCTACACGGAGCAGTCCCGCCAACTGACCGAAGCCAGGAAAGAGTTCTCCTGGCTGGCGGCGGGCTCTCAGACGGTGCAGCAACAGGCGTTGCGGGACTTCGCCCAGGCCATGGCGAACTTCTTCGCCGGGACGCACCGGCGGCCCACCTGGCGTAAAGCAGGTAAGCATGAGGGGTTCCGGATCGTCGGCAAACGCGGCTGCCACTGGGACGTACGCCGCCTGTCCCGCAAGACGGGACAGGTGTGGATCCCGAAGGTGGGCTGGGTCCGGTTCCGTTGGTCCCGCGAGGTCACCGACGAGGCGAAGTCCTTTCGGGTGAGGCGAGATCGGGCGGGGCGCTGGCACGCGGCGTTCGCCGTGATCCCGCCATCGGTCGACGGGCCCGGTACCGGGCAGGTCGTCGGTATCGACCGTGGTGTGGCCGTCTCGGCCGCCCTTTCCACCGGCGAGCGACTGTCGGCGCCCGGCCTGCGCAACACGGAAACGAACCGTCTGCGACGGTTGCAGCGCCGGTTGGCACGCGCGGAGCCGGGGTCGAACCGGCGGGCGCGGGTGAAGATGGCGATCGGCCGGTTGAAGGCGCGTGAGACCGACCGGCGTAAGGACTGGGTGGAGCAGACCTCCACCGCCTTGGCCCGCCGCTACGACGTCATCCGGGTCGAGGATTTGAAGATCCGAAACATGGTGCGGTCCGCGCGCGGCACTCCCAACGCGCCGGGCACGAATGTGCGGGCCAAGGCCGGACTCAACCGCTTGATCCACGCGGCCGGGTGGGGTCTGCTGGTAACCCGCCTGGAGCAGAAGGCGCCGGGCCGGGTGGAGAAGGTCAATCCTGCGTACACGTCTCAGATCTGTCATGCCTGTGGGTATCGGGCTGCGGAGAGCCGTGAGAGCCAAGCGGTTTTTCGTTGTCGCGCCTGTGGGCATGTCGATCATGCGGATGTGAACGCGGCCAAGAACATCAGAGACATCGCCGTCGGGCGGACGGTGACAGCGCGGGGAGCCCTCCAGCCGCTGGGCGGGGCTATGAACCGCGAACCTCAACCTGTTCTCACCTCCGGGTAGGAATTGGGTTGGAATCCCCCGCCGATAGACGGGGAAGGACGTCAAGTCAGGGATCCCCGTTCGCGCTCAGGGCTGCCTGGTTCATGGTCAGGGGCTTCAGCTCGATTCCCGCCGCGTGGAGCGCTCGGGAGAAGCGTTTGCGGGCCCGGTGGAGCCGGACCCGCGCGGCGCCCTTCGAACAGCGGAGGACGGCGGCGAGGCCGGAGTGGTCGAGGCCTTCCCAGGCGACGAGACCGAGCAGCTCCCGGTCGTCGTCGGACAGGTCCCCGAACGCCCGGCGGATGGCCGGCGCGTCGGAAGGATCCGCGACGACCGCGGCGATCTCGTCCTGGAGCGACGTGGTCCGCAGCCGCCGCCGGGACTCCCCACGCCGCTGGTTGGCCAGGACCCGGCGCGCGACGCCGTACAGCCAGAGCCGCGCCTTCTCGCCGGCGGGTACCTCGTCGAACCGCCGCCAGGCGACGGTGAAGGTCTCCGCGACGACGTCGGCCGCGTCCTCCGGGGAGGAACAGCGCCGCAACGCGTATCCCAGGATCGGGCCGTACATCGCGGCGTACATCTCCTCGAATCTGGCCTTGCGGTCATCCATCGAAAGCCCGGTGGCCGGAATGCCGAGGTCGCACTCGTCTCTCCTTCACTCAGGGGGAGGGGAACACCCCCTACGTGTCGAGAACACGTCGAGTGTTACGAGCGGGATTAATTCAGATGCTCGCCGCTCGAGTCGGGTGTTATGGTCGGCCCGACGGCGTACGCGAGCGAGAGCCGATGAAGGGGTGAGGTCGATGACCGTCTCAATGGTCGCTGCCATGCGCAGTACTCGGTCCGTCCTCACGTCCGGGGTCCTCGGCTGACCTTTCCTTCCGCGCGGCTCGCCGTCCTGTGAGCCGCTTTCGCCGGGACCCCCTCTCTCAAGGGGTTCACGTTGTCACACTCTTCTTCCTCCGGGCACGACTCTTCCTCCGGGCACGACCTGGCCGGCTATGGCTGGGACGATGAGCGCGAGCGATCCTTCACCGCGTACCGCGCGAAGGGGCTGGTGCCCGGCCGCGTCATCGGCGTCGACCGGGGGCGGTGCGACGTCGTCACCGAGCACGGCGCCGTACGGGCCGGGACGTCGCTGGTGCGGTCGGCCGATCCGGTGGAGCTGCCGTGCACCGGGGACTGGGCGGCGCTGCGGCCCGGGCGTGATCCGGAGCTGGCGGCTCTGCTGCCGCGGCGCGGCGTGATCGTCCGTTCGGCGGTGTCGCGGTCCTCGCACGGTCAGGCGCTGGCCGCCAATGTCGACGTCGCGGCCGTGGTGGTCTCCGCCGCCGTGGACGTCAAGCCGGGTCGCGTCGAGCGGCTGTTGGCGCTCGCCTGGGAGGGCGGCGCGCTCCCGGTCGTCGTCCTGACGAAGATCGACGAGTCGGCCGACCTGGCGTGGACGGTGGCCGAGGTACGGCGGTCGGCGCCCGGCGTGGAGGTCGTCCCCACCAGTGCCGTCACCGGCGAGGGCATCGACGCGCTCCAGGCCGTGCTCACGGGCACGGTGGTCCTGCTGGGCCCCTCCGGGGCGGGCAAGTCGACGCTCGGCAACGCGCTGCTCGGGGCCGCGGTCCTGGAGACCGGCGCCGTACGGGCGCAGGACAACAAGGGACGGCACACCACGGTCCGCCGCCAGATGGTCCGGCTGCCGAACGGCGCGGTGCTCATCGACACTCCCGGACTGCGCGGCGTCGGGCTGCTCGACGCGGAAGAGGGGCTGCGGCGGACGTTCGCGGACGTCGAGGAACTGGCGCGGGAGTGCCGGTTCGGTGACTGCGGCCATGAGTCGGAGCCCGGCTGCGCGGTGCTGGCCGCGATCGCCGAGGGCGCGCTGGACCGGCGGCGACTGGACGGCTACCGCAGACTTCAGCGGGAGAACGCCTGGGCGGCCTCCCGCGCCGACGCGCGGCTGCGGAAGGAGCGTGCCGATCGCTGGAAGGCGATCACCAAGTCCATGCGCACCACCACGCGCGATCGGCGGCGGTAGCGGTAATGAACGCCAGGGCCGACACGGTGGGCATGCCCGCCCCGGCGTTCACTCAGGGGATCCCGGGGTGTCAGCGGGGGCGTCTGACGCGGGGGTGGCCGCACCGGACCCTGCGGGGTCCGTCGCAGGCCTCTTACTGTGATCCGCAGGATGAAGGTCTAGGCGGCTCGTACGAGGAGCCCTCGGTGGTCGGGGACGCTGCGGCCGTCGGGGAGCAGCTCGCCGGTGTCCTCGAAGACGATGACACCGTTGCAGAGGAGTCCCCAGCCCTGTTCGGCGTGGTAGGCGACGAGGCGTGCAGCGTCGTGGTCGGGGGCATCCGCCGGTGGGCACGGCGGACGGTGCTGACACATCGCGGGTTCATCCCCTCTCACTGGTGGTACTAGTCGTTCTCATTCACCAGCATGCATCGTGTCCGGCGCTACCGAATTGGGGAAAATACCCGGTTGACTACCTGAACCGCGTAGGTAGGTGTACGTAGGTCCGGGGCGGTGGACGCGGTCAGGGATGGATCAGGTGGTACGCGGCGTACTCGATGCGTTCGCGGGCCTGCAGCAGCAGCGCCGAGATCTCGCGTTCGCGGACGTCGTCGAGGCGGATCGCGGGGATCGACACGCTGATCGCGTCGCGCGCGGGCCGCTGGAGTCGCAGGGCGACGCCGAAGCAGCAGACGCCCGGGGTGTTCTCCTCGCGGTCGACGGCGTGGCCGCGTTGGCGGATCCGGCGGAGCTCGACGCGGAGATCGTCGCGGTCGGTGATCGTGCGCTCGGTCTGACGCTCGAGGTCCGCGGGGAAGACCGGATCGGGGTGGTCGGCCAGCAGCGCCTTGCCGAGTGAGGTGCTGTGCGTCGGCACGCGCCGGCCGACCCGGATGACGGGCCGCAGGTTGTGCCGGGACGGCCGGGAGGAGAGGTACACGACGTCGTGGTCGTCGAGGCGGCCGAAGTGCACGGTCTCGCCGGTGACCTCCGCGAGCCAGTCGAGCGTCTCGTGGGCCATGCCGACGACGGGGTCGCCGTCGATGTAGGACGCGCCGACGAGCAGGGCCCGCATGCCGATGCGGTAGAGCGTCCCCGTGGGGTCGGTCTCGACCCAGCCGAGCTGGACGAGGGTCCGCAGCAGGGCGTACAGGCTGCTCTTGGGATAGCCGAGCTCCTGCTGGATCTGGGTCAGGCTGTACATGCCGCCCTGACGGGCGAAGAAGTCGAGCAGCGCGACGGTCCGCGTCGCGGACTTGACGCCCGGCGCGGTCCTTTCGGATGCGTCCATACGGCCTCTCCCGAGCACCTGGCCTGCGCTTACGCGCGGCCCGGCGACCACGCCGGAGCCAGGGGACAGCTTAGTCCTGTTCAGGTCTTGTTCATATATGCGAACACTGGCTATGGTTGTGGACACTTTTACCGGTCGATGCTCGGAGGATTCCCCTATGGCGAAGATCGTCCTTAGCCATGTGGTCAAGGCCTACACGAACGAAGTGAAGGCGGTGGACGACCTCAACCTGGAGATCCAGGACGGGGAGTTCATGGTGCTCGTCGGCCCGTCCGGCTGCGGTAAGTCGACCGCCCTGCGGATGATCGCCGGCCTGGAGGACATCAGCGACGGCGAGATCTCGATCGGTGACCGGGTGGTCAACAACCTGGCCCCCAAGGACCGCGACATCGCGATGGTCTTCCAGAACTACGCGCTCTACCCGCACATGACGGTCGAGCAGAACCTCGCGTTCGGCCTGCAGCTGCGCGGTACGCCGAAGCCGGAGATCAAGAAGCGGGTCAACGAGGCCGCCAAGATGCTCGGCCTCGACCAGTTCCTCAAGCGCAAGCCGGCCGCCCTGTCCGGTGGTCAGCGGCAGCGTGTCGCGATGGGCCGGGCGATCGTCCGCGAGCCGCAGGCGTTCCTGATGGACGAGCCGCTGTCGAACCTGGACGCCAAGCTCCGCGTGTCCATGCGCGCCTCCCTCAACCAGCTGCACGACCGGCTCGGCGTCACCACGGTGTACGTCACGCACGACCAGATCGAGGCCATGACCCTCGGCGACCGCGTCTGCGTGCTGCGCGAGGGCAAGCTGCAGCAGGTCGACACCCCGCAGAACCTCTTCGACAACCCGGTCAACCTGTTCGTCGCCGGGTTCATCGGCTCCCCGGCCATGAACTTCGTCACCGCCGAGCTCGTCCGCGACGACGGCCCGGCCGTGGCCTTCGCCGGGTACAAGCTGCCCGTGCCGGAGTCGGTCCTGGCGGGCCGCCCCGGCCTGGACGACTACTTCGGCCGGGAGGTCATCCTCGGCGTCCGGCCGTCCGACTTCGAGGACGCCGGTAACAGCCCCAACGAGTGGCCGACGATCCGGGTGCACGCGGACGTCACCGAGGAGCTCGGCAGCGAGATCAACGTGATCTTCACGATCGACGCGCCGCCGGTCGAGCACAAGGACACCGCCGACCTCGCCCACGACGCCGACGAGGACGACGCGGCCATCCCGCTCGCCGAGAACAAGGCGCTGTGGACCGCCCGCGTCAACCCCCGCTCGCGCGTGCGGCCCGGCCAGGACCTCGACCTGTCGATCGACACCAGCCGCCTGCACTTCTTCGACGCCGGCACCGGCCTGGCCATCGGCCACATGGAGGCCGCCACCGCCGCCGCCACGGCCTGACGACCGTTCGTCCCGGGACCTCCTTCCCCTCGGGGGACGGAGGTCCTCGGCGTGCGCTCAGGCGGACTCACGGACGACGAGCTCGGGGGACAGGACGACCTGCCGGTGGTCGTGGTGCTCCGGGTCGCCGGTCTCCGCGAGCGCCAGCTCGGTCGCGGTACGGCCGAGGTCGACGCGCGGCTGGCGCACGGTCGTCAGCGGCACGACGGCCGTGGCGGCCAGGTCGATGTCGTCGTAGCCGACCACGCTGATCTCCGTGGGCACCTTCACACCGGCCCGTACGAGTTCGTTGACCAGTCCGATCGCGAGCAGGTCGTTGCCGCAGAAGACACCGGTCGGCAGGGGGTCGAGGCCGAGCAGCCGCACCGCCGCCGCCTGGCCGGCCGCGGCGGTCATCTCCGCCTGCTCGAACGTCGTCACGTCGTGCCGGCTCAGCCCGGCGTCCAGCGCCGCCCGTGCGGCGCCGTGGTGACGCTCCCGGACCGGTCTGGCGGACAGCGGGCCGGTCACGATCGCGAGCCGGCGGTGCCGCCGGGTCAGCAGGTGGCGGGCGGCCAGTGCGCCGCCCGCGCGGTGATCCGCCGCCACGGAGCAGGCCCGGACGCCGATCCGGTCGAGCAGCACGACGGCGAGGCCGCGGCCGTGGAGTTCGGCGACGCGTTCCTCACCGAGGTCGAGCGGGCTGATCAGCACCCCCGAGACGTTCTGCTCCTCCAGGAAGTCGAGACAGCGCTGCTCCTTCTCGCGGGAGCCGTCGCTCGTACACCACAGCGCGTCGAACCCGTCGGCGTTCATCGCCGCCTCGGCGGCCCGGCCGACCTCCGTGAAATGCGGGTTGGTCATGCTCGGGAGAACCACCCCGAGGACGTGACCGCGGCCCTGCCGGAGCTGTCGCGCGGTCTCGTTCCGGACGAAGCCGAGCTCGCCGATGGACGCCTGGACGCGTTCACGGGTCGCTTCGGCCACGAGATTTGGCCGATTTAGGACATTCGAAACTGTGCCCACCGAGACTCCCGCATGGATCGCCACATCTCGGATGCTGATGCGCGTCAACGCTTCCACCTTCCCGGTGAGTGCGATTTTCGCAGGTCGACGAGGGTGAACAACTGTGGCCGATGTGTTATGTAGCGGAACGAATACATGGCTGTACGCGGCGTAACATGCCAACCCTTGACGGTGTGAAGACGGCCGCTTAGCGTTCCGGAGCGGAGCGCAGCTTGAAACGATTCACGATCTTGCCGGATCGCTGCGCGAAAGGATGGGGGCGAGGGCGCACACATGACCTCATCCGGACACGCCGAAGTTGGTCCCGGCAGCATCGCCGGGACGTTTCCTCGCTCACCCGAGGCGACGTTCCCGCTCAACTCTCCAACGTATGAATCGTTACCTGGAGTTCCCGCGTCGCGCATCCCCATGCGAACGGGCGGCCAACTCCGGTCAAGTGCGCTCCGGCCTACCCGTGCCCATGCGGCGATCGCCGCATCCCCGCAGCCATCACCCGGGACGAGGGAGGACGGAGTGGAACAGGCCACACTCACCCGCCGTGGCACCGACGATCCGCGTCTGAGCGAGGATGAGCTCCGCTTGCTCGCGCAGATCGCCACAGGCGTCACAGCAGATGTGGCGGCGCGGAAACTCGAACTCAGCGCGCGCACCTTGCGGAGGAGGCTGCGATCGATCTGTGACCGACTCGACGTGAACACCCCCATCGAGGCCGTCGTCTGGGCGGCACGGCGGCAGCTGATCTGACCAGTGGGCCCTACCGACTAGGGTCCCCTGATTGTGGATATAGCGACCCGCCGTGCCCGCGTCACCGACGTCCGGGCGATCCGGCGGCTCATCGACCTGTATTCCGGGCCGGGCCGCCTGCTGGAGAAGACGACCGTCACCCTCTTCGAGGACGTCCAGGAGTTCTGGGTCGCGGAGGACCGGTCGAGCGGCGAGGTCGTGGGCTGTGGCGCGCTGCACGTCATGTGGGAGGATCTGGCCGAGGTTCGTTCGGTGGCCGTAGATCCGTCCCGGCGTGGGCATGGCGTGGGGCACCGGATCGTCGCGCGGCTGCTCGACACCGCGCGCGAGCTCGGGGTGCGCCGCGTGTTCTGCCTGACCTTCGAGGTGGAGTTCTTCGCCCGGCACGGGTTCGAGCCGCTCAAGGGCACGCCGGTCTCGCCGGAGGTGTACGAGGAGCTGCTGCGCAGCTACGACGACGGCGTGGCCGAGTTCCTCGACCTCGAGCGGGTCAAGCCGAACACCCTGGGCAACACGCGGATGCTGCTGCACCTGGAAGGTGGTCAATGAGCGAGCCTTACCCGTCGCACGGCCGGTCGGCGGGGTACCCGGAGCATCGCGGGGCGTACGGCGACGACAGGTCCTACGGGGACCGTGGCAGCTACGAGGACCACGGCGCCTACGGAGGCCAGGGCGCCTACGGGGACGACGGCACGTACGGGAGCCAGGGCGCGTACGGCGGCCAGGGCGCCTACGGGGACAGCGGCGCCTACGGGAACCAGGGCGCGTACGGGGACGACGGCGTGCACGGGGACTCGGAGCCGCCCGCGGAGCTGCTCCTCGCGCCGATCGCGCGGCGGGCCGCCGCCCGCCTGCTCGACGCGGGCCTGCTCGGGGTGGTCGGGTTCGCGCTCATCCTCCCCTTCATGATCGCGGCGGTGGGGCTGAACGAGCCGGGCAGCCACGTGAAGAACGGCGGCGGCATCTGGTCCGGCACGGCGGTCTTCGGCTGGATCCTCGTCCTGGGGATCCTGCCGTTCGGGTACGAGGCGGTGCAGCTCGCGTTCTGGGGGCAGACGCTCGGCAAGCGGGTGCTGCGGCTGCGGGTGCTCACCGAGACCGGCGAGCCCCTGACCCCGGGCCGCGCCGCGGCCCGCGCGGCGGTCAACAACGTCGTCTATCTCTTCGGCTGCGGAGTGGGCACGGTGATGGCGTACCTCTGGGCGATCTGGGACCAGCCCCTGCATCAGGCGCTGCACGACCGGCTGGCGGCCACCGTGGTGGTCGACGACCGAGAGTTCGCGGAAGAGTGACCGAGGACGGCGCCGGCGCGGTCGCGGAGCCGTCCCAGCGGCTGGTCGCCCGGATCATCGACATCCTCATCGTGGGCGTGCCCATCGGCCTGGGCGCGACCGAGCTGTTCCCCCGGGAGACCGCGCAGCGCGTCGTCGCGCCCATCGCCTTCGCGGTGGTCTTCTTCCTGTACGAGGTGGTGCAGCTGGCGGTCTGGGGCCGCACGGTCGGCAAGCGCCTCACGGGACTGCGGGTCGTCTCGGTGACGGGGCAGCGGCCGACCGTCGTGCAGGCACTCATCCGGGCGGCGATCTACGCGCTACCGCCCGCCGCGCGTCCCGTGCCGATCCTGAACGTCCTCGCCGGGATCTTCTGGCTCGTCGAGAACGGCCTGGTGTTCGAGGGGTCGTACCGCCAGGCCCTGCACGACCGCCTGGCCGGCACGCTCGTGATCGACGTCCGGCCGCCCCCGCCGGGTGCGGCGGAACCCGCGCCGGGCCCCGTGGAAGAGGAGCCCGGCGAGCCCGATCTCATCGACGAGCCGGAGTCAGAGCAGTCGTAGCTGCCGATCCTTCGGGCGGCGGCGGGCCGCCTCGGGGCGGGTCACCAGCTCGGCCGGGATCGCGCGCAGGAACGGCGAGGGCTCCCGGCGGCGCGTGGACGACAGGTACAGGTGCGTCTGCGCCCGCGTCATGCCGACGAAGAACAACCGGCGCTCCTCCGCCTCGTCGCTGTCCGGCAGCCGCAGCGGCAGCAGCCCGTCCTCACAGCCGATGACGAACACGGCCGGGAACTCCAGTCCCTTGGCCGCGTGCAGGGTCAGCAGCGCGATCCGGTCCGCGCGCGGATCGTACGCGTCGACCTCGGCGCCCAGCGCCAGCTCGCTCAGGAACGCCTCCAGGTCGTCGCCGTGGCGGTCGGCGAGCGGCGTCATCAGTTCGGCCGCCGACCGCAGCACCGCCTCGTCGTGCACCTCGGCGAGCACGCCGGTCGCGGCCCGGAGCCGGTCGCGCAGCGGCCCGCCGTGGTGGCGGAGCTCGTGCGCGAGGTCCCGTACGCCGGGTCGGCCCAGCAGCCGGTCGTGCGAGCGCTTCTGGTACGGCATGCCCGCCCGCGTCAGCGCCTCCATCACCGCCTCGGACTGGGCGTCGGTCCGGTACAGCACGGCGATGTCGGAGAAGTCCAGGTGGTCGACGTGGTGACCGTCGGAGCGCCCGGAGTCCATCGAGTGGAAGGACGAACCACCGAGCAACCGGTCGATCGTGCCGACGACGTGGTCGGCCTCGGCCTGCGCGTCGGCGGTCTCGTGCACCTGGATGAGCCGGTCGCCGGAGCGCTGGGGGAGGAGCTTCCGGTCGGGCACGAGGCTGGTGGCGGCGATCGCGCGTACGGCCCCGTCGACGATCGCCGGCGCCGACCGGTAGTTGCGGGTGAGCTGGACCGTCGTCGCACCGGCGAAGTCCTCCTGGAAGCGCAGGAAGAAGCCGACGTCCGCGCCGCGGAAGGAGTAGATGGCCTGGTCCGGGTCGCCGATCGCGGTCAACCCGCCGTCCACCGGGTCCGCTCCGCCGTCCACCCGGTCCGCTCCACCGTCCGCCGGGGCGGAGCCGAGGGCCGCCGGGTTGGTTCCGCCGTCCGCCGGGGAGCCGAGGGCCGCCGGGTTCGTTCCGCGGTCGGCCGGGGCCGATTCGCCGTCGGCTCGACCCGGCCCGCCGCCGGGCCGGGTCAGCAGGCGCAGCAGGGCGTACTGCGTCTCGTCGACGTCCTGGTACTCGTCGACGCTGATCCACGGCCAGCGGTCGCGGTAGGTCTCGGCGAGTTCGGCGTCCTCGCCCAGGAGGCGCACGGGCAGGCGGAGGAGGTCGGTGAAGTCGGCGAGGCCGCGTTCGCGCAGCCGCTTCTCGAACGAGCTGCGGGACTCGGACTCCTCCCGCCCGGTCCCGCTCTCCGGCCGGTCGAACCCGGCGAGCAGCCGCCGCGCCTCTTTGTCCGAGCCGGTCATCTCACGCGCCACGTCGAGCCGATCGGTCTCGTCGGCGATCCGGAATCCGTCGGGAAGCCCGGCGCGGACGTGCTGCTCGCGCAGGATCAGCGCGCCCAGACCGTGGAAGGTCGTCACGGTGAGCCGGCGGGCGCGGCCGGGCAGGAGCGCGTCGAGGCGCTCGCGCATCTCCTCGGCCGCCCGGCGGGTGAAGGTGATCGCCAGGCACCGCTCGGGCGGGACGCCGCGCTCGCCGACGAGGTGGGCGATGCGGTGCGTGAGCGTACGGGTCTTGCCGGTGCCGGGCCCGGCGATGATCAGCAGGGGCCCGCCGGGATGCGCGGCCGCCGCCCGCTGGTCGGGGTCCAGCCCGTCCAGCACCGACCCGTCCGGCTCCTGGGAAGCTGTAGGGCCGCCCGGCGCCGACCGGTCCGGCTCCCGAGGGACCACGGCGTCGTCCGGGGGCGACTCCTCGACGGCCTCGACGGCCTCGACGGCCTCCAGGATGTCCTGCTGGCCCTCGATCGGTATTTCGTCGGGGATGACCTTCTCGACCTCTTCAGCGGCTTCTGAGGGCTGTGGGGCGGCGCTCTCGAGCGGGGACGGGCGGTCGTCGGCGCCCGGCACGTGGAACAGGCCGGGTTCGCGGACCGCGGGCGCCGGGTTCCGTACGGCCGTGGCGGGGGCGGTGGACGGCTCGGGCAGGTCGAACAGGCCCGAGTCGTCGGATGCGCCCAGGAGGCCGACGGCGCGCTTCCCCTCCCGGCGCAGCTCGCCCGTCTCGAAGAGCCGGATCACGCCGTACTCGCCGTCGTAGCCCGCATCGCGGATCACCTCGCCCCGGCGCAGCCGGGCGATCGCCTCGGCCAGCAGCTCGCCGCCCGCCCGGCGTACGTCGTCGAGCGGCACCTCGTCGAGGATCGCCAGCTCCGGGCCGAGCGTCGCCACCAGCTCGGCGATGTGGCCGAGCACGGACTTGGACCGCGGCCCGACTCCGCGGATCTCGCTGACGATCTCCGGCAGCGGGACGAGGTTGCGGAAGTCCGCCGCTCCCTCGGGCCGCCGTCCCTCGGGGTGGTCGGCGAGTTCGTCGACGCGGTACAGCACGCCGACGGTGAGCGGGCGGCCGCAGGAGGGGCAGCGTCCGTCCTGCGCCTTGGTCTCCTCCGGCTCCAGGCGCACGCCGCACTTGCGGTGCCCGTCGAGGTGGTACTTGCCCTCCTCGGGGAAGAACTCGACGCTGCCGGCGTACCCCTCGCCGGTCTCCAGCGCGGCGCGCAGGGCGTAGTAGTCCAGGTCCGTCGAGAAGGCCGACGCCTCCCGGGCCAGCGCGGGCGGGGAGTGCGCGTCCGAATTGCTGACGAGGCGGTACCGGTCCAGGGAGCCGACGCGCCAGTTCATCAGGGGATCGGAGGACAGGCCGGTCTCGACCGCGAAGATGTGGTCCGCGAGGTCGTCGTAGCAGTCGGCGACGGCGTCGAACCCGGACTTCGACCCCAGGGCGGAGAACCACGGCGTCCACACGTGCGCCGGGATGAGGTACGACCCCGGGTCGCTCTGCAGCGTGATCTCCAGGAGGTGGCGGGAGTCGAGGCCGAGGATGGGCCGTCCGTCCGAGGTCAGGTTGCCGATGCGGGACAGCGCGGCGGTGATGCGCTCGGCCGCCTCGAACGTGGGCGCATAAAGAAGGTGATGCACCTTCCGTGTGCGTTCACCCTTTTTGTAGATGGTTGAGATCTCGACGGAGAGCAGAAAGCGCACCGGCGCCCGGCAGGCGGGCGGTAGGGTACGGGCCACCCGCCGCTCCAGCTCGGGCCGCAGCCGGAACAGGCCCGGTTCGGCGGGAACGAGGTTCTGCCGCAGCTCCTCCATCCACGCCGGATGCGTGAAATCCCCGGTGCCCACGACCGATACGCCTTTGCGTCCGGCCCACCAGGCCAAGTGTTCAAGGTCACAGTCCTTGCTGCAGGCGCGGGAGTACTTCGAATGGATATGAAGGTCCGCGTAGAACATCACGTCGTCGCCGCCGTCTCTCGATCGTCCGACCCAACCGCATTGGATCCTGCCATGCCCCGGGACTTATGATCGCCCGATCGCCGGGGCGGCCGGATTCCCCGGAAGCCCTTGCTCACAGGGGATCGCGGACTCCGCGGCGGTGGTCCGCGCGGCGCATTCCCATGCACCGTGGGGCTTAAGGGATGCTTCGCGGCTGTTATTCGCGATGCCGGAGGTGTCGCTAAAACGGAGAGACGCCCGTTTACTGAACGAGCTGCCGCCGGCGTCGTACGGGCGCTCGAAGCCTCAGACGCTGCGGGAACGCCGATGGCGGGCCCGTACGTTGATCAGTCGGCTCGGGGCCGGACTCGACCAATCCCGCGCCACCGTGCGGCCCAGATGTTCGCGGACGTCGGGCCCGAAAGGGGGCGGTGCACCTCCCGGCGAGGTGCTGGGAGACAATTTCATGGTGAGGATGCAGGTCCAAGAGCACAGCGTTCGGGGCAGGCGTCCGTTTAACCCGACCGGAACGGAAGGCGTGGGTTGGATGTGGAAGGACCTGGCGGCCCTCGCGCCGCCACTCACGGTGGCGGCCGCGTTCTTGGCAGGCGTGTTCTGGGTGGTGCGGCGAGAGATGGGCGGTAAGCGACGGCGCGAACGTACCCCCGAGAAGCGCCGGAGCGGCGAGTAACCCGGAGGATCCGGAGCGATTGCCGGGGATAACGCTGCGTAACGGGCGTGCTAAACTCGGATCTGTGGTTCGAATTGTCATCGGCCACCGTCGCGGTATATCTTTGGCAACCGAATGCAGTTTGCTCCGGTGAAAGGTCAGTCTCCATGGCAGAGCAGATCATTAAGCGCCTCATCGACGACCTCGATGGCGGCGAGGCGGAGGAGACGGTTCCGTTCTCTATCGACGGTGTCTCCTATGAGATCGATCTCAGCAGCGACAACGCGAAGAAGCTGCGTGATTCTCTGTCGCCGTTCGTGGAGCACGCGCGGAGGGCCGGTGTGGGACGCCGCCGCCGCAGCCGTGCCGCCTCGAGCCGCGAGCGTAGCGCGGACATCCGTGCGTGGGCGAAGGCGCGTGGGATCAAGGTCAACGAGCGTGGCCGCATCCCGGCGACTGTCGTCGAAGAGTACGAGCGCGCGCACTGACCCGCGGCACAGAGAAGTCAGACCGGCCCGTTGCCCGAGTTTTGTCGGCGGCGGGCCGTTCGCTTGCGGCGTACGGGGAACATCCGGGGCCCGCGCGGTAGTTGGATGAGGATGAACAGTCCTAGCCCGGGGAATCTTCTCTGGTACGGCGCCGAGGTAGGGACCGCGGGGCGGGCTAGCATGCGGGAGGACAGGGTCGGACATCCCGGCTTCTGCCCGACCGCTCTGTGAGGAGCGACGAGATGTTCGAGAGGTTTACGGACCGCGCGCGGCGGGTTGTCGTCCTGGCTCAGGAAGAGGCCAGGATGCTCAACCACAACTACATCGGCACCGAGCACATCCTCTTGGGCCTCATCCACGAGGGCGAGGGTGTTGCCGCCAAGGCTCTGGAGAGTCTGGGCATCAGCCTCGAGGCCGTCCGCCAGCAGGTCGAAGAGATAATCGGCCAGGGGCAGCAGGCTCCTTCGGGACACATCCCGTTCACTCCGCGGGCGAAGAAGGTCCTTGAGCTGTCGTTGCGTGAGGCGCTGCAGCTCGGCCACAACTACATCGGGACCGAGCACATCCTGCTGGGCCTGATCCGCGAGGGTGAGGGCGTGGCGGCCCAGGTCCTGGTGAAGCTGGGCGCCGATCTGAACCGCGTCCGCCAGCAGGTCATCCAGCTGCTGCACGGTTACCAGGGCAAGGAGCCGGCGTCGTCCGGCGGCCCGTCGGAGGCGGCGCCTTCGACCTCGCTGGTGTTGGACCAGTTCGGCCGCAACCTGACCCAGGCCGCGCGCGAGGGCAAACTCGACCCCGTCATCGGGCGAGAGAAAGAGATCGAGCGGGTCATGCAGGTGCTGTCCCGCCGTACCAAGAACAACCCGGTGCTGATCGGGGAGCCCGGCGTCGGCAAGACCGCCGTCGTGGAGGGCCTGTCCCAGAAGATCGTCAAGGGCGAGGTTCCCGAGACGCTGAAGGACAAGCAGCTCTACACGCTGGACCTCGGCGCCCTGGTCGCCGGTTCCCGCTACCGCGGTGACTTCGAAGAGCGCCTGAAGAAGGTGCTCAAGGAGATCCGCACGCGCGGCGACATCATCCTGTTCATCGACGAGCTGCACACGCTCGTCGGGGCGGGCGCCGCCGAGGGCGCGATCGACGCCGCCAGCATCCTGAAGCCGATGCTGGCCCGCGGTGAGCTGCAGACCATCGGCGCCACGACGCTGGACGAGTACCGCAAGTACCTGGAGAAGGACGCCGCGCTGGAGCGCCGTTTCCAGCCGATCCAGGTGGCCGAGCCCTCGCTCAGCCACACGATCGAGATCCTCAAGGGCCTGCGGGACCGCTACGAGGCGCACCACCGCGTGTCGATCACCGACAGCGCGCTGGTGGCCGCCGCCCAGCTCGCCGACCGCTACATCAGCGACCGGTTCCTGCCCGACAAGGCGATCGACCTCATCGACGAGGCCGGCTCGCGGATGCGGATCCGCCGCATGACCGCGCCGCCGGACCTGCGCGAGTACGACGAGAAGATCGCCGACGTGCGACGCGAGAAGGAGTCCGCGATCGACGCGCAGGACTTCGAGAAGGCCGCCGCGCTGCGCGACAAGGAGAAGCAGCTTCTCCAGGCCAAGGCGCAGCGGGAGAAGGAGTGGAAGGCCGGCGACATGGACGTCGTCGCCGAGGTCACCGAGGAGCTCATCGCCGAGGTCCTCGCCACGGCCACCGGCATCCCGGTCTTCAAGCTCACCGAGGAGGAGTCCGCGCGGCTGCTCCGCATGGAGGACGAGCTCCACAAGCGGGTCATCGGCCAGAACGACGCCATCAAGGCGCTGTCCCAGTCGATCCGCCGTACCCGCGCCGGCCTGAAGGACCCGAAGCGTCCGGGCGGTTCGTTCATCTTCGCCGGCCCGTCCGGTGTCGGTAAGACGGAGCTGTCCAAGACCCTGGCGGAGTTCCTGTTCGGCGACGAGGACGCGCTGATCCAGCTCGACATGTCCGAGTTCATGGAGAAGCACACGGTCTCGCGGCTGTTCGGCTCCCCGCCCGGTTACGTCGGGTACGAAGAGGGCGGCCAGCTGACCGAGAAGGTCCGCCGCAAGCCGTTCTCCGTCGTCCTGTTCGACGAGATCGAGAAGGCCCACCCGGACATCTTCAACTCGCTGCTGCAGATCCTGGAGGACGGTCGCCTGACCGACGCCCAGGGCCGGGTCGTCGACTTCAAGAACACCGTCGTGATCATGACGACGAACCTCGGCACCCGCGACATCTCCAAGGGCGTCTCCGTCGGCTTCGCCCGGGAGAACGACCAGCAGGGGTCGTACGACCGGATGAAGGCGAAGGTCAACGAGGAGCTCAAGCAGCACTTCCGGCCCGAGTTCCTGAACCGTGTCGACGACACCGTGGTCTTCCACCAGCTCACGCCGAAGGAGATCATCCAGATCGTCGACCTGATGATCGCCAAGGTGGACGAGCGGCTGAAGGACCGCGACATGGGCATCGAGCTTCGTCAGGAGGCCAAGGACCTGCTGGCCGAGCGCGGGTACGACCCGGTGCTGGGCGCCCGTCCGCTGCGTCGCACGATCCAGCGGGAGATCGAGGACAACCTGTCCGAGAAGATCCTGTACAACGAGCTGCGCGCCGGCGAGATCGTCATCGTCGGTGTCGAGGGCACCGGCGAGACCGCCAAGTTCACCTTCACCGGTGAGCCGAAGCCCGCCTCGGTGCCCGACTCCCCGCCGCCCGCGGCCGAGTCGGTCAACCACCCGTAGTACGAGCACGTCAGAGGCCCCGCGTTCCGCACGGAACGCGGGGCCTCGTCGTTGCGTCAAATGGTCATTGCGAAGTGGATCGTTATCCGTGCGGTCTCTCGCAACGCCTCCGGACTAACTGGGGCGTTTTACGCAAATCGGGTGATGCGTTCCCCAACCAGAGTGGGGTCGCAACAAAAACGAAAGGAACGACATGTCGATCGTAGGCATGAGTGGTGTGGACCTGAGCAACTTCGACCTCGTCGTCAAAGCAGGCGAGGAGGTCGAACGCGCCGACGTCACCGGCCTCGTCGCCGTCCTCAACGGCGGGAAGCTGCGGGCCGACACCGTGACCGGTCGCCTCTTCGTGTACGAAGGCGGCCAGGCCACGATCGGTGAGGTCACCACCGACGACAACCCGGGCATGATCGGCAGCATGATGCGAGGCGGCGTCGACCTCCTCGGCCGGGCGACGATCGGCAAGGTTCACAGCGGAGGCCACGTCTGGGTCTCCGGTGTCGCCGATGCCACCATCGGCGAGGTGTCCGGTGCCGAGAGCCGCGTCGTCCTCAGCGAGGGCGGCCACGCGACCATCGGTGAGGTCTTCGGCGAGGCGATCGTCACCGTCGAGACCAGCACCAAGGCCGTGATCGGCGAGATCCGCGGCCAGGGCAAGGCCATCGTCAAGGGCCGGGCCACCATCACCAAGGTCTTCGACGAAGGCTGCGTCGAGGTCGGCGGGCACGTCGGCGTCGGCACGGTCATCGACTACGGCCGTGTCGATGTGGAGCTCGGTGGTGAGGCCGGGATCGGCAAGGTGTCCCGCAAGGGCCGCCTCCGCGTGTGCCGGGGTGCCCAGGCGACCGTCGGCGACCTCTTCGACAAGGGCATCGTCACCACGTGGAGTGCCGAGGTCACCATCCTCAAGGCCCACGAGGGCGGAGTCGTCGACGGCGGAGACGAGAACGTGGTCACCATCGTCGAGGACCTCCGCTAACCGCTTCGGCGCCGACGCGTCGGGGTTCCAACACACGATCATTCGATCGCTCCCACATGCGAGAGGGCCCGCACCAGCGGGCCCTCTCTTCGTTGTGGGTGGACGTGTCGAACGCTCGGTGAAGCTGAGCTGGGCACCCGAAATAGTGCGGGATGTCGGCTGGTGGCAGGCTGTTGACCGAGCTTTTCGCTCGCCGCGCGGCATTCGAGGGAGAGGGAGACGAATGGAGTACGTGAAACTCGGCACGACCGGCATGGACGTGTCGCGGATCTGCGTGGGGTGCATGAGCTTCGGCCTGCCCGACCGGGGGAACCACGCCTGGACCCTGGACGAGGAGCAGAGCCGCCCGCTGATCCGTCGCGCCGCCGAGGCCGGGATCAACTTCTTCGACACCGCCAACGTCTACTCGGACGGCACCAGCGAGGAGATCGTCGGCCGGGCCCTGGCCGACTACGCCCGGCGAGACGAGATCGTCCTGGCGACCAAGGTGCACGGGCGGATGCGGCCCGGCCCGAACGGCGGCGGGCTGTCCCGTAAGGCGATCATGACGGAGATCGACAACAGCCTGCGCCGTCTCGGCACCGACTACGTCGACCTCTACCAGATCCACCGCTGGGACCCCTCGACGCCCATCGAGGAGACCATGGAGGCGCTGCACGACGTGGTGAAGGCCGGCAAGGCCCGCTACATCGGCGCCTCGTCCATGTACGCCTGGCAGTTCGCCAAGGCGCAGTTCACCGCGGAACGGCGCGGGTGGACGCGCTTCGTGACCATGCAGAACCACTACAACCTCCTCTACCGAGAGGAGGAGCGCGAGATGATGCCGCTCTGCGCGGACCAGGGCGTCGGCGTCATCCCGTGGAGCCCGCTGGCCCGTGGCCGTCTCACCCGCGCCTGGGACGAGACGACCCACCGCACCGCCACCGACGAGTTCGGCAAGACCCTCTACCAGGAGGGCGACCGGGAGATCGTCGAGGCCGTCACCGAGATCGCCGAGGCACGTGGCGTGCCGCGCGCCCAGGTGGCGCTCGCCTGGGTGCTGAGCAAGCCGTTCGTCACGGCGCCGATCGTCGGCATGGGACGGGACCGGCACCTCGACGACGCCCTGGCCGCGTTGGAGCTGCGGCTCACCGACGACGAGATCGCCCGGCTGGAGAAGCCCTACACCCCGCGCGCGGTCGCCGGCTTCTGATCCTCGGTCATCCCACGGACGGGTAGACCTCCACATCGCGCGCACGGCGGGCCGCGCGCTTGAAGACCTCCGTCTGCGTGGGGCGCTGGGCGATTTCAGTGAGTGTTCCGGAATGACGCATTTTTCAGGTGGGTGGCCCGCCATTCTCCGAGCATTCCGCTCGGTGGCCGGGTCACCCGCCGTCGATCCGGTCGCCGCGCCCCTGGCACCGCATTGATGATCTTGTGAGGGGGTGGCCTGTCCTGGATTAAGATCACTTGCTCCAGGCACCTTACGGAAGGTCGCGCGTGGAGACGAGCGAGGTCAACGGCGGGTCGACGGGCGCCGCGCAGGGGTCGGATCTGCGCATCGACATCGCGCATTCCGCGCGGATCTACGACTACATGCTCGGCGGTAAGGACAATTTCGCGGCGGATCGCGCCGCGGCCGACGAGATCGCCAAGCACCTGCCCACCCTGCCGGTCTCGATGCGGGCCAACCGCGACTTCATGCTCCGTATGACCCGGTATCTGGTCACCGAGCTGGGCATCCGGCAGTTCCTGGACATCGGCACCGGTCTGCCGACCTCCCCGAACCTCCACGAGGTCGCCCAGGGGATCGCGCCGGAGACCCGCGTGGTGTACGTCGACAATGACCCGATCGTGCTGGCGCACGCGCGGGCGCTGCTGACCAGTTCCGCCAAGGGCAGGACCGCCTACATCGACGCCGATCTCCGGGACACCAAGGCCATACTGGAGTCCGCCGACCTCCGCGACACCCTGGACCTGAGCCGGCCGGTCGCGCTGACCCTCATCGCGATCCTGCAGTTCTTCGTCGACGAGGACGAGGCCCTTGCGGTCGTACGGTCCCTGATGGCGCCGCTGGCGCCCGGCAGCGTGCTCGCCCTGTCGGTGGTGCCCACGGCGGACGAGGAGAGTCCGCTGGCGAGCGGGGTGCAGGCGTACCGCTCGCAGGGCATTCCGATGAAGATGCGCACCGCGGCCGAGACCGAGCGCTTCTTCGAGGGCCTCGACCTGATCGAGCCGGGGGTCGTCAAGGTCACCGAGTGGCACCCCGGCGGGCCGGTCGACCTGGCTGATCCGGTGCCCCACATGGTGGGCGGCGTCGCCGTCAAGCGCTGAACCGCTTTCAAGGATTCACGGATCCGCGCCGCTACCTTGCCGACGGGCGGCAGGGCCGGACGGTCCTACCTGGTTCGGCATCAAGGGTCGAACCGTCCATCCGCTGCTCTCGCGGAAGGACCCAAAAAGGGCGAAATGGAAGGGTCCCGAAATGAACCGTAAGCCGCCTCAACTTCTCTCGTGTGGCAACTGCTACGGAACGTGTGCCTGTAAGTCCCTGAGGTCCGTCGCGGACTACCTCCGGGAAGAAGCCGCCGCCGACATGGCGGAAGGCAACGTCAGCGGCGCGGCCGAGAACCTGGCAGCCGCTCGCGTGCTCGACCGCGGCCTCTGATGATCAACATGGCCGGCCGACAACGGCCGGCGGCTGGCCCCCGGACGCGCGATGCGCGTCCGGGGGCCAGGTCTTACCGATGCCCAGCAGTTGGAATGCCTTCTCGCGCCGCAGGACTCATGAGCGCCGATGCCGCGCAGGGACCGACGGCGTCGGCCGCCTGGCGTCATCGCCTGGCAAACCGGATACGACAAGGGCGGCGGTTGATCGGTGCCGTCGAACCCGACGACACCGTCGGCACCTACATCGTCAGCGGCATGGCAGACCGGTAAGAGCGTGACCGCGGTCAACCTGAGCTGGAACGGCCACCTGCGCCCCGGCGCGTCCGCGGCCGTCGGGTTCACCGGCGCCTGGACCGGCCGGAATCCGGTGCCGACGGCGTTCACCCTGAACGGGCAGAAGTGCGGTAGCTGATCAAAGGCTCGGAGGCCCGCCACCGTGCGGGCCTCCGGCTCGGGCCGCGCCGTCTCGCGGGTCCGGCCGGGGTGTGAGTCCGCGGCTCAGGTCTCACCATCGGCCGCGCGGGCGGCCGGCGCGGCGTCGTCGCCCGTGGCCGGGACCGCCGGGGGGACGGTCCGGGCCCACTCGGCCCAGTCGGCCAGCGCCTGGTAGATCCGGGTCGCGGCCTCCACGGCCACGCGCATGGACCGGGTCTGGCCGCTCGTCCCGAAGTCACCGCGGTCCTTGGCCGCCGCGTAGCCGCGCGCGACCTCGGCGATCTCGGCGAAGAACTCCTGCTCGCGGCGCAGGTGCGCCTGGAGGTCGTCGGGCTCCATGAGCCAGAAGAAGAACGACCGGAGGACGGACTCGATGCGGAGAGTGTGGTCGACCTTCTCCTCGGTCAGCCAGCGGCGTATCTCGGCCAGTCCGGTCTCGGTGATCCGGTACGCCTTCCGGCCGCGCGGGCCGTGGCTGTCCACCTCGATCATCCCGGCGTCGGAGAGCCGGGACAGCTCCGCGTAGATCTTCGGGTGCTGGGCCGGCCACACCGGACCGAGGTGCTCCTCGAAGCGCCGGGCCAGGTCGTAGCCGCTGGCCGGTCCTTCGGCGAGCAGCCCGAGCAGGCCATGCCGCAGCGACACTGCCTCACCGTCCTCACTCGTGAATCGGACGTCCATCTTGACATGTCCTCCTGGGACGGCTCATGATCCTCATGTCCCAAAGTACATGTCCCAAGGTACATGTGAGGTCGAACATGAGTCAGGCAGCGCAGCGGAACGAGCGCGCGGTCTTCGTCACCGGAGCCGCCGGAGGAATCGGCACCGCGACGGTCCGCGCCCTGGCCGAGCGGGGCTACCGCGTCTACGCCGGGGTGCGCCGCGACGCCCCACACCTGCGAGAACTGCGGAGAGTGGACCAGATCCAGGCCGACGTCACCGACCCGGACAGCGTCGCCGAGGCCGCCGCGGAGGTCGCGCGGCTCCAGGACGGCCAGGGCCTGCACGCCGTCGTCAACAACGCGGGGATCATCATCCAGGGCCCCCTGGAACTGGTGCCCGCCGACGAGCTGCGCCGCCAGTTCGCCATCAACGTCTTCGGGCCCGCCGAGGTCGTACGGGCGTTCGCGCCGCTGCTCTGGAAGGGCCACGGCCGCCTGATCAACATCAGCGCTCCGACGGGCAGGCTCGCGGCGCCGTTCGCCGCTCCGATCTCGGCGAGCAAGGCCGCGCTCGACTCACTGTCCGACGCCCTCCGCATCGAGCTCGGAGCACAGGGCATCGCCGTCGTCACCGTCATCCCGGGGGCCGTCGAGACGCCGATCTTCGCGAAGGCGGATCAGGCGGCCGAGGCCGCCCTCGCGGACGCCGACCCCGCGCGCCTGGCGCTCTACCGGCCGCAGCTGGCGGCCGTGGGCGCCGCCCTCGCGAAGATGCGGCAGTCCAAGCCCGAGACGGTCGCCGCCACGATCGTCAAGGCGATCGAAGCGTCCCGGCCGAAGACGCGGTACCTGGCCAACTCCGACGTCCGGCCGATGCTGCTCATCGCACGGTTGCCCGTCAGGCTCCGGGACCGGCTGATCGTACGGGTCCTCGGCCTGGCCAAAGCGACCTGAACTCACCTGGATCACGAGGGGGAAGAGATGACGAACACCGGGATCGCCCTGGTCACCGGGGCCACCGCCGGGCTCGGCCAGGCCGTCGCCAAGGCCCTGGCGGAGTACGGGACGCACGTCCTGGTGCACGGCAGGGACGCCGACCGGGCCGCCGCCGTCGCCGACCGGATCGAGAAGGCCGGCGGCACCGCCGAGATCTACCTCGCCGACCTCGCCTCGCTCGCGCAGACCCGCGAGCTGGCCGACCGGGTGCGCGCCGACCACGGCAGGCTCCGGCTGCTGGTCAACAACGCGGGGATCGGCGCCGGCCGCCCGCCGTACCGCAGACGGCGGCTGAGCGAGGACGGCCACGAGCTGCGGTTCGCCGTGAACTACCTGGCTCCGGTGCTGCTGGCACGGCGGCTGACGCCGGCCCTGCGGGACGGGGCACCCGCGCGGATCGTGAACGTCGGCTCGGTCGGGCAGGCCCCGGTCGACCTCGACGACCTGCGGATGGACGCGCACTACACCGGCGCCCAGGCGTACTACCGCAGCAAGTTCGCGCTCGCCGCGTTCACCTTCGACCTGGCGGAGGAACTGGCGGACACCGGTGTCACCGTCAACTGCCTGCACCCCGCGACGTTCATGAACACCCACATGGTCCGGGAGGCGATGATGCCGCCCATGTCCACGGTCGGCACGGGGGCGAAGGCGGTGCTGAACCTCGCGGTCGGGCCGGCCGGCGGCGCGGCCACGGGCCGGTACTTCGACGGCGGGAAGGAGGCGAGGGCACACGAAGGCACCTACGACCCGGCGATCCGCGCCCGGCTGCGCGCCGTCACCGCCGAGCTACTGGCGCCCTTCCTCGGCGACGGCGCCGGGAGCGCCGTACGGTAGCGGTCTCAGTGGCCGATGGCACCGTCGATGCGTTCGCGCAGCAGGTCGGCATGGCCGTTGTGCCGGGCGTACTCCTGGATCATCAGCGCGTACACCCAGCGCAGGGTCATCTCGATGCCCCGGCGCGGGTCGAGGAACGTCTCGTCGAGCGAGCGCCCCGCCGTCACCTTCCGGACGAGCTCGACCTCGCGGGCGTACGCGGCCAGGTCCGCCTCCGCGTCGGCGCCGGCCACGTCGAACTCGGCGTTCAGGTCGTCGTCGGTGCAGTACAGGTAGCCGGGCCGCTCTCCGGCGAACCGGTACCGGAACCAGTCGCGCTCCACCTCGGCCATGTGGCGGACCAGGCCGAGCAGCGACAGGCCGGACGGCTCGACACTGCGCCGCTTGAGCTGCTCGGCGGTCAGCCCGCCGCACTTCCACAGCAGCGTCCGCCGATGGTGGTCCAGCCACGCCTCCGCACTCGCGCGCTCGTCCGCCGCCAGCGCCGAGAAGGGAACAGGATCGCGGGCGATCTCCGGCGCCGTCCAAGTCATGGGCTTACGCGAGGCCATGCGATGACCTCGACGCAGTTGGAATCCCCGGTGCCCCTGTAGGTTGCCTTGCGCCACCGAAGCTGCACCTCGACGCAGTTCGAGTCCCCGTCAGCGCTGTAGCTGCTCTTCCGCCATCCACGCATTTTGTTACGCCTCCTCCGCATATGCCTCGATCATCTCCGCGGACATGTCGGGTGGCAACGCCAGGGCAGCGAGTTGCTGAAATGCCCGGTGCGCCCGAAGCACCTCTCCCGGAGTGTCGATTAGCTGACCGCGTGACCAGCCGTCGGAGTACGCGACGTCAGGCGCATCAGGGAAACGCATGACGCTGATCGGCCCACCGATCGCTTCGTGCAGGCAGGCAGAGAAGGGAAGGATCTGGATGGTGATGTTTCGGCGAGGAACAGCCAGCCTCTGTAGTTGCTCGCGGAAGGCCGCCGGATCACCGATTCGGCGGCATAGGACCGCTTCGTCGCTGATCGCGTGGAGTAGAGGTGGAGGTTCTTGATCGAGAATCCGCTGACGCCGCATCCGAAGTTGGACCAGCTCTTCGACCTCTTCTGGGGATAGATGCCGACGGGCTCGATGCACTAAGCGGGCATACGCCTTTGTCTGAAGTAGCCCTGGTACCAGTCTCATGTCGTATTCGTAGATCGTGTCCGCGCGCTGCTCAAGCTCGATGCGGTCGCCGAAGGGGCTGCCGTCGTCTTGGGCCTTCTTGGAGAGTTCGGTCATGACGCCGGGGAGGTTGAAGAGGGCGTCGGCGTGTTCGCCGAGGCCGGGTGGGGGCTTGCGGCGGCCTTGCTCGACGGAGGCGACCGTCCAGACGGACCAGGGGACGCGCTCGGCGAGTTGTTCGCGAGGCCAGCCCATGCGCTCGCGGTGGCGTCGTAGTTCGGTGCCGAAGTAGGAGACGAAGCCGGAGGAGTTCGCCATGGGTACGGGCTCCTTGTACGCGTCGGGGGAGAGCGGAGGGGTACGAGCTGCAGTCATTCCGCAGCGTAATCACTCGGTGACATCATCGTCAGGCAGATGGAAAAGTCCGATCACAGGAGGTCACCGTGCAGATGAAGATTGAGGGCGTGTACGTCTCAACGTGCGCCCATGTCCCCGAGAACACGGCACTGCGGGTCGTCCGGCACGCGGACGAGGAGATCACTTCCGTGCGGTTCGGCGAGGACGAACTGCTCGTCGTCGAACTCGACGACGCCATGATCCCAACCCTCGTCGAGGCCGTCCAAGGCGCCCGCCCGCCCAAGGCCGACACCGCCTGATCGAGGGCCTGGAACCGGGGTGTACGCATCCCGGCTCTGCCGGGTCCTGCGCACATCGCCTCTGGGGGTCAGCGGGGGAGGGTGAACCGGCCGTCGTCCAGGGGGTCGATGAGGCCGTCCTCGATGAGCGACGCGAGGGCGCGCTCACGCTGCCGTACGTCGTCCCACGCGTCATCGAGCGCCGCGCGCTCCACGGGGCCGCTGGCGTGCCGCAGAACGGCGAGGAGACGGCCCCGGCACTGGCGGTCCGTCCCGGCGTACGTCTGCCCCTTCCGGGCGGGGCCGTCGTACGGGGGCTTGCCCGCCAGCCGCCACGCGCAGGAGGCGATCACCGGGCAGTCGGCGCAGCGCGGAGTCCGGGCCGTGCATACGAGCGCCCCCAGCTCCATCACCGCCACGCCCCAGGTCGCGGCCGTCTCCGCGTCCGGCGGCAGCAGCGACTCGGCGAGGCGGACTTCGCCGGCCGTCTGGGTCTTCGGCGGGTACTCGACGCCGGTGACCATCCGGGCCAGCACCCGGCGCACGTTGGTGTCCAGCACCGCGTGCCGCTGCCGGTAGGCGAAGCTCGCCACCGCCGCGGCCGTGTACGCGCCCACGCCCGGCAGCGCGCGCAGGTCGTCGTACGCGGGCGGCACCTGCCCGTCGTGCCGATCGACGATCGCGCGGGCGCTCGCGTGGAGGTTGAGCGCGCGCCGCGGATAGCCGAGCCGTCCCCAGGCGCGGACGGCCTCGCCCGGCGGCTCCGCGGCCAGCGCGGCGGGCGTGGGCCAGCGGGTCAGCCACGCCTCGTAGGCGGGCAGGACCCGGGAGACCGGCGTCTGCTGCAGCATGATCTCGCTGACCAGAACCGCCCAGGGGGAGGCGTCCGGCCGCCGCCAGGGCAGATCCCGCGCGTGTTCGGTGTACCAGCTGAGAATGGGCTCGGCGTAGGTAGGTCGGTGCATGGTGAGTTCGATCCTGACACGGCGGGTCGCGATAGCACGCACTGATCAAAAAAGGATACTTAGCGTATGGACTCCGATACGCAGGGGGACCTGGGGGAGGCGGACGCCTACTGGCGCCGCCGGGTCTACGTCCTGGCCGGGGGGATCACCGCCATCGGCCTGATGGCGTGGGCCTGCTCGGGTCCCGATCACAAGAAGTCGACGGCCCAGGTGCGCAACGCCGCGGCCTCGGTGACGCCGCTGCCGGTCACCGTGACCCCGGCGGCGACACCGGCCGCTCCGACGGCCACTCCGAAGGCCACGGTGACGGTCACCGTGACGCCCGGCATACCCGCCGCGAAGCCGCGCGGCGGGGATCCCTGTGACGACGCGGACGTGGTCGTGGGGCTGACGCCGAGCAAGGACGTCTACCAGGACAGGGAACACCCACGGTTCCGGATCAGCGTGGTGAACACCGGCCGCCGGGCCTGCACGTTCGACGTGGGCGGGAAGGCGCTGCGGCTGCGCATCACCTCCGGCTCGGACCCGGTCTGGTCGTCCGACCGGTGCGCCGCCGGCCCCGCCTCCGATCTCCAGCTCCTCCGGCGCGGGGTGCCGTACATCGCGGACGTCGACTGGGACCGCACCCGCTGCGGCGGCGACTCCCGCGCCCGCCCGGGGACGTACGTCGTCACCGCCAAGAGCGGCGGCGTCCGGCCGCAGAGCCAGGTCTTCCGCCTGCGCTAGGAACCCGTCCGGTGGATCGTGCGGTGCTCCATGCCGGCACGGAGGCCAGGCTGAGCACTGCCCGATGGCGGCGGGTTCGTCACCCCGGCCGACCGGGTCGACAACCGGGACGGCTCCCGTCCGCCGCCCGCGTCGTACCGAATGCTCGGCGACCGCCGAACGTCGGCATGCGGTAGTTGCGTGACGATCGTGCCGCGGCACAGTAGCCGCTGAGGCCCGACAACCGCGGGCGACAACGAAAACCGTCGTCCGTGTGCCATTGCACGCGGGCCGAATGACAACGGAGATTCCTCATGCACGCGATGCTCATTCACGTGGTGATCATCCTCGCCACCTGCTTCAGCTTCACATTCCCCTCCCTCGTCGTCGGCGCTCTCCTGCACCGCGACAACGGCATCGTCTTCGCCAGCGCCGGCGCCGGCATCAGCTTCGTCTTCGTCATCGTCGGCGCCGTCCTCGGCGGATGCTCCGGCGTTATCGCCGGCGTCTTCCTGGCCCTCGTCGTCATCCGGGTCATGATCGGCGTCCGGCGGCGCGTCCTGAAGCGCCGATGACGGCGGGGCTCACTCGGTGAACCGGCTCGGCGGCCGGTTCCGCCCGCAAACGTCTGGTCCTGCGGCCTCGGCCACGGGAGCAGGTTCCCTCGAATCCCGCGCCGCACATCCGGCAGCACGGTAACCCCTGAAGCTCGCATACCGCGGGCGGCAGTCAAAAACCCATCGTTCGCGTGCCATTGCGCGCGGGCCAGATGACAACGGAGATCCTCATGCCCTTCATCGTGACGATTCTCGGTATCGTCCTCATGCTCGCGGTCGCCTTCGGCGTCGGTGCGCTCATGAACGGCACCAATGGCATCGATGGCGTCGCCTTCGGCGTCATCACCTTCCTCGTCGGCCTCCTCGGCGGCTACGTCGGCGCCTACTACACCGGCGGGAACGGCACCTACGTCGGCGGCTACGTCGGCCTCATCCTGGGCTGCATGGTCGCCAGAAAATTCGGCCTGCGCCGCTGACGGCAAGGTTCACTTGGCGGACCGGCTCGGCGGCCGGTCCCGCTCGCAAGCGTCTGGTCCTGCGGCTTCAGCCGTGGGACCAGTTCTTTTTTCGGGCCCGTATCGCGCATCCGCCGCGCCGAACAGTCCTGATGGATCGGCATCCTTGCCGCCAGGACGGGTAGGAGGCGGGCCACAGCGATCCACGGAAGAAGGGGAGTCGACATGAGCGCTCAGGACAAGGCCGCCAACACCGGCGACAAGATCAAGGGTAAGGCGAAGGAAGCGGTCGGCAAGGTCACCGGAAACGAGGAGATGGAAGCCGAGGGCAAGGCCGACCAGGTCAAGGGTGACGCGAAGCAGGCGGGCGAGAAGGTCAAGGACGTCTTCAAGGACTGATCCCGGCGATCCTTTCTGGAACGCCGGTATCGAACGTAAGGCCGCAGCCGGGAGCTGCGGCCTTACGCGTGGGTCCTGTCGGCGGCGCTCCACGCGGGGCGGCCGGTTTCGTGCGTCCCTGCCGCCGGGTGGACCGGTCGCGTCAGACGTAGCGTTCGAGGATCGAGGACTCGGCCAGGCGGGACAGGCCCTCGCGGACGCTGCGGGCGCGGGACTCGCCGACCCCGCCGACCGACTGCAGGTCGTCGATGCTGGCGGCGAGGAGCTTCTGCAGGCCGCCGAAGTGCTCGACGAGGCGCTCCATCAGCAGGGCGGGCAGGCGGGGGACCTTGGCGAGCAGCCGGTAACCCTTCGGGCTGACCGGTGTGTCCAGCGGGTCGTTGCCGCCGAAGTCGAGGACGTCCGCCACGGTGGCCAGGTCGAGGAGCTCGGAGGCCGACAGCTGGTTCAGCGCGGCGAGGACCTCGTCGACCGAGCGGGTGTGGTCCTCCGGCTGGTAGTCGCGCACGATCAGCTCGCGGTCGATGTCGACGCCGGAGACCAGCTCGTCGAGCTGCAGGGACAGCAGCCGTCCGTCGGTGCCGAGCTCGACGACGTAGCCGTTGATCTCGTCGGCGATGCGGCGCACCATCTCCAGGCGCTGCACGACCGCGCTGACGTCGCGCGCGGTGACGAGATCCTCGATCTCCAGCGCCGACAGCGTGCCGGAGACCTCGTCGAGCCGCAGCTTGTAGCGCTCGAGGGTGGCGAGGGCCTGGTTGGCGCGGGACAGGATGGCCGCCGAGTCCTCCAGGACGTAGCGCTGGCCGTCGAGGTAGAGGGCGATGATCCGCATCGACTGGCTGACCGACAGCACCGGGTAGCCGGTCTGGCGGGCGACCCGCTCGGCCGTGCGATGCCGGGTGCCGGACTCCTCGGTCGGGATCGTCGGATCCGGCATCAGGTGCACGCCGGCGCGCACGATGCGGGTGCAGTGGGCGTCGATGACGATCGCGCCGTCCATCTTGGCCAACTCGCGCAGCCGGGTGGAGGAGAACTCGACGTCGAGCTCGAAGCCACCCGTGCACAGGCCGGCGACGACACGGTCGTAGCCCATCACGATCAACGCACCGGTGTGGCCCCGCAGGATGCGTTCCAGCCCGTCGCGGAGCTGCGTCCCCGGAGCGATCGCGGCAAGCGTTGCGCGGCGTCGCTCGTCTCTGCCCTTGTCTTGTGCTGGCACGTGACCCCCGGAGGTCTCTGAACGGCGGTCAGTTTATCGGTGAACGCGAAAAGCCGACCCGCTCCCCTCGTCCGACGGCGGTCGCGCGGCGGTCACGCGTCCGCTCCCGCCGTCGCGAACGCGAGGCCGATCGCCGTCCACACGTCGTCCACTTCTGTCACTTGCATACCCTCATCCGTCACGATCGTGCCACCGGCGCGGCCGGATGTGGGGTCGAGTGACCCGCCGGGCACGATGGCGCGCCGGTAGCCGAGCCGGGCGGCCTCGGAGAGCCGCCGCTTGGCCGCCTGCACGCCGCGCACCTCACCGGCCAGCCCGACCTCGCCGAAGGCGACCAGGTCGGAAGGCAGGGTGGCGTCGTTGGCCGCGCCCGCGACGGCGAGCGCCACGGCCAGGTCGACGGACGGCTCGCTGAGCCGCACGCCGCCGACCGTCGCGGCGTACACGTCGCGGTCGTGCAGCTTGATGCGGCAGCGGCGCTGCAGCACCGCGAGCATCATCGCGATCCGCGCGGAGTCCAGCCCGGACGTCATGCGCCGCGGGTTGGCCAGCGGGGAGGGGGCGACGAGCGACTGCACCTCCGCGACCAGCGGCCGCCGGCCCTCCAGCGTCACCGTCACGCAGGTGCCCGGCGCGGGCTTCTCCTGGCGGGTCAGGAACAGGCCGCTGGGATCGGCCAGCCCGATGATCCCCATCTCCGACAGATCGAAGCAGCCCAGCTCGTCGGTGGGGCCGTAGCGGTTCTTCACCGCGCGGATCATGCGGAGCCGGCTGTGCCGGTCGCCCTCGAAGTAGAGCACCACGTCCACGAGGTGCTCCAGGACGCGCGGACCGGCGATCGAGCCGTCCTTGGTCACGTGGCCGACGACGACCGTGGTGATGCCGCGCTCCTTGGCGACCCGGATCAGGTTGGCCGCCACCTCCCGGACCTGGCTCACCCCGCCGGCGGCGCCGTCCACCTCGGCGGAGCCGATCGTCTGGATCGAGTCGACCACCAGCAGCTCCGGGGCGACGGCGTCGACCTGGCCGAGAACGGCCGCCAGGTCGGTCTCGGAGGCGAGGTAGAGCCGGTCGGCGATCGCGCCGATCCGGTCGGCCCGCAGCCGCACCTGCTCCGCCGACTCCTCACCGGTCACGTACAGCGCGGTGCCGCGGTCGGCGTGCAGCGCCGCGACCTCGAGCAGCAGGGTCGACTTGCCGATGCCGGGCTCGCCGGCCAGCAGCAGCACCGCACCCGGCACCAAGCCGCCGCCGAGCACGCGGTCGAGCTCGTCCAGCCCCGTGGCGGTGGTCTGCGCGGCCTGCACGTCGACCTCGCCGATCGGCCGGGCCGGCGCGCTGACCGGCCCGGGCGTGACGACCCGCGCCGGTTTCGCCGCGCCCGCCACGTCGACGGTGCCCCACGCCTGGCACTCGCCACAGCGCCCGACCCACTTGGAGGTCTGCCAACCGCACTCGGCGCAGCGGTACGCCTGCTTCACGCTCTTCGCCATGCCCGCGACTGTACGGCCCGCCGCCGACAAATGAGAGTGACCTCGGTGACGGTGGGTGACATAGTAGTCACTGGCCGACTTCGGACAGGTATGTTGACTGGGCCTGTCCGTCGGCCCTTACTTGCGGGCAGAGGGGCAGGGGAGGGCGCGATGCGCAGGTGGCCGGCACTCATGGCGTTGATTCCGACGCTCGTCGCCGGTGGCTCCGGGCGGGCGTGCTCCGCCACCGGCGCCACCGGTGTCTCGGCGCGGGAGGCCGCCGCCGCCGGCCGCTACGTCGCGCTCGGCGACTCGTTCACGGCGGGGCCGTTGATCCCGCACCGGCACGGCACTCCGATCGCCTGCCTGCGCTCCGACCACAACTATCCGTCGCTGGTGGCGCGGATGCTGCAGCCCGCCTCGTTCACCGACGTGAGCTGCAGTGCCGCCACGACGGAGAACATGAGCCGCGCACAGTCCGTCCTGTTCGGCAAGAACATCCCGCAGCTCGACGCGGTGACCGGCGACACCACCCTGGTGACGCTCGGCATCGGCGGCAACGACATCGGCTACAGCCGGATCGTGCTGACCTGCGCGACGCTCAGCCTCGCCAGTCCGCACGGCGCGCCCTGCACGCGCTACTACGGCTCGACCCTGGACCAGCGGATCTCCGCCACCGCGTCGAAGGTCGCCGCGGTCCTGCATGCCGTCCACGCCCGCGCCCCGCGCGCCCGCGTCCTGGTCGTCGGCTATCCCCGGATGCTGCCCGCCCGTACGGGCTGCTGGCCGAACGTCCCCACCGCCTCCGGCGACATCCCGTTCCTCGACCGGTTCGAGCGGCATCTCAACACGATGCTCGCCGAGGAGGCCCGGCGCGGTGGTGCGGGCTTCGTCGACGCGTACCGCACCGCCCAGCGGCACGACATGTGCTCCACGGACCGGTGGGTCGAGGGGATCCTGATCACGAACCCGGCCGCGCCCGTCCATCCGAACGCCAAGGGCATGCAGGCCGTCGCCGACCGCGTCCTCGCCGTGCTCGGCGCGTCCCGCGTGACCGGTGACTGATCCGGGTACGTGTCAGTAGCGCCGCCACCACAGGTTGACGGCGTAGTCGACCTCACAGCCCTCGACCTCGCTCAGGAACTCCGCGGCGAGCTCGGCCGGAAACTCGATCTTCAGTACGGCCTCGAGGTCCGCGCGGTCGTCGAAGCGCCAGCGAATGTCCAGCGGCGTACGGGAGAACCCATGCCGAGACCAGAACCGCTCGACGGTGACGGGGTCGTAGGACGGCAGCCAGCGCCGGAACCACGCCCCGAACGTCGACCGCGTGGCGTCGTTGTCGATGAGGAACGCCGCGCCCCCGCGTCGTACGACCCGGCTCAGCTCCGTGAGGCCCGGTTCGCAGCCGGGCCCGAAGAAGTACGCCCAGCGGGCGTGGACCACGTCCACCGACGCGTCGGGTACCGGGAGCGCCTGGGCCGCGCCCACGCGCACGGCCACGTCGGGGACGCCCGCGACGCGGCGGCGGGCGAGGCCGGCCAGTCCGGCGTGCGGTTCGACGCCGACGACCTTCGCGGCCGTCCGTGCGAACGCGGGCAGGTGGAAACCGGTGCCGCAGCCCACGTCGAGCACCACCGCGCCGTCCCACGGCCGGATCTCGCGCATGGCCTGCTCGATCCGGCCGTCCGGGTCGACCGCGCGGTTCTCCAGCTCGTAGACCTGCGGACTGTTCCAGATGTTGGGGCTGGCGATGGCTCCAGGGGCGATCACGCCTCCACGGTAGACGGCGCCGGCGGTGATCGCGCCGCCACGGTGGACGGCGCCGGCGGTGATCGCGCCGCCACGGTGGACGGCGCCGGCGGTGGTCACGCCGCCACGGTGGACGGCGCCCCGGAATACCACACCGTCACGGCCGGCGCCGGGACGGCTGGCCGGACCAGCCGATGGAACGCATAGGCTTGCCGATTGTGGAAGAAGTCCTCCAGGTCCCCGACGCGCCCATCGTTCTGTCCTCGGCGTCGGTCTACCCGGAGAAGACGCCGGCCGCGTTCGACCTCGCCGCGCGCCTCGGGTACGACGGCATCGAGATCATGGTCACCGCCGATCCGGCGAGCCAGGACATCGACGTGCTGCGCAGACTGTCCGACTATCACCAGATTCCGATCACGTCGATCCACGCGCCGTGCCTCCTGCTGACCCAGCGGGTCTGGGGGCGGGAGCCCTGGGGCAAGCTGATGCGCTCCAAGGACACCGCCGAGAAACTCGGCGCCGACGTCGTCGTGGTCCATCCCCCCTTCCGCTGGCAGCGTGAGTACGCCCGTGAGTTCGAGCAGGGGCTCGCCCGCATGCAGGAGGAGACCGACGTCGTCTTCGCCGTGGAGAACATGTTCCCCGTACGGGCGCGCACGGCCGAGGTCGGGATGTACTCCCCGCATTGGAATCCCGTCGACCTGCCCTATCCCAGCGTGACGGTCGACCTGTCGCACGCCGCCGTGTCCGGCTCGGACCCGCTGGAGATGGCGGACGCCCTCGGTGACCGGCTCGCGCACATCCACCTCGCCGACGGCATCGGCATCGTCAACCGCGACGAGCACCTGGTCCCGGGCCGGGGCAACCAGCCGTGCGCGCAGATGCTCGAGCGGCTGGCCGCCCAGCGGTACACCGGCCAGATCGTCGTCGAGATCAACACGCGCCGTGCCACCGACCGCGAACAGCGGGAGAGCGACCTCGCCGAGTCGCTGGCGTTCGCGCGCCTGCACCTGGCCGCGGCCGCCTCCGCCGGCCACTGGCAGGTGAACTCCGAGGGCGAGGTCACGCCCTCGTGACGGCGTCGGCGGCCCCTCGGACCAGTGATGAGGGGCGCCGCGGATGACGGCGCCGACGCGCCGCCCGGGACGCCGGCCGGGACCGTCCTCGTCGCGGGACGACATCCTGGCGGCCGCGCGCGTGCTGTTCGGCGAGCGCGGCTACGACAAGGCCTCGATCCGGGCCATCGCCCGCGAGGCGAGGGTGGACCCGGCGCTGGTCCACCACTTCTTCGGGTCCAAGGAGGAGCTCTTCGCGGCGGCGATGGAGTTCCCGGTGGACCCGTCGGTGTTCCTCGGGCAGGTCATGGCGGGTCCGCGGGCGCAGATCGGCGAGCGGATGGCGCGGACCTTCCTGCGGATCTGGTCGGATCCGCGGCTGCGCCCGCAGTTCGTCGGCATCTTCCGGTCGGCGGCCACCACGGAGCAGGGCGCGGCGCTGCTGCGGGAGTTCATCACCCGGACGATCCTGACCCGCGTCGCCGACACCCTGGACCTGCCGCCGCTGAACCTCGCGGCGGCCGCGGCCCAGATGATGGGCGTCGTGATGCTGAAGTACATCGTGCAGGTCGAGCCGATGGCGTCGGCGACCGAGGACGAACTCGTCGCGCTGCTGGCGCCGACGCTCCAGCGGTACCTCGAGGGCTGATCCGCCCGTCCCGCCGATCAGGAGTCCGCGAGCGTGGCGCTGATCGTGGTGTGCACCGTCTTCAACACTCGGCCGCTGTGGTCGTAGGCGCGGACGAGCAGCGTCTTGTCGGGGGACGCCTCTCGTACCGGTCACGGGTCTTCTCTCGTCCTGTCATGTCGGTAGACGCGACGGGAGAGCGCCACTATGCCCCGATCGCGGAGCGGATTCGGAGTCCTGTGGGCGATCGGTGACGAAGCTCGGAGCCCTTGACACGTCAGGGGCGCAAGCCTAATTTCAACGCATGATGAATTCCGTCATCGAGGCTCGGGACCTCCGGGTCGTGCGGGGCGGGCGTCCGGTCCTGCACGATCTGACCTTCGACGTGCCGCGCGGTTCCGTCGTCGGCCTGCTCGGGCCGAGCGGCTGCGGCAAGACGACGCTCATGCGGGCCGTCGTCGGCGTGCAGATCGTCCAGGGCGGCACCGTCACCGTGCTCGGCCGCCCGGCCGGCCACCGCGAGCTGCGCCACCGCGTCGGCTACGCCACCCAGCGGCCGGCCGTCTACGCCGACCTCACCGTGCGGGAGAACCTGCGCTACTTCGCCGCCGTGCTCGGCGCCCCGAAGGGCGACGTCGACCGGGTCACCGACGAGGTCGGCCTCGGCGGCGCCCGCGACCAGCTCGTCGCCGCCCTGTCCGGCGGCCAGCTGAACCGGGTGAGCCTCGCCGTCGCGCTGCTCGGCCGGCCGGAGCTGCTCGTCCTGGACGAGCCGACGGTCGGGCTGGACCCGGTGCTGCGCGGCGAGCTGTGGGAGCTGTTCCACGAGCTGGCCGGTCGCGGGACGACCCTGCTCGTCTCCAGCCACGTCATGGACGAGGCCGCCCGGTGCGAGCGGCTGCTGCTCATGCGGGAGGGCCGGATCATCGCCGACGACACGCCCGGCGCGCTGCGCGACCAGACCGGCACCGGCGACCTCGAGCAGGCCTTCCTCAAGATCATCGAGCGGAGAGAGAAGGTGGGCCGGCGGTGAGCGTCACTGTCACCCTCGCGACGGCCCGGCGGATCCTGAGCCAGCTCCGGCACGACCACCGAACGCTGGCGCTGATCGTGGTCGTCCCCAGCCTGCTGATGGTCCTGCTGCGGTACGTCATGAACCGGCCCGAGGCGTTCGACCGGTTCGGGCCGATGCTGCTCGGCGTCTTCCCGCTGGTCGTGATGTTCATCGTGACCAGCGTCGCCACGCTGCGGGAGCGGACGAGCGGCACGCTGGAGCGGCTGATGACGATGCCGCTCGGCAAGCTCGACCTGCTGCTGGGCTACGCCCTGGCGTTCGGCGTCACCGCGCTCGTCCAGGTCGCGGTCGTCGCCACCATCTCCCTCACCTGGCTCGGCCTGGACCTGCGGGGGTCGGTGTGGACGCTCGTGGTCCTGACCCTCCTCGCGGCCCTGCTCGGCGTCGCGCTGGGGCTGTTCACCAGCGCCTTCGCCCGTACGGAGTTCCAGGCGGTGCAGTTCATGCCGGCGTTCATCCTGCCGCAGGTGCTGCTGGCCGGGCTGTTCGTGCCGCGCGACCAGATGTCCACGGTCCTGCGGTGGATCGCCGACGTGCTGCCGCTGTCGTACCTCGTCGAGGCGATGCGGGAGCTGACCGGCCACTCCGGCCTGACCGGCACGCTCGGGCGCGACATCGCGGTCATCGCCGGCTGTACGGTCCTCGCCCTCCTGCTGGGCGCCGCGACCCTCCGCCGCCGTACGCCCTGACGCGGTCAACCCGAGGGAGATCCATCGTGACCGGCCTCGTCAAGGCTGGCATAGCCTGATGGGCGATCGGGACAGTGTGGTCCTCAGGGAGAGGGGGAACCTTGCTCCGCCAGGCTCTCTTGGCCGCCTCACGCAGCGGTGGCGTACGCCGGATCGTCGAGACCGCGCCGTACAGCAGGAACGTCGTTCGCAGGTTCGTCGCGGGGGAGACCGCCGCCGACGTCCTCACCACCACCGACCGGCTGATCTCCGATGGTCTGCTGGTCACCATCGACCATCTCGGTGAGGACACCGTCGAGGCCGTCCAGGCCAAGGCGATCACCGCCGAGTACGAACGGCTCCTGGAGCGGGTCGCCGAGGCCGGGTACGGTCCCCGCGCCGAGGTCTCGGTCAAGCTGACCGCGCTCGGCCAGTTGCTCGACGACGGCGAGCGCATGGCGCTGGAGAACGCCCGGCGCGTCTGCGCGGCCGCCCGGCAGGCGAACACCACCGTGACCCTCGACATGGAGGACCACACCAGGGTCGACTCGACGCTGCGCATCCTGAAGGAGCTGCGGCAGGACTTCCCCGACACCGGCGCGGTCATCCAGGCCTACCTCCGCCGCGCCGAGGAGTACTGCGCCGACCTCGCCTACGAAGGATCACGGGTACGCCTGTGCAAGGGCGCCTACAACGCCCCCGACTCGGTCGCGTTCACCGGCAAGGACGCCGTGGACAAGTCTTACGTGCGGTGCATGCGGGTGCTGATGGCCGGGCGCGGCTACCCGATGCTGGCCACCCACGACCCGCGGCTCATCGAGATCGCCGGCGCGCTCGCCGTGCTGAACGAGCGGAGCCCGGACGGCTTCGAGTACCAGATGCTGTACGGCATCCGCCCGAACGAGCAGCGGCGCCTGACCGAGCTCGGCGGCCAGGTGCGCGTGTACGTCCCGTACGGCCGGGAGTGGTACGGCTACCTCATGCGCCGGCTCGCCGAACGCCCCGCTAACGTCGGGTTCTTCCTGCGGTCGCTCGCCTCGAAGTCCTGAGACCTCGAAGTCCTGAGCGAGGAACGCGGAGAGAGAAGGACCGCCCCGGCCGGATTGGGGATAACGCACACACGGGAGGTGCGGGCCGGGGCGGTCCGGTCAACGGGCCCGGAGGCCCTGATTCTCACGGTGTTCCCATCGATTACTTGTCCGCTGGACCGGATGGTGTTCCCGTGAGGGGCGCGTGACGCCTGTCACAGCGGACCGGTCGTCTTGCTTCCCGGTCCCTGGCGGTCGCCGTCGGATGAGCCGCGGCGACCGCCAGGGGAACGGGTCAGCCTCCGGTGTAGGCGCGGATGATGGTCTGGTCGACCTTGCCGCCGCCGGAGTCGGTGGCCTGGACGCGCAGCGAGACGGCCTGGTCCTTCGCCGCCGTGGGCAGCTTGGCGGTGTACTTCGCGCCGCCCGCGGCGGTGACGGTGGCGGCCTGCCAGGTCTTCCCGTCGTCGAGCGAGGTCCACAGCTTCAGGCCGGTGGCCGTGGCGGCGGCCGCTCCCGCGACGCGGGCGACGGTGAAGGTCGCGGTGTCGCCGTCCGGGTGGTTGAGCACGTCCAGCGGCAGCGCGTAGTCCACCGTCAGCAGCGGCACCCGCTCCTCACCCGGCTTCGAGCGGAACGTCCACGTCGTCGAGGTCTTGGTCGACATCGGCAGCAGCTTCGACACGTCCACGTCGTAGCCGAGCCGGTAGGTGCCCGCCTTCGCCGGAACGCTGAAGTCGCCGTAGGAGTGCGTGCTCGTCCCGGCGAGGCTGTCGCCCACGTACAGCCGCATCGTGCGCGACGTGGAGCTCTCCCAGACGGGGTCGCCGAGCAGGCAGTCGAAGCCGTCCGGCAGATCCTGCAGGTCGACCAGTTCGACGTGGATGTTCCCGCGGGCCCGGGTCGTCGGCCCCGGCTGGCACCCGCTCGCCGACGGCTCCGTCGCCGAGTAGGGGCCCGGCCGGAACGGCTGGCGGAACCAGTCGTTCGTGTAGGTCCGCCCGGCCTCGTAGCGCCGGATCGGCAACTGCGTCACCCAGCCGTACTTGGCGATGTCCGTGCGGAACGCCTCGTTGATCCACTGAACGCCGGCCTCGCCGGACACGTAGTCGATCCGCGTCGAGCCCGCGGGAACCTCGCTGGACGCCTCGTTCACCAGGAAGCCGGCCGGAGAGACGCCGTACCGCTTCTCGGTGTCCGGGTGGGAGGTGTCGCCGACCAGGGCGCCGAAGCGCTCGTCGATCCGCGCGAGGTCCTTGGCGGTGGCCGTGTACTCCACCGTCGCGGGGACCTCGGACCCGAGGCCGTGGAGGATGTCGTAGACCGTCTTCCCGCCGTCGGTCAGCCGGCCGTAGGCGTACGCGCGGAACGTGCCGGTCCGCGCGGGAGCGATCGGCGTGCTGTACACGGTGGGGGAGCCGTCGAACGCGAGCACGCCGGTGCCCCAGACTCCGGCCCCGATGCCGCGTTCGGCCATGAGGCCCTGGACGGCGCTCGGGTCGGCCGTCGTGCCCGGCGCGGACAGCCGCACGGGCTGTGCCCGGGAGCCGTCGAGCGTCACGGTGGTGTCGCCCTGCACGGTGACGTCGGTGTCTCCGGCGAATGCGGAGCGGGCCTTGCCCTCCGTGGTGTCGTCCACGCTGCCGAGGACGGAGTAGTGGCCGGCCGGCACGGTGATGCTCGTGACCCCGCCGGCCGGGATCTCCGTCCCGTTGTCGTACAGATCGGGGTTGTCGTTGTTCACCACTCCGACATAGCCGCCGAGCGCCCCATCGGGAGTGCCCGGGATCGGCGTGGCCTTCAGCGTCAGCGTGTGGGTCTCCGGTTCGGCGGTCGCGCCGACCGGGACGCGAAGGGCGACGCCGTCCGCCGTGGCGGTGACCGCGCCGCTGTAGTGGCCCGCCGTCGACAGGCGACCGGGGTCGAGCGTCAGCGTGACGGACGCCGACCCACCGGCCGGGACGTTCACCGTCGCGGGCAGGCCGAGCGCGGCCACGCTCTCGCCCTGTGGGGTGGCGAGGTGGGCGGCGAGCTTCAGCGTCACGGCGGCCGATCCGCTGTTCGTCCAGCTCAGCTGCTGGGTGAGGGCCTTGGTCGACCCGTGCGGGATCGATCCGAACGAGACGGCCGACTGGTCGCCGAGGACCGTCGCCGCAGTCGCGGCGCCCACGTCCAACCGTCCGGCGCCCGTCTCGTAGACCGTCCCCGACGCCTCGTGCGCCGTGGTCACCAATGCCGCCTTGAGCTGCGTCGATGTCCAGGACGGGTGTTTTTGCAGCAGGTCGGCCGCCGCGCCGGCGACGTGCGGGGTGGCCATGGAGGTGCCGCTCGCGGAGGTGTACCGCGCGTCGATGAGGTGTCCCATCGACGTGCCCGCGGCGCGGGCGGCGACGATGTCCACGCCGGGAGCGGAGATCTCCGGTTTCAGTAGCGCGCCGCCACGGCTGGAGAAGCCGGCGACCTTGTCGTCCCCGTCCACCGCGCCGACGGTGAGCGCCGACGGCGCGACACCGGGCGACTCGATGCTGTCGGGGAGCCCGTCGTTCCCGGCCGCGACGACGAACAAAGTGTTGTCCTTCGCGGTGAGCTCCTCGACGGCCTTGGCCGTCGGGTCGTTCGCCGGGTCGTCGGTCCAACCGCCCAGGCTCATGCTGACGATCCTGGCCTTGGGCGCGGCCCACTCCATGCCGGCGATGACGTCGGAGTCTCGGCCGCTGCCGTCGTCGCCGAGAACCTTGCCGATGAGGAGGTCGGCGTCGGGGGCGACGCCCTTGCGCTCACCGTGAGCGGCGGCGCCGGTCCCGGCGATCGTCGCCGCGACGTGCGTGCCGTGCCCGAACCGATCGACGGTGTCGGCGCTCTCGCTGAAGTTCTGCTGCTCGGCGATGCGTCCCTGGAGGTCCGGGTGGGTGGCGTCGACGCCGGTGTCGAGCACGGCGACCTTGACGCCCTTGCCGGTGGCGCCGGCCTTCCAGGCGGCGGGGGCGCCGATCTGGTCGAGGTTGTGGTCGAGCGCCTGGGCGTGGACCTTGCGGTCGAGCCAGATGTGCTGGACGTCCCCGGCCAGCGCGCTGCGGGCCAGCGCGGGCCCCTTCGCCCTGGGCTGGCGGACCGCGGTGGCGCCGATGCTGCGGAGGGTCCGGCCGCCCGCGGCGAGCGCCTTCACGCCGCCACCGCTCTTGACGATCAGCGGCAGGCCGGTGCTCGCGCCGTCGTCGTCCCCGTCGTTGATCAGGGTGGTGACGTCGAAGAGCGCCGGGTCGTAGACCTTCCCGAGCTTCCGGACGACGTCCTGGGGGATCACCCGGATGGTCCCGTCCGGCCGGATGTCCCGGACGAAGGGGATCTTCTTGCGGCCCGCTCCCGGTTCCACCGAGACGAGCGGCGGGCGGTTCGCGGCGGTCTGCACGTGGACGACGTCCCCGGTGAGGAGCGTCACCGTCCACGACCTCCCGGCGGGGAGCTTGGTCGTCTTGGGCTTCGCGGCCTGCCGGGCACTGGCGGCGGGCGCGGCGGAGGCGGTGTGGGCGGTGGCCGGAACGCCGGCGGCCACCACTCCGGCGAGCGTGATCGCCACGCCCGCTCTGGGTCTTCTCATTGGGACTCTCGATCCTCATGGACAACACCTGTCACAAGGGATTCGCCGAACGAGCCCCGATCTTTCCGGCCGAATCGGATCTTTTCGGCGTCCGCAGGTCAGGGCGCCGGCCGTACGGGCGGCTCGGTACGCTTCTGGGAGACGGGAGGCTGGAGACGATGATCGCGATTCTCGGCGCCGGCAAGATGGGCGAGGCGCTGCTGTCCGGAGTCCTGCGGGCCGGGCGCAAGCCCTCGGAGCTGCTGGTCACGACGCGGCGCGAGGAGCGGGGCGCGCTGCTGCGCGAGCGGTACGGCGTGCAGGTCGCCACCAACGCCGAGGCCGCGGCGACCGCGGACACCCTCGTCCTGGCCGTCAAGCCGCAGGACATGGACACGCTGCTGCGGGAGCTACGGGACCACGTCCCGGCGGGCCGCCTCGTCATCTCGATGGCCGCCGGCATCCCGACCGCGTTCATCGAGGAGCGCCTGCCCGACGGCGTCGCGGTCGTCCGCGTCATGTCGAACACGCCCGTCCACGTCGACGAGGCGATGAGCGTGATCTCCGCGGGCACGCACGCCGGGGAGGAGCACCTGAAGCTGACCGAGGAGCTGATGAGCCCGGTCGGCAAGGTGCTGCGCATCCCCGAGTCGCTGCAGGACGCCGCCACCGCCCTGTCCGGCAGCGGCCCCGCGTACTTCTACTACCTCGTCGAGGCGATGGTCGACGCGGGCATCCTGCTCGGCATGCCGCGCGCGGCGGCGCTCGAGATGGTGATCCAGTCGGCGGTGGGCGCCGCGATCATGCTGCGCGACTCCGGCGACCACCCGGTCATGCTGCGCGAGGCGGTCACCTCGCCCGCCGGGACGACGATCTCGGCCATTCGCGAGCTGGAGCGCCACGGCGTGCGCGCCGCCGTGATCGAGGCCATCGAGGCCGCCCGCGACCGCGGCCGCGAACTCGGCGCGGGCTGACCGCCGTTCCCCGGCCGATCACGATGTAAGAGACGACCCCAGGGTTCGCGGCCCTTCAGTGGGACCAGGTCACACTCCCGCTGATCTGTGACCTGGTCTTTCTCTGCGCTTCACGATGCGGGAGCACGGGCTTGCCGAGGTCACGCATTCGGTGATTCGTCCGTCCGTGCCGCGAGACGGTGTGCCCTGGCCCCGAATCATTCTGCGATGTAATCGCGTAGATGCGGTGAGTGATGGTTATTCTATGTAGTCACAAAGACACCATCAGCAACGGTCGTACGGGAGAGCCATGCACAGCGAGACCCCTCAGCCCAGCCGCCGCCCGGGCAACCTGTTCTGTCGCGTCCGAGGAGGCGTCGTGGGCGTCGCGGCGGCGGCCGGGATACTGCTGCCGGTGGCCGGGAGCGTTCCCGCCCACGCCCAGACCCAAAAGGTCTACACCGCACCGGGCGCGACCACCTTCACCGTGCCCACCGGGGTGTCCCAGATCAGGGTCGTCCTGACCGGCGCCGGAGGAGGCGGCAGCATGGGGACCGGCAACACCGTCTACCTGTCCGGCGGCAGTGGTGGGGGCGGGGGCGCCACCTCGTTCTGCACCCTGGCCGTCCATCCCGGTGACAACATGACCATCACCGTCGGCGCCGGCGGCGCCGCACCGAACGGCGACGGCCTCGCCGGGACGGCCTCCTCCATCGCCTACGCCAACGAGGGCGGCGCCAGCGCCGACGCCGGCGGCGGCGGCCATACCGGTCCCGGCGGCCACGAGGACGCCGGCGGCGCGGGAGGAATGAATGCCACCTGGTGCGCCGGCAGCGATGCCGGTCAGAACTTCGGCCAGGCCGGCACGGCGGGCGTCAAAGACGCGGGAGGCCCCGGAGGCGCGCCCGGCGCCGGGGTATCCAGCGCCTGCCCGGCCGGTACCGGCCGAGGCGGAAACGGCGCCGACTCAGCTCCTGCCCCCTACCGGCGCGGCTTCCCCGGCGCGAACGGCTGCGTCGTCCTCGTCTACTGACACCCCACGACAGCACCGACGCCTCCGGCCGGAGGCCGATGAGCAGGTACGAGAGCTGCCGGCCCGCGTCGGGCCGGCGGACAAGGGGGTCATCGTGGAGAGCGGAGCGCCGGCGGAGGTCTTCGACGAGCCACGGAGCCCCCGGACCCGTGCCTTCCTGGCGAACGTTCGCTGAGTCGCGCCGTAAATTCTCGGCCGTACGTTGAACCGAAGCGGCCTCGCGAACGGTGATGCAGGTATGGGCCTGATACTTCGCCTGCTCGTCGTCGCGGGGCTCGCGGTCGACGCGTACGTCCACTTCCACCTGGCCGGTGACCTGGGATCGGGCGGCGGCCTCACCGAGGGCACGCTGTTCTGGATCCAGGGGGTACTGGCCGCGCTCGTCGCCGTGCTGGTACTCCTCCGCGCGACTCGCCTGACCTACGGGATCGCCTTCGTCGTCGCGGCGAGCGCCCTCGGCGCGGTGCTGCTCTACCGCTACGTCGACGTCGGCCCGCTGGGGCCGTTCCCGAACATGTACGAGCCGGTCTGGTACGCCGAGAAGGTCGTCACGACCGTCGCCGAGGCGGTGGCCACCGTCGCCGCCGCCCTCGGCCTCTGGCAAACGTCGCCACGACCACGAACGACCGGGTGAGGGAACGCCGAGCCCGGCCCGGCCGGCTTGGAGCCATCCAAGCCGGATCGACCAGCCACTTTGACGCCGACGTTGACGGGCCAACCTCGACAAACCGGCCATCGCCCCGTCCACAACGGCGGCGACGTGGTCACGCCGACGGCAAAGTCACCGCGACACCGTGACCGACGGGGCTTCACCGGGTGACGCGGCGGCCGCGAGCGATCTCGGCGGTCTCGATCTCCCGCCGGGCGCGCAGCAGCAGCCCCACCCATGACCGGTACGGCCGCCAGGCCTCGGCGATCGCCGCGAGGCGCGCCGGGCTGGGGTCGTGCAGGCCGTACTCGTGGGCCATCTCGTCGTGCAGCCGCCGCTCGGAGGCGGGGAAGACGTCTGGGTGCCCCGCACCCCGGATGAGGATCAGCTCGGCGGAGAACAGCCCGATGCCGGGGATCCGCTGCAGCTCGACGAGGGCCTGCGCGGTCTCGATCGCCCGCAGCCGGTCGGCGTCCAGGTCGCCGTCGAGGGCGGCGTGGGCGATGCCGTGCAGGCGCTCGATCTTGACCGGCGGCAGCCCCGGCACGTCGGTGACGGCGAGCAGCCGCTCCGGTCCCGGGAAGCTCGCCACCCCGCCGACGACGTCGCCGAGACGCTCCGCCATGCGCTGCTTGATGGCGGCGGCCTGGGCGATCCGGATGCGGTGCCCGATCACGGTCCAGCAGGCCGCCTCGTACGGCGAGTGGAACAGCACCGGCCGCAGGCCCGGGAAGCGGTCCCGGAGCCGTACGACGTGCGGGTCGTCGAGTTCGGCGAAGCCGGTGCCGTCGACGTCCAGCGACAGGATCCGCCGGGCGTGCTCGGCGGCCGCCGTCACGTCGTCGGGGTGCGCCTCGATCTCGGCGTGGACCGTGTCGCCCTCCTGACGGAGCCGTACGCCCACGGGACGCCAGGACGGCGCGGCGGGGAAGGCGAGCGCGAGCGTGCCCCGGTGCCGCCCGGCGTCCGGCCGGCCCGCCGGCGTGAACCCTTCCAGGAACCGGATGCTCGCCGCCAGGTCGAACGGCCCCCGCACGGCGAGCGCGACATTTTCCGTCATACCGCGATGGTCACACTGAGGTACGACGTTTTGCCGCGCTACAATCGAGCCCATGCGAGGAATGCTCAACAGCAGTAGCTGGTGGGTCGCCTGACGGCGGCCGACCTCTCCTCGCGTACCCACTCGACGGCCGCCGCCTCGGCGGCCGTTTCTCGTTCCGCCGGGTGCGGTGGCCCTGTTCACAAGGAGTCACCGTGGCCCGCGTCCTCAGCCTCTTCACCCCCTCCGGCCGCCCGACCCTCGGCAACCTGCTGGGCGCGCTGCGGCCGTCCGCGCTGCGCCTGACCGCCGACGCGGCCCGTACGGATCACGTGTACGGGATCTCCGACCTGCACGCCCTCACGAGCCCGCACGACCCCGCGCTGCTGAACGAGCGGGCGCTGGAGCTGGCCGGGCTGGCCGTCGCGGCCGGCATCGACCCGGAACGGTGCGTGTTCTTCCGGCAGAGCGCGGTCCCCGCGCACACCGAGCTGTCGTACCTGCTGGAGAGCACCGCCCACTACGGCGAGATGCAGCGGATGATCCAGTTCAAGGAGAAGTCGGCGCGGCACGAGGTGGTGCGCCTGTCGCTGCTCACCTATCCGGCGCTGATGGCCGCCGACATCCTGCTCTACCAGGCGACCGACGTCCCGGTCGGCGCGGACCAGTCCCAGCACCTCGAACTGGCCCGTGACCTGGCGGAGCGCTTCAACCGCGCGTACGAGCCGGTGTTCACGCCGCCCCGTGCGGTGCTGCCGAAGGCCGCGGCGCGCGTCATGGACCTGGCCGACCCGTCGCGGAAGATGAGCAAGTCGATGGACTCGCCGGGAACGATCTACCTGCTCGACCCCGTCGACGTCGTACGGCGCAAGGTCATGCGGGCGGTCACCGACTCCGGCTCGGACGTGACGTACGACCCGGAGGGCAAGCCGGGCGTGTCGAACCTCCTGGCCATCCTGTCCGCGTGCACGGACACGCCGGTCGAGTCGCTGTCGTACTCCTCGTACGGCGAGCTGAAGCGGGCCACCGCCGACGCGGTGATCGCGCTGCTCCAGCCGCTGCAGGAGCGGTACGCCGCCATCGCCGCCGACCGCTCGGGGCTGGAGAAGACCCTGCGCGAAGGGGCGGAGCAGGCCCGCGACCTGGCCGCGCCGACGCTGGCGGCGGCCCGGCGCGCCATCGGCCTGACGGCCGCCTGAAGGACCTCCCCCTTAACGGGTCCGCCGCCCGGTCGCACCGACGCGACCGGGCGGCGCGATCAGAAGCCTTCGAGAAGGCTGCGTTCCACCGGTCAGGGGTGCCCTGTCGGTACACCCTTCAGCAGTGCCTTCCTCCCACCCGGACGACGGCCTTTGATGGGTGACGGCCACCTTGCCCACCCCGGAGCACTCGGGAAGCGGGCTTCGAATCGAAGGAGCGATCTCCATGCGTGTCCACGCCTACGCCGCACCGGCCGTCGGCGAGCCGCTGACCCCCACGACCATCGAACGGCGTGACGTCGGCCGGGGCGACGTTCTCATCGAGATCAAGTACGCCGGCATCTGTCACTCCGACATCCACACCGTAAGCGGCGACTGGGGCACTCAGCCCTACCCACTGGTCCCCGGCCACGAGATCGTCGGCATCGTCACCGAGGTCGGCGCCGCCGTCACCCGGCACCGGGTGGGCGACCGCGTCGGCGTCGGCTGCATGGTCAATTCCTGCGGGCGGTGCGTCAACTGCCGCAACGGTGACGAGCAGTACTGCCGGGAGGGGATGGTCCCCACCTACGCGGGTGTCGACCGGGACGGCACCGTCACGCAGGGCGGCTACTCCACGCACGTCGTCGTCGACGCCGACTTCGTCCTGGCAGTGCCCGAGGGCATCGACTTCGCCGCCGCGGCGCCGCTGCTGTGCGCCGGCATCACCACCTACTCGCCGTTGCGCCACTGGGGCGCCGGGCCGGGCAAGAAGGTCGCCGTCGTGGGCCTCGGCGGACTCGGGCACATGGCCGTCAAGATCGCCCACGCCATGGGCGCCGAGGTCACCGTGCTCTCGCAATCCCTGAAGAAGCAGGAGGACGGCCTGCGGCTCGGGGCCGACCATTACCACGCCACCGGCGACCCCGACACGTTCGAGCGGCTCGCCGGCCGGTTCGACCTGATCGTCAACACCGTCAGCGCCCGCATCGACGTCGACGCCTACCTCGGCCTGCTCGCCGTCGACGGCACCCTGGTCAACGTCGGCGCCCCCGCCGAGCCCCTGAGCGTCAACGTGTTCTCCCTCCTGAGCGGCCGGCGTTCCTACGCCGGGTCGATGATCGGCGGCATCGCCGAGACGCAGGAGATGCTGAATTTCTGCGCCGAGCACCACATCGGCGCCGACATCGAGCTGATCTCGGCGAATCAGATCAACGAGGCCTACGAGCGTGTTCTGGCCTCCGACGTCCGCTACCGGTTCGTCATCGACACCGCCACCCTCGGCTGACACGGAGCGCGACCGAGCGGGGCAGAGGGACGCTACGGCGACGTCACCGTTGGCCGACGGAGATCGTAGAGAGCGGCCCTCATGTGTGAGGGCCGCTCTCTTCCGGTGCCATGGCCGGCCTCCGGCCATGGCTCTTGTCGCTTCGGCTCCGTCTACCGGCGACCGAAGGAGATGATCCTCCTCGCGGTCCAGGACAACCCGGCGCCGATGGCGAAGCCGATCGTGACCGCGAGCGCGGCGTGGTGTCCCCATCCCACCTCGGCCATGATGGGGGGCTCGCGGGTCAGGCGGCCTCGGGGACGGAGCCGTGGTCGACGTCGCGGCGGATGAAGTGCGCGGCCTCCCGCATCGCCTCACTGGCCTCCGGTATCAGGCCGTTGAACATCTGGAACACGTGCATCTGGCCGGGCCAGACCTGCAGCTCGTAGTCGGCCCCCGCCTCGGCCAGCGCGTCGGCGAACTTCTCGGCCTCGTCCCGCAGCACCTCGATCCCGCCGACCTGGATGAGGAAGGGCGGGAGGTCGGCGCTCGCGCAGGTGAGGAGCGACAGGCGTGGATCGTTCCAATCGCCGCCCCCCACGTACAGGCGGCCGAACCGCGTCGCGACGGCCGGGACGATGAACGGGTCCCGGCGCAGCATCGGCGAGGTCAGCGCCAGTTCGCCGGTCAGGTCGATCCAGGGGGAGAAGAGCACCACCTTGCCGGGTGTCGGCAGGTCCGTGCGGCACGCCTCCCCGGCCAGGGCGGCGGCCAGGTGCCCGCCGGAGGAGTCGCCCACCACGGTGATCCTCTCGGGCGGCAGGCCACGGGCCAGCAGCAGGCGGTACGCGTCCAGGGCGTCCTCGAACGCCGCCGGGAACGGGTGCTCCGGCGCCTGCCGGTAGCGCGGCGCGAGCACGGGCATCCCCGTGTCCATGGCCAGCCGGGTGGTGATCACCCGGTGCGTGCGGGGCGAGCAGATCGCGTACGCCCCGCCGTGCAGGTACAGGATCACGCCGCGGCTCGCGTCGCCGCCGGGCGGCCGCAGCCACTCGCCGCGGACCGGGCGCCGGATCTCCGGGAGGTCCACGCACGGGTCGTTGAGGGGCTGGACGTGGACGCGGGGGTCGGCGCGCAGGCAGTGCGAACCCGCGCCCAGGAGGGTGCGCCACACCCGGACGCCGGTCGGCCCGCCTTTGACGCGGCCGGAGAAGGGCCGGACCCCCAGCCGGATGGCCGCGGCCAGCGCACGGCTCTGGGAGCTGGGGGTCCGCTCGTACGGGGGGAGTTCGGCATCTGCGACGTACGTCATGGCAACCGCCTCCTGGGCCAGGAGTCACCTAGTTAGTTAGATGCCCCACATGTCCGGTTCTTCACGTCACAAACTTGTAGAGTTAAGCGCTACATGTCTGACATCTGGCAAATTCCGGGAGGCCTGGCATGTCGCTGCAGCCGGTTCAACGGGCGTCCGCCGTCGAGGCCGTGCTCGACCAGATGCACGCCCAGGTCGCCTCCGGCGCCTGGGCGGTCGGCGCCCGCATCCCCGGCGAGCACGAACTCAGCGCCCGGCTGCGGGTCAGCCGGCCCGCCGTACGGGAGGCCATCCGCGCCCTGAGCCACGTCGGCGTGCTCGAGGTCCGGCGCGGCGACGGCACCTACGTGCGCAGCGCCGCCGACCCCCGGCCACTGCTGCGGCGGGTCGAGCGGGCGTCGCTGCGGGACGTGTTCGAGGTGCAGCTCGCCTATGACGTCCAGGCGGCCAAGCTCGCCGCCGTGCGCCGTACACCCGAGGACCTGCGGCGACTCGAGGGCCTCCTGCGCGACCGCGACGCCGCCGAGGCCCCCGAGGCCTTCGGCGAGGCGGACTCCGGCTTCCACCTGGGCGTCGCCGAGACCGCGCGGAACGCGCTGCTGACCGAGGCGTTCCGGTTCTTCCGGCACCGGCTGCGCGAGTCGCTGAGCGCCCTCCGCGAGGACCGCGACCTGCCCGAGGGCGGCCCCGAGCCGCACCACGCCGTGCTGGCGGCGATCGCCGACGGCGACCCTGAGGCGGCCGGCCGCGCGGCGGCCCGCGTCGTCGAACCCACCCTTCGCGCCCTGGAGGACGTCCTGTGAGGCGCTACGCCGGCATCGCGCTGATCGTCCTGGTCGCGCTCAACCTGCGTCCCGCGATCGTCGCGGTCGGTCCGCTGCTCCGCCAGATCCAGGATGACCTGCACCTCTCCGGTACGGCGGCAGGCGCGCTGACGACGCTCCCGCTGGTCTTCTTCGGCTCGTTCGGCCTGGTGCTGCCCCTGCTGCGACGGTCGCCGCGCGGGGAACGCCTGCTGGTCGCCAGCATGCTCGTGCTCGTCGTCGCGCTGCTGGTGCGCGTGCTGCCCTCCCAGATCGCACTGTTCGGCGGGGCGCTCCTGGCCGGGATCGCGATCAGCGTCGGCAACATCGCCGTCCCGTCGATCATCAAGCGGGACCATCCCCAGGCGATCATGGCGGTCACGGCCGTCTACACGATCGCGGTGACCGTCGGCGCGGCGGTCTCCTCGAGCGTCGCGGTGCCGATCGAGCACGCCACCGGATCCTCCTGGCGGCTTCCGCTCGCGCTGCTGGCCATCCCCGCGGGCCTGGCCGCGCTCGCCTGGCTGCCGCGCGCCCGCCGGGCCGCCGCCGCGGTACCGGCCGCCGAAGGCTCGCCGCAGGTCTGGCGGTCCGGGCTGGCCTGGCAGGTCACCGCGTTCATGGGCGTCCAGTCGCTGCTGGCGTACGTCGTCTCCGGCTGGCTGCCGACGCTCTGCCAGGACCGGGGGCTGAGCGAGACGGCGGCCGGCTACGCCCTCGGCGTCACCAGCCTCCTGCAGGCCGTCGGCGCGCTGGCCGTCCCGGTGATCGAGCGCCGGCTGCGCGACCAGCGGCCCCTCGTCGTCCTGGTCGGCGTGCTCTGCCTGATCGGCTTCTCCGGCACCGCCTGGGCGCCGATCGGCTCGGTCTGGCTGTGGATCGTCGTGCTCGGGCTCGGACAGGGCGTCGGCTTCGCCACCGCCCTGTCGTTCATCGGCCTGCGCTCCGCCGACGCGCACGTGGCCGCGCAGTTGTCGGGGATGGCGCAGGGCGTCGGCTACGTGATCGCCGCACTGGGCCCGCTCGCCGTCGGCGCGGTGCACGACGCCACGCACGGCTGGAGCGTTCCGTCGATCATCCTGCTGGTCGTGTCGGTGATCCTCGTAGTGCCCGGCCTCGGCGCCGGTCGTGCTCGCACGATCGGCGCCGAACCCGAGCCCGTCCTCGTCAGCCGCCCGTGACCTTCGGCGCGCTGTCCGCGACGGTCACCTTCAGCTGAGCGGTCGACTCCGTGACGGTGCCGACGGGCGCCTGGCCCTTCTCCGCGTCCGTCACCACCGCTCGCCGGCCGAGGAACAGGTACGTCTTCGGGTCGAAGATGTACTCCGACCGCTCGCCCGCGTCCTCGTCGGTCCGGGCGACCGCGATGCCCTGACGACCCGCGGCGTCCTCGGCCCGCCCCACGGCCTGTGCGCCCGGGATGGTCGCGGCGGCGCGGAACAGCGCCGCGCGCTGTGCGGACGGCAGGTAGGCCTCCGTCAGCATGGCGCCGACCCGCGACCACGCCTCCCGGTCGCCTTCCAGGGTCCCCGGCCTCAGATGGTCGTACAGGTGGGCGCGCATGCCCTGGGGGTCGGCCGGCAGCCGGCTGAGGTACGCGTAGTCGTTGCGCAGGTACTCGGCCCTCTGGTCGACGTCCGCCGCTCGCGTCGGCCCCGACGCGCCGACCTCCTTCTCGGCCTCGGGCGGGATCGGCCACTTCCCGTACCGCTTGGGCGGCAGGACGGTCTCCGTCAGGACGCCGCCCGTGGCCCGGCCCTCGACGGGCAGCCAGATCTTCCGGCGGGAGCAGGCCAGGTAGCGGAAGTTGCCCTTCTCGTTGTTCACGTCCGAGGTCTCGTCCGCCTGCGACTCGAAGACCAGGAACTGGCCGGGCCTGGGGTGCAGCTCACGCTGCCTGGTCGCGGCGTCGGCCGCGCGGTCGAGGGTCTGCACGACAGCCACCGGCACGGCCATCGGCGTGTACGACGCCTTCGGATCGCTCGAACCGCCACCGGTGAACACGATCCCGGCGACCGCCGCTGCGGCCAGCCCGGTCGCGACGGCGCCCAGGCCGATCCGCAGTGGCCACGCCCTTCCCTGCCGGGCCGGCCGCGGCAGCCGGGCCGACCCGGGGGCCACGATCTCGGACAGCAGCCGGTCCTCCTCGGCGCGCAGGTCCGCCAGGGCGGGCCGGGGCACCTCCGCGCGCAGCAGGTTGAGCTGGGTCATCTCATCCATGTTCGATTTCCTCGCTGACAGAAGTGGGATCGACGCCGCCGAGTTCCGCGCGTAGCTTCTTCCGGGCCCGGTTGACGCGGGAGCGCACCGTTCCGATCGGCACCCCGAGCGCCTGGGCGGCCTCCTGGTAGCCGAGCTCGCCCCAGGTCACCAGCAACAACGCGTCGCGGTGACCGGCGGGCAGCCTCCTCAGGGCGGCGGCCAGGCGCCGCCGTACGGCCCCCGCGCTCACCCGCTCGTCGGAGCGGGTGAACGGATCGGTGACCGGGTCGATCCCGGTCCGCTCGAGGGCGCGCAACTGCCGCACCTCGGTGCGCTGGTGGCGTCCGATCCGATTGGTCGCGATGCCGTACAGCCAGGGACGCGCGCTCGACCGGGTCAGGTCGTACCGGTCCCGCTGCCGGAACGCCGCCAGGAAGGTCTCCGCGACGACGTCCTCGGCGGCGTCCGCGCCCAGGCGGCGGGTGACGTACCGCTTGATGTCGGGTGCGTGCCGACGGAACACCTCGGCGAACGCATCGGGCTCTCGCCGGGACCGCTCGATCACGGAGGCGTCGTCGGCCTCCGTGGCGGTCCGGCTCGTCTCGCTCATACTCCGGCCTCTCGGCTTTCGGTCAGGACGACCGTTGTTGCCCGCCCGGAGAAGGCCGGTTCCCGCCCGGAGGCCGGATCACGAAAAAGGGGTCAGACGCGGGTGGGGCGGCGGACGAGTTCACCGCTGCAGCTGGCGCAGACGTGGGACAGCATCCGGGTGCACGGCCCGCAGTAGGAGCACTCGTAGCTGCAGATGTAGGCGAGGCCGTTCTGGTCCAGGGGGGCGGCGCAGCGTTCGCACGCGCCGCGCATCTCGAGCGCCATGGGCGCGCAGCCTACCGGTACCGTGACCGGTGGACGCTTCGCGGGCGCGGTCGGGAGGTAACAGCGGTGAGTGCCTCGTTTCGGGTCTTCTGGGACGACCGGCTGGTGACGTACGACTTCGGGGACGAGCACCCGATGAATCCCGTCCGCGTCGAGCTGACGATGGCGCTCGCCCGCGAGCTGGGCGTGTTCGACGCGCCGCACGTGTCGGTCGAGGGGTTCGAGCCGGCCGACGACGCGCTGCTGACCCTGGTGCACGATCCGGCCTACATCGAGGCGGTGCGCCGGGAGCGGCTCGACGTCGCGCGGGGCCTGGGCCTGGCCGACAACCCGGTCTTCGCCGGCATGCACGACGCGTCCGCGCTGGTGGCCGGCGCCTCGGTGGCGGCGGCACGGGCCGTCTGGACCGGCGAGGCCGAGCACGCGGCCAACATCGCCGGCGGGTTGCACCACGCCATGCACGGCGCGGCGTCCGGGTTCTGCGTCTACAACGACCCGGCGATCGCGATCGCCTGGCTGCTCGCCCAGGGCGCGGAGCGGGTCGCGTACGTGGACGTCGACGTGCACCACGGCGACGGTGTCCAGGCGGCGTTCTACGACGACCCGCGCGTCATGACGATCAGCCTGCACGAGACGCCGCGGACACTCTTCCCCGGCACCGGGCTGCCGAAGGAGACGGGGGCGCGGGGCACGTCGGTCAACGTCGCCCTGCCGCCCGGCAGCGGCGACCGGCACTGGCTGCGCGCCTTCGACGCGGTGGTCCCGCCGCTCCTGCGCGAGTTCCAGCCGGAGATCCTGGTCACCCAGCAGGGCTGCGACAGCCACGAGCTCGATCCCCTCGCCCACCTGACGCTGAGCGTCGACGGGCAGCGCGCCGCGTACCAGGCACTGCACCGGCTGGCGCACGAGACGGCCGGTGGGCGCTGGGTCCTGACCGGCGGGGGCGGGTACGAGCTCGTCCACGTCGTCCCGCGCGCCTGGACCCACCTGCTCGCCGAGGCGGCGGGCCGGCCGATCCCGCCCGACACGCCGACCCCGGAGTCCTGGCGGGAGTTCGTACGACGCCGCACGGGGCAGCGGGCGCCCGAACGCATGACCGATGGAGCGAACACGGAGGTGCGGCCGTGGGCGAGGGGGTACGACCCGGCGGATCCGGTGGACCGGGCGATTCAGGCGACGCGGCAGGCGGTGTTCCCGGAGCACGGCCTGGACCCGATGCCGTGAGCCTTGCCGATCAGCCGGTCCCGACCCGCGACGAGCTGCGCGAGCACCTGGTCCGTACGCTGATCGCCGGGGTGGTCGCCACGCCGCGCCAGGGCAACCTCCTGCACTACCGGCGGATGGCGGCGCGCAGACCGGACTACCTGTTCGGGCTCGAGCTGGAGCGGGACTGGGGGTTCGAGCAGATCTTCGCGCTCATGGTGGACAGGTGCGGGATCGATCCGGATCCGGCGCACCTGTACGGCGACGACACGATCGACCCGGATCGGACGATCGACGCCCTGGAGGCCCTGGCGGGCCGGCTCGCGCAGGCGGCGGAGCGCCGGGAGACGGTGGTGCTGGCCACCGGGCATCCGGACGGGCTGCTGCCGGTGTACGTCGCGGTGGGCCGGGCGCTGCGGGCGCGCGGCTGCCGGGTGCCGACGCCCGCGTCCGGCTGGGCGTACGACGTGCGGACGGCGCGCGGCGTGGAGCGGCGGGAGATCCGCTATGTGGAGGGCGTCGCGACGCTGGCCACCGGCGCGGACCTGCACCATACGCACGACGCGGACCCCATGCGCGCGATTTTGCGCGAGCTTTCCGACGGCGGCGGACCCTGGCCGGATCTGGTCATCGCGGACCACGGATGGGCGGGCGCGGCGGGCCAGGCGGGCGTCGACACGGTCGGGTTCGCGGACTGCAATGATCCGGCCCTGTTCGCGGGGGAGGCGGAGGGGAAGGTCCGTACCGTGGTTCCCCTGGACGACAACGTGCTCCCGGATCACTACACCCCGCTCACTGTGTATCTTTTGACACATTCGAGCCTGATTGATTGAACTCCCCTCTTGCGACTCGGGAATCACGATTTACGCTGGAGGAAAGTACACGGCCGTGATCAAAGTCACCCAAAGGTCTGACGCGCGGCGTGTGGAAGAGGGCGTCCGATGAGCTCAGGCGAGCGACCTCTCAGCGAGGTCAGGTTCCTGACTGTGGCCGAGGTGGCTGCGGTGATGCGGGTGTCCAAGATGACCGTATACCGCCTCGTTCACTCGGGAGAACTACCGGCGATTCGCGTGGGACGTTCGTTCCGCGTACCAGAGCAGGCTGTCCACGACTATCTGCGGGACGCGTACATCGAAGCGGGCTGACGCTCGCGTTCCTCACCGGGAGGCGGAGGCCTTCGCGGCGAGTGGCGGCGGCCCACGACCGATCGGCGTCGAGGCGGCGGTACCCTTGGGCACCGGGCCATGTGCCCGCCAAGGGTGCTGATCGCCCGTCTCCTGCTGATCATCGAGTGAGGGTTCCGTGGGCTCTGTCATCAAGAAGCGTCGTAAGCGCATGGCCAAGAAGAAGCACCGTAAGCTGCTGAAGAAGACGCGCATCCAGCGTCGCAACAAGAAGTAACGCAGCCGTCCACGGATGGGGGGACACCGGTGCCGTCGACGCGTCCCTCCGCGAGTACAGCGTCAGGCCCCGGCGCGAGCCGGGTGGTCCTGGTCACGGGCGTTTCCCGGTGGCTGGGGGCACGGGTGGCCGAGGCGCTGCAGGCCGAGCCGAGCATCGAGCGGGTCATCGGCGTCGACACCGTGCCGCCCGAGGCGTCCCTCGGGCGCACCGAGTTCGTCCGTGTCGACATCCGTACGCCGAGCATCGCGAAGATCATAGATTCGGCGCGCGTCGACACCGTCGTGCACCTGAACCTCGTGACGATGACCGCGGCCGCGCGGATGACGACCAAGGAAGTCAACGTCATCGGCACGATGCAGCTGCTGGCCGCCTGCCAGCGGTCGGCCGCCATGCGCAAGCTGGTGGTGCGGTCGTCGGCGGCGGTGTACGGCTCGTCGCCTCGTGACCCGGCCGTGTTCACCGAGCTCGACGAGCCGGTGGCGCCGCCGGCGCACGGCTACGCCAAGGACGCGGTCGAGGTCGAGGGGTACGTCCGGGGGCTGGCCCGGCGCCGCTCCGACCTGCTGGTCTCCGTGCTGCGCTTCGCGAACTTCCTCGGACCGAACGTCGACAATCCGCTCAGCCGCTACTTCCACATGCCGGTGGTGGCGACGGTGCTCGGGTTCGACCCGCGGCTGCAGTTCATCCACGAGGACGACGGGATCGAGATCCTGCGCCGGATGGCCGTCGAGGACCATCCCGGCTGCTTCAACGCGGCCGGCGACGGCGTCGTGCTGCTGTCCCAGGCCCTGCGCCGGGCCGGTCGGCCGATCGTCCGGCTTCCGTCGCCCGCCGTGCAGACGCTCGGCGACGTAGGCCGCCGGTTCGGCGGGCTGAAGGGCTTCTCGCCCGAGCTGCTGCGCTGGCTGACCTACGGCCGCGTCATCGACACGACGCGCCTGACGACCGAACTGTCCTGGCGTCCGAAGTACAGCTCCGAAGAGGCCTTCGCCGACTTCATCGATTCGCAGGGGCTCGGGCGAAGCCTGCGGACGGAAATCTTTGACCTGGTCACCGGCGGGGTAGGGGGCTTCAGCAGGAGGTGACCGCAGTCTGATGTCCGAGGAAGCGAGAGCGGTGATGGGGCACGAGGCCGAGGTGATCCCACTTCACGGCGACACGCCCGAACACCGCACCCAGCCACCCGGGGAGCTCGAGCAGAAGATCGCGTCGGCGCTGCGCTTCGTACGCCACCGGCTGGGCGGCGACTACCACGTCGACGAGTTCGGCTTCGACCCGGAGCTGAACGACACGCTGCTGATGCCGCTCGCCCGTCAGCTGTACGAGCGGTGGTTCCGCGCGGAGATGTTCGGGCTGGAGAACGTCCCGGACACCGGGCCCGCCCTGGTCGTCGGCAACCACTCCGGCACGCTCCCGCTGGACGGCGTCATGCTCCAGGTCGGGCTGCACGACCACCACCCGGCCAAGCGCAACCTCCGGCTGCTCGGCGCCGACCTCGTGTACCAGATCCCGATGCTGGCCCACCTGGCCCGCAAGAGCGGGCACACGCTCGCGTGCCAGGCCGACGCGGCCCGGCTGCTGGCCAAGCGCGAGCTGGTCGGCGTGTTCCCCGAGGGGTTCAAGGGCGTCGGCAAGCCTTACAGCCAGCGGTACCGGCTGCAGCGGTTCGGCCGCGGCGGGTTCGTCGCCACCGCGCTGCGCGCCCAGGTGCCGATCGTCCCGGCCGCGATCGTCGGCGCGGAGGAGATCTACCCGAAGATCGCCGACCTGCGGCCGATCGCCCGGCTCTTCGGCCTGCCGTACTTCCCGGTCACACCGACGTGGCCGATGTTCGGGCTGCTGGGCCTGGTCCCGCTGCCGTCCAAGTGGATCATCGCGTTCGGCGAGCCGATCATGACGGACGAGTACGACCCGGAGCAGGCCGACGACCACATGACCGTGCTCAACCTGACCGACCAGGTCCGCGAGACCATCCAGAACATGCTGTACGACCAACTCCGCCGCCGCGCCTCGATCTTCTTCTGACGGCATTTGACTTAGAGCGCGCTCTAAGGGGCAGCCTGGTCCCCATGGAGAAGAGAAGACTGGGCACGCAGGGACTCGAAGTGTCGGCGCTCGGCCTGGGCTGCATGGGCATGACCTGGGCGTACGGTCAGGGTGACGACACCGAGTCCGTCGCCACCATCCACCGGGCGCTGGAGCTCGGCTGTGACTTCTTCGACACCGCCGAGATCTACGGCCCCTGGACCAACGAGGAGCTCCTCGGGCGGGCGCTGCACGGCCGCCGCGACGAGGCGGTCGTCGCCACGAAGTTCGGCTTCGACATAGCCGAGAACGGCGAGCGCCGGGGGCTGAACAGCCGTCCCGAGCACATCAAGCAGGTGCTGGAGCAGCAGCTTCGGCGGCTCGGCACCGACCATGTCGACCTGCTCTACCAGCACCGGGTGGACCCCGACGTGCCGATCGAGGACGTCGCCGGCGCCGTCGGCGAGCTGGTCCAGGAGGGCAAGGTCCGCTTCTTCGGCCTGTCCGAGGCCGGCGCGCAGACGATCCGCCGCGCGCACGCGACGTTCCCCGTCTCGGCGCTGCAGTCGGAGTACTCGCTGTGGGAGCGGGGTCTCGACGACGAGATCCTGCCGGTCGTCCGCGAGCTGGGCATCGGCCTCGTGCCGTACTCCCCGCTCGGCCGCGGCTTCCTCACCGGTGACGTCCGCCGGGCCGAGGACTACTCGGAGGACGACTACCGCCGCACCGACCCGCGCTTCCAGGGCGCCAACTACGACGCCAACGTCAAGGCCGCCGAGGCGGTCCGCGAGATGGCGGCGGGCAAGGGCGTGACGGCGGGGCAGCTCGCCCTGGCCTGGCTGCTGCACCAGGGTCAGGACGTCGTGCCGATCCCCGGCACGAAGCGCCGCACGCGGCTCGAGGAGAACCTCGCGGCCACCGAGGTCCGGCTCACCGACGCGGAGCTGGCCGAGCTGGAGTTGCCGGTGTCCGGCGCCCGGTACCCCGAGACCATGCTGCGCATGGTCCGCCGCTGACCGACAGCGGCACGACCGAGCGGCCCGCTCCTCCGTGCGCCGGCCTCCGGCCGGTCCCGGGTGGGGGATCTCGAGAGCCGAGATCCCCCCATCCGGGGCGTCCGCGTCAGGGCCTGAACCCCCGGGCGAAGTCCTCCACAGTGGTGGGACGGACGGCGCGGATGTTCGGCAAAAGCCCCGCCCGCGATCCGACCGGCATGCCGTCGTGACGGCAGCCGACACGCCGGCCGGCTTCGAGTAGGTCGTCATCGCGGCTCGGATCGGAACGCCCGGCGGTAAGCGCCTGGTGTGGTGGCCAGGGTGTTGAGGAAGCGTCTGCGGAGGTTGGTGGCCGAGGAGAGACCGACGCGGCGGGCGATGGCGTCCACCGGGAGGTCGGAGGACTCCAGCAGGTCTCGGGCCGTGGCGATCCGCCGGGCGAGCAGCCACTGCCCCGGGCTGGTGCCGAGCTGCTCGGCGAACCGCCGGGTGAGGGTGCGCGCTGAGACGCCCGCGTACACGGCCATGCTCTCGACGGTCACCGGTTCGCTGAGCCTTCCGCTGATCCACTCCAGCAACGGCGCGAGCGTGCCGTCGATCTGCGCGGGGTGTGGAGGCGCCGAGTACTGCAACTGCCCGCCTTCGCGGTGGGGCGGCATGACCATGGTCCGCGCGATGTGCGCCGCGTACCGGGCGCCCTGGTCGCTGCGGACCAGGTGCATGCACAGGTCGAAGCCCGCCCCGGCGCCGGCGCTGGTGGCCACGTCACCGTGGTCCACGTACAGCACATCCGGGTCGGCCCGGATGCGCGGGAATCGCGCGGCGAGCTCATCCGCCAGCGCCCAGTGGGTGGTCGCCTGTCGTCCGTCGAGCAGACCGGCGTGCGCCAGCGCGAAGGCGCCGGAGCAGATGCTGACCACCCGCGCCCCGCGGGAGTGCGCGCGGCGCAGTGCCTCGATGACCGCGGGGGAGGGTGGCTTCTCGGTGGGCAGCCAGCCCGGGACGACCACGGTGTCGGCCCGGCCGAGTGCCCCCAGTCCGTCGGGCACGACCATGTCGTACCCGGCGTGCGTCGCGACCGGGCCAGGGCGTTCCGTGCACACGCTGAAGGTGTAGCGCGTCGGGAGTCCTTGCCGCTCGATCCCGAACACCTGAGCCGCGCAGGCGAGTTCGAAGGTCGATTGCGGTGGGCGGACGAGCGCCACTACGCGATGCATGGCGGGAAAGTACCGCGTGATGTCTTTCCTGACACTCGGCGGGGCGGCGGTTCGCCGCCAGGCTGGTCCCATGACGACAGAACAGAACACGCCTGCCCATGTCTGGTCCGCCGTCCAGGACGCCCCGGTCCAAGAACTCTTCCCGGGCATCCGTGCGCGCCCGCTGTGGCACGGGGACAATGGCGCGAAGGCCTATGTGCTGGAGATGGACGCGAACACCTGCTGGCAGGGAGTCGACGTCCATGAACCGGGTCCCGAAGAGGTCTTCGTGGTCTCCGGGGTCTTCAACGACGGAGAGCGGGACTACCCGGCTGGTTCCTTCATCCACGCCTCCGCAGGTTCCTCGCACGTACCGCAGACGACCACGGGCTGCACGCTGTTCCTCTTCTACCCGGAGGGGTAGATCACCCGTCCCCGCTTCAGGTCCGCCCGGATCATGCGCCCGGCCGGCCCGGCGCGGGCCGGTGTACGGCTCAGTGGTCGCGGTAGTGGCGGCGGAGGGCGACGCCGGCGGCGACGCCGCCGGCGAGGGCGCCCGCTCCGGCGGCGGCCGGCAGCGCGACCATGGTGACCTTGCGGCCGGTGCGGAAGTCGTGCACCGGCCAGCCGTGTTCGCGGGCGTGTTCGCGCAGGTCGGCGTCGGGGTTGACGGCGTTCGGGTGGCCGACCGCGGTCAGCATCGGCAGGTCGTTGAAGGAGTCGCTGTACGCCGCGCAGCGCGACAGGTCCAGGCCCTCGCGCTTGGCGAGCGCCCGGACGGCGCCGGCCTTGGCCGGGCCGTGCAGGAGGTGGCCGACGAGGCGTCCGGTGTAGACGCCGTTCTCGGTCTCGGCGACGGTGCCGAGGGCGCCGGTCAGACCGAGCCGGTGCGAGATGATCCGGGCCAGCTCGACCGGCGTGGCGGTGACGAGCCACACCTGCTGGCCGGCGTCCAGGTGCTTGAGCGCGAGCGCGCGGGTGCCGTGCCAGATCCGGTCGGCCATCTTGTCGTCGTAGATCTCCTCGCAGAGACTGACGAGCTCGCTGACGCTGCGCCCGGCGACGAACGCCAGGGCCGCCTCGCGCGCGGTGCTGATGTGCTCGGCGTTCTCCGCGCCGCGCATCCGGAAGGCCGCCTGGCCCAGCGCGAACAGCGCCAGGTCGCGGACGGTGAACAGCTTGCGGGCGGCGAGCCCGCGCGCGAAGTGGTAGATGGACGCGCCGCGGATCAACGTGTTGTCGACGTCGAAGAACGCCGCCGCGCTGGGATCGGGGACCGGAGCGGGCGTGTCCACCGCGGCGGCGGCCGCCGCGGCCTCACCGGCCAGCTCCGCGTCATCGGCACCATCGTTCCAAGGCCACAACCGCATGAGACGAGCGTAACCAGTTTTGATCAGTGGTAACCGAGAGGGACCGTCAGTGTCTTCTCCGCAGCGGCGTCAACGGACGTCGCGCGGAACGACCCGCGCGAGGGAGCGTACGGCGCGGTGCTGGAGCGCCTTGACCGCGCCGCTGTTCTTGCCCATGACCGTGGCGGTCTCCGCGACCGACAGGCCGTGCAGGAACCGCAGGACGACGCACTCCCGCTGCTCCGAGCCCAGACCCCGTACGGCGGCGAACAGCGCCCGGTGGGTCCAGGCGTCCAGGACGGCGCGCTCGGGCCCCTCCTCCCAGCGGTCCCCTTCGTCGGGCTCGGCCGTGCAGATCTCCATGCGGTACCGGCTGGACTTGAAGTGGTCCAGGATGAGGTTGCGGGCGATTGTGACGAGCCAGGCGCCGAAGTCCTTGCCCTGCCAGGTGAACACGCTCATCCGGCGCAGCGCCCGCAGGAAGGTCTCGCTGGTCAGGTCCTCGGCGAGCGGGTGGGCGCCGACCCGGTAGTAGACGTAGCGGTAGACGAGGTCGACGTAGCGGTCGTACAGCGCGGCGAACGCCTCGGACTCGCCGGCGCGGGCGCGAAGCACCAGGTCGCGCAGCTCATCCTGGTCGCCGGCCGGGTCGAGGTCGACCGGCCCCCGGGGCGACACGGGCGGGGGGTCGAGGGCGAGGCTGCGCATGCGGACTCCTCGGTGCTGATCGGCCACCGGGTGTGTCGAAACATGCTAGATACCAGTGAGTAACTGGTGCAATGGTGACGGATGATGAATCCCGTCTTATATCCGCGCGGCTGGTACATAGCGATTTCCGGAACGGACCGGGGGATCCGTTACCTGTCCGCTCCGGAGATCGGGCACCATTGGGGCGATGGTGAACGTCGCGGTAGCGCTTCTGGCGACCCTCGCCGCCCTCGGGTGCGCGGGGCTCCTCGGCATGCGCGCCCTGCCCGAGCGGCGGATCCACCTGTTCGCCTGGACGGGCACCCTCGTCGCGCTGGGCATCGCGCTCGCCGCGATGACCATGGGCTACGCGGCGGGCTTCTCGCCGGCCCTCCTGCGGTGCGTCACGCTGTTCGGCGCCCTGCTGGCGCCGTTCAGCCTCGCGCTCGGGGTCGTCGAGATGGTCGCGCGCACGGTCCAGGCGAGGTTCGCGGCCCGGCTGATCGCCGGCTCGTACGCCGTGGTGGCCGTGGTCATCATCCTGCTCGACCCGATCATCGGTACGTTCGGCAAGAGCCTGCCGAAGATCGCGGGCCACTACTCCTCGCTGCCCAACCTGGTCGTGAACGGGGGGCACGTCTTCGCGGTCGTGTCGCTCGTCTCCTGCGTGGCGGTCACCGCGACGCGCGGCAACAAGCGCGACCGGCGGGCGACCGAGATCATGCTCACCGTCGCGATGGTCGCGTTCGCGGGCGTCCTCCTGGTCACCGCGACCCGCGGCTTCCTGCCGGGTCCGCTGGCGCCGCTGGCGCTCGGCGGCGCCGTCGCCCTGACCTGGTACGGCGTCTCCCGGGTGCTGCCGAAGCCGGCCCACGACGCCGAAGACGAAGACGAAGAAGCGGAGCCGTACGACGAGATGTCCAACTACGCAGGGCAGCCTCCCCTTGGCCGGCCGTCCGGTCCGCCGCCGCAGAGCTCCCAGGGCCGTCCGGGCGGCGGGCAGTACCCCGCGCAGCCGTCACCCGCGCCGCCGGCCGCCGTGTCCGGGGGGCTCCCGTTCCCGCTCGGGCAGTACGGCCGGATCACGATGTACACGCTCCACGACGGCCACCAGGACGCGTTCGACCGGCTGGCCGCCGAGGTCACCCGCGCGGTGATCGAGCGCGAGCCGGGCACGCTCGTCTACGCCTGCCACGCCGTCGACAACGCGCCGTTGCAGCGGATCTTCTACCAGCTCTTCCGCGACGCCGCGGCGGTGGAGAACCACACCCGCCAGCCGCACGCGCAGCGCTTCGCGGGCGAGGTGCGCAACCACGTCGCGAGCACGAACGTCATCGAGCTGACCACCACGGCCGCGAAGGTCGCACCGCCGCCCGACCCCCAGCGCCCGCCACGCCCGCAGGAGCCGCAGCGCGGTGCGTACGACGCCCAGCGGCCGCACCCGGACCCGCAGCGTCCCCCGTACGACGCCCAGCGCCCGCAGGAGCCGCAGCGCGCCCCGTACGAAGGTCAGCGTCCACAGGACCCGCAGCGCGCCCCGTACGACCCTTCCCGGCAGCCCCGCGCGGCCCAGCGCCCCCATGACATGACCGGCCCGCGCCCGGTCCAGCGGCCCGTGCAGGACCCGGGCCGTCCGCCCCACGACATGACCGGTCCGCGTCCGGCCCCGCCGCGGCCGAACGGACACTCCGGGCCGCCGCAGCCCCCGTCGAACCCGTCGAACCCCGGCGTACGCTGGCCCCATGGCTGACACGCCTCGCGTCCTGCTGCTCGGCAAGCCGGGCTGTCACCTGTGCGACGACGCCCGCGAGATCGTCTCGCGGGTGTGCGACGAGCTCGGCGTCGGCTGGGAGGAGCGGGACATCACCGCCTCCGAGGAGGACACGCGGCTCTACTGGGAGCAGATCCCGGTGACCTTCGTCGACGGCGTCCAGCATGACTTCTGGCGGGTCGACGAGCCACGCCTGCGCGCCGCACTCGGCGCCTGACCAGGCTGTCAATGTCTTCTCCGTCACATCGCGCGGCGTTCCGGGACGCCTCGGGAGGGGCGGCCGAACCGGCCGGAGGCCTTGCTGAGCTGCGGGTCGAGGGCCACGAGACGATCCCTCGAGGCGGTCGGGCGAACCTACAGAAGTGGTCTCCCGACTTTGTGCATGCGTTCACAAAGGCTTAATCTGAGGAAAGTCCAGGCGACCGGGCCGACGGGCGACTCAGGACCGGCCGCGCGTCGAGTCTCGAAGAGCAGGCTTGTGACCCGTCGATCCACCCTCGGTGCGCGAAACCGGGGCATCCCAGAGGCGACCGTCGCCAGGCTGCCGGTCTACCTCCGCGCCTTGCACACGCTCGCCGAGCGCGACATCGTCACCGTCTCGTCTGAAGAACTGGCCGCCGCGGCGGGCGTCAACTCGGCCAAGCTCCGCAAGGACCTGTCCCACCTCGGGTCGTACGGCACCCGGGGCGTCGGCTACGAGGTGCAGTACCTCGTCTACCAGATCTCCCGCGAGCTCGGCCTCACCCAGGACTGGTCGGTCGCCATCGTCGGCCTCGGAAACCTCGGCCGTGCCCTCGCGGGCTACGGCGGGTTCGCCTCCCGCGGGTTCCGGATGGCCGCGCTGCTCGACGCCGACCCCGTGATCGTCGGCGAGCGCATCAACGGCCTGACCGTCGAGCACATCGACAAACTCGAGCAGATCATCGCGGACTGCGCGATCTCCATCGCGGTCCTGGCCGTGCCCGCGTCGGCCGCCCAGCCGGTCTGCGACCGCGTCGTGTCGAGCGGCGTTACGAGCATTCTGAACTTCGCCCCCGTTGTCCTGGCTGTGCCAGAAGGGGTCGATGTGCGTAAGGTCGACTTGTCGATCGAGCTTCAGATCCTCGCGTTCCACGAACAGCGCAAGGCCGGCGGCCCCGCCGGGGTGGAACAGGAGTATCTCGAAGCGGTGGACGGCTCATGAGCCGAGGGGACGTGACGACACGGCCGCTCCGCTGCCCGGGGCCGTCGGGTGAGGGACGGGAGCACCAGTGAGCATTCTCGTGGTCGGGCTGAGCCACCGCAGCGCCCCGGTCGCGTTGCTGGAACGCACCGCGGTGACCGGGGAGCGGCTGGTCAAACTCCTGCACGACGTCCACGGCTCGCCGAACGTCAGCGGGGCCGTCGTGGTCTCCACGTGCAACCGCATCGAGGTGTACGCCGACGTCGACAAGTTCCACGCCGGTGTCTCCGCCATCTCCGAGTTGCTCTCGCAGCACTCGGACGTGTCGCTGGACGAACTCTCCCGGCACCTGTACGTCCACTACGAGGAACGCGCGGTCCAGCACGTCTTCTCGGTGGCCTGCGGCCTGGACTCCATGGTCGTCGGCGAGGGTCAGATCGCCGGCCAGCTCCGCACCGCCCTCAAGCTCGCCCAGAAGTACGGCACCGTCGATCGGGCGCTGAACGAGGCGATCCAGCAGGCGCTGCGCGTCGGCAAGCGGGCACGGAACGAGACCGGCATCGACCGGGCGGGCGCCTCGCTCGTCACCGTCGGCCTGCGCCGGGCCGGCTCCCTCACGGGCCGGCGCGCCCTGGTGGTGGGCGCCGGTTCGATGAGCTCGCTCGCCGCCGCCACCCTCGCCCGCGAGGGCATCGGCGAGATCGTCATCGCCAACCGCACGTACGAGCGGGGCGTGCGCCTGGCCGAGGCGACCGACGCCCCGGCACGGGCGATCCGCCTCGAGGACCTGCGGCAGGCGATCGCCGAGGCGGACATCGTCGTCTCGTGCACCGGGGCCGCCGGCCTCGTGATCACTCCGGACATGGTCCAGGGCCCGGTCTTCCTCCTCGACCTCGCCCTGCCGCACGACGTCGACCGGGCCGTCCGCGACCTGCCCGGCGTCACGCTCGTGGGCCTGGACGACCTCAGCGCCGGCGAGGACGCGCCGGCCGAGGCCGACACCGACGCCGTCCGGCGGATCGTGTGCGAGGAGGTCAAGGCCTTCCAGTTGAGCCTCGTCGCGGCGACGGTCGCCCCTACAGTGGTCGCGCTGCGCAGCAAGGCCGCCGAGGTCGTCGAGGCCGAGCTCGGCCGGCTCGGCGGCCGGCTGCCCGAGCTCGACGACAAGGTACAGGCGGAGATCGCCCAGACCGTACGCCGCGTGGTCGACAAGCTGCTGCACGCCCCGACCGTGCGCGTAAAGGAACTGGCGGCCTCACCAGGCGGCGACACGTACGCCGACGCGCTGCGTGAACTCTTCGACCTCGACCCCAAGGCCCCGGAGGCGGTCATCCGGGCGGAGGACGTCCTGTGACACTCAAACTGGGTACCCGCCGCAGCCTGATGGCCATGACGCAGTCCGGCCTGGTGGCCGACGCGCTGACCGCCCGTACCGGCCGGGCGGTGGAGCTCGTCGGCGTGACCACCGAGGGCGACGTCTCCAAGGCGCACCTGGCCCAGATGGGCGGCACCGGCGTGTTCGTCAACAGGCTGCGCGAGCGGCTCCTGTCCGGCGAGATCGACTTCGCCGTGCACTCCCTCAAGGACCTGCCCACCGGACCCGCCGAGGGCATCGTGCTCGCCGCGGTCCCGGCGCGTGACGACCCCCGCGACGCCCTCTGCGGCCCGGCCAAACTGGCCGACCTGCGGCCCGGGGCCCGGGTCGGCACCGGCTCGCCGCGCCGCGTCGCGCAACTGCGGGCGATACGGCACGACCTCGACGTCGTGCCGATCCGCGGCAACGCCGACACGCGCCTGCGGAAGGTCACCGACGGCGAGGTGGACGCCGTCGTGCTGGCGTATGCCGGGCTGAACCGCATCGGCCGCCTGGAGGCCGTCTCGGAGATCTTCGAGCCGGACCAGATGCTGCCCGCGCCGGGCCAGGGCGCGCTGGCGGTGGAGTGCCGGGCCGATCGCGACGATCTCATCGAGCTCCTCGCGACCCTCGACCACGCCCCGACCAGGGCGGCCGTGACGGCGGAGCGGACACTGCTGGCCACGCTGGAGGCGGGCTGCTCGGCTCCCGTGGGCGCATACGCTGCATGGGAAGAGCAAATTGTGCATCTGACCGGAGTCGTTGTCGGGTATGACGGTGAACGGCAGATTCGGTTGTCGGAAAGCGGCTCCCCGGACGATTCAGAGCGCCTAGGACGCGATCTCGCGGTCAGGATGCTCGCGGAGGGGGCCGACCAGTTGATGGGGGAGAGCACATCTTGAGCCCCGCGAGCAAAAAGGCCGCGTACGACGAGGGCGAGGCCCCCGCGATGGCCGGGACGACCCCCGGCGAGCGGCAGGGCATGGTCGCGTTCGTCGGTGTCGGCCCGGGCGACCCGGAGCTGGTGACGCTCCGGGCGGCCAGGATCCTCGGTAAGGCCGACGTCATCGTGGTCCACGAGACCCTGGCGCCGCCGTACCGCGCACACTTCAACCCCGCCGCCGACGTGGTCGGCCCGGCGGGCGTCAGCCTCGTGAGCCTGGCCCGGTCGGGCAAGGTCGTCGCGCGGGTGTTCGGCGGTGACCCCGGGCTGGGCTGCGCCCTGACCGAGGACGTGAAGACCTGTGCCAAGGGCAAGGTGCCATTCGAGATCGTTCCCGGCGTCTCGTCCGTCACCGGCGTCCCCGGGTACGCCGGCATCCCACTGACGGACGGCAAGCACCGCGAGGTCGTGATCGTCGACGCCCAGGAGGGCGGGGTCGACTGGAGCGCCCATGCGAACGCCGCCACCCTGGTGATCCTCGGCGTCGAGAACACCATCGGCGAGGTCGCCAAGGGCCTGATGGCCGCCGGCCGGTCCGACACGACCCCGGTGGCGGTCACCTCGATGGGCACGACCACCGAGCAGTACACCGTCGACTCGACGCTGGCGAAGGTCGCCTCCGACACCAAGCACCTGGAGTCCCCGGCGCTGCTGGTCGTCGGCGACGTCGTCCGCTGGCGCGACAAGATGTCATGGTTCGAGTCCAAGCCGCTGTTCGGCTGGCGGGTGCTGGTGCCGCGCACCAAGGAGCAGGCCGCGTCGCTGTCGGACCAGCTCCGCTCGTACGGCGCCGTGCCCGACGAGGTGCCCACGATCTCGGTGGAGCCCCCGCGCACGCCGCAGCAGATGGAACGTGCCGTCAAGGGTCTCGTCACCGGCCGCTACGAGTGGGTGGTCTTCACCTCGACCAACGCCGTGCGCGCCGTACGCGAGCGGTTCGAGCAGTACGGCCTGGACGCCCGCGCGTTCGCCGGCCTCAAGGTCGCGGCCGTCGGCGAGCAGACCGCCGCCGCGCTCGTGGAGTTCGGCGTCAAGCCGGACCTCATGCCGAAGGGGCAGCAGTCCTCCGAGGGGCTCGTGGAGGTCTGGCCGCCGTACGACAAGGACCTCGACCCGATCAACCGGGTGCTGCTGCCGCGCGCCGACATCGCCACCGAGACGCTCGTCGCCGGGCTCACCGAGCTGGGCTGGGAGTGCGACGACGTGACCGCCTACCGGACCGTACGGGCGGCGCCGCCGCCGGCGCCGATCCGCGAGGCGATCAAGGGCGGCGGGTTCGACGCCGTGCTGTTCACCTCGTCCTCGACGGTCCGGAACCTGATCGGCATCGCCGGCAAGCCGCACAACGTCACGGTCATCGCCTGTATCGGCCCGCAGACCGCGCGCACGGCGGAGGAGTACGGTCTGCGCGTCGACGTGCTGGCGGACAGCCCGTCCGTCAGCGCCCTCGCCGAGGCGCTCGCGGAGTACGGTTCCAAGCGGCGGGCCGCCCAGGTCGAGGCCGGTGACCCCCTCCGCAAGCCGAGTGAGATGCGCCGCGGCGCCCGCCGGCGCAAGTGATGAGCTGAAAGAAGGTCGTTGTGACCGCGCAGTTCCCCGTCGTACGTCCCCGGCGGCTCCGCCGCACCCCCGCGCTGCGGCGGCTGGTCGCCGAGACCCACCTGCACCCGAGCGACCTGGTGCTGCCGCTCTTCGTCAAGGAGGGCATCACCGAGCCGCAGCCGATCGCGTCGATGCCGGGCGTCGTGCAGCACACCCGGGAGTCCCTGCGCAAGGCGGCGCACGACGCGGTGGAGGCCGGCGTCGGCGGGCTGATCCTGTTCGGCATCCCCGCGGTCAAGGACGGCCGCGGCTCGGCCGCCGACGACCCGGCCGGCATCGTGCAGAAGGGGCTACGCGACCTGTCCGCCGACCTCGGCGACGCCACGGTGCTCATGGCGGACCTGTGCCTGGACGAGTACACCGACCACGGGCACTGCGGCATCCTCACGGGCTCCGGGGAGGTCGACAACGACGCGACCCTGGAGCGCTACGCCTCCATCGCCGTCGCCCAGGCCGCGGCGGGCGTGGACGTCGTCGCCCCGAGCGGCATGATGGACGGCCAGGTCGCCGCGATCCGCACCGCCCTGGACGAGGCCGGCTACGGCAACGTCGCGATCATGGCGTACGCCGTGAAGTACGCCTCGGCGTTCTACGGCCCGTTCCGCGAGGCCGCCGAGTGCGCGCCGCAGTTCGGCGACCGGTCCGCCTACCAGCAGGACCCGCCGAACGCCGAGGAGTCGATGCGGGAGGTGCTGCTGGACCTGGACGAGGGCGCCGACTTCGTCCTGGTCAAGCCCGCGCTGACCTACCTCGACATCGTCCGCCGGGTACGCGACACGGTGCACGTCCCGGTCGCCGCCTACCAGGTCAGCGGCGAGTACGCCATGGTCGAGGCGGCCGCCGCGCAGGGCTGGATCGACCGCGACCGGATCATCATGGAGACGCTGATCTCCGCCCGCCGTGCGGGCGCCGACATCATCCTGACCTACTGGGCCACCGAGGTCGCCCGCTCCCTGCGCGCCTGAGGTGAACCCGCTCTCGAAGCCGTGCTGATGGGTCGCTCGCGCCGCCTCACTCGCTTCGCGAGCGACCTCGTTCCTCGGCCGCTCACTCCGCTCGCTGCGGCGGCGTCGCTCCGGTGACCCGCCGCATAGCAGGTCACGGCTTCGCCGCTATTCGGGGGTTCCCACAACTCGCGAAACCGCGGCGCGTCATCATCGAAAGAGGAGCGGAGGGGGAGCAGGATGCTGGACGTAACAGCGAAGCGAACGAACCGGTCGGCCGGCCGCCGCAAGACGGGCGAGTCGGCCAGGCGCGAGCGCATGGCGGCCGCCGTACAGGAGTACGCCGCCCTGGGCTGGCCCTGTTATCCGGGCGAACATCCGGCGACCGACGGCACGCGGGCGTGTTCCTGCGACCGGATCGGCTGTCCGTCGCCCGCGGCGCATCCCCGGTCCCAGGTGTGGCAGCGGCAGGCCACGGTCGACGTCGACACCCTGGGACGCTGGTGGGCGGGCGACCCGGAGGCCAACGTCGTCCTGCCGACCGGGCGGGTCTTCGACGTCTTCGACGTGCCGGCCGCGGCGGGCCGCGCGGCCCTGGACCGGATGGAGCGCGAGGGCGTACCGGTCGGCCCGGTGGCCGCCCACGGTGACGAGCGCTACCTGTTCTTCGTCGCCACCCGTGGCGCGCCCGTCGACGAGGACGAGTGGTGGTCCTGCCACCTCGACACCGTCCCGGAGACGATCGCCGACAACCCCGGGATGCGCTGGCACTGCCGCGACAGCTACGTCGTCGCGCCGCCGTCGGTGCTGCCGTTCGACCGCGCGGTGACCTGGGTCAGGGCGCCGCACGGTGCGCCGCTGCCCGACCCGCTGCGGCTACTGGAGATCCTGGCCGACGACGCCGAATGACGTCTGGGAGACTCGTGGGGTGACTTCCACGAATCGTTCCGAAGCACTGTTCGACCGGGCCGGTGCGGTCATCCCGGGCGGCGTGAACTCCCCGGTGCGCGCCTTCGGGGCCGTGGGCGGCACCCCGCGGTTCATCGCCTCGGCCCGGGGCGCGTACCTCGTCGACGCCGACGGCAACGAGTACGTCGACCTGATCTGCTCGTGGGGCCCGATGATCCTCGGGCACGCCCACCCGCAGGTCGTGGAGGCCGTGCACCACGCCGTGGAGCAGGGCACCTCGTACGGCGCCCCGACCGAGGGCGAGGTCCTGCTCGCCGAGGAGATGGTCGCCCGCACGCCGATCGACGAGGTCCGCCTGGTCAGCTCCGGCACCGAGGCGACGATGTCGGCGATCCGGCTGGCCCGCGGCTTCACCGAGCGTCCGAAGATCGTCAAGTTCGCCGGCTGCTACCACGGTCACTCCGACGCGCTGCTGGCCGCCGCCGGGTCCGGCGTCGCGACGTTCGGCCTGCCGGACTCGCCGGGCGTCACCGGCGCGGCCACCGCCGACACGATCGTGCTCCGCTACAACGACATCGCCGCCGTCGAGGAGACGTTCGGTGAGTACGGCCACGAGATCGCCTGCGTCATCACCGAGGCGTGCCCGGCCAACATGGGCATCGTCCCGCCGACCCAGGACTTCAACGCCGCCCTGAAGCGCGTCTGCGAGCGGCACGGCGCCCTGCTCATCGTCGACGAGGTCCTGACCGGCTTCCGCGTCTCCCGGTCCGGCTGGTACGGCCTGGAGGGCGTCGCCGGCGACCTGTACACCTTCGGCAAGGTGATGGGCGGCGGCCTGCCGGCCGCGGCCTTCGGCGGCCGCGCCGACGTCATGGACCGGCTGGCTCCCGCGGGCCCGGTGTACCAGGCGGGCACCCTGTCCGGTAACCCTCTGGCCACCGCCGCCGGCCTGGCCACGCTCCGCGCCGCCACCGACGAGGTCTACGCGCGCATCGACCACGCCGCCACCGCGGTCGCCCAGGCCGCGACGGAGGCACTGACCAAGGAGGGCGTGCCGCACCGGCTGCAGACCGCGGGCAACCTCTTCTCGATCTTCTTCGCCGAGGATCCGGTGCTGGACTTCGAGCAGGCCCAGCGCCAGAACACCCGCCGCTACGCCGCGTTCTTCCACACGGCCCTGGACCACGGCGTCTACCTGCCCCCGTCGGCGTACGAGGCGTGGTTCCTGTCCGCCGCCCACGACGACACGGCATTGGAACGCATCGCGGAAGCCCTCCCCCACGCAGCGAGAGCCGCCGCCGAAGCGGTGTGACCCATCACCGCCGAGACTTTCCGTCGCCATGGCGACGGAAAGTCTCGGCACTGTCGGTCAGGCGTCTGGGGACAAGGCTTCGACGATCTCCTCCGCGCGGGCCGTGGCGGCCTTGGGTTCGGCGTCGGGGTTGCCGACGAGGGGGTCCCAGTTGAGGTCGTAGAAGAGTTCGGTGACGCCCTGCTCGGCGAGCCAGGCGGTGTCCTCGCGGATCTGGTCGTAGGAGCCGGACAGGCGCAGGCGCTTGCCGGCGTCGTAGGTGACCTCCTCGCCCGCCCGTACGACGCCGCGGACGACGACGCGGACCGCGTCGGGGTCCCTGCCCGCCTCCTCGGCGGCCTGCCGGACGGTGGCGATCTGCTCGTGGATGCGGGACAGGTCGGTGGCGCTGCGGCTGAGCCAGCCTTCCGCGATCCGGCCGGCGCGCTTCAGCGCGGCCTCGGCCACGCCGCCGAGCAGTACCGGCGGGTGCGGCTTCTGCACGGGCTTGGGGGCCTGGCGGCTCGGCGGGATCGTGTAGAACTCACCGTCGAACTCGCTGACCTCGTCCTCCCACAGCGTGCGCAGCGCCGCGACGAACTCCTCGGCGCGCGCGCCGCGTCGCTCCTCCGAGGCGCCGCTGGCGACGAACTCCTCGTGCTGCCAGCCGGCGCCCAGGCCGAGGTCGAACCGCCCGTTGGACAGCACGTCCAGGGAGGCGACCTCCTTGGCGAGGTACACGGGCGTGACGAACGGGAAATTGATCAGGGAGACGCCGAGGCGGATCCGGGAGGTGCGGGCGGCGGCGTAGGCCAGGGTGACGAGCGGGTCGAGCACGCTGCGGTACACCGGGGCCAACGCCTCCCTGTCGGCCGGGGTGAGCAGGCGGTGGAACGCCCACAGCGAGTCGTATCCGAGGTCTTCCGCGCGTTCCGCGAAGTGACCGACGTTCCGTGGGGTGGCCCATGCCCCCGACACCGGGGCGCCGAATCCGATCCTCATGGATCTAATCCTCGCAGCCGTTGGAGCGCGGCGGTATGGGGCCGCCATCTCATCGCGCGGTGCGGCGTGCGGTTTCGCGTACGCCGGCGAGGATCAGCTCGATGCCGTCGTTGAAGGCGCGGTCGCGTCGCTCTCGCGGCCAGTCGCCGGCGCCGGTCTTGCGTGCCTGCTCCTCGATCGTGAAGCCGTTGACGTAGGCCAGGAGGGTGTCCACGGCGAGGACCGCCGTCTCGGCGGGGACGCCTCCGGCGGTCTGCGCGGCGACGAGGCCGTGGAAGGTGGCGACGGCCTCGCTGCCCGGGTGATGGAAGGTGGCGATCAGCCGCGCGCCGTCTCGGTGGGCCAGCATGAGCTCGCGCATGGCGATCGCGACGGCGCGCAGCCGCTCCTCCCAGGAGCCGCCGGGAGACGGGGCGGCGTCGGCCGGTGGCGTGGACAGGTACGCGACCATGGCGTCCAGCAGGGCCTGCTTGCTCGGATAGTGCCGGTACAGCGCGCTCGCCCGTACGCCGAGGCGGCTCGCCAGGAGGCGCATGGTCAGGCCGTCCAGGCCCACCTCGTCGAGCAGCTCGACCGCCGCCCGAAGCACCTCCGCGCGTCGCTGCCCCATCGTTTCCTCCCGGTTGACAGTTCGGCACCCGTGATGTGAACAATGTACACGTGAACGTTGTTCACTTGGAACGGAGGATGAGGCGATGACCGAGCGGGACCTCGGAAGGGTGCTGGTGATCGGGGCGGGGATCGGCGGGCTGACGCTCGCCCACACGCTCGTCGGCGCTGGTATCGACGTGCGCGTGTACGAGGCCGACGACGACACCGGCGATCGACCCCAGGGGTATCGGATCGGGTTGGCGCCCGCCGGGATGGCGGGACTGCGCGCGAGCCTGCCAAGGCGGCTCTACGAACTGGTCGAGGCCACCAGCGGAAGTCTCACCGGGCCCGGCCTGCTGTTCGACGAACAGCTCACCCTGCTCCACAGCGACCTGGAAGGACCGGCGGCGGACGCCCGGGCGATGGACCGGCAGGTACTGCGGCGGATCCTCCTCGGAGGCCTTGGGGACCGGGTCGCGTACCGCAAGCGGCTCACCGGCCTCATGGAGAGGGCGGACGGGCCAGTGACCGCGCACTTCGCCGACGGCACGGAGGCCACCGGTGACGTGCTGGTCGGCGCCGACGGCGGAAACTCGGTGGTGCGCCGGCATGTGGCGCCCGAGGTGCGGCTCGTCCCAGCGGACCTGTGCGGGGCGATGGGACGCACCCCCATCACCGAGCGCTTCCTGCGACTGGTGCCAGGCCGCGGCACGATGGTGAAGGGCCCGGGGATCACGCTGATGCTGGGACGCATGCAGTTCGGCACCGAGCCGTCCGCGGCGGCCGCCGAGCTCGCTCCCGGCCTTGACATGCCGTACCGCGACAGCTACGTGCGCTGGGTGCTGCTGGTGCCGCCGGACCATCCCGCGGCCGCCGACGCGGGGCGCGGCCGGTGGGACGCGCGCGAGGTGGTCCTAGGGCTCATCGACGGCTGGCATCCCGATCTGCGGGAACTGGTGCGCTCGGCCGACATGAGCGCCATCGGCAGATCCAGGATCTACGACCGGCCGATGCCGCCGTGGCCGGCGGGCCGGGTCACGTTGCTCGGCGACGCGGCCCACCTGACGCTGGCCAGCGGCGGGAACGGCGCGACCACCGCGATCCAGGACGCCGTCCGGCTGTGCGCGCGCCTGGACGAGGTCCGCCGTGGCGAACGCCGGCCGGCCTCGGCGCTGGCGGTGTACCAGGCCGACCTCCTCGAACGCGGTAACGCGGCGGTGGAGGCCGGCAAGGAGGCGCTGAAGAGGTTCGTCCCGGCGGGGGAGACCGCGGACCTCCCGCGCGCCGCCCACGGCGCGGAGGGATGACAGGATGCGCGACTACGAAAAGGGCCGGGTGCGTTCCGCCGACGGCACGACGATCGGCTACCGGATCTACGGCGACGGCCCCGCACTGATCCTCCTGCACGGCGGAATGCTGGCGTCGCAGCATCTCACCAAGCTCGCCGACGCCATGGCGGCCGAATACACCGTCTACGTGCCCGACCGGCGCGGACGCGGGCTCAGCGGCGGACACGGTGACGACTTCCACGTGAGTCGTGAGGTGGAGGACGTACAGGCGCTCGTCGCGGAGACCGGAGCGTCGATGATCTTCGGCCTGAGCGCGGGCGCGCTCGTCGCACTGCGCGCGGCGCTCGCTGTCCCCGCGCTCGACCGAGTCGCCCTGTACGAGCCTCCCCTGTCCGTCAACGGCTCCGTACCGATGGAGTGGCTGCCGCGCTACGAGCAGGAACTCGCCGAGGGCAGACTCGCCGCCGCGCTGATCACCGTGTTCAAGGGCCTGCGGACCGAGCCGTTGGCCAACTGGATTCCGCGATCGGTGCTCCTGCCGCTGCTGACGATCGGCTCGCGCCTGCTACGCGAGTCCTCGGGCGATGACGTCGCGGTCATGGAGCTCATACCGACGGAGCGCTTCGACATGCAGATCATAAGGGAGATGGCCGACACGTTGCCGGACTACACGGCGCTGCAGGCGCGGGTGCTGCTGCTCGGCGGGTCGAAGAGCCCGGCCTACCTGATCGAGCCGCTGGAGAGACTCGCGACCATCCTCCCGCACGCGCGGAGCGCCATCCTCCCGGGCCTCGGTCACTCGGGGCCGGAGAACGACGGAGACCCCGGTGCCGTCGCCCAGGCCCTGCGCACATTCTTCAACGAGCAGTGACGTTCATGGCCGGAGTTCTGCTCCGATGGAACGAGGCCGGAGCGCCGCCTCCGATCCTCATGCGATCAATCCTGCCAGTGCGTCCAGCGCCCGGATCACCACCTCGGAACAGGGCGGCCGCAGCGGCGATCGTACGGTGGCGTCGGCGATCAGGCCGCGCTCGGCGAGCACCGCCTTGATGACGGTGGGGGAGGGTTCGGCGAACAGCGCGTTCACCAGGGGCAGCAGGGCGTCGTGGAGGTCGCGGGCGCGCGCGGCGTCCCCGTCCCGTACGGCGTCGGCCAGTGCGGCGAACGCCGCCGGGGCGACGTTCGCCGAGGCCGTGATGCCGCCCGCCGCGCCGAGTTGCAGCATCGGGTACAGGAACGCGTCGTCGCCGCCGAGCACGCCCCGGCCCTCGGCGAGCAGCGTCAGGGTGTCCGCGTCGATCGCCCCCGGGCAGTGCTTGATCCCGGCGACGTGCTCGGTGGCGAGCAGTTCGAGGAGCGTCTCGACGCGCAGCGTCTTCCCCGTCCGGTACGGGATGTTGTAGACGATCAGCGGTACCCCGGCCGCCGCGCCGATCGCCGCGAAGTGCTCGAGGACGCCCTCGTCGGTGGGCCGGAGGTAGTACGGCACGACCGCGAGGAGCAGGTCCGCGTCGACGGCACGGTCGATCGCCTGCCGGACGGACTCCTCGGTGCCGATCGTCCCCACGCCGACGGTGAGCGGCGCGCCGTACTCCTCGCTGATCTTCCGGCACGTCGCGATGACCGTACGCCGTTCGTCGGCGGTGAGCAGGGCGGCCTCGCCCGTGGTGGCGAGCACGACGAGTCCTGCCGCGCCCTCGGTCAGGACGTGGTGGGCCAGGCCTTCGAGGGAGGGGACGTCGAGGGCGCCGTCGGGCCCGAACGGTGTGACGAGCGGAACGTGGATCCCGTGGAGCATGAGGTCACCTCTCGGCGAGCGCGGCGGCCGGGGCGTCGGCCCGGGGGCGGACGGCGGCCGTACGGCGGCGGAGGCTGCCGAGGGCGACGCCACCGACGATGAGGACACCGGCGACCAGGTCGGGGACGGTGATGCGCTCGCCGAGCAGGAGCGCGGCCGAGGACACCCCGAACAGCGGCACCAGCAGCGAGTAGATCGCCACCTGACCGGCGTCGTACCGGCGCAGCAGCCACCCCCAGAGGCCGAACCCGACGAGGGTCGACAGGTACGCGATGTAGGCGAGCGCGCCCAGGCCGCCGGCGGAGATGTGCGCCAGCGCGTGCAGGTCCGTACGCGGCCCCTCGAAGATCAGCGAGAGCGCGAGCAGCGGCAGCGGCGGGATCAGGCTGACCCAGACCATGAACCCGAACATGTCCGGCGGCTGCGCCTTCCGCATGCCGATGTTGGCCAGCCCCCACATGCCCGCCGCGCCGAGGCACAGCGCGAACGCCAGCACGGGCCCGCCCTGGCCCAGCGACCCGGCGATCACCGCGATGCCGGTGAAGGCCACGAGCATGCCCGCCACCTGCGCCCGGCGCATGCGCTCACCGAGCATCGGCACGGCGAAGGCGGCGGTGAACAGCGCCTGCGTCTGCAGCACGAGCGACGACAACCCGGCCGGCATCCCCAGGTGCATGGCGATGAACAGCAGGCCGAACTGCCCGACCCCGAGCGGCAGTCCGATGAGCGTCATCCGGTGCCACGGGATCGCGGGCCGCCGGACGAACAGGACCGCGGGGAACGCCGCCGCCACGAACCGCAGGGCCGCGAACAGCAGCGGCGGCAGGGCGCCGAGCCCCACATGGATGATGACGAAGTTGAATCCCCAGATCGCGGCGATCAGCACCGCGATCGCGATGTCCCGAGGTCTCATGACTCTGATCGTCGCGGTCGCCATTCTTTAGGACAAGCGAATGTTCCTTAAGCTCTCCATGTAGCATGCCTACATGCTCGACCTGGAGCGGCTTCGTGCCCTCAACGCCGTGGCCACGTACGGTTCCGTCAGCGCCGCGGCGGAGGTCCTTCACGTCACGACCTCGGCCGTCTCCCAGCAGGTCGCCAAGCTGGAGCGGGAGACCGGACAGAAGCTCCTGGAGCGCAACGGCCGAGGGGTCCGGCTCACCGACGCCGCCGCGCTCCTCGCCGCGCACGCCGAGCGCATCCTCGCCATGGTCGAGGCCGCGGAGTCCGACCTCGAGGCCCAGCGTGGCGCCGTCGTCGGCGAGCTCGCCATCACGGCGTTCCCCACGGCGGCGCGCGGCCTGATGCCCGGCGCGCTGGGGCGGCTCGCCAAGGAGCACCCCCTCCTGACGGTGACGCTGCGCGAACTGGAACCGCACGCCAGCCTGCCCCTCGCCGCCCGCGGCGAGATCGACCTGGGCGTCGTCCAGGACTGGTTCAACGTGCCGCTCGCCATCCCGGACGGCCTGGTCAAGGCGCCGCTGCTCGACGACGTCGCGGACCTCGCCCTTCCCGCCGACCACCCGCTCGCCGATCGCGAGGTCATCGACCTGGCCGACCTGCGCGGAGAGATGTGGATCGCCCAGTCGGCCGGCGCGATCTGCCGCGACTGGCTGGAGCACACGCTCCGGACGGCCGGCCTGGAGCCGCGCATCAGCCACACCGCCGACGAGTACGCCACGCAGCTCGCCCTCGTGGCGGCCGGACTGGGCAGCGCCATCCTGCCGCGCCTGGGCCGCTGCGACGTCCCGCCCGGTGTCCGCATCGTCGCCGTGCGTCCCGCGCTGACACGGCACGTGTACGGGATCTGGCGCGCCGAGGCGGCCCGCCGTCCGGCCATTCGCGCCGCCGTCGCCGCCCTCCGCGCCGCCGCCACGGACCTGGGGCTGAACGCGCCCGTTCCTCACGGAGAGTGACCGAGTGTCCCGCCACGGGTAGGGGCGCGACATGTGGACACGAGCAACGATCGAAGGAATGATCGCCGGACTCGTCGGCGCGCTGGCGATGACGGCCAGTGAGAAGCTCGAACAACGATGGACGCGGCGCCCGGACTCCCACGTCCCGACGCGGACGCTGGAACGCCTGACGGGCCTCTCGGAGCACCCCCGGCGGCAACCGCGTTCGCGCAACCTCGCCATGCATCTCGGACAGGGCATGCTCATGGGCGGGCTGCGCGGGGTGATGGCCACGGCCGGGCTGCGCGGCCCCTGGGCCTCGGCGATGTTCGGGGTGGTCCGCCTGACCAACGACCAGATCCTGGAGAACGCGACGGGCGTCGGCGCTCCGCCCTGGACCTGGCCGCGCCGCGAACTCGCCGTCGACCTGCTGCACAAGGGGGTCTACGCCGCCGCGACCGGCCTGGTCGCCGACACGCTGGCCGCCTGGCACGGCCCGGGTCCCGGCCAGTGGCACGCGGCCCTGCGCCGGGGACGCCGCGGGGACGTCGCACCGGTCCCGAGACGGCGACTACGCCCCGCGGTCCGGTGACCACCCAAAATCATTCTTTTTTCGCGAATTTTGGATCGCGACTTCATTCCCGCAGGTCAACGAGAAATGCGAACACGCTGTTCGCGTTTGCCGTCCCCGGAAGCGCTGGCGAGGATGAACGCCCTTGATCGATCGCGCAGCGGGGAGACGTCATGCCGATACTGGTCACCGGAGCGACCGGCACGGTCGGGAGCAGCCTCGTCCGGCAACTCGTTGCCGCCGGTCAGGAGGTCCGGGCCGTGACCCGCGATCCCGCCTCGCGGGCGGCCGCCGCCCTGCCGCCGGAGGCCGAGGTGGTCGCCGGGGACTTCGGTCGGCCGGAGAGCCTGGTTTCCGCCCTTCGCGGGGTCGAGCGGATGCACCTGGTGGCGATCGGCGAGTCGCTGACCACCGGCCCCCGGATCCTCGAAGTCGCGAAGGAGGCCGGCGTACGGCGGATCGTGCACCTCGGCCACAACGATCCGAGCCGCGACGACGACGATCCCATGGAGGCGCGGCACCGCGTCCTGCACCGGACCATCGAGAACTCCGGTCTCGAGTGGACGCACATCTTCCCCGGCGAGTTCATGGCCAACACCCGTGAGTGGGTCGCGTCGATCAGGACGGAGAGCGTCGTGCGCGCCCCGTTCGGCGACTGGACCAGCGCGATGGTCCACGAGGCCGACATCGCCGCCGTCGCCCTGGCCGCCCTCCTGGAGGACGGCCACATCGGGCGGACCTACGTGCCGACCGGCCCGGAGCCCGTACGACGCCGCGACGCCGTACGGCTGATCGGCGAGGCCATCGGCCGCGAGGTCCGGTTCGTCGAGCTCACCCCCGACGAGGCGCGGGAGCACTGGAAGGACCGGTACCCCGAGCAGGTCATCGAGTGGTTCCTGGAGATGGGCCGGTACCTGGACGGCAACGCCTGGGTCTCGCCCGTGGTCGAGGAGGTCACCGGCCGTCCGGGCCGTACCTTCGCCCGGTGGGCCGCCGACCACGCCGCCGACTTCCGCTGACCGGCGAGCCGTCCGCGACTCGACGGCGGCTCAGCCCTTGATGAACGCGAGCAGGTCGGCGTTGAGCTCGTCGTGGTGGCTGGCGAAGATGCCGTGCCCGGCGGTCGGGTACTCCTTGTACACGGTGCCCGGGATGATCTCGGCGGTGCGGCGGCCGGTCACGTCCACCGGCGCCGAGAAGTCCGCCGCGCCGTGGACGACGAGCGTGGGGATGGTGATCTCGCGCAGCCCGGCGCGGTGGTCGGTGTGGAACAGCGCGTGCTGGAACTTCAGCACCGCCCACGGCGAGGTGGCCTCGCACTCCCGGATCATCCAGGCGATAAGGGCGGGGGACACCGCCGGGCCGAGGTGGGTGGCGAAGAAGACCTGGGCCTGGTCGGAGAGCCACTTGGGTCGGTCGGCGCGGATCTTGGCCTGCATGGCCTCGAAGAGGGCCTCCGGGATGCCGGCCGGGTTGTCCTCGGTCTGCTTCAGGAACGGCAGCATCGCGGAGATGAACACGGCGCGGGCGACGCGCTCCTCGCCGTGCCGGGCGAGGTAACGGGCGATCTCGCCGCCGCCCATGGAGTGGCCGACGAGGGTGACGTCCCGCAGGTCGAGGTGCTCGATCAGCGCGGCCAGGTCGTCCGCGGTGGTGTCCAGGTCGTATCCGCCGGAGGGCCGGTCCGAGCGCCCGTGGCCCCGCCGGTCCAGCGCGACGCACCGGTAGCCCCGCTCGACGAAGAAGGGGATCTGGTACTCCCACATGTCGGTGCTGAGCATGCAGCTGGCGACGAAGACGATCGTCGGGCCCTGGCCGTAGTCCTCGTAGGCGAGGCGGGTTCCGTCAGCGGTCTCGAAGAACATGGGGTCGCTCCTTGGTCTGTCTCGCGTGGTCCGACGTCATGAATCCTCCCGGCGTACGGGAACGGGGTCGATTACGTCCGAGGTAACAGGCGGCCCTACCGGCGATCTTCTTGAAGGTGATCGGTAAAGGCGGCGGGGGCCGTCGGAAGTACTGGTGAAAGGTCACCGACTCACCGAAGGGCAGGGACTCCGTTGGGCGACTCCGAGGACTCCCGAAGACGCTTCACCGAGCTGTACGACGAGAACTACCGGCGCGTGCTCGGCTACGTGATCACGCGCGCCGAGCCGGACGTGGCGGAGGACATCGTCAGCGAGACGTTCGTCATCGCGTGGCGCCGCCTGGACGACATCCGCGAGCCGGCGCTGCCCTGGCTGCTGGGCGTCGCCCGGAACCTCCTGCGCAAGCAGTGGGACAACGGCTCCCGGCGGCGTGCGCTGGTCGACCGGGTCACCGCGATGACCACCGACGAGGACCTGGTGGCGTGGGACGTCGCCGACCACGTCGTGGAGCGTGACAGCGCACTGGCGGCCATCGGCGGGATGTCCGAGAACGACCTCGAGGTCCTCTCGCTCGTCATGTGGCACGGCCTGGCCCCGCGAGAGGCCGCCAAGGTCGTCGGCTGCTCGACCGCGGCGTTCTTCGTCCGCCTGCACCGCGCGCGGCGCCGCCTCGCCAGGGCGATCGACAGCGCCCCCGCGCCCGATGCCCGCCGCCCCGTGTCCCGCGCCGCCGACAAGGCCGCCCGATGAACCCTGGAGCCAAGTTGAACCGCGACCCCGACGACCTGTTCCGTACGCTGAAGCCCGTCGGCCTGGAGACGATGGCCGCCGAGGCGCACTCCCGCCGCCGCGAGCGGGATCTCGCCGAGGCGTGGGATGGCGGCGACTCCGGCCGCGCCGTCTCGGTGCCGACCGCGCGGCGCCGGATGCCGCGCCTGCTGGTGGCCGGACTGGCCGCCGGGGCGGTCGCCGCGAGCGCGGCGCTCGTCATCGTCGCCACGGACGGCTCCGGGACCTCCCCCGGCGCCCGGCCGACCGCGTCCCGCACCGTACGACCGCTGGACGCCCGCGCCATCCTCCTGACCAGCGCCGAGAGCGCCGCCAAGGCACCCGCCACCACCGGGGCCTACTGGTACACCCGCGAACGCGAGACCTCGATCTTCACCACTTCCGATTTCCGCAAGGCGGCGCAGAAGAGGATCGCCAGGCGGCTCGGCGAGAAGAGTCTGCGGTTCCCGCCCTTCACCGCGTACGTGAGCAAGACGCAGGACAGCTGGTTCGGCCGCGACAGGCGGGACCGCACGATCACCGGCATCGACCCCAGGATCACCTTCCCGTCACCGGCCGACGAGGCCGCGTGGAAGAAGCTGACACCCAAGGAGAAGGAGTGGTTCGGCGTCGACCCGGCGGGCAAGCCGCACGTGAACAACTACGACTTCTCCGACCTGAAGCCGAACATCGCCCAGCGGGACAAGGCGATCGAGGCCCTGACCAGGCTGCCCACCGACCCGGCCGGCCTTCAGAAGACGATGCGGACCTGGTTCAAGCACGAGAACCAGTTGTCCGACCAGCACGACGGTGAGCCCATGGGCGACAGCTTCGCCCAGTACGTCTTCGGCGAGGCGCAGGACCTGCTGGCCGGGCCGCTGACGCCGGGCGCGAAGGCCGCGCTGTACCGGCTGCTCGCCGAGCAGCCGGGCATCCGCTACCTGGGCACGGCCGATGACCCGATGGGCCGCAAGGGCGCGGTCCTGGCCCTGGGGGGGAACGACGCCCGGCCGGGGAAGGGCTTCGAGATCCGTCTGATCATCGACCCGCGGTCGGGGCGGCTCCTCGCCCAGGAGTCCGGGGACCGCAAGGCGCCCAGCCTGACCATGACGTACGAGGCGATGGGCTGGGTGAACAGACTCGGCGCCCGCCCCTGAATCGGCCGGCCGAACCTGGCTGGGCGGCGCGTGGATCCTCTGCCGGCGCGACGCCTGATCCGCCGTCTGACCCGTCCGGACGGGTCAGACGGCGCGGAGAAGGTCGGTGAGGGCGCCGAGGACGGCGTCGGGGCGCTCCTCGTGCATCCAGCGTGCCCGACGTCGTCGAGGACCCGCTGTTCGCCGCGCGGGACCGACGCGGCCAGTTCCGCGTGGATCGTGCGCTTCATGTCGTTGATCTCGCGCAGCAGGTCCTCGGGCCACAGGTGGGCCTGGGTCGCGTCGTGCCCCAGGGCGGTCAGCACGATCAGCGGTACGTCGGGCAGGTCCGGGGCGTTCCGGAGCTCGTCGGCGACCTCGGTGTAGAGGTTCTTGTCCTCGTTCCAGGCCGTACGCCACGCGGTGAGGTGGTGCTCGATGAGCGGTCCGCGAACGGCGTCGGGCCACTTCGCGAAGTGCCCGGCGAGCGCGTCGCGGGAGCGCTGGAGCTGTTCCTCGGTCGGCTCCGGCAGGTCCCGGCTCTTCATCCGCTCCAGCATCTCGGGCACCTGCCGGGGCGCGCGGCGCAGGAAGTCCTCGTGGGTTGGGTCCAGCAGGAGCAGCCCGGCCACCTCGCCGGGGAAGCGCTGCGCGTAGTGGCGCGCGTAGGCCCCGCCCAGGGAGTGCCCGACCAGCACGTACGGGCCCGGAACCCCGGCGGCGGCCAGCAGGTCGCGCAGTTCGTCGGTGACCTCACCGGCCGTACGGGGCAGCTCGACCGGGTCGCTCCAGCCGGTGCCGGCCCGGTCGTAGAGCACGCCGGTCGTCAGCCGGGCGACGCGGTCGTGCAGGTTCACGTAGTCCAGGCCGACGAGGCCGGCCCCGGCCAGGAGGACCACGGCGGGCTCCCCGGCGCCGGACCGGTGCAGCATCAGCCGCCGGCCGCCCACCTCGTACAGCCGCCCCAGCGGGGGCTCGGTCCGGTGCTCCGGTGTCGTGGATCGCATGCGGGACGCCTCCAAGGATTATTCTCAACTTTGAGAAAGGTATCAGTCGTGAGATCGTTAGGCCATGGACCCGGTCGATCTGCTCCTGCACCCCGTGCGGCTCCGCATCGTGCACGCGATGTCGGGCGGGCGGACGCTCACGACCGCGCAACTGTCCGCGCTCCTGCCGGACGTCTCGAAGGCGACCCTGTACCGGCACGTCGGCCTGCTGGCCGAGGGAGGGCTCCTGGAGATCGACGGCGAGCAGCGGGTGCGCGGCGCCGTCGAACGGACCTACCGCCTGCGCCGGGCCCGCGCCGTGATCGACGCGGAGACGGCCGCGTCCGCCTCACCGGATGACCACCGCCGCGCCTTCGCCACGGCCATGGCCACCCTCCTGGCCGAGTTCGACGCCTACCTGGACCGCGACGCGGACCCGGCCCGCGACCTGGTCGGCTACCGGCAGCACGCGATCTGGCTCAGCCCGCGCGAACGCGCCGAGCTGATCGGCGAGCTGCGCGACGTCATCGTCTCCCGGATGACCAACGAACCCGCGCCGGACCGCGTCCGCCACCTGCTCAGCCCGATCCTCTTCCCCGCTGAGAGCCCGGGCGACCCGGCATCCGGTCACCGGCCATAGGCCTCCGGGCGAGCCCGCCGCTAGGGTTTCACATGGATGTGAAGGTCCAGCCGAACCATCGTGGAGTAGGTATGCGCATCGGCGAGCTGTCGCGGCGGACCTCGGTCAGCGCCAGGTTGCTTCGGTACTACGAGGAGCAGGGACTGCTCGTCCCGGAGCGGCTGCCGAACAGCTACCGCGAGTACGCCGAGGACGCCCCCGTGATCGTCGCCCAGATCCGCGGGCTCCTCGACGCCGGGTTGTCGACGGACGTCATCCGGGAGCTGCTGCCGTGCGCCGAGGGCAGGACGCCCCGGCTCACCGGCTGCCCGGAGCTGCGCGGCCTCCTCCGGCAGTCCCTGGACGGCATGCAGTCCCGCATCGACGCCCTCACTCGTAACCGGGACGCGCTCCAGCGTTACCTCGAGGCGACCGAGACCGTCGCACCCGCGCCGGGCTGACCGGCCGGAGTAGGGTCGGAGGGTGCGCTTCGCGATCTCCATCCCGCAGTTCTCCGGCGACGGTGAGTTCGATCCGGCCGCGTTCCGCGCCTACGTCGTACGGGCGGAGGAGCTGGGCTTCCACAGTGGCTGGACCCAGGAGCAGGTCCTCGGCTCGATGCCCAACCTGGGCCCGATCGAGACCATGACGTACGCCGCGGCCTGCACCGAACGCCTGCGGCTGGGCTGCGCGGTGTTCGTGAGCACCCTGCACAATCCGCTGCACCTGGCCAAGAGCATCAGCACGCTCGACCAGCTCAGCCGGGGCCGGCTGGAGGTGGGCGTCGGCACGGGCGGGCGGGGCAGGGCGTTCGCGGCGTTCGGCGTCGACACGGACGCCTTCGTCGCCCGCTTCACCGAAGGCATCCGGCTGATGAAGGCGTGCTGGACCGAGCCCGAGATCGCGTTCCCCGGCCGGTTCTGGCAGCTCGACGGCCAGGCGATGGAGCCGAAGCCGTTCCAGAAGCCGTACCCGCCGCTGTGGTTCGGCGGCAACCACCCCAACGCGCTCCGCCGCGCGGTCCGGTACGGCGACGGCTTCTTCGGCGCGGGGTCGCAGACGACCGCGCAGTTCGCCGACCAGACGCGGGTCGTACGGGAGGCGCTCGACGAGGCCGGCCGCGACCCGGGCGACTTCCGGATCGCCAAGCGCGTGTACATCGCGGTCGACGACGACGCCGCGCGGGCCCGCCGGCGCATGACCGACGCGCTGAACCAGGTGTACGGCCGCTCCGGCGGGGACGAGCTGACCCCCGTCGCGGTCTTCGGCCCGCCCGACGAGTGCGTGACCCGGCTGCGCGAGGTCGCGGACGCGGGCGCCGAGATGATCCTGTTCACCACGCTCTTCGACGAGGCCGAGCAGATGGAACGCCTGGCCGCCGAGGTCATGCCCCACCTGTCCTGAAACGGCGAAGGGCCGACGACCCAGTGGCGGGTCGCCGGCCCTTTCCGGCCCGGCTCGGCGATTCCCCGGCCACGTTCCTGGGGGCGGCCGGTTCAACCGTCGGGCGGTCAACGAAGCGCTGCCAGCGCTCCACGGCCCCCGCAGGAACCGCGTTCAAGATCATCTTTATGATGACACAGCCGGAGCGGCCACCGGTAACCAAGATCATTCGGCAGGCGTGATCTCCAGCACGTTCCCCGGACGGTCTCTGCCTAAGAAGTCCCACAGCATGAGTGGGACCTAAACAGGGGAGACGGCAATGAGCTGGAGGCAGAGGCGCGAGACGGAGAAGCTCCTGCTGGCTGTGGTGCCCGCAATCGTGCAGCAGGCGAGGTCCGAGGCCGCGGGCAAGGACAAGGCGTCCCAGACCGGGACCGAGGCCAAGGGCGAGCAGCCTGAGCAGTCCGAGCAGCGGTGACGGCAGAAGAAGCCTGACCGCGCAACCATGGAGGGCCCCAGCCGTTGTGCTGGGGCCCTCTTCTCGTGTGCCGGCGGAGCTCGCATCGGGGCCGCCCGGTCTGGAACGCTCGTGCCATGGACGGCATCGGGCTGCGGTCGGCGACACCGGACGACGCGGACTTCTGCTTCGAACTGCACAGGCTGGCCATGGGGGAGTATGTCGCCGCGATCTGGGGCTGGAACGACGCGGACCAGCGCGAATATCAGCAACGGGCCTTCGACCCCGGCCACTGGCAGATCATCACGGTCGACGGGACCGACGCGGGCCTGTTCATCGTCGAGGACCGGCCGGAGGAGCTCTACCTCGGCCGGATCGAGCTCCACCCCGACCACCCGGGCCGGAGCATCGGCGGAACCCTCATCCGGGGACTCATCGACCGCGCCCACGCGCAGGGCCGGCACGTCACCCTGGACGTCCTGACCGTCAACATCCGGGCGTACGCCCTCTACCGCCGCCTCGGCTTCCAGGAGAAGTACCGCCACGGCGACGGCGGCATCAAGATCCGGATGAGGTGCGCCTGACACCGTACGGACCACGGCGAGCACCGGCCCCTCACCTCCGCGCCCGCCGTGGCCCTCGCCGCGCGACCGGCTTCGGGGGAAGACCCGACCGCGCGGAGCCTCGGTCACCCGCCGCATCGCGCCCAGACCGTCTTGCCGTCGTCCTCCGGCCGCCAGCCCCACGCGGTCGCGTACGCCTGGACGATGAACAGCCCGCGGCCGTCCTCCTCGTCCAGCCCGGCGGCCCGGATCGCGGGTTCGCCGTCGCCGGAGTCCCGCACCTCGACCAGTACCGCCCGGTCACCCGGACGGCTGATCGTCAGCTCGAACACGGCACCGAGCCGCGCGGCGTTGGACACCAGCTCGGTGGTGACCAGGTGCACGTCGTCCAGCAGCTCCGGCAGCGCCCAGTCCCGCAGCCGCCGCTCGACCGCCAGCCTGGCCACCTTGGCGGCACCCGGATGCGGTCCCAGCTTGAGGGAGTACGAGTCGGCGGTCATGGGCCCTGCCCGTCCTGAGGAGGATTTTCGATTCGCGTCTCACCCTGTTGTCATGTGACTACTCTCGGCAATGGAAGGAGCTCGACAACCCCCGACAGCTTCAGCCCGGAGGGCGACATGGGATATCGGCGCGAGATGGATCCGACGACATCGGTGGCGGCGCTCTTCGCCTACAAGCTCCGGAAGTACCGTGACGCGAACGGCTGGACCCAGGACGCCCTGGCCGACCGCGTCGGCTGCACCGGCGACCTCATCTCGAAGATCGAAACCGCCAAGCGCTCCGCGACGACGGCGATGTCCGGGGACTTCGACCGGCTGTTCGCCCTCGACGGCTACTTCGCCGAGCTACAGCCCCTCGCCGCCCGTGAGCTCGCCCTCGGCTGGTTCCGCCCCTTTCTCGAAGCCGAGGGAACCGCGTCCTCGATGCACATCTTCGAGCCAACGGTCATCACCGGGCTGCTTCAGGACGAGGCCTATGCGCGGGCAATGCTCACCGCAGGCAACCACCCTGACAAGGTCGACCAGCTCGTCGCCACCCGCATGGAGCGCCAGGAGATCCTCCGCCGGGACGAGCCCCCGTGGTTGGTCATCCTGCTGTCCGAGTACGCCATCCGCCGCAAGATCGGCGGCCCCGAGGTGATGCGCGCCCAACTCCAACGCCTTCTCGACGCAATGAAGGAACCCAACATCACCATTCAGATCCTTCCGGAGGACGCGCAGATTTATCTCAATGGCTCGTTCACGCTCCTGAGCTGCGACGGAAGGAAGGACGTAGCCTACGCCGAGACCCCTATAGGCGGTGGGGACCTGATCGACCAGCCTCGGCTCGTCAATGCACTTAAAGTACGATTCGATCTGATCCGCTCTGCGGCGCTCCCGGCCACGGAGTCGGAAAAGCTCATCCGCACCATCATGGAGAGTGTGTGAGCATGACAGATCTTTCATCTGCCCAGTGGCGTACGAGCACGCGGTCCGACCAGCAGGGCGGCCAGTGCGTGGAAGTGGCCGTCGTCGAAGAGGCCCGTGGCGGCGCCTGAGCAGGTGACGCGGACCGGGTGCATCGCGTGCGAGCTGAGTTCCGGGGTGCGGCCGTTGCCGGGTGGGCGGCTGCATGAGAGTTCGGGGCTGGTCGTGGAGCACTGCGTCGGGCCGCTCGGCGTCGGGACGCTGGTGATCAAGCCGCTGCGGCACGTCGTCCATGTGGCCGACCTGGACGAGACCGAGAGCGCGGCGCTCGGTCCGCTCCTGCGGCGGACGGCGGCGGCGGTCACGGAGGTGATCCGGCCGGAGCAGGTCTACGTCTGCCTGTGGTCGCACATGGACCGAGAACCCGGTCACATCCACTTCGTCGTCCAGCCGGTCACCAAGGTCGACATGGTCCGCTTCGAAGCGGCCGGCCCGGAGCTCCAACTCGCGATGTTCCGCGCCGGCGAGTCGCCGGGGGAACCCGAGGTGGACGCCGTCTGCACCCGACTACGCCCGCTCCTCGCCGACCAAAGCCAGTGATCCACCTCATCGGAGGCCCGGACAGCTGTTGCGTTCATTTCGTCTGTTGCGCATACTGCGGTTAGGGGAAGGGGGTAGCTGTGGCTGGTGCCCAGGTCAAGCGATCAATAGAGCCGGGAGCGATAGACGCCGAGGTTGCGGCACGTGCGCTCAGGCGTATCAAGGACTACCTCATGCGTCATCCGGATCGCGAGAACATTCCGGTTACCGGTGAGCTCGGTGGTGAAGAGGCTGTGGTCCTCCCGCGCGAGGCCGTGAGCCTGTTTGCATACATCCTCGCCCAGGCGGCAGAGGGCAGGGGGGTTTCAGTGATCCCGTCGCATGCCGAGTTCACCACTCAGCAGGCAGCGGATGTGCTGAACGTGTCCCGCCCGTTCCTCATCGGCCTCTTGGAGGCCGGAAAGATCCCTTATCGGATGGTGGGAAGGCATCGCCGCATCACCGTTGAGGCGCTGATGGAGTACAAGCGGCGTGATGACCAGGAGCGGCGCGCTGCTGCCGACGACCTTGCCGCGCTCGGTCAGGAACTCGGAGCTTGACCGTGGCCTTCGTCGTGGTCTATGACGCTAACGTCCTATATGGGAACACGGTTCGTGATCTCCTCATTCGCATCGCACAGGCGGGTATGGTCCAGGCCAAATGGACTCACAAGATCCTGGATGAGATGCTCGTGAATCTTGCGGCGAACCGTCCCGACATACCGGCGAAAAAGGTCGCGCGTCTGCGCGACCTCATGAATGCCGCCATCCGGGATTGCTTAGTAGAAGGTCATGAGTCGCTCATAGAAGGCTTGAAGCTACCGGATCCCAATGACCGGCATGTTCTCGCGGCCGCGATCAAGGCGGGTGCTCAGGTCATCGTAACGTCCAACCTGGCGGACTTCCCGGCAGAGGAGCTCGCGGTCTGGGGGATAGAGGCGAAGTCACCAGACGACTTCCTGCTCGACCAGATCGACCTGGACGACCGGATCGTCTGGGCCTGCATTCAGCAGATCGTCGATTCTCGTGTGAATCCGCCGGAGACGATCGAGGATGTGCTTGACACGTTGGAACGGGCTGGTTTGGTGGAGTCCGTCGCCGCGTTGAGAGACGGCCGGTACTCGATCTGAATCGACCATGTCACTCGGTCCGCTCCTGCGGCGGCGGTCACGGAGGTGATCAGGCCGGAGCAGGTCTACGTCTGCCTGTGGTCGCACATGGACCGAGAACCCGGTCACATCCACTTCGTCGTCCAGCCGGTCACCAAGGCCGACATGGCGCGCTTCGAAGCGGCCGGCCCGGAGCTCCAACTCGCGATGTTCCGCGCCGGCGAGTCGCCGAGGGAGGCCGAAATAGACGCCGTCTGCGCGCGACTACGCCCGCTCCTCGCCGACCAGATTCAGTGAGTGCCCCGGATTTTGTCGCTGGAACAACGAGAATCCTCGGCAGAGAAGTCGACCACTCAGCAGGCGGCGGACGTGCTCCGGGGGCCTCGTCGCGTTCGAGGCTGTCCCCCCAGGAGGGACGAAGTGGCCGCCGACGGGACAGGCGCGGAAGACAGTCACCCACCCGGCTGTTTGATTCGGCGCGATTGTCCACGTCGGTGGCGTAGAGCATTACGGGTGAATCCGCTGCAGCGTGGATCCGCCGCCACGAAAACAGGGTGCTCCCCGGTGGTGTCCGACCTTCCCCGAAGGCGCGTTGTGTCCCTGCGGTGTGGTGGCCGGGTCGTCTCGACGTCAGGTCAGGCGGGTGGCGGTGATACCGCCGTCGACGTAGAGGGTGGCGCCGTGGATCATGCGCGCCTCCTCGGACGCGAGGAAGGCGACGGCTTGGGCGATGTCCTCGGGGGTGATCGGGACTCCGGCCGGAGTCCCGGCGGCCATCTGTTCGATCACGGGGCGGGCGCTCTCGTTGCCGGGAGTCAGGGTGATGCCGGGAGCGACGGCGTTGACCCGGACACCGCGTGAGCCGAATTCGGCGGCCCAGCTCCGGGTCATCTGCTCGTCGGCGGCCTTGGTGGCGGTGTAGAGAGCGGCGAACGGACTTCCCACGGCCGCCATCCAGGATCCAATCGTCACGATCACCCCGGATCCCCGGGCCGCCATTTCCGGCGCCATCTGGGCGACGAGCACATGCGGCGCCCGGATGTTGACCGCGAGCATCGCGTCAAGGGCGTCGTCGGGGAGTTCCGGCGTGGACGTCGCGGGATAGATGCCGGCGTTGTTCACCAGGATGTCCACCCGCCCGCCCGCGGCCACCGTGGCCCGTACGGCGAACTCGCGCACCGCGTCGCAGTCGCCCGCCAGGTCAGCGGGGACGAAGTCGGCCTTGCCGTCCGCGGCGCGGATCCCGGCCACCACCGCCTCGCCACGCCGGGGGTCGCGGCCGCTGACGATCACGTGGGCGCCACGTGCCGCGAGCACGCGGGCGATGGCGGCGCCGATGCCACTGGTCGATCCGGTCACGACGGCGCTGCGGCCGTGAAAGGGCGGTACGGGGGAGGGCTGGAGTTCGTTCGATGAGGTCATGCCGCCATTTCACGGGCCCCATCGGCACGCAACCAGCGCGAGTGTTCCCTAGGCACGGCATGACCAGGCAAGTCGGTGGCGGCGGCCGTACCGTGGGGGCATGAGTCGCGACCGCTCCGCTTTCGGCGCCTTCCTGCGGGCCCGCCGAGACCGGCTCACTCCCGCCCAGGCCGGGATCGAGGCGTTCCCCGGCCGCCGGCGGGTGCCCGGCCTGCGCCGGGAGGAACTGGCCATGCTGGCGGGCCTGAGCACCGACCACTACAGCCGGCTGGAACAGGGCCGGCAGGCGACGGTGTCCGAATCCGTGCTCGCCGCGCTGACGCGGGCCCTGCGGCTGAACGAAGTGGAGGCCGCACATCTTCGGGACCTCGCGGCTCCGGCGACCCGTACCCGCAGGGCGGTGCCGGAGGCGCAGCGCGCGGATCCGGGACTGCTGCGCCTGGCCGCGACCCTGGACCACGTCCCGGTGCTGTTGCTCGGCCGGCGTTCCGAGGTGCTCGCGCGCAACGCCCTGCTCGAAGCCGTCCTCGGACGCGCTCTGCCGCCGGGCTCATCCTTCCTGGACTATCTGTTCCGCGATCCCCTGGCCCGGGAGCGCATCGTCAACTGGGCCGAGTTCGGCGCCCGATCGGTCGCCGCGATGCGCATGGAGGTCGGCAGGCGGCCGGACGACCAGCGGCTCCTGGCCGCCGTGCGCGACCTGCGGCGTACCGACCCGGACGTCGCCCGCTGGTGGGACGACCACACCGTGCGCGACTACGCCTCGGTTTCCAAGCGCATCGCGCATCCGGAAGCCGGGCTTCTCGACTTCGCCATCGAGATCGTCACCGCACCTCACGTCCCCGATCAGCACCTCATCGTGTACACCGCCGAGGCCGACTCGTCCACGGCCCGGATACTGCCGATCCTGGCCAGCTGGGCCACCCCGACGCGAGCTCCTTCGACTCAGAGTTCCAGGACGGCGCGGTAGTGGGCGCGACCGCGGCGGACGTGATCCAGTGCCTCGTCCATGCGCGTGGCCGGGAAGACCTCGACCTGCGGGCGGATGTCGTGCCGGGCCGCGAAGTCGAGCATCTGGCGGGTCTCTGTCGGTGAGCCGGTGACGCCTCCGACGAGGGTCCGTTCGCCGGGCAGGAGGCTGAGGGGGGTGACGGTGAGCGCGCCGTTGGGGAGGCCGAGGACGCACAACGTCCCGCGCGGGCGCAGGGTCGCCAGGTAGGCGTCCCACAGCAGGTCGGCCGAGACGGTCGAGAGGACGAAGTCGAACGAGTTCGACACCCGATCGAGCCCTGTCCCCTCGTTCGTCGCGACGAAGTCGTGAGCGCCGAACCGGCGGGCGTCGTCGCTCTTGCCGGGCGTCGAGGAGATGGCGGTCACGTGGCATCCCCATTTTGCGAGGAACTGGATCGCCAGGTGCCCCAGGCCACCGATCCCGACGACGGCGACGCGGTCCGTCGGTCGAACCGAGTGATGGAGGAGCGGGGGGAAGACCGTCGTCCCGGCGCACAGGAAAGGCCCCGCGTGCTCAGAGGCGATGACGTCGGGGATGGGTTGAACGTGCCGCCAGTCGCCGGCGCGGACATGGCTGGCGAAGGCTCCTCCGGTCCCGCGGACCACCACGTTGTCCTTGGCCGGGCAGAGTTGCTGCCGGCCGCTGAGGCACCATTCGCAGGCGAAACATGATCCGGCCGTGGCCCCGACGCCCACGCGTTGACCGACGGCCAACCGCGTGCGATCGACCGCGTCGCCCAGAGCCTCGACCACGCCGACCGCTTCATGGCCCGCGACCACGGGGAAGTTCGAGATCCCCCACTCGTCGTCGATCATGCCGAGGTCGGTGTGGCAGATCCCGGAGTGGGTCACCGCGACCTCGACCTCGAGTGGCCCCAGGGGCTCCGGTTCGTACTCACGTACCTGCACAGGGCCGCCCGCCTGTTCGACCGCGTACGCACGCCTCGTCATCGCTTGTTCCTTCCAAGTAACTAACTAGATAGTTACAATGTAGCGTCGCTTCCGAACCTGTCAACCAACTGGTCGGATAGCATCGGCGGATGCGCGTCCGCGATGCCGAGGCCACCCGCCGCAACCTCCTCGCCGCCGCCACCGCCGACTTCGCCGCCTACGGCATCGCCGGCGCTCGGGTCGACCGGATCGCGGCCGAGGCCGGCGTGAACAAGGCGCTGCTGTACTCCCACTTCGGCGACAAGCTCGGGCTCTTCGACGCCGTTTTCCGCATGCATGCGGGCGCCGTCGTGGAGGCGACCCCGTTCACCGCCGACGATCTCCCGGACTACGCGGTACGCCTGTACGACGCGGCCGTCGCACGGCCGGAGTTGATCCGGCTGGCCGCCTGGGCGCGCCTCGAGCGCGTCGGGACCGGGAACCTCGTGACCGACGAATCAGCGAGTGCGGCCAAACTGCGGGCGATCGCCGACGCGCAGCGGTCCGGCTTCATCACGCCCGCGATGGAGCCGCAGGACGTGCTCGCGTTGGTCATCGCGATGGCCTTGACCTGGTCCTGCGCGGGCCTGTCCTACGTCGCCACTCCCGACGATTCCCCCGCGGACCATGAGCGCCGCCGGCAGGCCCTGTCCATGGCGGTGTCCCGGGCCTTCGCTCCCTGAGAGGGAAGCACGCCAGGGCAGGCACGCCGCGGCGGGGCGGCAGAGGGGACAGGTCAGGCGTCGGGCCAGACGCGGCGTTTGGCGGGGACGGCCATCAGGTCGCCGACGACGAAGTCCTGTTGCGGGCCCTGCCAGGCGAACGGGATGAACACCGCGAGGGCGCAGCCCGCCTGGTGCTCGACCTCCATGGCGATCGCGTCGACGCTTCCCGGCGGGGCCGGGGCGGGGTCCTTCCGCCAGTCCGTGGACCGGCGGAGCCGGACGTTCACGGGGGCGGTGTCGCCCGGCGACGGCTCCTTCATGCGCACGTAGTAGGTGATGACGGCGCACCGGAGCTCGGCCTCGCGGGCGCGGTAGCCGTCGGCGAGGTGGCGTAGCGCCCCGGCGGTGGCCGTCTCGTCGTAGGCGTAGTCGGCGTCGTACTGCCCGGCCTTCCGCAGCACGCCGTCGGCGTCCATGACCAGGCCGAACGGGTAGAGCATTCCCGCGTCGGGCTCCGGGCGGAGTCTGCCCTCGGCGCCTTCCAGGGCGGCCGCGAGGCAGGCGTCCATGTCGCCTCGGGCCCGTCGTGGGACGGAGCCGTCCATCAACATCAGCGTCAGGGTCTGCATCGGATGCGGATAGGTGGGCGGGAAATCGCCTGCGGCTCGCCAGGAGGACACGGCCCGAAATCCTAATCGACGAAGATGCGCCAGGTAAGGCGACTCCGACGGATGAAAAGGGGTTTCGTCCTGGTCGGGGCCCGGCTCTGATGGGTGCCGTCGGCCGGGACCGTACGAAAGGCTCGGCGAACAACGCCGCCCCGCGAGGCGACTCGTCCATGTTTGCGCATTTTGTGACGGCGTTTACCGAGACTTCTGCCGGCGGGGAGCCGCGCGGATGGTCGGAGCGGCGCGCTACGGTCTGCGGCCATGGCTCACCGGACCTACGAGGAGTACTGCGCGGCCGTGGTGGCCGAGGTCGCGCGGTTCGTCGCGATACGCGGACGCGGAGATCGCGGTCGGCCACGAGCCGCACGTCGACGCGGCCACGGCGGCCGACGGGATCGAGGAGCTCCTGGAGAACCTGCCGTCCTTCGGGTGGGTCGCCGAGCGCGTACGCGAGCTGGGCCGCGACGGCGAGACGCTGCACCTGCACGCCACCGATGGGGACGGCGAGTGGATGATCCGACCGGGCGACGGCGGTTTCACCTGGGAGCGCGGTCACGGCAAGGGCACGGCCGCCGTACGGGCGGCGACCGGGGACCTGCTGCTGCTCGTCTACGGCCGCCTCCGGCCCGACGACGAACGGCTGGAGGTCTTCGGCGACCGCGACCTGCTGTCCGCCTGGCTGACGGCCACCGCCCTCTGACGCGCGGCCACGCCCGCTGACACGCGATCGCCCGTCCCCGCTGGGGACGGGCCGGTCCCGGCGCCGTCCGGGTCCCGGCGATGGGCGCCTGGCCGGCGGCCACCGCCCTGTGACACGCTCAGCGGGACAGGTCGCCGTCCTTCTGCCAGGAGCTCCAGGAGTAGTTCCAGTACTTCCAGTCGCCGTCGTTCGGCTCGTCGACGAAGCGGCGGCTCGTGCCGGTGATCTTGACGATGTCGCCGCGTTGCGCGATGCCGAAGAAGTAGCGGGCGCCGGCGCGGGAGGTGCGGACGCAGCCGTGGCTGGCGTTGCGGTCACCGAGGGCGTCGTACTCCCCGACACTCTGGTGGACGTACTCGCCGCCCATCGAGATCCGCACCGCCAGGTGGACGTCCTCCTTGTAGTAGTCGCAGCCGGACTGGCCCGGCTTGCAGTTCGGCGACTCCATCTGCACCACCTGCTTCTTCTCCCTGGTCAGGTGGATGCCGCTGGTGGTGGTGTACTCCCGGGTGGTGCCCTTGCCCATGCTGATGAGGAACGTCCGCAGCACGCCGTCGTGGTCGACCCTCATCAGGTGGGTGCGGGAGTCGGCGACCGTGATGTTCGACGCGCCGATGGTGAAGGTCCTCGTGACGTCCGTCGTCCCGTACACGCCCTTGGCGGCGCGTACGCCGGCCAGGTGTGCGGTGAAGGTCACGTTCTGGTGCGGCTGCCAGTAGCGGCGGGTGCGGTAGACGGCCTGCCGGTCCGACATCCAGTGCCAGGCGCCCCCGTCCGCCCTGTCCGCCCGAACCTCGAGGGCGCGTGTGACCTGGGCGCGGTCGGCCACCGGGCCGTCGAACGTCACGATGATCGGCATTCCGACGCCGACCTTCTCGCCGGCCTGCGGCGTGACGTCGGCGATGGCGATCTGATGCGCCGCCGACGCCGTACGGAACCGGCTCATCACCGCGGTGACCCGGCCCGTGGAGCTCCGGGCCGTGGCCTTCACCCGGTACCAGACGCCGGGCTTGAGGGTCCAGATGGTCTTCCACGACCTGTGGTCGGCGTCGAACGCGCCCGGCGCGTCCGTGTCGTCCTGCCGTACGTCCACCTGCTCCAGCCGCCCCCCGGAGACGGTGACCTCGACGCTCCGGTCCGGCCGGACGGTGCGCCTGCCGTCGGCCGGGCTGATCTTGATCGTCGCGTCGGTCGCGACCGACGCCGCCTGCTGGCCGCCCCCGGAGCAGGCCGACGTCACGGCGACGGTCGCGGCGGCGATGGCCGGGCCGGCGAACAGCCGCCGATTCCTCATGTGAATCTTCACTTTCTATGAGATGCGCGTACGGCGGGCAGGTTCGCCGGAGCGGCGTACGACACAAGCATCTGTCGAGACGCCGCCGAACGCCGAGATTCCGCACGGCGTGTCCCCGACGCCTACGCCTGATGGCCTACCTGCGTGGCGTGTCACCTGCATCGCGTGCAGGTAACGCGCGATGCGGGTTTTCGCCGGCCGCCGGTCGATCGGTGCCGCCGGGCGGGCGACTCGCCGGTCCGGTCGGCGCTGCCGCCTCCGGGGGCCGGTAGTGTTGGGGCGCTATGAAGACGATCGTTCATCTGCTGCGCCACGGCGAGGTGCACAACCCCGAGGGTGTCCTGTACGGGCGGCTGCCGGGCTACCACCTCAGCGACGACGGCCGGCTGATGGCGAAGGCGGCGGCCAAGTGGTTCGACGGGCGTGACATCACCGCGCTCGTGTCCTCGCCGATGGAGCGCGCCCAGGAGACCGCCGAGCCGATCGCCGAGACGCTCGGCCTGCCGGTCGGCACCGACGAGCGCCTGATCGAGGCCGCCAACCACTTCGAGGGCCGTACGTTCGGCGTCGGCGACGGATCGCTGCGCCGCCCGGAGCACTGGCCGTTCCTCTGGAACCCCTTCCGGCCGTCGTGGGGCGAGCCGTACGAGGAGATCGCCCGGCGCATGCTGGCCGCGATGGCGGCCGCGCGCGACGCCGCGCGCGGGCACGAGGCGGTGTGCGTCAGCCACCAGTTGCCGATCTGGGTGACGCGGCGACGGGTCGAGGGCCGCCGGATGTGGCACCACCCGGGGCGCCGGCAGTGCTCGCTGGCCAGCGTGACCAGCTTCACCTACGACGACGACCGCATCGTCAAGGTCGACTACGCCGAGCCGGCGGGTGAGTTCTCCCACCGCCCCGGTGTCCCCGGCGCCTGAGCCCTCCTGCACAATAGAGCTGAGTACTACACGATGTAGTAGTAGGAGTGTGCCCGTGACCCCCCGTGCCCTGACCCTTCCGGCGGTGATCCTGCTCGGTGTCGGCGTGCTCGCGGGATGTGCGGGCACCGGCGCCGTGCAGAGCGGCGCCGGCAACTCCGACTCGCGGTACGTCGCGGGCGACAACTCCAGCCAGATCATCAAGAACCGCAAGCCCGCCCCCCAGGTGAAGGGCACCACGCTCGACGGCAGGCCCTTCGACCTCGGCGCGCAGAGCGGCAAGGTCACGGTCGTCAACTTCTGGGCGTCCTGGTGCGCGCCGTGCCGCGCCGAGGCGCCGACGATGGAGCAGATCTACCAGCAGACCAAGGGCTCGGGCGTGCAGTTCCTGGGCGTGGACATCAAGGACGGCAAGGACAACGCGCAGGCGTTCCTCCGCACCTTCAAGATCACCTATCCGAGCCTGTACGACCAGGCCGGGCAGGTGGCGCTGGCCTTCCGTGACATCCCGCCGAACGCCGTGCCCTCCACGCTGATCATCGACCGGCAGGGCAAGGTCGCGGTCCGCATCATCGGGAGCGTGCCCTACTCCCGCCTCCGGGACCTCGTCACCAAGGTCGCGGCCGAGAAATGAGCCCTACCGCGATGCGCCGTCGTGCCGTGGCCGCCTCGGCCACGGTCGTACTCGGCGGTGCGCTCGCGGGCTGTGCCGGCACCGGCGCCACCGGAGCGCGGCAGTCCTCCTACGCGCCGTACGAGCTCTTCACGGACCGCAGGCCCGCGCCGCAGGTCACGGGGACGACGCTGGACGGGAAGAGCTTCGACCTCGCCGCCCTGCACGGCAAGGTCGCGGTCCTGAACTTCTGGCAGTCCTACTGCGCTCCCTGCCGCGCCGAGGCGCCCGCGCTGCAGAAGGTGTCCGCCGAGACGAAGGCGTCCGGGGTGCGCTTCGTCGGCGTGGACGTACGTGACGCCAAGGAGGCCGGCAAGGCCTTCGCCCGCACCTTCAAGATCGATTATCCGAGCATCTACGACCAGGCCGGGCAGGTGGCGCCGGCCTTCCGCGACGTGCCGCTCACCGGCGTGCCGACCACGCTCGTCATCGACCGGAACGGCCGCGTGGCGGGCCGCATCGTCGGCGGGACGTCGTACTCCGCCCTGCGCGACCTGGTCACGAAGATCGCGGCGGGCCGATGAAGCGCGGCCGTACGGGGGTGAGCGCGTGGTGAGCACCATCACCAGCGGATCGCTCGTCATGGCGGTCCCGGTCGCGGCGGCGGCCGGGCTCGTGTCGTTCCTGTCCCCGTGCGTGCTGCCCCTCGTCCCGGGCTACCTCTCGTACGTCACCGGCATGAGCGGCGCGGACCTCGGGGAGCGGCGGCGGGGGCGGCTGCTGCTCGGGGTCGCGCTGTTCGTCCTGGGGTTCACGGTCGTGTTCGTGAGCGCGGGGCTGGCGTTCGGCGGGTTCGGCGCGCTGCTGCAGCGGCACGCCGCCGTGATCACGAAGGTGCTGGGCGCGGTCACGATCCTGCTCGGACTGGCGTTCATGGGGTTCATCCCCGGGCTGCAGCGGACCGTGAAGTCGAGCCGGCTGCCCGCCGCCGGAGTGGCGGGCGCACCGCTCCTCGGCGCGCTGTTCGGCCTCGGCTGGACGCCCTGCATCGGCCCGACCCTCGCCGCCGTGCAGGCGATGGCCTACACCGAGGCGAGCGCGGCGCGCGGGGCGCTGCTGTCGTTCGCCTACTGCGTCGGTCTGGGCGTGCCGTTCCTGCTCACCGCCGTCGCGTACCGTAAGGCCCTGGGCGCGTTCGGCTGGGTCAAGCGCCACTATCAGGCCGTGATGCGCATCGGCGGCGGCCTGCTCGTCGCGATCGGGCTGCTCCTGGTCACCGGGTTCTGGAGTGACCTGACGATTCAACTGCAAGGCTGGGTCTCCGGCTTCAAGACGGTGATCTGATGAGCTTCGACAAGGGGGTACGCCCGTGAGCGTCGACGCTCCTGAGACGCAGGCCGCGCCGCAGGCGCCACGGGAACGCCCGGCGGGCATCGGTCTGGTCGGCTGGCTCCGGTGGGGCTGGCGGCAGCTGACCTCGATGCGGACGGCCCTGGTCCTCCTGTTCCTCGTCGCGCTCGGCACCGTGCCCGGATCGTTCCTGCCGCAGCGCGGGCTCGCGCCGGAGAAGGTCACGACCTTCTTCCAGCAGCACAAGACGCTCGCGCCGGTGATGGACAAGCTGTCGCTGTTCGACGTGTACGCCGCGCCCTGGTTCGCGGCGATCTACATCCTGCTGTTCGTGTCCCTGGCCGGGTGCGTGCTGCCGCGGGCCAAGCACCACGTCGACCAGTTGCGGTCCCGGCCGCCGAAGGCCCCGCGCAACCTCGGCCGGCTGCCGGAGGCGGCGTCGTACGAGACGGCCGCCGCCCCCGACGAGGTGCTCGCCGAGGCGCGCGGCATCCTCAAGGGCCGGCGGTTCCGCGTCGACACGTACGACGACGCGGTCGCGGCCGAGAAGGGGTACCTCCGCGAGACCGGCAACCTGGTCTTCCACTTGGCCCTGCTCGTGCTGCTGTTCGCGGTCGGCTCCGGCGCGGCGTTCGGCTACAAGGGCAACGTCCTGGTGACCGAGGGGGAGGGCTTCTCCAACACCCTCGCCTCGTACGACGCGTTCAAGGGCGGCCGCAGCTTCACCGCCTCGAAGCTGCCGCCGTTCACCGTCTGGCTCGACTCCTTCTCGGCGAGCTACCTGCCGAGCGGCCCGAACCGCGGACAGCCGACCAACTTCTCGGCCAAGATCCGGTACCAGAACGGCCTGCGGTCCTCGGTCAAGTCCTACGACCTGAAGGTCAACCACCCGCTCAACGTGGACGGGTCGCGGGTCTACCTCCTCGGTCACGGCTACGCGCCGCGCTTCACCGTGCGCGACGGCAAGGGGCAGGTCGCCTTCCAGGGGGCCGTGCCGTTCCTGCCGACCAACGAGGCGACGTACGCCTCCGAGGGCGTCATCAAGGTGCCGGACGCGCAGCCCGACCAGCTCGGCTTCATCGGCCTGTTCTGGCCCACCGCCGTGCCGAACCAGCAGGGCAAGGTCGTCTCGGCCTTCCCCGCCGCGTGGAACCCGCAGGTCGCGCTGTTCGCCTTCAAGGGCGACCTCGGCCTGTCCAACGGCGCCCCGCAGTCGGTGTACCGGCTGGAGACCGCCAAGCTCAAGCCCATCCTGATGGGCAACAAGGTCAAGCCGCTGGCGGCCGGCCAGACGCTGCAACTGCCGGGCGGCGCCGGGTCGGTGACCTTCGACGGCTACCGGCAGTACGTCACCCTCCAGGTCAACCACGACCCCGGACGCGTCCCCGCGCTCGCCGCCGGCATCGTCGCGATCGCCGGGATCGTGACCTCCTTCCTCGTGCGCCGCCGCAGGGTGTGGGTCCGTGCGACGGCCGCGGACGGCGGGCGTACCGTGGTCCAGGTCGGAGGGCTCACCCTCGGCGGCGCCACTCCGGACTTCGAAGCGATCGTCGAGCGGCTCAAGACAGCCGCCCCCGAAGAGTCCCGGAGCACGGCTCCGGACGAACCCCCGAACACAGACGAGGAGTGACGACCGTGGTCGACACCCATCTGGCCAATCTGAGCAACCAGTTGATGCTCGGTGCGGTGCTGCTCTACGTCGTCACCATGGTCGGATACGCCGCCGACATCTCGTTCGGGCGGCGGCGCGTCGCGGCCGTGCCGCAGGAGGCGAAGGTCCTCGTCGGCGCGGGCGGCCCCGAGGACGTGCAGGACGTCGAGGAGGTCCAGGACGAGGACGAGGGGCGCCGGATCGACTGGGGCCGGTTCGCGATCCTCCTCAACGTGCTCGCCTGGGGCGTGCACGGCGCCGAGATCGTCACCCGGGGCATGGCGGCCGACCGCGTGCCCTGGGGCAACATGTACGAGTTCGTGTCCGCGATCACATTCGCCGCGGTCACCGTGTACCTCGTGATGCTCTGGCGCTACAAGACCAACTGGCTCGGCCCGTTCCTCATGGTGGCCGTCGTCATCGCGCTCGGCATCGCCACGATCTGGCTGTACGACGACCCGGGTCCGCTCCGCCCGGCGCTGCACTCGTACTGGATCGCCATCCACGTGACCGCCGCCGTGACCGCCACCGGAACGTTCACCGTCGCCGGCGTCGCCACGATCCTCTACCTCCTCAAGGCCCGCCGGACGCCGCCCAAGCCGGGCGGTCTGCTGGAGCGGGTCCCCGACGCCGAGACCCTCGACCGCATCTCCCACCGCACGATGATGTTCGGCTTCCCGATCTGGACGTTCGCCATCATCGCCGGCGCGATCTGGGCGGACTCCGCGTGGGGCCGCTACTGGGGCTGGGACCCCAAGGAGACCTGGTCGTTCATCACCTGGGTCGTCTACGCCGGGTACCTCCACGCCCGCGCCACCGCCGGCTGGCGGGGCCGCAAGGCTGCCGTCATCTCCCTGATCGCCTTCGCGTGCCTTCTGTTCAACTTCTTCGGAATCAACTACCTCGTCTCCGGGTTGCACTCCTACGCTGGTTGATTATTCAGCTCCCACTGGCAACTTTTTACGCACACCGTGCGTCACATGGGTCGTGGGTGAATCTGGGAGGACTCGCGTGGGTAGAAGGCGGTCGGCCGTTGGCATGATGGCGATGGTGGCCCTGCTGGCCGGTGCGTCCGCGTGTACGGGCAGCAGTGAGGCGGGCACGAACGGCAAGGACGGCACGAAGGCCCCTGACGCCCAGGTGCGCGTCACTCCCGCCAACGGCACCGCCGCCGCGCGCCCGGACCAGGGCGTCGCGGTCGCGTCCTCGGGCGGAAAGCTCGAGCAGGTGACGGTCGCCTCGGGCAGCACGCAGGTGCCGGGCGACTTCACCCCCGACCACACGCAGTGGAAGACCAAGTGGACGCTCAAGCCCGGCGCGTCGTACACCGTGAACGTCACGGCCAAGAACGCCAAGGGCAAGACCACGACGACGCAGAGCACGTTCAAGACGCAGCCGGCCACCCAGACCTTCAAGATCGCTGACATCACGCCGATGCCCGGCGAGAAGGTCGGCGTGGGCATGCCGATCATCGTGAAGTTCGACAAGCCGATCGCCAACAGGGCGAACGTCGAGCGGGCGCTCGAGGTGAAGTCGGACAAGGGCGACACCGGCGTCTGGCACTGGATGTCGAGCACGGAGGTCGTCTTCCGCACCCAGAAGTTCTGGGGCTCGCACCAGAACGTCACGTTCACCGCCCACCTCGCCGGCGTGCGCGGCCTCAAGGGCGTGTACGGCAAGGCGGACGTGTCGCGGTCCTTCAAGATCGGCGCGTCCAACGTCACCGTGGCCAACGCCAAGACGCACTACATGAAGGTCGACCACGACGGCGTCGTCAAGAAGTTCCCGATCAGCACGGGCGTGGGGTCGACGACGGAGTACACCACGACCAGCGGCCTGCACATCACGCAGGAGAAGTCCGAGAGCGTGACGATGGAGTCGCCCGGCCGCAAGCCCGGCGACGCCGGCTACTACAAGGAGGTCGTGCACCTCGCGGTCCGGATCACCAACCGCGGTGAGTACGTCCACCAGAGCGTCGGGGAGTACGACGCCCTCGGCAACCGCAACGCCAGCCACGGCTGCGTCCGCACCTCGCCGACCGGCGCCCGGTACTTCTACGACATCGCCCAGCGCGGCGACATCGTGAACGTCACCGGCACCAGCCGCAAGCTGTCCAACGAGGTGGACTCCAACGGCTGGGTGTTCTGGGCCCTGTCGTGGAACAAGTGGGTCGCGGGCAGCGCCCTGCACTGACCCGCCGACCAGCGCTTCTCCGACCCCGGCCGCCCGCGTGGCGCCGGGGTCGGCGCGTTTCCACGCCCTAGGGCTCCTCGCCGCGGAGGCGACGGTCCAGTTGACGGAGGAATTCCGGGTCGTCGTCCGGGCCGAGCGGGCCCCGCCGGTCCAGGGGTTCGACCTCGTCCCCGCCGGCGTCCCGTGAGGTGAGGAACTCCGACGGCCACCCGGTCACCCCCGCCCGGACGTATCTGCGGCGCCGGCCGAACAGCAGCCAGGCGACCGCACCGAGTTCGAAGCCGAGCAGCACGACGAGGAACCACGCGAACTTCGGCAGGTGCCGGGTTTCGAATTCATCGGTCGACAGGACCTCGAAGAGGCAGAAGAGCCACACGCCGAGTGCGACAAGGACGAGCACGACGGCAAGGACGAGCATGGTCGCAGAGTAACCCGCCCACCTGAACGTCGCCGCAGAGGTGGCCGCACCGGGCCGCAGAACCGGCCGCACCGGGCCGTGGAGGTGGCCGCAGTGGGCCGCCGGATCAGCGGAGCCTGGGATGACGGGTGGCCGCATGCTCGCTTACGCTTCGGCGTAGCCGAGGCGAGGGGACGTGTCATGCGGTACCGGGTGAACCGTCGCCAGCAGCTCGAGGCGCCGGCCGCAGACTCCCGGACCGGGCGCCACCGCCGGAGCAAGGACTCCGCCGGCGACGCCGATCGGACGGCTGCCGCCGACCGGCCCGTCGCCCGCCCGCGCCGCCTGCAGCCTAGGGACGCGCTCGGCCGTTTCCGCAAACTGCGCCCGGACGAGCAGCGGCGGCTCACGGACCGCGCGGACACCCCACTGCCCGAGCGGCCCGTCGAGCGGCGCTACACCTGGCGCGACTTCGAGCTCGACGACGAGCTGCCGCGCGCGGCGCCGCACCGGCCGGACGCGCCCGACCTACGGGACGGACGCCGGCACTGCGGATCGCTGGAGGACGTCCTTTACCGGCAGTGGCCCGCCGACGGCGCGCCGGTCTCCCCGGACGTCGTCCGGGCCGTGGACAGCCTCGCCGAGCTGCCCGACGTGCTCAAGGACAAGCTCGCCGAGAGCCTGAACGGCATCTACGTGGGCTCCGGCGGGGTTCCGGACCTCGACGACATGGCCTATCTGCGCGGTGAGCCGCTGCCGTCGGGCAAGGCGACCTGGGACATCTGCGCCGGGGCGTACGGGGACCGAACGATCGTCGTCGGTGACCGTCCGTCACCAACTCCGGACGTGATGCTGCACGAGATCGGGCATGCTCTTGACGACATCGACGGCAGGATGACCGACGAGGGCGGTCGACAATGGCAGTCCGACACTCCGGAGTTCCGGGCACTGTACGCCCAATGTCTTCCACACTTGGAGAGTGCCTTTCACCGGCAGGCGGAGGATCTCGGTCGGCACGAGTTCTTCGCGGACGCCTTCGCGGCGATCGCGTCGCACCAACGACCGGCGCTTGTCGACATGCTTGGCGGGGATACCCGAACGGCGTTGAATGTAATGCTTTTCTTCAACCGCAAATACGGGATTTAGGTGATGCGCGATGTACGTGATCAGGCTCCCCGGCGGAAACCTACGGGTGCCCGCGAGCGTGCTGGCCCGCGGGCGGCAGGCGCACGGCGGCTCGGGGAGCGTGATCGGCCAGGCCTATGTGGAGATCGGCCCGGAGGATCCCGACTACCAGCGTCTTCTCGCGCAGTCGATCTCGGAAGAGGAGATGGCGGAGAAGCGTCGTCGCTGGCGCGAGGATGATGAGGCGCTGCGCGCCGAATTCGAGGAGTTCAAGGCCCGACAGTCGGAGGAGTGACGGCGAGGTCCGGTCGCCGCCTACCGACCGTCTACCGGCTCAGTTCGCTGCGTACCGAGGACTCGACCGGCTCCTCGCCCCTCAGGAGTGCGTGCACCTCGGATTCCCGGAAACGGCGGTGGCCGCCCGGCGTCCGGATGCTGCTGATCCGGCCCGCCGCCGCCCACCGTGTTACCGTTTTCGGGTCGACCCGGAACAGGGCGGCGACCTCACCTGGGGTCAGCAGGCGCTCGCTCGTACTCTCCACGTTTTCTCTCCCCCTTTGTCCCGCTCTCGTCGCGGGTGGACTGTTTCTCAGTCTGCCGTGTCAAGACCGATTTCTCCCTTGTTTTCGGAAAACATCACGCTGCGTAGTTTTGTGACATGCAGTAATGACTGCACGTGACGGATCAGTTGCGGGCCCTCGGCCGTACGGTCGGCCCGTCGCCCACAGTGACGCCGTGACGGCCCCGAGGGGACGGCGAGATGACGGCGGTCACACGCTGAGATGACGGCGGCCACACGCCGAGATGGCGACCGTCGCCCCCGGACGCACCGACCCCACGTAGGGTGCTCGCTATGCCCGATCTTGTAACACCGGAGGAGATCGAGGACGCCGCCCGGCGGCTGTCCGGGGTCGCGCTGCGCACCCCTCTGGTGCCGCTCCGCGGCACCAAGTCCTCCGTTCCTCTCCTGCTCAAGGCCGAGTCGCTGCAGCCGGTCGGCTCCTTCAAGCTCCGCGGGGCGTACGCCGCGGTCAGCGCCCTGCCCGAGGAGGAGCGGAAGAACGGCGTCATCGCGCACTCCAGCGGCAACCACGCGCAGGCCGTGGCGTACGCGGCGAACGTCCTCGGCATCCCCGCCGTGCTCGTCGTCCCGACCACGATCCCCGCCGTGAAGGCCGAGGCCTGCCGCACGCTCGGCGCCGAGATCGTGTTCGTCGAGCCGACCATCGAGGCCCGCGTGGAGACGGCCGACCGGCTGGCGGCGGCGCACGGGTACGCGCTCATCCCGCCGTTCGACGACGCGCGGATCATCGCGGGGCAGGGCACGATCGGCCTGGAGATCCTCGAGGACGAGCCCGAGGTGGACGCGGTCTTCGTGCCGGTCAGCGGGGGCGGCCTGATCGCCGGCGTCGCCACGGCGATCAAGGCGAAGCGCCCCGAGACCAAGGTCATCGGCGTGGAGCCCGAGCTCGCCGCCGACGCGCGCGACTCCTTCCGCGTCGGCCGCCGGATCGGCTGGCCGGCCGCCGACACGATCCGCACGATCGCCGACTCCCTGCGCATCGAGCGCGTCGGCGAACTGCCGTTCGAGCACATCCGCGCGTACGTCGACGACGTCATCGTGGTCTCCGAGGACGAGATCCGCGCCGCCATGCGGCTGCTCGCCCGCCGCGCGGGTCTGGTCGCCGAGCCGGGCGGCGCGGTCGCGGCCGCCGGGCACCTGGCGGCGACGGGCGCGCGCGGGCGGCACCACGGAGGGCGCCCGCAGCGTCACGTCGCCATCGTCTCCGGCGGCAACGTCGACCCGGCCCTCTACGCGGAGATCCTCGGCGACTCCGGAGAACCCAGCACGAAGTGACGGATAACGGTCCCGGGACCGGCGGCCCGGCCCCGGGATCGAAGTGATGGATAACGGTCCCGGGACCGGTGGGTCCGGTCCCCGGGCCGAAATGACGGATCACGGTCCGGGGATCGGCGGGCCGGTCCCTGGACCGACCTTCGCGAAGGGGGGATAGTCTCAGAACGTCATGCGTTCCGTATTCATTTACACCCTCGCCCGGCTGGCGCTGTTCGGCGCGACCGCCGGAGTGCTGTTCCTGACCGGGGCGCGTGGGTTCCTGCTCCTCGCGCTGGCCATCCTGATCAGCGGCATCATCAGCTTCGTCCTGCTGTCGCGTCAGCGCGACGCCGTCTCGTCCTCCGTGACCAGGCGCGCCGCCCGGATGCGGGAGAACCTCGCCGCCGGCGCCGCCCGCGAGGACGACGATGACGAGCCGGCCTCCTCCGCGACGGTCCGTGCGGAGAACCGGGAGCCCACCGCCTGATTCAGCGGTTCAGCGGACGGCGTGGTGCAGAGCCACCGCGCCGAAGGTGAGGTTGCGCCAGCGCACCGAGGTCCAGCCCGCCTCCTGGATCAGCCGGGCGAACGCCGCCTGGTCGTGCCAGGCCGCCGTCGACTCCGCGAGGTAGTGGTAGGAGTCGGGGTTGGAGCTCGCCTTCGCCATCAGCGGCAGGCCGACCTTCAGGTGCAGGCCGTGCAGGGTCCGCAGCACCGGGTTCGGCGGCCGGCTCACCTCGCAGACGAGCAGCCGCCCGCCCGGCCTCGTCACTCGGCGCATCTCCGCCAGCGCCTGGACCGTGTCACTGACGTTGCGGATGCCGAAGGAGATCGTCACCGCGTCGAAGGACTCGTCGGCGAACGGGAGCCGCATCGCGTCCCCGGCGACGAACCGGACGCCCGCGTAGCCGTTGCGCCGCACGCCCTCCTGGAGCATGCCGAACGAGAAGTCGCACGCGGCGGTCCGCGCCCCGGCCTCGGCGAAGGGCACCGAGGAGGTGCCGGTCCCGGCCGCCAGGTCGAGGACCCGCTCGCCGCGTCGTACGTCGAGGGCCTTGACGACCTCACGCCGCCACAGCCGGTCGAGCCCGCCGGTCATCAGGTCGTTGAGCAGGTCGTAGCGCGCGGCGGTGCGATCGAACATCGCGGCCACCTCGGCCGGTCGCTTTTCCAGGGATGCCCGGGTCATGAGAGGTAAGCGTACGCAAGCGGTCGGTTAACGCGGCACACGGGCAGGCGCGTACGATCGGGCAGCGCGCATGGTTCCCGAGCATCGAGGGGCAAGGTTTAGACTCACGGTGTAGGGAGCTTGTGAAGCGCTTCACAAAAGAACATGGAGAGCCAGATCGCACCCCGGGTCGCACCCGGCTCCTCGCAGCCCCGTACGATCCGTCGCGGCATCGCCCCGCCCTAGGGGCGGACTACCGAAACCGTGCACCCGAAGGATTCTCGTGACCGAGCCAGTGTCCATAACGCAGAAGGACCCCGAGACCGAGGCCGACGTCATCGTCGTCGGCGCCGGCCCGGCGGGCTCGACCACTGCCTACCACCTGGCGCAGGCAGGGCTCAACGTCCTGCTCCTGGAGAAGACGACGTTCCCGCGCGAGAAGGTGTGCGGTGACGGCCTCACCCCCCGCGCCGTCAAGCAGCTGGTGAAGATGGGCGTCGACATCGACGCGCCCGGCTGGATCCGCAACAAGGGGCTGCGGATCATCGGCGGCGGCGTCCGGCTCGAGCTGCCCTGGCCGGACCTGGCGAGCTACCCGGACTACGGCCTGGTCCGCACGCGGATGGACTTCGACCAGATCCTCGCCGAGCGCGCCGTCGCCGCCGGCGTGAAGCTCCACATGAACACCAACGTCACCGGCCCGGTCCTCGACGACCGCACCGGCCGGATCACCGGCGTCGTCGCCAAGACCGCCGACGGCGAGGTGACCTACAAGGCGCCGCTCGTCGTGGCAGCCGACGGCAACTCCACCCGGCTCTCGCTCGCGATGGGGCTGCGCAAGCGCGACGACCGGCCGATCGGGGTGGCGGTCCGGCGCTACTACACGAGCCCGCGCCACGACGACGACTTCCTCGAGTCCTGGCTGGAGCTGTGGGACGGCGACCGGCTGCTGCCCGGCTACGGCTGGATCTTCGGCGTCGGCGACGGCACCTCCAACGTCGGCCTCGGTCTGCTCAACACCAGCGAGGCGTTCAAGAACGTCGATTACCGCGCGCTCCTGCGCAGCTGGCTCGCCGGGATGCCGGAGGAGTGGGGCTACCAGGAGGACAACGCCACCGGCCCGGTGCGCGGCGCGGCGCTGCCGATGGGGTTCAACCGGACCCCGCACTACACGCGCGGCCTCCTGCTCGTCGGCGACGCCGGCGGGATGATCAACCCGTTCAACGGCGAGGGCATCGCGTACGCGATGGAGTCCGGCGAGATGGCGGCCGAGATCATCGCCCAGGCTCTGGCCCGGCCGACCCCGGCGCAGCGCGAGCGTGCCCTGCACGACTACCCGCGCGTGCTCAAGGAGGCCTACGGCGGCTACTACACGATCGGGCGGATCTTCGTTAAGGCGATCGGCGACCCGCGGATCATGAAGTTCGCGACGCGCCACGGCCTGCCGCACCCGACGCTGATGAGGTTCACGCTCAAGCTGCTCGCCAACCTGACCGATCCGCGGGGCGGCGACGCGATGGACCGCGTCATCAACGCGATGTCGAAAATGGCTCCGGCGGCGTGAGACGAGAGAAGAAATGATGATCGCCCTGCCTAGGATTGGGAATCCCGCCCGTGCACAGCGGCCATGCCGCGTCGGCGGCGCGCTCGAAGGCAATCACCCAGAGGGGGGTGTAGGGATTTGAACCTCTACGTTCCTATTGTCGTACTCGGCGCGCTCGCGCTGCTGTTCGCGGTGGGCTCGGTCGTCATGGGGTCCTTCACGGGACCCAAGCGCTGGAACCGCGCCCGTCTCGAAGCGTACGAATGCGGTATCGAACCGACGCCGCAGCCGGTCGGCGGTGGCCGCTTCCCGGTGAAGTACTACCTGACCGCGATGCTGTTCATCGTCTTCGACATCGAGATCATCTTCCTCTACCCCTGGGCGGTCGCCTTCGACCACATGGGGCTGTTCGGTCTCGTCGAAATGGTGCTCTTCATCGTCACCGTCCTCATCGCGTACGCCTACGTGTGGCGACGCGGTGGTCTGGAGTGGGACTGACAATGGGTCTTGAAGAGAAACTCCCCGCAGGCGTCCTGCTGACCACGGTCGAGCAGGTCATCGGCCTGGCGCGCAAGAGCTCGGTCTGGCCGGCGACGTTCGGCCTGGCCTGCTGCGCCATCGAGATGATGGCGACCGGCGACCCGCGCCACGACTTCTCCCGATGGGGAATGGAGCGCGCCTCCGGCTCGCCGCGACAGGCCGACCTGATGATCGTGGCCGGCCGGGTGAGCCAGAAGATGGCCCCCGTGCTCCGGCAGATCTACGACCAGATGGCCTCGCCCAAGTGGGTCATCGCGATGGGCGTGTGCGCCTCCTCCGGCGGCATGTTCAACAACTACGCGATCGTCCAGGGCGTCGACCACATCGTCCCCGTCGACGTCTACCTGCCCGGCTGCCCGCCGCGGCCGGAGATGCTGCTGGACGCGATCCTCAAGCTGCACGACAAGATCCAGAACACCAAGCTGGGCGTGCACCGCAAGCGGGAGATCGAGGAGCTGGAGAAGGCCCGGCTCCGCCAGCTTCCGCTCCTGGACCAGCCCGAGGTGGTGTCATGAGCTCCCAGCACCCTGAGCAGCAGGCCGAGCAGGCCGCCGACCAGCTCCCGGCGCACGCCGAGGAGGAGCGGCGGGAGCAGCCGATCGCCCGGATGGGCATGTTCGGTGCCAAGACCACCGGCGACACCTCCGGCTACGGCAAGCTCGTCATCCGCCAGGCCCCCAAGGTCTCCAGCCCGCGCCCGTACGGCGGTCCGCGCACGACCGGCGCCGAGGGCGAGTTCGACGAGATCGCGGACGCGTTGGAGCGTGCCTACCCCGAGTTCGGCGAGGCGATCGAGCGCGTCGTCGTGGACCGGGGCGAGCTGACGCTCGTCGTCCGCCGCGAGCACCTGCTCCAGGTCGCCCAGGTCCTCCGCGACGACCCGGCGCTGCGCTTCGAGCTGTGCACCGGCGTGTCCGGCGTGCACTACCCGGCGGAGACCGGTTCGGAGCTGCACGCGGTCTACCCGCTGCTGTCGATGACCCACAACCGGCGCGTCCGGCTCGAGGTCACCGCCCCCGACGCGGACCCGCACGTCCCGTCGCTGATCACGGTCTACCCGACCAACGACTGGCATGAGCGCGAGACGTACGACCTGTTCGGGATCGTCTTCGACGGCCACCCGGCGCTCACCCGGATCATGATGCCGGACGACTGGCAGGGCCACCCCCAGCGCAAGGATTACCCCCTCGGCGGGATCCCCGTCGAGTACCGCGGAGCCAAGGTGCCCCCGCCCGACGAGAGGAGGTCCTACGTATGACCGCCACGGACTACGACGCGTACGGCACGGGCGAGGCCGCTGAGGGCACCGTCTACAACGTCAACGGCCAGGACTGGAAAGAGGTCGTGGACGCCGCGGCGTCCGGCGACGAGGACCGCATGGTCGTCAACATGGGTCCGCAGCACCCGTCGACGCACGGCGTGCTCCGGCTCATCCTGACGCTCGACGGCGAGACGGTCGACGAGGCCCGGCTGGGCATCGGCTACCTCCACACCGGCATCGAGAAGAACATGGAGTACCGGACGTGGACCCAGGGGACCACGTTCTGCACCCGCATGGACTACCTCGCGCCGCTGTTCAACGAGGCGGCGTACTGCCTCGCGGTGGAGAAGCTGCTCGGCGTCACCGACGACGTCCCCGAGCGGGCGCAGGTCATCCGGGTGATGATGATGGAGGTCAACCGGATCTCCTCGCACCTGGTCGCGATCGCGACGTTCGGCCTCGAGCTCGGCGCGACCACCGTGATGCTCAACGGGTTCATCGAGCGTGAGTACGCCCTCGACATCTTCGAGATGGTCGCGGGCCTGCGCATGAACATGGCCTACATCCGGCCGGGCGGCGTCGCCCAGGACCTGCCGCCGGGCGCGATCGACAAGATCGGCGACTTCGTCAAGCGGGAGAAGCAGCGGCTCAAGCAGCTCCGCAAGCTCCTCGACGCGAACCCCGTGTTCGTCGCGCGGACCAAGGACATCGCCTACCTCGACCTGACCGGCTGCATGGCGCTCGGCGTCACCGGTCCGGTGCTGCGCTCCGCGGGCCTGCCGTGGGACCTGCGCAAGACCCAGCCGTACTGCGGCTACGAGACGTACGACTTCGACGTGCCGACGCAGCAGACCTGCGACGTGTACGGCCGCTACCTCGTCCGCATGGCGGAGATGGAAGAGTCCCTGAAGATCATCGAGCAGTGCCTCGACCGGCTGAGCTCCGGCTCCGCCAAGTCCGGCCCGGTGATGATCGAGGACAAGAAGATCGGCTGGCCGGCGCAGCTCGCGCTGGGGCCGGACGGCATGGGCAACTCGCCGAACCACATCGCGCACATCATGGGCCAGTCCATGGAGGCCCTCATCCACCACTTCAAGCTGGTGACCGAGGGATTCCGGGTGCCGGCCGGCCAGGTGTACGCCGCGGTGGAGTCGCCGCGCGGCGAGCTCGGCTGTCACGCGGTCAGCGACGGCGGCACCCGCCCGTACCGCGTGCACTTCCGCGACCCGTCGTTCACCAACCTGCAGGCGGCCCCGGCGATGTCCGAGGGCGGCCAGGTCGCCGACATCATCGCCGCGGTGGCGAGTATCGACCCGGTCATGGGGGGAGTCGACCGATGAGCTTCGAGCCAGAGGTCCAAGCGCGGCTCGAGCGCGACGCCAAAGAGATCATCGCCAAGTACCCGAAGACGCGGTCGGCGCTGCTGCCGATGCTGCACCTGGTGCAGTCCGAGGTCGGGTACGTCAGCGACGACGGCATCCAGTTCTGCGCCGACACGCTGGGCATCACGCCCGCGCAGGTCACCGGCGTCGCGACCTTCTACACGCAGTACAAGCGTGAGCCGGTCGGCGAGTACCACGTCGGCGTCTGCATCAACACGCTGTGCGCGATCATGGGCGGCGACCAGATCTGGGAGGAGCTGTCCGAGCACGTCGGCGTCGGTCACGACGAGGCGACGGAGGACGGCAAGATCAGCCTCGAGCGCCTCGAGTGCAACGCGGCCTGCGACTTCGCTCCCGTGATGATGGTCAACTGGGAGTTCTTCGACGACATGACGCCGGAGAAGGCCAAGCAGCTCGTCGACGACCTGCGCGCCGGCAAGCCGGTCGCGCCGACCCGCGGCCCGTCCTCGGTGTGCTCCTGGAAGCAGGCGTCGCGGGTGCTCGCGGGCTTCAACGACGGTCGCGCCGGCGAGGGCGTGCAGGCCGGCCCGGAGTCGCTGGAAGGCCTCGAGCTGGCCAAGCGCGAGGGCTGGACCGCTCCTGAGCCCGAGGAGACCAAATGACGACTCTGACCCCCATCCTCACCAAGACGTGGGACCAGGCGGACTCGTTCACGCTGCGCGGGTACGAGAACGCCGGCGGGTACCAGGCGTTCCGCACGGCCCTGGGCATGAACCCGGACGACATCATCCAGGCGGTGAAGGACTCCGGACTGCGCGGCCGTGGCGGCGCGGGCTTCCCGACCGGCCTGAAGTGGGGCTTCATCCCGCAGGGTGACGGCAAGCCGCACTACCTCGTCGTCAACGCGGACGAGTCCGAGCCGGGCACGTGCAAGGACATCCCGCTGATGATGGCCAACCCGCACGTGCTGGTCGAGGGCATCATCATCAGCTCGTTCGCGATCCGCGCGAACCACGCCTTCATCTACGTGCGCGGTGAGGTCCTGCACGTCATCCGCCGCCTCCAGCAGGCGGTCGCGGACGCGTACGAGGCGGGCTACCTCGGCAAGAACATCCTCGGCTCCGGCTTCGACCTGGAGCTCGTCGTCCACTCCGGCGCCGGCGCGTACATCTGCGGCGAGGAGACGGCGCTGCTCGACTCGCTCGAGGGCTACCGCGGTCAACCCCGGCTCAAGCCTCCCTTCCCGGCGGTGGCCGGCCTCTACGGCGGCCCGACTGTGATCAACAACGTCGAGTCGATCGCCAGTGTTCCCGGCATCATCGCCAACGGCGCCGACTGGTTCGCCTCCATGGGCACCGAGAAGTCCAAGGGCTTCGGCATCTTCAGCCTCTCCGGGCACGTCACCCGGCCGGGCCAGTACGAGGCGCCGCTGGGCATCACGCTCCGCGAGCTGCTCGACATGGCGGGCGGCATCCGGGGCGGGCGCCGGCTGAAGTTCTGGACGCCGGGCGGCTCCTCGACCCCGCTGTTCACCGACGAGCACCTCGACGTGCCGCTGGACTTCGAGTCCGTCGGCGCGGCCGGCTCCATGCTCGGCACCCGGGCGCTGCAGCTCTTCGACGACACGACCTGCGTCGTACGGGCCGTCCTGCGGTGGAGCGAGTTCTACGCGCACGAGTCGTGCGGCAAGTGCACGCCGTGCCGCGAGGGCACCTACTGGTACAAGCAGATGCTCAAGCGCCTGGAGAAGGGCGAGGGCAGCGAGAAGGACCTCGACACCCTCCTGGACCTGTCGGACAACATCCTCGGCCGGTCGTTCTGCGCCCTCGGCGACGGCGCGACCAGCCCGGTGACCTCGTCCATCCAGTACTTCCGGGACGAGTACATCCAGCACTTCGAACAGGGCGGCTGTCCCTTCGACCGGGCCGCCTCGACCGCGTGGGCAGGTGGAAAGTGACCGTCACCAGCGACAGCACCGGGGTCGAGAAGCGCGAGGACCTGATCTCCGTCACGATCGACGGCTTCGAGATCAGCGTTCCGAAGGGCACGCTGATCATCCGGGCCGCCGAGCTGCTCGGTATCCAGATCCCGCGGTTCTGCGACCACCCGCTGCTCGACCCCGTCGGCGCGTGCCGGCAGTGCCTGGTGGAGATCCCGGACGCCGGCAACGGGCGGCCGATGCCCAAGCCGCAGGCGTCCTGCACCACCACGGTCATGCCGAACATGGTGATCAAGACGCAGCTCACCTCGCCGGTGGCCGACAAGGCCCAGCACGGCGTGATGGAGCTGCTGCTGATCAACCACCCGCTGGACTGCCCGATCTGCGACAAGGGCGGCGAGTGCCCCCTGCAGAACCAGGCGATGTCCAACGGCCGCGGCGAGTCCCGGTTCGTCGAGACGAAGCGGACGTTCCCGAAGCCGCTCGCGCTGTCCTCGCAGGTCCTGCTGGACCGCGAGCGGTGCATCCAGTGCGCCCGCTGCACGCGGTTCTCCGACCAGATCGCCGGCGACGCGTTCATCGACCTGTTCGAGCGCGGCGCCAAGGAGCAGGTCGGCGCGGCCACCGACGAGCCGTTCCAGTCCTACTTCTCCGGCAACACGGTGCAGATCTGCCCGGTCGGCGCGCTGACCGGCGCGGCGTACCGCTTCCGCTCCCGGCCGTTCGACCTCGTGTCGACGCCGAGCGTCTGCGAGCACTGCGCCTCCGGCTGCGCCCAGCGCACCGACCACCGGCGCGGCAAGGTGACGCGCCGCCTGGCCGGTGACGACCCGCAGGTCAACGAGGAGTGGAACTGCGACAAGGGCCGGTGGGCGTTCACGTACGCCACCCAGCCCGACCGCCTGACCCACCCGCTGATCCGTAACGAGGACGGCGTGCTGGAGCCGGCGTCCTGGCCGGAGGCGCTGAGCGTCGCGGCCGAGGGCCTGGCCCGCGCCCGCGGCAAGGCCGGCGTGCTGACCGGCGGCCGGGTCACCCTCGAGGACGCCTACGCGTACAGCAAGTTCGCGCGGATCGCGCTCGGCACCAACGACATCGACTTCCGCGCCCGCGCGCACTCGGCCGAGGAGGTCGAGTTCCTCGCCGCGACCGTCGCGGGCCGTCCGATCACGGTGTCCTACACCGACCTGGAGAACGCCCCGGCGGTGCTGCTGGCCGGCTTCGAGCCGGAGGAGGAGTCGCCGATCGTCTTCCTGCGGCTCCGCAAGGCGGCCCGCAAGAAGGGCCTGAAGGTCTACTCCGTCGCGCCGTACGCCACGCGCGGCCTGCGCAAGATGTCCGGCACGCTCCTGGCCACCGCGCCGGGGGCCGAGGCCGAGGCCCTCGGTGACCTGATCACCGGGACCGCCCTGGACGACGCGGGCAAGGCCGCCGCCGAGCTGCTCAAGGCCGACGGCGCGATCATCCTCATCGGTGAGCGGCTCGCCGCGGTGCCGGGCGCCCTGTCGGCCGCCGGCCGGCTCGCGACCGCCACCGGCGCCCGCCTCGCGTGGATCCCGCGCCGGGCCGGTGAGCGCGGCGCGGTCGAGGCCGGCGCGCTGCCGACCCTGCTGCCGATCGGCCGTCCGGTCACCGACGCCGCCGCGCGCGGCGAGGTGGCCCGGGCCTGGACCGTCGGCTCGCTGCCGGCGACGCCGGGCCGCGACACGACGGGCATCCTCGCCGCCGCGCGGGACGGCGGGATCGACGCGCTGCTCATCGGCGGCGTCGACCCGTACGACCTGCCGGACCCGGCCGGAGCGCTCGAGGCCCTGGAGAACACCCCGTTCATCGTCAGCCTGGAGCAGCGGGTCAGCGCGGTCACCGACCGGGCCGACGTCGTGCTGCCGGTGGCGACGGTGACGCAGAAGGCCGGGACCTTCGTCAACTGGGAGGGCCGCGGCCGCCAGTTCGACGTCGTGCTGAAGACCCCCGGCGTGATGTCGGACCTGAAGGTGCTGGCCGCCATCGCCGACCAGCTCGACGTCCACCTGGGCCTGCCGGACTCGGCGGCGGCCCGCCGCGAGATGGCCGCGCTCGGCGCGTTCCGCGGCGACCGGCCGAGCCTGCCCAGCGTGCCCGCGGCCGTACCGGCCGAGCCCGGCAAGGGCGAGGCGCGGCTGGCCACCTGGCGGATGCTGCTCGACGCGGGCCGGATGCAGGACGGCGAGCCGTACCTCGCGGGCACCGCGAAGACGCCGGTCGCGCGGCTGAGCGCGGCCACCGCCGCGGAGATCGCAGCGGACGGGAAGGTCACCGTGGCCACGGCGCACGGCGAGATCACCCTGCCGCTGGAGATCGTCGACATGCCGGATCGCGTGGTCTGGCTCCCCGAGAACTCCCCGGGCTGCGCGGTCCACCGGGACCTGGGCGTTTCGGCCGGGGCGGTCGTGAAGATCCAGAACGGGAGCGTCGCATGAACGCCACCCACGTCCTCGCCGAGGGCGCCACGCTGAACAGCTTCGGGCACGACCCGTGGTGGATCATCGTGCTCAAGGCGCTGGTGATCTTCGTGTTCCTGCTGCTGACGGTGCTCATCACCGTCTGGGCGGAACGCCGGATCATCGGCCGGATGCAGCTGCGTCCGGGTCCGAACCGCGCCGGCCCCTTCGGCATCCTGCAGGCGCTGTTCGACGGCATCAAGGGCGCGCTGAAGGAGGACATCGTCCCGCGCGGCGTGGACAAGGTCGTCTTCTTCCTCGCGCCGATCCTCGCCGCCGCGCCCGCGATGGTGTCGTTCTCGATCATCCCGTGGGGCGGGGTCGTCTCGATCGCCGGCCACAAGACGCCGCTGCAGCTCGCGGACCTGCCGGTCGCGGTGCTGCTGCCGCTGGCGATGGCCTCGATCGGCGTGTACGGCTTCGTGCTCGCCGGCTGGTCGTCCATGTCGCCGTACGCGCTGCTCGGCGGTCTGCGCTCCAGCGCTCAGGTGATCTCGTACGAGATCGCGATGGGTCTGTCGTTCGTGGCGGTGTTCCTGTTCGCCGGGACGCTGTCCACCTCGGAGATCGTCGCGGCGCAGGCGCACGGCACCGCGTTCAAGGTCGCCGGGATCACGTTCCACACGCCGTCCTGGTACGCGATCCTGCTGCTGCCGTCGTTCGTCATCTACATCTTCACGATGATGGGGGAGTCCGGCCGTATCCCGTTCGACCTGCCCGAGGGCGAGGGCGAGCTGGTCGCCGGCTACCACACCGAGTACTCGTCGCTGAAGTTCATGATGTTCTACCTCGCCGAGTACGTGAACATGACGACGCTGTCGGCGCTGTGCACGACGCTGTTCCTCGGCGGCTACCGCGCGCCGTGGCCGATCACCTGGTTCTGGTCCGGGGCCAACTCCGGCTGGTGGCCGATCCTGTGGTTCCTGATCAAGATCTGGATGTTCACCTTCTTCTTCATCTGGCTGCGCGCGGCCCTGCCGCGGGTCCGCTACGACCAGCTGATGAAGCTGGGCTGGAAGGTCCTCATCCCGGTCTCGCTCGGCTGGATCCTGTTCGTGTCGGTGGTGCGGGCCCTGCGCAACGAGCACCACGACGTCGGTCCGATCATGATCGTCGCCGCCGTCATCGTCCTCCTCCTGCTCATCGGGTCGTTCCTGTGGGAGCGGGTCGCGGCGAGCGAGGCGCAGCCGGAGGAGGCGGAGGCCGCGGCCGAGCACGACCCGATGGCGGGCGGCTTCCCGGTGCCGCCGCTCGACGCGCCGCACTACCACGGCGTCGGCAACGGCCGTGCGCCCAACTCCGCGGAGGCCACCCGTGCTTGATTTCCTGAACCCGATCAAGGGGTTCGGCGTCGCGTTCCACCAGATGCTCAGTAAGACCGAGGTGGTGGAGTACCCCGAGGTCAAGAAGCCGACGGCACCGCGCTTCCACGGCCGGCACCAGCTCAACCGCTGGCCCGACGGCCTGGAGAAGTGCGTCGGCTGCGAGCTGTGCGCATGGGCGTGTCCCGCCGACGCGATCTACGTCGAGGGCGCCGACAACACCGAGGAGGAGCGGTTCTCCCCGGGTGAGCGGTACGGCCGCGTCTACCAGATCAACTACCTGCGGTGCATCCTCTGTGGGTTGTGCATCGAGGCGTGCCCGACCCGGGCGCTCACGATGACCAATGAGTACGAACTCGCCGACGTCAGCCGCGAGAGCCTCATCTACACCAAGGAGATGCTGCTCGCGCCGCTCACCGAGGCCATGGAGGCCCCGCCGCACCAGATGCGTCTCGGCGAGACCGAGGAGGACTACTACCGCCTCGGCGCCAAGAGCGATTCCAAGGACGGTGCCAAATGACCGGGGTAGTGGCCGCGGGCGCGCACCAGACCGGCGAGAGCGCGATCTTCTGGATCCTCGCGATCGTCTCGGTCGGGGCGGCCCTCGGCATGATCCTCACGCGGAAGGCCGTGCACTCGGCGCTGATGCTGGCGGCGGTGATGTTCTCGCTCGCGGTGCTGTACGCCGTGAATGAGGCGCCGTTCCTGGCGTTCGTGCAGGTGATCGTCTACACCGGCGCGGTGCTGATGCTGTTCCTGTTCGTCGTCATGATCATCGGGGTCAGCTCGACCGAGTCCCTGGTCGAGACGATCAAGGGCCAGCGCGTCGCCGCCGCGATCGTGGGCATCGCGTTCGCCGTCCTGCTGTTCGTCGGGTTCGGTCACGCGACGCTGCCGAGGACCGCGGGCCTGAAGGACGCGAACGCCAATGGCGGCAACGTCATGGGCCTGGCGCGGCTGATCTTCACCAAGTACGTCTTCGCGTTCGAGGTGACCAGCGCCCTGCTGATCACCGCGGCGCTGGGCGCGATGGTCCTCGCCCACCGCGAGCGGCTGCGTCCGAAGCCGACGCAGAAGCAGCTGTCGAAGGAGCGGATCAAGAGCGACCGCGTCTCGCCGCTGCCGCCGCCCGGCACGTACGCCCGCCACAACGCCGTCGACATGCCGGCCCTGTTGCCCGACGGCAGCATCTCGGAGCTGTCGGTCAGCCCGGTGATCGCCCGGCGCCGTACCGGCGAGCACGAGGACCTGCACGGCGCCTCGCCCGAGGTGGTCGCCCGTGAGGGGACCAAGACGGTCAAGGCCGTGATCGAGAAGCCGGTCGAGGTCGAGGAGGAGGAACAGTGACGGGCCACTACCTGGTTCTGTCCGCCATCCTGTTCACGATCGGCGGGATCGGCGTGCTCATTCGCCGCAACGCCATCGTGGTCTTCATGTGCGTCGAGCTCATGCTCAACGCCACCAACCTGGCGTTCGTGAGCTTCGCCCGCATGCACGGCAGCCTCGACGGGCAGATCATCGCGTTCTTCGTGATGGTCGTGGCCGCGGCCGAGGTGGTCGTCGGACTGGCGATCATCATGACGATCTTCCGGAGCAGGAAGTCCTCGTCGGTCGACGACGCGAACCTGCTGAAGTACTGAGGACATCCCGATGACCACGATGAACGCTGTTCTTGCCGCCGGTGGGCCGGAACTCCACCCCCAGGCGGCCGAGGGCGTCCAGTCCGTCGCCTGGCTGCTGATCGCCCTGCCGCTGGCCGGCGCGGCGATCCTGCTGCTGAGCGGGCGCCGTACCGACAAGTGGGGCCACCTGCTGGGCACCGCGATGTCCCTGGGCGCCTTCGTCGTCGGCGTCCTCACCTTCTTCCAGATGCTGGGTCAGGACGCGGAGGGGCGCAGCCGTGTGGTGCACCTCTTCCACTTCATCTCGGCCGGCTCCCTGAAGGTCGACATGAACCTGCTGGTCGACCCGCTGTCGATCAGCTTCGTTCTGTTGATCACCGGGGTCGGCTCGCTGATCCACATCTACTCGATCGGCTACATGGCGCACGACCCGGACCGGCGGCGCTTCTTCGCCTACCTGAACCTCTTCGTGGCGGCGATGCTGCTGCTGGTGCTGGCCGACAACTACGTGGGCCTGTACATCGGCTGGGAGGGCGTGGGTCTCGCGTCGTACCTGCTGATCGGGTTCTGGCAGCACAAGCCGAGCGCGGCCACGGCGGCCAAGAAGGCGTTCATCGTCAACCGGGTCGGTGACTTCGGCCTGTCCGTCGCGATCATGATCATGTTCGCGACCTTCGGCTCGCTGAGCTACCAGGACGTCTTCGGCCAGGCCTCGCAGGCGTCGCACAACACGATCACCGCGATCGGCCTGCTGCTCCTGCTCGGCGCGTGCGGTAAGTCCGCCCAGCTCCCGCTGCAGTCCTGGCTCCTGGACGCCATGGAGGGCCCGACCCCGGTGTCGGCGCTCATCCACGCGGCGACGATGGTCACCGCGGGCGTCTACCTCATCGTCCGCTCCCACGCGATCTTCGAGCTGTCGCCGGACGCGCGCCTGCTCGTCACGATCGTCGGCGTCGCCACGCTGCTCGCCGGTGCGATCATCGGTTGCGCCAAGGACGACATCAAGAAGGCCCTCGCCGGCTCGACGATGTCGCAGATCGGCTACATGGTGCTCGCCGCCGGCCTCGGCCGCCCCGGCTACGTCTTCGCGATCGCGCACCTCATCGCGCACGGCTTCTTCAAGGCCGGCATGTTCCTCGGCGCCGGTTCGGTCATGCACGCCATGAACGACGACGTGAACATGCGCAAGTACGGTGGCCTGCGGAAGGTCATGCCGATCACGTTCGCGACGTTCGGCCTCGGCTACCTCGCCATCATCGGGTTCCCCGGCCTGTCCGGCTGGTGGACCAAGGACGGCATCATCGACGCCGCCTTCGAGAAGGGCGGCACGTCCGGCCAGATCCTCGGCTGGCTCGCGCTGCTCGGCGCCGGCATCACCGCGTACTACATGTCCCGCGTGATGTTCATGACGTTCTTCGGCGAGCCGCGCTGGGACGAGGACGTGCACCCGCACGAGTCCCCGAAGGTCATGACCGTCCCGCTGATCCTGCTGGCGATCGGTTCGATCGCGGGCGGCGCCTTCCTCATCGCCGGCGACCGGTTCGCGAAGTTCCTCGCGCCCGTCGTGGGCGAGCCCGAGGAGGCGCACAAGCTGATCACGCCGTACACCGGGATCGTGTTCGCGCTCATGGTGGTCGGCATCGGCCTCGCGTACGTGCAGTACCTGCGCCGCCCGATCCCGCGGACCGCCCCGGCGGGCAACCCCGCCGTGACCTTCGCCCGCAAGGACCTGTACGGCGACGCGCTGAACGAGTCGCTGCTCATGCGGCCCGGTCAGTGGCTGACCCGCCTCACGGTCTACTTCGACAACCGCGGCGTCGACGGCCTCGTCAACGGCCTCGCCGCGTTGATCGGAGGGACCTCCGGCCGGGTCCGGCGCGTGCAGACCGGTTTCGTCCGCTCGTACGCACTGTCCATGTTCGTCGGCGCCGCGCTGGTCGTCGGTGCCCTGTTCCTGGTGAGGATCTAGTGGTCGCCACGACTTCCCTGCCGCACCGGAAGGTGGCCTCATGCTGACCGCCCTCATCGCGATCCCGGCCGTGGGCGCACTGCTCGTCGCGCTGCTGCCGAAGGGCCGTGACGCGCTGGCCAAGCAGGTCGCGCTCGGCATCACGCTCGTCGTGGCGGTGCTGTCCATCGTCATGGCGGTGCAGTTCAAGACGGACGGCGCGCGCTTCCAGTTCACCGAGAAGTACTGGTGGATCAAGCAGTTCGGCGTGCACTACGCGGTCGGCGTCGACGGCGTCGCCCTCGTGCTGATCCTGCTGTCGACGATCCTCGTCCCGCTGGTCGTGCTGGCCTCCTGGAACGACGCGGACCGCTCGGGCGGGGTCGACGCCCCGCCGAAGCGCTCGGTGAAGACCTACTTCGCGCTGCTGCTGGCGCTCGAGGCGATGATGGTCGGCGTCTTCGCGGCGACCGACGTCTTCCTCTTCTACGTCTTCTTCGAGGCGATGCTGATCCCGGTGTACTTCATCATCGGGTCCTACGGCGGGCCGCAGCGCTCGTACGCCGCGGTGAAGTTCCTGCTGTACTCGCTGTTCGGCGGCCTGCTGATGCTCGCCGCGGTGATCGGCCTGTACGTCGTGTCGGCGAACGCGGGCCACGGCACCTTCCTGTTCGACGAGCTGCGCAACCTGCACATCGCGCCGACCACCGCCAAGTGGCTGTTCCTCGGCTTCTTCATCGCCTTCGCGATCAAGGCGCCGCTGGTGCCGTTCCACACCTGGCTGCCGGACGCCGCGGGCCAGGCCCCGGCCGGCGCCGCCGTGCTGATCGTCGGCGTGCTGGACAAGGTCGGCACGTTCGGGATGCTGCGGTTCTGCCTGGAGCTGTTCCCGGGCGCCTCGAAGTGGTTCACGCCGGTGGTGCTGACGCTGTCGGTGATCGGCATCGTGTACGGCGCGGTCCTCGCGATCGGCCAGGTCGACATCAAGCGCCTGATCGCCTACACGTCGGTGTCCCACTTCGGCTTCATCACGCTGGGCATCTTCGCGATGACCTCGTCGGGTCAGAGCGGCGCGACGCTGTACATGGTCAACCACGGGTTCTCGACCGGTGCGCTGTTCCTGCTCGCCGGGTTCATGATCTCCCGTCGCGGGTCGGCGCGCATCGACGCGTACGGCGGCGTGCAGAAGGTCGCCCCGCTGCTGGCCGGCACCTTCCTCGTCGCGGGCCTGTCCGGTCTGTCGCTGCCGGGTCTGTCGAGCTTCGTCTCGGAGTTCATGGTCCTGGTCGGCACGTTCTCCCGCTACAAGGTGCCCGCGGTCATCGCGACGGTCGGCATCATCCTCGCCGCGATCTACATCCTGTGGATGTACCAGCGGACGATGAACGGCCCGACCGCCGAGGCGGTCAAGGGCATGAGCGACCTGTCCAAGCGTGAGCTGATCGTGGTGGCGCCGATCGTCGCGATCATCGTCGCGCTCGGCTTCTACCCGAAGCCGGTGCTGGACGTCATCAACCCGTCGGTCAAGCAGACCCTGGTCCAGGTCCACAAGCAGGACCCGAAGCCGACGGTCGCCGAGAAGGGAAGCCACCAGTGACACCCGTCTACATGGCGGCGGGGGACATCCCGACCCCCCACATCGAGTACGGGCGGCTCGCTCCGACCCTGATCGTGCTCGGCGCGGCGTGCCTCGGTGTGCTCGTCGAGGCCCTCGCGCCGCGTACGCAGCGGTACGGGCTGCAGGTGCTGGTCTCGGTCGTCGGCCTGGTCGGAGCGTTCGCCTGGACGATCGCGCTCGCCCTCGGCGACCAGCCGCACCACGTCGCCGCGATGGGCGCGATCGGCGTCGACGGACCGACCCTGTTCATCCAGGGCACGATCCTCGTCCTCGCCCTGATGTCGATGCTGCTGATCGCCGAGCGGACGCACGAGGACAGCCCGTTCACGGCGCAGGCCTCCACGGTCCCCGGCAGCCCGGAGGAGCGCGAGAGCCTTGTCGCGGGCCTCGTGCAGACCGAGGTCTTCCCGCTGGTGCTGTTCGCGGTCGGCGGCATGCTGATCTTCCCGGCCGCCAACGACCTGCTGACGATGTTCGTGGCCCTGGAGGTCCTGTCGCTGCCGCTGTACCTGCTGTGCGGTCTGGCGCGGCGCCGTCGCCTGCTGTCGCAGGAGGCCGCGGTCAAGTACTTCCTGCTCGGCGCGTTCTCCTCGGCGTTCTTCCTCTACGGCACCGCGCTGCTGTACGGCTTCGCCGGCTCGGTGCGGCTGTCGGACATCGCGGCGGCGATCAGCAAGCAGGGCGGCACCGAGCCGCTGCTGCTCGCGGGCGTCGCGCTGCTCGCGGTCGGCCTGCTGTTCAAGATGGGCGCCGCGCCGTTCCAGGCGTGGAAGCCGGACGTGTACCAGGGTGCTCCGACGGCGATCACCGCGCTGATGGCCTCCTGCACCCTGGTCGCCGCGGTCGGCGGTGTGCTGCGGGTCTTCTACGTCGGCCTGGAGACGCTGCGCTGGGACTGGCGGCCGATGATGTGGGCCGTCGCGATCCTCACCATGCTGGTCGGCGCGATCGTCGCGATCACGCAGACCGACGTGAAGCGCATGCTGGCGTACTCCTCCATCGCGCACGGCGGATTCCTGCTCACGGGCGTCATCGCCACCAACAAGGCGGGCCTGTCCAGCACGCTGTTCTACCTCGCGGCGTACGGCTTCACCACCGTCGGGGCGTTCGCGGTCATCACGATGGTCCGGGACGCGGGCGGCGAGGCCGGGCACCTGTCTCGCTGGGCGGGCCTGGGCAAGCGTCAGCCGCTCGTCGCCGGAACGTTCGCCTTCTTCCTGCTGGCGTTCGCCGGTATCCCACTGACCAGCGGGTTCACCGGGAAGTTCGCGGTCTTCCAGGCCGCGATGGCCGGCGGCGCGATGCCGCTGGTGATCGTCGGTGTGGTGTCCTCCGCCATCGCCGCGTTCTTCTACGTCCGGGTCATCGTGCTGATGTTCTTCAGCGAGCCGCTGGCGGACGGGCCGAGTGTGGCCTTCAGCCCGACCACCGCGACGGCGGTCGCAGTTGGGGCGTTCGTTACCCTGGTCCTCGGCGTGATTCCCGGCCCCGCGCTGCACCTGGCGCAGTCGGCCGCAAATCAGCTGTTCGTCCGCTGAAACTGGGGAGAAGTCTGTGAGTAGTGCCCTTCTGGGCCTTCCGGCCGTCGATGACACACTCGCAGCAGGCATCCAGGAGAGACTGGCCGAGGTCGAGGAGGCGCTGCGGGACGCGGTGCAGAGCGACTACGCACTGATCACCGACGCCTCGCGGCACCTCACCGACGCGGGCGGCAAGCGGTTCCGGCCGATGCTGGTGCTGCTGGCCGCGCAGTTCGGCGACCCGGCCGCGCCCGGGGTCATCCCGGTCGCGGTCGTGGTGGAGCTGACCCACCTGGCGACGCTCTACCACGACGACGTGATGGACGAGGCCGTGATGCGCCGCGGCCAAGCCTCGGCCAACAACCGGTGGAACAACACCATCGCGATCCTCACCGGCGACTACCTGTTCGCCCGCGCCTCGGACATCCTCGCCGACCTCGGGCCGGAGGCGGTGCGCATCCAGGCGCGGACGTTCGCCCGGCTCGTGCGCGGGCAGATCCTGGAGACCGCCGGCCCCGCCGCCGGCACCGATCAGCTCGACCACTACATCGAGGTCATGGCGGGCAAGACGGGCTCGCTGATCGCCGCGTCCGCGCAACTGGGCGCCCTGCTCGCGGGGGCCGGCCCGGAGATCGTCGAGACGCTCACCTCGGCCTGCGAGAAGATCGGCGTCGCGTTCCAGCTGTCCGACGACATCCTCGACATCGCCTCGGAGTCGGAGGAGTCGGGCAAGACGCCGGGCACCGACCTGCGCGAGGGCATCCGTACGCTGCCGGTGCTGCACGTGCTGCGCTCGGTTGCGGACGAGGACGCCCGGCTGCGCGAGCTGCTCGACTCCGACCTCACCGACGACGCGCGGCACGCGGAGGCCCTGACCCTGCTGCGCGCCCACCCGGCGATGGACCGGGCCCGCGCGGACCTGCGCCGGTGGGTCGACGAGGCCCGCGCCGAGCTGCTGACCCTGCCGGACGTACCCGCGCGTGCGGCGTTCCTCTCCCTCTGCGACTTCGTCCTCACCCGCACCGCGTAGGCCGCCGAGCCACCGGCGGCGGTCACAGCGCTTCGGTCATCATGACGCCGCCGCCGCCGCTCGCGCGCGACGGCGGCGGACGGCGCCCCTCAGCCGCGTCGGCGGCGGACGAGCAGCATGCCGGCGGTGCCGAGCAACAGCACCGCCATGCCCGCGATGATCGCCACGAACGGCAGCTTCGAGTCGTCATGACTCTGCGAGGCCGTGGGCGTTGCGCTGAGGCTGCTCACGGCCGGGTGCGGGGACGCGGTGTGCCGCTCCGCGGGCGGCGACGCGACCGGCACCGACGTGTGCGGGCCGGTCTTGCCGACCCTCTCCGTCACCACGACCTCGCCGTGGACCGTACGGCCGGCTCCGCAGGACGCGACGATGGCGTACTTGCCCGGCGACAGGTCCTTCTTGATCCTCGGGTCGCCCTCGCCGGTGTCCGCCTTGCCGTACAGGGCGACGTCGCGCGTGAACGCCAGGGACTTGGCGATGTGGGTCGTCGGCCCGACGCTGCAGTCGGGCACGGAGATGTGGATTCGCTGCCCGGGACGCGGTGAGTGCGGTGAGACGGCGATGCCGTCCGCGGCGGCGGGCGCGGCGCCCAGACCGGTCGCCGCTACGGCCACGACGGCGGCCGCGACGGCCTTGGGAACTGGTCGCACTGCTTCCTCCTCGGAGCCTGCCGGCTCTCGGGTCCATGTCCGGTCTGGGCCAAGTCCACTCCGGGACCTGCAAGTTACTGCATACCTTGATCAAGCGTGGAGATGTTAGGGCTACGCTATGGGTTCGCTTTGCCGGTGTTAGCAATTGTGATGGACGGGGTGACTGGTGCGGGCGACGCGAATCATGCCTATTGTCCTGATTCCGGCGGCATTGGTCGCAGTCGCGGGACCGGCGCTCGCACGATCGGGTCATGGGGGCGGCACCTCGGTCAGCGTTCAGGCGGACGACCCGTACGGCGTCTCCGACCCCGCCACGCTCGCGTTCTGGACGCCGAAGCGGATGGCGGCGGCCACGCCGCTCGACGGACGCCCGACCCAGGCGGCCAGTGGCAAGATGGGCGTGGCGTCCAGCCGGCCGACCGCCAAGACGTGGACCGGCAGCCCCGTCGTCGGTGCGCTGTTCCTCAGCAACGGAAGCGGCAGCCACTACTGCACCGCCAGCGTCGTCAGCACGCCCAAGAAAAGCCTGATCCTCACCGCCGGCCACTGCCTGTACGGCACCAACGGCTGGGCGAAGAACATCGTCTTCGTGCCGCGCTACAGCAAGACCAAGGGCGCCCGCCCGTACGGCGCGTGGACCGTCAAGTACATGTACGTCGACTCGCGCTGGAAGAAGAAGCGCGACCCGGACCTCGACTTCGGCTTCGCGGTGGTCGGCACGCGGAACGGCAAGCCCATCGCGAGCGTCGTCGGCGCGAACCGGCTCGTCATCAACCAGGGCTACACGAACCGGGTCCGCGTCATCGGATACCCGATGAAGAAGTACTCCTCCGTCGACAAGCCGATCTACTGCAACGTCACCACCCACAAGGCGTTCAAGTATCAGATCTACTTCGACTGCAACGGCTTCTACGGCGGCACGAGCGGCAGTCCCTGGATCAAGAACTACAACACCACCACCCGGCGTGGCGACGTCCTCGGGGTCATCGGCGGCTACCAGGAGGGCGGCAAGTACGACTGGCGGTCGTACGCCTCCGTCTTCGACAAGGACGTCAACAACCTCTTCACGACGGCCAAGAAGCACGGCTGAATCGCGACACGGCTCGGGAAAACCCGGCGGCGGCGCGGCGATGATGCAATAGTTCCTCTTCGTGTACGCGTGCGCACGGAGGGTGGGTCCCTGGTGAAGACCACACGACTGCTCTGTGCCGTCCTGGCCGGCCTGACGCCGCTCACCCCGCTCCCGCGTGCCTCGGCCGTCGGCGGGCACGCCGTGCACGCCGTCACCTTCGTGGACCGCACCGCCGGAACGCGCAGCGCGGCCTACTGGACCGAGCGGATGATGGCGACCGCGACGCCCGTCGACGCTCGCCTGACGCGGCAGGCCGGGCCGCCCGACGCCATGCCGGCGGCCGGTTACACCGGCGGCAGCCGCGTCGTCGGGGCGCTGTTCCTCAGCAACGGGACCGGCCGGCACTACTGCACCGCCAGCGTGGTCGGCTCCGCCAAGCGGAACCTTTTGATCACCGCGGCGCACTGCCTGTACAGCCCGAGCGGCCACGCGTGGAACCGGAACCTCGTCTTCGTGCCGAAGTACAGCCGCGGCCGCCGCCCGTACGGCACCTGGCCGGTATGGCTGATGGTCGCCGACCAGCGCTGGATCGACCACGGCGACCAGGACGCCGACGTCGCGTTCGCCGCCGTGCAGGAGATGAACGGCCGGCGCATCGCCGACGTCGTCGGGGCGAACGAACTGCTGATCAACACGGGCTACGCCAACCGGGTCACGGTGATCGGTTACCCGTCGCGGGCGAACGACCCGAGTGACCGGCCGATCCGCTGCACCGGCCCGACGTACCGGTACGCCGACGCCCAGCTCCGGTTCGACTGCGGCGGCTTCACCGGCGGCACGAGCGGCAGTCCGTGGATCTCCGACTACGACGACCAGGCGCAGCGCGGTTACGTGATCGGCGTGATCGGCGGCTACCAGAAGGGCGGCGACACCGACTGGCGGTCCTACAGCCCCCTGTTCGACGACGACATCGGCCGCCTCGCCGTCACGGCGAACGACCAGGCCTGAGCCGCGGGTGCTCCGCGGTTTGCTACTGACGGCGGCCCTGTCCTCCATGACGGTGCCGGTCGCCGCGGCGAACGTCGCGGGGATCCGCGCGGTCGGCCACGTCGCACCGGACGCGGCGCGGGACGCCGCGTACTGGACCGTCTCCCGGATGGCGGCCGCGACTCCGCCGGAGGTCCGGTCGGGACACCACGCGCCCGGACCGCCCGCGGGCATCCCCCGGGCCAGGCCGGGCGGCGGCAGCCGGGTCGTCGGCGCGCTCTTCTACCGCAACGGACGTGGCGACCACTACTGCACCGCCAGCGTCGTCCACACGCCGAAGAAGGACCTCATCCTCACGGCGGCCCACTGCCTGTACGACCCGGGCGACCGGGCCTACGCGACGCACATCGCGTTCGTCCCGGCGTACCGCACCGCGCGGCCCCACCCGTACGGCGTCTGGCCAGTCCGCAGGACCTGGCTGGACTCGCGCTGGACGAGCCACGGCGACCGGGATCTCGACTTCGGCTTCGCGGCGCTGGGCAGGGTCGGCGGCCGCCACATCGTCGACGTCGTCGGCTCGAACCGGCTCCTGGTCGGCCAGGGGTTCACCAATCGGGTGACGGTGATCGGGTACCCGGTCAAGGCCCACAATCCGGCCGACCGGCCCATCTGGTGCGCGAACCGGACGTTCAAGCTGTCGCGGCACCAGGTCGGCTTCGACTGCAAGGGCTTCTACGGCGGCACCAGCGGCAGCCCGTGGATCGTCCGGTACGACAACAGGACGCAGAGCGGCATGGTCATCGGGACGCTCGGCGGGCACCAGCGGGGCGGCTCGACCCACTGGCGTTCCTACAGCGCCCTCTTCGACGGCGACATCTCCAAGCTGATCGCCAAGGCCGACGAAGAGGCCTGACTCAGACGGCCTCGGGCACCGGCTCGGGCCGGAGCGCCGCGCGCCGCTTCGACCGGGCCGCGCGCAACCCGTCCGCGGTGAGCATCGCCAGGGCCGCCCAGACCAGCAGGAAGCCGACCCACCGGCTCGCGGGCATCGCCTCGTGCTGGACCAGCAGGCCGATCAGGAACTGGATGACCGGCGCGAGGTACTGCAGCATGCCGATGACGGTCAGCGGCACTCGCGTCGCCGCGGTGTTGAACAGCATCAGCGGGATCGCCGTGACCACGCCCGCGCCGACGAGCAGCGTGACGTGCCCGGCTCCGTGCCCGGTGAAGGTCTGGTGCGGCGCGAGCAGCGTGTACGCCAGCGCGGGCACGAACAGCACCGCCGTCTCGATCGTCAGGCTCTCCGCCGACCCGGTCGCCGCGAACTTCTTGACGAGGCCGTACGTGCCGAAGCTGCCGGCCAGCAGCAGCGCGATCCACGGCAGCCGGCCGTAGTCCGCGGCGAGCACGCCGACGGCGACCACGCTGACCCCGATCGCCGCCCACTGCCACGTCCGCAGCCGCTCGCGGAAGACCAGGACGCCGAGCAGCACGCTGACCAGCGGGTTGATGAAGTAGCCGAGGGCCGCCTCGATCGTGTGCCCGCTGTTCACGGCGTAGATGTACGTTCCCCAGTTGACCGTGATGATCAGTGCGGCGAGGGCCAGCAGCAGGATCCGCCGCAGTCCCATGGTCCGCAGCCACGTCCAGTGCCGGCGCACGGCCAGGATCACGACGACGGCCACCAGCGACCAGATCATGCGGTGGGCGAGGATCTCCAGCGCCCCGGCCGGCTTGAGCAACGGCCAGTAGAGCGGGAACAGTCCCCACATCGTGTACGCCGCGATGCCGGACAGAATGCCACGACGGGTATCAGCCACGGCCGAATCATATCAAGCCGTAATTAGCGTAAACGCTTCACGGTAATGTCAAGCGCTGCTTCACAGACGGGGGTCCGTTTGCGCCGAGGGATACCCTGCAAGGGTGTTCGGATTCGCAAAGACGACGATGGTGACCCCCGAAGAGGCCCTCCCGGGCCGTGACACCCCCATGCCGGTCGCCGAGCGGCACACCGTGCTCGGCACCCCGCTCGCACCGCCCTACCCGCCGGGCACCGCGATCGCCGAGTTCGGCGAGGGCTGCTTCTGGGGCGTCGAGCGCGCCTTCTGGAAGATCCCCGGCGTCGTGTCGACGGCCGTCGGCTACGCCGGCGGCTACACCCCCAACCCCACCTACGAAGAGGTCTGCTCCGGCCGCACCGGCCACACCGAGGCCGTGCGCGTCGTGTACGACCCGGCCAAGATCTCCTACGACCAGCTGCTCAAGGCGTTCTGGGAGGGCCACGACCCGACCCAGGGCATGCGCCAGGGCAACGACGTCGGCAGCCAGTACCGCTCGGTCATCTTCTACCGCGACGACGCCGAGCGCGACGCCGCCCTCGCCTCCCGCGAGTCGTACCAGAAGGTCCTGAACGCCGCGGGCTACGGCGAGATCACCACCGAGATCGTCCCCGCCGGTGAGTTCTACTTCGCCGAGGACTACCACCAGCAGTACTTGTCGGACGCCAAGAACCCGAACGGCTACTGCGGCGTCGGCGGCACCGGCCTCACCTGCCCGGTAGGCGTGGCGCGCGCCGAGTAAGTCACCTGCTCCGAAGGCTCCCGAGGGCCGGCAGGAAGGCTCGGTCTCCTCGCCGGCCCGAGATCGGGCCGGAGTGGCCATACCCCTCGGACGCCGAGAGCCTCGGTGAACTGTCATGGTGTGTGGCGGCACCGACCTGCCGGTCCGGTAGGCACCAGGAAGCTGGACGGCTGAGGCTGATCGATCGGCTGCGGCGACCCGAAAGTGTTCGGTACATTTAGTTTCCTCGAAATCGAACAAACTAAGGGTCGGCTATGCCGCGGGGACGTCCATCGCGTATCACGGTGTATCAGCGGCTGGAAGAGGCCGTAGCAGAGCTGCGCGAGCGGCTGGGCGGGCTGCCGACACCGGCTGAGGCAGAGGACATCTGGTCCGATATCTGGCACCAAGAGGCGCACAACAGCACCGCCATCGAGGGAAACACGCTCGTTCTGCGGGAAGTCGAGCGGCTCTTGGAGGAGGGCAAGGCCGTAGGCTCCAAGCCCCTCCGCGACTACATGGAGGTACGCGGCTACGCGGACGCGGCGCACTGGGTCTACGGACAGGCGCTCGAACCGGGGGAGTGGAACAACGGCGAACTGCTGACACTCCATGAGGTGCGCTCGGTACATCACATGGCGATGACGCCGGTATGGACGGTGGACCCGCACCCCCACGCGACCGATGCCGAGGGGCCGGGCTGCTTCCGTCGACACGAGATCGCCCAGTTCTCAGGTGGCATGAAGCCGCCTGCCTGGAACGAGATCGATTCCCTCATGCGTCAGTGGACCGATGATGTGAACGCTTTGCGGTACCCGAGCGGAGCGCCGTTCCCTGAAGTACTGGCGCGTGTACACAACGCCTTCGAACGCATCCATCCGTTCCTGGACGGAAACGGTAGAACGGGCCGACTCCTGCTCAATCTGCTGCTCGGCCGATTGGGCTACCCGCCTGCGATCATCTACAAGCGAGATCGTGAAAGGTACCTCAAAGCCATGCGGCGAGCCGACTCCGACGATTACGGCCCGCTCGGAGAACTGATCGCCAGGAGTGTCACCGCGAACCTGCATAGGTTCGTCATCCCGGCGGTGGCGGGACCCGCACGTCTCGTCCCTCTGGCGGCGCTCTCGGCGCCAGATCTCAGCGAGAACGCGTTGCGAGTCGCTGCGATCCGTGGTCGGCTGCGTGCGGTCAAGGGGGACGACGGCATCTGGCGGAGCAATAAGAACTGGGTAGACCAGTACCGGGCCAACCGCTACAAGCGAAGGAGCTGACTGGCTCAAGATGAACGATTACGCCGCAAACGACTACCACCAGCAGTACTTGTCGGACGCCAAGAACCCGAACGGCTACTGCGGCGTCGGCGGCACCGGCCTCACCTGCCCGGTGGGCGTCGCCCGCGCCGAGTAGGCAGCGGACGGACGTGGACAGGCCGGGCTGGTACGGAGTCCGTTGCGTCATCCGCTGGCCGCAGAATACGGCGTACGAGGAGAGCATCACCGTCTGGCGCGCGGCGTCCTTCGGCGCGGCGATCGAGAAGGCGGAGACCGAAGCGCGTGACTACGCGGCAACGTGTGGTGGCGAGTACACCGATCTGGCCCAGGCGTTCTTCATCGGCGACGAGAACCTGATCACGGACGGTGCCGAGGTCTTCTCGCTGATCCGGCGAAGCGGCCTGGGACCCGACGACTACCTCACCACGTTCTTCGACACAGGCGATGAGCATCAGGGCACATCGCGTGAACCCTGAAGCCGGCAGGGTCCTCTATGTGGTCGTCTGTGCGGCTTCTGTGGCCTCGGACGTTGAGGACCTGGTGCTTCTTGCTCAGGCGGCGGGATGGCGCGTCTACGTGATCGCCACTCCGCTGGGCCTGCGCTTCATCGATGCCGACCGGCTCGCCTCGTTGACCGGCGAGCCGGTACGGAGTGTCAATCCGCTCAAAGCGTGGAGATGGTGTGATGTCACTTCGGTCCTGAGCCGATCGACACATCACGATGACGCTCAGGAGCGTGATCGCGCTCCTGCGGCACCCAGCGTTCGCTGTTCGGTATTGACCGAACAGCGAACGCTTGGAATGCTGGACTGCATGGATCCTGCGGCTCTGGCCGTCGACGCCTTCGCGCAGTTGGGCATCGACGCCCGACTGCCTGTTGACGCATCCGATTGTGGTGCCGATCTCGTGCTGGACCCGGACGGTATCGGGTTCAAGGTCCAGGTGAAATATCGCGCTTTGGTGACCGACGATGTGGCGGAGCGGCTGCTGTTGGAGACGATGCAGCGAGATGCGGCTCTCCTAGTGGTCGCCGACCGGGTGACCGATGTGGCGCGCGCGGTGCTGACATCCCGGCGTGCGGGCTACCTCGACTTGCGGGGTCGGCTGGCACTCCGTACGGACCGCCTCGTGATCGACGCCGAGGTTGAGCCGGTGAAAGAGCGGGCCGGGCGCACCGGCGCACTGAGCGGCAAGGCGGGGCTGGAGGTCGCGACAGCACTGCTGATGCATCCCGAGCGAGCGGTGGTGGTACGCCAACTGGCACGCGAACTGGGGCGATCACCCAGTACGGTCTCCGAGGTCCTTGCCGCTCTACGGCAGGACAACCTCATCGATCCTGGCAACGCGGTCACCGGTTCGCAGCTGTTCTGGCAGGTTGCCGACCGATGGCCCACTTCACGGACCTATCTCGCCCGGCCGCCGATGCCCGGTGAGGCGAGCTTGACCGCCCCGCTGCGACTCGGCCTCGATGATGTCGAGCACATGTCCGGGTGGGCGTTGACCGACTCCGCTGCTGCGGTCGCCTACGGTGCACCCTTGGCATTTCGCTCTGATCAGGTGCTCGATTTCTACGTGCCCGATCACTCTGTCGTCCGGCGTGCGACGACTCTGCTCGGAACCGCCGGCGGCACCTCGCACGCACGGGCCACAGTGCGCGCTGCCCCCGTGCCCGCGGTCGTGCAGGGGAGAATCAACCTGGAGACGAACGCGCTTGAGTGGCCTCTCGCGCATCCGCTGTTCGTCGCGCTGGATCTGGCCCAGGACGTTGGCCGGGGCCGCGAGATCCTCGCCGCCTGGACTCCTGATGATCGGTGGACTCGTGTCTGGTAGCCGCGTCACCTTCGTGGGCGATGCGATGGCCGCAGTCGTCCAGGGTGTCATCGAGGTCCGTACGCTCATCGGCCAGCCACCCGTCATCGTCGGTGGGCTCGCGGTCCTGTCGCGCTTGTCGAGTCCCTATCGTGCCACGGTCGACCTAGGGCCTGTCTCGAAGTGCGGCTTGTGTCCGGATGACGGCGTGTCGTGATCGATAAGTAGCGAGGCCTCCGGTAGGTGGTTCAGCGACCAAGCAGAACCTGTAACCGGAGGCCTCGTGGCCACCCTAGCGGTGACGAGGCGGTTCGACCTGACCGATGCGCAATGGGCGCGGCTGGAGCCCCTGCTGCCCGTGCCCACCCGGCCAGGTCGGCCGTCGAAGTGGACGAAACGCCAGCTCATCGATGGGATCCGCTGGCGGGTCCGCGTCGGGGCGCCCTGGCGGGATGTCCCGGAGTGTTACGGCTCCTGGCAAGCGGTCTATGGATTGTTCCGCCGCTGGCAGCGGGCGGGAGTCTGGCAGCGGATCCTCACCGGGCTCCAAGCACGAGCTGATGCGGCCGGTTTGATCACCTGGGATGTCAGCGTGGACTCCACGATCGCCCGGGCCCACCAGCACGCCGCCGGGGCCCGCACCCGCCTCGAGGAGCAGAACGAGCCTCCAGGCGGCGGCCTGGCCGACGAGCCGGCAGATCACGCGCTGGGCCGCTCACGCGGCGGGTTGACCACCAAGCTGCACCTGAGCTGTGAGCAAGGCCAAAAGCCGATGTCGATCGTGGTGACCGGCGGCCAGCGCGGGGACAGTCCGCAGTTCATCGGAGTCCTGGCCGCCATCAGCGTGCCCCGGCTGGGCAGGGGCCGACCCCGGACCAGGCCGGACCGGGTCCTGGCCGACAAGGCCTACACCTCCCGCGCCAACCGCGCTCACCTGCGCCGACGCGGAATCAAAGCCACGATCCCCAGCAAGGCCGACCAGGACGCAGCCCGGCGCCGCAAAGGGTCCAAGGGCGGCCGGCCACCCGCCTTCGATCTGGTCTTGTACCGGCAGCGTCACGCGGTCGAGTGCGGCATCAACCGGCTCAAACGCAACCGGGCCGTCGCGACCAGATACGACAAGCTCGCCGTCCGCTACGAGGCCACCATCCACATCACCGCCATCAACGAATGGCTCCACTCACTTCGAGACAGGCCCTAGACGTCGTCGATCGTCTGGTCGGCGGCGTGCCTCATCTTGAGGTGCTCCGCGCGGCCGACGGTGCCAAGCCAGTTGAACCGGCGGCGGTCCTACTGCCCACCCCGTACGGCGCAGTGAAGGTCGACGTGCTCGAAGTCCGGCAGGCAGAACTTGACCAGCCCAGCGACGACCCGGGTGATCGCCTCCATGCTTCGGCACACGCCTGGGCCAACGACACCGCAACAGATCTCACCATCGAAGTGATCCGTACGAACGGCGAGCGGGTCGAGGTCATCACGCCGGTCGCCGAATCGGGCCCGCTGATCGCAATGAAACTCCAGGCAGTGATGAACCGATCTGCCGACAAACACGGCACCGACCTGCTCGATATCGTCCGCCTCACCTTTGACGAGGCGACACGGCCTGCCTCGCTGGCTCAGATCCGTGCCGTCGACGCCGCGGTTGCATACGACATCGCGCTCCATGTCGACCTCTGGTTCGTACGCCGGCGCCAGGAAACGCTCCACTGGATACGTAACGCAGCCGGTGCGGATGTCACATTCGACGATCTCGACCTCGTCGCGGAGTTGCTGAACGCCGCCGCGCAGCGCGGGTGAGGAACATCGGGTAACAGCACCGGTCCGCTTTCAGTCATCAGCTGGTCATCGGGCCACTGCTGGACCGTCTCATCGAGCTCCGGGAAAACCCCTGGGATGCACAGGCTGTGGTGGAGCGGCAGATCGAGCGCGACCTCCTGGAAGAGACCCTCGCGGCAAAACAGGAAGGTCGTACCGGATGCTCGGCAAAGGCCCGCCCGTGGTGCCGATATGAAGGCTTTTGCCGTCGTCCTGGGCTGCGGTCGCCGAGCATTCGGTACGCCGGTTCGGTCCGGAACCTGTTGATCTTCTGCGGCGTCCCATTTGTACACGGGACGGCCGATGCTCCCCGGTGGGGGCACCGCCCCGTGAGATGGGAGCACGGTGCCCAGTTACCTGCAGACGCTGCCACTGCACACGATCACCGAGGTGTACGGCGAGGCCGGCTTGCGCGACCGGTTCTCCCGCGAGATCGAACGGTTCGCCGAGCCGGACTGGCGTCGGCTCAACAAGGCGCTCGCGCTGGCGAGCGACCTCCACCGCCAGGATCGGCGGGTGCGCGAACCGGTGGTCAACCATCTGCTGCGCGTGGCGCTGCGGGTGATGTGCCACTACGAGGTGGACGACGTCGACATCATCGTCGCCTCTCTCCTGCACGACTCCGTCGAGGACCATCCCGTCGAATTGGCGGGGGATGGCCATGAGGACTCCACCGAGGCCGCCTTGGGTGTCCTGTCCGCGGAGTTCGGTCCACGCGTCGCCGAGCTCGTACGTGCTGTGACGAATCCGGCGTACGACCGGACCCGTGACGTTCACGCCCAGTATCGAGCGCACGTCGTCACCAGCCTGGACCGTCACCCTGCGGCCCGCGTCATCAAGGTGTCCGACTTCACCGACAACGGTGTCGGGCTCGTTCACACCACCGGCCCGAAGCTCCGCAAGCTCGCCATGAAGTACCGCCCGCTCGTCCCCGAGCTGAAGGAACTCGTCAACCGCCCCGACACCCCGCTGGCGGCCCAGGTCAGGCTGCACATCATCGGCCAACTCGACCGCGCCGACCAACGGTTCACCGCCATTCTCCGAGGGCCCGGCGAGCGCTGGTAGGGCGGCGCGAAAACGGGTTGGCGGGGCCGCGTTCGGGTTGATAGCTTCTCCCGAAGCCGTGAGACCACGCCAGGAGGTGAGACCCATGAACGTTGTACGCAGGTGGGTGCTCCCCCTCGTTGTCACGGTTGGGCGATTGACGTAGGGGTCGCCGGGAGCGCCTGGACAACGAGGCATTCCCGAAAGGCAACACCTATGCATTCTGTGCGTTTCACCGCGGAGACATCGTCGAACGGTGTCGTCGAACGCGACTTCATGGTGGGCGAGGTTCCCGGCGTGCTCTGGTCGCCCGTATCCGGCTCCGACCATGCCCCGCTGGTGCTGATGGGTCACGGTGGCGGCCTGCACAAGAAGACGCCGGGACTCATGGCCCGCGCCCACGACACCGTGACCAGGTGGGGTTTCACCGTGGTCGCCATCGATGCGCCCGGACACGGCGACCGCCCGCGTATGGCGGAGGACGAGCAGGCCCGCGCCGACATTCAGCAGGCCGTGGCGGCAGGCGAGATCGAGCGCTTCGAGTCGATCAGCGTCCGCTACAGCAACTCACTCGCTGAGCGTGCCGTACCGGAATGGCAGGCGACCCTGGACGCCCTGCAGGAACTGCCCGAGATCGGCGCCGAAGCGCCGATCGGCTACGGGGGCGGCATGTCGTTGGGCACCGCGATCGGAATCCCGCTGACGGCGGTCGAGCCCAGGATCAGCGCCGCGATCTTCGGCGGCGGGTTCTTCGCTCACGAGGCCCTGCTCGAGGCGGCGAGGCGGATCACCGTCCCGGTCCAGTTCCTGCTTCCGTGGGACGAAGAGTACGTCGGTCGCCAATCCGTCCTCGCGTTGTTCGACGCATTCGCCTCTGAGGACAAGACGTTGCTCGCCAACCCCGGCACCCATCGCAGGATGCGCTGGGTCGGGGTCGACGACGAGTTCTTGGTCCGGCATCTCGGCCGGGCCGGCACGTCACCGGCCTGACCTGACCGGTATCGGCGTCCGGCTCCGCGCCGGACGCCGATACCGCCGTCCCACGCGAGGGCGATGTCGGGTAGAGCCGTCGCAGATCGATTCGCGATGGATATGTGGCTTTTGCGTGATCCGTCGTTATCGAATGGAAGTCCAGATTGGTGCTAGAGGTGGCGTGTAGCTGATTGTGAAGCCGGCCTAGATTCTTCGGCAAGAGCGATACTTACCTGGGCGGAGGCCGAATTTCTTGGGTAATCAGCAAAACGCGTGGCAATGCAGGTAGCAAGCCGCCGGCCTGCTACCGCTCACACCTAAGGGGGACATGTGAGGCTTAAAATGATAGCTCTGGCGGGCACGGTGCTGGCGACCATGACCGTGGGAGTTGCGGCGCCCGCCTTCGCGGCGTCGCAGGCGGTTCCGCAACCGCCCCGGCAGCGCGAGTCGCAGGACACGTCGCGGGCGGTTCCACGACCGCCCCGGCCGGGCGCGCCGACGATCGCGGATGTCCCAAGGCTCCCCCGTCGTACCGCCGACGAAGATCTTTGTCCCATACCCTCGCTCTCCAGCGATCCCTCTGGCATTACGTGCGATATCGAGGGTGGAGTTTTTCGGTATGACCGTGTTACTTCGCTCCTGGATTAATGACTCCAAGGGCTGTGGTGGTGGTCAGCGATCGTTGAATACATGTGAATCAACGGGATGGTCGGGCGCGATCGGTGGCCGGTGTCCTGCCTTGGGGCGGGAGGCCGGTGCCCGCAAGCTCGTTGGCGATCTCGGGCTGGCGCGCCTGCCCGCAGTTTCCCAAGTCGGGTGTCCGGGTCGTCCGGCCGCAGACCGGCCACCAGGCTCCCCAATTCAGCCCGGCGACCTGCGTGGCCTCTGCCGGCCGCGACGACACGGCCAGGCCGCTGACCACGGCCGCACCGCCTAAGCCCGCGCGGAGCAGGGCTCGTCTGCTCAGTGCCTTGTCGGAGTGGGTCATGCCACCCTCCCGTCAGTGAAGGACACTTGGAGTCCAACCGATATCCGGGTTCTATGTACGAACGGCGGCCAGTGCAACGCGTTGACCGAATCCCGCCAACGCTGCGCACCCCGACCTTGACGTCGTTGCGAACGTCGGCGGGTCGTGTGATCAACAGCACGATGCCGCTCGGAGAGCGGTCGGCACAGTCCCTCCTGACTAGAGTCCGAGCCCTTTTCACAGGGCCCGACAAAAGGAGCATCACATGGTCGCCAAGGACTGGAAGGCCTCCAAGGCCAAGCAGCAGCCCAGCGGGTCGCAGAAGCAGCCGGCCAGCGACACGCGGCTCGGCCTCACGCGGGCCCGTCAGGACGGCACCGGCGAGACGCGCCAGAAGGCCTGGCGCAACACCGGCGGCACGCACAACTAGCTGTCGGTGAGGACCATCCCACGCGGGTGAGTCCACGTTGACAGCGAGCCGCTCTGGCTCAATAGCAGCCCCCCTCTGGGGGGCTGCTTTCTTTTCACAGGAGTGTACGTAGGGTAATCACCCTCCTTCGTGTCTCGACTTTCATCGGCCTGAAGTGCGGGAAGTTTGGCATCGGGCATGGCGGCACCTCGTTTCGAACGGCCGTTGGTCGTGTGAGCGACAGCACAATGCCGTTCGGAGAGCGGTCGGAACAGTCCCATGTGACCAGAGTTCAAGCCCACGCTTTGCGGGGCCAGACAAATGGAGCATCAGATGGCCAAGAACTGGCAGGAGTCCAAGGCGAACCAGGTTGCCAGCGGGGACTCGCGGCGGGACGTCGTGATCACGGAGGGCCACCTCTCCGAGGCCCGTCAGCAGGCCGGCGAGGACCAGGAGACCGCGGACGAGAACGTCCGCCACAGCCACAACTAGCCGCTGGCGGTCGCGACCATCCCCTGCGGGTGAGTCGTACTGACAGCGAGCCCCCTTCAGCTCGACGGCAGCCCCCCACCCGGGGGGCTGCCTTTTTTAACCGGGCTTGTACTTAGGGTAATCACCTCTTTCGTGCCTTGGCCGACTTCCATCGGCCTGAAGTGCGGGAAGTTTGGTATCGGGCATGGCGGGCATCTGCTGGCACACCTACCTACAAGGCATGAAGGGGAGCGCGGCGATGGGCGTGATGTTCCGCAAGCGGCAGAAGTTCGGACCGCTGATCCTCAATTTCACCGAGCACGGTTTCTCTTCCTGGAGCATCAAAATCGGCCGCTGGTCGTGGAACTCCCGGTCCCGGGCGCACCGAGTCGACCTGCCCGGTCCGCTGTCCTGGAAGCAGAACAAGTCCCGCAGGCGGGACCGCGTCGAGCATCGGTGATCGCGGAGTTCAGCGCAGGGACGTCGGCGTAGGAGTGGTCTCGGCCGTCTCCACGGCGGGCTCGCCGAAGCGGGCGAGGGCGAGTGTGCCCGCGACGGCGATCAGGAAGCCCAGCACGGCGCTCCAGGCGTACCCGTGACGGGTGCCGTCGCCGAGGAGGAACACTCCGACCAGTGCCGGCACCACGGTCTCGGCCACGACCATCGCGGCGGTGGTCGTGGTCACCGAGCCGCGCTGCAGCGCGGTGGCGAAGAACAGGAACGCCGACAGGCCGCCGCCCGCCACGACGTACGTCGCCGGGTCGCGCAGGAGGTCGAGCGGGGACAGGCTCACCAGCACCCGCGCGCCGATGGCCACGAAACCGAACCCCAGGCCCGCGACGAATCCGAGCACGGCCGACCGGGTCTCTCCGCGCAGGCGTCCGGCCGCGAGGCCCGCCACCGCCATCGCGACGGCGCAGCCGAGCAGCGCGAGCCGGAACGCCAGGCTCACCGATGCCGGGTTCTCGTGGCCGGCGGCCAGGCCGAGCAGCGCCAGCCCGACGCAGACCGCGGCGACCGCGCCCCACTCGCGGGCGGACAGCCGGATGTGCAGGACCCAGGCGGCGACGACCGCGGTGACCGCCAGGTTGGCGGCGATCACCGCCTGCACGACGAACAGCGGCAGGGACCGCAGCGCCGCCAGTTCGGCGACGAAGCCCAGGAGATCCAGCGCCGTGCCGACCAGGAACGGGAGCCGCCGGATGAGGCGGACCAGCAGCCGTGGATCGACGCCCGCACCCGTCGGCGTCGTGCGCGCGGCGAGGGCCTGCAGCACGCTCCCGGTTCCGAAACAGATCGCGGCGGCGATCGCCCCGAGCAGACTCCAGACCATCCCCCGAGCCTACGGCCCGACCGAGCGGCCTGTCCGCTCCGACCGCGACGCGGGTCAGGAGGCCATGGTTGTCCCGCTGATTGGGCCTTATCGGGCCATTTCCTACTGGCTGGTCATCTCGGTTGTTTCGGGACGTATAACTATGATCACGCCATGAAGTCACGTCACTTCGCTGGAATCACGGCAGCGCTCGCGGTAACGGCAACCCTCTTCTCGGCACTTCCCGCCCAGGCGGCCTCGTCCGTTCAGATCTACCGGGTCTACTACGACTCCCCGGGCTCCGATAACCGGAGCAACACGAGCCTGAACGCCGAGTGGGTCCAGATCATCAACCGTGGCTCGACTTCCCGTTCCCTCACCGGCTGGAAGCTGCGCGACCGGACCGGATACACGTACACGTTCGGCAGTTTCCGGCTGGGCGCCCGGAAGACCGTCTATGTCCACACCGGCAGGGGTACGGACACGACGAAGAACCGCTACTGGGGCCGGCGGGCCTACGTCTGGAACAACACCGGCGACACCGCCTACCTGCGCAGCCCCTCCGGCTCTTTGATCGACAAGTGCTCCTGGGGTTCGTCGGGCAGTTCCCGGTACTGCTGAGACGAGTCGACTGATCACTGGCGATCGCGGTGCTCTATCGGCGCCGAACGCCAGTGCTCAACGTTCCGGCCGCTGCGATACTGCGGCGCATGGCGAATCCGACTTCTGTCCTCGAGGTCGCGTACAGCGACCTGATAGCCCTGGTCGAGAAGCTGGATGACGACGCGGCCTGGCGGCCCACCGGGTGCGCGGGCTGGGCAGCGCGTGATCTGGTGTTCCATCTGCTGGGGGACGCGCAGCGGGCGCTGGTGGCGCTCGGGACCCCGGCGACCGGGCCGGCGGACGTGGACGCCGTCACCTACTGGCGGGCGTGGCGGCCGGGAGACCCCGACGCCGATCTCTCGCGGCGCAACACCCGGATCATGGCGAGCGTCTGGTCGGGCATCCGCCCGCTGGCGGACCTGTACGCGGAGACGGCGCGCGCCGTGCTCGTCCACGCGCGCCGGTTCGAAGGCGACGAACTCGTCGCCACTCAGGGGCACACGCTGACGGTCGGCGACCTGCTGGCGACGCTGGCGGTGGAGGCGGGCGTGCACCAGCTCGACCTCACGGCGCACCTGCCCGGCCCGCCGCCCGCACCTCCGGTGCTCCGTCTCGTACGGGACGTGCTGGACGGGCTCATCGGCCGGCCGGTGGCGCAGGACTGGGACGACGCCCACTACGTGCGGGCGGGCACCGGGCGTACGCCGCTCACCGCCGCGGAGCGGGAGTCCCTCGGCCCGGCGGCCGAGCTCTTTCCCGTCTTCGGCTGAGGCGGGCGGTGGGCCGGTGCCCACCGCACCGCCGTCCCGGAAATCCACCGTCCGTTCGCCGCGACGCACCGCCGGCCATCGCGGTTTCCGCCGTCCGTTCGCCGCGACCCAGCGCCCGCCGTCGCCGGATCCGCCATCCGCGACCCGCCGTCTGGATCAGCGGACGGTGGTGTCCGACTGCTCCTCGGCCTCGGCGAGGAGGTCGCCCGTCCACAGGCGGCGCATCTCCGGGCAGTCCGCCAGCAGTCGATCGAGCGGGCCCTGGCCGACGACGCGGCCGCGGTCGAGGACCACGATTCGGTCCGCTCGTTCGAGAGCCGCGCGGCGATGCGAGACGACCAGCAGCGTCGCCGGTCCGCGGCCGTCCCGGGCGGCGCCAGCGATCCGTTCCCACAGCAGCCGTTCGGTCTCGACGTCCAGCGCGGAGGACAGGTCGTCGACGACGAGCAGGTCCGGCGCCCGTACGAGGGCCCGGGCGGCCGTGGCCCGTTGCACCTGGCCGCCGGACAGCCATACGCCCCGGGGACCGACGAGCGTGTCCAAGCCGTCCGGCATGTCCGCCACGTCCGCGTCGAAGGCGGCGAGCTCGATCGCGGTGGTGAGCCGGTCGTCGGCCGCGCCGAGCAGGAGGTTCTCCCGGAGCGAGTCGGAGAACAGCCGGGGGAGCTGGCTCGCGTACGCGACCCGGCCGGGGACCAGGTACGTCCCCGGGTCGTCGACGGGCCGGCCGTTCCAGGTGATCGTCCCGGCGTCCAGGGGCACGAGCCCGAGCAGCGCCCGTACGAGGGTGGTCTTGCCGGCCCCGACGGCACCGGTGAGCACGGTGAACGAGCCGCGTTCGATCCGCAGGTCGACGGCGTCCAGGCCGCGGCCGCCGCCGTACCGCACGGTGAGCCCGCGGCCCTCGGCGACCTGCAGCGGGTCGGGGTGCGGCGGCGGTGTCCGGACCGGTGGCGGCTCCCGGCGGAACCAGACGCCGCTCACCCGCGCCAGGTCGCGGACGTCCTCGTGCGGCGCCATGAGCCGGCCGAGGCGTTCGGCGGCGACGGCGCCCTGCGGCAGGCGGTACAGGAACGTGCCGAGGGAGCGCGGCAGCGCGGTCAGCCAGCCGAGATAGCCGGTGAAGAGCGCCAGATCGCCCACGGTGAAGGTCCCGTGGTGCATCGCGGGGGCGGCGATGAGCAGGACGAGGCCCATGCCGATCTCCACGGTCGCGCCCGTCACCGTCTCCAGCAGGTCGGTCGCCAGCCGGTCCCGGACGGCGGCGTCCCGCCGCCGGCGGTTGTGCGCGCGGAGACGCGCCAGCACCGCGTCCTCGGCCCCGGCCGTCTTGATCGCCAGGATGCCCGCGAACGCGTCGCCGATGTGGGCCGTCACGACCGCGCCCAGCCGCCGGGCGCGCCGGTGCAGCCGCCGGATCACCGTGCCGAGCAGCCGGCTGAGCACCCCGGCGGCGAGCATCGGCAGTACGAGCGCCAGCGTCACGACGGGGTCGATCGCCGCCATGATCACCAATGCGGTGACGCCGAACAGCGCGGTGCCGGCCAGGTCCACCAGGTCGTCGGTGACCTGGACGAGGTCGTCCACGTCGTCGCGCAGCCGGGCCAGCGCCTCACCCGACGAATGCGGCAGCCGGGTCGCGGCCGTACCGCGGGCGGTGAGGATCGAGCGCAGCACGTTGACGCGCAGCGTGGTCGCCGCGGCCTCCCACCAGTACACCCCGTACGCCCACGCGGTGACGAGGTTCAGGCCGCGGACCACCTCCAGCCCGACGAACGCGGCGCAGAGCCACAGCGCGTCCCGAAGGTCGGCGGCCCGATGCCCGCTGAGCTGGTCGAACAGCCGTTTCAGCAGCAGGCCGCCGCCGATGGGGAACAGGTAGGTCGGCAGCCACAGCAGGCCGCCGAGGACGTACCGGCCCAGCCCGGAGGAGCGGGCGAGGCCGGCCATCACGGTCGGCACGGGCCTCATCGCGCCACCCCCGCCGCGCTCAGCAGCCGCGCGAACCGGCTGCCGGGGTCGGCCGCCAGTTCCTCCCGGCGGCCGAACTCGACGATCCGGCCGCCGTCGACCACCGCGACGACGTCCACCCGCGCCAGGGAGGACAGCCGGTGCGCGATGAGCACGCCGGTACGGTCGGCGAGAAGCCGGTCGACGACCTCCTCGATGCGCCGTTCGGTCGCCGGGTCGAGCCGGCTGGACGCCTCGTCCAGCACCACGAGCCCCGGATCGGTGAGCAACGTCCGGGCGAACGCCAGGAGCTGCGCCTCACCGGCTGAGACGCCGACCGCGTCGCCGCCCAGTGCGGTGTCGAGGCCGTCGGGCAGGTCGGCCAGCCAGGCGCCGAGGCCGACCTCCGCGAGGATGTCGCGCAGCCGCCGGTCGTCGGCGAGCGCCGGGCGGAACAGCGTCAGGTTGTCCCGCACGCTCGCGGTGAACAACTGCACGTCCTGGGTGACCACGCCGATCCGCCGCCGTACGGAGTCCGGGTCGGCGTGTCGCAGGTCCAGCCCGCCGACCCGCACAGTGCCTCCGGTCGGGTCGTACAGGCGCAGGACGAGCCGGGCGATAGTGGTCTTGCCGCTGCCCGTACGGCCGACCAGGCCGAGCGTCTCGCCCGGTGCCAGCGTCAGGTCGATTCCGGACAGCACCGGCGCGTCGTCGTCGGCGTACGCGAAGTCGACGCGGTCGAACCGCAGGTCGAGCGGGCCGGACGCCGGCAGCGGTCGCGGATCGGCGGGTTCCGGCAGCGTACGGCGTTGGGACAGCAGGTCCCGGACGCGGGCGACGCCCGCCAGGGCCGCCTGGTACTGCCGCAACTGGTCGATCAACCGCTCGAACGGCGTCCGTACCATCTGCGTGTACTGGAACAGCAGCACGGCGGTGCCGACGGTGAGCGTCCCGGACTGGCGGGCCCACGCGGCCAGCGCGAGCACCAGCGCCGTGCCCGCCGCGAAGGCCACCGACGTGCCCGCGAGCAGGCCGCTGCCGATGCGCTCGGACCGGAACTCCGCGCGGTACTTCCGGCCACTGGCCCGGTGCACGCGACGTACGGCGTGCTCGCCGGCGCCGTTGGCGCGGATGTCCTCGAGGCCGGCCAGCCGCTCCTCGATGTCGCCGAACAGCGCGGCGTACTTCGCGCGGGAGCGGGCGGCCGCCGGCACGGCCAGCCGTTGCGCCTGGGCCATCGCGAGCCCGATCGCCGCGCAGTACGCGAGGAGCAGGGCGCCGACGCGCGGCTCCACGGACAGCATGACGACGAGCACGCCCGCCAGGAGCAGGGCGCCGGCGACGACGTCCAGCAGGAAGGCGACGACGAACTCGGCGATGGCGACGACGTCGCCGTCGACCCGTTCGATCAGCTCGCCGGGCGTACGGCGTCCGTGGAAGCCCAGGTCGAGGCCGAGCGCGTGCTCGGCCAGCCTCTCGCGGAGGCGGTTGGTGCCGTCCCAGGCCAGGCGGCTCGCCAGCCAGGCGGTGAGGGTACGGGCGCCCTGCCCGGCGACGGTGAGGGCCAGGTAGCCGACGGCGACGAACATCAGATGGCGGGTGCTCGCGCCGCCGATTGCGTCGTCGACGAAGCGCCGGGTGAGCTGCGGCGCGGCGAGCGGGAGCGCGGTCGCCGCCGTGACGGCGGCGGCCAGGGCCGCGGTCGCGCGAGGTCCCGGGCGAAGGCAGCCCAGGACGGTGGTCGAAGTGGGGTTACCGGCGTCTCTCCGCGCCGGTCGGGTCGATGGTCGCACGTGGCGTCGTGTCCTTAGCGTAGGTGGCGATTGCCTGCTGGGTGGACACGTACGCAGGACGCATGACCATCTCCTCGGTCGACTGCTCGTACGCGGGGAGTACAACAGAGGGCGGCCACGGCGGGCAACGGAATTTCCGCCAGGGCATATCGTGCGAGGTGGGCTGATCGACCGCGTGGGGCGGCCGACGAGGGGTGAAGGGTGCGTGGTCCGGTGGCCGGTGCGGTACGGAACTGGGCGGGCAACATCGGCTTCCAGGCCGAGCAGGTCCGCTACCCGGCCTCTCTCGACGAGGTACGCGGCCTGGCGGGGCGCGGCTCGAAGGTGCGCGTGCTGGGCAGCGGCCACTCCTTCAACGACATCGCCGACACGCCGGACACCCTGGTCTCCCTGGCGAAGCTGCCGGCGGCCGTGGAGATCGACAGCGCCGCGGCGAGGGTACGGGTCGGGGCGAGCGTGCGGTACGCCGAGCTGAGCCGGGAGCTGCACGACAAGGGCTACGCCCTGCCCAACCTGGCGTCCCTGCCGCACATCTCCGTGGCCGGCTCGATCGCGACGGCGACGCACGGCTCCGGTGAGACGAACGGCAACCTGGCCACGGCGGTGTCCGGGCTCGAGCTGGTCACCGCCGGCGGCGACCTCGTCGCGCTGAGCCGTGAGCGGGACGGGGACCGGTTCGCCGGAGCGGTCGTCGGGCTCGGGGCCCTCGGGATCGTCGTGAGCGTGACGCTGGACCTCGGCCCGACGTTCGACGTACGGCAGCGGGTGTACGAAGGGCTGCCGCTCGAGGTCCTCGACGAGCGCTTCGCCGAGGTGGTCTCCGGCGCGTACAGCGTGAGCCTGTTCACCACGTGGCGCGAGGCGCTGATCGACCAGGTCTGGGTGAAGCAGCGCGTCGACGCCGCGGGCGGGGACGCGATGCCGGAGGAGTGGTTCGGCGCCCGGCCCGCCGACGGGCCACGGCACCCGGTCCCCGGGATGTCCGTCGTCGCCTGCACCGAGCAGCTCGGCGTGCCCGGTCCGTGGTTCGACCGGCTGCCCCATTTCCGGCCCGACTTCGCGCCGAGCAGCAGCGGCGACGAGCTGCAGTCGGAGTTTCTGCTGCCCCGGTCGCACGCCGTCGAGGCGCTGCACGCCCTGAACGAGGTCCGGGACCGCATCGCCCCGGTCCTGCAGGTCTGTGAGATCAGGACCGTCGCGGCGGACGACCTGTGGATGAGCACGTCCTACGGACGGGACACGGTGGCCGTGCACTTCACCTGGGTCAAGGACACCGGCGAGGTGCTCCCCGTGCTCGACCTGGTCGACGAGTGCCTGGCGCCCTTCGACGCCCGGCCGCACTGGGGCAAGCTGTTCACCACTCCCGCCGACGCGCTGCGCGCGAGGTACCCGCGGCTATCCGACTTCCACGCCCTGGCCCGCCACTACGACCCGAACGGCACCTTCACCAACGACTTCCTCACCCGCCACCTCTTCGCCGCCCTCGACTGACCGGCCGCAGCATCACTCGAAGAGCGCGTCGACCGTGCGGACGATGACGGAGCGTTTGACCCAGGCTTCGATCTGCGCGACGTCGGTGCAGGCGGTGATGCGTTCGCGTGCTTCGTCCGGAACCGGGACACCACGCGCGTCGAGTACCTGGAGGAGGGTGCGCACCCTGCCCCGGACCTCGCCCTCGGCCTCGCCCTCGGCGTAAGTTCTGCGGAACGCGTCGCTTTTGTAGGGGGATGTATCGCTTCGCATCATTGCCTCCAATTCGGTGGCGGGTGCCTCGGGTAGCGCCGCGAGCACGACATCAATGTACAGTTCCGCGCGGTCGCCGTCCTCCATCGCGGCGACCGCGCAAAGCAGGGCATGAAAGATCCTCGCCCGGTTATAGGCGGCCCCGTGCGTCATGGTCGACATGACGGCCAGCTCGGGTGCGCGGACGGCCTCCGCCGCGTCGGTGACGACCGGGACCGCCTCGGGCTTGAGCACCAGAGGGGTCAGGGTCCAACCCGGATGGCCGAGCTCGATCGGCTCGGCGCACCAGTCACCGATGGCGGCGTCCGCGCAGATCACCAGCAGGATGGCCGGGCAGCGGGTCCGCGCGCGCAGGCCCGCGAGGTAGACCGGCCAGCTCCACCGCTTGCCCTGGTCCCGCCCGAGCTGGATCTCCACCACCACGGCCAGCACGGGGGAGGCCGCCTCGAAGACCACCACGGCGTCCGCACGGAACTCCGCCGGGTTCCACTCGGTGAGATCGCCGGATTCGACCCGGACGGTTTTATAGTCCGGGATGTTAACTTTTAATGCGTTATGGAGGATTTCCGCCGCCAAGGCCGGACGGTTCTTGAAGAGCAAGGCGAGCGATTCGTGACTCAGCGATGGCATGGCCGGGACTTTAAACCGGCCATGCCGGCGGCTGCGAATTGATCACTCGCCAATTGCGATAAATGGCGATTAATTAGGCGAGTTCGGGGCGGTAGGTCGTCAGCCAGTCGTTCAGGGCGACGATCCGCTCCATGGCCATGCGGTCCTGCTGGAGGCTGGCCCGGCCGATCGGGCGGCGCAGGGCCGTGCGCGCGGCGTCCTCGTCGACGTAGGGCCGTACGGGCGCGTTCGGGTCGGCGAGGATGCCGGACAGGCGGTCGCGCACCGCCCGTTCGTAGCTGGGATTCTGCGTGGCGGGGTACGGGCTCTTCCGTCGCCGCACGACCGACTCGGGGAGGAGGTCGGCGGTCGCGCCGCGCAGCAGGCTCTTCTCCCGGCCGTCGTAGGTCTTGTGCGACCACGGCGTGTTGAACACGTACTCGACGAGCCGGTGGTCGCAGAACGGCACGCGGACCTCCAGGCCGACCGCCATGCTCATCCGGTCCTTGCGGTCCAGGAGGAAACGGACCATCCGGGTGAGGTGGAGGTAACAGATCTCCCGCATGCGGCGCTCGAGGCCACTCTCGCCGGGCAGCCGGGGCACCTCGTCGATCGTCTGGCGGTACCGCGCGGCGAGGTAGGCGTCGGTGCGCCGGCCGAGGTCGCGGTCGATGAGGTCCTGCTCCCTGCCCAGGCCGTGGCGCCAGGGAAAGCCCTCGGCGGCGACCGCGGCCGGATCGTGGAACCAGCGGTACCCCCCGAAGACCTCGTCGGCGGACTCGCCCGACAGCGCCACGGTGGAGTGCCGCCGGATCTCGGCGAACAGCAGGTACAGCGAGGTGTCCATGTCGCCGCCGCCGGGCAGGTCCCGAGCGCGCATGACCGTCTCGACGGCCTCCGGCGAGGTGAGGTTGTCGCTGCTGAGGACGACGTCGGTGTGGTGGGTCCCGACGTGCTTGGCGACGTCATGGACGTACGGCGTGTCGGCCGTGTCCCGCATGGCGTCGGGCACGAACCCGCCACTCTCGTCGGTGAAGTCCACCGCGAAGGTGCGTACGGTGCCGGTTCCCAGGGCCCGGTCGGCCAGCGCGGTCAGGGCGCTGGAGTCCAGCCCGCCCGACAGCAGGGTGCACAGTGGCACGTCGGAGATGAGCTGCCGTTCGACGATGTCCTCGAGCAACTCGCGGACGTGGCGGACGGTCGTGGGGACGTCGTCGGTGTGCTCCCGGGCGGTGAGCGCCCAGTAGCGCCGGTCGGTGACCCCGTCGCGTGAGACGCGGACGACATGCCCGGGCTCGACCTCGTACATGCCGTCGAAGACGGCGTGGCCGGGGGTCTTGGCGGTGGAGAGCAGTTCGAACAGGCCGTCGCTCCGGACGCGCGGGGTGAAGAGCGGATTGGCCAGGATGGCCTTGGGCTCGGAGCCGAACAGCACTCCGTGGCGGGTCGGCGCGTAGTACAGCGGCTTGATGCCCATCCGGTCCCGGACCAGCAGCAGTTCCTCGGTCCGCCGGTCCCACAGCGCTAAGGCGTACATCCCGTTCAGGCGCTCGACGAGGTCGGCGCCCCAGCGCAGGTACGCCTGCAGGACCACCTCGGTGTCGCTGCGGGTGCGGAACCGGTGCCCGTGGGATTCGAGTTCCCGGCGGAGCTCACGGAAGTTGTACGTCTCGCCGCTGTAGACCAGCGTCGCGGGTCCCTCGCTCATCGGCTGCGCGCCGCCCTCGATGTCGATCACGGCGAGGCGCCGGTGCCCCAGCGCGATGTGCGGGTCGATCCAGAGCCCTTCGGCGTCCGGGCCGCGGAGCGCCATCGTGCGCGTCATCGTGAGCGCGGTGTCGCGCTCGAGAGTGAGGTCGCGGTCGTAATCCACCCAGCCGGCTATGCCGCACACGGAACGCCTCCTCATTGGATGCATCATGCACGTAACAGACGCTAACTCCGTCTGTCAGAAACATCCAAGTAACAAACCTCACGGTCTACGAGGCTGGACATCCGGGACGAACCGTGCGCCGCTCAGCCGACGGCCGGTTCGTCCTCGCCGTTCACGACGCCGGGGAGCCAGTCGAGCGACCCGGTGGCGAGCGCCTCATCCGCGAGCTTCTTCCCGGTCGGCGTCTGCAGCGCGGCGAGCGAGCTGTCGATCCACGGCTGGATGGTGTGATGCCCCTGGTCCCGGTACTCGATGGCCTGCAACAGGCATTCGAGCTTGTCGGCGTCGCGCGCGCAGCGGGCCTCCAGGCTGGTCCGCTGCTCGTACTCCGCGACCGAACCGGTGATCAGGTCGGCCACCGGGGCGGGCAGCCCGCGAACCTGATCCGCGGTGACCTGCTCGTTGGGCATGCGGGTGACGTACCGCTTGGCGAGGTACGGCAGGTCGGTGAGCCGGGTCTCCTGGCTGTCGTGAAAGAGGCTGAGCAGGATGGCCCGCTCGGGGCTCGCGCCCTCCAGGGCGGCCAGCACGCCGGCCAGCACCGCAGCCCGGAAGGAATGGTCCGCGATGCTCTCCGGCGCGGCGACGCCCGCGACCAGCCAGCCGCTCCGCTTGTAGCGCTTGAGCAGTCCCATCTCGTAGACGAACTCCGTCAAGCGCGCCAGCTCATCCGGCATGCCTTGCCCCCTCACTCTCGGCCGCCCGGGTATCTCACGGTAGACGACTTTTCCCAGATCAGACGGTAAGCGGAGGGCAGATCTCGGCCGGGCCCCCGGACCGGGAGTGGAACCCGAGCCGCCGGGTAGCGTTCCGGCATGATCGGACGACTGCAGGAACTCGTCATCGACTGCGCCGACCCGCCGAAGCTGGCCCGCTTCTGGACGGCCGTGGTCGGCGGAGAGGCCGTCGACCGCGATCCCGACTGGTCCTACGTCGATCCGCCGGACGGGCCGCTGCGCCTGGCGTTCCAGCTGGTGCCGGAGGGCAAGGAGGTCAAGAACCGCCTGCATCTCGACGTCGAGGTCGCGGACATCGACGCGGCGCGCGAACGCCTCTGCGCCGAGGGCGCCACCGCCGTCGAGGACCTGCGCACCGACGGCCACGGCCGCTTCCAGGTGATGCGGGACCCGGAGGGCAACGAGTTCTGCCTCTTGGACTGATCATCGATCGGTCCCGCCGGACCGCGTGGCACCGGTGGGTGGCCGTGCGCTCCGAGGCCCGGCCGGGCGTCGCGGCGCGGCGGGGCATCCGTCAGCCGGTCGCCAGGTGGGCGGTGACGAAGTCCAGGACCTCGGGGGACGCCTTCGGCAGTGAGCCGCTGTCGAACGGCGGTCGCGGGTCGTACTCGGTCCACAGCTGGATCGCCTGCGCGGCGACGTCGCCGCCGATGTGGGCGGCCAGGGTCAGCGCCATGTCGATGCCGGCCGAGACGCCCGCCGCCGTCACCACGTTGCCGGCCGTCACGACGCGTTCGGGGACGTATGTCGCGCCGGTGGCCTCGAGCTCCTTCCGCACGGCCCAGTGCGTGGTCGCCCGCAGGCCGTCGAGCAGCCCGGCGGCGCCGAGGATCAGCGAGCCGGAGCACACGGAGGTGGTCCATCGGGTCGTGGGATGCACGCGCCGGACCCAGTCGACGTACCGCCGGTCACCGAGCACGACGTCGCGGGTGCCCGGCCCGCCCGGCACGAGGAGGACGTCGCATCGGTCGATGTCGTCGAACGCGGCGTCGGCCACGACCGTGAGCGCCCCGTCCGTACGGACAGGGCCGCGTTCGGCCGCCGCGAACACCGTCGTGACGCCCGGCAGGCGCGACAGCACCTCGTACGGCCCGACGGCGTCGAGCGGGGTGAATCCTTCGTACAGCGCGAACACGATCCGCATGGGAATGCTCCTCATCGGGATGCCACGGATGAACGGAACCGGCGGCGGTAGTCGCCGGGGGTGACGGACACGGTCCGCTTGAAACTGCGGTGCATGGTCTCGGGAGTGCCGAAGCCGCACTCGCGGGCGATGACGTCGAGCGGGCGGGCGGTCGTCTCCAGCAGCCGGCGGGCCGCCTCGACCCGCACCGACTCGACGTACGACCCCGGAGTCACGCCGACGTCGTCGCGGAACACGCGGGCGAAGTGCCGTGGGCTCAGCCCCGTCCGGGCGGCGAGGGCCTCCACGGACAGGTCCGCGGTCAGATGGTCGGCGATCCACCGCTGCAGTTCCCGCATGCCGGGCCGGTCCGGCCGCTGCGCGGCCAGTTGCGCGCTGAACTGCGCCTGTCCGCCCGGCCGCTGCACGAACACGACCAGCTGCCGGGCGACCGCCCGGGCGGCCGCGGCGCCGCAGTCGTCCTCGACCATCGCGAGCGCCAGGTCGATCCCCGCGGTCACGCCCGCCGAGGTCCAGACCGGATCGTCCCGTACGAAGATCGGATCCGGATCGATCTCCACCGAGGGGAACCGCTCGGCCAGCAGGCGGCAGGCGGACCAGTGCGTGGTCGCCCGCCGGCCGTCGAGCAGCCCGGCCCGCGCGAGCAGGAACGCGCCGCTGCACACCGAGCCGACGCGGCGGGCGCGTCGCGCGGTGGCCGAGATCCACGCGATCGTCCGCTCGTCGTGGATGGCCTCCGCCGTGCCGGGACCGCCGACCACGATGAGGGTGTCGACGGGGTCGTCGTGGAAGGCGCGATGGGGGAGGACCGCCAGGCCGCTGGACGACTCGACCGGCGTACGTTCGGCGGCGACGACCTCGGTGGTGTAGCCGCCGGCCAGGTCGAAGACCTCCAGGGGGCCGGTGAGGTCCAGCGACTGGAAGCCGGGGTGGACGAGGAACGTGATCCGCACGTCCTCAGCGTCGCCGCCCCGGTGACGTGTCCGCAATGACGCGGATATGACGATTTCAGCCATCGTCCGTCGGTGGACCGGCAGGGATCCGCCGGTCCACCGCCCCTCAGAAGTCGAACAGGACGCTGATGCTCTCCCGGCGGTGGATGCGGGCGATCGCCTCGGCGAACAGTGGCGCGACCGAGACCTTCTGCACCTTCGGCGACAGCCGTACCGGCTGGTTCTCCACCGTGTCGGTCACGTAGAGCCGCGAGATCGGGCTGGAGTCCAGCCGCTCCATCGACTTGCTCGTGAACACTCCGTGCGTCACCGCCGCGCGCACACTCCGCGCGCCGTGCTCCATCACGGACTCCGCGACCTCGGTCAGCGTGCCGGCCGTGATCGTGAAGTCGTCGACGATCACCGCGTCCCGGCCGCGTACGTCACCGATCAGGTCGACGACCCGCGCCGTCTCGCTGTGGTCGACGCGCTCCTTGTCGGCGATGGCGAGCGGCGCGCCGAGCCGCCTGGCGTACTTCCGGGCCTGCTTGGCGAACCCCGCGTCCGGCGACACGACGACGAGGTCGCCCGAGTCACCGATGGCCTCGGCGAGCAGGGGAAGGGCGTACAGGTCGTCGACCGGCCGGGTGAAGAACCCCTGGATCTGCGGCGCGTGCAGGTCCATCGTGACGACCCGGTCGGCCCCGGCCACCTCGATCGACTGCGCGCACACCCGGGCACGGATCGACACCCGCGGCTCGTCCTTCTTGTCGGCCTTGGCGTAGCTGAAGTAGGGCATCAGCACGGTCACCGACGCGGCGCTGGCCCGCTTGAACGCGTCGATCCAGAACAGCAGCTCGACGAAGTTGTCGTTGGCGGGGAACACCGTGGACTGCACCAGGTGCACGTGCCGGCCCCGGACGTTCTGGTTGACCTTCACGAACAGGTTGCCGTCGGAGAAACGGATCACCTCCCCGCGACCCGGCTTCACGCCCAGGTGGTCGCAGATCGCGGCGGTCAGCCGCGGACTGCCCGTTCCGCCGAACACCAGCAGCTCTTCGAAGTCGGAACCGGTCACCAGCATCGCCTCCCGCGCCGTCCGCCACGATCATCCCCGGAACGGCCGTCTTCGTCACTATCGATCTGCCGTGACCCGGTCACCGGCCGGACGGCTGTACGAGACCGTTCTCCCAGGCCCACGCGGCGATCTGCACCCGGTTACGGACGCCGAGCTTCGACTGGACGCTGGCCAGGTGGCTCTTGACCGTGCTGACCGAGATGAAGAGCTCCGCGCCGATCTCCTGGTTCGTACGGCCCCGGGCGATGGCCCGGATGACCTCGGTCTCCCGTACGGACAGCGGTACCGCCGGAGGCGCGGTGGGAGTCCTGGCGGGCGCCAGGTGCCTGAGCAGCCGTACGGTGACCGACGGGGAGATCAGGACGTCGCCGGTGCTCGCGGCGCGTACGGCCTCGACGAGCAGGGCCGGGCCGGCGTCCTTGAGGATGAAGCCGACGGCGCCCGCGCGCAGCGCTCCGTAGACGTACTCGTCGAGGTCGAAGGTGGTCACGATGACGACCCGGAGCGGATCGGGAACGCTCGGGCCGGCCAGGACACGGGTGACCTCGATGCCGTCGAGGCCCGGCATCCGGATGTCGACCAGGCACACGTCGGGCCGCAGCCGCCGGGCCAGGGCGACGGCCTCGGCACCGTCGGCGGCCTCGGCGACGACGCTGATGTCCGGCCGATCCTCCAGGATGAGCCGGAGCCCGCCGCGGACCATCGCCTGGTCGTCGGCGATCAGCACCCGGGTGGTCATGGGCGGCTCGAGGCGGGCAGGGTGGCGCGCACCGACCAGCCGGCCCTGGGGCGCGGACCGGCGGCGAGGGTTCCGCCGAGGGCCTCGACGCGTTCGCGCATTCCGACGAGACCGTACCCGCCGGAGTGGGGGAAGTGCGGCGAACCGGCCGGGGCGGCGTCGTCGGTGACCTCGACGGTGATGTCACGCCGGTCGTGGGCGAGGGCCACGGTGACCTCCTGGGCGTCGGAGGCGTATCGCGTGATGTTGGTGAGCGACTCCTGGACGACCCGGTAGACGGTCGCGGTCACCTCCGGCGGCCACGCGGGGTCCGGTGGTCCGTCGGGCAGGTCCAGCCGTACGGCCGGGCCGCGCCGGGCGAAACGCTCGACCAGCTCGGCCAGCGCCTCGGGCCCGCGGGCCGGCCCACCCGCGTCGTCGGCGTCCCGGAGCAGGCCGATGACCTGGCGCATGGACGCGAGCGCCTCGGTGGCGGCGGCCTCGATGCCCGCCAGCGTCTCGTCGAGGTTCCCGGCGTTCCGGCGGGCGGCGATGCGGGCACCCTGCGCCTGGAGCACGATGCCGGTGATGTGGTGGGCCGCCGAATCGTGCAGTTCCCTGGCCAGTTCCAGGCGCTCGCCCCGACGTACGGCCTCGATGGCGGCCTCCCGGCGGGCGTCGAGGCGGCGCAGCACCAGCCCGGCCCCCACGGCGGCGACCCATCCCTGCGCCATGATCCAGGTCGCGGAGTAGGAGACCGGAGCGCCGGTGGCCAGGAAGTGGGAGTACCGCTCGAGGCTGCCGGCCACCACAACCGCCCCGCCGGCCGCGACGGCCGCCGCCGTACGGACCGGCAGCACCCTGACCGCCGCGGCGATGAGCACGGACAGGGCGAGGATCGCGGCACCGGCCGGCTCGCCGGACAGGCCCCAGCGCCAGGCGACCGCTTCGGCCACCCCGGCGACGGCGAGACCGGTCGCCGCGGCCCACGTGCGGGAACGCTCCCGCAGCAGGGCGGCGGCCGAGACCACCGCCCCGACGGCGAGGGTGAGCGCCCAGTCGCCGTGCCGGTCCATGAGGGTGTGGATCTCATAGCCCAGCGTCGCCGCGAACGCGAGGCCGAGCCCGGCGTTCACGGCCGTCCGGGGCCGCTCCACCAGGCGATCCAGCAGGTCCATGCCGCCCAGGCTACGGATTCGCCGCCGTCGCCGAATCAGCCGAAAGTACGACCGGTTCGGCCGGAACCGTACTTCCGGCCGGTACACGCGCCGAGCAGAGGCCCGCACAGTGAACCGCATGCCATTCACGGAGAGAACGTCATGAGTGTCGTCCTGCGGGCCCAGGGACTGGGCAAGAGATACCGGCGGCGCTGGGCGTTGTCGGACTGCACCCTCGAGGTCCCGGCCGGGCGGGTCGTCGGACTGGTCGGCCCGAACGGGGCCGGCAAGTCGACGCTGCTGGGCCTGGCCGCCGGCCTGCTGACGCCGACCTCGGGCACGATCGAGGTGTGCGGCGAACGCCCCGCCGCCGGGTCGGCACAGCTGGCCAAGGTCGGCTTCGTCGCCCAGGACACGCCGACCTACGCCCGGCTGACCGTCGCGGAGCACCTCAAGCTCGGCTCCCGGCTGAGCCCGGGCTGGGACATGCGGCTGGCGACCGAGCGGGTGCGGCGGCTCGGCCTGCCCCCCGACCAGCGGGCCGGGAACCTGTCCGGCGGCCAGCGCGCCCAGCTCGCCCTGACCCTCGCGCTCGCCAAGCGACCCCGGCTGCTGATCCTCGACGAGCCGGTCGCCGCCCTCGACCCGCTCGCCCGGAACGAGTTCCTCCGGGAACTTGGCGACGCCACCGCCGACCGGGAGATCAGCGTCGTGCACTCCTCCCACCTGGTGTCCGACGTCGAACGGGTCTGTGACCACCTCATCGTGCTCGTCGGCTCCCGCGTGCGGATCGCCGGCGACGTCCGCGAGCTGCTGGCCGCACACCACCTGATCAGCGCGCCGCACTTCGACCCCGCCGGACTCCCCCCGGGCGTGCACGCCGTCTCGGCCGACCGCACCGGCCGGGGGACCACCCTGCTCGTCCGCGCCGACGGCCCGATCGACGGCCACGGGTGGACGGTCGCCCCGGTCGGCCTCGAGGAACTCGTCCTCGCCTACATGAGCGGGTCCACCCCGGTGCTGGAGGGACAGCGATGATCTGGCTCGCCTGGCGGCAGCTCCGTACGCAGGCGGTCGTGGTGTTCGGCGCGATCGCCGTCCTCGCCGTCCTCCTCGCGGCCACCGGCCCCCGGCTCGCCCACCTGTACCACGTCCACGGGAGGGCGTTCCTCGACGACCTGGGCAGCACAGAGAGCAGCCTGTACCTCATCGGCACCTTCGCCGTGCTCTTCACGCCCGCCCTCATCGGCACGTTCTGGGGCGCTCCGCTGGTCACCCGGGAGCTGGACGCCGGAACGCACCGGCTGGCCTGGACTCTGACCACCCGCACCCGCTGGCTGGTCGTCAAGCTCGGGGTCGTCGGCCTCGTCGCGATCGCCGCCACCGGACTGCTCAGCCTCGCGGTGACCTGGTGGAACGGCCCGATCGACGCGGCCATCGCCGAGAACAGCGGCGCTCCCGGCCACGGAGTCTTCCTGCTCCCGCGCATGCAGGCCCTGGTCTTCGACACGCGCGGGATCGCCCCCCTCGGCTACGCCGCGTTCGCCTTCGTCCTCGGCGTCACCATCGGCGTCGTCGTCCGGCGGACCCTGCCCGCGATGGCGCTCCTCCTCGCCCTCTTCACCGTCGTCCAGGTCACGATGGCGGTGGGAGTCCGGTCGCACCTGCTGCCCCCGGAACACGTCACCACCAAGATCACCTCGGCGAACCTCACCCTGATCGACTTCACCGGGCACCTCACGGTGAAGGTCGACGAGCCCGGTGCCTGGATCGTCTCCCAGCACACCGTCAACGCCGCCGGCCGGGTGGTCGCCCCGCCCTCCTGGGTGGAGCAGTGCCCGCTGGAGAACCGGCAGGGGTCCCAGGCCTGCTTCGACCGGCTCTCCGACCTCGGCTACCGGCAACTGGTCAGCTACCACCCCGCCGGCCGTTTCTGGGCCTTCCAGTGTGAAGAGGCGGCGATCTACCTGGTCGTCGCGCTCTCCCTGGCCGGATTCTGCGTCTGGTGGATCCGCCGGCGCCTGTCCTGACCGCTCCTCGCCCGGTGAAAGGACTCCCTGGAAATGCGGACCAACCGTCTTCTCGGGCCTGGCACGGTCGGTGCCAGGCTTCTCCGACCCGCCACCGCCGTATGGGCGGCCGGCCTGCTCGCCGCCGTCGCCGTTCCCGCCGTGCTTTCGCAGTCGGGCGACCGGGCGGCGGCGACGGCCGCCGCGTCGGAGTCGCGGACGACGCCGGTGCTGCGGTGGCGATCCTGCGACGGGGACTTCGAGTGCGCGACCGCGCGGCTGCCCCTGGACCACCAGAACCCAGGCGGGCGGACCGTCAGTGTCGCCGTGATGCGGCACCGGGCGACCGACACCGCGCACCGCATCGGCTCGCTGTTCGTCAACGGCGGCGGCCCGGGCCCGCAGCTCGCGGGCTTCACGGCCGCCTACGGGCGGGTGCCGGCGGCCTGGAGAGCTCGGTACGACATCGTCGACTTCGATCCCCGAGGGTTCGGCCAGAGCACCGCGGTGCGCTGCTTCCCCACCGCCGACGCGGAGAGCGCGTTCCTGGCCGGCGCGCCCATCGGCTTCCCCGTCGGGGCCCGGGAGACATCGGCCTGGGTCCGTACGTGGTCGCGCTTCACCGCGCGCTGCGCGAAGCCGGGTGACGCCCTCCTCCAGCACGTCAGCACCGCCGACGTGGCCCGTGACATGGACCTGCTCCGCCAGGCCGTCGGCGATCCCACGCTGAACTACGTGGGTCTGTCCTACGGCACCCTGCTCGGCACCACGTACGCCAACCTGTTCCCCTCCAAGGTCGGGCGGATGGCCCTGGACGGCGTCGTCGACCCGGCCGCGTGGACCGACGGGAAGGACGGGCTGCCGAGCTTCGTACGCGAGGGCAACGACCAGGCCTCCGCCGCGGTCCTCCGGGACTTCCTGGGCCTGTGCGGCAAGGCGGCCGTGAGCGCCTGCGCCTTCTCCGCGGGCACCCCGGCGGCGACCCGCGCCAAATACGACACGCTGCTGCGCCGGCTCCGCCGTCATCCGGTGACCATGGGCACTCCGCCGGACACACAGACCTGCGGCTACGCCTGCGGAGTCCTCAGCGTCCCCCTGGGGAGCGTGGCCACGTGGCCGGAGGGGGCCGGCCTGCTCCAGCAGATGTGGGAGAAGACGTCCGGGCGGACCACCACCGCGGCGAAGCGGCAGGCCGGTGCCGGTGACCCCGCGCCGGAGACGTACAGCGGCCGGGAACAGTACTTCGCCACAGTGTGCTCCGACAGTCCGAACCCGAGCGATCCGCGGGCCTACGAGACGGCGGCACGACTGGCCTACGCCAGGTCGGGGCCCTCGGCCCTGGACTCGGCCTGGGCGACGGAACCGTGCGCGGGATGGCCACTGGGCAAGAGTCGCTACACCGGGCCGTGGAACCGGCGTACGGCCAACCCCATCCTCCTGCTCAACAACACCGAGGACCCGGCCACCTCCTACCGACAGGCGGTCACCGTGTCCCGGACGCTGGCCCGCGCGCGCCTCCTGACGGTCGAGGGGTACGGCCACACGGTCTTCTCGAATCCCAGCTCGTGCGCCATGGATCACGAGACCCGCTACCTGCTGACGGGAGTCCTGCCGTCGGCCGGCGCCGTCTGCAAGCAGGACACCGCCCCGTTCTCCTGACCGCGAGGTGACGCCGAGGTGGTGCCGGGAGCAACGGGGGCGGGTGCTCCCGGCACCCACGCGTGTAAAACGCTCGGCCGGGTGGGGAGGAACCATCGATGGACGTTCTGATCAGAGACGCTCTGGACGCCGACGCTCCCGTGACCGCCACACTGCTGACGCAGCTCGGCTATCCGTCGACCACGGAGCAGACCGCCGACCGGATCGCGAGATGGCGGTCGGACCCACTGAGCCGTGTCATCGTCGCGACGCTGAACGAGCGCGTGGTCGGCGTGCTCGCCTTCCACGCGATCCCCTTCTTCGAGCGCGACGGCAGCCGCGGGAGGGTGGTGTCCCTGGTGGTGGACGAGAACGCCCGCGGGCACGGTGTCGGGGCCCGGCTGATGAGCTTCATCGAGGCGGAGGCACGCCGCCTCGGCTGCGAGGACCTCGAGCTCACCAGCAACCGGCGCCGCACCGGCGCGCACGCCTTCTACAAGCACCTCGGCTTCGAGGACGCGTGCCACCGCTCCGCCCGATTCGTCCGCCCGCTGAGCGAATCCCCGGGCTGACCCGGGAAGCCGGGTCAGCTGACGACGTCCTTGGTGCGGAAGCGGCGGACGGCCAGCGCGAGGAAGACGATGGCGTACGAGGCGGACAGGGCCGTGCCCTTGATCATGCCGGTCCACTCCAGGTGCGGCTGGAGGGCGTCGGTCCAGGCGAACGTCCAGTGCGTCGGCAGGAACTCCCGCCAGTGGCCGAGCGCCGTCACCGCGTCGATGATGTTGCTGAGGATGACGAGGCCGACCGCGCCGCCGACCGCGCCGAGCGGCGAGTCGGTGGTGACCGAAAGCAGGAACGCCAGGGCGGCGACGACGAGCTCGGACGCCAGGATGTAGCCGACGATGATGAGCATCCGGGTGAGGGCCGTGCCGTTCGGCAGCGCGACGTCCCCGCCCGGCACCCGCAGGCGGGCCCAGCCGAAGACGTAGATCCCGGTGATCATCGCCATCGTGGGCAGGCTGACCACGGCCAGCGCGGCGTACGCGAGGGCCACGATCAGTTTCTGGCGCAGCAGCCGGACGCGCGGCACCGGGGCGGCGAGCAGGTACCGCAGGGACGCCCAGCCCGCCTCGCTCGCCACCGTGTCGCCGCAGAACAGCGCCACCGCCACGACGAGCAGGAAGCCCGCGGATGCGAACAGCGTGAACGCCGTGAAGTTCAGCGCGCCCGCCGTCGCCACCGTGACGAGGCCGGGGGTGTTCGCGTCGTTCCCCGACGGCGAACCGCCGAGCTTGAAGGCGGCGGCGAGCACCCAGGGCAGCGCCAGCAGGACCACGAACGCGATCCAGGTGCGGCGCCGGCGCAACTGGCGGACCGCCTCCACGCGCAGCGGCAGGGTTCGACGCCGCCGGTACGTGGGATCCTCGGCCACCGGCCCTCCCCGAGTCATGAGCCGTCTCCGATCAGCGCGAGGAACGCGTCCTCCAGGCGGCGGTGCGGCGTCACGCGATCCACCGGAACGCCGCCGGCGACGAGGGCGGCGACCACGGCCGCCGGCGCGAAGCCGTTCAGGCGCACGAGGACGCCGGGGGCGTACGGCTCCGCGGCCTCGACGCCCTCCAGGGCGGTGAGCACGCTCATCGCACGGTCGACCTCCGGTGTGCCGATCAGGATCGAACCGTCGTGGCCGGCGATCTCGGCGACCGGCCCCGCGGCCACGAGTGTGCCCCGGTGCATGACGACGACGTCGGTGCAGGTCTGCTCGACCTCGGCGAGCAGGTGGCTGGAGATGATGACGGTCCGGCCGGCGGCGGCGTACCGCACGAGGACCTCGCGCATCTCGGCGATCTGCGGCGGGTCGAGGCCGTTGGTCGGCTCGTCGAGGACGAGCAGGTCGGGCAGGCCGAGCATGGCCTGCGCGATGGCCAGCCGCTGCCGCATCCCCTGCGAGTAGGTGCGCACCGGCCGGCGGATCGCGTCGCCGAGCCCGGCGATCTCGAGGGCCTCGTCGAGGTACGCCTCGCCGCGCCCGGCGGCCTTCCAGTACAGCTCGAGGTTGTCGCGGCCGGACAGGTGCGGCAGGAAGCCGGGGCCCTCCACGAACGAGCCGAGCCGGGACAGCACCGGGGCGCCGGGCCGTACGGGTTCGCCGAAGATGCGGATCTGCCCGGCGTCGGGGTGGATGAGACCCATGAGCATCCGCAGCGTGGTGGTCTTGCCGGCGCCGTTCGGGCCGAGCAGGCCGCAGACCTGGCCGCGTTCGACGCGGAACGACAGGTCGTCCACCGCGAGGTGGCCGGTCTTGTAGCGCTTGGTGAGCCCGGCGATCTCCAGCGGCACCTCGGGGTCGCCGGGTTCGCCGCCGCGCCGGCGCCGCCCGCGTCCCGTCGCGACGAGCACGACGGCCGCCGCCACCGCGATCGCCGGGAACCCCCACACCCACCAGGGCAGCGGGGTCGGGGGCGTGCGCAGCGCCGGATCGGCGGGGACGGTCAGCGGGGAGTCCACGGACACGCGGTAGGAGGCGGCGCGGGTCGGGGAGGCGAACCCCATGTCGGTGGTGCTGAACACGACCCGGACGCGGTGGCCCGCGTCGAAACGGTGGTCCAGTGCGGGCAGGGCGACATCCGCCGTGCCGTCGACGTTGAACGGGGCGGCGAGGCGGCGGGCCGGTTCGGCCTGGCCGTCCGGCCCGACGTCGTACACCTTGGCGAACAGCGTCGCCCTGCCGCCGGCGACGTGGACGCGTACGCGCGCGGACCCGGTGAGGGTCAGCGGCGCGTTCAGGGGTTCGGTCTCGAACACCGCCGACTGGCCCGGCATGTCGAGCTGGGCGCCGCCGGTGCCGAACCCGCTCACGCCGCCGAGCGCGCCGAGCCCCGGAAGCGTGGAGACGGAGGCAGGGGATCCGCCGGGCGGGTTCTGGATCGTCTGCTCCTGCCCGCCGAGCGGGAGCGTACGGCGGGTGGCGCCGGCCAGGCCCGGGTACCGGGGTGCGGTCGCGGCGGTGACGACGACGCGCTGGGTGGAGGAGTCGATGCCGCCGCTGCGGGTGACGGTGAAGCCGGCCCCCTCCTCGCCCGACGTCGCCGTACGGTCGCCCTTGAGGTAGCGGTCGAACCAGCCCGTGACCAGGCCGCGGACGCGCGTGGTCTCCGGGTCGCCGCCGTCGTGCCCGCCCTGGAACCAGACGACCTTCACCGGCGCGCCGCTGACCGCCCGCGCGTTGCCGTCGGCCTGGTCGAGGGGGAACAGGGAGTCCGACTGGCCCTGGACCAGGAGGGTCGGGACGTGGATCCGGCCGGCGACGGACGAGATGCTGGACCGGCGCAGCGTCGCGACGGCCTCGGGCGTGGGCCCTCCGGTCTCCGCGACCTTCTGGTACATCGCGCACAGCGACGGCAGGAACCGTCCACAGCCTGTGGACGACGCGCCCGCGGTGAAGAAGATGCCGGCCCAGACCTTCTTGAACACGCCGTTCGCCGCGCCCTTGCCGGTGGCGTCGGGGAACAGTGAGTCGGCCAGGTCGTACCAGGTGATCTGCGGGGCGATGGCGTCGACGCGGTGGTCGTACGCGGCGGCCAGCAGGGTGATCCCGCCGCCGTACGACTGTCCGGCGATGCCGACGCGCGGGTCGCCGGGTGCGTCGAGCCGCACCTCGGGACGGCGGGCCAGCCAGTCGATGAGCTGCCGGACGTCCTTCACGTCGTAGTCGGGGGAGTCCAGGGTGATCTCCCCGTCCGAGCGGCCGAAGCCGCGCGCGGACCAGGTGAGCACCGCGTACCCGTGCCGGGCCAGCCGCTCCGCCTCGTCACGGGTGTCGTCCTTGCTGCCGCCGAACCCGTGCGCGAGCAGCACCGCGGGGGCGCGGCCGTGACCGGCGGGCGCGAAGAAGGTCGTGTCCAGGCCGACGTGCCGGTCGTCATGCGGCCCGTCGACCACCGCGATGCGCTGCTCGGTCGTCCGTACGCTCGGCGGCCCGGGCAGCGCCGCCCAGGTCACGCCGCCCGCCAGCACGGCCGCCGCACCGACGATCGCCGCCCACCGTCCCCGCCTCATGCCCGTAGACCTTAGGGCCTGTCTCAAAGCCGCCGGAGACAGGCCCTGGCGGTGTGTAACAGAACCCGGACATCGTGCGGACAGTGCCATGACACTGGGTCGCGATCTTGGTCGGCATGTCGTCTCCGAGCACCTTCGACGTCCGGACCCCGGTACTGCCGCGTACACCGGTGGCCCGCCCGCGTCGCCGGCCGTCCTGGCCGCTGCTGGTCCTGGCCGGTTGGCTCGCCCAGGTCGGCATCCGGTTCGCGCTCACCGGGGGGCAGAGCGTCCCGGCGGCGTTCCCCGACGAGAGCGGGTACCTGCTCGCGGCCCGGTGGCTCACCGGAGGGCCGGGCGGTGACCTGTCGGGCAGCACCTTCTACCAGGGCGGCTACCCGCTGCTGCTGACCCCGGCGTTCTGGCTGAGCCACGACCCGCAGACCTGTTACCGCATCGTGCTGGGGATCAACGCCCTCGTCGGCGCGGCGATCTTCCCACTCGGCGTCGTCGCGCTGCGCCGGATGCGGCTGGCCCGCTCACAGGCGTACGCGCTGGCGTTCGCGGCCGCGCTGCTGCCCGCCGCGACGGTCTTCGGCGGGCTCGCGCTGACCGACGCCGTCCTGCCCACTCTCCTCCTCGGCTGGCTGCTGGCGCTGCACTCCTTCCTCCGCGCCTGGTCCCGGGGACGGACCGCGTCGGGGGACGCCCGCCGGGCGTACGCGCGGCGGACCGTGACGGCCGGCTCGCTGGCGAGCCTGGCCGCGGCGTACGCCTACACCGTGCACGCCCGCGGCTCCGTCATCCTCGCCGTGCACGTCCTCATCCTGGCCGGTGTGCTCGCCCGCGATGTGCTGCGGCGGGAGCCGACGCGCCGCCTCGGGACGAGGCTGGCCCCCATGGCGGTCGTCCTCCTCGCGGCCGGTGCCGGGTGGGCGCTGAACGGCGCGGTACGGGCCGCCCTGTACCCCCGCGGTGTCCGTGACCTCGGTGGCCTGCTGTCGACGCGGCTCACCACGGTCGCGGGCCTGGAATGGGCCGTGTGCGGCGCGGCCGGGCAGATCTGGTACCTCGTCGTCGCCACCTGGGGGCTGGCGGGGATCGGCCTCGTCGCCGCCGCCCGTACGCTCTGGCGGCCCTGGAGCGACCCGGCCGACCGGATCCTGTCCGGCGTCCTGCTGGCCGCGACCGTCGGCACGGCCCTGGCGTCCTCGGCGGCGCTGCCGGACGAGCATCGGGTCGGCAACTACTTCTACGGCCGTTACCTTGCCTGCCTCGCCGTCGCGCACGCGCTGTGCGGGCTCGCGGTGCTGATCCGGCGGCGGCACGCCGTCGTCGGGTACGCGTTCGCGGCGGGGGTCGTGCTCGCCGGGGCCGGGCTGTCCGCCGCGGTGTACGCCGGGGACCGGCTCACCCACTACACCTTCATCGCGTTCGACTTCCCCGAGACGTGCTTCCTCACCTGGGACTGGACGTCGTTCCGGCTCGGCGCGGCCTCGCTCACGGCCCTCGGGCTGCTGGGCGTGCTGGTCGCGGTGGCGTTCCTGCCGCGCCCGGCGTGGACGATCGCCGTCGGGCTCACGGCCTTCAACCTCGTCGCGGCCCTCGTCATCGCCAAGCCCTGGCTCCCGGCGCGCGAGCCGATCTTCCGGCCCGGTCCGCCGCGTGGCGGGGTGGCCGTCGACGCGGGCCTGACGTGGCGGGTCTGGGTGCGGCAGACGTACCAGATCTCCTGGACGCGGGTCGCCTTCTTCCACAGCGCGAGCGAGGCGCCACCGGCCGGAACCTGCATGGTCATCGTGCCGGTGCCGGACCGTACGGCGCCCGAGGCGTCGTGGCCGCGGCACCCGGCCGGCTGGCGCGTGGCGTACTCCGGCACCTCGCCCGCGCCCTGGGCGGCCTGGGAAAGTTCGCCATGTCCCAGAACTGTTACATGATCTTTTCGTTCCGACTATTGCGCCGGGCGTCCTGATAATGAACGCGTGGCGACAATCTTGCTCGTGGAGGACGACCCTTCGGCGCGCGCCGGTCTGGAGTTCGCGCTGACCCGGCTCGGACACTCCGTGACCGCCCGCGAGACCGGCGAACTCGGCCTGGAGCAGGTACGCGCGCAGCGCCCGGAGATCGTCATCCTCGACGTCATGCTGCCGGGCATCGACGGCGTCGAGGTCTGCCGCCGGATCCGCGCGGAGGACTCCCTGCCCGTCATCCTGCTGACCGCCCGCAGCGACGACATCGACGTCGTCGTCGGCCTGGAGGCCGGGGCCGACGACTACATCGTCAAGCCGGTCGAGCCGCGCGTCCTGGACGCGCGGCTGCGGGCGGTGCTGCGCCGCGTCGAGCGCGCGCCAGGGGACCGTTCCACCCACGGCGACCTGGTCATCGACCGCGGCACGATGAAGGTGCGGCGGGCCGGTCAGGACGTGCACCTGACCGCCACCGAGCTTCGGCTCCTGCTCGAGCTCTCCCGGCACCCCGGCCAGGTGCTGACCCGGCAGCAGCTGCTGGCCTCCGTCTGGGAGCACGACTTCCTCGGCGACTCCCGGCTGGTGGACGCCACCGTGCAGCGCGTCCGGTCCAAGATCGAGGACGTGCCGTCCCGGCCGAAGTACATCGAGACCGTACGCGGCTTCGGCTACCGCTTCGTCGCCTCATGATCGGCCTGCGCGCCCGGCTGGTCGCGGCGTTCGCCGCCGTGGCGCTGCTGGCCTCGGCGGTCACCGCCGGGATCGCGTACTGGCTGGTGCGGCTGGCGATGCTGGAGCGGGTGCAGAACGCCGTCGTCAACGACGTCCGCAACGCCCTGGCCCAGACGGTGCCCACGCAGCTGCCCGGCACGACCCTGACCCCCGACCTCCTCCAGCCGATCAGCCGGGCCCTGGCCCGCCAGCCCGGCCGTCAGTCCTGGGTGCTCGGCGACGACCTCGGAGGTTGGGCCACGAGCGGTGCGCACTTCACCCACCTGCGCATCCCGCCCAAGCTGATCGCCGCCGTCCGCGGGCCGGGTCCGCACGACCGGCTCGCCCGGCCGCTGCGCGGCCAGCAGATCTACTTCCAGCGGATCACCTCGCGCGGAGTGCCCTACCTGGTCGTCGGCACGCCGGTCTACCTCCCGACCACGCGTGGCCGCACCGCCAGCCCCATCGAGGCGTACGTCATCGTGAGCCTTCAGCGCGAACGCGACGACCTCGACCGGATGGCCAGTTCGGTCGCCGCCGGGAGCGGGGCCGCCGTCGTCGTCGCGCTGCTGCTGGCCCTGCTCGCCGCGCGCAGCGTGCTGCGGCCGGTCCGGCGGCTGGCGGTGGCGGCGCAGGGCCTGGGCGCCGGCGACCTGGAGCGGCGGGTCGAGGTCCGGGGCCGCGACGAGCTCGCCCGCCTCGCCCGGATCTTCAACTCCAGCGCCGAGGCCCTGGAGGCCAGCGTCACCGAACTCCGGGAGATGGAACGGTCGGCCCGCCGGTTCGTGGCCGACGTGTCCCACGAGCTGCGCACGCCGCTCACCGCGATGACCGCCGTCACGGACGCCCTGGAGGAGGAGGCGACCGGGAGCGCCGCCACGGCCGCCGGGCTGGTGGCCGAGGAGACGCGCCGGCTGCGCACGCTGATCGGTCACCTGCTGGAGATCAGCAGGTTCGACGCCGGGGCGGCGGCGCTGGTCCTGGACGACATGGACCTGCCGGAGCTCGTCCGGCAGAGCCTGCGGCTGCGCGACTGGACCGGCGAGGTCGAGGTCGACCTGGTCCCGGACCTGCGCGCCCGCGTCGACCCCCGGCGCTTCGACATGATCCTGGCGAACCTGGTCGGCAACGCGCTCCGGCACGGCGAACGACCCGTCACCGTACGGCTGCGGCGGTCGTACGTCCCGGACGGGCCCGGCATCCGGCTGCGCGTGTCCGACAGCGGGCCCGGCATCCCTGAGGAGGTGCGCAAGCACGTGTTCGAGCGCTTCTACAAGGCCGACGCCGCGCGGACCCGCAGCGAGGGCAGCGGCCTCGGCCTGGCCATCGCCCGCGCCAACGCCGAACTGCACGGCGGCGAGCTGACCCTGCTCGACACCGAGACCGGCACGACGTTCGAGCTGTGGCTGCCCAACCGGCCCGAGGACTCCGCGTGACGGCCCGCCTCGCATTCCGCGTCATCTTCGCCCTGGTCACCGTGCTGCTCGGCACCGCCTGCGGAGTACGGCCCACAGGGGTGATCGGGGCCGGCGAGCCGGCCGTGGCCCAGCAGGCCGTGCCCCAGACGACCGTCTACCTCGCCCGCGGCGGCCGACTGGTGCCGGTCCGCCGCGTGGCCTTCCCCGGCGCTCCCCAGGCCGCGCTGTACGACCTGTGGCAGAGCGGGGCGACCGGGGACGAGCTCGCGGCGGGCATGTGGAGCCCTCTCATGAAGATCATGGTGCACGACATCAGGGTCCGGGACGGGATCCTGACGGTCGAGTACGAGCGGGGCGGGCCGATGAGCCGGCTGCTGATGGCCCAGATCGTCTGTTCCGGGACCGCCCAGCCGGACATCCGGCGCGTACGGATGGCCGGCTGGAGGTACGTGGGGCCCGGCCCCGACCAGCAACCGGAATTCGACGACCAGCATCCCTCGTTCGGCTGGACGGTCGTCGTCGGCCGCGAGCGGAAGTGCTCGGACTACGGCAAACTGATGGCCCCCTGACCGGTCCTCAGAGCGAGCGGACTGCGGGCAGCAACTCGCGTTCGGCCCAGGAGATGAAGGAGTCCTGGTGCTCGCCGCCGATCTGCACGATCGCGACCTCGTCGAACCCGGCGTCGACGAAGCCCTTGATCTTCTCCACGTGCTCGTCGACGTCCGGACCGCACGAGAGCTGCTCGGCGACCTGCTCCGGAGTGACGAACTGACTCGCCGACTCGAACGCGCCGGTCCCCGGCAGGTTGGCGTTCACCGGCCAGCCGAGGCCGAACCACCGGAACTGCTCGTGCGCCCGCTTGACCGCCGCCTCCCTGTCGGTGTCGTACGCGATGGCGATCTGCCCGACCCGCGGCTTGCCGGACCCGCCGGAGGCGTCGAACATCTCACCGAGCTCGCCCTTCGGCTCGGTGGCGATCATCATGTCGGCCTGCTCGCCCGCCACCCGGCAGGACTCGGGCCCCGAGACGGCCACACCGATCGGCACACGCTGGTCGGGCAGGTCCCACAGCTTGGCCGCCTCGACGTCGAAGTGGGCGCCCCGGTAGTCGATCGTCCCGCCGTCGAACAGCGCGGCGATCACCTCGACGGCCTCGCTCAGCATCTCGTGCCGGACGCTCGCCATCGGCCAGCCCTTGCCCACGACGTGCTCGTTGAGGTTCTCCCCGGCGCCCAGGCCGAGGCGGAACCGGCCGCCGGCCAGGATCTGCACGGTGGCGGCCTTCTGGGCCACGATCGCCGGGTGGTAGCGCATCGTCGGGCACGTCACGAAAGTCATCAGCGGGATCCGCTCCGTGGCCTGCGCGGCGGCCCCCAGGATCGCCCAGGCGTACCCCGCGTGGCCCTGCGCGGGGAGCCAGGGGAAGTAGTGGTCGCTGATGACCGAGAAGTCGAACCCGGCGTTCTCCGCGGACCGGACGTCGCGCACGAGTTGGTCCGGAGTCGCCTGCTCGCACATCATCGTGTAACCGATGGCAACCATGTTCGTTCCCCTCTCCGTGGTCCTCAGGCCGGCCGAGACCCGCACCCAGGGTGATCGGTGACCAGACGCTCATACCCGGCTGCGGCGAGTGAATCATGGGTGACGCACGTAAGATCCAACGCGAGTCGGCCGTGGCCTTCCAGGTTCGGCGCAGAGTTCTGCGGCACGGATTACCCGGCCAGGACCGGCGAAAACCTGGAATATGGCGCGTCCCGCCCACGGACGCAGAGCCGCCCGGTCTGGCGCGCCGGGCCGTCCGCATGATGCGATTGACCTGATTCATGCCCCGGCGAGAGACTTCCGCCCGCCCCCACGCGGAGGAGAAGACACCTTGAGGTTCGCGGTTCACCGGTCCGCCCGCCGACCGGCCTCCCCGCACGGACAGGCCCCGGAGCCCGGTGCCGACGCCGAGGACACGACCCGTCCGATGCCTCCCGTCGAGTCCCCGCAGGCCGCCGGCGAGCCCGGGCCCGGTACGCCGCCCGCCGCCGGGGCCGGGCCCGAGACGCCGCCCGCCGGTCGGACCGGCCGGTCCGTCGGCGACGCCGAGAGCACGACCCGTCCGATGCCCCCCGTCCGGTCCCCGGAGCCCGGCACCGACGCCGCGTCCGGCCGGACGCGGTTGATGCCGCCCGCCGGGTCCCCGATCACCCCGATGCCACCGGTCGGCGCCGGCACGACAACCTCCGGCGGCGCAGAGCCGTCCTCCACCGGGAGACCGGAGGATCGGAGGTCGGTGATGCGGATCGCGCGGCGGCCGGAACGCGGGGTCGCGGCGGGACCCGCGCGACGGGCCGGCGGCCGGCCGGGGCTGATCGCGGCCGTCGTCATCCTGTGGCTCGTCATCGCCGCCATCGCGCTGACCGGCACGCTCATCGTGGCGTTCTCCCAGGAACATCCGGCGCGCTTCGCCGCCCCGCTGAAGATCTATCCGGTCGCCCAGGCGATCCCCGGCCAGCAGTGCCCGCCCGGAGTGCAGGGGATGATGGGCCAGAGCGGCATCGGTCCGGTGTGCTATCAGCTGACGACCGGCATCACCATCAAACGGGTGAACGACATCCACGTCGAACGCGCCAAGAAGAGCGGCGGGTACGCCGTGTCGATCAGCCTCGCCCCGGCGGACGGCCGGGCGCTGAAACGCCTCACCCGCAACGCCGCCGGCCGCACCTTCGCACTGACCGTACGCGACCAGGTGGTGGCCGCCCCCCGGGTGGACGCCCCGATCACCAAGGGCCGGGTGCTCATCACCGGCAACCTCGGCCAGAGCGCCGCCCAGGAGATCGTGAACCGGCTCAAGACCGGAAAGGGCGCGCCGGTGCCCACCCCGGCCCCCGTCTGGACGCCTCCCACGCAGACCCCGACGCCGAGCCCCACCCTGACCACGCCGTCGCAGACGCCCACCCCGAACCAGACGTCGACGTCGCCGAGCCCGACGCAGACCGGGACCACGACTCCGACTCCAGGCGCGACGACGACCTCGAGCAACCCGCTGTCGGTCTGATCAGCGGCCGAAGGAGCCGTGCCGCCCGGCGCCGTCCCGGAACCGCTGGACGCCGGCCAGCCCGGTCTCCTCGAGTACGGCGCGGCCGTGGCGGAACTCGTTCGCGATCGCCGCGTCCTCCTCCAGGCCCTGCTGCTCCAGCATGGACATGCGGTCGTGCCGCAGGCAGTCCTGCGGGAACCCGGCGATCTCGGCGGCCAGCTCCTCCGCGGCCGCGCGCGCCCGTCCCGGCGGCACGACGCGGTTGACCAACCCCATCGCGTGCGCCTCCGGCGCCGGCACGGCGCGGCCGGTGAGGACGAGGTCCGCCGCCCGCGACTCACCGATCAGGCGCGGCAGGCGCACGGTGCCGCCGTCGATCAGGGGGACGCCCCAGCGGCGGCAGAAGACCCCGAGCACGGCGTCCTCCTCGGCGACGCGCAGGTCGCACCAGACCGCCAGCTCGAGGCCGCCCGCGACGGCGTGCCCGCTGATCGCCGCGATCACGGGCTTGGACAGCCGCATCCGCGTCGGACCCATCGGACCCTGCGCGGAGTGGGATACGTCATGCGCGGAGGCGCCCGCGCTGGGCGGATCGAGCCGGTTGCCGCGGTCGGTGCCCATCGCCTTCAGGTCCGCGCCCGCGCAGAAGGTGCCGCCCTCGCCCCAGAGAACGGCGACGCTCGCCGCGGGATCGGCGTCGAACTCACCGAACGCCTCGGCCAGCGCCCGCGCGGTCGGCCCGTCCACCGCGTTGCGCACCTCGGGACGGGCCAGCACCACCGTCGTCACCGGACCCTGCTTCTCCACCCGCACGCTCATGGAACCGAACGATTCCATGATTCGCGCGCGGGTGGAACAGCGTGTTCAGCGCCTCGCGGGTGTCAGTCGATGCGCCAGGTGTCTCCGCTGCCGAGCAGGCCGGCCAGGTCGCCCGGGCCCTGCTGGGCGATGGCCTCGTCGATCTGGGTCCGCATCAGCTCGTCGTACGACGGGCGCTCGACGTTGCGGAAGATCCCGATCGGCGTGTGCTCGAACGCCGGCGAGTCGAGCCGGGACAGCGCGAACGCCAGGGACGGGTCCGGGTTCTTCGCGTCGTGCACGAGGATGTCCGGGGAGTCCGCCGGGACGACCTCCAGCGAGCCGGAGACCGACCGCCGCAGCGCCTTGTCCCGGTTCGCGCCGAACACGACCGGCTCACCGTGCTCGAGGCGGATCGTCACGTCGTCGCGGGTCTCGGGGCTCTTCAGCGGCGCGAACGCGTCGTCGTTGAAGATGTTGCAGTTCTGGTAGATCTCGACGAGCGCCGTGCCGTTGTGCGTGGCGGCCTCCCGCAGCACCGACTGCAGGTGCTTGCGGTCGGAGTCGATCGTCCGGGCCACGAACGACGCCTCCGCGCCGATCGCCAGCGAGATCGGGTTGAACGGCGAGTCCAGCGAACCCAGCGGGGTCGACTTGGTGATCTTCCCGACCTCCGAGGTCGGGGAGTACTGCCCCTTCGTCAGCCCGTAGATCCGGTTGTTGAACAGCAGGATCTTCAGGTTGACGTTGCGGCGCAGCGCGTGGATCAGGTGGTTGCCGCCGATCGACAGCGAGTCGCCGTCACCGGTCACCACCCACACCGACAGGTCCGGGCGCGAGGCCGCCAGTCCCGTCGCGATCGCCGGAGCGCGCCCGTGGATCGAGTGGAACCCGTAGGTGTTCATGTAGTACGGGAACCGCGACGAGCAGCCGATGCCCGAGACGAAGACGATGTTCTCCCGCTTCAGGCCGAGTTCCGGCAGGAACCCCTGCACCGCCGCGAGGATCGCGTAGTCACCGCACCCGGGGCACCAGCGCACCTCCTGGTCGGTCTTGAAGTCCTTCGCGGTCTGCCGCTCCGGATCCTTCGGCACGAGGGCGAGGGGATCGCTCATGAGTTGATCACATCCCGGATGACGTCCGCGAGTTCTTCCGCCTTGAAAGGCAGGCCGCGGACGCGGTTGTAGCCGATCACGTCGACGAGGAAGCGGCCGCGCAGGATCAGCGCGAGCTGGCCCAGGTTGATCTCCGGCACGATCACCTTGTCGTACGAGCGCAGCACCTCTTCGAGGTTGGCCGGGAACGGGTTGAGGTGCCGCAGGTGCGCCTGCGCGACCTCGCCCCCGGAGTTGCGGACCCGCCGCACGGCCGCGGTGATCGCGCCGTACGTGCCGCCCCAGCCGAGCACGAGCACGCGCGCGTCACCGTCGGGGTCGTCCACGGCCAGCGGCGCGATGTCGCGGGCGATGCCGTCGATCTTCGCCTGGCGCAGCCGCACCATCAGGTCGTGGTTGTCCGGGTCGTAGGAGATGTTGCCGCTGCCGTCGGCCTTCTCGATGCCGCCGATGCGGTGCTCCAGCCCCGCCGTGCCCGGCACGGCCCACGGCCGGGCCAGGGTCTCCGGGTCGCGCTCGAACGGCTGGAACTCCTCCTCACCCGGCTGCGCGAAGGCCGGATCGATCTCCGGCAGCGCGTCGACGTCGGGGAGCTGCCACGGCTCGGAGCCGTTCGCGAGGTACCCGTCGGACAGCAGGATCACCGGGGTGCGGTACTTCACCGCGAGGCGCGCCGCCTCGACCGCGGTCGCGAAGCAGTCCGACGGCGTGCGCGGCGCCACCACCGGCACCGGCGCCTCGCCGTTGCGCCCGTACATCGCCTGCAGCAGGTCGGCCTGCTCGGTCTTGGTCGGCATGCCCGTCGACGGGCCCGCCCGCTGCACGTCGATGACGACCAGCGGCAGCTCCGTCGCGACGCCGAGGCCGACCGTCTCGGCCTTCAGCGCGAGGCCCGGGCCGGACGTCGTCGTCACGCCGAGCGCGCCGCCGAACGACGCGCCGAGCGCGGCGCCCACCGCCGCGATCTCGTCCTCGGCCTGGAACGTTCGAACCCCGAACCGCTTGTGCTTGGACAGCTCGTGCAGGATGTCGGAGGCCGGCGTGATGGGGTACGAGCCGAGGAACAGCGGCAGCCCGGACCGCACGCTCGCCGCGATCAGCCCGTACGCCAGGGCCATGTTGCCGGAGATGTTGCGGTACAGCCCCGGTGGCAGCGTCGCCGGCTTCACCTCGTACGACACCGAGAACGACTCGGTGGTCTCGCCGTAGTTCCAGCCCGCCTGGAAGGCCGCGATGTTGGCCTTCATGATCTCGGGCTTCTTGGCGAACTTGACCTCGAGGAACCGGACCGTCGCCTCGGTCGGCCGGTGGTACAGCCAGGACAGCAGGCCGAGCGCGAACATGTTCTTCGCGCGCTCGGCGTCCTTCTTGGAGATGTCGAAGTCCTCGAGCGCCTTCACGGTCATCGAGGTCAGCGGCAGCGAGTGCACGCGGTACTCGTCGAGTGAGCCGTCCTCGAGCGGGTTGGCCGCGTACCCGACCTTGGCCAGGGCGCGCTTCGTGAACTCGTCGGTGTTCACGATGAGGTCCGCGCCGCGCGGCAGGTCGCCGACGTTGGCCTTCAGAGCCGCCGGGTTCATCGCGACCAGGACGTTGGGCGCGTCGCCCGGCGTCAGGATGTCGTGGTCGGCGAAGTGCAGCTGGAAACTCGAGACGCCGGGAAGCGTGCCGGCCGGCGCGCGGATCTCGGCGGGGAAATTGGGCAGTGTTGACAGGTCATTGCCGAACGCGGCCGTCTCCTGAGTGAAGCGGTCGCCGGTCAGCTGCATGCCGTCACCGGAGTCCCCGGCGAAACGGATGATGACGCGGTCGAGTTGCCGGACCTGTTTGGTCACAGAGCAGGACCTCCTCGACGCGCGGCACTCGGGCGGAGGGAGGCGTCCGCATCCGACGTGCCACTTAGGCTTACCTTCATGCTACGTCCCGGATCACGTGGTTATTTCAACATTCGCGGCTAGAGGCGCGCTTGTGAGATGCGTCGCAGCGCTCGAAGATCCGCCCCGTTCACGTGCCCGCCCCGTACTGACTTCCCAGGCCACGGCGTCGGCATACATGTGAACGGCGGCTCGGCGCGCCGCGTCGGGCGGCCGGATCAGGCCGCCGGCTCCGGACACAGCGCGCTCGCCGACCGGCACAGGTCGACGTGCAGCCGCGCGAAGAGCAGGAGTCCGGACACAGTGCCGAACTATATGGCCTCAGCCTCGGCTTTCGCCGAAGCGGGCGGGCACGGCATGTCCCCGGGCGGCCGTGAAGGCCGGGGAAGCCGGGCGGCGCGCGGCGTGAAACCCCGTGAAACCACGGACGGTGGGCGCCGGGTCCGTGGCCCCGGCGCCCGCCGTCCTCAGCCGGTCCGCTGCTCCTGCGTCAGCTTGCTCAGCAGCGCGTTGACGTCGGAGGTGGAGTTGATGGTCGTGGCGAACGACGGCATCGCATGGACCGAGAAGTTTCCGTTGTGCGAGCGGTACCAGGACGACCACTTCCCGCCGCTCGTCCGGCAGGACAGCCCCACCTGGGAGTCCACCTTCGTCGTGGCCGAGTCGGTGCAGGTGGTCACGGCGGACCCGCCCTTCGTGGCGCTGAACACGACCTTCATCGTGACGCGGACGTCTCCGGTCGAGTCGCCGAGCGTCGTCGCCCGGACGTCGGCCTTGACGGTGCAGCCCGACTCGGTGCAACTGCCGAATTTCATCGCGCTGACCGGCAGCACGGAGAGGTCGGGGTCGTAGGCGTTCTTCAGCGCCTGCACGTCGCCGCGCAGCCCGCTGAACAGCGTGCCGGCGCCCGCCGACGTCAGCGGCGTGACGTCGAACCCGTACCGCTCCGCCCCCGAGGCGCCCTCGATCCGGAGCAGCCGGCGGGGCTCGCTCTTCGTGATGTAGTACGTCCGGGTGCTGACCCTCATCTTGATGGCCTGCACGCCGTTGACCCTGGTCCGCGCGGCCAGGGGGTCGTTCGGGGCCTGGCCGAGGACGGACGCCAGCCGGGAGGGCGCCAGGTCGGCCAGGTCGAGCAGCGTGAGGTCGTCAGGAGCCCGCGTCCACGTGTTACTCGCCTTCTCGGCGCCGGTCGAGGACAGCCCCTCGTCGTTCCAGAAGCCGCTGCCCGCCTTCAGGTAGGTGGTTCCGCCGACATCGACCCGGGAGACCTGCGAACCGCCCCCGGTGAAGGTGCCACGAGCGCTCCCCGCCTTCGTGACGCTGAACGTCGCCTGACTTCCGGCGTACGTTCCCGTCAGCGTCACCCCGCCCGCCTTGCCGATCGTCTGACCCGCCTGGCGCGCCGCCTTGCCCGACGTCGTCTTGGGGTCGTCACCGGAGCGGCCCAGAGCCGCGACCCCGATGACGGCGAGAACGACGAACACCACACCGGCGCCGGCCAGCACCGCGATGAGAACGCCCTTCGACTTCTTCGCGGGCGGCGGCGGGAACCCGTACGGCTGGGGCGCACCCCAGGTCTGCCCGCCGCCCCAGCCCTGCGGCCCGCCGGGGTTCTCCCACGGTCCCGCGGGGCCTCCGGCGTACGGTCCGGGCCCCCCGGGGTTCGGCCCGTACGGTCCGGGGCCGGCCGGGTTCCCCACGTAGGGGCCGGGTCCCCCGGCGCCGTCCCCGTACGGCCCAGGCCCGCCCGGCCCGCCGGGGTATGGCCGGCCCGCAGGACCACCCGGGTAGGAGCCGGGCCCGCCGGCGTTCTCCGGATAGGGAAGCGCGCGGCCGGGGTTCTCCGGGTGCGGGCCGGGGCCGGCCGGGGCGCCCGGGTACGGAGCGGGTCCGCCCGGCGAGGCCGGGTCCGGAACGCCGGACCACCCGGCGTCACCGCCAGGCCCGCTCGGCGGGCCGGCGGGTGACGTTCCCTGGTGCGCAGGGGCAGGGGGAGCAGGCGATGGAGATCCCGACTGCCCCGGCCACACGCCGGTCTCAGCGGGCGGCCCGGAAGGCTCCGGTCCCGCGCCGGTGGGCCCGGCCGGTTCGTCCGAGCGCGGTTCTTCGCCGGGGGAGGCCGGCTCGGTGGCGTCCTGGACCGGCCCACTCGCCTGCACGGCCTCCGTGGCCTGCCCTGATGCCGCGTGCTCCGGCGGGGCGGCCTGGTCGAACGCCGGCTGTCCCGGCGCGGCCTGCCCTGGCGCGGCGTGCTCCGGTGGGGCGGCCTGGTCGAACGCGGCCTTCCCCGGCGCGGCCTGCTCCGGCGGGGCGGCCTGCGGGTCAAGCCTCGATCCTGCTCCTTGTGGGGACGGTTCGCGTGGGCTGGACGGGGGCGTCTGCGCTGGACCTTCGCCCGGCGCGGACGGATGCGCCCCTTCCGGCGCTCCTGCGTGCTCGGTCTCCTCCGGCTTTTCCGGCTGTCCCGGCGACGGCTCCTGAACGCCGTCTCGCTCCGTGCTCAATTGATGTCCCCTGTATAACGATCGACGCCGAGACCCTACGTTTGCGGTGATCGTCGGACAAGGCGGATAAGCGGTCTGTTACCCGGTCGATGCCCGTACGAGTGGCACTCCGTGGAGGTGGACCCGCCCTGCTGCCTGCGCCGATGCCGCCGTCGAGTGCCGGCGACACTTCGGACGCTCTGCGTAGCGGCGCGTTGAGGTTCGTCGGGGAGAGGAGCCGAAGGGCCGAGCTGATCGGGGCGGCGATCGGCGCGAGGCGGGCGAATCGCCCCGCTGGATGCGGCGTTCGCCGAGCCTTTGGGGCAGGCACCGCGCCGGGGGTGGTCGTTCCGAGAGTTGTCCACAGGCTGTGGAAAGGGTGGTGCGGGTCATCCGGCCTGCCGGATGCTCTGGACCCATGGACCCGGTCATCTTCGTCACCCGAAACGGCGGAGCCGTCACCCGCGCGCGGCTGCTGCGCGTGGCCGGCCGCCGGTCGCTGGACCAAGCCCTCGCCGAGGGGCGGCTGGTCCGCCCGTTCCGGGGCACCTTCGCCTTACCCGGCACGCCGCGGTCCGGTACGGAGGGGTCGTCTCCCGCACATCGGCCGCGCGGCTCTGGGGTTGCGAGCTGCTCCGGCCATCGGAGGCCTGTCATGTGACGGTGCCGGCCAAAAGCAGGAAACGGGTGACCGCCCCCGACGTCCGGCTGCACTACGCCGACCTGGTGCCGAGCGACCTGCACGGTCGGCCCTGGTCGCTCGCCTGCCTCGCCCGTACGGTCGTGGACTGCGCGCGCACGCTCCCGCTGGGCGAGGCCGTGGTGGTCGGCGACTCGGCCTTCCGCCGTGGCCTCGCCCGCGTCGCCGAGTCGTGGGACGCGCTGGACGCCGAGGACCTGTCCGGCCGGGCCGTGGCGTCGCGCGGACCGGGAGCGCGGCGCGTCCGCCGTGCCCTCGGCCTGCTGGATCCCAGGGCCGAGTCGGTCCTGGAGTCGGTCTTCCGGATGCTCGTCCACCTCGCGGGGTTCCCGCCGCCGGCGACCCAGGTCCGGCTGCTGGACGGGCAGGTGAGGGTCCGTCGGCGCATGTGGTGGTCGAAGTGGAGGGCTACGGGGCGCACTCCGGCCGGTCCGCCTGGACCGAGGACTGCCGCCGCCACAATCGCCGGCTGCTCGGCGGGTACCGCTCACTGCGCTTCACCTGGGAGGACGTCCTTCATGGCCGGGACTACGTCGTCGAGACCCTGCGCGTCGCGTTCGAGCAGGCCGGTGTGCCGAAGGCTCGGCGAAGTTGAGCGACAGGGTGGCGCGGTGCCCGGAACACCTGGATCGTCCGCCCGGCAGCCGACCCTTCATCGAGCGTTCCGCCCGTGCGCCCCCCGGCGGGACGGCACGGGACCGCCCGCGTCGGCCTGTAGTCGTGGCGGCTCGGCGGCGGGCCGTTCAGCGAGTGTTCTGTTCGTCCTCGTGGTGGCGAGGGTCGAGCCGGAAGACCGCGATCGCGGTGGTGTGCGGCGTGATCTGCTCGACCGGGGCGTCGATGGCGAAGGGGAGTTGCGGATCCTCGTATCCGGCCTGCGGAAGGTAGGTCGCCATGACGCGCGCGGCCTCTTCGCCCTCGACCAGGACGGGGACGTAATCGGTGTCCGTGCCGTGCGGGCCGTCGCGTTCCACGGTGCACCGGCCGGCGGCGAGGAGGTTGCGCACCCAGTCGCGCCGACGGGTCGCCGAGCAGAGGTAGAGCCTGCCGTCGACAGGAGTGACGTTGACCGGGAACGGCCGAGGCCGGCCGCTCCGGCGTCCCACGACCGAGATCACCCGTGGCACCGGTCTGCCTTCGCGGTAAGGGTCAGGGGCGTTCTTGCGCAGGCCGTTGATCGCCTGCGCGTTCAACGCGCGCCAGTCGATGGTGGATGCGTCCATGGTGAAGACTCCTCCGAAGATAACCGGACCGACGGTCCGGAATCGGTTCGGTACGATACGGACCGGTGGTCCGGTTGGCAAGGAGGAGAATCGATGCCCGGCAAGCCCGAGCGGGCCGACGCTGCCCGTAACCGGCAGGCGATCCTGGCGGCCGCCGCCGCTCTCTTCGACCGCGACGGCGCGGAGGCGGTGTCGATGAGCGAGATCGCCACGGCGGCCGGTGTCGGCAAGGGCACGCTGTTCCGCCGATTCGGAGACCGCACCGCCTTGATCGAGGCGGTCATCGAACCCCGGGTCACCGCCTTGCGCGACGCCGTCGAGGCCGGCCCGCCGCCGCTCGGCCCCGGCGGTCCGCCCGCCGCCGCGCTGCACGCCTACCTGGATGCCCTGCTCGACTTCGTCTGGGCCAACCGAACCCTCATCCGCGCGCTCGAACACCGCGGTCCGCACGCCTACTACGCGAACGCCGCCAGCCGGTTCTGGATCGACGAGCTCACCCGTCGCCTCACCGCGGCCCGCCCCGGCGACGACGCCGAGTACCTGGCGCACGCCCTGTTCACCGCGCTGCGCGCCGACGTCATCGACTATCTCGTCACCGTTCGCGAGATGCCGCCGGACCGCATCCGAGCCGGCCTGCACGGCCTCGCCGCCGTCCCTCCGGACGACTGACCGCCGCAGTGTGCCGAAGGCTCGGTGAAGTCGGGTGACAGGGAAGCGAAGCGCCTGGAAGATCCGGATCGTCGGCCTGGCGACCGACCGTTCGCCGAGAGTTCCGCCCGCCCCCGGCCCACCCCGGCGGAGGCGGCCATCGACCGCCCGCGATGGCCCGCGCCCGCGGTGGGCCGTGCCTGCGGTGGGCCGTGCCTGCCTCGGCCTGTGCCCGCGATGGCCGAGCACTCCGCTCGCCTTCCTCCGCCTGGGAGCCGGGCGCATGTCGCGTGGCGGGCGGGTGAGGTCGTCCGCAGCGGATGATCCGATTACGCTGAGGTTCGTGCACGGCTATTACGGGACTTACCTGACGGTCGTCGTGCTGTTCGTGATCGGCGGTGCGATCGTGGGCGGCGCGTTCCTGGCCAACCGGGCATTGCGCCCGCACCGGCCCACCCCGGAGAAGCTCACGACGTACGAGTGCGGTGTCGACCCCGTCGGTGAGGGCTGGGCGCAGTCGTACGTCCGCTACTACGTCTTCGCCTACCTGTACGTCGTGTTCGCGGTCGACGCGGTGTTCCTGTTCCCCTGGGCGACGGTCTTCTCCGCCAAGGGATACGGCTACGTGACGCTCGGCGAGATGTTCGTCTTCCTCGCCTTCATCGCCGCCGGCCTCGCGTACGCCTGGAAGAAGGGCGTCCTGGGCTGGGTCTGAGCCGCCGACCATGGTCAGTCGTCCTGCGGCAGCAACTCAGCCGGGTCGAACTCCACCGGGAACGGCAGCGTGACCCGGCCTTTCGCCCCGCCGGCCAGGCGTTCGGGTGCCGATACGAGCCGCTCTCGGTCGACATGGGGGTCGATGTACGCAACGTGATTGATCGACTACGCTGTCGGTTGCACACTATGACCGATCTGTGACAACTGTGCCCCAAGGGTCCCGCCGTCATCCACCTTGTCGCCGGTGCGGTGCGAGGACGCGTAAGAATGGGGGCATGGGTGCCGTCGATCTCCCCGAGCCGCGTATCGGGCCCGCCTCCCGGCTCGCCCCGAAGCCGATCAAGTTCGTGCTCAACTGGGGGCGGCGGTACTCCCTGTGGGTGTTCAACTTCGGCCTGGCCTGCTGCGCCATCGAGTTCATCGCGACGTCGATGTCCCGGCACGACTTCATCAGGCTGGGCGTCATCCCCTTCGCGCCGGGGCCGCGGCAGGCCGACCTGATGGTGGTCTCCGGCACGGTCAGCGACAAGATGGCGCCGGCCGTGAAGCGGCTGTACGAGCAGATGCCCGAGCCGAAGTACGTCATCTCCTTCGGCGCCTGCTCCAACTGTGGCGGCCCCTACTGGGACTCGTACTGCGTGACGAAGGGCGTCGACCAGATCATCCCCGTCGACGTGTACGTTCCGGGCTGTCCGCCCCGGCCGGAGGCGCTCCTGCACGGCATCCTCAAGCTGCAGGAGAAGATCGCCGCCGAGTCGCTCGGCGAGCGGTACACCGGGGACGGTGAGGCCGTCGCGCCGCCACCGCCGGTCGTACGCCGGCCGCCCACGCCCGCCGTCCTGCGCCGCCCGCTCGTGCTGCCGCCCGTGCCCGAGCCGGAGGAGATCGAGGCTGCCGAGCAGCCCACGCAGAGTTTCCCCGCGCTGGGCGAGGACGTCGCGTCGACCAGGACGCAGGAGCTTCCGCCACCGGTCGTCCCGGCGCCGGAAGAGGACCGGGCCGGCACCGGGGACAGCGTCGAGACGCAGGACCTACCCGTTCCCGAGCTCCCCGCTTCCGGCGAGTCGCCGTCCGCCGCCGCGGAGACCCAGGAACTCCCGACAGTGGACTCCGGCACGATCCAGGATTCGTCCCCGCTGGACTCCGAGACGACGAAGGACCTGCCGCTGCCGGACGAGCCGGGCGTCGCGGAAAGCCCGACCGAGGAGCTGCCCACGGTGCCTGAGGCGGGGCCGGGCGCGGAGCGGTCGGCTTCAAGGGGGCACGATGAGCCGACCGAGGTGCTGCCCACGGTGCCCGAGACGGGGCCGGGCCGGGAGCGGCCGTCCTCCAAGGGGCCGGACGAGCCCACCGAGGTGCCGCCCGCGGTCGACGAGGACGCCGGAACCGAGCCGGCCGCGGCGCCGGACGATGCCGGGCGCGCGGGGGAGGCGCGGGAGTCGCAGGCCGGGGCGAAGAGAAAGGCGCGGCGGTTGAGCGGCCGGTTGCGGAAGTTCGCCGAGCCGCCACCCGTGCAGGGTGACACCGACCACACGATCATCCCGGGGCTGAGCGATGACGATTGAGCTGGCGGTGTCGTGGGCGCGCCGGTTCGGTGACGACGTGCGGGCCGAGGAGTCCTTCGGCCTGCTGACCGTCGACGTGCCGCCGGAGCTGTGGGAGGAGGCGCTGACGTTCGCGCGCGACGAACTGGACTGCGGCTTCTTCGACTGGCTCACCGCCGTCGACGAGCTGGAGCGCGGGTTCGTGATCGTGACGCACCTTCACTCGCTCGAGCAGAAACACCACCTGCTGATCCGTACGACGGTGCCGCGCGAGGACCCGCGCCTGGTGAGCGCGACCGCGATCTACCGTGGCGCGAACTGGCACGAGCGGGAGACGCATGAGATGTTCGGCGTGATCTTCGACGGGCATCCGGACCTGCAGCCGCTGCTGCTGCCGGACGGGTTCGAAGGGCATCCGCTGCGCAAGGAGTTCGTGCTGGCGGCGCGGGTGGCCAAGCCCTGGCCGGGCGCGAAGGAGCCCGGCGAGTCCGGGCACGGAGCGCCGAGCCGCCGCCGGATGCTGCCGCCCGGCGTACCCCAGGACTGGGGTCCCGCCGCCCGGCAGGGCGCCGGCGCGGAGGCGCGCCGGGGTGCACGCCCCGGTGCGGCCGAGGCTCCCGGGGAGCAGCCGCCGCGTCGCCGGGCGCGCGGCATCGACCCGGAGGGCGGCGATGTCTGACGTCCTGGTCGTCATCGTCAAGCTGCTGCTGGTCGTCGGCGCGTTCGCCGTGCTGCCGCTGCTGGTCGGGCAGGCCGAGCACAAGGTCATGGCCCATATGCAGGGCCGCCTCGGGCCGATGTACGCGGGGGCGTTCCACGGCTGGGCGCAGCTGGTCGCGGATGGGGTGAAGTTCGCCCAGAAGGAGGACGTGATCCCGGCCGCCGCCGACCGGCGGGTCTTCTCGCTCGCGCCGGCGGTCGCGCTGATCCCGTACCTCGTCGTGCTGGTCGTGGTGCCGGTCGGGCCGAGCGGTCAGGTGGCCGTGTCGATGGACGCCGGGCTGTTCTTCGCGCTGGCGATGATCGGCGTCGGCGTGCTGGGCGCGATCATGGCCGGCTGGGCCAGCGCGAACAAGTACAGCCTGCTCGGCGGCATGCGGGTCGCCGCGCAGCTGCTGTCGTACGAGCTGCCGATGGTGCTGGCCGCGTCGTCGGTGGCGATGGCGGCGGGCAGCCTGAACCTCACCACGATCGTCGACCAGTGGCGGTGGTGGTGGCTGCCCTGGCAGGTGATCGGCGGGGTGGTCTTCTTCATCGCTGGCCTGGCCGAGCTGCGCCGTCCTCCGTTCGACATGCCGGTCGCCGACTCCGAGATCATCTTCGGCCCGTACACCGAGTACGCCGGGTTGCGGTTCGCCCTCTTCCTGCTGGCGGAGTACGCCGGGATCGTGGTGCTGGCCGCGCTGACGACCGTGCTGTTCCTCGGCGGCTGGAAGGGACCGGCGCTCGACCACGAGCTCGGCTGGCTGTGGACGCTGATCAAGGTGTTCGTGCTGTCGTTCGTCGTGATCTGGCTGCGGGTGAGCTACCCACGGCTGCGCGAGGACCAGCTGCAGAAGCTCGCCTGGGCCGGGCTGGTCCCGCTCGCCCTCGTCCAGCTGGCCCTCACCGGCGTCATCAAGATCGCCATCGGCTGAGTCCGGCCGGTCGACCCCACGCCCGCCCACGATCGTGGGCGGGCGTTCCTTTTCCCTGCCGGGGCCGCTTGACGGCAGTTGGTTAACAGCATTAGCTTCATGGCTATGAGCATTAGCCACGAGGAGATGACGATGACCGAGTTCCTGAGCGTCGACGGCGGACGGATCGCGTACGAGGTGGCCGGTGAGGGGCCGCTGGTCGTGCTGGCACCCGGCATGGGCATCCTGCGCAGCGCCTACCGCCACCTCGCATCCCGGCTCGTCGCGGCCGGATTCCGGGTGGCGAGCACCGACCTGCGCGGGCACGGCGAGTCCAGCACCGGCTGGGCCTGCTACACCCGCACGGACACGGCCGGGGACCTGCTCGCGCTGATCCGGCACCTGGGCGGGCCGGCGGTCGTCGTCGGCCACTCCTTCGCCGGCGGGGCCGCCACCATCGCGGCCGCCCAGGAGCCCGAGCTCGTCGGCGCCGTCGTCGAGATCGCCCCCTTCACCCGGGCGCAGAAGCTCGACCTCGGCGGGTTCCTGCGGATCGGGCGCTACCGCAAGGGCCTGGCCCTGCTGCTGAGGACGGGGCTGTTCGGCAGCGTGGAGGCATGGACCCGCTACCTCGACCACGCCTACCCCGGCACGAAGCCCGCCGACTTCGCCGACCAGGTCGGCGCGATCCGCGCGAGCCTGAGCGACAAGGACCGCATGACGGCCGTGCGCAAGATGGGGCAGTCCAAGCCGACCGACGCCGGCGCGCAGCTCCCGAACATCACCTGCCCGGCCCTGGTCGTCATGGGCACGCTCGACCCCGACTGGGCCGACCCGAAGGCCGAGGCGGACGGCGTCGTCGCCGCGATGTCCGCCGGGCGCGGCACCGTGGCGATGATCGAGGGCGCCGGGCACTACCCGCACGCGCAGTTCCCCGAGAAGGTCGCCGCGGTCATGGTGCCGTTCCTCAAGCAGCACACGGCCGCCTGACCGAGAAGGAGCGACCATGCCACGAGGCAGACTGACCCCGGCCGACGTCGTGCGGGCCGGCGCCGAGCTGGCCGACGAGGTCGGCTACCAGGACCTGGCGATGGGCGCGCTGGCCCAGCGGCTCGGCGTCCGCACGCCGTCCCTGTACAAGCACGTCGACGGCCTGGACGACCTGCGACGCCGGGTCGCCACCCTCGCGATGACCGAGCTCGGCGAGGCCGTACGGGCCGCCATCCAGGGCAAGGCCGGCTCGGACGCGCTGGGGGGCTTCGCCCGGGCGTTCGCCGCGTACGTCACCGCCCACCCCGGCCGCTACACCGCGACGATCGGCGCCGAGGTCACCGGGCCCGGCGACGAGCTCTACGACGCGAGCGCCCGGGTGCTCGAGTCGATGGCCGCGATCCTGCGCGGGTACGGCGTCGAGGACGGTGAGATGGTGCACGCCCAGCGCACGCTGCGGTGTCTCTTCCACGGGTTCGCCGCGCTCCAGGCGGCCGGCGGTTTCCAGTGGAGCGGCGACGCCGACGAGAGCTTCGACTGGATGATCGGCTTCATCGACCGCGGCCTCACGAGCGAGGCGGCGGTTCAGGACCTGAGGTAGTGCAGGACCGCCAGCACCCGCCGGTGGTCGTCGCCGGACGGCGCCAGGCCGAGCTTGGTGAAGATGTTGGCGATGTGCTTCTCCACCGCCCGGTCGGAGACGACGAGGGTCTTGGCGATCGCCGCGTTCGCCCGGCCCTCGGCCATCAGGGCCAGCACCTCCCGCTCCCGCGGCGTCAGCGCGCCGACGCCCTGGTGACGGGCGCCCAGCAGCTGGGCCACGACCTCGGGGTCCAGCGCGGTCCCGCCCGCCGCGACCCGCCGCAGCGCGTCGACGAAGTCGTCCAGGTCGGCGACGCGCTCCTTGAGCAGATAACCGACGCCCCCGGGCGACCGGGCGAGGAGGTCGGCGGCGAACCGCGTCTCGACGTACTGGGAGAACAGCAGGATCCCCGTACGCGGGTGGTCACGGCGCAGGTCGATCGCCGCCCGCAGCCCCTCGTCCGTGTGCGTCGGCGGCATCCGGACGTCGATGACGGCGACGTCCGGGCGGTGTTCGGCGACCGCCTCCCGCAACGCCATGGCGTCTCCCACCCCCGCGACCACCTCGTGGCCACGTACGGCCAGCAACTGGGCCAGCCCCTCCCGGAGGATGACGGCGTCGTCGGCGATCACGATGCGCATGGGGCGGGTCCTCACGCCTGAGAAGGGAGTTCGACGGTGATCACGGTAGGACCACCGGGAGGACTGACGACCTCCAGGAGGCCGTCGACCGGCCGGATCCGCTCGGCGAGGCCGGGCAGGCCCGAACCCGCGCCGACGACCGCGCCGCCCGAGCCGTCGTCCCGTACGCGCAGCCGCAGGCGATCCTCGTGCTGGACCACCTCGATCTCGGCACGGGTGGCGCCGCTGTGCTTGATGACGTTGGTCAGCAGCTCCGCCGCGCAGAAGTACGCGATCGACTCGATCGCCGCCGTCGGCCGTACGGGGATGTCGGCGCGCAGCTCGACGGGCAGGCCGGCGCCCGCCACGAGGGTGGCCAGGGCGGCGTCCAGCCCGCTGTCCAGGACCGGCGGGTGGATGCCGCGGACGAGCTCGCGCAGTTCGGTGACGGCCTCCCGCGCCGTCGCCTGGGCGGCGGTGGCGAGGTCCCGTACCGGCCCCTTCGGCGCCGTCTCCCGCAGCAGGGTGAGCTGCATGGTCAGCGCGACCAGCCGGGCCTGCGCGCCGTCGTGCAGGTCCCGCTCGATGCGGCGGAGCGTCGCGGCGGCGTCGTCGACCGCGCGCGCCCGGGTCTCCTCCAGCGTGCGGATGCGCGCGGCGGCGGAGGAGTCGCCGAGCAGCCGCCGGATCAGGATCCGGTCCAGCAGCACGACCGCGTGCACCGCGCGCGGCGCGACGAACAGCAGGACCGCGCCGACGGCCGAGACGAGCAGCGCGCGGGGCCAGGTGTCGAGGTGGAAGGCGCCGACCACGAAGCCGTGCCGGATCATCCCGCGCTCGTCGCGGGTCGTCACGTCGTTCCAGCCGAACGCGCGCTGCAGCGGATAGGTGAGCGCGACGACGCCCCATCCCCACGTGAACAGGATGACGTAGAGATGGAGCAGGGCGAGGGGAGGCCGCACGAGGAGGTACGCCATCGCCCGCCAGCCGGCGGCGTCGCTCAGCACGGCCTGGACCCGGCCGTAGAGACCGGTGCCGGGACGGTGCGGCGCGGGCGGCCGTACGCGCTCCCCGAGGAGGCGCCCGGCCAGTGCGCGGTGCAGGCCGCCGAACCGCCGGGCGCCGATCAGGGCCACGGCGAGCAGGGGGATGCCGACGGCGGTGACGGCCAGGCCCGCGCCGAGCGCGAGCGTCACCACCGCGTAGCCGAATCCGAGGACGGCCGCCGGCACGCCGAGCACGGCGTACAGCAGCTCGGCCGCCGCCCGCCACCCGAAGGCCGCCCGTGCGGCGGCCACCGGCCGGAGTGCCGCGCCGAGGGTCATCCGTTCCATCGCCCCAGAATCCGGACGTGCAGCGCGGTCAGCCCGCGCAGGATCCACGGCATGAGGTACAGGAACGGCAGCCCGCCGAAGACCGCGTGGAACGCCCACACTCCGGCGAACGTGGGGCCGCCCCACGCGTGCTCGTACGATCCGCCCATACCGATCAGCCAACGTACCGGGTAGGCCAGGTTGAGGACCACGAGCGACCACCCGTAGCCGGTGATCACGATGCCGGCGAGGGCGAGCGGCAGGGCGGCGATCCCGCGCAGCCGGGTGACCCGGACGCCGCGGCCGAGGAGCGCGCCCGCCAGCCGGCGCTGCAGCCGCCCGCCATCGGCGACCGCCGGCAGCGCCACGGCCGGCGCCAGCAGGACGTAGGCGGTGCGCCGCCAGGGCTCGGCGGTGAAGGGCGCCCGCCACCAGGCGGCCGTCGGGGATCCGGAGGTCAGCACGGTCATCGAGGTCTCCTCGGTCGAGCGGCGATGTCGTGCCTCAATGCTCGCGTTCGAGCAGGTCACCGGGCGATCGTGGCAGTACGGAACCCGGGGGTTCGGTTTACCCCACCCAGGGCTGGCCGCATGCGGACGTCGACGCCATGGCTGCCGTGCCGGGCCGATCCCGGACGGTCTTCATCGGTCTCGCGATCACAACGATGCGAGTCCCTGACCCCGCCCACGGGAAGGCATGGGCGGCGACACAACAGGAGGCAACGAAATGGCCAGGTGCGACACCTGCGGCAACGAGATGGACGAGCACTGGCGAGGTGCTTGTCCCCAGAACAGCGACGGCACGCCGGCCTACCGGAAGACGCTCGGAGACAGGGCCAAGAGCACGGGCCGCAATCTCCTGGCGCCCCGGCCGAAGAAGATCAACAAGGGCTACACCGCGTAGGCGCAGCCGAGCCGGGGGCGGGAGGGGCTACCCCTCCCGCCCCCTTCCTTCGGCCGACCGTACGGTCACTGTCGGCGTGGCCGCGTGCCCCGTGGGCCCCGGCGTCAGGTGAGGAAGAGGCCGTACTCGGCGAGGTCGGGGACGATCCGGGGTGGCAGGTCGGCCTGCAGCGCCAGCTCCTCGGCCGAGATGAACGCGCCGTGCTCGGCCCGGCAGCGGACGATCCGGTCGGCGATCTCCGGTGTCACGCCCGGCAGCAGGCGCAGCGCCTGGGGCGGGGCGTGGTTCACGTCGATCAGCCCGCCGTCGTCGTACGCGCGCGGGTCGAAGTCGGGTCGGCCGATGCGCAGCTCGTGCGCCAGCCCGCGGTCCTCCAGCGCGATCCGGCGGGCCTCCGCGCGGAGCGTCCGGCGGTACCGCGCCGCCTCCACGACCCGGCGGTTCCGCTGGTCGCTGGGGTCGGCGGGCGGGTAGAGGCGCTGGCGGGCGCCGAGGGCGTGCATGGTGCTGACGAGCCAGGTGCCCAGCAGCAGGAGCATGCCGACGGTGTGCGGCCGGTCGCCCTGCGCCTCGATCGCCTCGTACGCCGCCGTGAGCGCCGCCGCGTACCCCGCGGCGGCCACCGCCATCCCCGCCGACCGGCGCCGGACCGCCGCGTACAGGAACGAGACCGGCGAGCCGAGGCCGACGGTGACGAGCGGGACCGCCGCCCAGCCCAGCCCGTCCGAGGGAGGGCGCGGCGGAAGCCGCGACGGCCCTCGTCCGGGCGGGGGCATCGGCGACCGCGTCATGGGCCGATGGTAAGCCGGAGGACCGCCGAAGCGCCGCACCCCGGTTCGGCACGATGGGTATACGGTCGATTCGGAAAGACGCTCCCGATACGTAATCATGGTGACCCGTGGCACGGCTTCCCGGAACTGGCCTGGCGAAGGGGCTCGCGGTGACGCTGCGCACGATGACGCGCCGGTCGATCACGCGGCAGTACCCCGAGGTGCAGCCCGACCTGCCGCCGCGCAGTCGTGGCGTGATCGCGCTGTTCGAGGAGAACTGCACCGTCTGCATGCTCTGCGCCCGTGAGTGCCCCGACTGGTGCATCTACATCGACTCGCACAAGGAGACGATGCCCGCCCCGGAGGGCCGCCGGGCGCGGACGCGCAACGTCCTCGACCGGTTCGCCATCGACTTCGCGCTGTGCATGTACTGCGGCATCTGCATCGAGGTCTGCCCGTTCGACGCGCTGTTCTGGTCCCCGGAGTTCGAGTACGCCGAGTACGACATCAACGAGCTGACGCACGAGCGGGACCGGCTCCGCGAGTGGATGTGGACGGTGCCGCCGCCGCCCGCGCACGACCCCGGCGCCGAGCCGCCCAAGGAGCTGAAGCCGAGGTGACCGCGGCGGACGTCGTCATGGTGCTGCTCGGAGTGGTCGCCGTGGGCGCCGGCGTGCTCGTGGTCGCGACGCGGCAACTCGTGCACGCCGCGCTGTGGCTGGTCGTGTCGTTCGGCGCGCTGGCCGGTTCGTACCTCATGCTGACGGCGGAGTTCGTCGCCTGGGTGCAGGTGCTGATCTACGTCGGCGCGGTCGTCGTGCTCCTGCTGTTCGGGATCATGCTGACGCGCGCCCCGATCGGGCGTTCGGAGGACCTGGACTCGGGCAACCGGATCGTCGCCCTCGTCGTCGCGGTGGCGACCGCGGGCGTCCTGGTGACGACGCTCGTCCGCGGGTTCCGTTCGGCGTACGTGCCGATCAAGGACCGGGTGGGTAGCGGCTCGTCGCACACGCTCGGCGGGAGCCTGTTCCAGACGTGGGTGCTGCCGTTCGAGGCGCTGTCGGTGCTGCTGCTGGCCGCGCTGATCGGCGCGATCGTGCTGTCCCGTACCGACATCCGCGGTGCCGGGCCGGAGCCCGAGGAGGACCCGGAGCCCCGACGCCGGCCCGCCGCGCCCCGGGGCGCGGTGGCGCGGCGGCTCGGCGCGGCGAAGCGGCGGCCCGCTCCCGACGATGAGGACACCATCGTGCTGTCCCGCGTGGACGAGGAGATCTGATGCATCTCGTCTACCCGGTGGTGATCGCGGCGCTGCTCTTCGCCGTCGGCGTGTACGGCGTGCTCGCCCGGCGCAACGCCATCCTCGTGCTGATGTCCGTCGAGCTCATGCTCAACGCGGTCAACCTGAACCTCGTCGTCTTCGACATGCGGTGGGCCGACCGGCTGCACGGCGGTCAGGTGCTGGCGCTGTTCGTCATCGTGCTGGCGGCCGCCGAGGTGGGCATCGGCCTGGCGCTGGTGCTGCTGATCTACCGCAACCGCCGTACGGTCGACGTCGACCGGCTCCGTACCCTCGCCGAGGGCGACCGGGAACCCGACCTCGACGTCGGCGCCATGACCGACGACGAAGGGGTGCGCCGGTGATCGTCGTGGCGGCCGTCGCGGTCGTGCTCCCGTTCGCGGCCGCCCTGGTCGGCATGCTGTTCGGGCACACCGTCTCGCATCTGCTGTCCCCGCTGGCCCGTCGGTTGCGGACCTCGTCGCCGGGCACGACGCGGCGCGGCGCGCTGGTGCTGGCGCGGCGGATGCCCGCGAACGGCCCGGCGCTGATCGCCGTCGTGCCCGTCGCCGCGTCCACCGTGCTCACCGCCGTGCTGACCGTGGCCCAGGCGCGGAACCCCGCGTCGCACGTCGGCACGCTGACCCGGGTCCCGACGGGGACGGCGTGGATCGCGCTGTCCCTGCAGGTCGACGGGCTCGCCTCCGTGGTCGCGTTCCTGGTCTGCTGCGTGGCGCTCGCGGTGCAGATCTACTCCGTCGCCTACATGCGCGACGACCCGCGCTACTCCTCCTACGCCGCGTTCGTGTCGCTGTTCACCGCGGCGATGCTGCTCGTGGTCCTGTCCGGCGACCTGCTCGTGCTGTACGTCGGGTGGGAGGTCATGGGCATCTGCTCGTATTTCCTCATCGGGCACTACTGGCACGACCGGGCGACCTCGCGCGCCGCCGTGAAGGCGTTCCTCGTCACCCGGCTCGGCGACGTGGGGTTCCTGTTCGGCATCTTCGTGCTGGGCCTGGCGGCGCACTCGTTCCAGATCCGGGTCATCCTCGGGTCGCTCCCGTACATGTCGCACACCGCACTGCTGGCCGGCACGCTCCTGCTGCTGTGCGGCGTCGCGGGCAAGAGCGCGCAGTTCCCGCTGCACACCTGGCTGCCGGACGCCATGGCCGGCCCGACGCCGATCAGCGCCCTGATCCACGCCGCGACGATGGTCGCGGCGGGCGTGTACGTCGTCGCCCGGCTCTACCCGGCGTTCTGGTTCGCGCCCACGTCGCTGGCGGTCCTCGGCGTCATCGCCGCGATCTCCATGCTGGGCGCCGCGCTCGCCGCGCTCGCCCAGGACGATCTCAAGCGGGTGCTGGCCTACTCCACCATCAGCCAGCTCGCGTACATGGCGGCCGGTCTGGCGGTCGGCACGCGGGACGGCGCGATGTTCCACCTGCTGGCGCACGGGGCGTTCAAGGCGCTGCTGTTCCTCGGCGCGGGCTGCGTGATCGTCACGGCCGGCTCCAACCTGATGAGCGCGATGGGCGGCCTGCGCCTGGCCATGCCGGTGACGTTCTGGTCGATGACGGTCGGCTTCGCGGCGCTGGCCGGGATCCCGCCAGCCAGCGGCTTCTTCAGCAAGGACACGATCCTGTCCCAGGCCTGGAAGGCGACGCACCTCGCGGGCTCGCCGTCCCGCCATGACGCCATCTACATGCCGGTACGGCGCATGATCCCAGCAGACTCGCACGCACGTGGGGTCACCGAGGGATACTCCTACGCGCTGCGGCAGGCCCTGCACGGGGCCCCGCCGGCCATCCCGTCCTGGGTGGCGTGGCTGGTGCTCGTCACCGGGCTCCTGACCGCCGTGGTCACCGCCGCGTACGCCACGCGGACCTGGCTGGTGACGTTCTTCGGGGAGCGGCGGTCGGCGTTCCGGGCGCGGGAGGCGACGCCGCTGATGCGCTGGCCGGTCGCGGTCCTCGCCGTGCCGTCGCTGCTCCTCGGCCTGGTCGGGCCGTTCAGCGACCGGCTCCGGCCCGAGTGGGGCATGGCGGTGATCTCGCTGCTGTGCGCCGCCGCCGGGGCGGGCGGCGTGTACCTCGTCTGGAACAACGACCCGGCCCTGGACCCGGTCCGCCTGCTCGGCCCGCTGCGGCCGGTGCTGCGGGCGGCCTTCTACGTGGACACGGTGTACGACGTGGCGATCGTACGGCCGGTGCGGGCCCTGGCCCGGCTCGTCGTCCACGCCGACGAACGCGTCGTCGACGCCGGTGTCGAGGGCTCCGGCCGGGGCGCGCGGCGGCTCGGCGGCCTGCTGCGGGTCACCGAGAACGGCAACGCGCAGGCGTACGTCTCCGGGCTCTTCGCGGGAGTGGTGCTCATCGTGGTCGCGGTGGTGGTGCTGACATGATCCTCGCGGCGAAGCGGGTGGTGCCGACATCGATCCGCACGGCGAAGCGGGCGGTGTCGACATGATCCTCGCGGCGATGCTCGCGGTGCCTCTCCTCGGCGCGCTGGGGATGCTGGCCCCCCTGCCAGGAAGCCCGCGCCGGGTCACCCGCCTGGCGAGGCTGTACGGCCTGGTCGTGTCCGGCGTGACGCTGGTGCTGGCGGTCGTGGCGGCGGCCGCCTTCGACTACGGCCGGCGCGGCGCGCAGCTCGGCGTGGACGTTCCCTGGGCGAAGTCCATCGGGCTCCGCTTCCACCTGGGCGTCGACGGCATCTCGCTGCCGCTCGTCGTGCTGACGGCGACGCTGACGTTCCTGTGCATGATCTACACCGCCCGGGTGCTGCCGGCCCCGGCCGAGTCGCGGGACGGGTCGCCGCAGGCGCTGATCGGGCTGGTCCTGCTGCTCGAGGTCGGGATGCTCGGCACGTTCGTCGCGCTGGATCTCCTGCTGTTCTTCGTGTTCTTCGAGGTCGTCCTGATCCCGATGTACTTCGTGATCGCCGACTGGGGCGGCTCGGGCGGCAAGGACGCGGCACCGCGGGCCCGGGCGGCGGCGAACAAGTTCATCCTCTACACGCTGCTCGGCTCCGGCCTCCTGCTCGTCGGCATCCTCATCGTCGCGGTGAACGCCCACACCTTCGACATGACCGCCCTCACCGCCCGGCACGGCGCCGGCCTGTCGCACGGCCTGCAGGTCGCGGCGTTCGGGCTGCTCGCCCTCGGCTTCGCGGTCAAGACGCCCATGTGGCCCCTGCACACCTGGCTGCCGGACGCCCACACCGAGGCGCCCACCGTCGGCTCGGTGCTGCTGGCCGGGGTGCTGCTGAAGATGGGCACGTACGGCTTCGTCCGCATCGCCGTGCCGATGGCGCCGGAGGGCGCGAAGGTCTGGGCGCCCTGGCTCGGTCTCCTCGCCGTCATCGGGATCGTGTACGGCGCGCTGGCCTGCCTCGCGCAGCGCGAGCTCAAACGCATGATCGCCTACTCGTCGATCGGGCACATGGGCTTCGTGCTGCTGGGCATCGCGACGCTCACACCCGTCGGGCTGAACGCCGCGCTGTTCGGCAACATCGCGCACGGCCTCATCACCGGCCTGCTGTTCTTCCTGGCCGGGGCGGTGAAGGAGCGGTACGGCACCGGCGACCTGGACGCCCTTGGTGGCGGCATGCTCGCCAAGGCCCCGTACCTCGCGTCCATCCTCACGTTCGCGGCGGTGGCCAGCATGGGACTGCCCGGCCTGGCCGGTTTCTGGGGTGAGATGCTCGCCCTGCTCGGCGCGTACGAGCCGCACGCGGGGCTGCCGAGGCCGACGTTCATCACCTTCATGGCCGTCGGCGGGCTCGGCGCGGTCCTCACCGCGGCGTACTTCCTGCGGCTGCTGTCCAGGGTCACCCACGGTCCGGTGGCCGAGCACTGGCGCACGGCGCGGTTCGCCGACGTGCGGTCGCACGAACTGCTGGCCTGGACCCCGCTGATCACCGCGACGCTGTTCATCGGGCTGTGGCCGAAGACGCTCCTCGACCTCACCGACGGGGCCGTACGCCTGCTCCTGGGGGGACGATGATCCAGTCGATCGACTACCTGGCGGTCCTCCCGGTCCTGATCGTCGCGGTGGCGTCCGTCGTCGTGCTGCTGGCCGACGCGTTCGGCGCGCCGGCGAAGGCCGTCGGCGGGCTCACCGTCGTGCCGCTGGTCGCGGCCGCGGTGGCGCTGCCGTTCGGGCATGGGCGGTCGACGTTCTGCGCGGCCGCCGTCCGGCCCGGCGAGCACGTCTCCTGCTCGTACGCCGCCGACGACTTCACCGTGCTGTTCCAGGCGGTGGTGCTGCTGGCGGCCATCGTGGTGGTGCTGCTGTCGCACGGCGAGATGCGGCGGTCCGCGCTGCCGGTGGGGGAGTACCACTTCCTGCTGCTCGCCGCGATTCTCGGGGCGCTGCTGCTGGCGGCGGGCCGGGACCTGATCACGCTGGTCGTCGCGTTGGAGACGCTGTCGCTTCCGGTGTTCGCGCTGGTCGCGCTGCGAAGGTACGACGGGACGGCGTCCGAGGCGGCGCTCAAGCTGTTCCTCGTGTCGGTCGTGTCGTCGGCGGTGACGCTGTTCGGGATCAGCCTCGTGTACGGCGTCACCGGCGCGATGCACCTCGACCGGGTGGCCGCCGGGCTGGCGCACGTCCACGGCGACCTGCGGCCCGTGGCGGCCGCGGGCATCGTCCTGACCGTCGCCGGGTTCGGCTTCAAGATCGCCGCGGTGCCCTTCCACTTCTGGGCGCCGGACGTCTACCAGGGCTCTCCGCTGCCGGTCGCGGCCTTCCTGTCCGTCGTGTCGAAGGCCGGCGGGTTCGCCGGGCTGACCCTCGTGCTGACCGTCGGCTTCTGGCCGTACGGCGACACGTGGGGCCCGCTGATGGGCGTGCTGGCCGCGGCGACCATGACGCTCGGCAACCTCCTCGCGCTCCGCCAGACCGACGCCGTACGGCTGCTGGCGTGGTCCTCGGTCGCCCAGAGCGGCTACATCCTGGCCCCGATGGCCGGGGGAGCGCATGTCCGCCCGCACGAGTGGATGACGGCCACGGCGGCGTACGTCGCCATGTACGCGATCATGAACATCGGGGCGTTCGCGGTCGTCACGGTCGCCGCCCGGCGCGGCATCCGCGACCTGGAGTCCTACCGGGGCCTCGCCCGCGTCAACCCGGGCAGCGGCTTCGCGCTCGCGTTCTTCCTCCTCTGCCTGGCCGGCCTTCCCCCGGGCGTCATGGGGCTGCTCGCCAAGGTCGTGGTCTTCCGCGCGGCGGTCGGCGGCGCCGCGACCTGGCTCGCCGTGATCATGGCGGTGAACACCGTCCTCGGCCTGTACTACTACCTGACCTGGGCCACGCGGCTCTTCGCCGTCGGAAAGGCCAGGCGCGTACGGGTCGGCCGCGCGGGCGGCCTCGCGATCGCGGTGGCCCTGGCCGGGGCCGTCGCCGTCTCCGTGGCCCCTGAACTCGTCCTGCACGCGGCCGCGCTCGCCGTCCCCTAGGGCCTCCCTCCTCCGCCTCGCGAGGCACCACCTGGACACCGCCCGCTACCGGCGGGGACTTCGAGACAGGCCCTGACAGGGAACATCCCTCCAGGTCAGCCCGTTGATCTAACGGGGACAAGGGGAGGTGCCGCAGTTGCGTTTCAACGGTGTCAAGACGGCCGCCCTGCTGGGGGTCATGTCGGCGCTGATCCTCCTCATCGGAGGCGCGCTGGGCGGCCGTGCCGGTCTGACGATCGCCCTGGTGATCGCACTGATCACGAACGGCGTCGCCTATTTCCTCAGCGATCGCATCGCCCTGTCGGCCATGCGCGCCCGGCCGGTGAGCGAGGTCGAGCAGCCCGCGATGTACCGCATCGTCCGGGAGCTGTCGACCGGCGCCCGGCAGCCCATGCCGCGCCTGTACATCTCGCCCACGATCGCGCCGAACGCCTTCGCCACCGGCCGCAACCCGCGCAACGCCGCGGTCTGCTGCACGACGGGCATCCTCCAGCTCCTGGACGAGCGGGAACTGCGGGCGGTCCTCGCGCACGAGCTGTCGCACGTCTACAACCGCGACATCCTGATCTCCTCGGTGGCGGGAGCCCTCGCCGCCGTCGTCACCTGGGTGGCGAACCTCGCCTGGTTCATCCCCCTGGGCAACTCCGACGACGAGGACGGTCCCGGCGTGCTCGGCGCGCTGCTGATGATGGTTCTCGGCCCCATCGCGGCCACGATCGTGCAGCTGGCCATCAGCCGCACCCGCGAGTTCCAGGCCGACGCCTCGGGCGCCCAGCTCAGCGGCGATCCGCTCGCCCTGGCCTCCGCCCTCCGCAAGATCGAGGGCGGCACGCGGCGACTGCCGCTTCCGGAGGACGGCCGCCTGACCGCGGTGAGCCACCTCATGATCGCCAACCCGTTCCGGGGGGAGGGCGTCGTCCGCCTGTTCTCGACCCACCCCCCGACCGCCCAGCGCATCGCCCGCCTCGAGGAGATGGCCGGCTACCGGAGGTGACGGGCGCCGACCGTCCGGCGTCGGCCGGGGGTCAGGCCGTCAGGACCAGCGGGCCGTCCGCGGTGATCGCGATGGTGTGCTCGAAGTGCGCGGCCCGGCTGCCGTCGACCGTCGCGACCGACCAGCCGTCGGCGAGCGTACGACCCTCGCAGACGCCGCTCTCGATCAGCATCGGTTCGATCGCGATGACCAGACCCTCCCGCAGCCGCAGGCCGCGCCCCGGCCGCCCCCGGTTGGGAACGTGCGGGTCCTCGTGCATGGCCGTCCCGACCCCGTGGCCGCCGTACCCGTCCAGCAGCCCGTACGGCCCGGCGATCGTCTCCACGGCGTAGCCCACGTCGCCCATTCGCCCACCGGGCACGGCGGCCTCGATCGCGGCCGTCAGCGCCGCCCGGGTGGTCTCCATCAGCCGCCGGGCCTCGTCGTCGACCTCGCCGACGGGCACCGTCACCGCCGCGTCACCGTGGTAGCCGTCAACCTCCGCGCCGAAGTCGATCGACAGGATCTCCCCGGCCTCGAGGACGCGCCCATCCGGAAGGCCGTGCACGATCACGTCGTCCACTGACAGGCACAGCACTCCCGGGTACGGCATGGGAGCCCAGGAGGGGTGGTAGTCCAGGAACGACGACCGCGCCCCGTGCTCCTTGAGACAGGCGACCGCGATGGCGTCCAGCTCCGCGAGGCTGACGCCCGGCCGGACCGCGTCGGTCACCCTGCGCAGCGTCTTCCCGACCACCTGGCCCGCCGCACGCATCCGCTCGATCTCGGCCTGACTTCTCAGTGTCACCATGCCGTAGATTTTAATACCAGCCATATAATCCTGCGCATGGTGCGAACCCCGCTGACCGAAGACCAGCGCGACCGCGGCCGGGCCCTCGGCCAGGTGCTGCGCGCCGCCCGCGGCCCGCGCAGCGCGGCGTCCGTCGCCGCCGAGGCCGGCATCTCCCTCGACACCCTCCGCAAGATCGAACGCGGCGCCATCGCGGCCCCCACCTTCTTCACCGTCGCCGCCCTCGCCCAGGCGCTCGACCTGGACCTGACCGACCTCGCCCGCCGCCTGACCTCCGAGGACCGCTCCCGCCTCGCCGGCTGAGCCGAGCCCGTCTCGGGTCGTACGGCGGCGCCGAGGGTGATTTTCGGGCGGATGGGTGGGGCGGGGGCCTCAGGCGTCGGGTCCGTACACGACGCTCGGCGGTCGTCCCCACTCCCGAGCGATTTGCCGCACTATGCCCACCGCGTGCGGCCCCTTCGCCGAGCGTTTCGCTCGGCCCCGGCTCGCCCGAGCCGGGATGGCCATAACGTCTTGAGGCGGTGCGATCGGAACGGGCCCGCCCCGGCCCGGGCCCGGGAAAGAGGCCCGGGCGCATGGCGGCAGCGCCTAGAAGCCGCCGGGGACGGCGACTCGCCAGGCCGACGTCTTCGTCGTCAGCGGTAGTTGGTGAACTGCAGGGCGACGTCCAGATCCTTGCCCTTGAGCAGGGTGATCACCGTCTGCAGGTCGTCCTTCTTCTTCGAGCTGACCCGAAGCTCGTCACCCTGGATCTGCGCCCGCACACCCTTCGGGCCCTCGTCCCGGACGATCTTGCCGATCTTCTTGGCGTCCTCCTGGGAGATGCCCTCCTTCAGCCCGATGGTGAGCTTGTAGAGCTTCCCGGACGCCTTCGGCTCGCCCGCGTCGATCGACTTCAGGGAAACGCCGCGCTTGACCAGCTTCTCCTTGAAGACGTCGAGGACGGCGTTGGCCCGCTCCTCGCTGTTGGCCTGAGCCTCGATGGTCTCGCCGGACCACCGGATCCCCGCGTCGACGTTGCGGAAGTCGAACCGGTTGGCGATCTCCTTGGCGGCCTGGTTCAGAGCGTTGTCCACCTCCTGCCGGTCGAGCTTTGACACGATGTCGAATGAGCTTTCCGAAGCCACGGTTCATGTCCTCACGGATAACGACGATCTCTCTCCAGAGCCTAGTCCGTGAAGGTTCCTCAGCCGGACGTGCGGCAGCGGGCCCCGGCCGGTGATCCGAGGTTCGGCGGGAGCCGGAGCGTCGGGCGGCCGGGGCAAAAGTGACCTGGTGGCCGATGGTTCGGAGCTCGGCGATGAGGCGTGCGGTCACGCGTTCGGGGCCGTGGCGGTTGGGGAGGTAGTCCGCGCCGAGTTCGGGCGTGCCGATGACCGGCTCGTGCCCGGCTATGACCGGTATTCAGCGCGCGACGGCGATAACGGCCTTTTCTTGGCGGTCCGGTGATGGTGGCCGCCCTTTGATCGGGTTACGGCGCATTGCGATGGCCCGGGTATTCGCACGCCGGGCGGCTTCGACCGGGACCGGCCGCAGGCGCCGGTCCCCCTGCGCCGCCGGCGGGAGAAACGCCGCCCGGCCGACTCGTGGTCGCCATAGGAGGAGGCCGGGCGGTGGTGGAGGAGGCCCCGCCGACCTGGGTGCAGAGCTCGGGCTCGACCATCTTGACCCCTTCCTCCTGGATAGCGGTACTGACGTCGACGATCCGCCGGTTCTCCGGCGGGTCCGTCGAACGCATCGTGGCCGAGCACCACGCGTACCCGCAGGCGGCCGTGGCCACGCCCGCCACGGCAGCGCCGCCCTCGTCCGCAGTCGGACCAGCGGCCCGGCGGGGTTCCGCCCGCCCCGAAGGTCTGGCGGATCACCGACTGGATCATGCGCCGTCGATCCTCGCTCCTCGACCAACACGGTCATTCCATGATCACGTCGCCTGATGCGGCCTGGTGAGGCCCCGCCCGCTTCGCAGCCACCGACGCCGGTGCCCCAGCGACCGAAACCGATGTCACCCTTGGGCCCAGAGTCCGCTATCCTTCAGAGCGTCGCTACGGCGGCTTACCCGGCGGGTTGCCCGAGTGGCCAATGGGAGCGGACTGTAAATCCGTCGGCTTAGCCTACCCAGGTTCGAACCCTGGACCCGCCACAGTAGGTAGAACGGCCCCTGACCAGCAGAGATGCGGTCGGGGGCCGTTTCGTTTCTTGATCGTCCCAGGCGGCCATCGGCCACCGGATGCAGCCGTTTGCCACAGCTCCCGGAATATACGCGGAATGCATCCGGGCGTGTCTCCGCAGGTAGACCCCGGGAAACGGCGAAGGGCTCCGGCGTGAACCGGAGCCCCGACAGGGTCGATCAGATCCCTCGCCGAGCGCGTCGCTGATCCGCTTGTTGGCGCCGGAGTGGCGCGACATGGTGGATCAAGTCGACACGGTCGACACGACGATCGCCGCCAATCGGGACGGCTACCGCTACGCCGCCGTCGACGGCACGGGAATGACGCCCGAGCGGACGGTGGCAGCGATCATGGGCGAGTTCCCGGAGATATACGGCACGTAGCTCTCAAACGTCTAGGCCGCGCTGCCGTGATCATGTGACTGGGGTGCCGACGATCTCGCCCCGCTTTGCCATCGGTGATGTGGTGGCGTTCTCCATGGCCGGCGCCTACGCCTGGAACATCTCCCACCAGGACTTCCTGCCGCACCCCAAGCCAGGACACCACTACCTCGGCGACGACTGGATCCGGCCGCCGCCAACGACACCAGAGCCCCCGAATCGCTGAGACGCGACGCGGGGGCTCTGAAGTATCTGGATGGCCATAGGCGCCGTTGAAGGTCGCCTTCAGCCCGGTTAGGAGAAGGGCTTGGCGTGAAGTCGCCGGGCCCCTTGCCTTGTTGCTCAGCGGCATGCGTCAGGACGTATGTCCAGGTTCACGCCGCGTTGCCGCTCTGGCTGGGTTCCCCGAGGTAGAACAGGATGTGGGTACCGTCGCCCTGTACGTGGTCGGGAAGCACCGAGAGGGCCCAGCGATAGAGGCCCTCGCGCGTTGTCATGCCGTAAACGGTCGTAGCCCTGGTGGACTGGCCATCACCGGATCCGTCGCTCTCCCGCGCCGCGCAAGATCACAGCCCTGATGCGTCAAGTCCCAGCCGCTACGCGGTCGACAGGTCCCGCCGCCCGACGTTGCGCACGGTCAAGTCGGGACATCGGCGAACTCGGCACTCGACCGCAGGCTTCTTACAGACATTCGTGTCTATTGATCGGTTGGATGCTCTCGTCTGCGCCCGACGGTCGCGTTATGTTCGGCCCATGGTGGGAGCGGACGGGTGGTTGCTGGCGGGTCGGTACCGGTTCGTGGAGCCGATCGGGCATGGCGGGATGGGAGTGGTCTGGCGAGCGTTCGACACCGGCCTGGATCGTGAGGTCGCCGTCAAAGAGCTGCGGCTGCCTGAGTGGGTCGGGGAGGAGGAGCGCCACCGCTGGTACGCCCGAATGGAGCGGGAGGCGCGCGCCGCCGCCCGGTTGAAACACCCCGGCATCGTGACCGTGTACGACCGGGTAGTGGAGGACGGCCGCCCATGGATCGTGATGGAACTCATCCACGGCGGATCCTTGGCCGATGAGCTGAAGCGACACGACCGGCTGCCAGTGCGTCGTGTGGCCGCCATCGGGCTGCGGATGCTGGAGGCGGTGTCGGTCGCCCATGCCCAGGGCGTCATCCACCGCGACATCAAACCCGCCAACGTGCTCCTCGAAGGCGATCGGGTCGTGCTGACCGACTTCGGCATCGCCGCGCTGGAGGGAGATGTCACCCTCACCCGGACCGGAGCGATCCTGGGCACGCCCGTGTACATGTCACCCGAGCAGGTGGCCGGCAGCCCCGGTCCCGAGTCGGACCTGTGGTCGCTGGGCGCGACCCTGTACGCCGCCGTCGAGGGCCACCCGCCATTCACTGGCCCCACAGACGGAGCGGTCTTCGCGGCCATCGCCACCCAAGACCCCACCCCGCCCGCCCATGCCGGTGCCCTCGCCCCCGTCCTGAACGGTCTTCTCCGCAAAACCCCGTCCGAACGGCTCACCACCAAAGAAACAGGCGGCCTCCTCACCTCACTTACCAGCGTGCCATCACCGGAGCGGGACGAGTCCGAGGACCGCGGGTCATCTGACGACACGATCACCGACCGCAATAAGATTAGTGGTCCGGACTCTCCGGAAAAACTGACCTTCCATGTCCGCCCTCCCGCCCATATGGTCATTGCGAATATTTTGGTTGCGTTCGTGGTGGTAACCGCAGGGGTCGCCTACTGCGCGTTCGGTAGGCCCGAAAGTGCTTTGGTGGTGTGCTGGGCAGTGTTCCTACTACTGCCGGTTACAATTGGGGTGCTGGTAACTCCGTTCGGCGGCAAGTTGATTATTTCGCGGGAAGGCATCGAGTTTCCGCATTGGGGATTCAGTGACGTTGAGTACTTTTTTGGGGGTCATGATTTTAGGGTGAAGTGGTCGAATGTGATCGACGTTGTCGTCGCGTCCGAAAGTAAAAGTGATTCACCTGCGAGCGTGTTGACCATCACTTCCAAGCCGGCCGCGCATATACATAAAAAGTTGGGCAGGGAGGCGGTGGTTCGACGTATTGATGTAAACCTTGAAATGCTGCGTGAAGCCTTCCGTGAATTTGCTCCTGGCAAAACGCGGATCCGATAACGTTCGATTCCGGCTGAGGCGGTGACGACCGGGGATCGTAGGCGGAATCGCCGACTCTCTGTAAATCCGTCGGCTTAGCCTACGTTTCATGATCCCTTGTTCCCCGCGAGTCCCCCTTGATCACCGGCCTATCTGGCACGCGTGTGGCGGCGGAGCCTCACTTTGCAGCCGTAGACCGGCACGTCTTCGATGGCGAAGATCTCGCGTCGGTACGGACACAGCAACTGAGGTTCGCCCGCTGCTCGTTTGTCGGTGCCGACCTTCGCCACGCGACCCTCGATGGGTGCTTCTTCAAGATGTGCGACTTCCGGGGCGCTGACCTCCGAGGGGCGTCGTTGAGGGGCACGAGTCTTGCCGGTTGTGATCTTCGCGACGCTGATTTGCGTGACGCCGACCTCACAGGAGGTCTCCTCGGATACGTCAACACCGGCAGCCATCCCTATGGTCTGACCGACGCCACCGGCGCGAATTTCGCCAATGCCCGTCTTCGCGATCTCCAAGTTGACCGCGTCATCGGGTGGGGCGGATAGGAGGCGCTTCCGGCTCCGGGATGGGAGCCACACCGGGCACAGGTGGGTTGGTGGTTGAGGTGGAGGCCTGGTCATCCCGCCCGCCTTCGTCCCAGGACAAGCCGAGCAGTCCAGGCCCCAGGGGCGAAGGGCGGTCTTCCGCTGGGAGCTCCACCTTCACCCCTGGGGCCTGGTCCGCTCCCCTGAGGGTGGGACGAAGACAGACGGGATGACCAGGCCGGGGAAGCCGTGCGCAGGGCGCGGAGCTAGCCAAAGACCATGCGGTGCCCGCGGGCCGTGTCCATGTATTCGCGGACCCGGTGGATCAGGCCGTCCCGGAGCTCGAAGACGAAGCAGTAGTCGTTGGCGTAGTGGTTGCCGTTGGCCAGAGTCGCCGTCATGGTCTCCTCTACGATCACGCGCTCGCCGTCGGCGTAGAACCCGTGGAAGGTGACGGTGACGTCTCGCACGAAGAAACGGGAGAAGTCCTCGGCGAGGAAGCGCACGATCGCCTTCTTGCCGACCAGATGGCTGGAGCCCCCCAGCGCGACGGCGGTAGCGTTCTCTGGTGGCGCAAGCCACTCAGCGTCGTCGGTAAAGACCGCAGCAATTCGGTCGGCGTCGTGACTGGCGAACGCCTTCCATGCGTCCTGGACGATGGTGCGGCTCTGCTGTGACATGCCGTGACGCTAGCTGGGCGCGGGCGTAGGGACTGGCGGCTCTCCGCCATCACCCTGAGCAACGTTTATCTGCGGTCAGCGCTCGGGCGGGCGGGCGATCCTAGGCGGGCAGGGTGGCGAGCCAGCGGGTGAGGATCTCGTTGACCTCCGTACGGCGCTCCTGCTGGATCCAGTGGCCGCAGCCGTCGATGAGGTGCGAGGAGACCAGGCCGGGCAGGGTGACGGGGTAGGCCTCGATGGCGTCGGCCATCCAGGTGGTGGAGGCGTCCAGCGCGCCGCCGATGAACAGGGACGGCTGGGTGATGGGGGCGCCGTCGAGGTCGACGAGGTCCTCCCAGTCCCGGTCCATGTTCCGGTAGCGGTTGAGCGCCCCTCTCATGCCGGTCCGCTCGAACTCGGCGGCGTACACGTCGAGGTCGGCCTCGCCGAGCCAGGCGGGTAGCCGGCCGGCGGGGAACCGGTCGCGCAGTGTCCCGCCCGGGGAGACGAAGTGCGGGTCCGGGGCGCCGGCGGCCGGCATGGTGTCGGCGGACAGCGCGGCGTAGAAGCCGGCGAGCCAACCGCGGACGTCCGGTTCGATCTCGGCCTCGGCCCGGCCGGGCTCCTGGAAGTAGCGGACGTAGAACTCCTCGTCCCCGCCCATGTGCGCGAAGATCTCGCCCGGCCGTGGTCCGCCGCGCGGGGCGTACGGCACGCTCAGCAGGCCGACCGCGCGGAAGACGTCGGGCCTCAGGAGGGCGGAGTCGGCGGCGATGGTCGCGCCCCAGTCGTGGCCGACGATCACCGCCGTGCGCTCTCCCAGCGCGCGCACCACGGCGACGTTGTCCTCGACCAGTTCCAGCATCCGGTACGCGGCCACGTCCTCAGGCTTGGAGGAGCGGCCGTAGCCCCGTACGTCGACGGCGACGGCCCTGTAGCCTGCCGCGGCCAGTGCCGGCAACTGGTGGCGCCAGGAGTACGACGTCTCGGGGAACCCGTGGACCAGCAGCACCAGCGGCCCGGAGCCCTGCTCCACCAGGTGGATGCGGCCGGCGGTGGTCGGGACGAGACGGTGCGTGAGGTCGGTGACCGGTACGGACTGCGGCATTGGTTCCCCCAGGGTTTCGATGCTCGCCGAGTAAGTGCGTCGGCTGAATCATCCGGCGACCGGTGTAGCTGCCGCGCGTTCTGTTGCCGGTTCGGCAAATCGCCCGATCCGCTTGCGTACGGACGGGAGCCGGCGCGTACGGCGCAACGGGAGCGCGCGACGGTTCGCGGCGTACGTGCGACTAGGTGATCGGTGCGGCGGTCCTGGTCAGTCGCAGGATCCGGTGGACGCGGGGGTGTGGTGCGCCGGTCAACCGGACGGACCCGCCGAGGGTCTCGGCGTACGCGGCGGCCTTCCGTATGACGGCCAGGCCGGAGCAGTCGATGAAGGTCAGGGCGCTGATGTCGAGGACCACCTGAGAGCGGCCGTCGCCGAGGTGGGTGAACAGGGCCGTGCGCAGCCGGGCGGCGTTGGTCGCGTCGATCTCACCGGTCAGGACGACGTTCACCTGATCACCCACGACGCTGATGGTGATCACGACGGTGGTGCCGATCGGGTCCCCGGCCGGTGTCGGCCGAGGAGCAGGCTGTGTCAGCACCTTTTGAGCGTCCACCCGCCCGCAGCAAGGGTCAAGTCTTCATGAAATAATATTCGGTAAACGTGAGTCAGGAGTCGGGGTCGGTCGCCGCGTGGCGCGCGACCGGAAGAGGAGGCCAAGTGGGGCGGCACGGCGGCACGGTCGATGAGAAGCCCTGGACCTTCCTGACCAACCATGCCCGGGTGCTGATCGTGATCGCCCGCAACCCGCAGTCGCGGCTACGCGACATCGCCGACACGATCGGCATCACCGAACGCGCCGCCCAGACGATCGTGAACGATCTCGAAGGAGCCGAGTACATCTCCCGCACCAAGGTCGGGCGCCGGAACCACTACAGCGTCGATCCCACCCGTCCGTTCCGGCACCCCGCGGATGCCGACCACCGCGTCGAAGGACTGCTCACCCTGTTCAGCGACCACGACGACGACAAGCAGAGTGCGGACGAGCCCGACGCGCCGGCGGTGACGGAGTGAGCGCCGCGCAGCGGCCGGTCTCCATTCTCATCGTCGAGGACGACCCGGGTGACCAGATCCTCATCCAGGAGGCCTTCGCCGAGCATGACGCCGGCGCTCCGGCGCGACTCATCCTGCTGGAGGACGGGGAGCAGGCCCTCGACTTCCTCTACCGGCGCGGCCCATACGCCGACGCGCCCCGCCCGGACCTGGTGCTCCTGGATCTGAACCTGCCGAAGTACAACGGGCGGGCGGTGCTGGAACAGGTCAAGTCCGATCCGGAGCTGCGGTCGATCCCGGTGGTCATCTTCACCACGTCCGCGAACATCGACGACATCAGCGCCATCTACCTGCTGCACGCCAACGCCTACGTGACGAAACCCGTCGACCTCGACGCCTTCACCGCCGCCCTGCGCAACATCAAGGGTTTCTTCGTCCACACCGCCCGCCTGCCCGGTTCCCGGTACGCGGCCTGAGGCCGTCGACGCCGGCCGACCGATCGCCGAGCCCGGATCCGCACGAAGGCAGCGGACTCGGGCTCGGCGTGCTCAGCGGGCGTACGGACTGCTCGGGCGGGTCGGCGTCAGGCCCGGTCGGCGCCGAGCTCGGGCACCGACGGTCCGGCCAGCTCGGCAGGGGGCGGGCCCGGGTGGAGGATGCCGAGCCGCTGCGTGGCGCGGGTCAGGGCGACGTACAGGTCGTTCCGGCCACGCGGTGAGGCGGCCAGGATCGCGGCCGGGTCGGCGATCAGGACCGAGTCGAACTCCAGGCCCTTGGCCTGGCGTACGGTCAGCATGACCACCCGGCGCTCCAGGTCGGGATCGGCGCCGTAGGCCAGTTCGGGGACGGCGGCGGTGACGACGGCGGCGAGTTCGGCGAGCCGGGCGTCGGGGACGATGACGGCGAGGCGGCCGTCATCGTGCGCCGCCGCCTCGCGTGCGGTCACCTCGGCCAGGACCTCTGGGAGGTCGGCCGGCGCGGCGGCCAGACGCCAGGGTGACCGTCCCGTCTCCCGTACCGAGCGGGGCGGCCGCAGGCCGGGGTCGAGCGCGGCGAGCAGGTCGGCGGCGACGGCCATGATCTCGGCCGGGGTGCGGTAGTTGACGGTCAGCTGCGCGAGCCGCCACCGGTCGCCGACGTGCGGCCGGAGTACCCGCTCCCACGAGGACGTGCCGGCGGCGTCACCGGTCTGGGCCACGTCGCCGACGATCGTCATCGAGCGGCTCGGGCAGCGCCGCATGAGCAGCCTCCAGGCCATCGCCGACAGCTCCTGCGCCTCGTCCACGATCACGTGCCCGAACGTCCAGGTCCGGTCGGCGGCGGCCCGTTCGGCCACCGTCCGGTGGGTCACGACCTCATGCCGCTCGGCGAGGGCCTCCTCCCCGAGCAGGTCGGCGGCGGTGAGGATCTCGGCTTCATCCCCCTCTTGCAGGTCGACGGACCGCGAGCCGATCGTGATGTCGAGCACGCCTCGCGCGTACGCGATCTGCTCCCGGCGTTCGGCCGCCGCCCGTGCCCCGGCCTTCGCCTGCGCGGCGGCCGCCCGGTCGTCCTCGCCCAGCAGCTCGGTCGCCTCGTCGAGCAGGGGCACGTCCGCCGGGGACCAGCCGCCGCCGGGCGCCCGCAGCAGCAGGCTCCGCTCCTCCTCGGTGAGGCCGGGCGCGGCCGACGCGAGCCGCCGCGGATCGGCGAACAGGTCCTCCAGCAACCGCTGCGGTGTCAGGCTGGGCCACAGCTCGGCGAGGGCGGTCCGTACGTCCGCACTGGCGGCGAGTTCCCCGCGCAGGTCGGCCAGATCGGACTCGTCGAGCAGCGACCGTGCCTCCTCCGTGGAATCGAGCAGGTCCTCGGGGTACCCGGCCGCGAGCAGGGCCCGTACGTCCGCCTCGCCGAGCACGCCCTGCCCGTCGCCGCCGTCGAGGGGCCGCCCGCCGTCGTCGAGGACGACGGCCTCGATCCGCTCGGCGACCTGCCGGGTGAGCAGGTCGAGGACCTCGCGGACGAAGATCCGCCGCGCCTGGTTGTGCAGCACCGGACCGCTGAGCGCGACCGCCGCGGCACGCCGGTAGTCCTCCTCCTCGAGCCGTAGCGCCTCGCCGCCGTACGGGATCTCCACCGGACCGCCGGGCGGGGCCTGCCGGTCCCGTACGGCGGCGGCCACCACCTCGACCATCAGCGCCCTGCCCTTGACCTCGGCGACTGCGGGCGGCTCGGCGCGCCGGGCCTCGACGCCGGGGAACAGCCCGCCGACCGTGGACAGCAGCACGTTCGTCTCGCCGAGGCCGGGCAGCACCTGGCCGATGTACCGCAGGAAGGTCGCGTTCGGGCCCACGACCAGGACGCCGCGTCCGGCCAGGCGCCGGTGGGTGTAGAGGAGGTACGCGGCGCGGTGCAGCGCGACGGCGGTCTTCCCCGTGCCCGGCCCGCCCTGTACGACCAGCACGCCCCGGTGGTCGGAGCGGATGATCTCGTCCTGTTCGGCCTGCAGGGTCTCGACGATGTCCCGCATCCGGCCGGTGCGCCCGGCGTTGACCGCCGCCAGCAGCGCGGCCTCCCCGATCAGCCCCTCCCCGCCGGCGGTGTCCAGCGCCTCGCTGTCCAGGATCTCGTCGTCCAGGTCCACCACCCTGCGGTGGCGCGTGGTGATGTGACGACGGCGGCGTACGCCCTCCGGCGCGGCGGCCGTGGCCACGTAGAACGGGCGCGCGGCCGGCGCGCGCCAGTCGACCAGCAGCGGATCGGCGTCCTCGTCGGAGTCGTCGAGGATGCCGATCCGGCCGATGTAGTGGCGTCCGCCGGCGCGCAGGTCGAGCCGCCCGAAGCACAGGCCGTTCTCGGCCGCGTCCAACCTCGCCACCCGCTCGGTGTACCGGGCGAACGCGGACTCCCGCTCGACGCGCGCCTGCCGGGTCCCGTCGTTCTCCCGGAGCACGCCGGTCAGCCGCCCGGAAGCCTGTTCGCGCAGCTCGTCGACCCGCTGATAGAGCATCGCGACGTATTCCTGTTCGAGCTCGAGCTCGCTGTTGGACAATTGTCCCCCTCTGCTGATATAATTGTTGTAAGAACTGCGAAACTTGTCGAAATAACAGAAGTCGGCAAACCAGCGTAGTTCTTTTTTCATTTCCGGGAAACCGCTCCGGACCGGTACGCGGAGAGGGTCTTCGACCCGGCACCCACACTGCCTCGCCGGCTCGCCGAAGAACAGTCTTGTTCTTCCTCCGACGTGTCAGTCTCCACGCTCGACTGGGAGAGGTGGGGGCGGCGCTGTTCAACCGAGGCCGAGCGCGCGGCGCTCCGTCGCCGGAGCGCCGCAAGTGTTGAATGCCACCATGACCACACAGCGTCCGGGCGCGCTCATGTCCGCGCATGAGGGACTCGTCGAAGCACCGATCGACCAGGTACGCGGCGCGGTCCTCGCCGTGCCGACCGGACGGCTCCGGGGGGCGGAGGCGCCGCTCGTCCTCGGCTCGATGGACGACCGGTACGTGACGGTCTCCGGCGGCCCGAGCACGTTCACCGCCGCCGTGGCGGGGGTTCCGCTCACGATCGAGGTCGATCGCGACGCCGGCTGGGTGCAGGCGCGCGGCCAGTGGTGGTGGTGCGGCCGGTTCCAGGTGGCGGAGCACGCGGAGGGGACGCTGGTGACGCAGCAGACCTTCAACTGCGCGACCGGTCCGGTCGCCAGGCTCGTACCGCTGACGGTCGGTCGCGGGCACCGGGCGAACGGCCGGGGCGCGTTGCTGCGGGTCCTGGAGGAGCTGGCCGGCCGCCTGCACTGTGCCGCGAGGCCGCTGTCCGACTGACGGGGAGAAGTCCTCGACGGTCCCTCGCCCCGCTATTCGGAGATCCGCTGAGACGCGACGTCACGGCCGGACAGGACCAGGACGAGCGGCACCGACAGGAGCGCGCACGACAGGGCCGCCAGGGCCGGGTACCCGCCGGCGGACAGGAGGAGGGTGGAGGCCAGACTGGCGGCGGCCGCGATGCTCCACACCGTCGCGTCGACCGCACCCTCGACGCGGGCCCGCTCCGCCGCGGGCAGGTCGCGGGCGAGCAGGCCACTGCCGCCGACGAAGCACAGGTTCCACCCGTAGCCGAGCAGGAACAGCGCGCCGGCCCGGAGCACCAGGTCGCCTCCCGGCGCGATCGCGGCGAGCAGCGCGGAGACGGCCAGCGACAGCAGTCCGGCGAGCATGACCGGTCGCGCACCGACGCGGTCGAACAGCCGCCCGGTGAGCGGCGACAGCGCGAACATGCCGAGCGTGTGCGCCGACAGGGTCATCCCGACCGCGCCCAGCCCGTGGCCGTGCATGTGCATGTCCACGGGGGTGGCGGTCATGACGGCGACCATGACGACCTGCGCCGCGACCATGACCGCCAGCGCGGTCCGGGCGGCGGACGTGCGCACCAGGTCGCGCAGCGGCACGGGCGAGGCGGCTGCCTGGACACGACCCGCGGGGGCGCCCAGGGCGGCGGCCACCGCGACCGTACCGGCGACGGCCGCGGCCAGGAACGGCCCCGTCATCGCGGGCGCGCCGAGGCGGTGCGCGGCGGTGCTCGACGGGTCGAGCAGCAGCGGGCCGCCGACCGCGCCGACCGTCCCGGCCCAGACGAGCGTGCCGAGGGCGAACCCGCGTCGGTGCGCGGGGTACAGGTCGGCGGCCGCGTAGCGGGACAGCTGCGCCCCGGCGTTGCCGAGGCCGAGAACCAGCATGCCGAGGGTCAGGATCAGGACGTCGCCGACGGTCACGGCGACGATCGCGAGGCCGGCGCCGAACGCGGCTGCGGCGTACCCGAGGACCAGGCCGGCGCGCCGGCTCCGCCGTCCCGCGAGCCAGGTCAGGGCGAGCGCGCCGACGCCCGTTCCGATGACGCCCGCGGTGTTGGGCACCGCGCCCCAGGCCGCGCCGAGCCGGTCGCCGGCCACGATCGTGCTCACCGCACCGGTCATGGCCATCGCCGCGTTCATCAGGGCCGCTCCGCAGAACAGCGCCGTCATCGGGCGTCCGCGTGGGGCGGACACGGTGTTCGGAGGGTTCATCACAGGGGGCGTTCGCATGCATAAGACGCTAGGAATTCCGCCGTCGCGGCAGAACGGGCGATGAGCGGAGATTCGGGTGATCCACCGCTTGTTCGTAAGGAGATATCCGGTGCAGGGTTTTCGCATGGACAGACCGCTGGATCAGACGGATTGGCGCATCCTCGCCGAGCTGCAGCGCGACGGGCGCCTCTCCTACAAGCGGCTCGCGCGGAACGTCCACCTGTCACCGCCGGCCGTCGCCGAGCGCGTCCGCCGGCTGGAGGAGGCCGGGGTGATCAGCGGCTACTCGGCGCGGATCGACGCGGCGCGGGCCGGCCTGCCGCTGACGACGTTCGTGCAGATGCGGTGCGCGCTCGGCAGGTGCCTGCTGAACACGACGACGGCCGAGGACTTCCCCGAGGTCACCGAGGTGCACAAGCTCAGCGGAGGCTGGTGCTCGATGCTGCGGGTCCGCGTCGCGTCGATGCGGCACCTGGAGGGGCTGCTCGAGCGCCTCGGCGAGCACGGCGAGATGAACACCCACATCGTCCTGTCGACGGAGTACGAGGGGCGCCCCGTGGAGGCTCCGGTGGAGGAGGAGCGTCCGGTCACGCGGTCGTCCGGCTGGGCCCGCTGACCGGTCGCGCGCCGCTCAGCACGCGAACAACCGCTTGCCGCTCAGGGCGCAAGCAGTCGCACGCCGCTCAGCGCGCGAACAGCCGCGCGGCGTTGTCGTGGCAGACGGCCCGCAGCCAGTCGTCGCCGAGGTGAAGCCGCGTCAGCGCCGCGAGCTGGTGGGCGTACGAGTACGGGATGTTCGGGAAGTCGGTGCCCAGCAGGACGCGATCCCCGAGGTCGGCCAGGCGGGGCGTCAGCTCGGCGGGCCACGGGTGCATGCCCTCGGCGAAGTCGGTGAACGCCATCGTCGTGTCGAGACGAAGGCCCGGATGGCGGTCGGCGAGGTCGAGGAACTCCGCGTACTCCGGCATGCCCAGGTGCGCCACGATCGGGATCAGGCGGGGATGGCGGGCGAGGACCTCGGCGAACACCGCCGGACCCGTGTGCGGGCCCGCCTCCGGCCCGGACCCGCAGTGCACGACGACCGGGGTGCGCGACTCCGCCAACAGGCCCCAGACCGGGTCCAGCAGCGGATCACGGGGGTCGTACGCCCCGACCTGGATGTGCGCCTTGAACACCCTGGCGCCGTCCTCGATCGCCGCGGCGACGTACGCGCCGGCCTCCGGCTCGGGGAAGAAGGTGGCCGTGCGCAGGCAGTCGGGCGTGCGCGCGGCGAAGTCGGCCGCCCAGCCGTTGAGCCACTGGGCCATCCCAGGACGGTGCGGGTAGAGCATCGCGGTGAACCGCCGCACCCCGAACCCTCGCAGCAGGCGCAGCCGCCGTTCCTCCTCGTGGCGGTACCGGATCTCCCAGCGAGGGCGGCCGTCCGTCTCGGCGAACCGGTCGAAGTACGCCCAGACCTTGGCCAGGACGTTGGACGGCATGAAGTGGGTGTGCACGTCGATGAGGCCGGGGAGGCCGAGGGACCGCCAGAACGCCGGGATCTCCGCGTCGTCCGCCGGGGGCCGTACGGTGCGTTGATCGCCGGGGGAGGACATGGTCCGCATCATCCCAGGGCGCGGAGTCCGGCCGGTCACCACGTCCCGGTGTGGGCGCTCACAGAGAGTCAGAGCCGACGGCGATCAGACGGGTGCGCCCGATTACAGTGGTCCCGGACAAGAATCCGATTCGGTTATCGGAGGACGCGTGGACGCCAAGGACTTCGCAGACGTGCTCGACGCCGTACGGACCTTCGTCCGCGAGCGGGTGATCCCGCGCGAGGACGAGATCGAGACCACGGACCGCATCCCGGAGGACCTCCGGCAGGCCGCGGGCGACATGGGCCTGTTCGGCTACGCGCTGCCGGAGGCGTACGGCGGGCTCGGCCTGTCGATGGGCGAGGAGGTGCGGCTCGCGTTCGAACTCGGATACGCCAGCCCGGCGTTCCGGTCGATGTTCGGCACGAGCAACGGCATCGCGGGGCAGGTCCTCGTCAAGGCCGGGACCGACGAGCAGCGGGACCGCTGGCTGCCGCGGCTGGCCGCCGGGCAGGCCGTCGGGGCGTTCGCGCTGACCGAGGCGGAGGCGGGTTCGGACCCCAGCACGCTGACGACGAAGGCCGTGCGCGACGGCGACCACTACCGGATCGACGGGGCCAAGCGCTTCATCACCAACGCGCCCGAGGCCGACGTGTTCATGGTCTTCGCCCGGACCGGCGGTGAGGGGTCGCGGGGGATCTCGACGTTCATCGTGGAGGCGGGCACGCCCGGCCTCACCGTCGGGCCGTCCGACGAGAAGATGGGCCAGCGCGGCGCGCACACCGCCGAGGTGAACCTCGACGGCGTACGGGTCCCGGCGACGGCGATGGTCGGCGAGGAGGGCACCGGGTTCCGCACCGCGATGGCCTCGCTCGCGCACGGCCGGCTGCACATCGCGGCGGTGTGCGTCGGCGTGGCGCAGCGCCTCCTCGACGAGACGGTCGCGTACGCCAAGGAGCGGCGCCAGGGCGGCCGGGCGATCGGGGAGTACCAGCTGATCCAGGGACTGATCGCCGACTCGCAGACCGAGCTCTACGCGGGCCGCGCGATGGTGCTGGAGGCGGCGAGGGCGTACGACGCGGGGGAGGACCGCAAGCTCGGCCCCTCCTGCGCGAAGTACTTCTGCTCGGAGATGGCCGGCCGCGTCGCCGACCGTGCCGTCCAGACCTTCGGCGGCATGGGTTACATGCGCGGTGTCGTCGTCGAGCGGCTCTACCGGGACGTGCGCCTGTTCCGGATCTACGAGGGGACGAGCCAGATCCAGCAGGTGGTCATCGCCCGCCACCTGCTCCGCTGACGCGGCGGGCGTGCCGCCAGAATGGGCGCCATGCCCGATATGACGACGTATGAGGTTTTCATCGCGACCGCCGTCGGGTTCCTCCTCGTCCCCGGTCCGGCGATCCTCTACACGATCGCCAGGAGCGTGGACCAGGGGCGCGCGGCCGGCCTGGCGTCCGCCGCCGGCCTGTCCACCGGTGACGTCATCCAGGTCGCGGCGGCGACGTTCGGCCTGTCGGCGATCGTCGCCGCCTCCGCCACCGCGTTCACGACGGTGAGGTACCTCGGCGCGGCGTACCTGATCTACCTCGGCGTACGGCGCGTCCTCAGCCGGGACGCGGCGGCGGAACGGCCCGACGGCCGCGCCCGGCTGTCCCGAATCTACGGGCAGGGCGTGCTGGTCAACGCCCTCAACCCGAAGAACGCCCTGTTCTTCCTCGCCTTCCTGCCGCAGTTCGTCAGCGCCGACGCCCCCGCCTGGCCGCAGGTGCTCCTGCTCGGCATGACGTTCGTCGTGTGCGGCGCGGGCGTGCGCGTGATCTACTCCCTCGCCTCGAACGCCGTCGCGCGCCGACTGCCGCGCGGCCGGGCCGGAGGGCGCGCCTCGCGGTACGTCTCCGGCGGCCTCTACATCGCGCTCGGCGTCGCCGCGGCCACGACCGGGTCCGCCCGGCGCTGAGCGCGCCCGGAACGGGCTCAGACGGCGGGGCAGCGGGTGCCGCGCCGCAGGGCCTTGGGACCCGGCCGGGAACCTGCGGACCTTGATCACGTTAGGGCCGGGATCGCCGCCGTCGCCGGGCTCTCAGGGGCAGGTCAGGGTCGGCTCAGGGGCAGGTCAGGGGCGGTCGCGAGGGCTCCGCGGGGGACCCGGACGGCGGGCGGTGAGCGGGGGCGGCGAATCGATTTCGTGTCGGAGCCGCGCAGCGTGTATGGTTACGGAGCGCGGAAGGGCGCACGCCCCCTTAGCTCAGTCGGCAGAGCGTCTCCATGGTAAGGAGAAGGTCTACGGTTCGATTCCGTAAGGGGGCTCTAGCAGCCGATATCCCGGTCCGCGGCAGTGGGCCGGGGTTTCGTCTGTTCGGGTACGCACGGAGAGTCCGGTATTCTTTTCTCCGGTCGTCCCGACCACGCGGCGGAGTAGCTCAGTCAGGCAGAGCAAGCGGCTCATAATCGCTGTGTCGCCGGTTCAAGTCCGGCCTCCGCTACCACCTCACCGCCTCCCCTCTCGCAGGGGAGCGGTAGGTCGCTGTCCAGTGTCCCTCACCAGAAAGGCACTCCCTCGTGGCTGCCACCGACGTACGGCCAAAGATCACGCTGGCCTGCCAGGAGTGCAAGCACCGCAACTACATCACGCGGAAGAACCGGCGTAACGACCCGGACCGCCTCGAGCTGAAGAAGTACTGCCCGAACTGCCGCAAGCACCAGGCGCACCGCGAGACCCGCTGACGCGGGAGCGGGCTCGCCGGTCGGCGTTCCCTGACGTTCGCAGCCCGTCCCGGCCTGGTCGCCGGGGCGGGCTGAAGCGCGTCTGTTAACGTCGCAGCATTGATCACCTGGCGCGGACGCGGGTACTCCCCGGGGAAGGGACGGATTGAATGGCGCTCAACCGCGATTTCATCGGGCGGGCGTTCCCGCCGTCGGAGCCGTACGAGGTCACCCGGCTGAAGATCCGGGAGTTCGCGGACGCCATCGGCGACCTGAACCCGATCTACCGTGACCCGGAGGCGGCCAAGACCGCCGGGCACCCCGACGTGATCGCGCCGCCGACCTTCCCCATCGCCATCTCGATCATGGGCTCGTCCCTGACCGACCCCGAGCTCGGCCTCAACTACGCGATGGTCGTCCACGGCGAGCAGCGGTTCGAGTACAACCGGCCCCTGCACGCGGGCGACGTCGTCACGGCCGAGTCGACGATCGCCGGCATCCGCTCCATCGGGCGCAACGAGCGCCTCGACCTGCAGACCGTGATCAAGACGGTCGACGGCGAGCACGTGTGCACGGCCCACAACGTCATCATCGAGCGAGGTGCCTGACATGACCGCCACGGTGAAGTACGACGAGGTCGAGGTCGGCCAGGAACTCCCCGCCAAGACCTACCCGGTGCAGCGGGTCGACCTGGTGAAGTACGCCGGCGCGTCCGGTGACTTCAACCCGATCCACTGGGACGAGCCGTTCGCCAAGTCCGTCGGCCTGCCCGACGTGATCGCGCACGGCATGTTCACGATGGCGCAGGGCGGCCGGTACGTCACCGACTGGGCCGGCGACCCGAGCGCGGTCGTGGACTACGGCGTGCGGTTCTCCTCGATGGTCGTCGTGCCGCACGACGACGGCACCGAGATCGAGATCAGCGGTGTGATCGAGGACAAGCTCGACGACAACCGGGTCGTGGTCGCGCTGACCGCCCGGTCGGGCGGCCAGAAGGTCCTCACCCGCGCCAAGGCCACGGTCCGCCTCGCCTGATGGCGGTCCGCTGCGAGCAGGTCCGCCTCGCGGGCTACACGACACTGCGGCTGGGCGGCCCGGCGCGCTGCTTCGTCGAGGCCACGACGGACGACGAGCTCATCGACGCCGTCGGCCGCGCCGACCGGGAGGGCGAGCCGGTGCTCGTCCTCGGCGGCGGCAGCAACCTCGTGGTCGCCGACGAGGGCTTCGCCGGCACCGCCGTGCACGTCGCCACGCGCGGCGTCACCACGGGGCCCGGCGAGTCCCGCGACGCGGGGCGTGGCGTGACCACGGGTCCGGGCGGCTCCCGCGCCGCCGGGCCGGCGGCGTCCCGCGACGGCCGCGTGCTCGTACGCGCCCGCGCGGGCGAGGAGTGGGACCCGTTCGTCGCCCGGTGCGTCGAGGAGGGCCTGTCCGGGGTCGAGTGCCTGTCCGGCATCCCCGGCCTGCTCGGCGCGACTCCCATCCAGAACGTCGGCGCGTACGGCCAGGACGTCAGCGAGACGATCGTCGAGGTCCGCGCGTACGACCGCGAACGCGGCGAGGTCGTCGTCCTCGACCGCGACGCCTGCCGGTTCGGGTACCGCAGCAGCGCCTTCAAGGGCGCCCACCGGCATGTCGTGCTGGAGGTGACGTTCGCCCTCGAACACGACGACCTGTCCGCCCCGATCCGGTACGCCGAACTGGCCCGGACGCTCGGGGTCGACCCCGGCGAACGGGTGCCGCTCCGGGACGCCCGCGAGGCCGTCCTCGGCCTGCGCCGGGGCAAGGGCATGGTCCTCGACCCCGCCGACCCCGACACACGAAGCGCCGGATCGTTCTTCACCAACCCGATCCTGGACCCGGACCAGGTCACCGACCTGGAGAAGCGCGTCGCCGACCGGCTCGGCACCGGCGCCGTGTTCCCGCGCTACCCGGAGCCGGACGGCCGTACGAAGACCTCGGCCGCCTGGCTGATCGACAAGGCCGGCTTCACCAAGGGGTACGGCCGGGGTCCGGTCCGGATCTCGACCAAGCACGCCCTCGCGCTGACCAACGCCGACGGCGGACGCACCGAGGACCTCCTCGCCCTGGCGCGCGAGGTCCGCGACGGCGTCCGCGCCGCCTTCGGCGTCACGCTGGTCAACGAACCGGTCTTCGTCGGCGTCAGCCTCTGACGCGGATCGACCGCTCTCCACCGGTCGAGGCCGAACGGCCCCGAACTCCTTCTGACGACGCCGTCCCGCCCCGCTCGGCGCGGGGCGGGGCTTTTCACTTGCCGGAAACTTCTTGCCGACGCCGGTGCGGCCCGCACGGTCTTTCACAAACCCACAACCAAGACGTCGGGAGACGACATGAACCAGACCTTCGAGTACACGTTCCTGAACGGCAAGCGCGACGACGATGGCGACGGTGCCAAGGGTGGCCGCTCCCCACTCTCCCTGGAGGTCGTCGCCGATCGGTCCACGCGGCCGCGCGTCGAGAACCTCCTCGCCGACCTGGGATTCACGTACGAGGGCGCCTGGGTGGAGGAGAAGGGCGGTGCCCACCGGCTGTGCGCCACCATCCAGGAGGCCGACCAAGGGGAGGCGATCCGCCTGGGACACGGCCTCGAAGCGCTCGGGCTGTCGGAGACCCCTAAAGCCGACCACGCGGGCGGCTACCCGGCCACTTCCTACTGACGGGAGGGGCCCCAAGGCGACTACGGGCCGCCAGGCCCGCCGGATCGACCATCCGGCGGGCCTGGCGGCCCTTCCGCGTCCTACGCCCGTCCGAGTACTAGCCGTCGGTGAGCGGAACGGTGATCGTGACGACGGACGGGCCGCCGGGTGGGCTGGAGACGTGCAGGTCGGCGTCGACGACGTCGAGGCGGTCCTCGATGCCGCGCAGGCCGGTGCCGCCCACCGGGTCCGCGCCGCCGACGCCGTTGTCCGTGACGGTGACCCGTAGGACGCCCGGGCGGCCGGTGAAGGCGACCTCGGCGGCGTCGGCTCCGCTGTGCTTGACGACGTTGCTCAGGCACTCGGCGACGGCGAAGTACACGGCCGTCTCGATGGCGGCGGGCAGGGCGGGAGGCGGGTCGCCGATCACGGTCACCGGTACGGCGAGATCGAGGACGAGCGCGCGGACGGCGTCACCGAGACCACGGTCGGCCAGGACCGCCGGGTGGATGCCGTGCATCACGGTGCGGAGGTCGTCGAGGGCGGCGACGGCGGTCGCCCGGGCCTCGTCGAGCAGGCGCGCCGCGGCGTCGGGGTCGCGGCGGAGCAACTCGCCGGACAGGCCGAGCGTGAGCGCGAGAGAGACGATGCGGGCCTGGGCGCCGTCGTGCAGGTCGCGTTCGACGCGCTTGAGTTCGGCGGCCTGCCGGTCCACCGCCCCGCGGCGGGAACGGGTGAGCCGGGCGACACGGGCGGTGAGTTCGCGCTCACGCGCTCCGGGAGGCCGGCCGGCCACCCACGCGTGGAGCGACAACACGGCGGACAGCGCGAGGGCCTGCCAGATCGGCCAGAAGTAACCGCCGCCGCTCAGCGCCCAGACGGCGAGGTCGACCAGCACGAGCAGGGCGCACAGCGCGCCGTCGACGGCGAGCCACCGGCGTCGGCCGGGCCGGACGCGCAGCGCCCGGCGCAGCAGGAACTCGGCGGCCAGCACGGTACCGACCCCGAAGTACACCCAGCGGGGCCAGAACTCGTCGACGCCGGTGACGGCCCAGGCGAGGGTGGCCGCGGCGCAGGGTGCCGCGGCCACACCGACGCGGGCGACGGCCCGCCGCCGACAGGTCGTCATCCGGCGGTCCGCCGTGCCGGCCGGTAAGTGATCCGTCGCAGCAGTGTCTCGGCCGGTCCGCGGTACGCCGCCGCGCTCATCGCCTGCGCGGCCGCCAGCGACATCGCCCACACGGCCACCGCGGCGAGGAGGGCGGCGTAGGTGCCGCCGAGGTGCAGCGCCCATGGGGAGAACAGCGCCAGCCAGGCCACCGACTGGAACAGGTAGCCGCTCAGCGAACGCTGGCCGAGTGCGCTCACCGGGCCGAGCAGCGCCCGTCCGCGCGGTGCCCCGCTCAGCCTCAGCGCCAGCAGACCGAACAGGGCGACATAGCCGGGCCCGCCGTACTCGCCGGTGATCGCATGGACGCGCGCCATGGCCTCGACGGTACCGGCGTCGACGTGGAGGACGCCGGCGGCCACGAGCGCGTAGGGCAGGGCGCCGGCGAACGCCGTGCCGAGGCTGACGATGGCGGTGCGACGGAGGAGGGTTCGGTGCGCGGCCGGCTCCTCCAGGACGCGGCGGCGCGCGGCCCAGATGCCCAGCCACACGATGACGATGAACGGGACCACGGTCGCGGTGTGCACTGGCCACTCGGTGAGCCGGTCGAGCAACGAACGCCCGTACGACGAGGCGGCCAGCGAGTGGTTGGGGGTGTTGGTGAGGGTGGCGTGCCCGACTCGGGCGCCGGCGATGGCCTGCCAGGTCAGGACGACGGCGCTGACCGACTGGAGGCCCCACAGCCAGAGGACCACCCGGTGGAACCGCTCGCCGCGGCGCAGCAGGAGGAGGGTCGCGATGATCCCCACGATCCCGTAGGCACCGAGGAAGTCACCCCAGTACAGCAGTATTCCGTGGACGAACCCGAAGCCGATGAGCGCGGTGTTGCGGCGCAACAGGACGCGCCGCTCGTCGGCGCCCGCGGCGCGGTGCCGGGAGGCCAGCTGGACGAGGCCGTAACCGAACATGACGGCGAAGACCGGGTACGCGCGGCTCTCGACGAGCATGGCCGCCAGGAAGTTCACGACGCGCTGCGCGCCGTGCGGCGTGCCGTCGAGGCCGGGCTGGCCGGCGAAGGCGAAGTTCCCCGCGTTGGCCAGCGCGATGAACAGCAGCATCGCGCCACGGGCCAGGTCGGGTGCGAGTGCGCGCTCGGCGCGCCGCACGGGTCCGGCGGGGGACGCGGCCGGTGATGGGAGGGAGGGTGTGGTCGTCATGGCGCCAGCCTCGTCGAGCGCCGCCCCGGCCACGAGGAGGCTGGATCTCCCATGATGGGGGTACTGGTACCCCTATCCGTCGAGGTACGCCAGGACGGCGAGCACCCGCCGGTTGTGGTCGTCGGACGACTGCAGGCCGAGCTTGGCGAAGATGTTGTTCGTGTGCTTCGCGACCGCCTTCTCCGTGATGAACAGGGCGGTGCCTATCGCGGCGTTGGACCGGCCCTGCGCCATGTGGGCGAGCACCTCCCGCTCGCGGGGGGTGAGCCGGTCCAGCGGCAGCACTCGCTCGCGGTTGTCCAGCAGCCGCGCCACGACCTTCGGGTCCAGCGCGGTACCGCCGGCGGCGACCCGGCGCACGGCCTCGACGAACTCGCCGATCTCGGAGACCCGGTCCTTGAGCAGGTAGCCGATGCCGCCACGGCCGTCGGCGAGCAGTTCCCGCGCGTAGAGCCGCTCCACGTACTGCGACAGCACCAGAACCGGAAGCCCCGGCACCTCGGCTCGCGCGGCCAGTGCGGCACGCAGTCCTTCGTCGGTGTGGGTCGGTGGCAGGCGGATGTCGACGATGGCCACGTCCGGCCGCCGCGCGATCAGCTCACGAAGCAGATCCGGCCCGTTGTCGACCGCGGCGACCACCTCGAAGCCGTACGCCTCCAGCATGCGGATCAGACCGTCCCGCAGCAGCGTGAGATCCTCGCCCACTACGACCTTCACGGCGCAACCGTAGCCGAGGACGCGGGATCCGGCTCCTCGGCCGCGGGGCACGCCGCCGTCGCGTGCCGGGTTCGTCGAGGCGTTCGCCCGGTCAGGGGAACAGGACGTGGACGACGTCGTCGATGCGCGTGCCGTCGAGGCGGTCGAAGCGGGACCGCTGAACGCTCTCGCGGACGAACCCGGCCTTCTCCAGCACCCGTTGCGACGCCACATTGTCCGTCATCGTCCCGGCCACGAGCCGCTGCACGCCGATCTCGAAGGCCCAGACGCTGACCAGCCGTACGGCGCGGGTCGCGACACCCTTGCCGCGGAACTCCGGCCGCATGCTGTAACCGACCATCGCCTGCCGGCTCCACCCCTCGTTGTAGAGGCTGATGTCCCCGGCGAACGCGTCGCCGACCCTGATCACGAACTCCGCGCGGTGGCCCGCCAGCCACTCGCTCGCCGCGTGCTCACAGCGCCGTGTGATCTCGCCGCGGGGCCGCTCCTGCGTGTAGACGGACCGGTGGCGGACGTCCGGCAGGTTCACCAGCGCCCACACGTCGTCCGCGTCGGCCGGACCGAGCGGGCGCAGGCTCACCTCGCCGTCGCGCAGTTCACCGTTCCGCAGGTCCGGGAGCGGTCGCGGGACCGGTCCGGGAGGGTCGCCCGGCAGCCAGGCCCAGACGACCTCGTCCGCCCGGCCGCCGCCGTCCGGCCCGCTGCCGCGCCGTACGCACTCGCGCGTGAATCCGCCGTTCAGCGCGACGCGCTGAGAGACCGTGTCGGCGACGTGGGTGACCATCTCCAGCCGCCCCTCGGCCTGCTCGGTGAGCGTCCGCACGGCCTTGCTCGCGACTCCCCGGCGGCGTTCCTCGGGGATCACCCAGACGCTCAGCTCCCGTACGCCGGGCCGGGCCTCGATCAGGCTCAGCCCGCCGGCCAGCCGGTCACCGTCGAGAACGGCGTGCGTGACGGGGATGTACGGGGCCAGCCGTGCGGCCTCTTCGGCAGTCGCGGTACGGAGGATCACGGTGTCCGATCATTCCATTTCGTCCGTCGCCGTGCGGGTCGTTCCGGGCCGAGTCCCGAGCCAGGCGTCCACGCCGTCGAGGAGCCGTTTCTGGGTCTCCGCGGGCGCGGCCGAGCCCCGGATCGAGGAGCGCGCCAGCTCGGCCAGCTCCTCGTCGGTGAACCCGTGGTCCCGGCGGGCCAGCTCGTACTGAACGGCCAGCCGCGACCCGAACAGCAACGGGTCGTCGGCGCCCAGCGCGATCGGCACCCCCGCCTCGAACAGGCGCCGTAGCGGCACGTCGCCGGCCGCGCCGTAGACGCCGAGACCGACGTTGGACGCCGGGCACACCTCGAGGGTGACGCCGCGGGCCGCGACGGTGTCCATGAGGGTCGGATCCTCGACCACGCGCACGCCGTGCCCGATCCGGTCGGCGCCCAGCCCGTCGAGGCAGGCCCGTACGCTCGCCGGCCCGAGGAGCTCGCCGCCGTGCGGCACGGAGAACAGCCCGGCACGCTTGGCGATGGCGAACGCCCGGTCGAAGTCGTACGCCCGGCCGCGCCGCTCGTCGTTGGACAGCCCGAAGCCGACGACCCCGCGCCCGGCGTACTGGGCGGCGAGCCGCGCCAGCGTGCGGGCGTCGAGGGGATGCCGGGTGCGGTTGGCCGCGATGATCACGCCGATGCCGACCCCGGTGGCCGCGGCGGCCTCCCGCGTCGCGTCCATCACCAGGTCGGTGAAGGCCGTCACCCCGCCGAACCGGCCGGCGTACCCGCTTGGGTCCACCTGGATCTCCAGCCAGCCGGAGCCCTCCGCGGCCTCGTCCTCGGCCGCCTCGCGCAGCAGCCGCCGTACGTCGTCCTCGTCGCGCAGCACCGAACGGGCGATGTCGTACAGGCGCTGAAACCGGAACCAGCCGCGTTCGTCCGTGGCGCGCAGCCGGGGAGGCCACTCCTCGACGAGGGCGTCGGGCAGGTGCACGCGGTGCTTGTCGGCGAGCTGGACGAGCGTGCTGTGCCGCATCGAGCCGGTGAAGTGGACGTGCAGATGGGCCTTGGGCAGAGCGGTGATGGGACGGGCCTCCATGCACCGATCTTGCCGTATGCGCTGCTCGGGCCTGCGGCGACCTCCCCCGAACGGCATGGATGCACGGCCGCGGAAAAAAGTTTGAGAAGCCGTGCAACCCCCCTTGGGACCCACGCGTATATGAGGGGCGCGAGAGTCAAACAGCGCTGAAAGGGATAGACGTGATCCTGAACCTGAAGCTGGCTGCACTGGCCACCGGTGCCGCGGGCGCCATCGCCGCCGGCGGCGTCGCCTACGCGACCGTGGGGAGCAGCTCGCCGGCGCCGTCCGCCAAGCCGGTCGCGGACACCGCGAAGAAGGTCGCCCAGCAGGCCGAGGCCGCGGCCCCCACCGCCGCGCCGACCTGCGTGACCGTGCCCCAGACCAAGCTGCCGAAGGGCAAGCTGCCGAAGGGCGAGGTGCCCAAGGCCGAGCTGCCCAAGGACAAGCTCCCCAAGGCCGAGCTGCCGAAGACCGGCGAGAAGCCGAACCTGCCGCTGCCCGCGGACAAGGCGGAGGCCCCGGCGACCGTGCCCACCGGCAAGGTGAAGGCCCCCGAGGGCCTGCCGACCGACAAGGCGAAGGTCCCGGCCGCCAAGGTCCCGGCCGCCAAGCTCCCGAACGGCAAGGTTCCGACCACCCTGCCGACCTGCGCGCCCGGCTCGACCCAGGCCACCCAGAGCACGCCGAAGTCCGACACCCCCGTGGCGAAGCCGGGTCTGCCGAAGGTCGGCGTTCCCGAGGCCAAGCTGCCGTCCTGCGACTCGGTCCCGGCCGTGATCAAGACCACGCGCTCCAAGGCGAAGGACATCACGCTGCCCACCGGCCTGAGCCTCGCCACCACCCACACCCACACGGTCACCGTCCAGAGCGGCAAGATCTGCGCCGTCACGCAGAAGTTCGCGGCCGCGGGCGGCAAGTACCTCTCGGTGGAGCGGCTGAACGTTCCGCCGCAGGTCACGGCCAAGGAGCTGGCGGCGGACCTGAAGCTGCCCGAGGGCAACCTGGTCTCGGCCGAGGGCACCCAGACGTGGCAGAGCCCGCTGAGCACCGGCATGCTGTGGATCTCGGACAAGGGTTACGCGATCTACCTGACCGGCAGCCCCGCCTACTCGGCTCAGCTTCCGGCGATCGCCACGCAGCTGCGGCAGCTGCACTGAGGCTCGGCGCGGGTGGCCCCTGCGCGGTGGGCCACCCGCGGCCGATTCACATGGATAACGGGCCTACGACGGACGGAGTGCCTTGGCGCGTCGAGATGACGAGTCATTCGTCGAGTTCGTGGCGCAGCGTGGGACGGCGCTGCTTCGGACAGCCCAGCTGCTGTGCGGGGGGCGGACGGATGCGGAGGATCTTCTGCAGACGGCCCTGGAGAAGGCATATCGGCACTGGGGCAGGATGAGACCCGACGCCGATCCAGAGCCGTATGTCAGGAAGATCCTGGTCAACCTGTCCGTCAGCCGGGCCAGACGATGGCGGGTGCTGCGGGAGGTCCAGATGGCCGCCCCGCCGGAGACGCCGACGGCGTCCGAGGCGGGCACCGTCGAGCTGCGCGGCGTGCTCATCGAGGAGCTGAGGCGCCTCGGCCCGCGTCAGCGGGCCGTGCTGGTCCTGCGGTACTGGGAGGACATGTCCGAGGCGGAGACGGCCGCCATGCTCGGCTGCTCGGTCGGCACCGTCAAGAGTCAGGCCGCGCGGGGTCTCGCCCGTCTCCGCGAACGAATGGGAAAGTCCGCACAGGCGGCGGCGTCGAGGGGGTGAACCATGGATCTGGAGGACGAGCTCCGGCAGGCCATGGCGGAGCATGTCACGGGGGTGTCCGCGCCCGGCACGCTGGCGCATGAGGCGAAGCGCCGCCATCAGCGGACGGTACGACGGCGGGCGACCGTCGCGGTGGCGGCGGCCGGGGTCGTGGTCGCCATCGCGGTGATCCCGACCTATCAGGCGATCCGCCCGCAACCCGTCAGCGCTCCGGGACCCGAGGGGCGGCACCACGGGACGGGCGGGGCCACGACGGCCGGGTCCGCCCCGCCGTCGCCGTCGGCGGCGCGGAGCAGCGGCTCCACGGCACCGTCCGCCGACCCATCCGCCACGACCCGCCCGGGTGCGCGGCCGTCGCGGCATCCGAGCAACGGCACGCACGGCACCGTGCCGGACATCGGCCGGGCGCTGCTGGCGTACCTCCCCGCGGGCATCGACCCACACGACACCTGCCACACCGCGAGCACCGGCGCCCGCCGCACCACGACCTGCCGCTGGACCGGCCCGGCCGGCTGGATCGAGGTACGACTCGTGCGCGACGACACGCTCAAGGGACCCGGCGACATGGGGTTCACGCCGTCCGCGGCGCAACACGCCGAGGTGCACGGCCATACCGCCCTGCGCGCCGCCGCGAGCGCGACGTTCGGCCAGGTCATGTGGATCGAGCGGTCGGGGCTCGGCGTCTGGGTCGGGGTCAGCCCGACGCTCGGCACCCACCTCATGCGGGTCGCCGAGGGCGTCCGCGTCGACTGAACCCCGCCGACCGGGCCGCCGCGCGCCGACCGAGCCCGGCTGGAGGCCGGCCGGCTGGGGAGACCGACCGGCTGGGGAGACCGGTCGGCCGACCGGGGGGCCGGTCGGGTGGGGGATGAAGCCGGGGGCCGATCGAGTCGGGGCGATCGAGCCGGTCGGGGTCGACTCGGCCCGCCCCGAGTCGACCCCGACCGGCGCTGCGGCGTGGACCGTCGCAGCGATCGTCAGGGCCATACCGGAGACGCCCCACGAGCACCGTGGCACTCGTGGGGCGTCGTGGTGTCCTCAGGGGTCAGTGGGCCTCGGACAGCAGCTTGGCCACGCGGCCGACGCCTTCGGCCAGGTCCTCGTCGCCGAGCGCGTAGGACAGGCGGAAGTAGCCCGGCGTGCCGAACGCCTCGCCGGGGACCAGGGCCACCTCGGCCTCCTCGAGGATCAGGGCGGCCAGCTCGACGGAGGTCTGCGGGCGCTTGCCGCGGATCTCCTTGCCCAGCAGCTCCTTGACCGACGGGTAGGCGTAGAAGGCGCCCTTCGGCTCGGGGCACAGGACGCCGGGGATGTCGTTCAGCATCCGCACCATCGTCTTGCGGCGCCGGTCGAACGCCGTGCGCATCTCCGCGACGGCGGACAGGTCACCGGACACCGCGGCGAGCGCCGCGGCCTGTGAGACATTGGCCACATTCGAGGTCGCGTGCGACTGAAGGTTCGTCGCGGCCTTCACGACGTCCTGCGGGCCGATCAGCCAGCCCACGCGCCAGCCGGTCATCGCGTAGGTCTTGGCCACTCCGTTGAGCACGAGGGTGCGGTCGGCCAGCTCCGGCACGACCACCGGCATCGAGGAGAACTCCGCGTCCCCGTAGACCAGGTGCTCGTAGATCTCGTCGGTGACGACCCACAGGCCGTGCTCGGCGGCCCAGCGACCGATCTCGGCGACCTGCTCGCGGGTGTACACCGCGCCGGTCGGGTTGGACGGGGAGACGAACAGCAGCACCTTGGTCCGGTCGGTGCGCGCCTGCTCGAGCTGGTCGACGCTCACCAGGTAGCCGGTGGTCTCGTCGGCGACCACGTCGACCGGTACGCCGCCCGCCAGCTTGATCGACTCGGGGTAGGTCGTCCAGTACGGGGTCGGCACCAGCACCTCGTCGCCCGGGTCGAGCAGCGCGGCGAACGCCTCGTACACCGCCTGCTTGCCGCCGTTGGTGATGAGCACCTGCGACGCCTCGACCTCGTAGCCGGAGTCGCGCCTGGTCTTCTCCGCGACAGCGGCCTTGAGCTCGGGCAGCCCACCGGCCGGCGTGTACTTGTGGAACCGCGGGTTGTGGCACGCCTTGACGGCGGCCTCCACGATGTAGTCCGGAGTCGGGAAGTCGGGCTCGCCGGCGCCGAATCCGATCACCGGACGCCCCGCGGCCTTCAGCGCCTTGGCCTTGGCATCGACGGCGAGCGTCGCGGATTCGGAGATCGCGGCGATCCGAGCGGAGATTCGAGAGCTCATACCGCCTATCGTCGCAGACGGCGCGGCAGGTCTCAGCCCGATATCCCCCTTACGGAGACGGGGCTCCGGAGGGGCGCGGCGGACCTGATCGGCGTTTGGTTCGACGCGGGGGCGGTTTGAGACGTAGACTGCGTGACCTAGTGGCGTCCTGCATGGTTCACGCGTGCCATGATGTGGCGACACTGCGAAGGGCAGTAGCTCAATTGGCCAGAGTCCCGGTCTCCAAAACCGGTGGTTGGGGGTTCGAGTCCCTCCTGCCCTGCGGAATACGGTTCGTGCACGGCATACGTGCGCGGGCGTACTAAAGCGCACGCCCACACCGGAAGTTCGCGACACAACCGACGAGGGGATGCGTCGACACCAATGGCGACCGAGACGCGCGGCGAGACCGCGACCAAGGACAACGGCAAGTCCGTCAAGAAGCGGACGTCGCCGCTTCTGTTCTACCGCCAGGTGGTCGCTGAGCTTCGCAAGGTCATCTGGCCTACGCGCAACGAGCTCATCACCTACACGACCGTGTCGCTGGTCTTCGTGATCATCGTCGTGGCGATCGTGTTCGGTCTCGACAACGCCTTCTCCTGGGTTGTGCTGAAGCTCTTCGGCTGATCGCGTGCCGGATTCCATCAGCAACCCACACCGAGAGAAAGAGTGACCGTGTCCGAGTCCCCAGAGCTTCACGACGAGGCCATCGAAGAGGCCGAATCGGTGGAAGCGCCGGCTTCGGCCGAGGCTGAGGAAGTCGCCACGGAGTCCGACGAAACGTCCGCCCAAGCGTCCGAAGAGGCGTCCGACGAGGCGTCGGACCCGGTCGAAGAGTTCACCACGCAGCTGCGGCTCCTTCCGGGCGAGTGGTACGTCGTTCACTCGTACGCCGGTTATGAGAACCGCGTGAAGACCAACATCGAGCAGCGCACCCAGTCGCTCAACATGGAGGACTTCATCTTCCAGGTCGAGGTGCCGCAGCACGAGGTCACCGAGGTCAAGGGCGGCAAGCGTCAGAAGGTCAACGAGAAGGTCCTGCCGGGCTACATCCTGGTCCGCATGGAGCTCACCGACGAGTCCTGGGCGGCCGTCCGGAACACGCCGGGCGTGACCGGCTTCGTGGGCCTGTCGAACACCCCGTCGCCGCTGCACCTCCGGGAGGTGGCGACGCTGCTCGCGCCCGAGCCCGAGGAGCAGGCCAAGACCAAGGAGACGGCGAAGGCCGCGGCCACCGTCGACTTCGAGGTCGGCGAGTCGGTCACCGTCATGGACGGCCCGTTCGCCACGCTGCCCGCGACCGTCAACGAGATCAACGCCGAGGCGCAGAAGCTCAAGGTGCTGGTGTCGATCTTCGGTCGGGAGACTCCGGTCGAGCTGTCCTTCAACCAGGTCTCCAAGATCTGACGACGGAGCACGCCGCTCCGGCGAATACGCTCCACAGACGACCCCGCGTGCCCGCGGGGAAGACGGTCCCAACGCGGTGGTCGACGTTCCATCCGCCGCGTCGCCCGTGTGTACGGGAGTGGGGACCGACGAAGAATCGGAACGAAAGGGTGAGGCATGCCTCCCAAGAAGAAGAAGGTCACCGCGATCGTCAAGGTCCAGCTGCAGGCCGGACAGGCGACGCCCGCGCCGCCCGTCGGTACCGCGCTCGGTCCGCACGGCGTGAACATCATGGACTTCTGCAAGCAGTACAACGCTGCGACGGAGTCCCAGCGCGGCAACGTCATCCCCGTAGAGATCACCATCTACGAGGACCGTTCGTTCACCTTCGTCACGAAGACCCCGCCGGCCGCGCAGCTGATCAAGAAGGCCGCCGGCGTCGACAAGGGCAGCAGCGAGCCCCACAAGACGAAGGTCGGCTCGATCACCCGCGACCAGCTCCGGGAGATCGCCGCCACCAAGATGCAGGACCTCAACGCCAACTCGCCCGAGCAGGCCGAGAAGATCGTCGCCGGCACCGCCCGCTCGATGGGCATCACGGTCGCCGACTGACCCGCACCCGCCGACGAGCGAGTGCGACAGTAGGCGCCGTGTCCGGCACGGCGTGTGCCGGATGACGGGCTCGGCCGCGGACTCCGCGGGGGCGACGTCCCCGCGGGGAATGCCGTCGGCCCGGCCGAAACCTCATGTGGGAGGGCCGCGCGCAGGCCCGGACCACAAGCTCCAGATCAGGAGAAGAAGATGAAGCGCAGCAAGGCGTACCGCAACGCCGACAACAAGATCGACAAGTCGGCGCTCTACAGCCCGGCCGAGGCCGTGAAGCTGGCCAAGGAGACCTCGCCGACCAAGTTCGACGCCACCGTCGAGGTCGCGTTCCGGCTCGGGGTCGACCCCCGTAAGGCCGACCAGATGGTCCGTGGCACCGTCAACCTGCCGCACGGCACCGGTAAGACCGCCCGCGTGCTGGTCATCACCGGTGGCGCGAAGGCCGACGAGGCCCGCGAGGCCGGCGCCGACCACGTCGGCTCCGACGACATGATCGAGCGGATCCAGGGCGGCTGGCTCGACTTCGACGCGGTCGTGGCGACCCCGGACATGATGGGCAAGGTCGGCCGCCTCGGCCGCGTGCTCGGCCCCCGTGGTCTCATGCCGAACCCGAAGACCGGCACCGTTACCACCGACGTGGCCAAGGCCGTGTCCGACATCAAGGGCGGCAAGATCGAGTTCCGCGTGGACCGCCACGGGAACCTGCACTTCATCGCCGGCAAGACGTCCTTCTCCGAGAAGCAGCTCGTGGAGAACTACGCCGCCGCGCTGGAGGAGATCCTGCGGCTCAAGCCGTCGGCGGCCAAGGGGCGTTACATCAAGAAGGCGACCCTGAGCACGACGATGGGCCCGGGCATCCCGGTCGACCCGAACGTCACGCGCAACCTCGCCGCGGAGCTGGAAGAGTCCGCGGCGAGCTGACGCAGTGAGCACCGCGGTGAGCTGACGTATCAGCGAAACGCGCAAAGGGGCGTCCCCGTTTCGGGGGCGCCCCTTCGCGTTGCGTCATCCCCCGGTACGACTTACGTCGCACTCGGGCGAATGGGATCTGGTCCCCATGGGGGATGTTTACAAGATCTACGGAGGTAACACTCAATAGTGCTGGAACCAGAGGCGTTCGCGCTCTCATCGAGCCGGGGGCCGTACGCGATACGCAGGAGGGTTCAATGGTTCGTCGATATGCCGTGGGTACAGCCGCCGGTGCCGCCTTGGTCGTTTCCCTTGCCGGGTGCGGGGCCGCCGGGAAGGACGGCGCCGGCGCGGTGAACGTCTCCGCCGCCCAGGCGATCACTCTGGCGGCGCAGAAGACCAGCACCGTCAAGTCGTACAAGGTCGACATCACCGAGAGCGGCAGCGGGAAGGCCGCCTCGAAGGCGCACGGGGTCGTACAGGTCCGGCTCAGCCCCGAGCTCGCCGCGGTCGGCACCCTCGACTCGGCCGGCTTCGGCGGCCGCTCGGTGGGGACCGGCCTGCGGGCGATCCTTCTCGGTGACGCCCTCTACGGGAAGGTCCCCTCGCAGCTGTCGCAGTTCGCTGGCGGCAAGCAGTGGGTGAAGTTCTCCGTCTCGCAGGCCGCGCAGCAGGCCGGTGTGAACCTGAACGACATCCTCAAGCAGGCCGATCCCGCGCAGCAGACGAAGATCTTCACCAGCTCGAAGGACGTGCGCAAGGTCGGTACGCAGACCATCAACGGGGCGAAGACCACGCACTACACCGGAACGATCACCGCGCAGGACGCCGCGGCGCAGCTGTCCGGTAAGGCCAAGCAGTCGTTCCAGGACCTGTACCAGAAGAGCGGTGCGAAGAAGGTCGTGTTCGACCTGTGGGTCGGCTCGGACAACCTGCCGCGCAAGCTGACGGCCAAGGGCGCCGAGTCGGGCGGTTCGGCCACCGCCACCATGATCTACAGCGACTTCAACAAGTCGTTCAGCGTGTCCGCGCCGCCGGCGAACCAGGTCGCCGATGGCTCGCAGCTCCTGCAGAACTGGGGCTCCGGCCACTGAGTCCGGTAGTGCGGACGGCCCGGCCCCCCGGGCGGTTCGGAATGGCGCGCCCCGCGGCTCGGACGCCGCGGGGCGCGCCCTTTTCTCCAGCCCGACGCAGCCCGACGGCCGCCGCGCCACCGCCGGATCGAAGGCTCGGCAAAGGACCCGTGAGTGCGGATTTGGTCGTCTCGGCGGGATCGCGTACGCTGTTCTACGCCGAAGACCGCCGGTCGTCACCCACGGGGTGACTGAAGGTCCCGCACAGCGGGCGGCCCGCGTAGGTGACATTGAGAGCTGAGACGTGACCGGGTGCTGGTCATGTCATCCGCCCCGTGCGCCTGCGCCGGGGCGTTCGTCGTTTCTCGGGCCTTCTCCACCGGCGCACATCTGGAAGGAGGCCCATGGCGAGGGCGGACAAGGCGGCAGCGGTCGCCGAGCTCAAGAGCGAGTTCGAGAGCTCGAGCGGTGCAGTGCTGACCGAGTACCGCGGGCTCACCGTGGCGCAGATCAGTGAGCTGCGCCGATCGCTCGGTGAGAATGCACGTTTCGCCGTGGTGAAGAACACGCTGACCAAGATCGCCGCGCGCGAGGCCGGGGTCACCGAGGAGCTCGAGCAGCTGCTCCAGGGCCCGTCGGCGATCGCGTTCGTCAAGGGCGATGTGGTCGAGGCCGCCAAGGGCCTGCGTGACTTCGCCAAGGCCAACCCGAACCTGGTGATCAAGGGCGGCGTCGTCGACGGCAAGCCGATGACGTCCGAGGACATCACCACGCTCGCCTCCCTCGAGTCCCGCGAGGTCCTCCTCGCGAAGCTCGCGGGTGCGATGAAGGCGTCGATGGGCAACGCCGCCGCTCTCTTCAACGCCCTGCCGGTCAAGGCCGCTCAGCTGGCCGAGGCCCTGCGGGTCAAGCGCGAAGAGGAAGGCGGGGCCGCCGAGGCCCCTGCCGAGGCGCCGGCCGAGACGTCGGACGAGGGTTGATCCCGCGGTCGTAACAGACCTGAATTACCCATCCGCGTGAGCGACGCGGGTTTTCAACAGGAGGAAGCAACACCATGGCGAAGCTCAGCACCGACGAGCTGCTCGACGCGTTCAAGGAGATGACCCTTCTCGAGCTCTCCGAGTTCGTGAAGCAGTTCGAGGACACCTTCGACGTCAAGGCCGCCGCCCCGGTCGCGGTCGCCGCCGCCGCCGGCGTCCCGGGCGCCCCGGCTGAGGCCGTCGAGGAGAAGGACGAGTTCGACGTCATCCTCGAGGCCGCCGGCGACAAGAAGATCCAGGTCATCAAGGAGGTCCGTGGCCTCACGAGCCTGGGCCTGAAGGAGGCCAAGGACCTGGTCGACGGCGCGCCGAAGCCGCTGCTGGAGAAGGTCAACAAGGAGACGGCCGACAAGGCCAAGGAGGCCCTGGAGAAGGCCGGCGCGACGGTCACCGTCAAGTAAGGCGTCTTCTCCACGGCGCTTTCTCAGCGCTCTTCGAGGGCGGTCACCCTTCCGGGTGGCCGCCTTTCGGCGTTACCGGGCGAGGAGGTCGTTCGAAGGTCTTACCTATCAAGCGCTTGGTTGATACGATTCGGGCCCATGTACGTGATCATTTCCAGACCGTCCGTAGACGTCTGCCGGGCTCCGCCCGCCGGGCATCCTCTTCACAAGTGAACTGTTGGACCGCTAGTCTCATAAGTCGGTTCTGAGTAACGATCTGCTTACAAGGCAATCTCCGTCCCAGCGGCGATGGTTTTACCTCTTCCATTCGAGCGAGGGATGACTACGGTAGGTGGACGCGGCACGCACGATGGCCCCCGGCCACTGATCAGTGGCTCTGTGTGACCCGGCAACGTAACCCATCGGTAACTCGCTCGTTGTACCGGACACCCATGGGCCGGCTGGACGAAAGGTGACGAGTGGGCGTCGAAATCAGAGTCGAAGGGCTGACCAAGTCCTTCGGGCGTCAGGTCATCTGGGAGGACGTCACCCTGACGCTGCCCGCCGGTGAGATCTCCGTCCTTCTCGGACCCTCCGGAACCGGCAAGTCGGTGTTCCTCAAGACGATGGTCGGCCTGCTCAAGCCGGACCGCGGCCACTGCTGGATCGACGGCAAGGACATGCCGAACCTCCGCGAACACGACATGTACGAGGTGCGGAAGCTGTTCGGCGTCCTGTTCCAGGACGGCGCGCTGTTCGGCTCGATGAACCTTTTCGACAACATCGCCTTCCCGCTGCGCGAGCACACGCGCAAGTCGGAGTCCGAGGTCCGGCGCATCGTCCTGGAGAAGATGGAGATGGTCGGCCTCGGGGGAGCGCAGAACAAGTTCCCCGGCGAGATCTCCGGCGGTATGCGCAAACGGGCCGGGCTCGCCCGCGCGCTCGTGCTCGACCCGCAGATCATTCTCTGCGACGAGCCCGACTCCGGCCTGGACCCGGTCCGCACGGTCCTGCTGAACCAACTGATCGTCGACCTCAACGCCGAGATCGAGGCGACGATCCTCATCGTCACCCACGACATCAACACCGCCCGTACGGTGCCGGACAACATCGGCATGCTGTTCCGCCGCGAGCTGGTGATGTTCGGGCCGCGCGAGATGCTGCTGTCGAGCGAGGAGCCGGTGGTCCGGCAGTTCCTCAACGCGCGCAAGGTCGGCCCGATCGGCATGTCCGAGGAGAAGGACCTGTCCGAGCTGGAGGCCGAGGCCCGCCTCGGCCGCGACCCGGGACCGCTGCCGCCGATCCCGCCGCAGCTGATGACCAGCGACGGGCGCCTCCGCCGGACCCAGCACGCTCCCGGTGAGTGGCTGCGCGCGCACGGGGTCATTCCGCCGGACGGCTCGTTCATCGACGAGATGGGCCGCGACTGGCTCGAGGAGTGGCCGCGGTACGTCGCCGCCATGTCGGCCGGTGCCGGACAGCATCCCGAAGGGGCGCACTGATGGCGCGCGCCGGCAAGGTGGCCGACGGCGTCGCCAACGCCACGCTGCGCGAGCCCGGTCGCTTCTTCGCCCTGTCGCTGGACACCTTCCGGGCGTTGTTCAAATGGCCGTTCCAGTGGCAGGAGTTCCTGCAGCAGGCGTGGTTCATCGTCAGCGTCACGGTGGCGCCCACCATCATGGTCGCCATCCCGTTCGGCGCGATCCTGTCGTTGCAGGTCGGCAACCTGATCCGGCAGCTCGGCGCGCAGTCCCAGACCGGCTCGACGGCGGTGCTGGCGATCGTCCGGGAGGCCAGCCCGATCGTGACGGCCCTGCTGATCGCGGCGGCGGCCGGCTCGGCGATCTGCGCGGACCTGGGCGCCCGGAAGATCCGCGAGGAGATCGACGCGATGGAGGTGCTCGGCATCAACCCGCTGCACCGCCTCGTGGTGCCGCGCGTGCTGGCCTGCGCGTTCGTCGGGCTCTTCCTCAACGGCATCGTCTCGGTCGTCGGCATCGCCGGCGGCTACGTCTTCAACGTCATGCTGCAGGGCGGCACGCCCGGCGCGTACATCGCCTCGTTCAGCGGCCTGGCGCAGCTCTCCGACCTGTACCAGGCCGAGGTGAAGGCGGTGGTGTTCGGCATCACCGCCGCGCTCGTCGCCTCGTACAAGGGCCTGACCGCCTCCGGCGGCCCGAAGGGCGTCGGTGACGCGGTGAACCAGACCGTGGTCATCGCGGCGATGGCCCTGTTCGTGGAGAACTTCGTGCTCAGCGCGCTGTACTTCCAGCTCGTCCCGCAGAAGGGCATGTGATGGCGGCCGGCACCTGGGGCGGGTTCCGCACCGCCAAGCGCGTCATCGACGCTCCGCTGGAGCGCCTGGAGGGCTTCGGCCACCAGATGGCGTTCTACGTACGGGCGTTCGCGTGGGTCTGGCGGGTCGTCCTGCGCTACAAGAAGGAGGTCGTCCGGCTGCTCGCCGAGGTCAGCCTCGGCACCGGCGGCCTGGCCGTCATGGGCGGCAGCGTGGCGATCGTCGGCTTCATGACCTTCTTCACCGGTACCGAGGTCGGCCTGCAGGGCTACAACGCCCTGAACCAGATCGGCAGCGCCGCCTTCAGCGGCTTCGTCTCGGCGTACTTCAACACGCGCGAGCTGGCCCCCACGGTGTCCGCGCTGGCGCTGTCGGCCACGGTCGGCTGCGGCTTCACCGCTCAGCTCGGCGCCATGCGGATCAGCGACGAGATCGACGCGCTCGAGGTCATGGGCGTGCCATCGCTGCCGTTCCTGGTGACGACGCGACTGGTGGCCGGCATGCTCGCCGTGATCCCGCTGTACGTCATCGGCCTGCTGGCGTCGTTCGTCGCCACCCGGCTGATGGTGACCGTGTCGTTCGGCCAGTCCAGCGGCACGTACGACCACTACTTCTACCTGTTCCTCCCACCCCACGACGTCCTGTGGTCGTTCGGGAAGGTCCTGGTCTTCGCGATCCTCGTCATGCTGATCCACTGCTACTACGGCTTCAACGCCAGCGGCGGACCGGCCGGCGTGGGCCTGGCGGTCGGCCGCGCCGTCCGTACGAGCCTCGTGGTCGTCAACATCGTGGACCTGCTCATGGGGATGGCGATCTGGGGCGCGACCACGAGCGTACGGATCGCCGGCTGAGACGAGAGGTGTGAGTGCGCGATGACGATTGCTGAGCCGGGGGAGGACTCATGAGCTACACCCCGCCCTTCGGCTCGTGGTCCGAGCGGCTGCGCTACCGCCTGTACGGGCTGGCGTTCGTACTGGTGGTCCTCCTGCTCGTCGTGCTCATGGTGATGCAGTACAACAAGGCGTTCACGCCCGTCTACCACGTCACCGTCGACAGCGACCGGGCCGGCCTGCAGCTGGTCCCGCACTCCGACGTGAAGGTCCGCGGCCTGATCGTCGGGGAGGTCAGGAAGATCCGCCAGACGCAGAACGGCGCGGCGATCGACCTGGCGATCGACCCCGGTAAGGCCCGGCTGATCCCGGCGGCCTCCTCGGCGCGGATGCTGCCCAAGACGGTGTTCGGCGAGAAGTTCGTCGACATCGTCCCCCCGGCGGGCACGCTCGGCGGCCGTCACCTGAAGAACGGCGACGTCATCCCGCAGGACCGCTCCACCACCGCCGTGGAGGTCAACCAGGTCCTCAACGACGTGATGCCGATCCTCGACGAGGTCGAGCCGGCCAAGCTCAACGCCACTCTGAACGCCCTGGCCACCGCGCTGCAGGGCCGCGGCGACCAGATCGGTCAGATGCTCGTCGACGCCGACGACTACCTCAAGCGGCTCAACCCGCACCTGCCCACCGTCATCCACGACCTGCGACAGCTCGCCGTCGTCAGCGACAACCTGAACGGCGCCGCGCCGGACCTGATCTCGATCATGCAGAACCTCCAGACGACGAACCGCACGATCGTCGACAAGGAGCCCCAGCTCGTCGCGGCGCTCGACAAGGGCATCGGCCTCACCGGCCAGGCCACGGAGTTCACCGCCGACAACGAGCCCCGCCTCGTCGGGGCGATGATCGCCAACCGGAAGGCGCTCGCGCTGGTGGCCAAGTACTCCCCGGGCGTGCCGTGCGTGTTCCAGGGCATGGCCAAGCTGACGCCCCGGCTGATCGACGCGATGGGCGGCCGCCAGCCGGGCGTGCACGTCACGCTGGAGCTGGTCAAGCCGCGTCCCGGGTACAAGCCGGGACTGGACCGCCCGGAGTTCAAGGACTACCGCAATCCCCGCTGCTACGGCCTGCCGAACCCGAAGGTGCCGTTCCCGCAGTACCAGGAGCTCGACGGGACCGAGGACGACCAGTGGTGGGCGGGCGGCGCGGGCCGCTCCCTGTCGAGCGTCCTGGTCAAGCCGGGCAGCTCCACGGACGACGACTCGCTGCTCAAGAGCCTGATGGGACCGGCCATGGGCACCAGCGCCGGCCAGGTCTCCGACCTCGCCACGCTGCTGTACAAGCCCGCCGCCAACGGAATGGTGGTGACCGTCAAGTGAAGACCACCTCGGCGGCGATCAAGCTGATCATCTTCGCGGTGATCGCCACGCTCGCCACGGCGGTGCTCGCCGTCACCATCTCCAACACCCAGTTCGTGCCGAGCCGGAACTACAACCTGATCTTCACGGACGCGGCGGGGCTCAACACCGGCGACGAGGTCCGGATCGCCGGCGTGCGCGTCGGAGAGGTCAAGGGGATCAAGCTCTACCAGGGGCACTTGGCCAAGGTCACGGTCTCCGTGGTCGACGACCAGACCCTGCCCCGCAGCACGCAGGCCCAGCTGCGGTACCGCAACCTGATGGGCCAGCGGTACATCTCGCTGACCGAGGGCTCCGGGCAGGGCGGCACGCTGCCGACCGGCGGGACGATCCCGAAGGAGCAGACCCAGCCGGCGCTGGACCTGACCGCGCTGTTCAACGGCTTCCGGCCGCTGCTGCGGGCCATCAAGCCGCAGGACGTCAACCAGCTCGCGTACCAGATCATCCAGGTGCTGCAGGGCGAGGGCGGGACCGTCAACGGGCTGCTCGCGCACGTCGCCTCCCTGACCGAGACCCTCGGCAACCGCGACGAGGTCATCGGCCGGGTGATCGACAACCTCGACAAGGTGATCGCCACCATCGACTCGCGCGACGAGGAGGTCTCCGGGCTCATCACCAACCTGAAGAGCCTGGTGTCCGGGCTGTCCGGCGACCGGCACGCGATCGGCGAGTCGCTGGTCAGCGTCAACCAGCTCATCTACACGACCAACGGCCTGCTCACGGACGTGCGCCCGTCGGTCAAGGCCGACATCGCCACGCTCGGCCACCTGTCGAAGGTGCTCGCGGCCAACGGCGGCGAGCTGGACAAGGCGTTCGCCGCGATGCCGACCAACTTCATGCTGCTCGACCGGGCCGCCTCCTACGGCTCCTGGTTCAACTTCTACCTGTGCAGTCTGGACGCGCGGATCGGGCTGCCGGGCCAGGTCTCCTTCAACACTCCGCAGATCCTGAACGAGAGTCCCCGATGCAAGGGGTGATCAGGTGAACGAGGCAGCGACGAGGGGAGTGGAACGGTGAGAGTCTCCTTCCGGGACCGGGACCCCCTGACGATGGGGATCATCGGCATGTCGTCGGTGGCCCTCCTCGTGTTCGCGGCGTTCAACCTGACGCTCCTCGAGGGCGGGACGACGTACCACGCGGCGTTCACCGAGGCCAGCGGCCTCAAGCCGAACGAAGAGGTGCGCGTCGCCGGCGTCAAGGTCGGCAAGGTCAAGAGCGTCGCGCTGGAGGGCGACCACGTGCGGGTCGGCTTCACCGCCGGCTCCCACGTCCGCTTCGGCACCCAGTCGCAGGTCCGGATCAAGATCTCCACGTTGCTGGGCGCGCACTACCTCGAGGTCGATCCGAGGGGCGACCGCCGCCAGTCGCCGCACACCGAGATCCCCACCTCGCGCACCGCCCCGTCGTACGAGGTCGTCCCCGCCCTGCAGGACCTGTCCGGACAGCTCCAGAAGATCGACGTCCCGCAGCTCGCCACGGCGCTGGACACCCTGAACCAGACGCTGCAGTACTCCCCGGACAACGTACGCCGGACGCTGAGCGGCCTGCAGAAGATCTCCCGGGCCATCTCCTCCCGCGACGACGAGCTGACCGGCCTCCTCGGCCACACCCGGAGCCTCACCGGCCTGCTGGCCGACCGCAGCGGCGACCTCGCGCAGCTGGTGTCGAGCGGCGGCCTGCTGCTGCAGGAGCTCAACGACCGGCGGCAGGTGATCACTTCGCTGCTGTCCGGCACGGTCAGCCTCTCGAACCAGATCACCGGGACGATCGAGGAGAACCGCGCCACGCTGAACCCCGCGATGCGGCACCTGCACAGCGTCGTGAACATCCTGCTGCGCAACCAGAACAACCTCGACAAGGCGGTCAAGACCCTGGGTCCCTTCGTCAGCGTCTCGGCCGACGCCACCGCCCAGGGCCGGTGGTTCGACGGTTACCTGCAGAACCTGATCCCGCTCCCGATCGCGATCGGCCCGGCCCAGCCGGCGACCGGTGGCGACGCGAGCGGGTCCGGCAAGCGCACGCCCAGCGGTACGCCCACGTCCGGCACGGGCCGTTGAGATGAGAGGTACGTACGAGGTGTCTCGATCGGAGCGGCCGGCGCGCGGCCGAGCGGCGCGGATCGTTGCGACGGCGCTCACGCTCACCGCCGCCGTCTCGGGCTGTACGTTCCGGGGCGTGTCGAACATGCCGCTGCCCGGCGGTATCGACACCGGCTCCGACGCGTACGACGTGAAGATCGTCTTTTCGAACGTCCTGGACCTGGTGCCGCAGTCGCAGTGCCGCGTCAACGACGTCCCGGTCGGCCGGATCACCAGGATCCGCCTGGTGAACTGGAACGCCGAGGTCACCTGCCGGCTGCGGCGCTCGGCCGACCTGCCGGCCAACGCCGTCGCCACGATCTCCCAGACCAGCCTCCTCGGCGAGAAGTTCGTGGCGCTGTCCGCGCCACAGGGACAGACGCCCCAGGGGAGGCTGACGCAGGGCGCGGAGATCCCCCTCGACCGCACCACCCGCGACACCGAGGTCGAGGAGGTGCTGTCGGCGATGTCCATGCTGGTCACCGGCGGCGGCCTCGAGCAGATCTCCACGATCAACCACGAGCTGAACGCCGCGATGCAGGGCCGCACCACGCAGATGCGCGACCTCCTGGACCGCGTCAACGTCTTCGTCGGCACCCTCGACCGGCAGAAGGCGCAGATCGTCACCACGATCGAGAAGGTCGACCGGCTCGCCGCCACGCTCGCCCGGCACAACCAGACGATCGCCGACACGATCGACAGCACCGGCCCCGCGGTGAAGATCCTCGCCGCGCAGCGGCAGGACCTCACCAAGCTCCTGGTCAACATGGACCGGCTCGGCACCGTGGCGACCCGGGTGATCAACCGGTCGCACGACGACACGGTCGCCAACCTCAAGGACCTGCAGACGGTGCTGCAGAACACCGACAAGGCCAGCAACGTCATCCCGAAGATCCTGGGCGGCCTGTTCACGTTCCCGTTCCCGCAGACGGTCTCCCAGGCGCTCAAGGGCGACTACGGCAACCTGTTCGCCACCCTGGACCTCGACGTCGGGAACATCGCGCACAACTTCCTGACCGGGACCGCCCTGGAAGGGGCCGTGAAGGGCGCTGAGAAGCTCCAGGCGTCCCTGCCGGCCCCGCACACGAGCGTTCCGGACAACCCTCTGGGCGTCCTCCCAGAGGGCGGCTCAAGCGCCGGTACGAATCAGAGCGGCTCGCAGCAGGGCGGCGGCGGCATCCTGCCACCCCTCGGAATGGGCGGCGGTGCCCCGGGTGACGACCTGGGCGCCCTGCTGAGCGGAGGCACCGCATGATCATCAAGCGCGGCGTCAAGATCCAGCTGACGATCTTCGCGATCATCACGGTCCTGACCATGGCCTACACGCTGGTCAACATCATCGGGATCGGCCAGACCGTCCTCGACCTGCGGTACCGCGTCTACGTCGACATGTCCGACTCCGGCGGCATCTTCTCGAACGCCGAGGTGACCTACCGCGGCGTCACGGTCGGCCGGGTCGGGCCGCTGCGCCTGACCAAGAACGGCGTCCGCGTCGAACTGCGGATCAACCACGACCGCAAGGTGCCCGCCAACGGCGTCCAGGCCTACGTGCTCAACCGCTCGGGCGTCGGCGAGCAGTACATCGACCTGCGCCCCGCCGGGAACGGCCCGTCGCTGAAGAACGGCGACGTCATCCCGCGCGACCACACCCACCTGCCGGTGCAGACGTACGAACTGCTGCACAACATCGACGCCCTCGTGCGCACCGTGAACCCCAAGGACCTCGGAACGGTCATCGACGAGCTCGACAAGGGTCTGTCGGGCGAAGGTCCGGACCTGCAGTCGCTGCTCGATTCCAACAAGAAGATCCTGGCCGCGCTGAACGACACCTACCCCGAGACGATCGCGCTGCTCAACAACGGGCGCACGGTGCTGGACACACAGGTCGACGAGGGGTCGGTGTTCCGCGAGTTCTCCCACAACCTCGCGTCGCTGACCGCCGAGCTGAAGCGCGACGACCCCGACGTCCGCAAGTTCCTGAACACCACGCCGGGCGCGCTGGACCAGGGCCAGGACCTGCTCGACCGCCTAGAGCCGACCCTGCCCACGCTCCTGGCCAACGGCTCGGTCATCGGGTCGGTGCTGACCTCGCGCACCGACCAGCTCCGGACCATGCTGATCACCTACCCGCTCATCGTCGGCGGCGCGTTCAGCGTCACCCCCGGCGACGGCACGGTGCACTTCGGCCTCGAGCTCAACTTCAACCGGCCGCCCGTCTGCACCGAGGGCTACAAGGGCACGACCATCCGCTACCCGCAGGACACCCGTCCGGCGACCATCAACGCCAAGGCCTCCTGCAAGGCGCCCAAGAACGCCGCCACCGCCGTACGCGGGTCCCGCAACGCGCCACCGCCCGGGCCGTATCCCAAGCTGCCCGCGGGCGCGACGTCGGGGGCCGGCTTCCCGTACGAGACCTCGACCGGCACCGGCTCGAGCGGCGGCGGGGACGCCGCGAAGCAGGCGTCGGCGAGCGGGCGGTCGGCGGTGACCGGCGGCTCGTCGACGGGGGACTCAGGCTCCGGACAGACGGCCTCCTCCGGGCTGCAGACGCTGTTCGTCAGCGGCTACGATCCCCGGACCCGCGTTTACGTGGGGCCCGACGGTAAGCAGTACCGCCTGGGCAAGGTCAGTCAACTGACGGGAGACGCTTCATGGCAGACGCTTCTGCTGAGCCCGATCGTCGGCTGAGCGGCCGTCGCCTGGGGGTGACGCTCGCGCTGCTCGGAGTCGTCCTCCTCGCCCTCCTGGTGCCGGTGGGCTACCTCGCCGACAAGACGTACGCCGCCGACACCCGAAGGGCCGACATCGCGTCGGTGCAGACCGTCGCCCGCCGGGTCGTCACGAACTTCTACTCGATCGGCTACCAGAACTTCGACCAGGACGCCCAGCGGGTCTACGCCGACATGTCCGACAAGTTCAAGGCGCAGGCGGTCCAGCAGCTCGGCACGACCTGGAAGCAGACCGTCGTGAACAACAAGCTGATCTCCAGCGCCGCGGTGTCCGCCTCAGGAGTGATAGACATCCAGTCCAAGTCGGCCGAGGTCATGGTCACCGTCCGCAGGACCGCGCAGTCCGCCCAGGTCACGACGCCCGCCTCGACGTGGCAGAGCGCCCAGGTGCAGCTGACCAAGATCGGTGGTCACTGGCGGGTCTCCGGGATGGGAGGGCTGCAGTGACCGCGCTCACCAGGCGCAAGGGCGCGCCGGCCGAGGACTCCGCCGAGGAGACGGCGGCCGAGCGCACGGCGCGGCGGTCGCCGGCCACGGCCCCGCTGGCCATCCTGGTCTGCGCCGTGCTCGTCGTGGCCGTCGGCTGCCTGGACCTGTGGTACCGGGTGGGCCAGGACGAGGCGGTCCAGCACGCGCGTGAGGACGGCCTGGCCGCCGCGCAGTCCGCCGCCAAGGACCTGCTGTCGTACAACCACCAGACGCTGGACTACGACCTGAAGAAGGCGGAGTCCGAGATGACGCCGGCGATGGCGAAGTCCTACGCCGAGTACTGGAAGATATTCCGGACGTCCGTGGAGAAGAGCCAGACCCAGGCGCTGACCCAGATCCAGGTGGCGTCGGTGACGCAGGCGACCGCCGGTCGGGTCGAGGTGCTCCTCTTCGTGAAGATGATCTCGGTCAACGCCGCGCACAAGGAGCCCCAGGTCGATACGTCGTGGCCGCGCCTGCAGATGAAGAAGGTCGGCAAGAAGTGGCTCATCGACGGCCCGCGGATGACCACCCCGCCGCCGGCCTCCTCCGGCGCCACCCCGACGCCGACGCCGACCCCCTCCGCGTCCAAGAAGCGCTGATCGTTTCCGGCCCCGCGACACCCTCCGCGTCGACGAAGCGCTGATCGTTTCCCGCCCCGTGGCGCCGTCCGATCCGAAGAGATTTCGAGAAACGTGACGCCGCCCCGTGCCGGGGCGGCGCGCCGACCTGCGCGAGGACGGCCAGGGGCCCGCTTCCCCGTAAACTATGGGCTTCCTCACGCTGATCGATCGGGCGGAATGTCCATGTCTAGTCTTGACGTGGGGCCGCTGACGAGCGATGCTGCGGAGCAACTGTGATGCATACCGTGGCTCTGCGCTCGACAGCGGTGTGGCGTTCGGCTACACTGCCCCTTTGCGCTGCCCTCTGACTATCCACACATCGACACCCCCGTTTCGGCGGGGTCTATCGGCGTGGATCGTCTGGCGTGCGCGTCGTCAGTCCGCCGCGAGCCCTCGGAAGGACCACTCTTGGCAGCCTCGCGCAACGCCTCGACTACCGCAACCGGTCCGAACCGCGTTTCTTTCGCGCGTATCAAGGAGCCTCTGGAAGTTCCGGACCTCCTCGCGCTGCAGACCGAGTCCTTTGACTGGTTGCTCGGTAACGAGAGGTGGAAGGCCCGGGTCACTGCGGCCCAGCAGGCCGGTCGTAAGGACGTCCCGACCCAGTCGGGACTTGAGGAGATCTTCGAAGAGATCAGTCCGATCGAAGACTTCTCCGGCACCATGTCCCTCTCGTTCCGTGATCACCGGTTCGAGCCGCCGAAGTACTCCGTCGAGGAGTGCAAAGACAAGGACATGACCTTCTCCGCCCCGATGTTCGTGACGGCGGAGTTCATCAACAACTCCACGGGGGAGATCAAGAGCCAGACGGTGTTCATGGGTGACTTCCCGCTCATGACCCCGCGCGGCACCTTCATCATCAACGGCACCGAGCGTGTCGTCGTCTCGCAGCTCGTCCGCTCGTCCGGCGTCTACTTCGACCGGGCCCTGGACAAGACGTCCGACAAGGACCTCTTCGGCTGCAAGGTGATCCCCTCCCGGGGTGCATGGCTAGAGTTCGAAGTCGACAAGCGTGACAACGTCGGCGTCCGGATCGACCGCAAGCGCAAGCAGAGCGTCACCGTTCTGCTCAAGGCGCTCGGCTGGGACGACGCCCGCATCCTTGAGCGCTGGGGCGACTACGAGTCGATGCGGATCACCCTGGAGAAGGACCACACCACCGGGCAGGACGACGCCCTGCTCGACATCTACCGCAAGCTGCGTCCGGGCGAGCCTCCGACGAAGGAGTCCGCGCAGACGCTGCTCGAGAACCTCTACTTCAATCCGAAGCGCTACGACCTGGCGAAGGTCGGCCGCTACAAGGTCAACAAGAAGCTCGGCCTCGACCTGGACCTGACCCAGGGCACCCTGACCGAGGACGACATCGTCACCACCATCGACTACCTCGTCCGGCTGCACGCCGGCGAGGAGGAGATGACGGGCCCGGCGGGCCACGCGATCCCCGTCGAGACCGACGACATCGACCACTTCGGCAACCGTCGTATCCGCTCGGTCGGCGAGCTGATCCAGAACCAGGTCCGCCTGGGCCTGGCTCGCATGGAGCGCGTCGTCCGCGAGCGGATGACCACGCAGGACGTCGAGGCGATCACGCCGCAGACCCTGATCAACATCCGCCCGGTCGTGGCGTCGATCAAGGAGTTCTTCGGCACCTCGCAGCTGTCGCAGTTCATGGACCAGACCAACCCGCTGGCGGGTCTGACGCACAAGCGGCGTCTGAACGCGCTGGGTCCCGGTGGTCTGTCCCGTGAGCGGGCGGGCATGGAGGTCCGTGACGTCCACCCGTCGCACTACGGCCGCATGTGCCCGATCGAGACGCCGGAAGGCCCGAACATCGGTCTGATCGGCTCGCTGAGCTCGTACGGCCGGGTCAACTCCTTCGGCTTCATCGAGACGCCGTACCGCAAGGTCGTCGACGGCCGGGTCACCGAGCAGATCGACTACCTCACCGCGGACGAGGAGGACCGGCACGTCGTCGCCCAGGCGAACACGCCGCTCCAGGACGACGGCACCTTCGTGGAGAACCGCGTCCTGGTCCGCCGGAAGGGCGGCGAGGTCGAGTTCATCCCGCCGTCCGAGGTCGACTACATGGACGTCTCGCCGCGCCAGATGGTGTCGGTCGCGACGGCCATGATCCCGTTCCTCGAGCACGACGACGCGAACCGCGCGCTCATGGGCTCCAACATGCAGCGCCAGTCCGTCCCGCTGCTGCGCAGCGAGGCGCCGCTGGTCGGCACCGGCATGGAGTACCGCGCGGCGACCGACGCCGGTGACGTCATCACGGCCGAGAAGGCCGGTGTCGTCGAGGAGGTCTCCGCCGACTACATCACCGTGATGAACGACGACGGCACGCGCACCACCTACCGTGTCGCCAAGTTCAAGCGGTCGAACCAGGGCACCTGCTTCAACCAGAAGCCCATCGTCGACGAGGGCCAGCGGGTCGAGGTCGGCACCGTCGTCGCCGACGGTCCGTGCACGGACAACGGCGAGATGGCGCTCGGCAAGAACCTCCTGGTGGCGTTCATGCCGTGGGAGGGCCACAACTACGAAGACGCGATCATCCTCTCCCAGCGTCTGGTGCAGGACGACGTCCTGTCCTCGATCCACATCGAGGAGCACGAGGTCGACGCCCGTGACACCAAGCTGGGCCCGGAGGAGATCACCCGGGACATCCCGAACGTCTCCGAAGAGGTCCTGTCCGACCTGGACGAGCGCGGCATCATCCGCATCGGCGCCGAGGTCACCACGGGCGACATCCTGGTCGGCAAGGTCACGCCCAAGGGCGAGACCGAGCTGACCCCGGAGGAGCGCCTGCTGCGCGCCATCTTCGGCGAGAAGGCCCGCGAGGTCCGCGACACCTCCCTGAAGGTGCCGCACGGCGAAGAGGGCAAGGTCATCGGGGTCCGCGTGTTCAGCCGGGAAGAGGGCGACGAGCTCCCGCCGGGCGTGAACGAGCTGGTCCGGGTGTACGTCGCCCAGAAGCGCAAGATCACCGATGGTGACAAGCTCGCCGGCCGTCACGGCAACAAGGGCGTCATCTCCAAGGTGCTGCCGGTCGAGGACATGCCGTTCCTGGAGGACGGCACCCCGGTCGACATCGTCCTCAACCCGCTCGGCGTGCCGGGCCGGATGAACGTCGGCCAGGTCCTGGAGACCCACCTCGGGTGGGTCGCCAGCCGGGGCTGGAAGGTCGACGGGGACGACGCCGAGTGGAAGCGCCAGCTGAAGGCCATCGGAGCCGACGCCGCCGACGCGGGGACCAACGTCGCCACTCCGGTGTTCGACGGTGCCCGCGAGGAGGAGATCACCGAGCTGCTCGACAGCACCCTGCCGAACCGCGATGGCCAGCGCATGGTCCAGAAGACCGGTAAGGCGCGGATGTTCGACGGGCGGACCGGTGAGCCCTTCAAGGACCCGATCGCGGTCGGTTACATCTACATTCTGAAGCTGCTCCACCTGGTCGACGACAAGATCCACGCGCGTTCGACCGGCCCGTACTCCATGATCACCCAGCAGCCGCTCGGCGGTAAGGCCCAGTTCGGTGGCCAGCGCTTCGGTGAGATGGAGGTCTGGGCGCTGGAGGCGTACGGCGCCGCCTACGCCCTCCAGGAGCTGCTCACCATCAAGTCCGACGACGTCCTCGGCCGCGTGAAGGTGTACGAGGCCATCGTCAAGGGCGAGAACATCCCTGAGCCGGGCATCCCTGAGTCCTTCAAGGTGCTGATCAAGGAGATGCAGTCGCTGTGCCTGAACGTCGAGGTGCTCTCCAGCGACGGCATGTCCATCGAGATGCGTGACACCGACGAGGACGTCTTCCGCGCCGCGGAAGAGCTCGGCATCGACCTGTCCCGGCGTGAGCCGAGCAGCGTCGAAGAGGTCTGAGGAACGGGGAGCCGACGAGTGAACGACGTGGGCGGCGGCACGGGCGCGCGACAGCGCCCGGCCGCCCGCCCGCCGAGTGAGCGAGACGGCGTTTCGGACCTCGGAATCGGCAAACGACAACAGGGGACTGGTTAAGAAAGTGCTCGACGTCAACTTCTTCGACGAGCTGCGGATCGGCCTGGCCACGGCTGACGACATCCGGCAGTGGTCGCACGGCGAGGTCAAGAAGCCGGAGACGATCAACTACCGGACTCTCAAGCCGGAGAAGGACGGGCTCTTCTGCGAGAAGATCTTCGGTCCGACCCGGGACTGGGAGTGCTACTGCGGTAAGTACAAGCGCGTCCGGTTCAAGGGCATCATCTGTGAGCGCTGCGGCGTCGAGGTCACTCGCGCCAAGGTGCGGCGTGAGCGGATGGGTCACATCGAGCTGGCCGCGCCCGTCACGCACATCTGGTACTTCAAGGGAGTGCCGAGCCGGCTGGGCTACCTGCTGGACCTGGCGCCCAAGGACCTCGAAAAGATCATTTACTTCGCGGCCTACATGATCACGCATGTCGACGCCGAGCTGCGTGAGCGCGACCTGCCGTCGCTGGAGGCCAAGATCTCCGTCGAGCGACAGCAGCTCGAGCAGCGCCGCGACGCCGACATCGAGGCCCGGCAGAAGAAGCTCGAGACCGACCTGGCCGAGCTCGAGGCCGCCGGGGCGAAGGGCGACCAGCGCCGCAAGGTCCGTGAGGGCGCCGAGCGGGAGATGAAGCAGCTCCGCGACCGGGCGCAGCGCGAGCTCGACCGGCTCGACGAGGTCTGGAGCCGCTTCCGCAACCTCAAGGTCCAGGACCTCGAGGGCGACGAGCTGCTCTACCGCGAGATGCGCGACCGCTTCGGCCGTTACTTCGAGGGCGGCATGGGCGCCGCGGCCATCCAGAAGCGTCTGGAGAACTTCGACCTCGACGCCGAGTCCGAGCGGCTGCGGGAGACCATCCGCAGCGGCAAGGGCCAGAAGAAGGCCCGCGCCCTCAAGCGCCTCAAGGTCGTCTCCGCCTTCCTCAACACCCGCAACAGCCCGCGGGGCATGGTGCTCGACTGCATCCCGGTCATCCCGCCGGACCTGCGCCCGATGGTGCAGCTCGACGGTGGCCGGTTCGCCACGAGCGACCTCAACGACCTGTACCGCCGGGTCATCAACCGGAACAACCGGCTGAAGAGGCTGCTCGACCTCGGCGCGCCCGAGATCATCGTCAACAACGAGAAGCGGATGCTGCAGGAGGCCGTCGACGCGCTGTTCGACAACGGCCGCCGCGGCCGGCCCGTCACCGGGCCGGGCAACCGTCCGCTCAAGTCGCTGTCCGACATGCTCAAGGGCAAGCAGGGCCGCTTCCGGCAGAACCTCCTCGGTAAGCGCGTCGACTACTCCGGTCGTTCGGTGATCGTCGTCGGCCCGCAGCTGCGGCTGCACCAGTGCGGTCTGCCCAAGCAGATGGCGCTGGAGCTGTTCAAGCCGTTCGTGATGAAGCGGCTGGTCGACCTCAACCACGCGCAGAACATCAAGAGCGCCAAGCGCATGGTCGAGCGGGCCCGCCCGGCCGTGTGGGACGTGCTCGAAGAGGTCATCACCGAGCACCCGGTGCTGCTCAACCGGGCGCCGACGCTGCACCGCCTGGGCATCCAGGCCTTCGAGCCGCAGCTGGTCGAGGGCAAGGCCATCCAGATCCACCCGCTCGTCTGCACCGCGTTCAACGCGGACTTCGACGGTGACCAGATGGCCGTGCACCTGCCGCTGTCGGCCGAGGCCCAGGCCGAGGCGCGCATCCTGATGCTCTCGACCAACAACATCCTCAAGCCGTCGGACGGCAAGCCGGTCACCATGCCGACCCAGGACATGGTCATCGGTCTGTTCTGGCTGACGACGGAGAAGGAGGGCGCCGACGGCGAGGGCCGCGCGTTCGCCAGCCTCTCCGAGGCGATCATGGCCTACGACCGGGGCGACCTGCACATCCAGGCCAAGATCCACGTCCGGCTGAAGGACATCCCGCCGCCGCGCGGCTGGACGGCTCCGGAGGGCTGGGAGGCCGGTCAGCCGATCCGCCTCGAGACGACGCTCGGCCGGGCGCTGTTCAACGAGGCGCTGCCGTCGGACTTCCCGTTCGTCAACTACGAGGTCGGCAAGAAGCAGCTGTCGGCGATCGTCAACGAGCTGGCCGAGACCTACCCGAAGGTCGATGTCGCGAACGCGCTGGACGCGCTGAAGGACACCGGCTTCCGGTGGGCGACCCGCTCCGGCGTGACCATCGCGATCGACGACGTCATCGCTCCGCCGAACAAGGCGGACATCATGGCCACCTACGAGCGCCGGGCCGACAAGGTCCAGCGCGAGTACGACCGCGGTCTGATCACCGACGACGAGCGCCGTCAGGAGCTCATCGAGATCTGGACCCACGCCACGGCCGACGTCGCCAAGGACATGGAGGCGGCCTTCCCCGCGACCAACCCGATCTGGATGATGATCAACTCCGGTGCGCGCGGTAACCCGCTGCAGCTCCGGCAGATCGCCGGTATGCGTGGTCTGGTCTCCAACCCGAAGGGTGAGACCATCCCGCGTCCGATCAAGTCGTCCTTCCGTGAGGGTCTGTCCGTGGTCGAGTACTTCATCGCCACGCACGGCGCCCGAAAGGGTCTGGCCGACACCGCCCTGCGTACCGCCGACTCGGGTTACCTGACCCGTCGTCTGGTGGACGTCGCGCAGGACGTGATCGTTCGCGAGGACGACTGCGGCACCGACCGTACGATCAAGTTCCCGATCGCGACCAAGAACGCGGACGGCAGCCTCACCAAGGTCCCGAACTCCGAGAACAGCCTCGTCGGCCGCAACATCGCCGAGGACGTCGTGGTGGACGGCACCGTCCTGTTCCCGGGCGGCACGGACCTCAACGACGTGGTGCTCGACCGCCTCATCGAGGCGGGCCTGGACGAGGTGCGCACCCGCAGCGCGCTGGTCTGCGAGTCCAAGATCGGTGTCTGCGCGATGTGCTACGGCCGTTCGCTGGCCACCGGCAAGCTCGTGGACGTCGGCGAGGCGGTCGGCATCATCGCCGCCCAGTCGATCGGCGAGCCCGGCACCCAGCTGACCATGCGGACCTTCCACACCGGTGGTGTGGCCGGTCAGGACATCACGCACGGTCTGCCCCGTGTCACGGAGCTGTTCGAGGCGCGCGTCCCCAAGGGCGTCGCACCGATCAGCGAGGTGGCCGGCCGGGTCCGGATCGACGAGACCGAGAAGACCCGCAAGATCGTGGTCATCCCGGACGACGGTGGCGAGGAGATCGCCTACCCGGTGCCGATGCGGTCGCGGCTGAGGGTCAAGGACGGCGACCACGTCGACGTCGGCCAGCAGCTCATCGCTGGTGCCATCAACCCGCACGAGGTGCTGCGCATCCTCGGCCCGCGCGCGGTCCAGCTGCACCTGGTCGACCAGGTACAGGAGGTCTACCGGTCGCAGGGTGTGTCGATCCACGACAAGCACATCGAGATCATCGTTCGGCAGATGCTGAAGCGGGTCCAGGTGCTGGAGTCCGGTGACACCGACATGCTGCCGGGCGTCGAGCTGGTCGAGCGGCCGAAGTTCGAGGAGCTCAACCGCGCCGTCGTGGCCGAGGGCGGTCAGCCCGCGGTCGGCCGGCCGCAGCTCATGGGCATCACGAAGGCGTCGCTGGCCACCGAGTCCTGGCTGTCGGCGGCCTCCTTCCAGGAGACGACGCGGGTCCTCACGGACGCGGCGATCCACGCCAAGTCCGACCCGCTGGTCGGCCTGAAGGAGAACGTCATCATCGGAAAGCTCATCCCGGCCGGTACCGGCATGCCGCAGTACCGCAACATCCGGGTCGAGCCGACCGAGGAGGCCAAGGCCGCGGTGTACTCCGTCGGGTCCTACGACGAGGGCGCCGAGTACGCCTTCGGCCAGGGTTCCGGCGAGGCCGTGCCGCTGGAGGAGTACGACTTCGGTCAGTACAACCGGTAGTCACAACGGGTGGACCACCACCAGGCAGGGGCCGTCTCCGGATCTTCCGGAGGCGGCCTTTCGCCGTTTCGTCACGAGCGTGTGGGACGGCGGTGATTTGCGGTCATGCCGGTGACCAGGCACTCTGGTTCGGTGAACCAGCGGAGGACGCCTCGACCGGTGGCCGCCGGACAGACCGGGAGAGCGTGATGCGACGCCCCCTCCCGAGTGCTGTCACAGGGCCGGTCCCCCCGAGGCGAGCCGCCCGCGGAGACGGCGCTGAAGGAGTCCGACGATGACCGAGCAGAACGGCGGCCAGGGATCCCACTGGCCCCCGCCTGAGCAGCAAGGATCATCCGAGCCGCCCGGCGCCGACCAGGGCGCCGCCGCGGATGGTCAGGAGCAGCCGAAGGACCCGACGCCGCAGGGCCTCTCGGACGACGTCCTCGAGTCGGGCCGTACGGTGATGTTCGGCGCCCCGCGCCGCCCCGTGACTCCGCCCGCGTCCGAGGAGAAGCCCGACGAGCCCGGCTCCGGCGAGGCCGGCACGGGTTCCGGCCCTGGTTCCGGTGAGCAGACCCCGTCGCCCTACGGCGCGCCCGGACAGCCGGGGACGTACTCCACGCCGGGTGCGCCGCCCGCGTACGGCACGCCCGGAGCTCCGCCGCCTCCGCCGCCGTACGGCCAGCAGCCCTACGGCCAACCGGGCACGCCGCCGTCCTACGGCCAGCCCGGTTACGGCCAGCCCGGTTACGGCCAGTCTCCGTACGGCACGCCGGGCGAGCAGCCCGCGCCGTACGGCCAGCCGCCGTACGGGCAGCAGCCCCCCACCGGGCAGCCGCCGTACGGCGGGCGCCCCGACGAGCAGCCGCCGTACGGCCAGTACGGCGCGCCGCCGCCCTACGGGCAGCAGCAGCCCTACGGCCAGGCGCCGTACGGTCAGCCGGGGGCGCCGTCGCAGTACGGCCAGCAGCCCTATGGCCGACCGGACGAGCAGCCGCAGTCTCCCTACGGCCAGCCCGGTTCGCCGCACGCCCAGCCGGGCCAGCAGCCCGGTTCGCCGTACGGCCAGGCCCCGGAACAGCCGGGTTCGCCGTACGGGCAGCCGGGCGAGCAGTCCGCGTCGCCGTACGGGCAGCCCGGTGAGCAGCCGGGTTCGTCGTACGCGCAGCCTGGGCAGCCGTCTGCGCCGTCCTACGGGCAGCCGGCGGGTTCGCCCTCCTCCGGCCAGGCCGGTGAGCAGGGCGACCGGCAGCAGCCGTCTCAGGGCGAGCAGGCGCCGTACGGCCAGCCGGGGTCCGCCCAGCAGCCCTACGGTGAGCACTTCGGATTCCCCCCGAGTTCGCCGTCCTTCGGTGAGCAGGGCGGGAGCGCGAGTTCCGGCCTTTCGTTCCCCGACCAGGGGAGCGCGGAGGAGGACGCCGCCGAGCGCACCACGTTCGAACCGCGGTCGGAGTCGACCGGCGAACGTCCCGCACCGTCCGCCGAGGGCGGATTCGGCGCGCCGGCGACCACGGCGTTCCGCCCAGAGGGGGAGAGCGGCACGGGCACCGGCGAGTACCAGCCGCCTTCCTCTTTCGGGGCGACCGCACCGAACTCCGGTACCGACGCGGCGCAGCCGCCGTCCACGATGCTGGACCACCCGCTCGAGACGGGTTCGTCCGGCGGCGAGCAGTCATCGCCGACCGGCGACCTGCCGCCCTTCGGCGCTCCGGGGGGCGACGCTTCGTCGTTCGGAACGCCCGGCGGTGAGGCTCCGCCGTTCGGCGCGCCCTCTTCGGACGAGTCGGCGTCCGGCGGATCGCAGCCGGCGGACGACCGGGACGATGACGAGAAGGACGGCGTGGAGCGCACGATTCTGGTGCCGCCTCCGGAGGCCGGTTTCGCGAGCCAGAGCCGGGCCGAGGAACAGCCGCCGTCGTACGGCTCCGACCAGCCCGCCGCCGGCGCGTCCGACGTGGACGGCATCAGCACCACGGCCTTCGCCCTGCCCTCGTCCCCGGCCCCGACCGGCGACTCCGGCCCGTACCCCACGCCCTCCGGCGGGGACTCGGGCCCGTACGCCGCGCCGTCGACCGGGGATTCGGGCCCGTACGCGGCGCCGTCCGGCGGGGAGCCGGGCCGGCAGCCATGGGCGTCACCGTCGGGTTCGCCGGCCTCCGCGGGGGAGCAGGGCGGCGGTTCGGAGTCCTCCGGCCCCTCGGGATTCGGGCAGCCGCAGGGCTTCCCGCCGCCGGGTTACGGCCAGCCCGCTTACGGTCAGCAGCCGGGTTACGGCCAGCAGGGCTACGGTCAGCAGCAGGCGGGCCAGCAGGGCACCGGCTCTCAGGCTTACGGCGAGCAGGCGGGTACCGGCCAGCAGGGCCAGGGGCAGCAGGGCCAGGGCCAGCAGCCGTACGGTCAGCAGGCCTATGGCCAGCAGGCCTATGGCCAGCAGCAGGGCTACGGCCAGCAGGGCTATGGGCAGCAGCAGGCGGGCCAGCAGGGCTACGGTCAGCAGCAGCCCGGCCAGCAGCCCGGTCAGCAGCAGCCCGGTCAGCAGGGTTACGGACAGCAGGCCTATGGCCAGCAGCAGGGCTATGGCCAGCAGGGTTACGGTCAGCAGCAGCCGTCGCCGTACGGTGGCCAGCAGCCCTTCGGGCAGGAGGGCGGCTTCCCCGGTTACGACCAGGCGTCGTCGTCCTCGTCCGGCGACGATTCCAAGCGCAAGCTCTACCTCGCCCTGGGCATCGGCACCGTGGTGCTGGTGATCCTGATCATCGTGCTCTTCATGTCCCTGTGACGCCGGGAGCGCGAGGGCGCCTCTTTCATCACGCGGACGGGTAGGACAGAATGCCGACGGGAACATCCGTCGGCATTCTGGCGTTCTCCGCGTGAACGTCCCCCGCCGATTTTCGGCGTGGCGGGACTTGTTTTGACCTCATGCTCGGGTGTTAGGTAGTCTCTCCCTTCGTGCCCGCGGTTCGCGGGTTCATCGTGCGCGCACGGTCTCGGCGGCCACCCTCGTGGTGGTCGGTCCGATCGGCGTGCGGTACGGATCCGACTCCCCCCGAGTTCGTCCGGCCCGGCATGGGCAGGCGACGAGGTGGCGGGCGCGACACGCCCGACCACGGGGGTGGGGGACGAGGAAAAAACTGCAGGTCCTGGCCGCGTAAGTGGTTCGTGACCTGGAGCCGTGCGAGAGCGCGGCAACCAAACGAAGACTTACCGGCTCGGTACGAGGAAGACGGAGACGCGGTGCCCACGATCCAGCAGCTGGTCCGTAAGGGCCGGCAGGACAAGGTGACCAAGAACAAGACCCCGGCGCTCAAGGGGAGCCCGCAGCGCCGTGGCGTCTGCACGCGCGTCTACACGACGACGCCCAAGAAGCCCAACTCTGCGCTTCGCAAGGTCGCCCGTGTCCGGCTGACGAGTGGGATCGAGGTCACGGCCTACATCCCCGGCGTCGGACACAACCTGCAGGAGCACTCGATCGTGCTCGTGCGCGGTGGCCGTGTGAAGGACCTCCCCGGTGTTCGGTACAAGATCATCCGGGGGTCGCTCGACACCCAGGGTGTCCGGAACCGGAAGCAGGCGCGCAGCCGCTACGGCGCGAAGAAGGAGAAGAGCTGACATGCCTCGCAAGGGTCCCGCAGGCAAGCGCCAGCTGATCGCTGACCCGGTGTACAACTCACCGCTGGTCACCTCGCTGGTCAACAAGGTCCTGCTCGACGGTAAGCGGTCGATCGCGCAGAGCATCGTGTACGACGCACTCGAGGGTTGCCGCGAGAAGACCGGCAACGACCCGGTCGTCACGCTGAAGCGAGCGCTCGACAACGTGAAGCCGACCCTCGAGGTCCGCAGCCGGCGCGTCGGCGGTGCCACCTACCAGGTGCCGGTCGAGGTGCGCCCGGCGCGCAGCACGACGCTGGCGCTGCGCTGGCTGGTGCTGTACGCCCGGCAGCGCCGCGAGAAGACGATGACCGAGCGGCTGATGAACGAGCTGCTCGACGCGAGCAACGGCCTCGGCGCGAGTGTGAAGAAGCGCGAGGACACCCACAAGATGGCGGAGTCCAACAAGGCCTTCGCGCATTACCGCTGGTAATCCCCAGCATCTAGTCGTACGAGACAACGAGGACGCGAGAAGTGGCTACTCAGACCGGCGTAGACCTGGCCAAGGTCCGGAACATCGGGATCATGGCCCACATCGACGCGGGCAAGACCACCACCACCGAGCGGATCCTGTACTACACCGGCGTCAACTACAAGATCGGTGAAGTCCATGAGGGCGCGGCCACCATGGACTGGATGGAGCAGGAACAGGAGCGCGGCATCACGATCACGTCCGCCGCGACGACCTGTCACTGGACGGTTGACGACGTCGATCACACCATCAACATCATCGACACGCCGGGTCACGTGGACTTCACCGTCGAGGTGGAGCGTTCGCTGCGCGTCCTCGACGGTGCCGTCGCGGTGTTCGACGGTGTCGCCGGTGTGGAGCCGCAGTCGGAGACGGTCTGGCGGCAGGCCGACCGCTACAACGTGCCGCGGATCTGCTTCGTCAACAAGCTCGACCGCGTCGGCGCGGAGTTCCACCGCTGCGTCGACATGATCGTGGACCGCCTGCACGCCACGCCGCTGGTGCTGCAGATCCCGATCGGCGCCGAGGCCGACTTCAAGGGTGTCGTGGACCTGGTCCGCATGAAGGCCCTGGTGTGGAGCGCCGAGGCCGCCAAGGGCGAGATGTACGACGTCGTGGACATTCCGGAGTCGCACGCCGACGCCGCCCGTGAGTGGCACGACAAGCTGGTCGAGACGCTGGCCGAGGCGGACGACGAGATCATGGAGCTGTACCTCGAGGGCCACGAGCCCACGACGGACCAGCTGATCCCGGCCATCCGCCGCGCCACGATCGCCGGCAACCTCACCCCGGTCACCTGCGGCACCGCGTTCAAGAACAAGGGCGTCCAGCCCCTGCTCGACGCGATCGTCAACTACCTCCCGTCGCCGCTCGACGTCGAGGCCATCAAGGGCCATGACGTGCGCGACGAGGAGAAGGAGATCGAGCGCAAGCCGAGCGAGGACGAGCCGTTCGCGGCGCTGGCGTTCAAGATCATGAGCGACCCGCACCTCGGCAAGCTGACCTTCATCCGGGTCTACTCCGGCGTGCTGGAGTCCGGTTCCTCGGTCCTGAACAGCGTGAAGGACCGCAAGGAGCGCATCGGCAAGATCTACCGCATGCACGCGAACAAGCGTGAGGAGATCGAGCGCGTGGGCGCCGGCGACATCGTCGCGGTGATGGGTCTCAAGCAGACCACCACCGGCGAGACGCTGAGCGACGACAAGAACCCCGTGGTGCTGGAGTCGATGAACTTCCCGGCGCCGGTCATCAACGTCGCGATCGAGCCGAAGACGAAGGCCGACCAGCAGAAGCTGGGCACCGCGATCCAGCGGCTCGCCGAGGAGGACCCGTCCTTCCAGGTGCGGACCGACGAGGAGACCGGCCAGACCATCATCTCCGGCATGGGCGAGCTGCACCTCGAGGTGCTGGTCGACCGCATGAAGCGCGAGTTCAAGGTCGAGGCCAACGTCGGTCGGCCGCAGGTCGCCTACCGCGAGACGATTCGCCGCAAGGTGGAGAAGGTCGAGTACACCCACAAGAAGCAGACGGGTGGCTCGGGCCAGTTCGGTCGCGTGATCATCGACCTGGAGCCCATCGGCGGCGGCAGCGACGGCTACGAGTTCGAGAACAAGGTCACCGGTGGCCGCATCCCCCGGGAGTACATCCCGTCGGTGGACGCGGGCTGCCAGGAGGCGGCCGAGTTCGGCGTGCTCGCGGGCTACCCGATCGTGGGCGTCAAGGTGACGCTGCAGGACGGGGCCTACCACGACGTCGACTCTTCGGAGCTGGCGTTCAAGATCGCCGGGTCCATGGCGTTCAAGGAGGCGGCTCGCAAGGCCGACCCCGCGCTGCTGGAGCCGATGATGGCCGTCGAGGTGACCACGCCCGAGGACTACATGGGTGACGTCATCGGCGACCTGAACGGCCGGCGCGGTCAGATCCAGGAGATGGGCGAGCGCTCCGGCGTCCGCGTCATCAAGTCGATCGTTCCGCTGTCGGAGATGTTCGGCTACGTGGGTGACCTGCGCAGCAAGACCCAGGGCCGGGCTGTGTTCACCATGCAGTTCGACTCCTACGCCGAGGTTCCGGGGAACGTCGCGCAGGAGATCATCGCCAAGGCTCGGGGCGAGTAACCGCACCGTGCCGCGCCGCGGCGCACACAAGACCAACCACTGAAGCAATGCGGTCGTCTAGACGGCCGAGGATCGCAGCAAGGAGACACCGGTGGCCAAGGCCAAGTTCGAGCGGACGAAGCCGCACGTAAACATCGGCACCATTGGACACATCGACCACGGTAAGACCACGCTTACCGCGGCGATTACCAAGGTGCTCCATGACAAGCACCCCGACCTCAACCCCTTCACGCCGTTCGAGGACATCGACAAGGCGCCGGAGGAGCGCGAGCGGGGCATCACGATCTCGATCGCTCACGTCGAGTACCAGACGGAGAAGCGTCACTACGCTCACGTCGACTGCCCGGGTCACGCCGACTACATCAAGAACATGATCACCGGTGCCGCCCAGATGGACGGCGCGATCCTGGTGGTGGCGGCGACCGACGGCCCGATGCCGCAGACCAAGGAGCACGTGCTCCTGGCCCGCCAGGTCGGCGTTCCGTACATCGTCGTGGCCCTCAACAAGGCCGACATGGTCGACGACGAGGAGATCCTCGAGCTCGTCGAGCTGGAGGTCCGTGAGCTGCTGTCCGAGTACGAGTTCCCGGGCGACGACGTTCCGGTCGTGCGCGTCTCGGCGCTCAAGGCGCTCGAGGGCGACGCCGAGTGGGGCGCGAAGATCGCCGAGCTCATGGACGCCTGCGACGAGAACATCCCGGAGCCGGTCCGTGAGACGGACAAGCCGTTCCTGATGCCGATCGAGGACGTCTTCTCGATCACCGGTCGCGGCACCGTGGTCACCGGCCGCATCGAGCGTGGCGTCGTCCACGTCAACGAGACCGTCGACATCATCGGCATCAAGGAGACCGCGACCACCACCACGGTCACGGGCGTCGAGATGTTCCGCAAGCTGCTCGACGAGGGCCAGGCCGGTGACAACGTCGGTCTGCTCCTGCGCGGCATCAAGCGCGAGGACGTCGAGCGCGGTCAGTGTGTCATCAAGCCGGGCACCAACACCCCGCACACCGAGTTCGAGGCTCAGGTCTACATCCTGTCCAAGGACGAGGGTGGCCGCCACACGCCGTTCTTCAACAACTACCGTCCGCAGTTCTACTTCCGGACCACGGACGTGACCGGCGTCGTGCACCTGCCCGAGGGCACCGAGATGGTCATGCCGGGCGACAACACCGAGATGCGCGTCGAGCTCATCCAGCCGATCGCGATGGAGGAAGGCCTCCGCTTCGCGATCCGCGAGGGCGGCCGCACCGTCGGCGCCGGCCGAGTGACCAAGATCATCAAGTAGTAACCCCGTGTGGCGGCGGCCGGGCTCGCCAGCAGAGCCCGGCCGCCGCACCACGATGAGAAGACCCAGCGGCACTAGGAAGTAAAGGACACCGAGGCCACCATGGCGGGACAGAAGATCCGCATCCGGCTCAAGGCCTACGACCACGAGGTCATCGACACTTCGGCGCGCAAGATCGTCGAGACGGTGACGCGCACGGGCGCGAAGGTCGCCGGCCCGGTGCCGCTGCCGACCGAGAAGAACGTGTACTGCGTCATCCGCTCGCCGCACAAGTACAAGGACAGCCGCGAGCACTTTGAGATGCGCACGCACAAGCGTTTGATCGACATCATCGATCCGACGCCCAAGACGGTCGACTCGCTCATGCGGCTCGACCTGCCGGCCGGCGTCGACATCGAGATCAAGCTCTAAGGACGCATCGAGAGATGAGTAAGCAGAGAAAGGGCGTCCTGGGCGAGAAGCTCGGCATGACCCAGGTTTTCGACGATGAGGGCCGCATTGTGCCGGTAACCGTCGTCCAGGCCGGGCCGTGCGTCGTCACCCGGGTCCGCACCCCCGAGAGCGACGGCTACTCCGCCGTCCAGCTCGGCTACGGGCAGATCGACCCGCGCAAGGTGAACAAGCCCCTCACCGGGCACTTCGAGAAGGCCGGCGTCACGCCGCGCCGTCACCTCGTCGAGCTGCGCACCGACGACGCCACCGAGTACGAGCTCGGCCAGGAAGTCACCGTTGAGGCCTTCGAGGCCGGCCAGCGGATCGACGTCACCGGCCGCAGCAAGGGCAAGGGCACCGCGGGTGTCATGAAGCGCCACGGCTTCAAGGGCCTCGGCGCCTCGCACGGTACCCAGCGCAAGCACCGTTCGCCGGGTTCGATCGGCGGCTGCGCGACCCCGGGTCGCGTGTTCAAGGGCCTGCGCATGGCCGGTCGGCACGGCAACGCCCGCATCACCGTCCAGAACCTCACCGTGCACGCCATCGACACCGAGAAGAACCTGCTGCTGATCAAGGGCGCGGTTCCCGGTCCGAACGGCGGCCTCGTCCTGGTTCGCACCGCCGCGAAGGGGGCGAAGTAAGTGAGCAAGCTGGACGTCGAGCTGGCCCCGGAGATCTTCGAGGCCAAGGTCAACGTGCCGCTGATCCACCAGGTGGTCGTGGCGCAGCTGGCCGCGGCACGCCAGGGCACGCACAAGACCAAGACCCGCGGTGAGGTCTCCGGTGGCGGCAAGAAGCCGTACCGGCAGAAGGGCACCGGCCGGGCACGTCAGGGCTCCACCCGTGCGCCGCAGTTCGCCGGCGGTGGCACCGTCCACGGCCCGCAGCCGCGTTCGTACGAGCAGAAGACGCCGAAGAAGATGAAGGCGGCCGCGCTGCGCGGCGCGCTGTCGGACCGCGCTCGGTACGGCCGCGTGCACGTGGTGTCGAACCTGCTCGAGGGTGACACGCCGAAGACCAAGACGGCGCTCGCCGCGCTGCGCGAGATCACCCCGGCGGACAAGGTCCTCCTGGTGCTCGACCGCGAGGACGAGCTCACCTGGAAGAGCCTGCGCAACGTCCCCGAGGTCCACGTGATCGTCGAGGACCAGCTGAACACCTACGACGTGCTCTGCAACGACGACGTGGTGTTCACCGAGGCCGCGTACCAGGCCTTCGTGGGCCGTGTGAGCGGGAAGGAGAGCGCGCAGTGAAGATCGCCGACCCGCGCGACATCCTCATCGCGCCCGTGATCTCTGAGAAGAGCTACGGGCTGCTCGATGAGAACAAGTACACGTTCGAGGTCCGCACCGACGCCAACAAGACCCAGATCCGGCAGGCCGTCGAGGCCGTCTTCGGGGTCAAGGTGACGGGCGTGAACACCATCAACCGGCAGGGCAAGCGCAAGCGCACCCGGTTCGGTTACGGCAAGCGCAAGGACACCAAGCGGGCCATCGTGAGCCTGGCCGACGGTGAGCGGATCGACATCTTCGGCGGCCCGGTCTCCTGACCGGGATCGCTGAAGCAGACAAGGGATGAACGAAAAAGATGGGCATCCGTAAGTACAAGCCGACGACCCCTGGGCGTCGCGGTTCGAGCGTGGCCGACTTCGTCGAGGTCACCCGGACCGAGCCCGAGAAGTCGCTGGTGCGTCCGCTCCCGAAGAAGGGCGGCCGTAACGCGCACGGCCGCATCACCACCCGGCATCAGGGTGGCGGCCACAAGCGGGCCTACCGCGTCATCGACTTCCGGCGCGCCGACAAGGACGGCGTCCCGGCGAAGGTCGCGCACATCGAGTACGACCCGAACCGCACCGCGCGGATCGCGCTGCTGCACTACGCCGACGGGGAGAAGCGCTACATCCTCTGCCCGACCGGCGTGAAGCAGGGCGACGCGATCGAGAACGGTCCGGGCGCCGACATCAAGCCGGGCAACTGCCTGCCGCTGCGCAACATCCCGACCGGTACGGTCGTGCACGCCATCGAGCTGCGGCCGGGCGGCGGCGCCAAGCTGGCCCGGTCGGCCGGCTCCGGCGCGCAGCTGCTCGCCAAGGAGGGCAAGTACGCCACGCTGCGTATGCCCTCCGGTGAGATGCGCATGGTCGACGTTCGCTGCCGCGCCACCGTCGGTGAGGTCGGCAACTCCGAGCAGTCGAACATCAACTGGGGTAAGGCCGGCCGTATGCGGTGGAAGGGCAAGCGCCCGACCGTCCGCGGTGTCGCGATGAACCCGATCGACCACCCGCACGGTGGTGGTGAGGGCAAGACCTCCGGCGGTCGCCACCCGTCGAGCCCCTGGGGCAAGCCCGAGGGCCGCACCCGCAAGGCGAACAAGCCGTCCGATCGGCTCATCGTCCGTCGTCGTAGCAAGAAGAAGCGGTAGGAGCCCACCATGCCACGTAGCCTTAAGAAGGGCCCTTTCGTGGACGACCACCTCATGAAGAAGGTGGACGTGCAGAACGAGAAGGGCACCAAGAACGTCATCAAGACGTGGTCGCGGCGCTCCATGATCGTGCCCGACATGCTCGGTCACACGATCGCCGTGCACGACGGTCGCAAGCATGTTCCGGTGTTCGTCACCGAGGCCATGATCGGTCACAAGCTCGGGGAGTTCGCCCCGACGCGGACGTTCAAGGGCCACATCAAGGAAGACCGTCGCAGCCGACGCGGCTGACCGGAAGTACTGAGAGCGAGGAAACAGCGATGGAAGCCAGGGCCCAGGCGCGGTACGCCCGCGTCACGCCCAGAAAGGCCCGCCGCGTGGTGGACCTCATCCGTGGCCTGCCGGCCGCGGAGGCTCAGGCGGTGCTGCGGTTCGCCCCTCAGGCTGCGAGCGAGCCGGTGTACAAGGTGCTCTCGAGCGCCATCGCCAACGCCGAGCACAACAACCAGCTCGAGGTCGACACGCTCTGGGTGAGCCGCGCGTGGGTCGACGAGGGACCGACGCTGAAGCGTTTCCGCCCGCGGTCGATGGGGCGTGCGTACCGCATCAACAAGCGGACGAGCCACATCACGGTCGTGGTCGAGTCGCGGCTCGAGGGCGAGAAGTCCAACGGCCGTAAGAAGACGAGGAGGACCCGCTAGTGGGGCAGAAGATCAACCCGCACGGGTTCCGGTTGGGCATCACCACCGACTTCAAGAGCCGGTGGTACGCCGACAAGCTGTACAAGGACTACGTCAAGGAAGACGTGGCGATCCGCCGGATGCTGACCCGCGGCATGGACCGCGCCGGCATCTCCAAGGTCGAGATCGAGCGCACCCGTGACCGCGTCCGCGTCGACATTCACACCGCCCGTCCCGGCATCGTCATCGGTCGCCGTGGCGCGGAGGCCGACCGCATCCGCGGCGACCTCGAGAAGCTGACCGGCAAGCAGGTCCAGCTGAACATTCTCGAGGTGAAGAACCCTGAGGTCGACGCGCAGCTCGTCGCCCAGGGCGTCGCCGAGCAGCTGTCCAGCCGGGTCGCGTTCCGCCGTGCGATGCGCAAGGCCATCCAGAGCGCCATGAAGAGCGGCGCCAAGGGCATCAAGGTCCAGTGCGGCGGCCGCCTCGGCGGCGCCGAGATGTCGCGCTCGGAGTTCTACCGCGAGGGCCAGGTGCCCCTGCACACGCTCCGCGCCGACATCGACTACGGCTTCTACGAGGCCCGCACCACCTTCGGCCGGATCGGCGTGAAGGTCTGGATCTACAAGGGCGAGGCTCCGACGAGCCGCGCCGAGCGCGAGGCGCAGCAGGCCAAGGAGCGGGCCGCCGGCGGCGGCGGCCGGCGCGAGCGGCCGCAGCGTCGTGGTGGCGGCGGCGGCGGTGGCCGTCGTGGCGAGCGCGGTGGCGACCGCGGTGGCCGGCAGCAGCAGGCCGCGAGCGCGCCCAGCGGCGCCGAGCAGCAGCAGTCGAACGAGGCGGCCACGCCGTCCAGCACGGGTGAGGGGAGCTGAGTAACCAATGCTGATCCCGCGCAGGGTCAAGCACCGCAAGCAGCACCACCCGAAGCGGCGTGGGATGGCCAAGGGCGGCACGAAGGTCACCTTCGGTGAGTACGGCATTCAGGCCGTCGAGGGCGCCTACGTGACCAACCGGCAGATCGAGGCCGCTCGTATCGCCATGACCCGGCACATCAAGCGTGGCGGAAAGGTGTGGATCAACATCTACCCCGACCGTCCGCTGACCAAGAAGCCGGCCGAGACCCGGATGGGTTCCGGTAAGGGCTCGCCGGAGTGGTGGATCGCCAACGTCAAGCCCGGCCGCGTGATGTTCGAGCTGGCCGGCGTCCCGGAGCCGCTCGCTCGCGAGGCGCTGCGCCGCGCGATGCACAAGCTCCCGATGAAGTGCAAGTTCGTGAAGCGTGAAGTGGGTGAGGCGTGATGGCCAAGGGCCTTACCGCTGACGATCTGCGGACCCAGCCCGAGGCTGAGCTCGTCACCAAGCTCAAGGAGGCGAAGGAGGAGCTGTTCAACCTCCGCTTCCAGGCGGCGACGGGCCAGCTCGAGACTCACGGACGGCTTCGGGAAGTGAAGCGGGAGATCGCCCGCATCTACACCGTGATGCGGGAGCGTGAGCTCGGCATCGTCGAGTTCGCCGAGGAGCCCGTGGAGGAGTCCACCGATGAGTGAGCAGAACACCGAGACGCGGAACTACCGCAAGATCCGTGAGGGTCTCGTGGTCAGCGACAAGATGGACAAGACCGTCGTCGTCGCCGTCGAGGACCGCGTCAAGCACCCGCTGTACGGCAAGATCATCCGCCGTACCACGAAGTACAAGGCGCACGACGAGGGCAACGCCTGTGGCGTGGGCGACCGGGTTCGTCTCATGGAGACCCGGCCGATGTCCGCCACCAAGCGGTGGCGCGTCGTGGAGATCCTTGAGAAGGCCAAGTAGCTGGCAGTCGCCGCCGAGCGACTGAGGATCGAATCCGCCAGGCTCACAACGAGAACCGGCGTGAAATACAGGAGTTGACGTGATCCAGCAGGAGTCGCGACTCAAGGTCGCCGACAACACGGGTGCCAAGGAGATTCTGTGCATCCGCGTTCTCGGCGGCTCGGGTCGGCGCTATGCGGGCATCGGTGACATCATCGTCGCCACCGTGAAGGACGCCCTTCCCGGTGCCGGCGTCAAGAAGGGTGATGTCGTTAAGGCCGTCGTCGTGCGCACCCGCAAGGAGCGGGGCCGTCCCGACGGCTCCTACATCCGCTTCGACGAGAACGCGGCCGTTCTGATCAAGGACGGTGGCGACCCTCGGGGCACGCGTATCTTCGGCCCGGTCGGTCGGGAGCTGCGCGAGAAGCGGTTCATGCGCATCATCTCGCTGGCGCCGGAGGTGCTCTGATGAAGATCAAGAAGGGCGACGAGGTCGTCGTCATCGCCGGCAAGGACAAGGGCGCGACCGGGAAGGTCATCTCGGCCGACCCCAAGCGTGAGCGCGTGGTCGTCGAGGGCGTGAACATGGTGAAGCGCCACTCCAAGGAGACGAACCAGGGCCCGCGCGGCGCCAAGGAGGGCGGGGTCGTCACCGCGGAGGGGCCGATCCACGTCAGCAACGTGATGCTGCTGGAGAACGGCAAGCGCACTCGCGTCGGCTACAGCATCAACGAAGACGGCACGAAGGTCCGCGTCTCGCGCCGTACCGGTAAGGAAATCTGATGACCGCCGATACGACTACGCAAACCCCGCAGCCGCGGCTCAAGCTGCGCTACCGCGAGGAGGTCGCGCAGAAGCTGCAGGACGAGTTCGGCTACGCGAACGTCATGCAGATCCCGGGCGTGACCAAGGTCAAGGTCAACATGGGCGTCGGCGACGCCGCCCGCGACTCGAAGCTCATCGAGGGCGCGGTTCGCGACCTGACGACCATCACCGGCCAGAAGCCGGCCGTCGCGCGGGCGAAGAAGTCCATCGCGCAGTTCAAGCTGCGCGAGGGCATGCCGATCGGCGCGCACGTGACGCTGCGCGGCGACCGCATGTGGGAGTTCCTCGACCGCCTGCTGTCCCTGGCGCTGCCCCGGATCCGTGACTTCCGCGGCCTGTCGCCGAAGCACTTCGACGGCAACGGGAACTACACGTTCGGGCTCACCGAGCAGGTGATGTTCCACGAGATCGACCCGGACAAGGTCGACCGCCAGCGCGGCATGGACATCACGATCGTGACGACCGCGACGACCGACGACGAGGGCCGGGCGCTCCTGCGGCACCTGGGCTTCCCGTTCAAGGAGAACTGAGATGGCGAAGAAGGCTCTGATCGCCAAAGCGAACCGGAAGCCCAAGCACGCCGTGCGCGCCTACACTCGGTGCTCGCGGTGCGGGCGTCCGCGTGCCGTCTTCCGCAAGTTCGGCCTGTGCCGGATCTGCTTCCGGGAGATGGCGCACCGCGGCGAGCTGCCCGGCATCACCAAGTCCAGCTGGTAAATCCACCGGCTTTTCGATAAATGACCGATCGGGCGCCTGGACAAGGCGCCCACGACCGCGTCGAAGGTCCGTGACGTACGGAAACCGCGGCGAGGAGGGCCAGTAGGCCATGACGATGACCGACCCGATCGCAGACATGTTGACCCGTCTGCGGAACGCGAACTCGGCATACCACGACACCGTGGCCATGCCGTACTCGAAGATCAAGGCGCACATCGCCGAGATCCTCCAGCAGGAGGGTTACATCTCGGGATGGAGCGTGGAGGACGCCGAGGTCGGCAAGAAGCTCGTAGTCGACCTCAAGTTCGGCCCGAGCCGGGAGCGCTCGATCGCCGGGCTCAAGCGGGTGTCCAAGCCTGGCCTGCGGGTCTACGCGAAGAAGGACAACCTGCCGAAGGTCCTCGGTGGTCTCGGCGTCGCGATCATCTCGACGTCCTCCGGCCTGATGACCGACAAGCAGGCCGGCAAGCACGGTGTGGGCGGGGAAGTCCTCGCCTACGTGTGGTGAGGGGAGGGACCCAAGCATGTCGCGTATTGGACGTCTGCCCATTCCCGTCCCCAGCGGCGTCGACGTCAAGGTCGATGGCCAGGAGGTCACGGTCAAGGGCCCGAAGGGCGAGCTGAAGCACACGGTCGCCCGGCCGATCGAGGTCGCCCAGGAGGGCGGCGAGATCAAGGTCGGTCGCCCCAGCGACGAGGGCCCGGTCCGTGCGCTGCACGGCCTCACCCGGTCGCTGATCAACAACATGGTCATCGGCGTGACGCAGGGCTACAGCAAGACGATGGAGATCGTCGGCGTCGGCTACCGCGTTCAGGCCAAGGGCAGCAATCTCGAGTTCTCGCTCGGCTTCAGCCACTCGATCACGGTCGAGCCCCCGGCGGGCATCACCTTCCGTGTCGAGCGGCCGACCCAGTTCGTGATCGAGGGCATCGACAAGCAGAAGGTCGGCGAGGTCGCCGCGAACATCCGCAAGCTGCGTAAGCCCGACCCGTACAAGGGCAAAGGCGTGCGGTACCAGGGTGAGCAGATCCGCCGCAAGGTCGGAAAGGCTGGTAAGTAGACATGGCTGCGAGCAAGACTCAGGTCCGCAAGCGGACCGCGTCGCGCGCCGCGTCGCGGACCCGCCGGCACCTGCGCGTCCGCAAGAAGGTCCAGGGCACGCCGCAGCGGCCGCGCCTGGTCGTGACGCGTTCGACCAAGCACATGTTCGCGCAGATCATCGACGACCTGGCCGGTCACACGCTGGCGTCGGCGTCCACGCTGGACCCCACGCTCCGTACGGCCGAGGGCGACAAGACCGCCAAGGCGCGCAAGGTCGGCGAGCTCCTCGCCGAGCGGGCGCGCGAGGCGGGCATCAGCGCGGTGGTCTTCGACCGCGCCGGGCACCGCTACCACGGCCGCATCGCGGCCCTGGCGGACGGCGCCCGAGAGGGCGGGCTGGACTTCTGATGGCTCGTCAATCGCATCTGATGACGCACGAGAAGAGGAACCACTAATGGCAGCACCACGTCGTGGCGGCGGCGAGCGGCGCGACCGGCGTGATGACCGCCGCGGTGGCGCCGACAAGGGACAGTCGTACATCGAGCGCGTCGTAGCGATCAACCGGGTCGCTAAGGTCGTCAAGGGCGGCCGGCGCTTCAGCTTCACGGCGCTGGTCGTCGTGGGTGACGGCAACGGCACCGTGGGGGTCGGTTACGGCAAGGCCAAGGAGGTGCCCGCGGCGATCGCCAAGGGTGTCGAGGAGGCCAAGAAGCACTTCTTCAAGGTGCCGCGGATCCAGGGCACCATCCCGCACACCAGCCAGGGTGAGGAGGCCGCGGGCGTCGTCATGCTCAAGCCGGCCAGCCCCGGTACCGGTGTGATCGCGGGTGGCCCGGTGCGCGCGGTGCTGGAGTGCGCGGGCATCCACGACGTCCTGTCGAAGTCGCTCGGCTCGTCCAACGCCATCAACATCGTGCACGCGACGGTGGCGGCCCTCAAGCAGCTCAACCGGCCCGAGGAGATCGCGGCCAAGCGGGGTCTGCCGATCGAGGACGTCGCCCCGGCCGCGATGCTCCGCGCCCGTGCCGCGGGCAGCGAGCCCCGGCAGGAGGTGGCGTCATGAGCAACCTGAAGATCACGCAGGTGAAGTCCAAGATCGGTGGCAAGCAGAACCAGCGTGACACCCTGCGTACGCTCGGGCTCCGGCGGATCGGCGACAGCGTCGTCCGCGAAGACCGCCCCGAGGTGCTCGGGATGATCAACACCGTTCGCCACCTCGTGACCGTCGAGGAGGTCGACTGACCATGGGTGCAGAGACTCCGCTGCGGCCGCACCACCTGCGGCCCGCGCCGGGCGCCCACAAGTCCAAGGTCCGCAAGGGCCGCGGCGAGGCGTCCAAGGGCAAGACGGCCGGACGCGGTACCAAGGGCACCAAGGCCCGCAACACCGTGCCGGCCGGGTTCGAGGGCGGCCAGATGCCGCTGATCCGCCGGGTTCCGAAGCTGAAAGGTTTCAAGAACCCGTTCCGGGTCGAGTACCAGGTCGTCAACGTGGCCAAGATCGCCGAGCTCTTCCCCGAGGGCGGCGAGGTCACGCCGGAGAGCCTCGCGGAGAAGGGCGCCGTGCGCGCCGGCCGCCTGGTCAAGGTCCTCGGCACTGGTGACATCTCCGTAACGGTTCAGGTCAAGGCGCACGCCTTCTCCGGTTCCGCGAAGGAGAAGATCACAGGTGCCGGAGGCACTGCGGAAGAGCTGTGAGTCAAAGCCCTTGCGGGATTCGCCCCCGCCTTGCGGTGGCGGGGGCGGCAATCCCCGCAAGGGCTGTTAGAGTTCGACCGGCGATACTGTCGCCGCAACTTGAGGATCGACCGAGGGCCGTGAGCGGCCGCCGGCCGGAAACCGCGCAGGAGGAATGGTGCTGACCGCGTTCACTCGGGCGTTTCGAACACCCGACCTGCGCAAGAAGCTGCTCTTCACGCTGTTCATCATCGCGGTGTTCCGGCTGGGCTCTCAGCTGCCGGCACCGGGCGTGAACACCGGCGCCGTGCACCGATGCGTGGACGTCGTGAGCAAGGGGGCCAACGCCAATGTCTATGGCCTGGTCAACCTGTTCAGCGGCGGCGCGCTGCTGAAGCTATCGATCTTCGCACTGGGCATCATGCCCTATATCACCGCGAGCATCATCCTTCAGTTGCTCACCGTGGTGATCCCTCGCCTGGAGGCGCTCCGTAAGGAGGGCCAGGCCGGGACCACGAAGATCACGCAGTACACCCGCTACCTGACGATCGGCCTGGCGATCCTCCAGGGCACCGGCATCGTCGCGATGGCGAGCACGGGCAACCTGCTCCAGGGTTGCACCGAGGACCTGCTCTGGAACAAGGGCTGGTTCACCATCGTCACGATGGTCATCGTCATCACCGCGGGCACGTCGGTGATCATGTGGCTCGGTGAGCTGGTCACGGACCGGGGTGTCGGCAACGGCATGTCGATCCTGATCTTCACCCAGGTCGTCGCGGTCTTCCCGTCCGAGTTCTGGAACATCTACAAGACCAAGGGCGGCTTCGTCTTCGCGATCGTGCTCCTCGTGGGCATCGCGATCGTCGCCGGCGTGGTCTTCGTCGAGCAGGCGCAGCGCCGCATCCCGGTGCAGTACGCCAAGCGGATGGTCGGCCGACGGATGTACGGCGGCACCTCGACCTACATCCCGCTCAAGGTGAACCAGGCCGGCGTCATCCCGGTCATCTTCGCCTCGTCGCTGCTGTATCTCCCGCAGCTGATCGTCCAGATGTGGCACAGCTCGAACCCGGTGGCGACGTTCATCAACAAGTACCTGGTCAAGGGCGATCACCCGATCTACATGGCCCTGTACTTCCTGCTGATCATCTTCTTCACCTACTTCTACGTGGCGATCACGTTCAACCCGACCGAGGTCGCGGACAACATGAAGAAGTACGGTGGGTTCATCCCGGGTATTCGCCCGGGGCGGCCGACCGCCGAGTACCTCGACTACGTGCTCACGCGGATCACCGCTCCCGGTGCGCTGTACCTTGGACTCATCGCGCTGGTCCCGATGGTGGCGTTCGGCATCATCGGTGCGAGCCAGAACTTCCCGTTCGGCGGCACCAGCATTCTGATCATGGTCGGCGTCGGGCTGGACACGGTGAAGCAGATCGAGAGCCAACTCCAGCAGCGTAACTACGAGGGCTTCCTGCGGTAGTGCGAATCGTGCTCGTGGGCCCCCCGGGAGCGGGCAAGGGGACTCAGGCCCAGTTCATCTCATCGCATCTGTCGGTCCCGAAGATTTCGACAGGTGACATCTTCCGCGCCAACGTGAGCGGTAACACGCCCCTCGGCCGTAAGGCCAAGGAGTACATGGACCGCGGCGACCTCGTCCCCGACGAGGTGACGATCGCGATGGTGCGCGACCGGCTCGCCGAGGACGACGCGCAGGAGGGCTTCCTGCTCGACGGCTTCCCGCGGAACGTTCCGCAGGCGGAGACGCTCAAGAAGATCCTCGCCGAAATGGATCTGCGGCTCGACCTCGTCCTCGAGCTCGTGGTCGACGACGACGAGGTCGTCCGGCGGCTCTCGGGGCGCCGTACCTGCCGCAAGTGCGGGAAGATCTGGCACGTGGTCTTCGACCCGCCGTCCAAGGAGGGCGTCTGCGACGTCTGCGGCGGCGAGCTGTTCCAGCGTGACGACGACCGCGAGGAGACCATCAGGCACCGCCTGGAGGTCTACCAGGAACAGACCGCACCCCTCGCGTCGTTCTACGCCGATGAGGGCATCCTGGTCGGTATCGATGCGACAGGGCCCGTCGAAGAGGTCACCGAGCGGGCGCTCGCCGCGCTTCGTCCCTTCACCGACTGACCACGGTGGTGAGGCGCGGCCGGATTCCTCCGGGCGCGTCCGGATCTACCTGCGGAGCGGAGAGTGTGGAAGAAGCGTAAGTCGGCCATTCAGATCAAGTCGCGTGGCGAGCTGGACGTGATGCGGGAGGCCGGCCTGGTCGTCGGCCGCACACTCCAGCGGCTCACCGAGGCGGTCAAGCCCGGCATCACGACGGCGGACCTGGACGCGATCGCGGAGGACTCGATCCGCTCTGAGGGCGCGACACCGTCGTTCAAGGGCTACCAGGGGTTCCCGGCCTGCATCTGTACCTCGGTCAACGAGGAGATCGTGCACGGCATCCCCAGCCCGTCGAAGGTCCTCGCCGAGGGCGACGTCATCTCGATCGACTGCGGCGCGATCGTCGACGGCTGGCACGGCGACTCGGCCGTGACGGTGCCGGTCGGTGAGATCACCCCGGAGGAGCGCAGGCTCCTCGAGGTCTGCGAGGAGTCGATGTGGCGCGGCCTGGCGGCCGGGCTGGCCGGCGGCCGGCTCAGCGACATCGGGCACGCCGTCGAGACGTACGTCCGCGGCCAGGGCGACTACGGCATCGTCGAGGAGTACGTCGGCCACGGCATCGGCACGGAGATGCACATGGACCCGGCCGTGCCCAACTACGGGCTGCCGGGCCGCGGGCCGGTGCTGGTACCGGGCATGTGCTTCGCGGTCGAGCCGATGGTCAACCTGGGCACGGCCGAGACCCTGCTGCTCGACGACGACTGGACCGTCATCACCGGCGACGGCCGGCGCTCGGCGCACTTCGAGCACACCTTCGCCGTCACCGAGGACGGCCCCTGGGTGCTCACCGCCCTCGACGGCGGCGCCCGCCTCAAGGACGCCTGAGCGCTCCTGCGGTCGCCGGTTGCCGGTCGCGACCTGAGTGCCCCGAGTTCTGGTCGCCGGGACGACGAGAAGTCCCGGCACAGAGAAGTCTCTGCGCTCGGCCTGTGATCGCCGCGGCTGTGGATCGGGGTGTGGCGCGGCGTAATCTCTGGATTAAGGAATCCGGGGGCTCCTGAGGGAGAGGATCGACCATGGCGCTCAATCCCGAGATCCGCGCCTCCGACGCCGATCGTGATCGGGTCGCGGCTGCGCTGCGGGAGCACTGTGCTCAGGGGCGCATCGGCGTCGACGAGTTGAACGAGCGCCTCGACCTCGCCTACCGCGCGCGAACGCTGGGCGACCTGCAGAAGGTGACCAGCGACCTCCCCGAAGAGGACATGTACGAACTGCCGGTGCCGGCGTATCGGCAGTCGACGCCCGCCCACCGTCCCGGGGGCGGTCTCCAGCGGACGGGGATGCGGGCGGGCTGGGCGACGTACGCGTCGGTCAACCTGGTCTGCTTCGTGGTCTGGCTGCTCACCGCCGTGACGGCGGGCGCCTGGTACCCGTGGTGGATCTGGGTGGCGGGCCCGTGGGGCGCGCTGATGCTGGCCGGGCAGTTCTTCGGACGAGGGGAAGAGCGCCGCTGAGCGGAGCTCCGAGCGGGCCGTCTTGCATGGATCCGGATGGTCCCTGATGAAGACCCTGACGCATCGCCGGGCGTTCAGTCGGTGAGCGCGGGGGAGGGATCCCGGTTCGGGGGGACGGCTCCGGAGGCGTGCAGGAAGAACGCGCGGGCGACCTCGATCGCCGCGGCGGCGTCCAGGAACCCACGGTCACGGGCGGCGGCGTCGAGCGCATGTCCGTCCATCGCCACCACACCCCACCGATCGGCGATGTGGGCGCGCAGCAGATCCTGGCGGAGGTGGTGCACGGCCCGGTGCGGAGCCGTGGCCGCCACGGCGTCGTTGACGCTCCAGGCGGCCGCCACGGCCGCCGCGCTGTCCAGGTCCGGTCTGATGAGGAACGCCGTCTTCGCCAGGGTGGTGAGCCGGGCGTGCCCCGCCGCGTCGAACCGGGCCGAGCGAACGAGGATGTGCAGCAGTTGCTCGTCCTCGCTCAGGCCGTGGATCTCCTGGGGGCTCAGCCAGTACTGCGCCTGTTCCTCGTCCAGCGAGCCTCGATCAAGGCCGCCGGCACGCGCGGTCTCGATCGCGCGTCGCTCGATCACGGCGGGGTCGTCGCCGGGCGAGCCTCCGGTGATCCAGGTGAGGGCGGCGTGCCGCCACCGGGCCGGGAAGCCCGGGTCGTACAGCTGCTGGTGCTGGAGTTCCGCGACGACCGGGATCCTTCCGGCGCCGGGGCGGCGGACATGGAAGCGTGTGATCCACTGTTCGATCTGCGTCGTCCGCCATGAGGTGCCGGCCCACTCGCTCGGATCGGGTGGTGTGAGCCTTCCGTCGGCCACCAGGCGGAGTGCCTCGACCGCGTCCGCGTACTTGGCGTCGACGGCCTCGGGGCGATCGTTCCGCCAGTGGGTCATCCGGTCGACGGCGTCCCGCAGGCTCGCGTCGTCGGCGACCGCGTCGGCCAGCGCGCGCGGAGTTCTCGCCGGGTAGTAGAGCTCTCGGGCGACGGCGAGCAGGCGGTCCGCCTCCGTCCGGCCGATCGCCGCGGCGTTCACGGCGTCGCCGAGGCGTATCCGGACGTCGACCAGCGGGACGGACAGCGGGCGGAGATCATCGGGCGTATGCGCGACGGCGACCTCGTCATCCGCCTCGATCCGGCCGTCCCGGTACATCTCGAAGATCCGGCCGACGCCCCGCATGCCGAACGGATACAGCTCCGCCGCGCGAAGCGCGCCCATGCTGGACGCGCCGACGACGGAGACGCCCTCGGCGAGCAGCAGCAGGATCTCCTTGTGCCGGACGGGCGGGGTGGAGTGGAAGACACCGTCGATGATGACCACGATGTCGCCCGCCGCGCAGCCGAGGGCGAGCAGGTCGCCGTGGCGCACCGGAGGATGCGTATGCGCCTCGGGCAGGATCCGCCCGACCTGCTCGGCGCCGATGGTGGGCCCGCAGAAGACATGGACGGTCACGCGGCCCCCTCGCCCCTCGTTTCGGCCTCGGCGCGGACGCTCGAGTGCAGCGTCTGCCGTGTTCCCGGGCAGAGCACCTTCACCACCGCGAACTCGTCCCGATCGGCGAGCACGACCCGGAGCGGGGAGGAACCCGTGACCGCGCCGATCCGTTCGGCGAGCCGGTCCGCCTCCTCGGTGTCCGTGGCGAAGTGCGCGCCGGGGACCGTGCTCTTCACCCGATCCCACGCTTCCAGCGGTCCGGGGGTCACCGGACGCGGGAGATGAACGGGACGGTACGCCGCCGATGCCAGATCGTCCCGAGTGCCGGTGATGTGGGTCAGCCGTGCCTGTACGGCCTCGGTGACGGCGCGCGACAGCGCGACGGGCGGGTCCGCGTGCGCACCGGCACCGAACATGACCGATGCAGGTGAGTCCTCGTGCCACAGATGGGCGACCACACAGGGCACGCCCATCCTGTTCGGCACGTACTCGATCTCCAGCCACGCGCCGGCACGGGAGACGCGCTCGACGAGTTCCGCGCAGTGATCGTCGGAGACGCTCGCCGGGTCGATGTACCGACGGCTCGACGCGGGGACGCCCCGCAGGGCGTGCACGGCGTCACGCTCGATGACCTCGTACAGGGCGTGCACGGTCGCCTCTGCCACGGTGTTTCCGGAGGCGAGGCCGTTGGAGCTCTCCATGAACGCGGGGACACGCCAGTCGGCCGGAGGGTGCCCCATCCGGACCGCACCCCGGGGCACCGGCACCGAGGTCCGCTCGACCAGGTCGACGGCCTGGATCCAGTCCAGCCGTGTCCGCTCGGTGAGCAGGCTTCCCCGCATCCCGGCCAGTTCCTTGATCTCGTACGGGAGGTCGAGTTCCGATGAGGGTGTGTCGAGGAGGCCGGGTGCCGGGACGGCGTTCTCGGCGTGCCAGAGTTCGACGGCCTCCATGGCTCCGGAGATCTTCGCGAGCAGGAGCGTCGCGCCCTTCCCCTGGGAGACCGACAGGGTCGTCGCCAGCGGGCGGACCGCCATCACGACCGGGATCCCGATGATGTCCAGACCGGTGACGTCGGCGAGCCGGGTGATGCCGTAGTCCCTCAGCAGCGGCCGGATCGACTCATAGGTCTCCTCCGGCGTCCGAACGCGGTGGGTGCCCGTGAAGAACACCTTCTGCATCGTTCCTCCATGGCGAACACCCCGGTCACGGCCCGTCGAGGCCATGATCGGGGCTTCCCGGGGCCGGTCCGCTCAGGAGGCCGGTACGTAGACGGTCTCGTCGTTGGCCGACAGCCCGTACGTGATGTGAGCCTGCGCGTGCCCGTACGCCGGGACGGCCTCGGCGGTGTACGTCGTCTCGTCGTTGGCCGACAGCCCGCAGGTGGCGTGTGTCTGCGCGTGCCCGTGCGCCGGAACGGGCTCAGCGGTGAACAGTTCGTCCAGGTCGGCGATCGCCACGTGCGCGGCGGCGGTGCCCTGCGGGAGCGGGTGTCTCGTCATCTGCTCTCCTGTCGCCAGCCGGCCACGGTGATCGTCCGAGGCCGGGTCAAAGAGGGAAAAATACCGCGTTCAAGATCATATCGGCGGTGATCGTCGCGGCGCGGAATGAAGTGCCCCGTCGGCTGGTTGTGACGAGGGTGACGCCCCGACACGGGGTCCGGAGCTTGATTTCGGATTTCGTGCCGCGTGACGTACACTCTTTTGTCGGTCCCGTGTTGGCTCATGCCCGCATGTCATTGCGGTGAGTCGGTATCCCGCGGAGGCCGTTCTCCTGACGAACCGATCAACGAAGCGCGGAGGACATGCCCAAAAAAGAAGGGGCCATCGAAATCGAGGGCACCGTCGTCGAATCACTCCCGAACGCCATGTTCCGGGTGGAGCTCGACAACGGGCACAAGGTGCTCGCCCACATCAGCGGCAAGATGCGGATGCACTACATCCGGATCCTGCCCGATGACCGCGTCGTCGTGGAGCTGAGCCCCTACGACCTCACGCGCGGTCGGATCGTCTACCGATACAAGTAACCACCCACTGGGGTTGCCTTCCCCGCGTATAGTCGGTTGGTGAGCCGTTTCGGCGTGCTCGCCTGCGGCTCGGCAGCGCGGGGGTGACCCTGCACGAGGAGACCCAGTGAAGGTCAAGCCGAGCGTCAAGAAGATCTGCAGCAAGTGCCGCATCATCCGGCGGCACGGCCGGGTCATGGTCATCTGCGATGACCCGCGCCACAAGCAGCGTCAGGGCTGACAACTCAACAGCAACCGCGCCACGGGCGACCTGGCGCGGTCGCGCATATTCCGACGTTCCGCGGCTCCCCTGAGGAGCAACCCCCGGTCGGAGGCCGGGGCCCCACCCGGGCAGGGGTGGGGGTGCGGGGCGCAGACCTCCGTGAAACAGAAGGGAACTGCCCGAGATGGCACGCCTCCTCGGCGTCGACCTCCCGCGCGACAAGCGCCTCGAGGTCGCTCTCACCTACATCTTCGGCATCGGCCGTACCCGCGCCCTCGAGACCCTGAAGGAAACCGGCATCAACGGTGACCGTCGGGTCCACGAGCTCGGTGACGACGAGCTGATCCAGCTCCGTGACTGGATCGAGGCCAACTACCGGATCGAGGGCGACCTGCGCCGCGAGATCCAGGCCGACATCCGTCGCAAGATCGAGATCGGCTGCTACCAGGGCATTCGGCACCGCCGCGGCCTGCCGGTGCACGGTCAGCGGACGCAGACCAACGCGCGTACGCGCAAGGGCAAGAAGAAGACCGTCGCCGGCAAGAAGAAGGCCGGCAAGAAGTAGTAGTCCTCGGCCCCTCGCCCGGGGCCGACGGATCGACGACCTCCAGGAGATTTGAGAGCAGATGCCGCCAAAGAGCCGCCCCGGCGCCAAGAAGGTGCGCCGGAAGGAAAAGAAGAACGTCGCTCACGGGCACGCCCACATCAAGAGCACGTTCAACAACACGATCGTCACGATCACGGACCCCGTGGGCGCCGTGATCGCATGGGCCAGCGCCGGTCACGTGGGCTTCAAGGGCTCGCGTAAGTCGACGCCGTTCGCCGCTCAGATGGCGGCCGAGGCCGCCGCCCGCCGCGCCATGGAGCACGGCATGCGCAAGGTCGACGTCTTCGTGAAGGGCCCGGGTTCGGGCCGCGAGACCGCGATCCGGTCGCTGCAGGCGACCGGCCTCGAGGTCGGTTCGATCCAGGACGTCACCCCGGTGCCGCACAACGGCTGCCGTCCGCCGAAGCGTCGCCGCGTCTGAGTTAGGGAAGAAGAGAGATGGCTCGATACACCGGCGCCGACTGCAAGCTGTGCCGCCGCGAGAAGATGAAGCTGTACCTCAAGGGCAGCAAGTGCGAGGGCCCGAAGTGCCCGATCGAGATCCGCCCGTACCCGCCGGGTGAGCACGGTCGCGGCCGTCCCAAGGAGAGCGAGCACATGCTCCAGCTCCGGGAGAAGCAGAAGGCCCGTCGCATCTACGGCGTCCTCGAGGCCCAGTTCGTCAACTACTACAAGGAGGCGAACCGCCGGACGGGCAAGACGGGTGACAACCTGCTGAGCCTGCTCGAGCGCCGCCTCGACAACGTCGTCTACCGCGCGGGCTTCGCCAAGAGCCGCGACATGGCCCGGCAGCTGGTCAAGCACGGCCACTTCCTGGTCAACGGCAAGAAGGTCGACATCCCGTCGTACCGCGTCAGCGAGCGCGACATCATCGAGGTGCGCCCGAAGTCCCTCGAGGACACCCCCTTCGTGGTGGCGCGCGCCGAGGCCGGCGACAGCCGGGTCCCGGCGTGGATCGAGGTCGTCCCCGACCGCATGCGCATCCTCGTGCACTCCCTCCCGGTCCGGCAGCACATCGACGCGCCGGTCCAGGAGCAGCTCATCGTCGAGTGGTACGCCAAGCGCTGACGTCCACTCGTGCGGGCGCACGTCTCATGGCGTGCGCCCCGCAGTGCGAGATCGCGGCAGTCATATAGCGGGCGCCGCGGGAAGGAAGTAAGAAATGCTCATCGCCCAGCGACCGACTCTCACCGAAGAGCAGGTCGACGAGTTCCGGTCGCGGTTCACGATCGAACCGCTGGAGCCGGGCTTCGGCTACACCATCGGCAACTCGCTTCGCCGTACGCTCCTGTCCTCCATCCCGGGTGCCGCCGTCACGAGCATCCGGATCGAGGGCGTGCTGCACGAGTTCTCCACGATCCCGGGCGTGAAGGAGGATGTCACCGACATCATCCTGAACCTCAAGGAGCTCGTCGTCTCCTCCGAGCACGACGAGCCGGTCGTGATGTACCTCCGCAAGCAGGGCCCCGGTGAGGTCACCGCCGCCGACATCGCGCCGCCGGCCGGTGTCGAGGTGCACAACCCCGAGCTCCACATCGCCACGCTGAACAACAAGGCGAAGCTGGAGATGGAGCTCACCGTCGAGCGTGGCCGGGGTTACGTCTCCGCCGCCCAGAACAAGCAGCCGGGCCAGGAGATCGGGCGGGTTCCGATCGACTCGATCTACTCTCCGGTCCTGAAGGTCACCTACAAGGTCGAGGCGACGCGTGTCGAGCAGCGCACCGACTTCGACCGGCTGATCGTGGACGTCGAGACCAAGCCCGCGATGCTGCCGCGCGACGCGGTGGCGAGCGCCGGCAAGACCCTGGTCGAGCTGTTCGGCCTGGCCCGGGAGCTCAACGTCGAGGCCGAGGGCATCGACATGGGCCCGTCCCCGACGGACGCCGCGCTCGCGGCGGACCTGGCGCTGCCGATCGAGGAGCTCAACCTCACGGTCCGGTCCTACAACTGCCTCAAGCGCGAGGGCATCCACACCGTGGGTGAGCTCGTGGCCCGCAGCGAGCAGGACCTGCTCGACATCCGCAACTTCGGCGCCAAGTCGATCGAAGAGGTCAAGCAGAAGCTCAACGACATGGGCCTCACGCTGAAGGACTCCCCGCCCGGGTTCGACCCGACGGCGGCGGCGGACGCCTACGGCGACGAGGACCAGAGCTACGCCGAGACCGAGCAGTACTGATCAGTTGACCGGGCGGCCCCCAGGGGCCGCCCGTCGTCACCGACACTCGGCGGGGCCGACGGCCTCGCCGGACCGACACCGGTACCTCGTACGGCCGGTGCGGGTTGAAACAAGGAGAAGTTCATGCCCACGCCCACCAAGGGCCCTCGTCTCGGCGGCAGCCCGTCGCACCAGCGCATCATCCTGGCGAACCTCGCCACGGCGCTGTTCGAGCACGGCCGCATCACGACGACCGAGGCCAAGGCCCGGCGGCTGCGTCCGCTGGCGGAGAAGCTGATCACCAAGGCCAAGCGCGGTGACCTCGCCGCGCGGCGCCAGGTCCTCACCGTCGTGCGGGACAAGGGCGTCGTCCACACGCTCTTCACCGAGATCGGTCCGCGGTTCGAGAACCGTCCGGGCGGCTACACCCGGATCACCAAGCTCGGCCCGCGCAAGGGCGACAACGCCCCCATGGCGCTGATCGAGCTGGTCGAGGAGGCCGCGCCGTCCGCGGTGACGACCCGTACGACCGCTCCGGCCGCGGAGGCCCCGGCGCCCGCCGCCGAGGAGACCGAGGAGACCCCGGCAGCGGCGACCGAGGAGCCGGCGGCCGAGGCCCCGGCCGCGGAGGCCACGGCGGACGACACCGAGGCCGACGAGAAGAAGTAGCGCAACGTTTACGACGCAGCCCGCCGCGCCCCTACGGGACGGCGGGCTCGTTGTTTGAAAGACTTGTGTTCGACGCGCTCGGCCGCCGGTGCCGGATCTGCTCGGCCGCCGGCAGGCGGGAGCCGTCGATCCGTTCGTTGACGTTCACCCCTCAAGGGACGTCCATCCGTCTATGAAGGAGAAGCCGGTGGTTCGCCGTCTGCGGCCCCGTTCGACGGCTGAGGGGCTCGGCGCGCCCGCGGGGTGCGCCCGGACGCGACTCCGCCGCGCCGTCACCGACGCGCTCACGGTAACAGAAGGGGGGAGGCGGCGTTCCGCGTTCGGCCCGAAGGCCGAGACCGACGCGCCGCGAGCCCGATGACCGCTCTGGTACGACTCCGGCTCGACCTCGCCTACGACGGCGCGGAGTTCGCCGGCTGGGCGCGGCAGCCGGGGCGGCGAACCGTCCAGGGTGTCATCGAGGACGCCCTGGGCCGGGTTTTGCGGCTGGACCCGCCGCCGGTCCTCACGGTCGCGGGTCGTACGGACGCCGGGGTGCACGCGCGCGGCCAGGTCGCGCACGTCGTCCTCCCCGTGGCGGCCTACTCCCAGGTGGGCGGCACACTGCCGCGCCGGATGGCCGGCGTGCTGCCACCGGACGTGCGGATCTGGCGGATCGAACAGGCGCCCGACGGCTTCGACGCGCGGTTCTCCGCCCTGTCACGCCGCTACGCCTACCGCGTCTGCGACAACCCGGTGGGCGTCGACCCGCTGCGCCGCCACGAGGTGCTGTGGCACCCTCGGCCCCTCGATCTGGACCGGATGAACGCCGCCACCGCGCTGCTGCTCGGCGAGAACGACTTCGCCGCGTACTGCCGCAGGCGCGAGGGCGCGACGACGATCCGGAGGCTGCTGCGGTACGACTGGGAGCGCGAGTCGGCCGACGTCGCCGTCGCCACCATCGTGGCCGACGCCTTCTGCCACTCCATGGTGCGCGCCATCGTGGGCGCGCTGCTGTCGGTCGGCGACCGCCGCCGTCCGGTCGAGTGGCCGGCCGAGGTCCTCTCCGCCCGCGTCCGCGACTCGGCGGTGCAGGTCCTCCCGCCGCACGGCCTGACGCTGGAGGAGGTCACGTACCCGGAGGCCGGGCTGCTGGCCAGCCGGGCCCAGGAGACCCGCCGGGTCCGGGTCCTCGGCGCGACCGCCCCGGAGGAGCGCCAGGCCGGCTGACCCGGCCCGGAGCAACGCGCCGCGCGCCCCGAGCCCGGCGTGGGGGAACGCGGACGTCGCCAGGAACACGACGACATGCATCCGGGCTCGGCGCGGCGTGGGTGAGGGCGGGCGTCGATGGGAAGAAGACGACGACGCGCGTCCAGGCCCGGCGTGGGACGGGACGCGCGTCGCCTGCCGGTCAGCTCTTCGCGCGGACCTCGATGGCCTTGCCGGTGTCCGTGCGGAAGCCGAACGCGACGTCCTTGAGCGTCGTGTCGTCCGGCTTCGGCTTGTGGGCGTCGGTGAACATCGCGTACGAGTAGATGATGTACCGGCCGCGCTGAATGCTCGCCGCGTAGCCGCCGCCCTGGTCGATCTTGGGAGCGTCGGTGGCCTTCATCCCGCGGAACCACTTGTAGTGCTCGGCGTCCTGGGCCTTCATCGCGGCGGCCGCGGCGGCGTCGGTGGGCATCGCCGCGATCCCGGTCGTCACCGCCAGCTTCTTGTCGTCGGAGACGAAGGTCGCCCGTACGACGCGGCGGCAGTGCTGACGGGTCAGCTCCACGCTGAAGGGCCCGTTGGCGGTCAGGTTGCAGTGGTCGTTCGGGACGGTCTTCATCAGGACGAACGTGTGCCCGGCGATCTTGAGCTGCTGATCGGGGAAGACCTCGGTGACGCTGAGCGGCTTGGGGTCCTTCTTCTCGTCCCTGATGTCGATGGGCGTCGGCTTGGGTTTGGGCTTGGGCTTCGGCTTGGCCGACGTGTGGGTGGGCGTCGGAGCGGCCGGGCTGGGCGTGGGCGGCTGCTGGGCATGGGTCGGCGGAGCGGACGCCGCGTGCTCCTTCGGCGCGTCGTCGGACACCGTGGTGTAGGCGATGACGCCACCGCCGCCGAGCACGAGCGCGGCGAGCGCGCCGGCGCCGATGAGCAGCGCGCCACGTGCTCCGGCCGCGCCCGCGGCGCCACGCCAGCGTCCGCCGGGGCCGCGCGGACCGCCGGGCCCGTCGGAGGGAGGGCCGGGTTCGCCCGAGCCGATCTGGGGAGTGGGCCGGGTGGCGTCCATCTCCGGCTCCGGTTCCGGCTCCGTGGGCGCCTCGGGGATCGTGCCCGGCGGGAGGATGGCGTCGGGGGTGAGCGGGGGCATGGTGCTCTCCGCCGCGGAGAGCGGCGGCTCGCCCGCGCGTCGTGCCACGGTCAGGGCGGCACCCGTCTCCGGCTCCAGGACGTCCGTCACGGTCCTCTCGGCGGCTCCCGGGGCCGAGTCGTCGACCAGGCCCGATGAGGCCGCCGAGGCGGGTCCTGGGGGCCCTGCGGCTCCGGCGGAGGGCTCGGCCGGACGATCCGTCGTCCCCAACCACACCGTCGCGTTCGCGTTCGGATCGGGTGACGCCGGGCCGCCATCGGTCCCGTACGGGGCGCCGGGAACGTCCGTGGCCGGGCCGTACGCCGGTGCCGAGGGAGGCGGGGCGTCCGGTACGGGACCGGCCGCCGGGGGCGGAGCGCTGTAGCGGTGCTCCGGGGCGTCCGTCGGGCGGGGTGAAGACGTACCCGCCGAGCGGGGGCCGGTCGGCGGGTCGGAACGGAGGTCCGAGGGCGTCGCGGCCGTCGGTCGCTGCGGCGGGGCCGTCTCCCGGTTCTCCGCGTCGGGCGCGGGAGATCCGGGACGCGGGAGTGGCGGGGTCATGCTCTCCTCGGCGTCAGGCGTCGGGGGCGGTCCGGAACGGGCCGGGTCGCCCGGCGGCACATCGGCGGGCTGGGGGGTGACGAGGGGATCAGCCGGTGTACGACGGCCGGGCGACGCCGGCGTCGGTGGAGGCTCCGACCCTTCCGTTACGGACGGTACAAAAGTCTCGTCACGGCCAGACGTGGGTCACTAGAGTATTAGCGAGCGGTGTCCTTTATGCGGGTTTGCCAACCATTGACCGGTAGTTCAGAGCTGGTCGCAGATTGCTACCGACTGTCGCATTCTGCACGAATGCGGTCACACTCGCGTAGTCACTCTGTGTGATTTTCTTGCCGGTCGGGTACTGCACCCAGCTCATGATGAGGTAGTGGCCGTCGGGGTCGGAGGTCGTGAGCGACAGCCCCTTACCGATCTTGCTGGTGCTCCCGGCGCCCGGCAGCGGCAGGACGTACGCGTCCTTCGGGCGGGACGCCTTCTGCGCGTACTTGGCCGTGGTCGCCGTCTTGAGGTTGACCACGCCGATGGTGCCGATGAACTTGCCGTTGCTGTACGTCGCGCGCAGCACCTGGGTGCACCCGGCCTTCACGAGGGCCTTGCGGAACGTGGTGCCGTGCACGGCGCTCGCGCACTTGGGGTCCGAGCGTCGCGTGGTCAGCACGTAGGTGCGGCCGCCGGCCTTGAACTTCTTGTTCTTGAAGACTTCGGCGAGGGTGAGCGGCTTCGGGTCCGTGGCCCGGGCGGCGAGACGCTCGCCCTTCCCGGTCTCGGTCGGCGTGGGGGTGGGGGTCGCGGTCGGGGTCTTCGGGGGCGCGGCGGCGGGCTTGGACGCCGCCGTCGGCTTCGGCTCGGGGCCGCCGCCCGAGGACAGCGCGAACGCCGCTCCGCCGCCGATGACGACGACGCCCGCGGCGACCGCGGCCCCGATGATCAGGAGCTTCTTCCTGCCGCCCGGCCGCTCGTCGCCGGGTACGTCCGCGGCGGGGTCCTGGCCGTAGGCGCCTGGCATCTCGCCGTACCGGCCCGGCCCACCGGGTCCGCCCGGGGCGTTGTAGCCGCCTGGAGCGTCGAACCCGCCCGTGCCGCCGTACGGGCCCTCCGCGGGACCGCCCGGTCCGGCGTCGTAGCCGCCGGCGTCCTGGCCGAAGGACCGTGTCTCCTGCCCGTAGCCGCCCGGCTGCTCGGTGCCGTACGAGGAACCCCCGTAGGAGTTCGGGCCGCCGTACGAACCGGCGGCGTCCTCGTTCTGGGACGTGCCGGAGCCGTACGGGCGTTCGAAGAGCGAACCGCCGCGGGAGGCCTCATCCTCGGCCGGGCCGTACGGCGACTGCGGCGGCTGCGGAGGTACCCAGCCGCCGGGTTGCTGTTTATCACCCGGAAAAGCCATGACCGCGACCCTACCTGCTCATTTGCGTGTTCAGGCGGTTACTTAAAGCCGAAGTCCTGTGTCCACCACGGGCCGCCCGACCCATAAGCGACGCCGACTCCGATGGCTTTCAAGCTGCAGTTCAGAATGTTCGCCCGATGGCCGGGACTGTTCATCCAGCCTTGTACGACGGCCTCCGGGGTCGCGTAGCCCTTGGCTATGTTCTCCGCGCCGGGGTCCGCGTAGCCGGCCGCCTTGATGCGGTCCCAGGGGGTCCGTCCGTCCGGCGAATTGTGGTCGAAGTAATTCCGGTCACGCATGTCCGCCGAGTGCGCCCGGGCGGCGGTCCGCAGCCGGGTGTCGACGCGCAGGGCCGTGCAGCCGTGGGCGGCTCGCTGCTCGTTCGTGAGACGCACCACGGCGCTCTCCGCCGCCGCCGCCTTGCTCGTGCTCTTCGACGGCGTGGCGGTGGCCGTGGACCGGGTGGCGCTGGGGGTGGCGCTGCTCTTGGGCGTCTTCCGCTTCGGCGTCGGGCTCTTGGACCGGTGGGACGCCTTCGACGGGCGGGCCGACGGGCTCGGGTCGACGGAGGGGCGGACGGCCGATCCCTCGGGACTGGGGAAGACGGCGACGTCACGCGCCGGCGTGGTGGCCGGCGAAGGGGAGTGCTGCTGCGCGGCACTCCAGAGCGACCGGGCGGCGATGCCGCCGGAGACGAAGACCGCGATCGCCAGCAGCACGAATGCCTGGACGCGGCGTTTGACGCGCTTCGCGGACAGGGGATCCTCCCGGGGGGCAGCGGAGGACCAGCACTATAGGCCTACGAAGCCGGTCAAGTCCGGCGTTCTCCGATACTTCCCGGTATAGGGTGTCCAAGAGGACAGCCGTACGATCGTCGCCTCGTGACGACGGAAGACGGTCCGCGACGCTCGCTTTGCCCGCTGGCGTGCGGGCCGGTAGTCTGCTAGTTCGTTGTGTGCGTCAGCGTGCCCGTGATCGGGTCGCTCGACCCACCGGGCCTGCGGCGGCTACTAGGCCGTCCGGCGGACCCAGTCTCTGTCAGACACGAAACGAAGGCTTACGACCGTGCGCACCTACACCCCTAAGCCTGCTGACGTCCAGCGTCAGTGGCACGTCATCGACGCGACCGATGTCGTGCTGGGTCGGCTGGCCAGCCAGGTCGCAACGCTGCTTCGGGGTAAGCACAAGCCGATCTACGCCCCGCATCTCGACACGGGTGACTTCGTCATCATCGTCAACGCCGACAAGGTGGCGCTGTCGGGCAAGAAGCTCGAGCAGAAGAAGGCCTACCGCCACTCCGGTTACCCGGGTGGTCTGCGGTCCATCGCCTACTCGGACCTGATGAAGAAGAACCCCGAGCGCGCCGTGGAAAAGGCGATCAAGGGCATGCTTCCGAAGAACACGCTGGGCCGCAAGATGTTCAGCAAGGTGAAGGTCTACGCCGGCCCCGACCACCCGCACCAGGCCCAGCAGCCGGTGCCCTACGACATCAAGCAGATCGCGCAGTAACGCGCGGCATCGAAAGAGATCCAGAGGAGTACCGTGGCCGAGCCCACCGGTGTCGAGACGCCCGTTGAGGGTGCCGAGTTCGAAGAGTACGTGGGGGACTACACCACCGAGTCCCCGGAGGCCGTCGCCGACGAAGCTCCGCGCCCGGTGCTGACCGGCCCGGCCGCCGGCACCGGCCGTCGCAAGGAGGCCATCGCGCGCGTCCGCATCGTCCCGGGTTCCGGGAAGTGGACGATCAACGGTCGCTCCCTGGACACGTACTTCCCCAACAAGGTCCACCAGCAGGTCGTGAACGAGCCGTTCGTGACCCTGGGCCTCGAGGACCAGTTCGACGTCATCGCCCGCGTGAGCGGCGGCGGCGTGACCGGCCAGGCCGGTGCGCTGCGCCTCGGTATCGCGCGCGCCCTGCAGCTGGTCGACCCCGACAACCGCCCGCCGCTGAAGAAGGCCGGCTTCCTCACCCGTGACGCGCGGGCCAAGGAGCGGAAGAAGTACGGTCTCAAGAAGGCCCGTAAGGCTCCGCAGTACAGCAAGCGTTGATCGCGCCTGTCCGCCGGCCCGGCTCCGCCCTGGTGGTGGCTGCGGCTCGTGGACAGGACCTCGGCGGTCCCGCCATCCGGCGGGACCGCTGATCGCTTTTTCCCGCGGTCGCGCCTGGGCGGGCGTATCCGGACGCGACCGGTCCGTGCGTTCGATGGTGGGGTGTTGTGGTGGCGCGTCTGTTCGGGACCGACGGCGTACGTGGAGTCGCGAATCGCGACCTGACGGCTTCCCTGGCGCTCGACCTGTCGGTCGCGGCGGCCCGCGTCCTCGGCGAGGTCGGCGCGTTCGAGGGGCACCGCCCCGTCGCGGTGGTCGGCCGGGACCCGCGCGCGTCCGGTGAGTTCCTGGAGGCCGCGGTCGTGGCCGGGCTCGCCTCGGCCGGGGTCGACGTCCTCCGGCTCGGCGTGCTGCCGACGCCCGCCGTGGCGTACCTCACCCAGTCGCTCGGCGCGGACCTGGGCGTCATGCTCTCCGCGTCGCACAACCCCGCCCCCGACAACGGCATCAAGTTCTTCGGCCGGGGCGGCCACAAGCTCGCCGACGAGATCGAGGACCAGGTCGAGGCCCACCTCGGCCAGGACTGGGCCGGCCCGACCGGGCCCGGCGTCGGGCGGGTCCGCGACGCGCACGGCGAGGTCGAGAGCTACATCGCGCACCTGCTGTCGACGCTGCCCGGCTCGCTGGACGGCGTGAAGGTCGTCGTCGACTGCGCGCACGGCGCCGCCTCGGGCGTCTCCCCGGAGGCCCTGCGCCGCGCCGGCGCGACCGTGATCGCGATCGGCGCCTCGCCCGACGGCCTCAACATCAACGACGGGTACGGCTCGACGCACCTGGAGCGCCTGCAGCGCGCCGTGGTGGAGAACGCCGCGGACGCCGGCATCGCGCACGACGGCGACGCCGACCGCTGCCTCGCGGTGACCGCCTCCGGCGAGGCCATCGACGGCGACCAGATCATGGCGATCCTGGCCCTGGAGTTGCGCGACACCGGGAAGCTGCCCGGCGACACGGTCGTCGCCACCGTCATGTCCAACCTTGGTTTCAAGCTCGCCATGCGGGACCAGGGCCTCAACGTCGTCGAGACGGCGGTCGGCGACCGCTACGTCCTGGAGGCGATGAAGGCCGGCGGGTACGCCTTCGGCGGCGAGCAGTCCGGCCACGTCATCATGCTCGACCACGCCACCACCGGAGACGGCGTGCTCACCGGGCTGCACCTGCTGTCCACCATCGCCCACCGCCGTCGCCCCCTCGACGAGCTGGCGAAGGTCATGACCCGGCTCCCGCAGGTGCTGATCAACGTCAAGGGCGTGGACAAGTCCAAGGCCAAGACCTCTCCCGAACTGGCCGCCGCCGTCCAGGCCGCCGAGGCCGAGCTGGGAGACGGCGGCCGGGTGCTCATCCGCCCGAGCGGCACCGAGCCCATGGTGCGCGTCATGGTCGAGGCGCAGGCCGAGGACCAGGCCCGCGTCGTCGCCGAGCGCCTCGCCGAGGCCGTCCGCGCCGCCCTCTGATCGCGGATCGCTCGTCCTCCGACCATCGTCATCACTTTACGTGGGTGACCGATACCGCTCGTGACGGCACGGGTACGTCGATCATGACGGCCGTGCCGCCGAGCGGCGGTCACCACGAGACGAAGGTCGAGCACCCATGACATCAGTGGCGCGTGTCACCGAGATCAGCGCGATCTCGGAGTCGAGTTTCGAGGACGCCGTGAAGGTCGGCATCAGCCGGGCCGGGGAGACCCTGCGCAAGCTCAAGTCCGCCTGGATCAAGGAGATGGAGGTCCAGCTCTCCGAGAACGGGGACATCAGCGGCTACAAGGTCAACATGCTGGTCACCTTCGTCCTCGAATAGGACCTCGTACGGGTCAGGAGGCCCGAGCCGCGCGGGTGGACGCCCGCTCGGCCATGCGCCGTACGACCCCCGAGCCCGGGGAACCGCCGAGGGCGTGTGACAACGGATGGACGAGCCGGGCACCGGGCACGCGCAGTGCACCCATGAACGCGAACCTCGTCCGATCCGCCTCGGCCACCGCCGCCATTCCGCCCACCAGGAAGCGGCTCTGCATCCAGCACCATCCCGGCCTGAGCACGACGTCGAACCGCGCTCGCTGCCCGAACCGTCCCCGCGCCCGCGCCTCGAGCCGGTCCCCGTCCGCCCGGGTGACCCGCATGGCGCGGACGTCGGTGAGCAGGTGCGGGAACTCGTTCTCAAGGTCGGCGGCGACCGCCCACACCTCGTCGAAGGGCACGGCCAGCACGTCCTCGGCGTACACCGCGCCGGGGACGGTCGCCGCCATGATCCGCAGGCGGCGTACGGGATCGAGGTCGGCCTCGGGCCAGTTCGTGTCGGTCATCGCCATGCCTTCCGGAAGCTGAGCCGCGCCCTGTGCAGCCGTGACTTCACCGTCCCCGTCGATATCTCCAGCAGTTCGCCGACAGCCCGTTCCCCGTGACCCTCCAGGTCTCGGAGCATGAGGACCGCACGGTGCTCCGGTGACAGCCGGCGCAGGACGTCATGGACGTCCGCGGCCAACTGCGGGTCGCCCGGCTGCGGTACGTCGTCCAGCTCGGCGGGCCGGGTGCCCTGCGCGCGGCGCGCCATCCGTACCGCCTCCCGGATCGCGATGGACCGGGCCCAGCCGAAGACCGCGCCGGGATCGCGCAGGCCCCGGAGGCCGCGGAAGATCGCGATGAGCGCCTCCTGCGCGGCGTCCGGGCCGTCGTCCAACGCGATCGGGCCGCAGATCCGGCCGACGTACGGGGCCAGGAGGTCGAGCAGATCGTGCATCGCCATGCCGTCGCCCCGCTGTGCCGCCCGGACCAGCGCGGCGGCACGCTCCGAGTCGCCGTTCACCCGATCGGTTCCTCCACTCCGGCCGACGCGGTGGACAGCAGGCCGATCATTCCGGCGACGAGGTCGGGCCGCTCATCCGCGAGGTAGTGGCCGCCGGGGACGACGCGGACCTCGAGGTCGGTGGCGTGCCGCTCACCGCCCGCCAGCGCGTCGGGGGACATCGCGAAGTCGCTCGCGCCGAACAGGAGCGTCGTCGGCACGGTCAGCCGGAGTGTCCGGTAGGAGCCGCGAACGAGCCGGGGGATGTCCCGCAGGACGTACTGCCAGTGCAGCGCGTGGCCGGCGTGCGCCCGCTCGCGCGGCCGTACGGATTCGGTGAACTCGTCGAGCTCGGCACGTTCCCACACACCGGCGTCGGTCACCCCCTTGCGGAGGATGTACCTGGTGAACGCGGGCCAGTGCCGCAGCACCGCGCCGCCGAGCATCGGGTACTCCCACAGGATCGTGTACCACATCCGCCACGCGTGCCGGATGAGGCGCCGGTGCTCCGGCCATGGATGGATCATGCCGAGCGCCAGGAACCGGTCGAAGCGTTCCGGCGCTCGGAGACAGGCCATGAAGCCGACCCACGCCCCCCACTCATGGCCGACCAGGAGCGGCCGGTCCAGACCCAGCGCGGTCATGAGCGCGAGCACGTCGTCCACCCGGGTGTCGGTGTCATAGCCCCGCTCGGGCGCCTCGGACCACCCGAATCCCCGGAAGTCGGGCATGACCAGCCGATGGTGGCCGGGGAGCAGCGCCACCACGTGCCGCCACGCGTACCAGTGCTGCGGGAACCCGTGGAGGAACAGGACCGGCGTTCCATCCGCGGGGCCCGCCTCGGCCACGTGGAAGCGCACTCCGTTCGCCTCGACGAACCGGTGCGTCACTCCCTCGACCTGCGGCATCTCTCGCATCCGCGCTCTCCTCCCTACGGCCGCCGACCCGATGAGCCGGCTCTCATCCATAGGGAGGAGCCCATTCGCCGGAACGTTCCCGGCGATTCGCACGAGATCGCCGGCGGACGGGCACCGGCCCGCTAATCCGTGCCGGTGATGGAGAGGGTGCGGAGCTTCCAGCCGGCGTAGGCGACGCCGAGGACGGTGACGGCGATCAGCAGCGGCACCGCGGTGGCCGAGCCGACGTCCGCCTTGACCGCGGTCGCGTTGGTCACCATGTCGGCGACGCTGATGCCCCACTGGCGGATCGACAGGGTCTTGGCGCCCGAGGCGTACCGGGCGATGAGGTTCTCCCAGACCAGGGCGTAGATCAGGCCGATCGTCACCGCGAACCGGCTGAGCACCGCGATGGCGAGGAAGAGCGCGCAGTAGGCGACGCCGGCGACCAGCGCGCCGATCGCGAACCCGGTCGCCAGGCCCGCGGTCAGCCCGGTCATGATGACACCCGCGACGAACATCGGCACGACGCCGAAGGCGACCACGAGGACGACCGCGACCACGTACTTCGTCGTGGAGATCACCGGACGCGCGATCGGCTTGGTCATGATGTACATGATCTGGCCGTCGTCGATCTCCGGGCCGATCACGCCGGTGCCCGCGAGCAGCGCGAGCAGCGGCAGCAGCGCCCCGAGCCCGAACTGCGTGAGCAGCATCGTGGCGTTGTCCAGGTCGGCGTGCCCGCTGACCCGCAGGCCGATGCTGAGCGCGAGCAGCAGGGCGGGCAGGAGGAACAGCAGCAGGATCCGCCGCCTGCTCAGCATGGCGCGGAACGTGATGGAAGCGATGACAGTGTTCATGACGCCACCAGGTAGGAGAAGACGCTCTCGAGGGACTCGTCGGCGGGGGCGACCTCCCACAGCCGGATGTCCGCCTGCCGGGCCACCTGCGGCAGCACGAGGGAGAACCGCTGGAAGTCGACGGCCTCCACCTCCAGGCCGCCGGAGGTCAGTTCGACTCCGCGCGTCGACGGGTCGGCGATGAGCGCGGCCGCCAGGCGCCGGTCATCGCTGGACCGGACCACGAACATGTGCGGCCGGTCGGTCATCAGCCGACGGATGGCGCGGAAGTCGCCGGAGGCGGCGTGCCGCCCGGCGACCACGACCTCGATGTGGTGCGCGAGCCGCTCGACCTCCTCGAGGATGTGCGAGCTGAACAGCACCGTACGGCCCTCGGCGGCCATCTTCCGGATCAGGTCCATCAAGTGCAGCCGCTGGCGCGGGTCCATCCCGTTGAACGGCTCGTCGAGCAGCAGCACCGGTGGGTCGTGGACCAGCGCGGAGGCCATCTTGACCCGCTGCTTCATGCCCTTGGAGTAGTTGCCGATGATCCGGTCGGCCGGGTCGACCATCTCCACCATGGCGAGGGCGCGTTCGGCGGCGGCCTCGGGGTTCGGCAGGCGGTGCAGCTTGGCCATCGCGCGGACGAACTGGCGGCCGGTGAGGAAGTCGTACGCGGTCTCCCGCTCGGGCACCAGCCCGATCTGCCGGTACACCGACGGGTTCTTCCAGATGCGCTGCCCGTCGATGGTCACCTGTCCGCTGGAGGGGGCGAGGAAGCCGCCCATCATGTGGATCAGGGTGGACTTGCCGGCGCCGTTCGGCCCGAGCAGGCCGGTGACGCCGGGGCCGATCGTCATGCTGACGCCGTTGACGGCGACGACGTTGCCGTACCACCGGGAGACGTCCTGGATCTCGAGCCGGCTCACTTGGCGCCCGCCTTCCGGAAGCGCAGGTACAGGATCGCGGCGGAACCGACGATGAGGGCGGCGCACACGAGGGTGAACACCGGTCCACCGAGGCCCGGGGGCGGTGGTTCGGGCGCGGCCTGCTTCGCGCGCAGCGCCCAGACCTGCACGCCGTCGATGAGGTTGAACGGGGCGAACATGCCCGCCCACTGGGCGACCCCGAACTGCGTCTGGTTCTCGGCGATGCCCTGGATGGCGGCGACCGCCGTGGTGCTGAGCAGGTAGACCGCCATGACCGCGGTGACGCCGAACCCACGGCGGGGCGTGAACGCGGCCACGACCAGGCCGAGGCCGGCGAGCACCAGGGCGTAGAGCAGGCACCCGACGAGGGCGGCGAGCCAGTGCGCGGTGTGCGTGCCGAGGTGCGGCTGCTTCGTGACGAGCGCGCCGATGAACAGGATCGTCACCGGCGTCGCCAGCAGGATGACCAGCGCGGTCGCGAACGCGCCGTACTTGGCCAGCACGTAGTCGAGGCGGCTCAGCGGCCGGGAGAAGTACAGCGGCGTCACGTGGAACCGCAGGTCGCGGGAGGCGATCACGGGTGCCTGCGCTGCCAGGAAGATGGCGATCAGCGGCTGCAGGTAGGTGGCGTAGGCGGAGTAGCGGATGAGGTCGATGCTCCGCCCGCCCGCGAGCTGGGCGGCGATCGCCGTGATCGCCACGCTGATCGCCGCCGGCAGCAGCATGATGGCGAACAGCAGGAACGGCATGATCTTGGCCTTGACCGGCCGGCCCAGGCCGTACGCCGCGCGCAGGTTGTGGACGAACAGGGACCGGACGGCGTACGCCCGGCCGAGACGCTTGCCGTCGTAGTGCCGGTATCCGATGTCGTGGATGACGCTCGTCACGTCGAGAACACCTCTTCGATGCGGTGGCGGCGGTTCTCCATGCGGACGAGCGCCAGGCCGAGGTCGGCGACCGAGTCGCGTACGACGTCGTAGGTGGTCTCGCCGGCGATGTCGACGAGCAGCAGGCGGCCGTCCGGGCGGACGTGCAGCCCGGTCCGTGCCAGGTGCTCGCCGAGGCGGTCCATCTCCTCCTCGACCTCGACCGCCAGCACGCCGCTGGCCTGGGTGAACGCCGAGACCGCCTGCGACCGCAGGAGCCGCCCGCCGTCGATGATCACCAGGTGGTCGGCGACGCGTTCGAGCTCGCCGAGCAGGTGGGAGGTGACGAGGACGCTGATGCCGAACTGGCCGCCGATCCGCCGGACCAGGGCGAGCATCTCGTCGCGACCGGCGGGGTCGAGCCCGTTGGTGGGCTCGTCGAGGAAGACGAGCTTCGGGTCGTGGACGAGGGCCTGGGCGAGCTTGACGCGCTGCCGCATACCGGTCGAGTAGCCGCCGATCGGGCGGTACCGCTCCTCGTACAGGCCGACGTGGCGCAGGGTGTCGGCGGCGCGCTCGCGGGCGGCGGTGGCCGGCAGGCCGGAGATCCGGGCGACGTGCACGATGAACTCGGTGGCCGACACGTCCGGCGGCAGGCAGTCGTGCTCGGGCATGTAGCCGACCAGCTCACGGATCTTCATGGACTCGCGAGCCGTGTCGAGGCCGAGCACCTGGGCCTGCCCGCTCGTGGGTTCGAGGAGGCCGAGCAGGATCTTGATGAGCGTCGACTTGCCCGCGCCGTTGGCTCCGACGAGCCCGACGACACCGGGTTCGACGTCGACCGTCAGCTGATCCAACGCGAGCACGCCGGGGAACCGCATGGACAGCCCCCGCGTGGCGATGATGGACATGATCCGAACCTAGTGGAGCGACGGTGCGCCCGTCGTCACTCTTCGGCACTACGCTTCGCCCCCCTTTGGGATGACTGCGCGTGCCTTCCGGATGATGCCCGGTAGTCCGATGGCGGACGCGCGGTCGGCGCGTCCGCCCATCGGGCGGTGCTCAGCCGGCGGGTGATGCTCAGCCGGCGGCGGCGATGCCGGGAGGCGCGGCGGCGAGGGCCGCCTTGATCGCGTCGATGAGCGCCAGCGCCGACTCCTCGGTGAGCTCCACCGCGATCCGCGCTCCCGGGCCGAGCTCCGGCGCGGTGAAGTCGATGTTGACGGTGTGCTCGAAGGGCGCGTGGAACGGGTGGTCGACGTACACGGCGGCCTGCGTCAGCGGGAACCAGCCGTCGGGCCCCTTGCCGCTGCCCGCCATCGCGACCAGCTCAGTGACGTAGGTGCACATCTCAGGCCCCCAGGTAGCGGTCGAACCAGCCGAAGACGCGCTGCCAGCCGTCGTTCGCGGCCTGCGGCCGGTAGTTCGGCCGGTCGACGGCGAAGAACGCGTGGCCGGCGCCCTCGTACACGTGGAAGTCGTACGTCTTGCCGTGCTTCTTCAGCGCCTCCTCCAGCTCCTTGACCTGGTCGGGGGAGGGGTACTGGTCCTCGGCGCCGAACAGGCCGAGCAGCGGGCAGGAAAGGTCCGGGGTGCGGTCGACGATGGGCCGCACCGCCATCGGGAATTTCTCGGGCACCTCGCCGACGACGAAGGCGCCGTAGCAGTCCACCGCCGCGTCGAGCTCGAGTGAGCAGGCGGCCAGGAACGACTGGCGCCCACCGGAGCAGTACCCGATCGTGCCGACCTTGCCGTTCGAGGAGGCCAGGCTCCTGAGGTAGCGGACGGCGGCGTCGACGTCGCCGACGAGCCGCTCGTCCGGCACGCCGCCCGCCGCGCGGGAGGCGGCCGCCGCGTCGTCCGGGGAGGCGCCGGGCGCGTCCCGGTAGTGCAGGTTCGGCATGATCGCCGTGTAGCCGTGCGCGGCGAGCTTGCGCACGATCTCTTTGCTCGGCTCGTCGTAGCCGGGCATGTGGTGGATCACCACCACGCCTCCGTACGGGCCCGGTCCGAGGGGCCGGGCGAGGTACGCCTCGATCGGGTCGTCGCTGTGGCCGGTCAGCGGGATCGTTTCGGCCATCATCGCGTCGTACATGGTTAGCAAGGCTACCGATTCCCGGTGCCGCCGGATGGGGTCACTGGAGCCCGCGGACTTCCGCGCCGTCGCCCGTCCCCGCAGGCCAAATCGCCAGATTTCGTGATCGTCAGATATGGCAGCATTCATCCGTCAAACCTGGGCAAAAAGCCAGCAAAAATGAGGTGAGGATCATGCTGTCGTGGCGCGTACGGACGATGTCGCTCGTGATCCCGGCGGTGCTCGCCGCCGGATGCTCGGCCAATGGGGTCCAACCGACCGGCGGAGGAGGCTCGGCACCCCACGCGACGAAGGGCGACGAGGCGACCGCCCGGAAAGAGCTGAGCCAGGTCAAGGTCGCGGTACCGGATCCGATGACGGGATACAGCCGGGACAAGTACGGACCCGCCTGGAAGGACGAAGACCACAACGGCTGTGACACGCGGAACGACATCCTCGCCCGCGACCTGACCCACGTGAAGAAGCGCGACAAGTGCGTCGTCATCTCCGGTGAGCTGCAGGACCCGTACGCCGGCAAGGACATCGACTTCACCAAGGCGCACGCCTCCGAGGTGCAGATCGACCACATCTTCCCGCTCGCCCTGGCGTGGCGGATGGGCGCCCACGAGTGGGCCACGGACAAGCGCGCGCAACTGGCCAACGACCCCGGCAACCTGCTCGCCGTCTGGGGCCGCCCGAACATGCAGAAGAGCGACAAGGGGCCGGCGGAGTGGAAGCCCCAGAAGTCGTTCCAGTGCACCTACGCCGAGAAGTTCATCGGGGTGGCGCACACCTACCGGCTGTCCGTGACCCGTGCGGACCGTACGGCGCTGCTGTCGATGCTCGACGCCTGCTGACCGCGACCGGTCGTTCCGATCCTCCGGAGCCGTGACATTCGTACCGGTCCACCGTGGATCGATGGATCTGCCGGACGCATCCCCGTTCCCGCGAAGCTTGTGGCAACAACGAAGCCGAGCGAAGGAACGAAGATGGCACAGATCGTCACGGCCGACCGGCCCGCCGCGAAGGGGACGGGCACCGCGCCGGCGGACCGCTCGCAGGCGGCGGACCGGTCCACGGGTCGGCAACTGGCCCGCAACCTCACGCCGCTGGTGGTCGACGTCGCCATCCCCACGGGCGGGTACTACCTGCTGCACAAGGGTCTGGGCGTGGACGTGGTCACCTCGCTGGCGCTCAGCGGCGTGGTCCCGGCGGTGCACACGGTCGTCGACGCGGTCCGCCACCGCGTGTTCAACGGCCTGGCAGGCCTGATGCTGGCGGTCAACGTCGTCGGGATCGTGCTCAGCTTCGTGACCGGCGACGCCCGGCTGATGCTGGCCAAGGACTCTGGCGTGAGCAGTGTGATCGGCCTCGGCATCCTGATCTCCGCCTTCCGCGGCCGCCCGCTGATGTCGGCCGGCCTCAAGCCCTTCATGACCAAGGGCGACCCCGCGAGGATCGCCGCGTGGGACCGGCTGTCCGCCGGGTCCGCGGCGTTCCACCGCCTCGAACGGCGGTTCACCGTCATCTGGGGCCTGGCCCTCCTCGGCGAGTGCGCCGCCCGCCTGGTCGGCGCGTTCACCCTGCCCATCGACACGATGGCCTGGTTGTCGACCGTCATCCTGCTCGGCGCGATCGCCGTCGGCATCGTCGTCGGCGGAACCGCCAGCGGACCGATGGAGAAGCTCGTCGCCGCCGAGACCGAGTCCTGACCCCGAAGGGAAGACGACCATGCGCGCCAAGGGCATCAACTACGACACCGGTTTCCACCCCGGCGGGGAGAACAGCCGGAAGACCTTCGACTCCGACGTCGTACGGCGGGAGATGCGGATCATCGCCGACGACCTGCACTGCACCGCCGTGCGGATCTCCGGGGGCGACCCCGAACGGCTGACCGTCGCCGCCGAGCACGCCGCCGCCGCCGGGCTGGAGGTCTGGTTCGCCCCATTCCCCTGCGAACTGACGGCGGAGCAGATGCTGCCGCTCTTCACCGACTGCGCCGAACGGGCCGAGGACATCCGGCGCGGCGGCACCGAGGCCGTCCTCGTCACCGGCTGCGAGGTCAGCCTCTTCGCGGCCGGCTTCATCCCCGGCGACGACGTGTACGCCCGGATCGACGCGCTCGTCTCCGGCGACCCCGCCGTGTACGCGACGATGCGCGAGGTCCCCGCCCGGGTGAACGCCTTCTTCGCCGAGACGGTGGCGGCGGCCCGCAAGCGGTTCGGCGGCCGGATCACGTACGCCGCCGGGCCCTGGGAGGACATCGACTGGACCCCATTCGACCTGGTCGGCGTCGACGCCTACCGCGCCGCCGAGAACGCCGGCCGCTACGTCGAGGAGCTCCGCGCGCACTTCCGGCACGGCAAGCCGGTCGCGGTCACCGAGTTCGGCTGCTGCACCTACCGCGGCGCCGCCGCCCGCGGCGGCACCGGCTGGATGATCGCCGACCGTGACTCGGACCCGCCCCGCCTGGACGGCGTCTACGTACGCGACGAGGCCGAGCAGGCGGCCTATATGCGCGAACTACTGCAGATCTTCGAGCGGGAGGGCGTCGACAGCGCCTTCTGGTTCACCTTCGCCGGCTACGGCCTGCCGCACCGCGCCGGCGACCCGATCCACGACCTCGACCTGGCCTCGTACGGCGTCGTCAAGGTGCTGGAGACCGGCCACGGAACGGCCTACCCCGACCTGACCTGGGAACCGAAGGAGTCCTTCCACACCCTTGCCGCCGCCTACGCCGACTGAGGCGACCGCTACCGTGTCACCTCGGTAGGACGAGATGGGAAGGTGCGGGGATGACGGTCTGCATGCTGGCCCGGGCGTTCGTGAACGCCGAGGGGGAGTACGGAAATCCGGCCCTCGTCGTCATCGAGCCCGACGGCGCGTCCGTGACCGCGGACGAGCGCCAGGCCCTGGCGACCCGACTGGGAATCCCCGCGACCGTCTTCGTCCGAGACGACGCCCGCGGCGTCGTGGCCATCCACGGGTCGTACGGTCAGGCGATCCGCTTCGGCGGTCACCCCCTGCTCGCCACGGTCGAGGTCCTCCACCGGCTCGGCTCCCCGGTCACCGAACTCGTTCCGGAGGCCGGACCGGTCGCCTGCCGCCGCGACCAGGACGGCACCGTCTGGATCACCGCCCCGGCGGCGTGGTCCAAGCCTTGGCGTCACCTGGAGATGGACCGGCCCGAGACGATCGACGCGCTCGCCGGACTCCCGGAGGGCGAGGACTTCACCCAGGTCTGGGCCTGGCTGGACCGTACGGCCGGTCGCGTACGCGCCCGGCTGTGGGCACCCCGGATCGGCAAGGGCGAGGACGAGGCGTGCGGCAGCGCCTCGATGCTGCTCACCCTCAAGCTGGGCCGCCCACTCGAGGTCGTCCACGGTCGGCACGGCGCCATCATCCGGACCGACCCGATCGACGACGTCCGCGTCGAACTGGGCGGACGCTGCGTCGTCGATCCCCCCGCTCCTGAGCTCACCGCCCAGATCACCGACTTCTACGCGACGGCGAGCGCCTGAGCGAACTCCGACGATCGGCCTGAATGCAGGTCACCGAGTTCCACGAGACGGCGGGTGAACCTCATGGCGCCAGGGCGGAGTGCCCTCCTTTTTCGGGCCGGCTCCTGACGGGAGACGAATTCTCCGCTGAGTGGACGGCGCGTGATGAGACGACGAGGCCCTGGGCCGGGGCGGTCAGGTGGATGGTTCGGTGCTGTCGGTCACGAAGTCGCGGAGTAGAGGGAACGCCGTCCCGGGGGCCTCGCGGAAGACGCCGTGACCGGTGTCCGGGAGGACGTGCAGGCGGACGGGTGCGTTGGTGATCGCCTCGGTGAGGCGGCGGGCGGCCGGTTCGGTGGCCACCGGGTCGTCCGCGCCGGTGAGGACGAGCGTCGGACAGGTCAGCCGGTCGAGCCGGTCCCAGGGATCGAACCGCGCGGCGAGGACGTGCCTGAAGTGTTCGAGGACGTCGTGGTTCCACTGGATCCGGGCCAGCCGGTCGGCGGCGTCCGGGTCGCCGCCGGACTTCCGGGAGTACAGCGGAAGACAGACGCTCTCCCACGCCGCACGGATCTCGTCGCCGCTCTCGCCGGCCCAGTAGCGGCGGGCCACCTCGCGCGCCTCGGCGCCGCCGAGACGTTCGAACACGGCCAGCCGCTCCTCGGTGGGGCCCGGCATCACGCTGTCGAGGACCAGCTTGGAGACGCGTTCCGGGTGACGTAGGGCCGCCGTCAGGGCGACCCACCCGCCGCTGGACGTGCCCACCAGGGTCGGGTCGACGATGCCGAGGGCGTCGCAGAAGTCGACGACGTCGTCCGCCCACCGGTCCCACGTCCAGGACCCGGGACCGGCCCGGTCGGACCGGCCGCTGCCCCGCTGATCCAGGTACACCACCTGGGCGAACTCGGTGGCCGCGCCGAACCCTGGCTTGAACACCGAGTGGTCGGCGCCAGGGCCGCCGTGCAGCACGACGATCGTCGGTCGCTCCACCATGGTCGCCCCGTCCGGGACGAGCTGACACCCGTCAACGTCGAAATAGAGAACGACGTCATTCACGCGGACCCGCACCGCCCCATTGTGGGGGAATCCGGGACCCGCGAACTGGCCGACATCGGTCCTTGCCGTCTCTGTTGACGGCGGAAAACCGGCGAACCGGACACCCTGCCGTCCCCTCCGGCGACAATGAGGCAACGGCGACTACACAGCAGGTGCTGGCGCCTGAGTATGTGCACGTCAGCAAGGACGACTTTCCGAACGCTCGGCGGCGGCAGGCGCGGCAGATGCGGCTCGTGGAGGAGGCCCTGGCGGAGGGTTTGAGCGTCGCCGTCGACAACACCAACCCCTCGCCTGAGGAGTGGTGGCCGCTGGCCGAGGCCGCGCGGCGGCACGGGGCGAAGGTGGTCGGTTACTGGTTCCCGCCCGACGTCGCCGGTTCGCTGCGCCGCAACGCCTCGCGTACCGGGAGGAATCGAGTGCCCGACGTCGGTGTCTTCGCCACCCTGAAACGTCTGCGCCGTCCGCGGCCGTCAGACGGCTTCGACGAGCTGTACGAGGTCCGGATCGACGGCGCGGGCGGATTCGGTGAGGTCAGGGGGGTGCTGAGCACGGGCCGTTCGGAGTGCCTGGCGGGGTGATCAACCGCGGGGCAGGGAAATGACGAACCGCCCGGCCGCGTCGATGACGATGTCTCCGTCAGCCGTACGGGCCAGGCGTCGGGCAAGTGCGAGCCCGAGTCCGACGCCGTCGTGACCGTCGTCGGGGTTGGCGCGTCGGCCCGGTTCGAACACTGCGTTACGGAGCTCCACCGGTACGCCGGGACCGTCATCGGTGATGATGATCTCCACGTTGGCAGTGCACTCCACTGTGATCTGGTTCCGCGCGTAGCGGCGGGCATTGCTCAGCAGGGGCACGAGGATGCGTTCGACCAGGTTCGCGGGTACCCCAGCCATCACGTCGTTACCGGCTACGACGATCGGCGGCCCCTCCGTGCTGCGCTCGGCCACGTCACGGGCCAGGTGGAGCAGCGAGCATCGGCCCCGGACCTGATCGGTGGGGATGGTGAGCAGGGATTCACAGATCCGCTGCATGGTGGCCGCGCTCGCCGCGATCGCTTGATGTGAGGCGTCTCGTTCAGCGACGGTGCGGTTTCGCGCGATCAGCCAGTCGATCTCTGCGGTGATCTGGGCCAGCGGGGTCCGTAGTTCGTGTGAGAGTTCAGCGGTGAGCTGTTGTTCGTGGCGCAGGACGGCGGAGAGCCGATCGAGTAGCTGATCTAGGTTGCTCGCCAGCCCGGCGAGTTCGGCAGGACGGTGTTCCGAGCCGAACCGGTGATGGGTTCCGTGCTCTCCCCATTGCGTGGCCTGCTCGCTCATCTGTGCTACCGGCCGGAGGGCACCGCGAACGACCGCGCGAGTCAGCGGGTAGACGCCGAAGAGCAACAGCAGGGCGAGGATCGCGGAACCGGCGAGCACCAGACGGGCCAGGTCGCTGTAGGGGTCAAGATCAACCGCGCTGACCACCGTGCCCACCCGCCGGCCTTCGGACGTCACCGGCAGCGAGTAAACCCTCCAGGCGTACGGCGTCTTGGTGTCCATGAAGGTCTTGCGCTGCCCGGCCATGCGGTCCGCGCTCGCCTGCAGCCCCTTGGGCGCTCTTGGGCGCTCGATGGCTGTGTGACCCTGGTAGATCCAGACTCCGACGTCCAAAGCGCGGTCGTCGGAGGGTTCCAGCACTTGGATATGGCCGTCCGGCCAGGTCTGGAGGGTCGCTGCCACGGCCGCCGCCCGGGTCCGCAGTAGGTCATCGGCCTGTCTACGCAGCTGCGTGTGAAGCGCCAGGTTGAAGACCACGGTGAGCAGCGTGACCCAGATCGCCGTCGTGGCCAGCGCGAGCAGAGCGAGGCGACCGCGCAGAGTCGCCGGCGTGAGGCCCCTCATGCGAATCGGTAGCCGACGCCGCGTATGGTGCTGATGCCCCGCTCACACCCGGCTTCATGGAGCTTACGGCGCAGGCGCCTCAGGTACTGGTCGAGGGTGTTGTCACTGACCTGGGCGCCTTCGGGCCAGGCCGAGCGCACCAGGGCATGGCGCCGGACGACCGCGCCGGGGTCTGCCATCAAGGAGGCCAGTAGCCGGAACTCGGTGGGTGTGAGGGGCATCTGTGTGCCGTCCGGGGTCTTCAGGACGTGTGCGACCGGGTCCAGCCGCAGCCCGTCGACCTCGGTGGCCGCCTCGCGACCGGCTCTGCGTAGCACCGCACGGACTCTGGCGGCGAGTTCGGCCAGGTGGAAGGGCTTGGCGAGATAGTCGTCGCCGCCTGCGGAGAAGCCCGAAAGCCGGGACGTGAGGCCGTCACGAGCGGTCAGGAAGATGACCGGCATGTCCAGCCCGGCAGCGCGCATGGCCTGACAGACGTCCCTGCCATCGGAGTCGGGCAACCCGATGTCAAGCACGACTGCGTCGATCTGGTCATCAATCGTCCGCAGCGCGCCTGCTCCGTCCGCGGCTGTCAACACCTCGAACTGCTCCTCGCGCAGGCCCCGGGCGAGAACGTCACGAAGTCCGTGGTCGTCCTCGACGACCAGGACGCGGTGAATGGTCACACGGTCAGGTTACGGACCTTCCCGTAACCTGAGCCCACCTGCCTGCCGAAGCGTTCAGGTTGTGTTCAGGCACGCCGTGCCAGCCTTCCCCGATGACAACAACTCAGCAGATCCGGATGGGCGAACCGACCGGCCGGCAGATGCTCAACAAGGTGCCTGAGGTCACGGTCTGGTTCTGGATCATCAAGATCCTCTGCACGACCGTCGGTGAGAGTTTCGCCGACTACATCAACACCACGCTGGGCTTCGGCCTGACCAACACCATGCTGTTGTTCACCGCGGTATTCGCGGTCGTGCTAACGGTCCAGTTCCGTACCAAGCGCTACAGCCCGTTCCCGTACTGGCTGACCGTCGTGGTGGTCAGTGTCACCGGCACGCTGTATACCGACATGCTCACCGATGAGCAACACGTCCCGCTGTGGTTGAGCTCGACGGTGTTCTCGGTCCTGCTGGCCCTCGTCTTCGGAGTCTGGTGGCTGCGCGAGCGGACCCTGTCGATCCACAGCATCACGACCTTCCCGCGTGAGGCGTTCTACTGGCTGACCGTCCTGGTGACGTTCGCGCTGGGCACCGCCACCGGTGACTGGACGCTGGAGCTGACCAACTGGACACCCGCGCAGTCGGTGTTCCTGCCGCTGGGCCTCATCGCGTCGATCACCGCCCTGTGGAAGTTCGGCGCCAACCCGGTCCTTTCGTTCTGGCTGGCCTACATCCTCACCCGACCGCTCGGCGCCAACATCGGTGACTGGCTCGCCTCCCCGAAGGTCGCGGCCAACCCCGGCGACCCGGTCGGACTCGGCCTGGGCACCTTCATCACGAGCCTGATCTTCCTCGGCGCCATCCTGGCGACGGTCATCTACCTGTCGATCAGCCGCAGCGACGTCGCCGAGACCTACGAGGCGACCCACGCGCCGTCGGCCACCGCCAACGCGCGCAAGGAGCGCATCGCGCTGGGAGCCTTCGGCGTGATCGCCGCCGGCACCGCCGCGCTGATGGTCTGGGCCCACAACCAGCCCCACGTCACCTGCGACCCGACCGGTCAGAGCGAGACGATGCCGGCCTGCCCGAAGCCGGCCCTGACCGGCGACCAGACGACCGCCGCAGTGGCGAAGTACGAGAACCTCGCCCAGACGGCGATCACCCAGGACCGGGCCGGGAAGGCCGCGGCCTCCCACGCCACCGTGCAGAAGATGCGCGATGACTGGGACGCCGACGCCACCTCGCTGCAGGCGGTCAACAAGAAGACCTGGACCCTGCTCGACAACCAGATGGACGCGGTCCTCAAGACGTACGCCATCGACCACGGCCACATCAAGCCGGCCCCAGCCGCCAAGCAGGAGAAGCAGCTCAAGGTCCTGCTGGCCGACTTCAAGAGCCACCGCTTCTGAATGGGCGCGTGAAGTAGGCGGATCACCCTCCTGCCCCGCGGGGTGGCCGGTACGGGCGGCCGACCGCCGGAGCCTGACTCTCGGCTCAGCCGCCCCCCCGACGCCCAGCACACCCCGATCACCTGACTCCGCAACACTGCGGCTCCCATTTTCCCTGGCCGCCTACCTCAAGATCGGTTGACCGCCCACCACCAGGCACGATGGCCGCCCACCACCACCCCACGGGCCGCCAGCCTCCAGGACCGGAGGCCGCCAATCACCAGAACCAAGGCCGCCTACCACCGCTTCTGGATGGCCGTCAGCACCGAGCTCATGACCGAGGCGGCGCGCACGCTGCTGACCGAGCTCGGCGGACGCCGCCCGCTGTGCGCTGAACGGCTGGTGCTACTGCACCCTGCGCGGTGCGGGTCGCTCGGCCCGGCAGGCCACGCGGACCCTGCACGGGACGAATGTCGCGGACAAGAACGAGCTGCTGTTCGCGCGCGGCGTCAACTTCAATGACGTGCCCGTCTGGCAACGTCGCGGGATCGGGCTGTGGTGGGAGAGCTTCGAACGGCCGGGGGGTGGGAGCCGCCGGAGGTTCCGGACCCGGCTGGTCCGTCCCCGGAAGGCGCTCCCGCCCCCATGGGAGGGCCGGCGCGACGGCTCTACGCGGGTTGGAGGACGGCCTGGATCTCCATGATGATCTGGACCTTCTCCCCGAGGGCGACGCCGCCGCCGGGGATCGGGCCGTTGTAGCTGATGCCGAACTCCATCCGGTCGATCTCACCGGTGGCGGTGAACCCGGCGCGGGCGCCCACGGCCGGGTCGGGGGCGAACGGGTCGACACCGAAGCCGTTGATCTCCAGCTGCAGCGGGACCGGCCGGGTGACGCCTTTGAGCGTCAGCTCGCCCTCCATCAGGAAGTCGTCACCGTCAGGACTGATGCCGGTCGAGCGGTAGGTCATCGTGGGGTGCTGCTCGACCTCGAAGAAGTCGGCGTTGCGCAGGTGCTCGTCCCGTGGGGCGTTGGCGGTGTCGATCGAGGTCATGTCGATGGTGGCGGTCACCTCGGACTTCAGCGGGTCCTCGGCGGTGACGATCTGGCCCTCGAAGTGGGTGAAGTGGCCGCGTACCTTGCTGATCATCAGGTGCCGGACGGCGAAGCCCACGTGGGAGTGGGCCGGGTCGATCGCCCAGGTGCCGGCCACGTAGCCGGGGATCTCGATCAGGTCGGCGGACATGGTTGCTCCTTGAGTTCTTCTGGAGAAGTGTCGGTGGCGCCAGGCCGGCGCGTCAGGCCAGGTGGGATCGGGCTGCTGGAGTCCGTCCTCACGGCCCGAGAAGCGGTGTGCTATCCCCACTGGCCGGGCTGGTAGTCGCCGGCGGGCTGCTGAGTGATGACGTTCAAGCGGTTCCAGGTGTTGATCACGGCGATCAGGGACACCAAGGCGGCGAGCTGGTCCTCGTCGTAGTGCTTGGCGGCGTTCGCCCAGGCCTCGTCGGTGACGCCGCCGGCGGCGTCGGCGATGCGGGTGCCCTGCTCGGTGAGCTCGAGCGCCGCGCGCTCGGCGTCGGTGAAGACCGTCGCCTCCCGCCAGGCCGCGACCAGGTTGAGGCGCACCGCAGTCTCCCCGGCGTGCGCGGCGTCCTTGGTGTGCATGTCGATGCAGACGGCGCAGCCGTTGATCTGGCTGGCGCGGATCTCCACCAGCTGTTGAGTCGCGGTGGGCAGCGTCGAGTCCGCCACGGCCCTGCTCGCCGAGTTGATGTACTTGATGACCTTGGCCGCGACCGGGTTGCTGCGGTGGTCGAACCGGGCGTCCATGCTGATCTCCTTCTCGTTTCCGTTCCTACCTCCACCGACGAAACAGCCCGGCGAAGTGTGAGCCGCCCGGAAGGAATCTGCGTGGTCCGGACGTCCCGGCGCTGCGGCACCTCTTGTCCGCCGGGGACGGCACCGTACGGGTCGTGACGCTCGCGCCGGAGCTGTCCGGCGGGATGGATCTGCTGCGCGAGGTCGTCTCGGCCGGTGTGATCGCCGCGGTCGGGCACACGACGGCCGACTTCGACCAGGCCCGGCAGGCGTTCGCGTCCGGGGCGCGCCTGGCGACGCACCTGTTCAACGCGATGCGCGACTTCCACCACCGCGACCCCGGCCCGGCCGGGGCCGCGCTCGCCGACGACGCCGTCACCTGCGAGCTGATCAACGACGGCTTCCACGTCCACGAGGAGGCGGTCCGCATCGCGGTGAACGCCGCGGGCGCGGAGCGGATCGCGCTCATCACCGACGCCACCCCCGCCGCCGGAATGACCGACGGCGACTTCCACCTCGGGCCGGTTCCGGTGTTCGCCCGCGACGGCAGGGTGACGCTGTCCGACGGCACGATCGCGGGCAGCACCCTGACGATGGACGCCGCCGTCCGGCACGCGGTCCACTGCGTCGGTCTCCCGATCACCACGGCGGCGATCGCCGCGGCCACGACCCCCGCCACCGTGCTCGGTATCGCCGACCGTACGGGCAGCATCCATCCCGGCAAGGACGCCGACCTCGTCGTCCTGTCCGACCGGCTACGCGTCGAGACGGTGCTCCGGCGCGGCGCGGTCGTCCACGGGAACCTGCCCTAACGCCGCGTCGGCGCCGTCTCCGGACGGTCGGCGGTCTCGGCGGAGACCTCGGTCAGGAGGCGGAGGGCCGCGGCGGACGGGGAGCCCGGCTCGGCCGACCAGACCATCACGCGCTGGCCCCGGTCGTCCGGCAGCGGCATGACCTCCTCCGACAGGGTCAGCGCGCCGACCAGCGGGTGGCGGTACTCGCGGGTGTTGTACGCGCAGTCGCCGACCGGGTGCGTCGACCACAACGCCGCGAACTCCGGGCTCTTCATCGCCAGCTCGCCGACCAGCGCGGTCAGATTCGGGTCGTCGGGGTAGCGGCCGGCGGCCAGCCGCAGGTAGGCCACGGCGTCCCGCGCCTTCTTCCGCCAGTCCGCGTACAGCTCCCGGGTGTGCGGGTCCAGGAACAGCAGCCGCGCCATGTTCGGCCGGTCGGCCGGGCGGTCGGGAGCGTCGAAGTCCAGGTGCCCGGCGAGCAGCGCGTGGGCCATCGGGTTCCAGGCGAGGGCGTCCGTGCACCGCCCGATCACCATGGCGGGAACGTCCCCGAACGACTCGATCATCATCCGTACGCCGGGCCGTACCCGCTCCGGCCGGGGCCGCCGCCGGGCGGCCGGTTCGGGACGGGCGAGGCCGTGCAGGTACGCGCGCTCGTCCTCACCGAGGTTCAGCGCGCGGGCGATCGCGTCGAGGACGGCGTCGGAGGCGTTCTGGCTCTGCCCCTGTTCCAGCCGCGTGTAGTAGGCCACGCTGACGCCGGCGAGCTGGGCGAGCTCCTCGCGCCGCAGGCCCGGCACCCGGCGCCGCCCGCCGTAGTGGGTCAGCCCGACGTCCTCGGGTCGTAGCCGCGCGCGACGAGATCGCAGGAAGTCTCCGAGTTCGGGCCGTTTGTCCATGTCTCCGAGTATGTCGCCTTCCCCGGCGCTGAGCCTGACCCTGCCAGTGGTACCAACCCGCGGCGTACGCGGGACAGAGGGCTGGGTACGGCCCGCCGCGCGGCGCAGTCTCTTCACCGACGAACTTCTCATCACCGAAAGGGGCGGTCATGGCCGTCTTGGAAGAGGTCGCCGGGAGGGCCGACGTACGGCCCCGGATGACGTCGCGGCAGCGCATGGTCCTGGTCCTGTTGCTGGGCGCGCAGTTCATGCTGGCCGTCGACTTCTCGATCCTCAACGTCGCGCTGCCCGCCGTCGGCGACGGCCTGGGATTCGGACTGCACGCGCTGCAGTGGGTCGCGAGCGGGTTCGCGCTGCCCGCCGCGGGACTGACCCTGCTGTCGGGGCGGGTCGCGGACCTGTTCGGCCGACGGCGGATGTTCCTCGCCGGCATGGCGCTGCTGGCCGCCGGATCGCTGATCGGCGGTCTCGCGGCCACGCCGACGATGCTGCTCACCGGGCGGGTGCTGCAGGGCGTCGCCACCGCGATCAGCACGCCGGCCGCGCTGTCGCTGCTGACCACCGCGTTCCCCGAGGGGGCGCTGCGGGACCGGGCGCTGGGGCTGAACGGCGCGCTGATGTCGGCCGGGTTCACCGCCGGCGCCGTGCTGGGCGGCGTGCTCACCGACCTGCTGAGCTGGCGCTGGGCGTTCCTCGTCAACGTGCCGATCGCGCTGCTGATCCTCACGGGCACACCGCGTCTCGTCTCCGGCGGCCGCGCCTCCGAGGGCGCCCGGCTCGACGTTCCCGGCGCGCTCACGGTGACGGGAGGGCTGCTCGCGCTGGTGTACGGCGTGACGGCGGCGGGGGAGAAGGGCTGGACCGCGCCGGTCACCCTGGCCGCGTTCGCCGTCGCCGCGGCGCTGCTGGTGGCGTTCTGGTTCGCCGAGGCACGGGCGGCGGCGCCACTGGTCCCGGTGCGGATCCTCCGGCGGCGTGCGGTGGTCTGGGGGAACCTCGCCGGGCTGATCGCCTTCCTCACCGAGACGTCGCTCGTCTTCCTGATGACGCTGTACCTGCAGGAGGTGCTGGGCTACTCGCCGCTGGTCACCGGCCTGGCGTTCGGTGTCCTCGGCGCCGGGACCGTCGTCGGCGGCCTGTTCGGCGCCCGGACGATCGCCCGCCTGGGCACGTACCGCACCCTGGTCGGCGCCTTCGTCCTGCAGGCCGCCGCGACCGCGTCACTGGCCGCGCTCGGCGACGCCCACCGCTGGATCCTGCTGTTCCTCGTCGCCACCTTCGTCGGCGGCGTGGGCAACATGCTGGCGATCGTGGCCTTCATGGTGACCGCGACGTCGGGGCTGCCGGACGGCGAGCAGGGGCTGGCCACCGGGCTGGCGACGATGACGCAGCAGATCGGTATCACGATCGGCATCCCGATCATGAGTGCGATCGCCACCGCCCGTACGAGCGCGCTCGGCGGCCCGCACGCCCAGGCCGTCCTCGGCGGAGTCCGGTTCGCCGTCCTCGCCAACGCCGCCATCGTGCTGGCCGGCGCCCTGCTCACCGCTCTGTTCCTGCGCCGCCGCACGGCGCGCTGACCACTCTCCGGTCAGGTCATCGGATCCGGGTGGGCCGTCGACGGCGGAGCCCTCCGTCGGCTCTGACGACCCGACCTACGAAACGGAAGAAGTCATGCGGTACCTCACACGATCGATCGCCGCGGCACTGTCCGCGCTCGCCATCGGGCTCCTCGCCCTGCAACCGTCCGGACGGCCGGCCACGGCGGACACTCAGGTCTCCGCCTGGACGGGCGCCTGGTCGGCCGCGCCGCAGCGCCCCAGCACGGGATTCGAGCCGAACTGGGCGGAGGCCGGTTTCTCCGGCCAGAGCGTCCGCCAGACCGTGCGCGTCACCACCGGCGGCACGACCGTACGGATCCGGCTGTCCAACGCCTACGGCACCTCGCCGGTGACGGTGACGGCCGCGACGATCGCCCGCGCCGGGACGGGCGCGGCGGTGCGGGCCGGTTCCGTCCGGCGGCTGGCCTTCGGCCGGTCGCGGTCGGTGTCGATCCCCGCGCGGGGGGACGTGCGCAGTGACGCGGTCGCCTTCCGCACGCGTCCCCTCGAATCGCTCACCGTGACCCTTTACTTCGCGGGCACCACCGGGCCGGCGACCTTCCACTCACAGGCCTACGCCACGACGTACCGGGCGACGGGAGATCACACCGAGGACGCGACCGGGACCGTCTACGCCGACCGGACGCACTCCTGGTACTACCTGTCGGGGGTCGAGACGGCAGGGGGCCCGCCGCGACGCGGTGCGGTCGTCGCCTTCGGCGACTCGATCACCGACGGTTTCGGCTCGAGCGACGACGCGAACCACCGCTACCCCGACGAACTCGCCGCGCGGCTGACCGCTCTGGGCCGGGAGCAGGCCGTGCTGAACGCCGGGATCGGCGGCAACCTGGTCCTCAACGACTCCGCGTGGTACGGGGAGCGATCCTCGGCGCGGTTCGCCCGGGACGTCCTCGACCAGCCCGGCGTCGGCACGGTGATCGTGCTGGAGGGCATCAACGACCTGGGCTTCAGCGAGGTGGACAAGCCGACCTACAAGCCGAATCCGCAGGTCTCCGCCGACGATCTCATCGCTGGGTATCGCGCGCTGATCCGGCAGGCGCACGCGCGGCACGTGCGGGTGCTCGGAGCCACGCTGCTGCCGATGAAGGGCTCGGACCACTACGGCCGGCGGTCCGAGGCCGATCGGGAACGGGTGAACGACTGGATCCGGACCTCCGGAGCGTTCGACGCGGTCGCCGACTTCGACCGAGCGCTGGCCGACCCCTCGGACCCGCTCGCCATCCGGGCGGCGTACGACAGCGGAGACCACCTGCACCCGAACGACGCGGGCTACCGCGCCATGGCGCAGGCGATCGACCCGGACCGGCTCTGAACACCGCGGCGCCGGGCGGAAGCCGTCAGGCTCCGCCACGGCGCCGCCGTTCGGGGCCGCTCGCGGCAGGCCGCCCGGTGCGGGCGGCGCGGGGGGGTCAGGTCAGGACGCTCACCGTCTCCGTCCGTGAGGCGTGCTGACTCCAGAGGTGCTCGGCGACGTCGTCGGGTTCATGAGTGAGTCCCGGCCCGACGGCGCCGACGACGAAGACCGGCCCGCTCACTGGGCGGTCCATCCGCCGTCGACGGCGACGAGCGCGCCGGTGACGAAGCTCGCGGCGTCGGACACGAGGAACGCGATGGTCTCGGCGACCTCCTCAGGACGCCCGATGCGGCCGATCGGGTGGGCCGGGCCGAAGGAGGCGAGCATCTCGCGGCCGTCCTCCACGACGCCCTCCATGATGTCGGTGTCGATCACTCCGGGCAGCACGGCGTTGGAGCGGATGCCCTTGGGGCCGCCCTCGATGGCGAGCACGCGCGTGATCTGCGCCAGGGCGCCCTTCGACGCGGCGTAGGCCGTCTGGGTCTCGAAGGCGACGACCGAGGACACCGAGGCGACCGAGACGATCGCACCGCCGCCACCGGCCTCCATGACGCGGAAGGCCTCGCGGGCCTGGACGAAGTTGCCGCGGGCGTTGACCCGCAGGATGCCCTCGAAGTCCTCGACGGTGGTCTGGGTGATCGGCTTGTTGAGGGTGCGGCCCGCGTTGTTCACCAGGATGTCGAGCCGCCCGAACCGGTCGGTGGCGAGCCGCATGGTCGACCGCGCGAGGTCCTCGTCGGCGACGTCGCCGACCAGCGCCGCCACGTTGTCGGGATCGCTCGCGGCGAGTTCCTCGACCGCCTCGGAGCGGTCGGTGACGACCAGCCGCGCACCGCGTGCACGCAGCAGGACGGCCGTGGCGTGGCCGATGCCGCGGGCGGCGCCGGTGACGACGGCGACCCGGCCGGTCAGGTCCCAGGAGGCGGGGAGGGAAGAGTTCTCGTGAGTGGTGCTCATGACTTCCTTCATGGTCTTCTTCTGCGGGGCAGGTCAGCGTTGGCGGGCCGGCCGTACGACGATCTCGTTGACGTCGACGCCGGGCGGCTGCGCGAGGGCGTACGAGACGGCCTCGGCGACGGCGTCCGGCTCGATGGCATGCGCCCGGTAGGTCCGCATGGCCGCCGCGGCGCCGGGCTCGGTGATGGAGTTTGCGAGCTCGGAGGTGACCACTCCGGGAGAGATGGTCGTGACGCGGATCGAGGGATCGGATTCCTGGCGCAGGCCCTCGGTGATCGCCCAGGCGGCGTACTTGGTCCCGGAGTAGACGGCGCTGGTGGGCACCACCTGGTGGGCGCCGATGCTCGCGATCGTGACGAAGTGGCCCCCGCCCTGCTCGGTGAAGACGGGCAGGGCCGCGGCGATCCCGTGCAGCAGCCCGCGTACGTTCACGTCGATCATGCGATCCCACTCGTCGACCAGCAGGGAGTCCAGCCGCGACAGCGGCATGACCCCGGCGTTGCCGACCAGGACGTCGACCCGTCCGAAGCGGTCGCGCGCGAACTCGACGAAGGTGCCGAGGCTCGTACGGTCGGTCACGTCGAGCGGCACCGGGTGCATGCCGCCGCCGGCGTGGGCGGCCTCCCGCGCGGTGCGTTCGGCGAGCTCCCGCAACCGGTCGATCCGCCGCGCGCCCGCGACCACGTGGTGTCCCTCGCGGACCAGCCGGGCGGCGATGGCCTCGCCGATGCCGCTGCTGGCCCCGGTGACGAGGACGACCTTGTGCTCGGGTGGGGTCTGGGCCCCTGGGCGGTTCGTTGGCATGACCACCACACTGGGGGCGCCGGCCGAGGTGGGGAAGGGAGCGATCCTCCCTGGGAGTAGCGCACCCAGGAAGCGGGCCGGCCCGCGACCTACGATGGCGGCATGACCTCCTCCGATCTCGGCGCCTACCTCAAGGCCCGGCGGGCACAGGTCACGCCTGAGCAGGCCGGCGTTCCCAGCATGGGGCACCGCAGGGTCCCCGGCCTGCGGCGCGAGGAAGTGGCATCGCTGGCGGGCGTCAGCGTCGACTACTACGTCCGTCTCGAGCAGGGCCGGGAACGCACACCGTCCGCGCAGGTGGTCGAGGCCCTGGCCGTCGCCCTGCGCCTGCCGGAGGACGGCCGCCTGCACCTGTTCCGCCTGGCCGGACTGAGCCCACGCGCCCGCAGCGCCGCCGTGAACGACCACGTCGACCCGAATCTCCTGCAGCTCATGAGCGCCTGGCCGAACAACCCGGCCATCGTCTACAACCGCGCCTTCGACGTCCTCGCGTCGAACGCGATCGCCGACGCGCTCTTCCACGACTGGGCGCACTCGCGCAACCTCATGCACGTCGTGTTCACCGAGCCCGCCGCACGAAGCTTCTACGTGGACTGGCACGACGTCGCGCGCAACTCGGTGGCCGGCTTCCGGCTCGGCTACGGCGAGGCGCCCGACGATCCGCGGATCCGCCAGGTGCTCACCGAACTGCTCGAGGAGAGTCCGGAGTTCGCCCGGCTCTGGGCCCGGCACGACGCCCGGGGCAAGGCGCTGGAGAGCAAGTGCTTCCACCACCGCGACGTCGGACCGCTGACGTTGTCCATGCAGACCTTCGACGTCCGCTCCAGCCCCGGCCAGGAGCTCGTCGTCTACCACGCGGAGCCGGCCTCGCCGAGCAGCGAGGCCCTGAGCCTCCTCGGCTCCCTCGCCGCCGGCGCGCGTCAGTGAGCCTGAGCGTCTGCCGCGCCGCGTCCGCCAAGCATTGATCGTCCTGCTCAGGCTCTACGAGGAGACCTGGTGGAGTGGATGGCCGGGCCGCCAGGCACGAAGCGTTGTCCGTTGATGACCGGCACGGCCTGTTTCTGGCTCATCGCGCTGGCGATCGCTGCGTCTAGAGCGCAGCGATCGCCAGGAATACGGGCTCAGCCGCGTACGGCGGCAGATCAATCAACGAGCGAACAATGAAGTCGCCCGATCAAACAACGGGTCCCTTATCCAGGTGACTGTGGCTCCCGCACGAAGGCGGGAGCAGCGGAATCAGATCCCCTGAAAGGAGATTCCGGTGAGATCACCGAATCAGCACGGCGACCCGTCCCCCCGCAGGGTGCTGCGGCACGTCGTCACGGTCGCCATCGCGATCCTGTGCACCCTGACCGCGGCCGTCACGACCGCCTCGACGACGTCCTTCGCCAAGGCCGCGTCCTACGAGGTGACGGCCTCCGGGCCGGACACCACGGCGAACTCCGACGTCTCGGCCGCCGACCCGACCGCGACCACCGACCCGGAGGACGCGCTCCCCGAGCGGGGGCTCAGCACTCGCGGCGGACCGATCTCCCGCGCCGAGGTCATCAGCCGGGCGAAGTACTGGTACGACAACAGGGGAAAGATCGACTACGACATGGGAGGCCAGTACGGCGACCCGGACAGCGCCGACCATACGTACCGGACGGACTGCTCGGGCTTCGTGTCGATGGCGCTGCACCTCACCGACAGTCGGAACACGGTGACTCTTCCGGAAGTCGGTACGGAGATCCCCCGGACCGAGATGCAGCCCGGCGACTACACCGGGATCCTCGGCCCGGGCACGGAGAACGCCGCCGGCCACGTCCGTCTCTTCGAGAAGTGGGCGGACCGAAGCGCCGGCACCTACTGGGCCTACGACTTCGGCGAGACCCCGGTCGCCCATCAGATCTACCAGCTGAGCACGGATGAGCGGCGGGGCACCGTCGACTGGACCGCCTACCGCTACGACAACATCTTCTGATCTCCGGCACGGACGGCCCCGGCGCTCGCCGGGGCCGTCACGCGTCAGGCGTCTGTGAGCGTCAGGAGCTTGGTGACGGTGTTCCAGTTGCGGACGGTCATCGGGACGCCGAGGCGGCGCTCGAGGGTCGGTCCGAGGGTCGAGCGGCCCTGCCCGTTGGGGAAGTAAAGATAAAGAACCGATTCGCCCAATCCGACCTCCTCGGGGGCGAATTCGGCTGGTTTGAGGGCGCGGAGTCGCTCCGGGGCCGGCGGCTCGGCCAGGAACGCCACCGCCGACCTGGCCGGGTCGCGGACCTCCAGGGGGTTGCCCTCGACCACCGCGGCCAGCTCGGCCGCGGTCCGTACGACGACCGGGACCGCACGGCCCAGCCGGGCCGTGAGACGGTCCTCGATCGCGGCGGCGATCCGCTCCGTCGGCTCCTCCGGCGCGGTGAACACGGCGTTCCCGCTGTTGAGGTGCGTGCGCACGTCCGTGTAGCCCAGCTCGGCCAGCCACGCGCGCAGGTCGGCCATCGCGAGCCTGCTGTTGCCGGTGACGTTCACCCCCCGCAGGAGGGCGGCGTAGCGCGCCATCGGCTACTCGACGGTGACGGACTTGGCGAGGTTGCGGGGCTGGTCCACGTCATGGCCCCGCGCGGTGGCCAGCTCGCAGGCGAAGACCTGCAGCGGGACCGTCGCCACGAGCGGCTGCAGGAGCGTCGGCACGGCCGGGACGCGGATCAGCGTGTCGGCGTACGGCGCGACGGTCTCGTCGCCCTCCTCGGCGATGACGATCGTACGGGCGCCGCGGGCGCGGATCTCCTGGATGTTGGAGACGATCTTGTCGTGCAGGATCGGCCGGGCGCGCGGCGGCACGACGACCACCACCGGCAGGTCCTGCTCGATCAGCGCGATCGGGCCGTGCTTCAGCTCGCCGGCGGCGAAGCCCTCCGCGTGCATGTACGCGAGCTCCTTGAGCTTCAGCGCCCCCTCCAGGGCCACGGGGAAGCCGACGTGCCGGCCGAGGAAGAGCACGCAACGCTCGTTGGCCAGGGATCGGGCCAGCTCGCGGACCGGCTCGACGGTGCCCAGGACCGCCTCGACCTTCTCCGGCATGGTGGCGAGCAGCTGGATCATGGCGAAGACCTCGTCGCCCCACTTGGTCCCCCGGACCTGCGCGAGGTACAGCGCGATGAGGTACACGGCGACGAGCTGGGTGAGGAACGCCTTGGTCGAGGCCACGGCGATCTCCGGGCCGGCGTGGGTGTACAGCACGCCGTCGCACTCGCGGGGGATCGTCGAGCCGTTGACGTTGCAGATGCCGAGCACGTTGGCGCGCTGCTCGCGCGCGTGCCGCACCGCCATCAGCGTGTCCATGGTCTCGCCGGACTGCGAGATCGCGATGACCAGGGTGGTGCGGGTGAGGATCGGGTCGCGGTAGCGGAACTCGCTGGCCAGCTCGACCTCGCACGGGATCTGCGCCCAGTGCTCGATGGCGTACTTGGCGATCATCCCGGCGTGGTACGCGGTGCCGCAGGCCACGATGATGATCTTCTCGACGTCGCGCAGCTGCTGGTCGGACAGGCGCATCTCGTCGAGGGTCAGCCGGCCGTCGGCGCCGACCCGGCCCAGCAGGGTGTCGGCGACCGCCCGCGGCTGCTCGGCGATCTCCTTGAGCATGAAGTAGTCGTGGCCGCCCTTCTCGGCGGCGGAGACGTCCCAGTCGACGTGGTACTCCTTCACCGGTGCCGGGGCGCCGGCGAAGTCGGTGACGGTGACGCCCTCCGGGCGCAGCTCGACGACCTGGTCCTGGCCCAGCTCGATCGCGTCGCGGGTGTGCGCGATGAAGGCGGCGACGTCGCTGGCGAGGAAGTTCTCCCCGGCGCCGACGCCGACCACGAGCGGTGAGTTGCGGCGCGCGCCGACGACGAGGTCCGGTTCGCCCGCGTGCACCGCGACCAGCGTGAACGCGCCCTCGAGCCGCCCGCAGACCCGTCGCATCGCCTCGGTGAGGCCGGCGCCCTTGGTCACCTCCTCCTCCAGGAGGTGCGCGACGGCCTCGGTGTCGGTGTCGGAGGACAGTTCGTGGCCGCGCTCCTCCAGTTCGACGCGGAGGGCGGCGAAGTTCTCGATGATGCCGTTGTGCACGACCGCGACCGCGCCGGTGCAGTCGACGTGCGGGTGGGCGTTGCGGTCGTTGGGCGGCCCGTGTGTGGCCCAGCGGGTGTGGCCGATGCCCGCGCGACTCTGCGGCGGCGGGCTCTCGGCGAGCGCGTCCCGCAGGTTGACGAGCTTGCCCGCCCGCTTGGTCACCGTCAGTTTCCCGTCGGCCAGCACCGCCGCGCCGGCCGAGTCGTACCCTCGGTATTCCAACCTGGCGAGCCCGTCGACGACGACGTCGAGAGCGGCCTGCGACCCGACGTACCCCACGATTCCGCACATGGCACGCCACCCTAATGGCTCCAGGTGAGCGGGTAGACCAGTGCCGCCCCGACCGTCCAGTTCCGGCAAAGGTCACCAGAAGTTAACTTCAGTAAAGGCTAAGGTTTCCTCCATGATCGCTGATGGGGAGGGTATGCCCAGCCCCTATGTGGAGTTCGGCCGCGAGGAGTGGCGGGCGCTGCGCGCCGAGACGCCCCTGTCGCTCACCCCGGACGACCTGGAGGCCCTGCGCGGCCTGAACGACCGGACCGACTTCGCCGAGGTCGAGGAGGTCTACCTGCCGCTGGCGCGGCTCATCGGCCTGTTCGCCGCGGCCGACGGCCGCCTGCGGGACGCGGTCGGCGCCTTCCTCGGCGACCCGGTCGCCCCGACCCCGTTCGTCATCGGCATCGCCGGGAGCGTCGCCGTCGGCAAGTCGACCGTGGCCCGCCTGGTGCGGACGCTGCTCGCCCGTGGCCCCGGCGAGCCGAAGGTCGAACTCGTCACCACCGACGGCTTCCTCTATCCGAACGCCACGCTGGCCGAGCGCGGGCTGATGAACCGCAAGGGCTTCCCGGAGTCGTACGACCGCCGCGCGCTGCTGGGGTTCGTCTCCGCGGTGAAGGCGGGTGCCGCGGAGCTGTCCGTCCCGGTGTACGACCCGCTGTCCTACGACATCGTCCCCGAGGCCCGGCAGGTCGTCCGGCGGCCCGACATCCTCATCGTGGAGGGCCTCAACGTGCTGCAGACCGCCCGGCCGGGCGGTCTGGCGCTGTCGGACCTGTTCGACTTCTCCATCTACGTGGACGCCCGGGTGAATGACGCCCGCCAGTGGTACATCGACCGCTTCTTCGCGCTCCGGCGCACCCTCTTCACCGACGAGCGCTCCTACTTTCACCCGTACGCGCGGGTGGACCCGGACGAGGCGGCGGCGTACGCGGAGCGGATGTGGCGGGAGATCAACGAGGTCAACCTCGTCGCCAACATCCTGCCCACCCGGGACCGCGCCACCCTCGTCCTGTGCAAGGACCACGACCACCGGATCCACCGCGTACGCCTGCGCCGCATCTGACCCCGCCCGGCGGCGGCCGCCCGGCGAGGCCGACCTCAGGCGGCGCGCTGGGGCCGTACGGCCAGGAGGGAGCAGCAGCCGCCCAGCACGGCGGTCGCGGCCAGCGCGACGCTCGTCACGGCCAGGGCGTGGCCGGTCGGCGGCGCGATGCTCAGGAACACCGTGCCGAACGTCGCGACCCCCACGACCTGGGAGAGCTGGTTCATCGTGACGAGCAGGCCGCTGGCGTCCGCCGCGTCCGCGACCGGGACCTGCGCGAGCGCGAGCGTCAGCATCGGGCTGAACGCCCCGCCCAGGCCGAGGCCGGTCAGGGCCATCGCCGCCTCCAGCCCCGCGCCGCCGTGCTGGAAGACCGCCAGCCCCAGGTAGCCGAGGGCCGCGACGAGGAACGCCGCCGGGACCAGCAGGCGGTGCCACCGGGCGGGCACCCGCCGCCAGTACAGGCTCGCCAGGGCGAATCCGCCCGCCCCGGGGATGAAGGACAGCCCGGCGTGCAGCGGGCTGTCGCCCAGGCCGCCCTGCAGGTGCAGGGCCAGGCTGAACAGGAAGCCGCCGAACGTCCCCATGGCCAAGAAGATCGCCGCACCGCCGACGAGGACGCCGGGCGTGCGCAGCAGCCGGCCGGGGATCAGCGGCGCGGTCGCGCGGCGCTGCAGGACCACGAAGATCGCGAACAGGACGACGCTGCCGGCCAGCATGGCCCAGCCCCACCCGGGCCAGCCCTCCTCGTGCCCGAGCACGAGCGGCACGACGAAGCAGACGACGGCCGCGGACAGGCCGAGCACGCCGGGAACGTCCAGCCGGCGGCCCCGCTCGCCGCGGTCGCCCGGCAGGACGCGCGGCCCGAGGACGAGCAGCGCCACGCCGATCGGGACGTTCACCAGGAACACCGGCCGCCAGCCGGTGCCGAAGAGGTCGGCGCTGACGAGGGCCCCGCCGATGACCTGGCCCGCGACCGCGCCGCCGGACAGCACGGCCGAGTAGACGCTGAGCGCGCGGGCCCGCGCGGCGCCGGTGAAGTTGCGCTGGATCAGGCTCATCACCTGCGGCACCATCAGCGCGGCGCCCGCGCCCTGGACGAGCCGGAACCCGATGAGCAGGCCGGTGCTCCCGGCCAGCCCGCAGGCCAGGGACGCCCCGGTGAAGACCGCCAGCCCGCCGAGGAAGGCGCGCCGGTGCCCGAGGATGTCGCCGAGCCGCGCCCCGGTGATGAGCAGCACGGCGTACGCGATCGTGTAGCCGGCGATGACGAGCTGCAGGCCCGCGCCGGACGCCTGCAGGTCGGTACGGATGGTGGGGGCGGCGACGTTGACCACGGTCACGTCGAGGACCGCCATGAACTGCCCGAGCATGATGAGCGTCAGCAACCCGCCGCGGCGGATCGGCGCGTGCGCCGCGGGGGCGTCGAGGGTGATCTGGGCCATGCGCCGAGCCTGCGGGCGGAACGATACGGGTGGTGAGAGCCCACTGATACTGGTGTTGACAGCACCTGGCACGGACGTCCGGCATGCCGCACCATGGACGGGTGAGCACGACGACCATCCGGAGGCGGACCGAGCTGGCCGCCTTCCTGCGCAGCCGACGGGACCGCATCACCCCCGCCGACGTCGGCATTCCGGCCGGGTTGCGTCGGCGCACACCCGGGCTGCGCCGCGAGGAGGTCGCCCAGCTCGCCGGGGTCGGCGTCACCTGGTACACCTGGCTCGAACAGGGCCGCCCGATCAACGTGAGCGGCCAGGTCCTCGACGCGATCGCCCGTACGCTCCGCCTCGACCAGACCGAGCGCGAGCACCTGTACCGGCTGGCGGACGTGGCCGCGATGCCCGGCCGGGCGCCGCACGACCGGCTCGAACCGCAGGTGCAGACCGTCCTCGACGGCCTGGTCCCGCTGCCCGCCACCGTCATGTCCAGCCGGTACGACGTGCTCGCCTGGAACACCGCCTACGCCGCGGTGTGGCCGGCCATTCAGCAGGCCGACGAGACCAAGCCCCGCAACCTGCTGTGGCGGATGTTCGTCACCCCGGAGTGCTGCAACCAGATGCTCAACCGGGACACCGAGCTGCCGCAGATGGTGGGGATGTTCCGGGCGGCGTTCGCCCGGCACCTCGGCGAGCCGTCCTGGACCGGGCTGGTCGAGCGCCTGTCGGCGGCGAGCCCCGAGTTCGCGCGGATGTGGGCGGCGCACGACGTCGCCGTGCCCTCGACGCGTGTGAAGATCTTCCGGCACGCCTCCGTCGGCGAGATCCGGCTGTCGGTGGTGAACTTCGCGGTCACCGCCGCGCCGGAGACCCGGATGGCGGTCTACACGCCGGCCGACGAGGAGACCCGTGAGCGCGTCGCGTGGCTGGTCGACCATCCCGGCGCGCCCGCCGTCGACCACGTCCACGCGGCCCCCGTACTCCCGGAGTGATAAACCTGGTCGAGTGATCGTCGGAGTGGGGATCGACGTCGTCGACGTCGCCCGGTTCACCAGGTCGCTGGAGCGCACGCCGGGCCTGGCGGTCCGGCTCTTCACCGACCGTGAACGCGGGCTGCCCCCGCGGTCCCTCGCCGCGCGGTTCGCCGCCAAGGAGGCCCTGGCCAAGGCGCTGGGCGCGCCACGCGGGCTGCGGTGGACCGACGCGGAGGTGCGCCGCGCCGAGGACGGCCGCCCGAGCCTGCACGTGACGGGCACCGTCCAGGAGGCGGCCGAACGGCTGGGCGTCACCACCTGGCACGTGTCGCTCAGCCATGACGGCGGCGTCGCCGTCGCGGTGGTGATGGCGGAGAACGCCCGATGAGGGATTCGCAGCGGTGATCGTGGCGAGAACGTCCCATGAGGAGGCGAGCGTGATGCGGTACGCGCACGAGGTCGACAAGGTCCGGGCCGCCGAGCAGGCGCTGATGGCCCGCCTGCCCGAGGGGACGCTCATGCGGCGGGCCGCGGCCGGCCTGGCCTCGGTGTGCGCCCGGATCCTGCGGCCGCGGAGCGAGCCGGGCCTGGGCGTGTACGGCTCGCGGGTCGTCCTGCTGGTCGGCAGTGGCGACAACGGCGGCGACGCCCTGTACGCGGGCGCCGGCCTGGCGCGGCGCGGCGCCGGCGTCACCGCGATCATCGCCGGGACCAAGGCCCACGAGGGCGGGCTCGCCGAGCTGCGCGCCGCCGGCGGCCGCGTGCTGCCCGTCGCGGACGAGGAGCGGGTCGCCGACGGGATCGACCGGGCCGACCTGATCATCGACGGCATGCTCGGCATCGGCGGCCGGGGCGGGCTGCGCGAGCCGTACGCCGGTCTCGCCCGGCGCGCGGCCGACAGCGGGGCGATCGTGGTGGCCTGCGACCTGCCGAGCGGCATCGACGCGAGCACCGGCCAGGTCGCCGGCCCCGCGGTCCGGGCGGACGTGACCGTCACCTTCGGGACGTACAAGCCCGGTCTGCTCGTCGACCCGGGCGCCGACCACGCCGGCGTGGTCGAACTGATCGACATCGGGCTCGGCCCGTACCTGCCCGACCCGGACGTGTGCGCGCCGGTCGCCGAGGACGTCGCCGCCCGGTTGCCCCGCCCGACCGGGGAGTCGAACAAGTACCGGCGGGGCGTCGTCGGCATCCTGGCGGGCAGCGAGACGTTCACCGGAGCCGCCGTCCTGGCGGTCGGCGGGGCGGTGCGCGCCGGGGCCGGCATGGTGCGGTTCGCCTCCTCCGAACACCCGGTGGAGCTGGTCCGGCACCGCTGGCCCGAGACCATCACCACGGTCATCGGGGACTCCATCGACAAGATCGGGCGGGTCCAGGCGTGGGTCGCCGGCCCCGGGCTGGGCACGGACGAGCGGGCCGAGGCGCTGCTCGCCCAGGTCCTCGCCACGGAGCTGCCGGTGCTCGTCGACGCGGACGGGCTGACCGTGCTGGCGCGGCGCCGCGACCTGCTGTGGCGGAGCGCGCCGACCGTCCTGACCCCGCACGCGGGGGAGCTGGCCCGGCTGCTGGGCACCGACGCCGACGAGGTCGAGGCGCGGCGGCTGGAGCACGTGCGCCGCGCCGCCACGGAACTGGCCGCGACGGTGCTGCTCAAGGGCTCGACGACGCTCATCGCCGAGGCCGACCGGCCGGTGCGGGTGAACCCCACCGGCACGCCCTGGCTGGCGACGGCGGGCAGCGGCGACGTGCTGTCCGGACTCACCGGCACGCTCCTGGCCGGCGGCATGCCGGCGATCGACGCGGCCGCCGCCGGGGCGTACCTCCACGGCCTGGCCGCGCGGCTGTCGGCCGACCCGTACGGCGAGGGCGCCGCGCCGATCAGCGCGTACGACGTCCTGGACGCGCTGCCCGCCGCGTTCCGCGTCGTGTCCGGCTGACCGCCGTCACCTCGGCGCGGACGGCCGGAGCCCGTCGTGTGCGGCCGACCACCGTCGCCTCGGCGCGGATGGCCGGAGCTCACCCCGGCGGCTGCCACACTGGAGGTCATGATGATGAACGTCCCCGCAACAGCGCACGTCGACTTGGCGGCGATCAGCCACAACGTCGGTGTCCTCCGCGAGAAGGCCGCGGGCGCCGAGGTGATGGCGATCGTCAAGGCCGACGGGTACGGGCACGGCATCATCCAGGCCGCTCGCGCCGCGCTGGCGGGCGGGGCCTCCCGGCTCGGCGTCGCCACGCTGGCCGAGGCGCTGACCGTGCGGCGGGCCGGCGTCGACGCACCGCTGCTGTGCTGGCTGCACGGCGCGGGTGAGCCGTTCGACGAGGCCGTCGCCGCCGACGTCGACCTGGCCGCGAGCTCGGTGCACGTCGTCGAGGACATCGCGGCCGCCGCCGCCCGCGCGGGCCGTACGGCGCGCCTGCACCTGAAGATCGACACCGGGCTGTCCCGCGCCGGGGCGACGCTCGAGGACTGGCCGTCGGTCGTGGACGCCGCGCTCCGCGCCCAGGCGGAGGGGTGCGTCCAGGTGGTCGGGATCTGGTCCCACATGGCGTGCGCGGACGAGCCGGGTCACCCGTCGATCGCCGCCCAGCTCAGGACCTTCGACGAGGCCGTCGAGTTCGCCGAGAAGGCCGGCGTGCGCCCCGAGGTCCGGCACATCGCCAACTCCGCCGCGACGCTGACGATCCCGGAGGCGCGCTACGACCTCGTACGGCCCGGCATCGCGGTGTACGGCCTGAGCCCGATCCCGTCGCACCCGGCCTCCGACGGGCGCGAGGACCACAACTTCGGCCTCCGGCCCGCCATGACGCTCACCGGGCGGCTGATCGTCACCAAGCGCGTCGCCCCCGGCACGGGCGTCTCGTACGGACACCGGTACACCACCGACCGGGAGACCACCCTCGGCGTCGTGCCCCTCGGGTACGCCGACGGGATCCCGCGCGGCGGGACCAACCTCCTGGAGGTCTGGGCGGCCGGCCGCCGGCGGCGCATCGCCGGCACGGTCTGCATGGACCAGTTCGTCATCGACGTGGGCGACGACGAGATCCACGCGGGCGACCAGGTGATCCTCTTCGGCCCGGGCGACCGGGGCGAGCCCACCGCTCAGGACTGGGCCGACCTGCTCGGCACGATCTCCTATGAGATCGTGACCCGCATCGGCGCACGCGTCCCCCGCGCGTACGAAGGATCCCCCGCATGAACAAGAAGCGCATCGGACTGATCGGCGCGGCGGTCGGCACGGCCGGCGCGGTCGGCGTGGGCGCGGTCGTCGCCGCGCGCAAGTACGCCGTCGGACGGGCCCGGCTGACCCCCGACCCCGACGCCGGCGAGCCGTTCGGCGAGCTGCACGGACGGCCGCTGACCGTCGAGGCGAGCGACGGCGTGCCCCTGCACGTCGAGATCGACGGCCCGGACGACGCCCCCCTCACCGTGGTCTTCTGCCACGGCTACTGCCTGAACCAGGACTGCTGGCACTACCAGCGGCGCGACCTCGGCCGCGACGACGGCCTGCGGATGGTCTTCTGGGACCAGCGCAGCCACGGCCGGTCCGGCCGCAGCGACCTGACCCACGCCACCGTCGACCAGTGCGGCGCGGACCTGCTCGCGGTCCTGGAGGCCACCGTGGACCCCGGCACGCCGGTGGTCCTGGTCGGCCACTCCATGGGCGGCATGACCATCATGGCGCTGGCCGACGGCCATCCGGAGCTGTTCGAAGACGGCCGGATCGTCGCCGTCGCCCTGGTCAACACGTCGTCGGGCGAGCTGGCGGAGCTGAGCCTGGGCCTGCCGATGGCGTTCGGGAAGGTCTTCAAGGCGGCGCTGCCCCGGGTGACGCGCAGCCTGGGCAAGCGGGCGGAGCTGATCGAGCGCGGCCGGAAGGTCGGCGCGGACGTCGCCTTCATGGTCACCCGCCGGATCGCGTTCGGCGACAAGCACGTCAGCCCCACGGTGGTGGACTTCCTCGAGCAGATGATCCGCTCGACGCCGATCGACGTGATCGCGGAGTTCTACCCGACGCTCGCCGCCCACGACAAGCTCGCGGCGCTGCAGGTGATCAAGGACCTGCCCGCGCTGGTCGTCGTCGGTGACGAGGACCGGCTGACGCCCGCCGCGCACGGGCGGACGATCGCGGCCGTGCTGGAGGACGCCGAGCTCGTGGAGCTGTCCGAGGCGGGCCACGTCACGATGATGGAGCACCCTGAGGTCGTAACCCGGGCGCTCATCCGGCTGATCGACCGGGTGCGCCCTGTCGCGGAGGAGGAGCGGTCGGCGTGAAACCCATCCCGGTGCCCACCGATGAGGTCATGCGCGAGCTGGGCCGGAGGCTGGCCGCAGCGCTGCGCGGCGGCGATCTGGTCGTGCTGTCCGGGCCGCTCGGCGCGGGCAAGACCACGCTGACCCAGGGCCTGGGCGACGGGCTCAAGGTCCGCGGGCCGATCACGTCGCCGACCTTCGTGATCGCGCGGGTCCACCCGTCGCTGGCCGGCGGGCCCGCGCTGGTGCACGTCGACGCCTACCGCCTCGGCGGGCTGGACGAGGTCGACGATCTGGACCTCGACCTGCAGGACGCCGTGACCGTCGTCGAGTGGGGCGAGGGCATGGTGGAGGAGCTGTCCGAGGACCGGCTCGAGGTCACGATCGAGCGCGGGGACACGGAGGAGCGCACCGTCCGGATCACGGGCGTCGGCGCCCGCTGGGCGGACTCGCCGGTCGACCACCTGCTGTGATCGGCGGATTTGGACCGGTCCCTTCCTGTTCGGGCGCAGACGTAATCGAGATCTTGCAATACCCTCACCAGTAAATCTCACCTTCCTGGCGAATCAGGACATATGACTCGAGGGGGAGAGATCTGGTGAGTGGCCGTCGTCGCGCCCCCCGCCCGGCCGGACGCCGCAGACGCGTCTGGGCCGTCGCGGGCGTCCTCGCATTGGTCGTCGCCGTCTGCGCCGTCGCGGCCCTCGCGCTCCTGCGGCCGGGCAAGGCCCGGACCACGGCCGTCAAGGCCGGGACCGGACCGCAGAGCTCGCCGATGACCGCACCCGACGGCTCCGAGCGCGACATCGTCCCGGACGCCTGCACGGCGCTGAGCCAGAAGGTCGCCGATCAGCTCACCCCGGGCGCGGAGGCCACCGAGATGAGCCAGGGCGCCCAGCCCGACCAGCACAGCGAATGCGCGTGGAGCCTCTTCGGGAACACCCGCCGGCAGCTCACCGTCGAGCTGCGCGCCCTCACCGCCGACGGCGCGACCAGCGCGACCGGCGTGGCGACCCGGACGTTCGGCCAGGAGTGGGAGTCCGACCGCGCGGGCAAGGAGCTCGCCGACACGGTCAAGGTGCGGGACAGCCGGGGCGTGAGCGGCGTCGGTGAACAGGCGTACGTCGTCTACACGGTCGACGATTCCGGGATCGGCGACGCCGTCGCCAACGCCCGCCTCGCGAACGTCCTCGTCACCGTCCACTTCTCGGGCGGCGACGAGAAAGACGGTGACGCCAAGCCGATCTCCTCCTCGGACGCCGCCAACGGCGCCCTCTCCGCCGCCCGCGACGTGATCTCCGAGCTCCAGTCCCAGTCCTGACGGGGCCGACCGGCTGAGGTGATGCCGTGGGCACGCTACGCTCATAGGTCGTGCTGGTCTTGGCTTTTGACACTGCGACCGCCGCGGTCACCGTCGCCCTGAGCGAGGGCACCGCCGGCGGCGTCCGGCTGCGCGCCGAGTCCAACGCGGTCGACCGGCGGCGGCACGCCGAGGTGCTCGCCCCCGCGATCGCGACCGTGCTCGACGAGGCCGGGGTGACCCGGGCCGACCTGTCGGCCATCGCGGTCGGCGTGGGGCCCGGCCCGTACACCGGCCTGCGCGTCGGCCTCACGACCGCCCGCGCGCTCGGCGCCGTGCTCGGCATCCCCGTCCACGGCGTCTGCACGCTCGACGTCCTCGCCTGGCAGTCCGGCCGCACCGGCCCCTTCGTCGCGGCGACCGACGCCCGGCGCAAGGAGGTCTACTGGGCCTCCTACGCCTCGTCCCGCGCCCGGAGCACGGGTCCCGCCGTGGGCAAGCCCGCCGAGGCCGCCGAGCCGGGCCTGCCCGCCATCGGAGAGGGCGCGCTGCTCTACGCCGACACACTCGCCGGTCAGGAGCCCGCGCTGCCGTCCGCCGCCGCGCTCGCCGACCTGGTCCTCACCCGGCTGTCCGGCGGCGCGGGCCCCGACCTCCTGGAGCCCGTCCCGCTGTACCTCCGCAAGCCCGACGCCCGCGAGCCCGGCCCGCGTAAACGGGTGACGCAGCCATGACGCTGCGCGCGATGAGCGCCGACGACCTGTCCGACGTCCTCGCGCTCGAGCCCGTGCTGTTCCCCGAGGAATCCTGGTCGGAGCAGGCCTACCTCGAGGAGCTGGCCGATCAGACCGGCACGCGGCACTATGTCGTGATCGAGGACGGCGACGGCCGCTTCGCCGGCTGGGCGGGGCTCGCCGCCGTCGGTGGCCAGGCCGACATCCTCACCATCGGCGTCCGGCCGGAGCTGCAGGGGCGGGGGTTCGGCGCCCGGCTGCTGACCGCGCTCCTCGACGAGGCCGCCGCCCGTGGCTGCCCCGAGGTGTTCCTCGACGTCCGCGCCGACAACGACCGGGCACGGCGGCTGTACGAACGATTCGGCTTCACCCCGGTCGGCGTCCGCAAGCGCTACTACCAGCCCTCCGGCGTGGACGCCATCGTGATGGTCCGTGACTCGCGGCGGAGCGCAGTGCCCGCCGGACAGGGAGTGCAAGCATGAAGGACGAACCCCTGGTCCTGGGGATCGAGACGTCCTGCGACGAGACGGGCATCGGCATCGTCCGCGGTCACACGCTGCTCGCCGACGCGATCGCCTCCAGCGTCGACGAGCACGCGCGCTTCGGCGGGGTCGTCCCCGAGGTCGCGTCGCGGGCGCACCTGGAGGCCATGACGCCGACCGTGGACCGCGCCCTGGCCGACGCGGGCATCACCCTGAACGACATCGACGCGATCGCCGTCACCGCCGGCCCCGGACTCGCCGGGGCGCTCCTCGTCGGCGTCGCCGCCGCCAAGGCCTACTCCCTCGGCCTCGGCAAGCCGCTGTACGGCGTGAACCACCTCGCCGCCCACGTCGCCGTCGACCAGCTCGAACACGGCGCGCTGCCGAAGCCGTGCGTCGCGCTGCTCGTCTCCGGCGGCCACTCATCGCTGCTGCTCGTCCCCGACGTCGCCTCGGACGTGCGCCCGCTCGGCGCCACCGTCGACGACGCGGCGGGGGAGGCGTTCGACAAGGTCGCGCGGGTGCTCGACCTCGGCTTCCCCGGCGGCCCGTACATCGACCGGGCGGCACGGGAGGGCGACCCCGGCTCGGTGTTCTTCCCCCGCGGCAAGTACGACGACGGCACCTACGACTTCTCCTTCTCGGGCCTGAAGACCGCGGTGGCCCGCTGGGTCGAGGCCCGCGAGCGCGCCGGCGAGCCGGTCCCGGTCGCCGACGTCGCCGCGGCCTTCCAGGAGGCGGTCGTCGACGTGCTGACCAAGAAGGCCATCGCCGCCTGCAAGGACAACGACGTGTCCCACCTGCTCGTCGGCGGCGGCGTCGCGGCCAACTCCCGGCTGCGCGCCATGGCCCAGGAGCGCTGCGAGGCGGCCGGCATCGAGCTGCGCGTGCCCCGGCCGAAACTGTGCACCGACAACGGCGCCATGGTCGCGGCCCTCGGCTCCGAGCTCGTCGCCGCCGGCCTCGCCCCCTCCGACCTCGGCCTCCCCGCCGACTCCTCCCTCCCCATCACCCAGGTCCTCGTCTAGTGCCGTGTCAACCAACGTTGGTCGTTTTGGCCGTGTTGGTTGATCCTCGCTTGGGGCGAGCGACTCCCCACGGGGGTGGGGCGGGCCGCGGCCGGCCATTGGACCTTTTGACGGTGCCGTGATGGGGGCGTCGTCTTGGGTCACGCCGGGCTGGTCCGGTACCGGGGAGGTGCCGTCCGGCTCGACGGTGCGTGATCACCACGGGGAACGGGTTCTTGGTGGTGATGGTGCCGCCCGGTCCTCGCCGGGCGATGTTGGCGCCGCCGACCAGGTCGCGGTGCCCGCTGAAACCACAATGCATGCAGGTGAAGCGGCGGCCGGTGGGTTTGGGTACCCGCCGGTCGCAGGACGGGCAGGTCGAGGACGTGCCGCGCTCGTCCACGAGCACGACGCGGATCCCGGCCTGCTCTGCCTTGTCCTTCAAACAGCGGAGCAGGTAGCCGACCCGCCAGTCCCGGACGCGTTTGTTGTGCCGCCGCCCGGCGTTCAGGCCCAGCACCCCTCGCGGGTCACCGATCACCAGCGTCCCGATACGGCGCTGCACTGCCCAGCCGATCACGGTCTTGGCCGCCTCGTGCTGGGCCTGCCTCACGCGGCGTTTGTGCCGGGCCTCCAGCTTCCGCTGCCGGGCCCGGAACTTCCGCCACCGTCGCGACCCCACTTGCCCCGGCTTCGGTGCCCGGGCGGCCATCGTCCGGCGGCGGTATTTGCCGTCTTTGAGATGCAGGTGGGTTTCGGTGCGGATCGCCCGCCCCGACACGATGAGACCTTCTTTGTCGGGTCCGGCCACCGCGAACGGATGAATCACTCCCGGATCCACTCCGGCCACCCGGTCCGGGTCGGGCTCGGTGCCGGGCTCGTAGGTGGCGACGGGGACTTCGGCGGTCACCTCGACGAACAACCGGCGGCCCTCGTTCAGCAAGGTGACCGACCGGACCTGCTCGATCGGGTAGGGCACCTGTCGGTCCAGCCGCACCCGCAACGGCGGCCACCCGCGACCGGCGGGAAGTCGTAACCGCTGGTCCTCCAGGGTGAAGATGCCGTGGTAGTACCGGACCGGCACCAGGCGGCGTTTGCGGCGCGGGAACCGGGCTGAGGCGTCCCCGTCCTTGCGGCGTTTGGCGGCGGCGAACCACGCGTCGCTGTAGCGGCGTAGCACCGACCGCGCCCCCTTGGTGTCCAGTTCACCGAACGTGCCCGGACCGGCCGCCGACAACTCCCGGCACAACGCCTGATACGAGGCCACGGCGGGCAGGCCGCGCTGGCGCCGCCACCGGTTCATATCCAGCACGCACGCCCACACGTCCCCGGCTGAGGCAAGCAGCCCGAAACACCGCTCCCGCTGGCCGGGCGTGAGACGCAGACCGACCCGGGCGGTACGCATCACCGTCCGGGCGGCATCGGGATCAACACGTCGAGGCATGAGGTGATTACAGCAGGTGCCTGCGACAGAACAGAGACGGTCGGCGGTGCCGCACTACCAACCTCCCGAATCGATGATCGCAAACGCCTCATCTCCGGGAGCCGGCACCAAGACGGCGCGTCATCCCAACAGGGCCAACGTTGCTTAATGCGGCACTAGCATTCCGGCGTTCGCCGGGGACCTGGACGCTCCGGACGACGGCGAGGGGCGTCCATCGACGCTTCCACAATGTCGGTGGTGGCACCGGGTGGCGCAGTGTGGCACTCAGGCATAGCATCGGGATATGGCCGCGCAACCTGAGATCACCCAGCGGGATCTGCGGAACCGCTCCAAAGAGATCATGGACGCTGTCGAGCACGGGCAGGCGTTCACGGTCACCAGGGACGGTCACCAGATCGGTGAACTGATCCCCCTGCGTCGGCGTCGCCGGTTCGTCCCCCGTGAGGAGTTCGCCGCGATGTCCCGTGGCGCTTCCGCCATCGACATCGACGCGTTCCGCGCCGATCAGGATGCCGCCCTCGACCACGACGCGGCCGACCCCTATGGCCGCTGAACGTCATCCGCAGGGCCTGCTCGACACGAACATCGTGATTCTGCGGAACTGGATCGATCCCGCCGAACTGCCGGACGAGATGGCGATCAGCGCGATCACACTCGCTGAACTGTCGGCAGGTCCCCACCAGGTCCGCCCCAACAGCGAACAGGGTGACTACGACGAGCATGCCGAGCGTGCTCGACGGCTTGACGTGGTGCAGCGGGTGGAGCACGAATTCGATCCCATCCCGTTCGGAGTCGAGGCCGCGCGGGCCTTCGGCAGAGTCACCGCAGGGGTCGTCGCCGCAGGCCGCAAGCCGCGCCGGCGAGCGGCCGACCTGATGATCGCTGCGGTGGCGATCGCCGAAGGGCTACCGCTGTTCACCACGAATCCCGACGATTTCCGGGGCTTGGACGAGCTACTGGCAGTCGTTCCGGTAACGCGGCCCGTGGTCGAGCACACGCGGCGATCGGATCCCCGCTAACAGATCGAGTCGGCGCCGTATTCGCGAGGCCGGCCGGATATCGGGGCGTGTCTCAGCGGGCCGGCCGTACCGAATGCTTGGTGATCGTGGGCGCGAAGTGGGGCGAACTTCGCAGATTTGCGGTTCGGCTCCGGTCTTGACCGGGCGTTCGGTACGGCGACGAGGTGATGGCCGGAACGGCGACCACCCGGGCCGCCGCCGATGACGGGGACCCGGGGTCGTCTTCGCGTCGCGTCGGTGGTCAGGCGCTGACCGCCTTCTTGTAGAGGCGGGTCGCCAGCGGGATGAACACGATCAGGATGACGGCGATCCAGAGCAGTGATGCCGGGATGGCGTGCTGGATGGGCCAGGCGCCGGAGGTCTTCAGCGCGGCGTTGGTGTTGCCGAAGAGCTCACGTGCGGCCTGGGTGAAGGTGGAGACGGGGTTCCACTCGGCGACGACGCGGAGGGGTGTGGGCAGTTTGGAACTGTCCAGGAAGGCGTTGGAGACGAACATCAGCGGGAGCGAGACCATGGTCGCGATGTTGTTGAAGCTCTCCGGGGTGCGCAGGGCCAGCGCGACGGTCGCGGTGACCCAGGAGAACGCGTAGGCGAACAGCAGCAGCAGCCCGAAGCCGAGGACGGCCTCGTAGGGCGAGGTGTGCACCCGCCAGCCGACGATCAGTCCCATCACCGCCATGACGACCAGGCTGGCGAGGTTCATCAGCAGGTCGCTGACGGTCTGGCCGATCAGCACCGCGGACGGGGCCATGGGCAGCGAGCGGAATCGGTCGAAGATGCCCTTCTGCAGGTCCAGGGTCAGCGTGTAGCCGGTGGTCTGCGCGCCCATGATCACGGCTTGGACGAAGATGCCGGGGAGCAGGAACTCCCGGTACGACATCCCCGGGATGTCGATGACGCTGCCGAAGACGTAGGCGAACAGCAGCACGAACACGATTGGGAACATGATCGCGGCACCGAGCAGGTCCGGCGACCGACGGATCTTCAGGGTGTTGCGCCTGGCGATGGTCCAGCCGTCGGCGATGGGCAGGGTGAGCGCGTTCATCGGATGGCCTCCTGGGCCTGCGGGTCGGTGCCGGACGCCTGGTGCCCGGTCAGGGTGAGGTAGACGTCGTCGAGGGTGGGCCGCCGCAGCCCGGCGTCCCGGACCCGGACTCCTTCGTCGGCCAGCCGGCCGAGAACCTGGCGGAGCGCCTCGGGGCCGTCGGTGACCGGGATGGTGATCTGCAGCGACTCCGGCACGGTCCGCATGGCGCCGACGGCGACCCAGGCGAGCGTCTGCCGGGCGGTCTCCAGTTCGGCGGCGCTGGTCACGGTCAGTTCGATGCGGTTGCCGCCGACCTGGTCCTTGAGCTCGTCGGCGGTGCCGTGGGCGATGGCGCGGCCGTGGTCGACGACCAGGATCTGGTCGGCGAGGTGGTCGGCCTCTTCCATGTACTGGGTGGTGAGCAGCAGCGTGGTGCCGCCTGCGACGAGTTCGGAGATGGTGTCCCACAGCGCGGCGCGGGCGCGGGGGTCCAGCCCTGTGCTGGGTTCGTCCAGGAACAGCACCGGCGGGTCGGCGACCAGCGCGCCGGCGAGGTCGATGCGGCGGCGCATGCCGCCGGAGTAGCCCTTCACGGGCCGGTCGGCGGCGTCGGTGAGGTCGAAGCGTTCGAGCAGCTCGCGGGCGCGGGCCTTGCTGCGCTTGGCGCCCAGGTGGTACAGCCGCCCGACCATCTCCAGGTTCTCGGCGCCGGTGAGGTGCTCGTCGACGGCGGCGTACTGGCCGGACAGCCCGATGCGCGCGCGCAGCCGCCCGGCGTCGGTGACGACGTCGCATCCGGCGACGGTGGCGCGGCCGCCGTCCGGCGGGAGCAGCGTGGTCAGCACCCGTACCGTCGTGGTCTTTCCGGCGCCGTTCGGGCCGAGCAGGGCGAGCACCGTCCCTTGCGGGACGGAGAAGCTCAGCCCGTCCAGGGCGGACACCTCGCCGTATCTCTTGACCAGTCCTTCGGCTGTGATCGCGTCGCTCATGAAGGTCTCCTTGCTGGTGTTCGGGGGCAGGGCCGGCGCAGGTCGATGTCGCCGTGGTGAGGGTGCGAGCATCGTCGGGCAGCGTCAGGACGCGGTGTGACGTGGATTTGCCACACCGCTCCTGGGACGGAGGGGATCGAAGAGGGGGAATCGCCCGGGTCTCTGGCGGGACGTGGGCGAGGCGGTCGCGCTACCGGTCTCGTGACTCGGCGGGGACACGGAGGGAGGCCCGGAGCGCGGTCGGAAGAGAGGAGAGCCGGTCGGCGGATCGGTGCCGCCTCGTGGTCGGGCGCCGCGCGGCGCCGTACGGCTCAGTCCTGAGAGGTCAGGGTGGCCCGGCGGATCACGATGTCGCCGAGTCCAGTGCGGGCGCGGACCTCCACGGTCCGGTCGGCCTCGCCAGGACCGTCGGTCTCGTCCAGCATGTTGTGCACGCTTCCGGCGGTGGCGTGCACGTCGAGCCAGGCGGCCGTGCCCTCCACGACACCGACCTCGAGCTGACCGGCGCCGGTCTGCATGACGACGGTGCCCTGAGAGATCTCACCGATGCGGATCCTGCCCGCCGCGGTCTTCGCGTCGACGTCGGCATGCGCCTGGTCGATCTCGATGTCACCACTGGCGGAGCGGACGCGGACGTCACCGGAGGCCTCTCCGGTCCAGGTGCTTCCGGAGGAGGTCTTGAGCGTGACGGCACCGCCGGCGTGGCGGAGGCGTATCGCGCCGACCCCTGTGGTGATCTTCACGTCGCCCGCCACACGGCCGGCCGTGACGTCCCCGCCGCCGGTCCTCGCCTGCAGCGTGCCGGCGTCCTCCAGCCGGATGACGCCGGCGCCGCTGGAGAGCTCGCAGTCGCCGAGCCGTCCCGCGCAGTGGATGCTGCCGAACCCGGATGAGGCGTGCAGGTCGGAGCCGACAGGGAGCTCGACGTCGATCTGGACGGCAGCGTCCTTGCCGGGGCCCAGGATCCGACTGGCGCGCCGCTTCGGCCCTTTGACCAACAGTCGTCCGTGGGCGTATTCGACCGTGGTCTCCTCCGCGGCTCGGACGTCGCTCGCCTTCGACGCGTCGGCGGGCCGCACCTCGACGACGGTGTCGCCGCGGTCGGACGCGGTGACGCGGAACTCGGCGATGGAGGCGTCGAGCGTCGCGGAGATCGGCTCGGGGGTTGCGAATGTGGGCATGATGCTGTGCTGCCTCTCTGGTCTCAGGGGCGAGGACCCCGCCGCTGGTCGGTGATGGTGAAGGGGTCCGGGTCAGCGGGCCCAGCCGGTGTAGCGGTTGCCGCGCGAAGCCGAGCGTCTGCGGACGTCCTGCGTGGGGCTCGTACGCTCCACGGCCTCGGCGATCGTGCGGACGAGCCAGGCGTTGACCGAGAGTCCTTCCCGGTCGGCGGCCTGTTCGGCCCTGGTCTTCAGCTCTTCGGGGAGGCGGAGGCTGATCCGTGAGACGGCGCCGTCCTTGGTGCTGTAGGACACCGGCGCGGCGGGCTCCGCCGGTGGCGCCACCGCGGCGGCGGCCTCCCCCTCCGAGCCGCCAGGGGGCGACTCCACGACGAACTCTGGCTCACCCCTGCGAAGGCGCACGTCCACCGAGCCGGGCGCGAGCTCCCGGGTGATCTCCTCGGCGGCAGCCGACAGGGCGTCCAGCAGGGCGAGCCGGATCGCCGACTCCAGTGGCGCGGTGAGCCGCTCGGCGAGCTCGCGGGACTCTTGGCCGCCCGCCTCGGCGGCGATCGCGAGCTCCTGGCGGAGCTGGGCGACGTACGACTCCAGGTGCATGACGCCAGCATGGCATGTCGCGTGGCGTCATGACAAGCGGCATGTGACGTCACTTTGACGTCACGATGCCGTCTCCGTGTGCGCCGCCTCGCGAGGCGTCCTCCCGAGTGGTGTGCGGCACGGTGGCCGACTGTGATCTACCCCACTGTCTCCTTCGATTATTGGGAAAATAATAAATTCCCCCTGTGGAGCGAATGACAGAAGCGCTGATGAGGGGTGGATGGCGGGCGCTCGGAGGAAGTACATCTTTCAAATGTTCTCTTGTGATCGTGTGGCCGGGTGTGGACAGGGCTGCGGGGGTTGAACCGTGGATTTCGCCGTAATAACGTCCGTGAGCGAAAGGGATTCGCGACTTAGCGCGTTGCGACAGATCCCTTTGGGAAAGGTCCGATCGGCAAGCGAGAGAACGCCCCAAAGGCCGACTCTCGCACGCCGAAATGGCCATCGAACACGGCTCGGCATGGCAAAGGAGGTTGGAACACGCGTGCCCGATTCGCTGCGAGGTGGAGGCCGGTGGACCACCACGGTGGCCGCATGTGCGCTGGTCCACGCGCCCGTGCGCGTGACCGCTGAGGGTCGGTGGAACGGCGGCTTCCGCCGCTACACCCGGACCTTCTTCAATCGATGCGCGGCGATCCGCGCGACCGGAGGCGTCATCTTCGTCTGCTGACGGGAGACATTCCAGGTGCACCGAGGCTTCACTCGGCTGTAACTTTCACGAGCTTCCCCTGGACGTCGGCTCGGGACTGGCGGGGCCCCGAGCCGACGGAACTCCCTTCCTGTGCCGGTTCCTAAACACCGGCGCGGTTTCGCTGCCCCTGTTCTTATTCTTTCACCGCAATTCGTCGGCGCGCGCCACAAAGAGGTGGACATGCGACGCTTCATTCTTCTCGGCCGCACGCTATCGGCCGCCGCGGCCGTTACGGCCACGAGCGCGAACGCCGCCATCGGCCGGCCCTCCGTAGCGGCGGGAGGGTCAGAAGCTGGCCGGGGCGCCGAGGTCGGCGAGCGCGTGGTCGAGCAGGTCCTCCAAGGCGGGGATGTCGCGGGCGGCGATCGTCCGATCGGGCTGCTCGGGCAGCAGGTCGAGGACCGTGCGCAGGTCCCAGTACGGGTCGTGCCGGTAGCCACCGGACACCTGGTCGAAGGAGGTCGAGAAGCGGTCGGCGGCCGTGACGTCGTAGCGGAGGGCCAGCGCGCGGCGCATGTGGGCGATGTCGATGGCGACCGGACCGTACGACGCGTTGGACCAGTCGACGATGCCGGTGAGGCGGCCGCCGGCCCACAGCGTGTTGTCGGGGTGGTAGTCGCGGTGGATGAAGTGTGCCGCGGCGCCCGGCGTGGGACCGGCGGCGACATCGAGGGCGTGCTCCCACAGCGCCGGTCGCCGGGCGTGTCGCGGGGCGAGCCGGATCTCCAGGCGGTTGTACGGCCGGTAGGGCGGCATGGTCGACGCCCCGGCGACGGCGTGGACGGGCAGCAGCGCGGCGGCCAGCTGGATGAGGTATTCGGAGAGTTCGGCGCAGGAGGGGCGGGGCGGATGGCCCGGCAGCCGGGTGATCAGCAGCGCGGGGACGTCACAGTGCGCCCCGGAGGGGTCCGCCGCCACCAGCGCGGGGGTGGGGATCTCGCACGCGGTGAGCAGGGTCAGGGCCGCGATCTCCAGCTCGGGGGAGAAGTCGATGTCGAGCACCGGCCAGCCGGACGACGCCCAGCGGCGCAGCACCAGGCGATGCACGGTGCCCGAGCGGCTCTCGGCGAGTACCGCGTGGTTGACATGGGCCAGCCCGCCGATCATGGGCCGGACCATTTTCACCTCACTGCCGGGCCCCAGGCATTTTTCGATCCAGCGCAGCGTGGCGGTGCTCGGCGGATCGGAGAGCGTGGGGAAGGTCACGACCTCCATGAAAACGGATTCGGCCGAGGATCGGTAGTGATTTTGACGATAGGAGGCAGACCGAACGGCATGTCATTGCGGGCTCGGCGAGTGAATTGCCGTTAATGATGCAATTAATGGAGAGTGGCCGCTCTGGGGTGAATTGCGAGCGGCCATCCCCTCAGTCCTTGCCGTCCCGTCGCGGCCGCAAGAGCGCCTCGGCCAGCGCCAGCATCGTCTCCTCCAGCGTGACGAGCCGTTTCATCAGGTCCTCATGGACGGTCGTCACCTGCTTGGTCACGTCGTGCTGCACGCCGACGACCCGCTGGGAGACGTCGTCGTGCACTCCCACCACCTGGCGCAGAAGGTCCTCTCGAAGGATCTCCATGTGCTTGGTCAGGTCGACGCGGGACGCCTCAATGATCTTCGACAGCGTCTCCTCGGTCTCGTCTCGATCGGGTCGCGCCCGCAACTCGTCGAGGAGGGGGTCGACCGCCTCGGACAGGCGCTTCTCCAGGGCGTCGAACCGGTCGGTGGGGTCGATGAACGGGCGGTCGCCGATCGCGGCGATCTTGCGGTGCAACTCGTTGATCTCCAGCGTCGCGGGCAGCCGGTCGAGCTGCTGACCGACCCCTTCGACGCGGTCACAGGCCCCGTCCACCTTCGCCTCCAGCGCCGGGAAATGACCCTCGACGCCGCGGATCTTGCCGGACAGGCCCTCCAGCCGGCCGTCGATGCCGTCGAGGCGGCCACCGACCCCCTCGACCCGGCCGTTGACGGCCTCCAGCCCCTGCTCGACCCGCTCGGCCATGTCGTGCAGCGACTGGTCGACCTTGCCGGCCACTCCGTTGATCTCGTGCTCGAGCTTCTCGGACCGGTGCCCGAGGTCGGCGAGCGTCTTGTCCAGCCGGTTGAACCGGACCGACGCGGCCTCCATGGTGCCGGCGAGCCGGTCGAGCCGCTTGGTCAGGTCGTCCATCTGCTGGGCGGCCTGCAGCGTCGCCTCGGTGATGCTCCGGCTGGAGTCCAGTACGGCCTGGATCCGGGCCAGCCCCTCGTCGACGTTCTCGGCGATGACGCCCACGTCGGCCCACAGGGAGGGCAGCTCGGCGACCGGCTTGACCTTATCGCCCACCGACTCGATGTGCTCGGCCAGCCCCTCGGCCCACTCCGGGGGCTTGCCGGACAGCTCGTCGACCTGTCCGCGGACGGTGTCGAGCTGGGTCGTCAGCCCGGTGAGCTCACGCTCCCGGACCTCACGGAGTAGCCACTCTATTCCCTCCAGCCGCTGGTGGATCTCGTCCATCAGCTGGCCCGTCGAACGCTGCTCATAGACATGATCTTGCGCCGCGCGGGCTAGCAATTCTCGCATTCGGTCCGAGACCGGCTGACCCCCTGTCTGCAGGAAGTTGTGATTGGTGTCCACCCGGGTACTCCTTCGTCTGCCCTGCCGGAAATAGCGGCGGCATGGATCGCGAGGAGACACTCTATTGAGCGGACCAAGGTCATCGAGCCGGAGAAAAGAAATTCAGGGGAAAGAGATTATGTCCGGTGCGGCAAAGCGCCCTTTTTCAGGCGCGGCGATGCCGGCCCTCGTACGAGATCCCGGCCGGGTGGCCGCAGACGGCGGGGGCGTGGGAGGTGCCGCGCCACATCAGGCGGTCGAGTTCGCCCCGTCCGAGGAACACTCCACGGCAGCGGGAGCACTCCTCGAACACGATGCCGCCCCGCTGGAAGGTCACCATTCCGGCACCGCACTTCGGACACCGCAGTACGGCGTCGGCCATCGTCGTCCCCCGTCTTCGCCCGCACCCGGATCGCGGGCGCCCGTCATCGCGCCCGCGGCGCGGCCTACCGGTCGCCAAGAGTAGTCAGGCGGACACGGCCGTCACCGTGGTCTTTGCCGGACGCTGGCGTGTCGCCCCCAGCCCCGGGCGGACGACCTGGCCCGCCGCCGGATGAGGACGGTCGCGGTCCCGCCCGCTCCCCGCGTGCCCGCCTGCGCCGCGCGTGCCCGCCTGCTCCGCGCGTGCCCGCCTGCTCCGCGCGTGCCCGCCCGGTCCGCGCGCTCAGGCTTCGCGGCAGATGAGGGCGGTCGGGGCGTCGCCCACGCGGGTGAGCACCAGGACGCGCGCCTCGGTGCCGTCGGTGCGCAGGTCGCGGCGCAGCCGTTCGACGTCTCCGGCGAAGCCGCGCTTCATGATCGTCAGAGTGCCGGTCCGCTGGGCGCGCAGCGCCGCCCGTACCCGCTTCACGCCGAACGGCAGGACGTCCAGGATCTCGTACGGGCGCGCGAACGGCGTCGCGCGCAACGCGTCGGAGGTGATGTAGGCGATCCGCGGGTCGGCCAGCGCCCCGTCGAGCAGGGCCGCGGCCTCGGCGACGAGGTGGGCCCGGACCACGGCGCCGTCCGGTTCGTACAGATAACGGCGCCAGCCGGCCACCGGCGGCGCCCCGAGGTCCGGATCGACCACCAGGGTCGCCGGCTCCCGGTCCTGCCGCAGCAGAGTCGCCCGGCGCGGCGTCTCGCCCGCCAGGTCGCCGAGCCACAGCGCCGCCTCCTTCACCTCCCCGGCGTCGGAGATCCACTCCGCCTCCGCGCCCGGCGGGACCGCCTCGTGCGGGATGCCCGGGGCGACCTTGACGCAGGCGCCCGGCGCGCGGTCGGCGAGGTCCAGCACCGTGCCGAGCGGCGGCAGGTACGCGTCCGGGTCGAACACCCGCCCGCGGGCCGTACGGCGGCCGGGGTCGGCGAAGACGGCGGCGTACCCGCCGGGGTCCTGCGCGGCGGCGTCGCCGATCCGTACGTCCGCCAGGTCCGCCAGGCCGAAGGCGCGGAGGTTGGCCCGCGCGACGGCGGCGGTGAGCGGATCGAGCTCGACGCCGACGCCGCCGACGCCCGTACGGGCGCGGGCGAGGAGATCGCCGCCGATGCCGCAGCCGAGGTCGAGCACCCGGCCACCTCGGGAGAGCCGGTCGGCGAACCGCCGCGCCCGGTGCCGGGCGACGCTGGCACGGGTGGCCTGTTCGAGGCCCTGCGGGGTGAAGTACATCCGGTCCGCGTCGGCGCCGAACTTCGCCCGGCCGCGCTCCCGGAGCCGGGCCTGCGTCAGCGCCGCGCCGACGAGGTCGGCCGGATGGCGGCCCCGCAGGCGGGCGACCATGGCCGGCAGCGTGCGCTCCTCGACACCGGCGGCGCCGATCTCGCCGAGCAGCTCTTGACCTGCGGGGGTGAGGAGCTCCTCGAACGCGGCGATGTCCACCCGAAGACGGTAGTCGCCGGACGCACCCGGGATGCACCTGACCACCGGCGAAGATTCACAAACGACTCATATAACGACAGGTGGGCGGCACGCGGGGGCCCGTGTTGACGGGTTCCCGGACCCCGGCATAATCTCCAACTGGCACTCTCCCCATGAGAGTGCCAATCAAGCGACAGGCTGGTCTGGCACCCGCGACGGCAGGCCACCATCGTCGCGTCTCCAACATGCGGCTGGCCGATCTGGTCGGCCGAGGATACGCAATCGAAGGGGAAGGTCAGATCGTGTCGACCGCCACCAAGGTTGTTCTCAAGCCGCTCGAGGACCGCATCGTCGTCCAGCCTCTCGAGGCCGAGCAGACCACCGCGTCGGGTCTGGTCATCCCGGACACGGCCAAGGAGAAGCCCCAGGAGGGCACCGTCCTGGCCGTCGGGCCGGGCCGCTTCGACGACAAGGGCGAGAAGCGCGTACCGCTCGACGTCAAGGTCGGGGACGTCGTCCTCTACAGCAAGTACGGCGGCACCGAGGTCAAGTACAACAACGAGGATTACCTCGTTCTGTCGGCCCGCGACGTGCTCGCCGTCGTCGAGAAGTAAGACACCCGAACAGATGCGCCGCCCCGGTTCCGCCCGATGAGGGCGGCCGGGGCTGCGCACGTCCACGGACATCCATACTTGGAGCTTCCCAATGCCGAAGATCCTGGAGTTCGACGAGGGAGCGCGCCGCGCCCTTGAGCGTGGCGTCAACGCCCTCGCGGACGCCGTCAAGGTGACGATCGGCCCGCGCGGCCGCAACGTCGTCATCGACAAGAAGTGGGGCGCCCCCACCATCACGAACGACGGTGTCACCATCGCGCGTGAGGTGGAGCTCGACGACCCGTACGAGAACCTTGGCGCGCAGCTCGCCAAGGAGGTCGCCACCAAGACCAACGACATCGCGGGTGACGGCACCACCACCGCGACGGTCCTGGCGCAGGCGCTCGTACGCGAGGGGCTGCGGAACGTCGCCGCCGGCGCGTCGCCGATCAGCCTCAAGCGGGGCATCGACGCCGCCGCCAACTACGTCTCCGAGCAGCTGCTCAAGTCGGCCCGTGAGGTGACCGACAAGGAGTCGATCGCGCACGTCGCCACCATCTCCGCCCAGGACGCCAAGATCGGCGAGCTCATCGCCGAGGCGTTCGACAAGGTGGGCAAGGACGGTGTCATCACCGTCGAGGAGGCCCACACGATGGGCCTGGAGCTGGAGTTCACCGAGGGCCTCCAGTTCGACAAGGGCTACCTGTCGCCGTACATGGTGACCGACCCGGAGCGCATGGAGGCGGTCCTCGAGGACGCCTACATCCTCATCCACGACGGCAAGATCTCCAACGTCACGGAGTTCCTGCCGCTGGCGGAGAAGGTCGCCCAGACCCGTAAGCCGCTGCTGGTCGTCGCCGAGGACGTCGAGGGCGAGGCCCTGGCGCTCCTCGTGCAGAACAAGCTGCGCGGCACGTTCGTCAGCGTCGCGGTGAAGGCGCCGGGCTTCGGCGACCGCCGCAAGGCGATGCTGGAGGACATGGCCGTCCTCACCGGCGGCCAGGTCGTCACGGAGGCCGTCGGCCTCAAGCTCGACAGCGTCGACCTCGACGTGCTGGGCCGCGCCCGGCGCGTGACGGTCACCAAGGACGCCACCACGGTCGTGGACGGCTCGGGCGAGGCGGCCGCGATCGAGGACCGGATCCGCCAGATCCGCCGCGAGATCGAGGGCAGCGACTCCGACTGGGACCGCGAGAAGCTCCAGGAGCGCCTCGCCAAGCTGGCCGGGGGCGTCTGCGTCCTGCGCGTCGGCGCGGCCACCGAGGTGGAGCTCAAGGAGAAGAAGCACCGCCTCGAGGACGCCATCTCCGCCACCCGCGCGGCGATCGAGGAGGGCATCGTCTCCGGCGGCGGCAGCGCGCTGGTGCACGTCTCCAAGGAGGGCTTCGACGCCCTCGGCCTGTCCGGTGACGAGGCCACCGGCGCCGAGGCGGTCCGCCGCGCCCTGGTCGAGCCGCAGCGCTGGATCGCCGAGAACGGCGGCTGGGAAGGCTACGTCGTCGTCTCCAAGGTCGAGTCGCTGCCGGTCGGCTCCGGCTTCAACGCCGCCAGCGGTGAGTACGGCGACCTGATCGCCCAGGGCGTCATCGACCCGGTGAAGGTGACCCGCTCCGCGGTCAGCAACGCCGCGTCGATCGCCGGCATGCTGCTCACCACGGAGGCGCTCGTCGCCGACAAGCCCGAGGAGGAGCCGGACGCCGCCGCGGGCGGCCACGGCCACGGCCACGGTCACTGATCATCGACCGGCCGCGACACTGCGGCCGACGGATCACACGGATGCCCTCGCCACGCGCCTGGCGGGGGCATCCGTCGTTCATCGGGCACGCTCGGTGACGGCGGTCAGCGCCGTCATCACACTCAGCGACCGTGATCGTTCGCGTGGTCACACTCAGCGACCGCAATCGCGTTGGGATCAGCACTGTGACCATTCCGTTGTCGTCAACGATGCAGACAGGCGCGATCTCGGTGGGCATCATGCTTTCGTGACCGAGGGAGCGATCGCCGGGGCCGCGGTTCGGGGTGCCACCGCCGAACTACGGGGGAGACGACCGGCTAAGGCGGACGACAATGACCTCAGGGAACTCACGATCCTTGCCGTTCAGGGAGACCCCGAAGCGGTCGAATCCCTGATCGGGCGGGTCCGCCCGATGGTCGTGCGTTACTGCCGGGCACGGCTCGGCCGGGTGTCCGGGCAGTACCACATCGCGGACGACGTCGCCCAGGAGGTGTGCATCGCCGTCCTCGGCGCGCTGCCGCGCTACCGCGACATGGGCCGCCCTTTCGCGTCCTTCGTCTTCGGTATCGCGTCGCACAAGATCGCCGACGCGCTGCGCAGCGCCATCCGGGCGGCCGTGCCGACCGAGGACCTGCCCGACGGCCCCGACGAGGGCCCGGGCCCGGAGGAGACGGTCGTCCGCTACATCGAGGCGGAGCGCGCGCGGGGCCTTCTCGACCGGTTGCCGGATCATCAACGGGAATTGGTTCTCCTGCGGGTGGTGGCGGGTCTGTCCGCCGAGGAGACCGGTAATGTACTGGGCATGTCAGCCGGGGCCGTACGCGTCGCCCAGCACCGGGCTCTCGCCCGTCTTCGAGCGATGGCGAGTGAGGAGTCGATCGCTTGACCGAAGGGGGTTCCGCCACTCCCGAGCCGCTCGACCTCAGTGAGATCACCCGCAGCGGCGATCTGTTCGACGCCTTGGCCGCACGCCGCGTCACCGATCCGGGTTCCGGATCCGCCGTCTCCGACGATCCGGCCGCCCGCCTGCTGGCCGCCCTGGTCGCCGACGTCGACACGGGCGCGCCGCCACTGCCCGGCCCCGCCCGCGTCTCCCGCGCGACGTCCAAGACCTCCGGGCGCCCCGTGGTCCGGGCGTTCGTCACCTTCGGCGCGGTCGCGGTCATGCTGACGACGGCCGGTGCCGCGGTCGCGGTCGGCGGGGGAGGCGGCGGGCCGAAGGCGCACGCTCCATCGGCCCGGCACCAGCTCACGGAACGCTCCAAGGCCCGCATCGAGTCGGTCGGCCGGGCGCTCCCCAGCGGGCCCCGGCCCACGGTGGACCGGACCCCGGCCGACAAGGCGGACCCCACTCCGACCACGACCAAGGCGTCCGGGCCGCACACCCCCGAGAAGGGGCGCGGCTCCGCTTTCGCCGGGCCTCCGTCGGCGCGGCAGTCCGGCAGCCCCTCGGCGACCCCCACCCCGACCCCGACCCCGAGCCCGTCCGCGGGGACGCCGACCGAGTCGCCCTCGCCGGTCTCGACCTCGACGCCTGCCACCCCGCAGCCCGACGACACCGCCATCGCCCCGCAGCGCCGGGTCACCGGGGCGAAAACGGGCGCGCCGGGCCGGACGCCACGCGCCCGGTAAGGCGCCGGAACCGGGGACGACCAGGCCCTAGCTCGACTGGCCTTCCTCGCTGTCGATGACGCCGTCGACGTACCCGCGGGCGTACTCCCAGCTCACGTAGTCCTCGGGGGCCGCGGCGATGGCCGGCTCGTGGACCCGGGGCAACCCCTCGTCGAGCAGGTGGCGCAGGTTGCCGTGCAGGAGGTCCCAGTCGATGTGATGCGCGCGACCGCAGTCGCCGCATTCGACGGTGAGGCCCTTGATGCCGAGAGGCTCCAGGAGAGCGCGGAAGACCTCCAGGTCGGCGAGGTCGGCCAGCACGTCCTCCCGCTCCGTCGTGCTCAGCGGAGCGGTCTCGTCGCCCGGATCGCCGAGCGCGGCCGCCGGGTCCTCGGGATCATTCGCGAACGGATCGAGCGGAGCGTCATCGTGCACAAACCCACGCTACCCGAGTATCGGCCGCCGATTCGTGCCTTGTCGCCGCGCTTGGCCGGTCGTTCGACGCGGACGACTAGGATGGGAGGAACGCTTCGCTGATCAGGCCCGACACCGCGACCCCTTCCGGATGATGCCCATGACTTTCGCGCCCGAGCCCGCCAAGTTCGCCCCGCAGGGGCTCACCTACGATGACGTGCTGCTCGTGCCCGCGTACTCCGATCTCGGACCGGGCGACGCCGACACGACGAGCCGCCTGTCGCGATCGATCACGCTGCGCATCCCGCTCGTGTCCGCCGCGATGGACACCGTCACCGAGGCGCGGATGGCCGTCGCCATGGCCCGCCAGGGCGGGCTCGGCGTGCTGCACCGCAACCTGCCGATCGACGAGCAGGCCCAGCAGGTCGATCTCGTCAAGCGCTCCGAGGCCGGCATGGTGAACAACCCGGTGACCTGCTCGCCGGACGACACCCTCGCCGACGTCGAGGCGCTGTGCGCCCACTACCGGATCTCCGGTGTTCCGGTGACCGACGCCGACGGCGTGCTCGTCGGCATCGTGACCAACCGCGACATGCGGTTCGAGACCAACGCCGCGCGCCCGGTGCGCGAGGTGATGACCCGGATGCCGCTGGTGACGGCCCCGGTCGGGGTCTCCCGTGACGAGGCGTTCGCGCTGCTGCGCGCCAACAAGGTGGAGAAGCTTCCGCTCGTCGACGGCGCCGGCCGGCTGCGCGGCCTGATCACGGTGAAGGACTTCACCAAGAGCGAGCAGTACCCCCTCGCCACCAAGGACTCCGCCGGCCGCCTCGTGGTCGGCGCGGGCGTCGGTGTCGGCGAGGAGGCCGAGCTGCGCGCGAAGGCGCTGGTCGAGGCCGGTGTCGACGTCCTGGTCGTGGACACCGCGCACGGTCACTCCCGCGGCATGCTCGACATGGTCGCCAAGCTCAAGGCCAACAGCGGCGCCGACGTCATCGCGGGCAACATCGCGACGCGGGCCGGGGCGCAGGCGCTCGTCGACGCCGGTGCGGACGCCGTCAAGGTCGGGGTCGGCCCCGGCTCGATCTGCACGACCCGGGTGGTCGCCGGTGTCGGGGCGCCGCAGGTCACCGCGATCTACGAGGCGGCGCTGGCGTGCCGGCCCGCGGGCGTACCGGTGATCGGCGACGGCGGCCTGCAGTACTCCGGCGACATCGCGAAGGCGATCGCCGCGGGCGCCGACACGGTGATGCTCGGGTCGCTGCTCGCGGGCTGTGAGGAGAGCCCCGGCGAGCTGATCTTCATCAACGGCAAGCAGTACAAGACGTATCGGGGCATGGGCTCGCTCGGCGCGATGAAGAACCGCGAGCGCGGCGGCTCGTTCAGCAAGGACCGGTACTCCCAGGAGGGCGTGTCCGGCGAGGACAAGCTGATCCCCGAGGGCATCGAGGGCCAGGTGCCCTACCGCGGGCCGATCGCCGCCGTTTCGCACCAGCTGATCGGTGGCCTGCGCCAGGCGATGTGGTACACCGGCTCGCGCACCATCGGCGACCTGCAGGAGAACGGCGTGCTGATGCCGATCACCGGGGCGGGACTGCGGGAGAGCCACCCGCACGACATCCAGATGACCGTCGAAGCGCCCAACTACCAGGTTCGCTGAGAGTTTCTTCCGGCCGTGGCCCGCTGCGGTCACGGCCGGCGCATGGGAGAGGACGTACATGGCTGAGGTCGAGATCGGGCGGGGCAAGAGCGGCCGTCGGGCGTACGCGCTCGACGAGATCGGCATCGTCCCGTCGCGGCGCACCCGGGATCCGGAGGAGGTCAGCGTCGCCTGGCAGATCGACGCGTACCGCTTCGAGATGCCGCTGGTCGTCGCCCCGATGGACAGCGTGGTCAGCCCGGCGACGGCGATCGCCATCGGGCGCCTCGGCGGCCTGGGCGTGCTCGACCTCGAGGGGCTGTGGACCCGGTACGAGAACCCCGACTCCCTGCTGGCCGAGATCGCCTCGCTGGACGACGCCACCGCGACGCGGCGGCTGCAGGAGCTGTACGCCGAGCCGATCAAGGAGGAGCTGATCGGGCGGCGCATCGAGGAGATCCGGGACGCGGGCGTGACGGTCGCGGCGCGACTGTCGCCGCAGCGCACGGCGCAGTACCACAAGGCGGTCATCGACGCCGGGGTCGACCTGTTCGTGATCCGCGGCACGACGGTCAGCGCCGAGCACGTCTCCGGGCGGGCCGAGCCGCTGAACCTCAAGCAGTTCATCTACGACCTCGACGTCCCGGTGATCGTCGGTGGCTGCGCCACGTACACCGCGGCCCTGCACCTCATGCGCACCGGCGCGGCCGGCGTCCTCGTCGGGTTCGGCGGCGGTTCGGGCCACACGACCCGTACGGTCCTCGGCGTCGCGGTGCCGATGGCGACGGCCGTCTCCGACGTCGCGGCGGCCCGCCGCGACTACCTCGACGAGTCCGGCGGCCGGTACGTCCACGTCATCGCGGACGGCGGCATGCGCCAGTCCGGTGACATCGCCAAGGCCCTCGCGGTCGGCGCTGACGCGGTGATGGTCGGGTCGCCGTTCGCGCGGTCGACGGAGGCCCCCGGCCGGGGCTACCACTGGGGCAGCGAGGCGCACCACGAGGAGCTGCCGCGCGGCAAGCGCGTCGAACTCGGGTCGATCGGCACGCTGGAGCAGATCCTGTACGGCCCGTCGAACGTCGCCGACGGCTCGATGAACCTCATCGGCGCGCTCCGCCGGGCCATGGCCACCGCGGGCTACTCCGACCTCAAGGAGTTCCAGCGCGTCCAGGTCGTGGTGGCGCCGCACTGAGCCTTCCGCACGGAGCCGCGTGCCGAAGCTCACATCCGTCCCTTTGACCCAGTGCGTCGGCCGGTAAGTGTTTTGTGACGGCCGGGGTACCGACGTAGCGTGGTGACGCAGACGTCGAGGGAGTAGGGCATGGCGGTTGAGGACTCTGAGAACCAGGTGAACCGGTCGCGCCTCGGCCCGGCCGAGCGCGCGGCGGCGCTGGACCGGATCGGCGGCGGCGAGGAGTTCGACGTCGTCGTCGTCGGCGGCGGGATCGTCGGTGCCGGCGTGGCCCTGGACGCCGCGACCCGGGGCCTGAGCGTGGCGCTGGTGGAGGCCCGTGACTTCGCCGCCGGCACCTCCTCCCGGTCGTCCAAGCTGATCCACGGGGGCCTGCGCTACCTCGAGCAGCGCGACTTCGAGCTGGTCCGCGAGGCGCTGACCGAGCGCGGGCTGCTGCTCGGCCGGATCGCGCCGCACCTCGTACGTCCCGTGCCGTTCCTGTTCCCGATGACCCACCACGTGTGGGAGCGCGCCTACATCGGGGCGGGCGTGGCCCTGTACGACGCGCTGTCGCTCTCGATGGGGCAGGACCGTGGCGTGCCCCATCACCGGCACCTGACGCGTACCCAGGCGCTGCGCATCGCCCCGTCGCTGCGCCGGGACTCCTTCGTCGGCGCGATCCAGTACTGGGACGCCCAGGTGGACGACGCCCGTTACGTCATGATGGCGCTGCGCACGGCGGCGGCGTACGGCGCGCAGATCGCCTCCCGCACGCAGGCCGTGGGCTTTCTGCGCGAGGGCGAGCGGGTGACCGGCGTACGCGTGCGGGACCTGGAGTCGGACCGGCAGCTCGAGGTGCGCGCCAAGCAGGTCGTCAACGCGACCGGGGTGTGGACCGACGACATCCAGGAGCTCGTCGGCGGGCGCGGTCAGATCCACGTTCGCGCGTCCAAGGGCGTGCACCTGGTGGTGCCCCGGGACCGCATCCACTCCTCCAGCGGGGTGATCCTGCGCACGGAGAAGTCGGTGCTGTTCGTCATCCCGTGGGGCCGGCATTGGATCATCGGCACGACCGACACGGCCTGGGACCTGAACAAGGACCACCCGGCCGCGTCCAGGGCCGACATCGACTACGTCCTCGAGCACGTCAACGCCGTGCTGAACACGCCCCTCACCCATGACGACGTCGAAGGGGTGTACGCCGGGCTGCGCCCGCTGCTGTCGGGCGAGTCGGAGGAGACCTCGAAGCTGTCCCGCGAGCACGTGGTCGCACACCCGGTGCCGGGCCTGGTCGTGATCGCCGGCGGCAAGTACACCACCTACCGGGTGATGGCCAAGGACGCCGTGGACGCGGTCGCGCACGGGCTGGACGGCAAGGTCCCGGAGTCCTGCACGGACCAGATCGCCCTGGTCGGCGGCAACGGCTTCCAGGCGGCGTGGAACGCCCGTCACCGCCTGGCGGAGTCTTCGGGGGTGCACGTGGCGCGCGTCGAGCATCTGCTGCGGCGCTACGGCACGCTGACGGAGGACCTGCTCGCGCTGATCGAGGAGCGCCCGGACCTCGGCAGGCCGCTCGAGGGCGCCGACGACTACCTGCGCGCCGAGGTCGTGTACGCCGCGACCCACGAGGGCGCCCGGCACCTCAACGACGTGCTGACCCGGCGGACGCGGATCGCGATCGAGACGTGGGACCGGGGAATCGGCGCGGCGCGCGAGGCCGCCGAACTGCTCGCGCCCGAGCTGGGCTGGTCGACGGAGCAGACCGAGCGGGAGATCGAGTACTACCACAAGCGCGTCGAGGCGGAGCGCGACTCCCAGGCGCAGGTGGACGACCAGGACGCCGACGCGACCCGTCGCGGGGCACCGGACATCGTCCCGATCGCCACTCCCTGAGGTTTACCTCAACGCCTGACATTTCGGCGGCCGGTTCCGGCCGCCCAATCCTCGCTGAATATCGGCATATGTCGGCTTTTGACAGCAGTGACTCCTGTAGGGTTTCCGGGCTAATGGTGCTAATGCCCGAAAAATCCGGCTTGGACAGGAGTCCGCGTGGCAAGGTCGCTGACGCGCACGGTGGCAGTACTGACGACCGGCCTGCTGGTCGCCGGAATCGCGGCGGAGGGTGACGCCGCCCCTTCCACGCACGGGCGCGCGGCCGCCGCCGTACGGGCGGTCGGGTCCGGCATCGACGCGCAGGCGCTCAGTGAGACCGAACTGCTCGGCGCCCAGGCCAAGAAGAAGAAGGTGAGCGTACGGACCGGTCCGGTCTTCAACTCCCCGACGGGCAGCAAGACCAAGCAGCACGCGATCGCGACCCAGGTCGCCCAGCTCATCGCCGGCGCGCCCAAGGGCGCGGTCATCTACGTCGCGATGTACCACTTCTCCACGCAGGACCTGGCCACGCAGCTCGTCAAGGCGAAGAAGCGAAAGGTCAACGTACGGGTGGTCCTGGACAATGAGTCCGCGGGCTACAAGGCGTACAAGACGCTGAAGAAGGCGCTGGGCACGAACCGGAAGAAGTCCTCCTGGGTCACCCTGTGCGCGAAGGGGCGGGGCTGCATCGGGCCGCAGTTCAACCACAACAAGTTCTTCCTCTTCTCCACCACGCGTAAGTCGAAGAAGGTCGTGGTCCAGACCTCGGCGAACGCCACGTACAACGCGCGGGACCTGCAGTACAACGACGCGCTGACGCTGAAGAGCGCGAGCGTGTACGCGGCCTACCGGCGCTACTTCTACGACCTCGCGAAGCAGCACCACACCGGCAATTACCACCGGACCGTCCGCGCCGGAAAGTACCGGATGGACTTCTTCCCCTGGTCGACGGGCGACCCGGTCAGCCAGGCGCTGGACAAGGTGTCATGCACCGGCGGCACCCGCCTCCGGATCGTCATGGGCCACTTCACCTGGCGGCCGATCGCGCAGCGCCTCTGGAAGCTGGACGACGCCGGGTGCCGGGTCCAGGTCGTGTTCGGGCACGTGGGCCAGTCGGCCCTGCGGGACCTGACGAAGAAGGGCGGCCGCCACGGCGGTCCCGAGGTGCGGTACCTGCCGGAGAACGGCCACGCGTACGAGCACTCTAAGTACCTGCTGCTCGACGGCCGCTACCAGGGCAAGACGCAGAAGGTCGTGTTCACCGGCAGCAGCAACTACACCGACCCCGGCTTCCACGCCCACGACGAGGCGATGATCACCATCGCCGACGCCGCCCTGGAGAAGAGCTACGTCGCGAACTTCGGCACGGTCTTCGGGCGCGGCAAGGCCATCACGTCCGCCGACGCCGGGATGAAGGCGTCCGGCGTCGTGGAGCCGGACTACGCCGACGACACCGCCGAGAGCGACAACTGACGCCGGGCCCCGGGCCGTCGCGGGTGGCCACACCCGACGTACGGCCCGGGGCGTGCGTCACTCCAGGGACGAGCCCAGGAGGAGGCCGACGCCGGGGCCGTACAGCTCGGCCGGCACCCGGTCGGGGTCGAGCAGGTGCTGCAGCGCCAGCCCGAACTCGATCGCCATGGCGAGCGAGGCCCGGTCCTCGGGGGATATCTCCGACGAGCCGGTGGACAGGCCGGCGGCGATCTCCTCGCGGCGGGCGTGGTACCAGTCGGCGATCCGCCAGCCCGCCGAGAAGTCGCGCATCCCGAACAGCCACAGCTCGACCAGCAGGAGCGCCCGCATCCGGGTCTCCTCGTCCGACATCCGCTCCACGTAGTGCCGTCCGATGTCGGCGGACCGCTCGTCCGGCGAGCGCTCTGAGTCGCGCAGGGCGGGGCAGGTGCCGAGGCCGGGCTCGGCCTGGGTGTAGCGCTCCAGCAGGGCGAGGACCAGGTCCGACTTGCCGGCGAAGTTGGAGTAGACCGCGCCCTTCGTGAGCCCGGCCTGGCCGGCGATCTCGTCGAGCGAGGCTCCGCGGATCCCCCGCTCCGCCCACAACCGCTCCGCCGCGTCCAGGAGAGCGGCCCGGGTCTGGGCCCGCCGTTCCTGCCGGGGTGTGCGGACCTCTTCATTGCCGGCGGACCGGTCCGGGCCGGAGATCATTCTGCCCCCTCGTCTCGACGGTTCCTCACGTCACTCTCCGGAATACACCGTGTACCGCAATCCGAGCCAGCAAATGCAGAACAAGGTGACTCCGGAACGCACGGAAATGGCATTGAGGACAGGAGATGTGGTGCTGACCACGCAGGCGAATCATTACTGGGTAGTAGCCATGAGGAGGACTCGCGTCTTAGAGTTCCGTGCATGAACGCACCCGCAGCGGCGTCCATCGACGCGCGCGTCACCGTTCCCGACCTGCCCGCGGAGGTGGTCGAGCGGCTCACCTCCCGCGTCGCCTCCAGTGGCGCGACGGTCCGGATCGCCGCGCCGTTCACCGGAGAGCCGGTCGCCACGCTGCCCGTCTCGACCGGTGCGGACGTCACCGCCGCGTACGAGCGCGCCCGCGTCGCCCAGGAGTCGTGGGCGCGGCTGTCCCCGGCCCGGCGCGCCGAGCCGTTCCTGCGGTTCCACGACGCGATCCTCGACCGCCGCGCGGACATCCTCGACCTCGTCCAGCTCGAGACCGGCAAGGCCCGCCGGCACGCCTTCGAGGAGGTCCTCGACGCCGCGGGCAGCACGCTCTACCACGCGCGCCGGGCGCCGGGCCTGCTGCGGCCGCGCCGCCGCCAGGGCATCATGCCCGCCGCCACCCGCGTCATCGAGCTGCGTCATCCCAAGGGCGTCGTCGGGGTCATCTCGCCGTGGAACTACCCCCTCGCCCTCGGCCTGACCGACGCCGTACCCGCCCTGCTCGCCGGCAACGCGGTCGTCCACAAGCCGGACACCCAGACCGCGCTGTCCACCCTGTGGGCGCTCGACCTGCTCATCGAGTGCGGACTGCCCGAAGAGCTGTGGCAGGTGGTGATCGGCGAGCCCGAGCGGATCGGCGACCCGCTGATCGAGGGCGCCGACTACGTCGCCTTCACCGGCTCGACCCGCGGCGGCCGGGTCATCGCGGACAAGGCCGCGAACCGGCTGATCGGCTACTCGCTCGAACTCGGCGGTAAGAACCCCATGCTGGTGCTCGACGACGCCGACGTCGACCGGGCCGCGCAGGGCGCCCTGCGCGCCTGCTTCACCAACGCCGGCCAGCTGTGCATCTCGATCGAACGCCTCTACGTCGACGAGAAGATCTACGACCGGTTCGCCGAGCGCTTCGTGCATCGGGTCAAGAACATGCGGCTGGGCGCCGGATTCGACGCGGACATGGGCTCGCTCACCTCCCAGCGCCAGCTCGACACCGTCACCCGGCACGTGGAGGACGCCGTGGCGAAGGGCGCGCGGATCCTCGCCGGCGGCCGGCCGCGCCCCGGCGTCGGGCCGTACTTCTTCGAACCGACCGTCCTGGAGAACGTCTCGCCGGAGATGGAGCTGTGCGCGGGCGAGACGTTCGGCCCGGTCGTCGCGCTGTACCCGTTCTCCTCCGACGATGAGGCGGTGCGCCTGGCGAACGGCACGCCGTACGGGCTCAACGCCAGTGTGTGGACCCGCGACGTCGGGCGGGGCCGCCGGCTGGCCGCCCGGATCAAGGCCGGCACCGTGAACATCAACGAGGGGTACGCCGCCGCGTACGGCTCCTACGACGCGCCCATGGGCGGGATGAAGGAATCCGGGGTGGGCCGCCGGCACGGCGCCGAGGGACTGCTCCGCTACACCGAGGCCCAGACGGTCGCCAGCCAGCACGGCTTCGGCTTCGAGCCGGTCCTCGGCATGTCGTACGAGACGTACGCCGCCCTGCTCGCGAACGGTCAGAAACTGCTGAAACGCCTTCGCCTCAGGTAGGAGCGCACGCATGGACTACGACGTCCTGGTCATCGGATCGGGCTTCGGCGGCAGCGTCACCGCCCTCCGCCTCACCGAGAAGGGGTACCGCGTCGGCGTGCTCGAGGCCGGGCGTCGCTTCGACGACCCCGACGGCCCGCCCGGCCGGCGCCACCAGGACCTGCCGAAGACGTCTTGGCGCACCCGCCGCTACCTCTGGGCGCCCGGCCTCGGGATGACCGGCATCCAGCGCATCCACCTGCTGCGCGGCGAGCGGGGCTCCCGCGTCCTCGTGCTCGCCGGGGCGGGGGTCGGCGGCGGCTCGCTCGTCTACGCGAACACGCTGTACGAGCCGCCGCAGCCGTTCTTCGACGACCCGCAGTGGCGGCACATCACCGACTGGAAGGCCGAGCTGCGGCCGTACTACGCGCAGGCCAAGCGGATGCTGGGCGTCCGTGTCAACCCGACCATGACCCCCGCCGACCGGGCGATCAAACGGGTCGCCGACCGCATGGGCCGCGGCGAGACGTTCCACCTCACCCCGGTGGGCGTCCTGTTCGGCGCGGAGCAGGGCGAGGCCGTCGACGACCCGTACTTCGGCGGTGCCGGACCGCGCCGCACGACCTGCACCGAGTGCGGCTCGTGCATGACCGGCTGCCGCGTCGGCGCCAAGAACATGCTCACCGAGAACTACCTCTACCTGGCCGAACACGCCGGCGCGAAGATCATCTCCATGGCGACCGTCACCGCCGTGCGGCCCCGCCCCGGCGGCGGGTACGACGTCGAGGTGACGCGGACCGGACGGCGCGGCGCGCGCTGGCGGCGCACGCTCACCGCCGAGCAGGTCGTCCTCTCCGCCGGCACGTACGGCACCCAGCGCCTGCTGCACCGGATGAAGAACTCCGGCACGCTGCCGCACCTGTCCGACCGCCTCGGCGTACGGACCCGGACCAACTCCGAGGCGATCCTCGGCATCGAACGGTTCCGGAGCAAGGGCGAGGACCACTCGCGCGGGCTGGCCATCACCTCGTCGTTCCACCCGGACGAGCACACCCACATCGAACCGACCCGGTACGGCCCCGGCTCGAACGCCATGGGCGGCCTCCGCTCCCTGCTCATCGACGGCGGCGGCCGCGTGCCCCGCTGGGTCAGGTTCCTCGGGCAGTTGGTCACGCACCCGTGGGACCTCGTCCGGCTGCCGAACCTGCGCAACTGGTCACGGCGCACGATCATCGCGCTGGTCATGCAGACCAACGACAACTCGATCACGGTCGAGCCGTCGCCGTCCGGCCGCGGCCTGCGGGCCCGCCGCGGTCACGGCGAGCCGAGTCCGACCTGGATCCCCCAGGCGCACCGCGCGGTCCGGATGCTCGCCGAGGAGATGGGCGGCTTCCCGGGCGGCACCTGGCTCGACCTGTTCAACATCCCGACCACCGCGCACTTCATCGGCGGCTGCACGATCGGGAACTCGCCGGAGGAGGGCGTCATCGACCCGTACCACCGCGTGTACGGCCACTCCGGCCTGCACGTCGTGGACGGGTCCACTGTCTCGGCCAACCTCGGCGTGAACCCCTCCCTCACCATCACCGCCCAGGCCGAGCGGGCCATGGCCCTCTGGCCCAACTGCGGCGAACCGGACCCCCGTCCGGACCTCTGCGCGGCGTACACGCGCATCACCCCCGTGGCCCCGAAGAACCCGGCCGTCCCCGCCGACGCCCCCGCCGCCCTCCACCTCCCCATCACCCCCGCCTGACCGACGCCTCTGTGCGGTTGTCGCGGGAGATGTCCAAGAAGGATCTTCTCGGGGTGGCGTGCCCGAATGGCGGCTCTGGGGAAGGTTGCGTACTGCGATGCGATACGCACGCTACGTAATCAGACTACGCGGAGGTGTTGGACGATGGCCATTTCGATGGACATGAACAAGGTGCTGGACCGGAACTACGAGGACATGGACATGAAGAAGCTGGTCGACGCCCCGGTGGAGGCTCTGGCCGGCGTCAGCGAGAGTGACGCGGAGATGCTGAAGAAGGCGTTCGGCATCAAGACGATCGGCGACATGGGCCGCAACAAGTACATGCAGGCCGCCTACGCGATCGTCCACATGGCGGAGGCATGTAAGTAGCGGCCGGACGTACCGCATCGCCGTCGCCATGGACTCCTGATCGCCCTGCTGTGCCCGTCGATGGCGACGGCGAAGACCTGCCGAACCACGTCAGGATCGGTAGGCGGTCAGGAGGGACTCGCGGTCCTCGGCCGGGAGGTGGCGGACGGCCTCGCGGAAGGTGACGCCGGAGATCCGGTCGGTACGCCCACGGACCCAGGAGGTCACCCAGCCGGGGTCCCGCTTGGACAGCTCGCGCAGGACCCAGCCCAGCGCCTTGCGGATGAAGAACTCCCGCTCCTCGATGAGCGCGTCCCCGTACTCCGACAGGCGGGTCAGGTCGGCCTCGCCGGTACGGATGCCCCGGATCAGGGCGAGCAGCGCGGTCCGCCGGATCCAGAGGTTGTCATCGCCCGACCACAGATCGAGCGTCATGGCCAGCCGCGGGTACCGCCAGATGAGGAGGCCGACGACCTTGATGGCGAGGACGTCGACGTACGCCCAGGTGTGCGACTCACGGATCATCTGCTCGATGATCGGCAGATCCCTCGCCTTCAGCAGCGCCCAGTTGCGGACCAGGACCTCGACGGCGGCCATCCGGGACTCGTGCACGGGCTCGTGCCAGAGGTCGCGGGCGAGGGCCAGGGTCTGTTCCCGGGATCTTCCGGCGGCGGCGCGGACGGCGACCTTGCGGATGGCGGGAACCGGGACACCGAGGTGCAGCAGGTCGCTCTTCAGATAGCGCTTCTCCTGCTCGGCGCGGGCGGGATTCCCGAGGGTGCGCAGCTCGGCGACGATGCCGTCGGAAGGGTTCACGCGGTCAGTATGGGGCGTTGGTCCGACGGTGGCGGCGTTCGCGCAGGCAGTAGGCCCCTAGACTGGGGACATCCCGAACTTCCGAAAGGCGTTCTCGGTGTCCGTCGAGTCAGTCGAGCAGTCCTTCGACACGGTCCTCGTTGTCGACTTCGGCGCGCAGTACGCGCAGCTCATCGCCCGTCGCGTGCGCGAGTGCCACGTGTTCAGCGAGATCGTGCCCTCGACCATGCCGGTCGAGGAGATGCTGGCCAAACGGCCAAAGGCGATCATCTTGTCCGGCGGTCCCGCGTCGGTGTACGAACCGGGCGCGCCGGCCGTGCCCACCGGCCTGTTCGACGCCGGAGTGCCCACCCTGGGCATCTGCTACGGCTTCCAGGCGATGGCCAAGGAGCTCGGCGGCACGGTCGCCAACTCCGACATCGCCGAGTACGGCGCGACGCCGCTCACGGTGCTCGACCAGGGCCGGCTCCTGGCGGGGCTGCCCACCGAGCAGTCGGTGTGGATGTCGCACCGCGTCACGTGCAGCGTCGCCCCGACCGGCTTCATCGTGACCGCCAGCACCGCGAGTGCCCCGGTCGCCGCCATGGAGGACGCCGCCCGCGGGCTCTACGGCGTGCAGTTCCACCCCGAGGTGATGCACACCGAGCACGGCCTGCAGGTGCTCAGGCAGTTCCTGGAGGCGGCGGGCTGCCGGCCGTCCTGGACGATGGTCAACATCGTCGAGGAGTCGATCGAGGCCGTACGCGCCCAGGTCGGCGACAAGCGGGCGATCTGCGGGCTGTCCGGGGGCGTCGACTCCGCCGTGGCCGCCGCCCTCGTGCAGCGGGCCATCGGCTCGCGGCTGACCTGCGTGTTCGTCGACCACGGGCTGCTGCGCAAGGGCGAGGCCGAGCAGGTCGAGAAGGACTTCGTCGCCGCGACCGGCGTCGACCTGAAGGTCGTCGACGCGGCCGACCGGTTCCTCGGCGCGCTGGAGGGCGTCACCGACCCGGAGACCAAGCGCAAGATCATTGGTCGGGAGTTCATCCGGGTCTTCGAGGAGGCCGCCCGCGAGGTCGTCGAGGAGCACGGCGAGGCCGTCGAGTTCCTCGTGCAGGGCACCCTCTACCCGGACGTCGTCGAGTCCGGCGGCGGCACCGGCGCGGCCAACATCAAGTCCCACCACAACGTCGGCGGGCTCCCCGAGGATCTTCAGTTCTCGCTGGTGGAGCCGCTGCGCACGCTGTTCAAGGACGAGGTGCGCCGGCTGGGCGAGGAGCTCGGCCTGCCGGCCGAGATCGTGTGGCGGCAGCCGTTCCCCGGCCCGGGTCTGGGCATCCGGATCATCGGCGCCGTGACCCGCGACCGCCTCGAGGTGCTCCGTGAGGCCGACGCGATCGCCCGCGAGGAGCTCACGCGCGCCGGCCTCGACCGCGACATCTGGCAGTTCCCGGTCGTGCTGCTCGCCGACGTCCGCTCGGTGGGGGTGCAGGGCGACGGCCGCACGTACGGCCACCCCGTCGTGCTGCGCCCGGTGACCAGCGAGGACGCCATGACGGCCGACTGGGCGCGGCTGCCGTACGACGTGCTGCAGCGCATGTCCACGCGGATCACCAACGAGGTGGCCGAGGTCAACCGCGTGGTCGTCGACATCACCAGCAAGCCGCCGGGCACCATCGAGTGGGAGTGACTCCCAGGCCGTGTCCCCGGCCCGGCGCGGCGCTCGCCGACCGGGCTGGGGCGCGGGTCACGCCGGGGTGAGCACGCCCTCGGCGTCGAGGGTGGCGGCGACCCCGTTCACGACGGCGGCGATACGCAGGCCCTCCTGCACGAGCTCCCGCGACAGGCCCTGCTCGCGCAGCGTCTTCTCGTGGGAGTCCAGGCACCGGCCGCAGCCGTTGATCGCCGACACGACGAGGCACCACAGCTCGAAGTCGGCCTTCTCGACGCCCGGGTTGCCGATCACGCTCATCCGCAGCTTCGCCGGCAGCGTCGAGTAGGTCTCGTCCTCGAGCAGGTGCGTCGCGCGGTAGTAGACGTTGTTCATCGCCATGATGGCCGCGGCGGCCTTGGCCGCCTGGAACGCCTCCGCGGACAGGTGGTCGGCGGCGTCCTCCGACAGCGCCGTGATGACCTGCGGGCTGCGGGTCGCCAGCGCGGCGGCCAGGACGGCGCCCCACAGCTGCTGCTCCGACAGCTGCGACGTGGACGTCACCGATCCGAGGTTCAGCTTGAGGTCCTTGGCGTACGCCGGCAGGGCGCTCTTCAGGGTGTCGACACCACTCATTGGTTACCTCCGAGGAGACCCCGCCTTCAGGCGGGGGATGAATCGGACCGGCCGGCCGCAGTACCAGCGGCCGGCCGGCGATGAGGCGGTCGATCAGGCGCCCGCCATCAGCTTCTTGGCGTCGAGCGTGGACTCGCCCTTGTTCCAGTTGCAGGGGCAGAGCTCGTCGGACTGCAGCGCGTCGAGGACCCGCAGGACCTCCTTGACGTTGCGGCCGACCGAGCCCGCGGTCACCATCGTGAACTGGATCTCGTTGTTCGGGTCGACGATGAAGGTCGCGCGCTGGGCCACGCCCTCGTCGGTGAGCACGCCGAGCTCCGCGGACAGCTCGCGCTTGACGTCCGACAGCATCGGGAACGGCAGCTCGCGCAGGTCCGGGTGGTCCTTGCGCCAGGCGTAGTGGACGAACTCCGAGTCGATGGAGACGCCGAGCACCTGCGCGTCCCGGTCAGCGAACTCCTCGTTCAGCCGGCCGAACTCCGCGATCTCCGTCGGACAGACGAAGGTGAAGTCCTTGGGCCAGAAGAACACGACGCGCCATTTGCCGTCGTAGGACTTGTGGTTGATCCGCTCGAACGCGTTGTCGGGGTCGAGCGAGACGCACGCCGTGAGGTCGTACTCCGGGAAGTGATCACCGACCGTGAGCACTCGTTGGCCTCCTTGCCAGACGGGTGTTGGATGTGTTCCAGGGTGCCTTAGGTATCGTTGATCTGCGAAATCGGCTCCCCCGAAGGATTTCGATAGGAGATTACTATCAGTCGCCCGACCGTCGCCCAGCTTCGCGCGTTTCTCGCCCTGGCGGAGCACCTGCACTTCCGGGAGGCCGCGGCGGCGCTCCGGTTGAGCCAGCCCGCGCTGTCCGGCGCGGTGGCGGCTCTGGAGGAGACGCTGAACGCCCGCCTGGTGGAGCGCACCACGCGGCGGGTGCTGCTCACCCCCGAGGGCGAGCGCGTCGCGCGCCGCGCCCAGCGGGTGCTGGCCGAGCTCGACGGCCTGGTCGAGGAGGTGTCCACGCCGCGCCGCCCGTTGAACGGCCCGTTGCAGGTCGGCGTCATCCCGACCGTCGCGCCCTACCTGCTGCCGGCCGTGCTGCCCGACCTGGTTCGCGGGTACCCCGACCTGCGGCTCGCCATCCGCGAGCAGCGGACCGCCGCCCTGGTGGAGGACCTGCGCGGCGGCCGCCTCGAGGTCGCGATCCTGGCCCTGCCGGCCGATGAGGGGCTCGCCGAGATCCCGCTGTACGAGGAGGACTTCGTCCTGCTCGCGCCGGAGTCGTACGGGCTGGGTCCCGGGCCGGTCGGCCGCGACGTGGTCCGCGACCTGGACGTACTGCTGCTGAACGAGGGGCACTGCCTGCGGGACCAGGCCCTGGAGATCTGCCGGGAGGCCGGCGCCAGGCCCGGCGACGCCACGTACGCGACGAGCCTGGCGACGCTCGTCCAACTGGTGTCCGGCGGTCTCGGCGTGACGCTGGTGCCCGAGTCGGCGCTGCCGGTCGAGACGCGCCGTGACGAGCGCCTCACCGTGACCCGGTTCGAAGATCCCGCGCCGTATCGCCGGATAGGGATCGCCTATCGGCCGACGAGCCCGCGCGCCGACGACTTCGCGCTCCTCGCCGAGACGGTCCGGGCGGCCGTACGCGCCCGCCGCTGGCGGGTCCGGCTACAGGACGTCACCGGCCCGGAGGACGCCGGCCCGGAGGACGCCGGCCGCGCCGCCGCCCCGGCCGGCACCGGCTGAGGCGCGGACGACTCCCCAGAGTCCGGAACGATGGCTGATTGTCCGAATCCGCACTCTCCGGCGCGATCCGTTGTTGAATGATCTCCGATCGTGATCATCGCCGTACGGGGAGGCGACCATGCAGGAGGACGCGGGGCTTCATAGGGGGCTGGTGCTCGCCGGTCGTTACCGGTTGGAGGACCCTCTCGGCCGGGGCGCGATGGGAGAGGTATGGCGCGGCGTCGACCTGCGCCTGCGCCGTCCGGTCGCCGTCAAGTTCCTTCCGGCGCACCTGCTGTCCGACCAGCACGCGGTCGCGCGGTTCCGCCGCGAGGCCGAGATCGCGGCCGGACTCCAGCATCCGGGCATCACCGTGATGTTCGACATCGAGCGGCACGATCATCTGCTGTTCCTCGTCATGGAGCTGCTGCAGGGCAGCGACCTGAGCAGTGTGCTCGCCGGTCACACCGGCGGCCTCCCCGTCGATCAGGTGATCGCGCTGGGGGTCCAGATCGCCGACGCGCTCGCCGCGGCGCACGCGCGCGGCGTCGTCCATCGCGACATCAAGCCGGCCAACCTGTTCCTGCAGAACGACGGCCGGGTCAAGATCTGTGACTTCGGGATCGCCCGGCTGGCCGACGCCACGACGGTCACCGGGACGGGCGTCTCGATCGGAACACCCCGCTACATGGCGCCGGAGCAGTTCGAGGGCCGCCAGGTCGACCACCGAACCGACCTGTACTCCTTCGGCTGTGTCCTGTACGAACTGCTCACCGGCGGTCCCGTCTTCGCCGACACCGCGGGTGTCGCGTCCGCGATGTACCAGCATGTCAGCCGGTCGCCGGTGCCGCCGCGCTCGATTCGCCCGGAGATTCCGGACCACCTCGACGGGCTGGTGCGCGCCCTGCTGGCCAAGGATCCCGCGCACCGGCCCGCGAACGCCACCGCGGTCGCGGAACTGCTGCGCCGGCCGGCGGGCGGTGCCGGGGAGGCGGGCGGCCAGAGCTCCGACATCGGATTCGCGCCGACCCTGTCTCCCCCGGCCGCGCCGTCCGGCGCCGGACCCGCCGGAGCCGCGACCGCTACACAGGTCGACGCCCCCCGCTCCCGGAAGCGCAGGACCGGGCCGGTCGTGGCGGTGGGGATCGTCGTGGCCGCACTCGTGGCCGGCGGCGCCTTCTTCCTCGTCAAAGGCTCCGGGTCCCGACAGCATCCCGCCCACGCGCAGGGACGGACGGGCACGACCCGCGCGCCCGCTCCGGTCACCGGTCCCGTCGTTCCCGGCTGGCGGCTCGTACGGTCGCCGGAGCACGGTGTGGCTTACGACGTGCCACCGGGCTGGCACGTCCAGCTGTCCAGCACGACCCTGGGGTACGCGGACGCGAGCGGCAACACCTCTCAGGTGATGAACGGCACGGCCGAGCTGCCCCATCCCGGGTGCACCGGCGCCGATCTGAACTACCACGCCCAGACAGGGCTGACCGGCGGCAAGGGCGTCGCCGCGGTCTCCGCCCTGTCGGCCGCCCAGAGCTACCAGCTGACGGGGATCGCGGGGAGGACCGCGAACCAGTGGGCGAACGGCGAGTACACCACCGCCGCGGGCCGGGTACCGTCCGTCGTCGAGGGAAACGACCGGACGGCGACCCTGCGCGGGTCTCAGGCCATCGAGTCCACGGCCACCGCGACGACGAAGGGCGCCCGCAAGCGGTGTGAGCCGCCGGGCGGCGTCGTCCACGCCGTCGCGATGCCGGCGGCGCAGGGCGCTCCGATCGTCTTCATCGCGATCGCGGACCAGGGCGCCGGGCAAGTGGCCGACGCCGAGCTACAGAAGATCATCGGCAGCGTCCGCCCGCTCGGCTGACCGCCCCGCCGCGCGCCGAGCGGGCACCCGGGCCCTGGCGGAGAGCCACTCCGTCAGGACGGCTCTTCGTAGGTGATGTCGTACTTGGCGGCGATGGGGTTGAGCTTGCGCGCGTCGAACCTTCCGCCGGTGGTGATGCGCGATCTGGCCTCGATGAGGTCCTCGACGAAGCACTCCCAGCCGCCGGGGGAGGAGATCTGTAGCACGCGCGGAGGCGGCGTCGAACCCGGGCGCAGGGCGTGCCGGACGCCGTGCGGCAGCAGCACGAACTGCCCGGGCGTGACCGGGTGGACCCGGTCGGCGAACTCGACGAGGAGCTCGCCGTCGAGCACGTAGATGCTCTCGTCGGCCTTGTGATGGACGTGGCGCGGGATCTCCTGGGCGACGACCATCTCCAGCAGCGACAACCGATCCTCGGTGTCGGTCGAGCGGACCTTGGAGGAGAAGGCCGGCGGCACCCGTAGCCGACCGGGCCTCGCCTCGCCCTTCGCCAGGACGTAGAAGCGGCTCTTGTCGCCGTTCTCCGTGATCTCCCCATCGACGCCGTAGCGCGTGCCGTACGGGGCGACGTCCTCGTGGTGGCCGTCCCAGCCGCCCGGCGTGCACAGCTGCAGCGCGTGCGTGGGCGCGTCGGACAGGCGCCGTACGGCGTGGGTGACGCCACGGGGCAGGAAGGCGCACATGCCCTCGGTGAGCCGGTGGGTCGCGCCGTCGAACTCGACGCCCAGCTCGCCGTCGAGCACGTAGACGATCTCATCGAAGGTGTGGACGTGCGGCAGGGCGTCGCCGTCGTGGTTCTCGACGAGGGTGAAGCGCCCGTCGGTGTCGGCGGCGCCCGCCTTGGCGGTCGTCCCCGGTGGCAAGGGGATGCTGGTGGGGCGTGACGCGCCGGCGTCGAGCAGGATGAAGCGGTCTTCGGACATGATTTATCCTTCCGGAAGCGGATTCGGAATCCGCTTCCGTATCGAGTCTAGAGTGAGGAACGTCCCGAATGCCAGAGAACGCGGCTCGCAGGTCTCGCGCCGACGCCGAACGCAACCGCGGCCGGGTGCTCCAAGCGGCCGACGAACTGTTCGCCGAGCACGGTGACCAGGTGCAGATGGCGGACGTGGCCCGGGCGGCGGGCGTCGGCGTCGGCACCGTGTACCGGCACTTCCCGACGCGGCAGGCACTGGTCGAGGCGGTCGCCGAGGTGCGCTTCGCCGAGATCCTCCGGCACGCGCGTGAAGAGTGCCTGCCCCTGCCCGACACGCGCCAGGCCCTGGCGGGCTTCCTGGCGCGCATCGGCCGGGTGCACGAGGAGGGGCGCGGGGTGTCCAGTGCCATCGAGGCCGCCCTGGGCGACACCGAACCGCGCGGTCAGATCGGCGCCGACCTGCTGGCGGTCGGTGCGGAGTTGGTGGAGCGCGGCCGGTCCGACGGCACGCTGCGCCCCGATGCCAACGTCGCCGACCTCTACATGATCGCGGGAGCGGTCGCCGCCATCAGCCGGAACGCCGTGGGCGACTGGCGCCGCTTCATCGACATCGCCCTCGACGGCCTCGGCCCCCGGCCCTGAGCCCGCCGGCGGCGGGACGAACGCTCGGTGAACGCGGTGGCGAAGCGGGGCGAATGCCGCAGGGCGGTTCGCCTGCCGCGACCTTTACCGAGCTTTTTGCCCGGCCACGGCCGCAAGAGGGCGACCGATGGCAATCGGGCCGGATCAGCGGCGGCGCCGGATGAGACGCCAGAGGACCAGCAGCACCGCCACGGCGGCGGCGACCGGAGCGGCCCGCTTGATGACGGCCGGACCGGCGACCTCCAGCAGATCGATCGGCTCCGCCTCACGCCGGGCCGGTGTCGTGGCGGTCCGGGCCGCCGTCGTCGGCTTCGGGGCGCGCGCGGCCTCTTCCGCCGACTCCGCTGGGAACCCGGTACCGGTGCCGCTCTCCGCCGGAGTCCCGGTGGCAGCGGCGCTCTCCGCCGGGGCCCCGGCGGCGTCCTGGTCGGCGACCGCCTCTTCGGCCGTGGCCGCGCCGGCGGCCGCCTCCTCGACCCTGGCCTCGGCGGAGGCGCCGGTGTCCGTCTCGGCGGCCAGTTCGGTGGCGAGGTTGTCGGCGAACCGGCCGATCAGCTTGCCGCCGACCTCGGCGAGGATGCCCCGGCCGAACTGCGCGGGCCGGCCGGTGACGTTCAGTTTGGTGTGCACGGTGACGCGCGTCCGGCCGTCTTCCTCGTGCAGTTGCGCCTGGACCGTGGCGGAGGCGGTGCCCGGTCCCCGTGCCTCCTTGCCGGACGCCTCGATCACGACCGTGCGGGCCTCCTCGTCGCGCGAGGCGATGCGGGCCGTGCCCCGGTAGGTCACGGTCATCGCGCCGAGACGCACCTTCAGGCGGCCGGTGAACTCGTCGGTGTCGGCCGCGTCCAGCGTCGCCCCCGGCATGCAGGGCGCGATCCGCTCGACGTCGAGCAGCACCCGCCACGCCTGGTCCACCGGCACCGGAACGGTGAACTCGTGGTCGAGTTCCATGCGTGGCCTCCTTGCGATCGGCGGTCTGCGGGTGACGTTACAGGGCAAATGGTGCGGTGACCCGCGCCCCGCCCACCTCAGGCGCAATCCGGTGCGTACCCGAGGCGAGCGGGGCGACACCGGGGTGTCAGACGCCCGCGGCGGCCGCGAGGGCGCGGGCGGTCAGGACGCGGGCGAGGTGCCGCCGGTACTCCGCCGAGCCGTGCAGGTCGCTCGGCGGACTCGTGCCCTCGGGGGCGTCCTGCGCCGCGGCCTGGAACGCCTGGCGGGAGGCCGGCCCGTCGGCGACGGCCGTCTCGACGGCGTACGCGCGGACCGGCGTCGAGCCCATGTTCGTCAGGCCGACGCGCGCCTCGGCGATCTCGCCGTCCGTGCGCCGGACGAGGCACGCGACGCCGACGATCGCCCACGCCTGCGCCGTACGGTGGAACTTCTCGTAGTGGAATCCCCAGCCGGTGTACTCCTTGGGCAGGCGTACGCCCAGGAGGATCTCGTCCGGCTCCAGCGCCGACGTCAGGTAGTCGGCGAAGAAGTCGCGGGCGGGGATCTCCCGCGCCGACGTGACGAACACGGCGTCCATCGCCAGCGCCACGGCGGGCAGGTCACCGGCCGGATCGGCGTGCGCGAGGGAGCCGCCGATCGTGCCCCGGTGGCGGACCGCCGGGTCGGCGACGGTGGAGGTGGCCGCGGCGAGCAGCGGCGCGTGCGCCTGGATCAGCGGGTCGCGGATCACCTCGTAGTGCGTGGTCATCGCCCCGACGAGCACCGAGTCGCCGTCGTCGCGCACCCCGCGCAGCTCCGGCAGGCCGGAGACGTCGATGAGCACCTCGGGGTAGGCCAGCCGGAGCCGGAGCAGCGGCAGCAGGCTCTGCCCGCCGGCGATGACCTTGCCCTCCTCGTCCGCCTCGCGCAGGGCCGCGACCGCGTCGCTCAGCGACGACGGCCGTACGTAGTCGAAGGTCGCCGGGATCATGCCGCACCTCCCGCGGAACCAAGGCCGCCGCCCGCGCCGGGTTCGGGCGCGCCTTCGGGCGGGGCCGAACCCCGGCGCGCGCCGGTCAGCGCCCGCCAGACCCGTTCGGGCGTGCAGGGCATGGGCACGTCGTCGACCCCGTACGGGCGCAGCGCGTCGACGATCGCGTTCACGACCGCCGGGGTCGAGGCGATCGTGCCGGCCTCACCGACGCCCTTGACGCCCAGCGGGTTCGTGGTCGCCGGGGTCTCCGTACGGTCGGTGGTGAACGTCGGCAGGTCCGCCGCCGAGGGGATCAGGTAGTCGGCCATCGTGGTCGTCGTCAGGTTGCCGTCGGCGTCGTACACCGCCTCCTCGTACAGCGCCTGCGCGATGCCCTGCGCCAGGCCGCCGTGCACCTGACCCTCGACGATCAGCGGGTTGACGACCTTGCCGACGTCGTCGACGGCGACGTACGAGCGGATCTTCACGAACCCGGTCTCGGTGTCCACCTCGGTGGCGCACAGGTGCGTGCCGTGCGGGAAGGAGAAGTTCTCCGGGTCGTGGGTCGCCTCGGAGTCCAGCGACGGCTCGAACCCCTCGGGCAGGTCGTGCGCCGCGAACGCGGCGAGGGCCACCTCCTGGAGCGTACGGGCCTGGCCCGGGACGCCCTTCACCGCGAACGACCCGGCGGAGAACTCGATGTCCCGCTCGTCGGCCTCCAGCAGGTGCGCGGCCATCCGGCGCGCCTTGTCGATCACCTTGTCGCAGGCGTTGAACAGCGCGACACCGCCGACGGCGAGGGAACGCGAGCCGTACGTGTCCATGCCCTTCGGCGAGACGCTGGTGTCGCCGTGCAGCACCCGGACGTCCTCGAACGGCACGCCGAGCCGGTCGGCGGCGATCTGCGCCCACGCGGTCTCGTGCCCCTGCCCGTGCGCGGACGACCCGGTGACGACCTCGACCTTGCCGGACGGCAGCACCCGTACGGACGCGTGCTCCCAGCCGCCCGCGCCGTACGACAGCGAGCCCAGGACCCGGGACGGCGCCAGCCCGCACATCTCGGTGAAGGTGGACACGCCGAGGCCCAGTTGCACGGGGTCGCCCCGGTCCCGCCGGTCGGCCTGTTCCGCGCGCAGCTTGTCGTACTCGAACAGCCGTAGGGCCTTCTCGGTGGCGGCCTCGTAGTTGCCGGAGTCGTACGTCAGCCCGGAGATCGTGTCGTACGGGAACTCCTCGTGCCGGATCCAGTTGCGCCGGCGTACTTCGAGCGGGTCCAGGCCCAGCTCGTTCGCGAGCTCGTCCATCAGCCGCTCGATGCCGAACGTCGCCTCCGGCCGGCCCGCGCCCCGGTACGCGTCGGTGGGCGTCTTGTTCGTGAACACGCCGGTGCAGGTGAAGGAGTACGCGTCCATCTTGTAGATGCCGTTGAACATGAACGCGCCGAGCAGCGGGACACCGGGCGTGACCAGCATGAGGTAGGCGCCCATGTCGGCGAGCAGGTCGACCTTCAGCCCGCGGATCCGGCCGTCGCGGTCGGCGGCGAGCGCCAGCCGCTGGATCTGGTCCCGGCCGTGGTGGACGGCCATGTTCCCCTCACTGCGCGACTCGGTCCACTTGACCGGGCGGCCGAGCCGCCGGGCCAGCAGCAGGCAGACGACCTCCTCGCCGTACACCTGCAGCTTCGAGCCGAAGCCGCCGCCGACGTCGGGCGCGACGACCCGCAGCTTGTGCTCGGGGATACCGGTGACGGTCGCGAGCATCAGCCGCAGGATGTGCGGGATCTGCGTGGCCGACCACAGGGTGTACTCGTCGCCGACGGCCGAGCAGACGACGGCGCGGGGCTCCATCGCGGTCGGGATCAGCCGCTGCTGGACGTACCGGCGCTCGATCACCACGGGCGCGTCCCGGAAGGCCGTGTCGAGCTCACCCGCCTCGAAGACCCAGGTGTAGCTCTTGTTCGTGCCCTTGTCGGTGTGGACGAGGTCGGCGCCCTCCTCGATCGCGCGCTCCATGTCGACCACCGCGGGCAGTGGCTCGTAGTCGACGTCGACGGCCTCCAGCGCGTCCACGGCGGCGTACCGGTCCCGGGCCACGACGACCGCCACCGGCTCGCCGACGTACCGCACCTCGTCGACCGCGATCGGCGGGTGGTCGGGCAGGACCATGTCCTCGGTGACCGGCCACGCGCACGGCAGGCTGCCCTGCTCGTCGGCGAGGTCGGCGCCGGTGAAGACGGCGATCACACCGGGCCGGGCGCGGACGGCCTCGACGTCGATCCGGGTGATCCGGGCGTGACTGATCGGGCTGCGTAGGAACGCCACGTGCAGCAGGCCGGGCAGTTGGATGTTGTCGGTCCAGGTGGTGCGCCCGGTGATCAGCCGGGCGTCCTCCGTACGCCTGCGGGCGCGGCCGACCTCCGCCTTCGCGTCCGGCACGCTCGGGGTGACCTGCTCGGCCACCGCCTCAGGAGCTATCTCGCTCATGAGCGGGCCTCCTCGCGCTGCTCGGTCGACTCGGCCTGGCGCATGTCGTTGGCGGCGCGGCGGACGGCGCGGACGATGTTCTGGTAGCCGGTGCAGCGGCACAGGTTGCCCTCGAGCCCGTCGCGGATCTCCTCGTCGGACGGGTCGGCGTTCTCCCGGAGCAGGTCCAGTGCGGCCATGATCATGCCGGGGGTGCAGTAGCCGCACTGCAGGGCGTGCTCCTCGTGGAACGCGCGCTGCATCGGGTGCAGGTTCTGCCCGTCGCCGAGGCCCTCGACGGTCGTGATCTCGTGCCCGTCCGCCTGCACGGCCAGGACGGAACAGCTCTTGACGCTGAGGCCGTCCACCAGGACGGTGCAGGCGCCGCAGTTCGACGTGTCGCAGCCGATCGGGGTGCCTACCTTGCCCAGCCGGTCGCGAAGATAGTGGGCGAGCAGGAGACGTGGTTCGACGTCGTCGTCGTATCTCACGCCGTCGACCTCTACCGACACGCGCGGCATACGTCCCTCCAGGATGTGCGTTTTCCGATACGGGCAGGGCCGTGCCCGGAGGCCCTGCGGACGTGCCGGAACGACGCCCGATCGCGTACGCGAGGCGGGCCGGACCCGCCGGTCGCGTACGCGAGGCAGGCGGCGCTCACCGGCCGCGCGCCCGGCTCCCGGTGCACGGGTGGTGGTGCTCGGGCGTCAGTCGTGGTTGAACTGGTGGTGACTGTTCACCTTGTGACTGCGTCGGGCGCCTTCACGGTGCTTGCGACGGATCTTGGCGGCGGCTCGTCTGATGCGTTTCGCACGGCTTCGCGACATCGCTTGCTCCAGTGGCAGGAGGCGTGACGTGTTGTCAACGTAAGCCCGGAACGCCGGGAAAGGCCAGAGGGGGAACGAAACCTGACGGCGGGTTGACCCTGCCTCGGCCGTCCGGCGAACTCCCGGTGACACGCGTCACCGCGCCCCCGATGCGTGCGCCGTCCGGGGTGGGCTCCGCCCACACCGCGGACGCCGACCGATTGCGCCATTCGGCGGCTGACCTCACCGGCCGCTGTGATGTGGTTCTCTTTCCCCATGTCGGCCACGTGCCGGTCGAATGGGTCGTCGTCGACACGATGCGCACGAACGGCGTTCCGGCATCGCGTGAGGATCGTGAGGCGGCGGTGACGGGGCTTTCGTCGGAAGGTTTCCAGCGAATTGTCCGAAGCGGTGGCATTGTGTTGTCCCGTCGCGTTTGAACGGAGGGGCCGTGACGAGTGTCGAGGAGCGTGTCGCCGGTGATCCTGGCCGGGCGGTCGCGGACGGGGAGGCCTTCGGCCGCCTGGTCCGCACCCTGGCGCTCGCTCGCCGCCACCGCGTCTTCCTCCCGGTTCTCGCGTCGGCCGTCGTGCTCCGCCTGGTCGCGATGCTGGGTTTCCAGGGCGCCATGTGGTTCCCCGACTCCTATGACTACGTCAGCGGAGCCCTGAGCCTCACACCCAACCTGATCCGGCCGAGCGGCTACTCCCTGTTCCTCTGGCTGTTGTCCCCGTTCCACAGTTTCGCCCTCGTCGTGCTCGTCCAGCACGCGATGGGCGTCGCCGTGGGCGTGATGGTGTACGCGCTGCTGCGGCACCGGTTCGGGCTGCCCGGCTGGGCGGCGTCCGTCGCCGCGGTCCCCGCGCTGTTCGACGCCTTCGGCATGCAGCTCGAGCACCTGATCATGTCCGACACGCCGTTCACCTTTCTGCTCACGCTGGCGATGACCCTCGCGCTGTGGGAGAAGAAGCCGAGCGCCCGGCGGATGGCCCTCGTCTGCCTGCTCGTCGGCCTCGCGGCGGTCACCCGCTCGGTGGGCCTGCCGATCCTCGTCGTCACCCTCGCCTGGCTGGTCGTACGACGGGCCGGGCGCCGCGCCGTCGTCGCGGGACTCGTCGCCGGGCTGCTGCCCGTCGCGTTGTACGCGGGGTGGTTCTCCTCCCGCACGAACCGGTTCGGGCTGACGTACAGCACGGGGATCTTCCTCTACAGCAGGACCATGCCGTTCGCGGACTGCCGGAAGATCAAGCCGCCGGTCGGCGAGCTGCCGCTGTGCATCGACACGCCTCCCGCGAAGCGAGGCCGGTCGCAGTTCTACATCTGGGGCCGGGTCTCGCCGTTCCATCGGCTCGGCGCGCGCAAGTTCACCCCGGACATCGAGAACCGGGCCGGCGACTTCGCCCAGCGGGCCATCATCGCGCAGCCGGGCGACTACGCCGAGACCGTGACCTCCGACCTGCTGCGGACGTTCCGGTGGCACCATCCGCCGTTCCCGGACTCCGACACGTACGACTACTACCTCTTCCAGCCGCACCCGCCGCAGCCGCCGTCCACGGCGGTCGCGCGGATGCGACCGTACGACCCCGGACACGTGACGACGAAGGTCGTCCGGCCGTACGCCTCGGTCATGCGGGTCTACCAGCGTTACTTCTTCGTGCGCGGCACGGTGTTCGGCCTGATCCTGTTGCTGGGGCTCGGTGCCCTGGTGCGCCGGCGGTGGGACGCCCTGCTGCCCTGGACGATCGCGGTGGTGGCCATCGTCGTGCCGCCGACCACCGCGGAGTTCGACTACCGCTACGTGATCCCCGCGCTGCCCGCCGCCTGCCTCGCCGCCGCCCTCGCCTTCACCCGGCGAACCGGCGAGACGGATGACGTCACCGACCGGAGGGAACCGGTCCACGCGATCTGAGGTGCTACTGGCCTGAGTCACTTCGTGGCGCTACGTCACCTCCTCCACACAGTCCTTGGAAAGCCTCGCAGCGGGCGGGGTAGACAAAGAGGGAGCAGTGATTCAAATGGCCGATGACTGGAAGATCCTCGAGTCCTGCACGGACGGCCAGGGGCACAGCTACGGCGAGCCCAAGGACGTCCAGTACAAGGACGGGAACGGCGCGACCCAGACCGTCAAGCGGGCCGAGTGCGACAACGGCTGCGGGACCGGCCGCGTCAGCTCGGAGTACTAGGCGTCGGCCGACGAGACAGCGGCTCGCGGCGAGGCTGATCCGGCCTTGGCGCGCTGAACGCGGGAGCGGCTCCGTACTCCGTACGGGGCCGCTCTTTCCTTTCCCCTGGAGGAGTGACCGAGTGTCCGTATCGAAGCGGACGGAACGCTCGGTGAAGGGGTGAGTCGCCCGCTGGTTCTGCGCCCTATCGGCTGGTCCCGGATGTCGGTCACCGAGCCTTCGGCGCGCCCGGGGCCGGGGCGCGCATGGGTTCGACGGGAGGTCATCGCTTCGGCGGGAGGGGAACGGAGATGACCTTCTTGATGAGCCGCACCGCCTTGTCGATCTCCTCCGCGCCGCAGATCGGCTTGTCCCAGGACCACCACCAGCAGAGGCGTTCGTTCTCATCCGGCTTGGCCGTGATGATCTCGGCGAGGTGATTACTGGTCCCCGGGACGTGGACGTAGATCCGGGTGGGGCCCTGCTGCTGGGCGTCCAGGCCGGCCTCCTGGCACGCGCTGGTCAGTCTTCCGGCGAGCTCGTGAACGTCCTCGGTCGAATTCTCGATCATCGTCACTCCTTGCTGTCGATTGACTACAAAGATTGACCGAGAAGTCGTACGCTAGGAGCCCCCAATAGCTGGACCGTGAGCACACAACAGGCACGTCCCCCGGTAGTGCGAAAGGTGTGCAGGAGATGTCGGAAAACCGAATGACCGCGCGGCAGTTCGTCGGCAAGGAGATCCGTCGCGCCCGCGAATCGAAGCAGCTCACCCGCGCCGAGCTGGCGAAGACCTTTCCGGTCTCGGAATCCCTCATCGCCTCCTGGGAAAACGGGCGACTCATCCCCGAAGCCGGAATACCTACCTCACCTAATGAGCACTTTGGGGCTTCCCGCCCTAATCCTGCGTATACTCGACGATCTGGTCAGCAGGGAGGTCGCACCCGAGTGGCTCGGCAAATGGACGGAAGCGGAGGCTGATTCGTCGGCCCTGCTCGCGTTCGCGCCGCTCGTGGTGCCCGGTCTCCTGCAGACGGATGACTACGCCCGCGCGGTCCTCTGTCTCGGGAAGCCGGCTCCCCTTGATCTCGAGGGGCAGGTGAGCGTGCGACTGGCGAGACAGAAGGTGCTGACCCGCGAGGACCCGCCGCTCTACCACGCCGTGCTCGACGAGGCGGTGATCAGGCGCCCGGTCGGCGGCCCGGAGGTCATGCACGATCAATTGATGCGACTGGTGGAGCTCTCACGACGCGATCACATCATCGTCCAGGTGATCCCGTTCAGCGTGGGGGCGCACGCCGGATTCGCCGGCGGCCCGATCGAGCTGGCGAGCATCGACGGCGCGGAGGTCGCCTACGTCGATAATGCGCTCCGCGGGGACGTGGTAGAAAAAACGGAAGACGTGGCAGCGATCCGGCGACTCTGGCAGATGCTGAGCGCCAAGGCGCTGCACGAAGACGCATCCATCGAGCTCATCACGAAGGCAGCGGAAACATGGGCAACCTGAGCTGGCGTAAGTCGACGCGCAGCACGAACAACGGCGGTAGCTGCGTCGAAGTCGCCGTTGTCGAGGAGAGCGGCAAGTAACGTGAGCGGCGCCGGATAGGCGCCGTTCCCCCGGACGTCCCCCGTCCTTGCTTACCGGAGCCAAGGGCGGGGGATTTCTCATGTCCGGCGGCTGCGGCGGGATCAGCGCTCGCGGATCAGGAGGGGCTGGTTGACGTCGCCGATACGGCCGTCGGGGTCGGAGACGGTGGCGTGGGTGACGCCGAGGCCGTCGTCGGCCAGGTGGGTGCGGCAGGCCAGGTGCACCCACTCGCCGTCGGGGTGGCGCAGGAGCGTGGTGGTCATCGTGGGCGGGATGGACAGCCAGTCCTGGATCGGCAGCGTTGCCGACAGCCCGTTGGCGGCGTCGGCGACGATCAGCGTGCGGGCCAGGCCGGTCATCTTCTGGCCCGCGATCAGCGGGATGCGTACGCGGGTCCAGACCTCGGCGAAGCCGGAAGGTCCGTGGCCGCCGCGAATGAACCGCCATTCGATGGCCTGGCCATAGCCCCAGTCGTTCATACCGAGCAGTGAGTGCCACTCGTCCGGTTTCTGGGGGATCGGCGGCGGCGGGACGCGTTCGGTCTCCGCCGGTGGAGTCGGGCCCGTCGCGATGTGCCAGGTGCGGGCCGTTACGGCGGTCTTCTCGTCGACGACCAGGTGCGCCTCGGTGAGGCGGACCTGCCGGCCGGGCCGCAGCGTGGTGACCTCAATGCGGGCGGGACGGCGCGGAATGGGGACGAGGAAGTCCACCGAGATCCGTGCCAGGCGCATCTCGGGCCCGACGGTGGCGTCGATGACGTGAGCCAGCAGCGCGGTCGGGGGTCCGCCGTGCTGCGCGCTGCTGTCCCAGGGGCTCTCGGTGGCGATTGTCGGCTCGTAGACGTCGTCGCCGGCCGGTAGGTAGAAGGCGTCGGGCTGATCGCTCATGCCCCAATCCTCCGGGACGAGGTCGCGGCCGTGGCAGGGGGGCCTTGGTCTCGCTGGGCGGCCCATCGCGTTTCGTGCTGTCTACTGAGCGGAGAAATCTCTCCGCTCAGTAGACAGTCCTGGCGGACACGATGTCACCTCGGCGGGCGCTTTGCCGGAGCCGCCCGTTCCGTTCCCGGGGCGGTCCTCAAAGCCGTACCGATCGGTGGTCGGCTCCGCGCCGGGCTTCTGCGGTCGCCCGAACGTTCGCGTACGCGTCCTGCGCCTCGAACCTCGGGTCGGATTTTCGCCAGCGGACGCGGACGAAAAGGGGCAAGGTCGTCCAGGGTCGAAGATCGCAGCGGCGTGAGGACGGGGAAGATGCACAAGGTCGCCGAGTTGAAGGTGCTCTACTTCGGGACGCCGGTGGTCCTCATCGGCTCGCGGAACGAGGACGGTTCCTCGAACCTCGCGCCGATGTCGTCGGCGTGGTGGCTGGGCGACTGCGCCATGCTGGGCCTCGGCAACACCGGCCAGACGACCGCGAACCTCCGGCGGGAACGCGAGTGCGTGCTGAACCTCGCGTCCTCGGCGATGGTGGACGCGGTCGACCGGCTGGCGCTGCTCACCGGGAGGCCCGACGTGCCCGAGGGCAAGCTGCGGCAGGGGTACCGCCACGAGCGGGACAAGTTCGGGGTGGCCGGGCTCACCGAGCAGCCCGCCGACCTGGTGAAGGCGCCGCGCGTCGCGGAGTGCCCGATCCAGCTCGAGTGCGTGGTCGAGGCGATCCACCCGTTCGAGGGCCCGGATCTGCGCGCGACGGCGTTCCAGGTGAGGGTCGTCCGCGCGCACGTCGAGGAGGACCTGATCATTCCCGGCACGCACTACGTCGACCCGCTGCGGTGGGACCCGCTGATCATGAAGTTCTGCGAGTTCTTCGGCGGCGGCCAGAACGTCCACCCGTCCCGGCTCGCCGAAGGATGGGAGATGCCGCACCGGATGAACCACTCGGGCGGCGATTCGACGCGGGGGTCGACCAGGCCCGGCGGGACCTCGGCTGCCATGTCGTCGCCGCCCGGCGCCCCGGTCGAGACGGATCGCGCGTCGAGGGCGACCGCGTAGCGGTCCTTGCGAGGACGGCGCGGCGTTTGACGCGGTGCGGTAGCGGCCTGCACACTTGGTGTCATGCCAGCGCGCCTCATGCCGACCGCCCACGTGGCCCCTTGCCACGCGGTCGCCGCGCTGTGTCCTTCGTGTTGTTGTCGCTGACCCCGCTCAGACCGACCGTCAGCCTGCGGCATGCGCCGCGCCACCGAAGGACTCCCGGTGAACCTTTCCGTCATTCCGGATCTGACTCTGCAGGGCGCCGACAGCCCGTACGCCACCCGTCCGACCGTCACGATCGGCCGCCTGGCCGGGCTCGTCCGCACGCTCGCCGCCAGTCCCGTCGACTGGTGGCACCTCGCCCGTTTCGACGGCGTGCCCGTACGGCTGCCGGGCGAGGCGGAGATCTGGCTGTCCGCGTGGCCGCCCGGGTACCGCGCCGCTCCCGCCGCCGACGTGCTCGCGGTGCTCGCCGGAGAGCTGTCCGAGCGCACGATCACCGATCACGGCGTCGCCGAGCGTGCGCTACGGGCGAACCGGATCCGCGTGTACGGCGCCGGGCACCCGCGCGAGCTCCTGAACCCCGGCCCGGCGTACGCGGTCAGCCTGCACGCCACCGTCTAGCCCGGCGTACGAGGTCCGGTCCGGCGTACGGGGTGGGGCCGCACACGTCCGCTTGGCCCGGCGTACGAGGTCGGGCCGTACGCGCTCGCCCGGTCCGGTGTACGGGGTCGGGCGGCACGCGACCGTCAGATGAGCGTTCGGTGAACACCGTCTCTGACCCGCTGCAACTCCGATATTTCGGCCTTACGGTCATGTCACATGTCCCGCGTCTTTTCCTGGGTGATGCTGGGGGTGAGCATCGTCGCGATGGGCGCGGCGATGACGCTCGGCACCTCGGCGGCCGTGCCGTACTTCGGGCCGACCTGGCCGTTCCTGACCTTCGGCGGAACCCCGTCCTCGGCGACGGTCACCACCCTGACGTGGACCGCGGCGGTGGCCGCGGGAGCGGGGGTGCTCGCGGGGCTGTACGCCCTGCGTCGGGGCGCGTGGGTGAGCCCTCGGCGGCTGCTCGTCGCCGGGGCGGTCGCCGCCTGCGTCTACGCGCTGCTGCCGCCCACCGGCTCCGTCGACATGATGAACTACGCCATCTACGGGCGGATCGCCGACCTGGGCCGGGACCCGTACGTCACGACACCCCTGCGGCTCGCCCACACCGGTGACCCGGTCGGCCTGCTCCTGCCCAGCGGCTGGCAGCGGGTGCCGACGGTGTACGGGCCGGTGATGACGTTCATCCAGTGGCTCGCCGCGCACTTCGGCGGCAACTCGATGGCGCGGATCATCTTCCTGCTCAAGTGGGCCAACGCGGCCGCGTTCATCGGCACCGGGGTGATCCTGCACCGGATGACCGGCCCCGACCCGGTCCGCCGGCTCCGTGCCTGCCTGCTCTGGACGGCCAACCCGCTGATCCTGTTCTGGATGGTCGGCAGCGGGCACGCGGACGCCTTCGCGGTCTTCTTCCTGGTCGCGGCCCTGTACGCGGCGCGGCGCTCTGCCTTCGCGGGCGGCCTGCTGGGCGGCGCGGCGATCGCCGTCAAGGCGTCGTTCCTCTTCCCCGCCGCCGGGCTCGTCGTCGCCGCCTGGCTGGCCCCGGCGCGGTTCCGGCGCGCGTCGGCCGCCGTGGCCGGCCTCCTGCTGGTCGGCGGGGGCGGCTACCTGCTGGCCGGGCCGGCGGCGCTGCACTCGCTCAACGCGCGGCTCGGCCGCAAGAAGGACCGGTACCTGCCGGTTCCGGAGTACATCCTGACCCACCACGGCCTGTACGTGGTGTGGATGGGCGCGCTCGCGGTCGCGCTGACGGCCTTCCTGTGGTGGCGGTCCGGCCTGCCCTTCGCGCTGTGGCGACGGCCGTCCGACGCGGCACGGCGGCTGCCGCTGGACGTGCTGCCCGTGGCGGTGCTGGCGTTCGGCACCACGCTGGTCTCGCCGCTGCAGTACCCCTGGTACGACGCCATGCTGCTGCCGATCCTGGCGCTGCTGCCGTACCGTCGCCTGGACTGGACGCTGATCGTCCGGGGCGTCATGCTCGGGCTGTTCACGCTCCCCGGCGTGCGCGTCAACGGGTACCAGCACCTCGGCGTGCGGTGGGCCAACCTGCTCTGGCTGCTTGTCTTCGTGTTCATGGTGTGGTGGGGGACGCGCCGGACCGCCGCCGAACCACCCGCCGAGGCCACGGCCCTGGCCCCGCCGTCCGCCGCGTCACCGCCGTCGTCCTCGCCCGCCCCGGCCACGTAAGCGGCGGGGAACGTTTCGATGACAGGCCGAAATGTCGCGCACCTAGCGTGAGGATCATGATCAGTGAGACCTACGACGACGCGGGCGTCTCGGCGCCGCATCTGACGATCGCGCCGCGCATCCTCTACTTCGGGACGCCCGTCGTCCTGCTTTCCACCGAGAACGCCGACGGCGGCTTCAACCTCGCGCCGATGTCATCGGCGTGGGCGCTCGGCGACGTCGTGGTCCTCGGCCTGGGACCCGGTTCGCAGACCGCGGCCAATCTCGCCGAACGGCCGGATCTCGTGGTCAACCTGCCGGGGCCCGGCCAGTGGGAGGCGGTGGAACGGCTGGCGCCGACCACCGGACGTGATCCGGTCCCGCCGTACAAGCAGGGCGTCTTCAGCTACGAGCCGGACAAGTTCGGCACCGCCGGTCTGACGGAGGCGCCCTCGGAGGCGGTTCGGCCGCCGCGCGTTCGCGAGTGCCCCCTGCAGTTGGAGGCGACCGTCACCCGCCTGCGGCCGGACGCCGGCGAGTCGTTCCTCATCGCCGAGGCGAAGGTCCTGCGGGTCCATGCGGCGGAGGACATCGTCGTGCCCGGCACCTCCCATGTCGATCCGGCCCGCTGGAGCCCGCTGATCTACAACTTCCGGCACTATTTCGGCCTGGGGTCGCGGCTCGGCCGTACCTTCCGCGCGGAGTACTGAGCCCCGCTGGTGGTCCGCCGCGTCGGCGCGCCGCGCATGGAAGGCGTTCAGCGGGCGCGCGGTTCGCGGCGCCGGGCGCGGAAGATCACGCGGAACACGAGGACGACGCCCAGCGCCACGGGGATGCCCGGGAGCACCCAGGTGGGGGGACTGCCGGCGAGGTAGCGCATCGCGATGCCGAGGAACACCACCGCCGCGATCAGTGACGACAGGTCGAACCTATGCCGGGACACGCGTGACCTCCATGTCGCCCACCCTGCCGCGGAGGCGCAGCGCGATGGTCGGCGCCGCGCCCGCCGGGCGCACCTCCGGGTCGAGCACGCGGTTCACCTTGGCGCGCGGGCCGCTCGTGATCTGCCGGTCCACGGTGATGTCGCCGAGGAACGACTGCGCGTCGAGCTCGACCCGTGCCGTGGCGGGCAGCCGGACCGTGAGCACGCCGAGCGTCACGGTCGCGGTGACGCTGACGAGCTGCCCGGGGGCGAGCGGCACCGTGGTCAGGTCGACCGTGCCCTCCCCGATGACGACCTTGTGGGACTGCTCGGCGCTCGACACGTCGGCGGGGCGCCAGGCCATGGTGTGCGTCCTTCGCGCGACGGCCGGGTCGCCGGCGATCGAGCTCGATGCCAGTGCCAGAGACATGATCGCTCCAACGATGATCAGCTTGCGGTCCCGGCCGAACCAGGAGCCGATGAGAAGACCGGCCGCGACCACGACGAGTGCGCCGGCGATGATGATCTGAAGGCGGCCGAGATCCGGTCGCCGGTCGCCGGCGGCGTACAGCACGCCCGCCACCAGGACCGCGGTCACCAGCGTGCACACCGTCAGGTAGGACCTGCGCCGACGGGGAACGACCGGCGAGGGTCTCGGCGGCGAGGGGGGAGGCGGTTCCGTCGTGAACGGTTCCGTTTCGAGCGGTTGCGTTTCGAGCGGTTCCGCGCGCGCCAGACGAGCGAGATCGATCATACCGTCGGGCGCTCGATACGGGGGAGGGGTGGGGGCGGCCGGGGGAGCCCACGATGACAGCGGCCGGCCCTTCACGGCCTCCGGCAGGCCGCGCGCCATCCCCACCAGGTCGACGCCGCGGGAGCGCGCGACCAGGAGCGTCAGCGCGAACACCACGAACGCCGAGAGCGCGTCCGGCGACCCCCAGTCGCCCACGGCCGCGAGCACCGTCGCGGCGCCCAGCGCCGCGCCGAGCAGCGCCAGCGCGCCGTCGCCGTCGAACAGCCGGCGGCTGACCCGCTCGATCTTCGACGGCCCGCCGTCGGGCGCGCCCATCAGCAGGAACGCGCCGATGTACAGCAGGACACCGACCCCCGTCGTCAGGACGAGCAGCGCGAACCCCACACGGAACACCACCGGGTCGATGCGCGTGTAACGCGCCAGGCCGGCGCACACCCCCGTGATGAGCCGGCCCTCCTGCGCCCGGGTGAGCCGCCGTGGCGGCGCGCCGCTGTCCTCGGTCATGTGAACATCGTCGCGAACGCCGTCACCGATCACCATCCGGGACACCCCTGACCCGTCCCTGAGCATCTCGGGGTCGGCCCAGGGACAGCCCCGATGCGATCACGCGCGCAACGTGTGACGATCGGTGTGTGCCCGAAAACCCTGGTGAGGCCGCCGACGCTCCCCCGCGCCTCGAACGACGCGCCGACGGCCGGGTGGCCGCCGGCGTCTGCCGTGGCCTGGCCGACCACCTGGGGCTCGATCTCGTCATCGTCCGTGTGGGGTTCGCCGTGCTCATCGGCGCCGGCGTGGGTGTCATCCCGTACGTCGCGCTGTGGCTGCTCGTCCCGCCGCGGGCCGGCGTGCAGCCGCGCCGCGACTGGACCCAGCTGTTCGGGTACGGCGTGGTCGTCTGCGTGCTGTCGGCGTTCACGTTCACCTCGGTCACCGAACGCCGGGCGCTGTGGCCCCTCGTGGCGGGCGGCATCGGCGTCGGCCTCATCTGGCAGCAGGCCGACCCCGAGCATCGGCGGCGCTGGGTCCGCAACACCCGTTCCCTGTGGATCCGCAGCGTCGTCGGCGCCGCCCTCGTCATCGCGGGCCTGGCCGCCTTCCTGTTGCAGAACATCCAGCACCTCGGCCAGGTCCTGGTGGGCTCGACCATCGTGCTCGCCGGGGTGGGCGTCATCGTGGCGCCCTGGCTGCTGCGCCTGTGGCACGACCTCGACGACGAGCGCCGGGAGCGGATCCGATCACAAGAGAGGGCCGAAGTGGCCGCACACGTACACGACTCGGTGCTGCACACGCTCACGCTGATCCAGCGCAACGCGCACGATCCGAAAGAGGTCCAGCGGCTGGCGCGCGCCCAGGAGCGGGAGCTGCGCGCCTGGCTGTACCAGCCGAAGGCCGACGCCGAGCAGGCGCTCGCCCCGGCCGTACGCAAGATCTCCGCGGAGGTGGAGGACTACCACGGCGTGCCCATCGAGGTCGTGTGCGTCGGCGACTGCCCGCTGGAGGACCGGCTCAGCGCGATGCTGCAGGCCGCCCGCGAGGCCATGGTGAACGCCGCCAAGTACGGCGGCGGCCCGAACGGAGAGACGCCCTCCGTCTCGGTCTACGCCGAGGTGGACGGCGACGAAGTGATGATCTTCGTACGGGACCGAGGCCGGGGATTCGACCTCGACGGGGTACCGGCGGATCGCATGGGCGTCCGGGAGTCCATCATCGGACGCATGGAGCGCAACGGCGGCAGGGCGGAGATCCGCACGGCTCCGGGCGAGGGAACCGAAGTGAGACTGGAGTTGAAACGGTCATGACCCGAGTCGTACTGGTCGACGATCACCAGATGTTCCGCAGCGGCGTGAAGGCCGAGCTGGGCGACTCTGTGGAGATCGTCGGCGAGGCGGGAGACGTCGACGAGGCCGTGGAGGTCATCGCGGCGACCCGGCCCGACGTCGTGCTGCTCGACGTCCACCTGCCGGGCGGCGGAGGCGTCGAGGTGCTGCGCCGCGTGCTCGGCGGTGCCCGGAGCGGACCGGCCGAGGCGGCGTCGGCCGAACAGGCGGCGACGACGCGCTTCCTGGCGCTGTCGGTGTCCGACGCGGCCGAGGACGTCATCGGCGTGATCCGCGGCGGCGCCCGCGGCTACGTCACCAAGACGATCTCCGGCCCGGAGCTGACCGGCGCGATCGGCCGGGTGGCCGAGGGTGACGCCGTCTTCTCGCCCCGCCTGGCGGGGTTCGTGCTGGACGCCTTCGCCGCGACGGACGCGCCGTCCATCGACCCCGAGCTGGACCAGCTCACCCAGCGCGAGCGGGAGGTGCTCCGGCTGATCGCCCGCGGCTACGCGTACAAGGAGATCGCCAAGGAGCTGTTCATCTCGGTGAAGACCGTGGAGACGCACGTGTCGTCGGTGCTGCGCAAGCTCCAGCTGTCCAACCGCCACGAGCTGTCCCGCTGGGCCGCCGCCCGCCGCCTCGTCTAGAGGGTGACCTCGCGCAGCTCACCGGATTCGACGTCGAAGACGAACCCGCGCACGGAGTCCTTGTGCGGGACGAACGGGTTCGCCTTGATCCTCGCGATCGACTGGCGCACGTCCTCGTCCACGTCGGTGAACGACTCGACCGCCCAGTCCGGCCTGAGACCGGTGTCGGCGTACAACTGCTCGCGGAACCCGTCGTCCGTGATGCCCTGCATCCCGCAGCCGGTGTGGTGGATCAGGACGATCTCGCGGGTGCCGAGCATCCGCTGGCTGATCGACACCGAGCGGATCACGTCCGGGGTGACCACCCCGCCGGCGTTGCGGATGATGTGCGCGTCGCCGATCTCCAGGCCCAGCAGGCCGAACATGTCGAGGCGGGCGTCCATGCACGCGACGATCGTCAGGTGCCGCGACGGTGCGGCCGACATGCCCTCGGCGTCGAAGCCGTCGCGGTAGCGCCGGGCGTTGTCCAGGAGTTCATCGGTGACGGACATGAGTGACGGCTCCTCTACTCAAAGTGGATCACTACATTCCATCACGAAGTCCGTTTCCGGAATTCGCCGCCTCCCCTGGACCCGTCGCTACCATGGAGGCGATGTCAGATGACAGTGCGCACGAGCGGTACCTGCTCCTCATGGCGTGCGGGCGACTGAGGCTGAAGCCCACGACGACCAGGGACCTGGACCGCCTTCCCCGATACGTCGTCCCGGACGACGTATCGCCAGTGGATCTTCTCTTGGCCGAACGCGATGACGAGCGCATGCTGGACATCGCAAGCTCGGTCGGGTTGCCGACCGCGGCACCCGGGCTCGAATGACGGACCGCGGTCAGCGGCGGAGCATGGGGACGTGGGGGATGCCGTCCTCGACGTACTCCGGGCCGTCGACGACGAAGCCGTACTTCGCGTAGAAGCCCGCGACCTGCGTCTGCGCGTCGAGCCGCACCGTACGGTCGCCGACGGCCTCCAGCGCCGCCTCCATGAGCCGCCCTGCCAGCCCGGCCCCGCGCGCGTGCGGTGCCGTCACGACCCGGCCGATCCGCGCGCCGTCCGGGTCGTCCAGCACGCGCAGGTACGCCTCCGGCGCGCCCGAGTCGCCGGACAGCCAGACGTGGCGGGTGCCGGGCTCGGTGTCCCGGCCGTCCAGCTCCGGGTACGGGCAGTTCTGCTCGACGACGAAGACGTCCACCCGGAGCTTCAGCAGCGCGTACAGAGTGCCGGCGTCCAGCTCCGTGAACGACGCGACCTGCGGTTCGGCGTCACCCATGACCGACGATCCTAGTGCCGTGTCAATCAACGTTGGTCGTGGAATGACCGTGTTGGTTGATCCTCGCCTTGGGCGAGCAACTCCCCACTGGGGGGTGGGGCGGGCCTCGGCCGGCCAGGGGACCCTCGGGCGGTGCCGTGATGGGGGCGTCGTCGGGGGTCACGCCGGGACGGTCCGGCACCGGGGAGATGCCGTCCGGCTCGACGGTGCGTGATCACCACCGGGAACGGATTCCTCTCGCTGGTGGTGATGGGTCCGCCCACGCTGCGGTGGGCGATGTTGGCGCCGCCCCCGCACCCACAACGGCGGGCGCCCACGGGCGACCGCCAGTCGCAGGCGCTGCCCGTCGATGGCGAAGCTGCCGTAGCGGAACCGTACCGGCATCAGGCGGCGTTTTCGGCGCGGGAACCGCGCCGAAGTATCACCCTCGGCGCGGCGTTTGGCGGCGGCGAACCAGGCGTCGCTGTAACGACGCAGCACCCCTTCGGCGCACACCGAGTTCAACTCACCGAACGCGCCGGGCCCGGCCTGGTGCAGTTCTCGGCACAGCTGCTGGAAGTTGATGATCGGCGCCAGGCCGCGCTGCCGCCGCCACCGGTTCATATCCAGCACGCACGCCCACACGTCCCCGGCCGCGACCAGCAACCCGAAACACCGCCGCCGCTGCGCGGGCGTGAGGCGCAGGCCGACCCGGGCGGTGCGCAGCACCGCCCGACGGGCTCCAGGATCAATACGTCGAGGCACGGAGCGATTACAGCAGGTGCCTACGACAAAATCCGGCACCCCCTGATCGCCGGGGCAACCAGGCCGTTGGACAATTCCGAAGAATGGCCGATTACGCGAACAAGGTTATTTGACGCGGTACTAGGAAGCGGGCGGGCCCGCTCCTCACAGCAGGGCGGCGAGCAGGCGTTCCTGGAAGGCCGATACGTCGCTGCCGACGGCGACCTTGACGACCGGGCGGTCGCCCTCGTCGGCGTACGAGCGGCGGTCCCACAGGGTCGTGCCGCGGGTCCGCTCGCCGCGCAGCTCGACGCGTACGGGCCGCTCGGCGTACTCGCCGAGGGACGGGTCGACGGCCAGCATGGCGGCCAGCGCGTCGTGGACCACCACGCCCCGGGTACCGAGCGAGGCCGTGTAGGCGGCCGTGTAGAACTCCAGGATCCGCGCGGCGAACCGGGCGAGGTCGGAGTCCGCCTCGGCGAGCCGGTCCAGCCACACGCCGTCCAGCGCGGTCGGGTGGGTGGCGTCGAGCGGGACCAGCGTGACCGGCCAGCCCGCGCTCAGCACGAGCTCGGCGGCCTCCGGGTCGTGCCAGATGTTGGCCTCGGCGTGGCTGGTGACGTTGCCCTGGTGGTCGAACGCCCCGCCCATCACCACCACCTCGCGGAACATCGTCGGCAGCGACGGCTCCAGCAGCAGCGCGATGGCGAGGTTGGTCAGCGGGCCGACGGCCACCAGCGTCAGCTCGCCGGGCCGTTCCCGGCCGAGCCGGATGATCTGCTCCGGAGCGGAGATCTCGACCGGGCGGCCCGCCGGGGCGGGCAGGTTCGTGTCGCCCAGGCCGTCCGCGCCGTGCCAGTCGGGCGCGTAGTCCACGTCCTGGGCCATGGGGCGGACGGCGCCCACGGCGACCGGCACGTCGGGCAGCCCGGCGCGTTCGAGGACCCGGAGGGTGTTGAGCGCGCCGACCTCCGGGGCGACGTTGCCGTGCACGGTGCCGACGGCGACCAGCTCCGCCTCCCCGGCCTTCACGAGGCTGGCCAGGTAGAGCAGGGTGATCGCGTCGTCGACGCCGGTGTCGCAGTCGAGCAGGATCTTCGGTGCCACGTCGTCCGTTCCTCGTGGAGATGGTGATTCGGGAGAGGTCGTACGGCCGGGAGCGTTACTCGGCCGGGACGACCTGGAAGACCTCGGCCAGGCGGCCTTCGGGCAGGCCGCCGAGACGGGCGCTCGCGCCCATCCAGGTGCGCAGCATCTGCTCCAGGTCGTCGCGGTGGGAGACCTGGCTGGCGTGCGCGCGCAGCGCCGCGAGCTTGCGGTCGAAGACGTCGGTGACGTCGACGTACTGGTTCAGCGACGGCCCGCCGGTGATCCAGATCTCCCGGGCGGTCCAGGCCTCCAGCCCCTCGGCGCGCAGCTCCGGGAAGGCGTACGGGTTGCGGGCGTCGGGGTAGACGGCGTCGAACGCGGCCGAGCCGACCGCCCGGTGGTCCGGGTGCCCGGCGTAGATGCGCTCGTAGTTCCGCTCGGGGCTGGGGATGACGACCCGGTCGGGCCGGACCTGCCGGATCACCCTGGCGATGTCGCGGCGCAGGTCGAGGTTCGCCTCGACGCGCCCGTCCGGGTAGCCGAGGAAGCGCAGGTCGGTGACGCCGACGCACTTGGCGGCCGCGGTCTGCTCGGCCCGGCGCAGCGGGCCCATCTCCTCGCGCGGAACGTCGTCGTCGAAGCCGCCCGCGTCGCCGTCGGTGACGAGGAGGTAGGAGACCTCGATGCCCGCGTCCACCCAGGTGGCGACCGTGCCGGCGCAGGAGAAGTCGATGTCGTCGGGATGGGCCATCACCACGAGGGCGCGCTGAACGTCGTCGATCACGGTGGTCATCATAGGAAATCCACCGCTTTAACCCATCAATCAGCCACAACTCTGGCGCCCGAGGGGTCCTCAGAGGTATCCCGGAGACCATGAAGAAACTGATCGGTGAGGTCGACGACGTCGTCCTCGACACCCTGCGTGGCATGGCGGCCGCCCATCCGTCCCTGCGGGTGGACCTGGACCAGCGCGTCATCGTCCGCGCCGACGCCCCGCGTACGGGCAAGGTCGGGCTCGTCTCCGGCGGCGGTTCCGGGCACGAGCCGCTGCACGGCGGCTTCGTCGGGTACGGCATGCTCGACGCCGCATGTCCCGGCGAGGTGTTCACCTCACCGGTGCCCGACCAGATCCTCGCCGCGACCACCGCGGCGTCCGGCGGGGCCGGGGTCGTGCACATCGTGAAGAACTACACCGGCGACGTGCTGAACTTCCAGATGGCCGCCGAGCTGGCCGAGGACGAGGACATCGAGGTCGTGCCCGTCGTGATCGACGACGACGTCGCGGTCCAGGACAGTACCTTCACCGCAGGGCGGCGGGGCACCGGCGCGACCCTCTTCGCCGAGAAGACCGCCGGCGCGCTGGCCGAGGCCGGCGGGTCGCTGCAGGACGTCGCCGCCGTGGCCCGCGAGGTCAACGAGCGGACCCGTTCCTTCGGCGTCGCGCTCACCGCCTGCACCGTCCCGGCCGCCGGGCGCCCGACGTTCGAGCTGGGCGCGGACGAGATGGAGCTCGGCATCGGCATCCACGGCGAGCCCGGCCGCGAGCGTACGAAGCTGCGCCCCGCCCCGGAGATCGTCGACGTGGCGCTGTCGGCGATCGACGAGGACATGCCGCTGTCCGGATCGGAGGTCCTCGTCCTGGTGAACGGCATGGGCGGCACCCCGCTCATGGAGCTGTACGGCGCGTACGCCGCCGTGGCGGACTGGCTCGGCGGGCACAACGTGACGGTCGCGCGCTCGCTCGTCGGCAACTATGTGACCAGCCTGGAGATGGCGGGCGTGATGATCTCGGTCCTGCGCCTCACGCCGCGGCTCACCGAGCTGTGGGACGCGCCGGTGGAGACGCCCGGCCTGCGGTGGGGGCGGTGATGGACACTCGTCGCTGGATCGAACGCTTCGCCGAGCTGGTCGCGGCGGACGCCGACCGCCTGACCGGGCTCGACGCCGCGATCGGGGACGCCGACCACGGCGCCAACCTGAATCGCGGCCTGCGGGCGGCGGTCGAGGCCGTCGGGCCGGACCTGCCGCCCGGCAAGGTGCTGATGGCCGCCGGCCGGGCGCTGGTGTCCAAGACGGGTGGCGCGTCCGGACCGCTGTACGGCGGCGCGCTGCGCCGGGCGGGCAAGGCCCTCGGCGACGCCGCCGACGCGGACGCCGCCGCGCTGGCCGGCGCCCTGCGCGCCGCGCTCGACGCCGTACAGGAGCTGGGCAAGGCCGTCGAGGGGGACAAGACGATGGTCGACGCCCTCGCGCCGGCGGTCGCCGCGTACGCGGCCGCGGCCGGTGACGGACCGGCCATCGCCGCTCAGGCCGCCCTGGACGCGGCGGAGAAGGGCGCCGAGGCCACCGTGCCGCTGCAGGCGCGCAAGGGCCGCGCCAGCTACCTCGGGCCCCGCAGCGTCGGCCACCTGGACCCCGGGGCCGCCTCGACCGTCCTGCTGTTCCGCGCTCTCGCCGACGCCGCCGGGGAAGGGTGATCCGGCGGCTTGCGCCTGACGTGGCGTCAGGACCTACCGTCCCGTTCATGACGCCACACGCGGACACCGGCCGGACGCTGGCGGTGGGGGAGCTGGCCCGGCTGACCGGGCTGACCGTACGGACCCTCCACCACTACGACCGGCTCGGTCTGCTGTCGCCCGCCCGGGACTCGGCCGGCCGGCGGTGTTACGGCCCCCCGGAGGTTCGCCGCCTGCACCGGATCCTCGCGTTGCGCGGGTTCGGGCTGTCCCTGGCCGAGATCGCGGAGGTCCTGGACGGGGCGGGGACCGACCTGCGGGCGCTGCTGCGCCGGCAGCTCGAGCAGACCGAGGAGCGGATCGCGGCGGCCGAGCGGCTGCGCCGCACGCTGCTGGCGGTCATCGACGCGTCGGCCCGGAACGACGAGGGGGCCGGCCCGTCGGTCGAGGAACTCGTCGAGCTCATCGAGGTGATGATGACGATGGACCGCAAGCTGACGCGCGAGGAATTCGAGGACATGAACCGGCGGCGGCAGGAGGCGATGGACCGGTTGAGCCCGGAGGAGATCGCCGGGCTACAGCGGCGGCGCGCCGAGGCGGCGTCCCGGCTCAGCCCCGAGGAGCTCGAGGAGATGAGCCGACGGCGGCGGGCGCTCCTCCCCGACGGCGTCGACGTCGCCGATGAATCGTGACCGGCGGCTTGCGCCTGACCCGACGTCAGGACTTAGCGTCGCCGTCATGACGCCAGACGCGGACGCCGGCCGGACGCTCTCGGTGGGAGAGCTGGCCCGGGCCGGCGGGCTGACCGTACGAGCGCTCCACCACTACGACCGGCTCGGTCTGCTGTCACCCGCCCGGGATTCGGCCGGGCGGCGGTGTTACGGCCCGGCCGAGGTCCGCCGGCTGCACCGGATCCTCGCGTTGCGCGGGTTCGGGCTGTCCCTGGCCGAGATCGCGGAGGTTCTGGACGGCGGGGGGACCGAGCTGCGGGTGCTGTTGCGCCGGCAGCTCGAGCAGATCGAGGAGCGGATCGCGGCGGCGCAGCGGCTGCGCCGCACGCTGCTGGCCGTCATCGACGCGTCGGCCCGGAACGCCGAGGGGACCGGTCCGTCGGTCGACGAACTGGTCGAACTCGCGCGAATCCGACCGGCCGCGGGCCCGATCGGCCGCCAGCAGGATGAGGTGGGATGCATCAGATGTCCCGAAATGCGGCACCATCTGGTGCATGAGCACCGTGGGAATCGTGCTGATCTCGCACAGCCGGGCCCTCGCCGAGGGAGCCGCCGAACTCGCCGCCCAGATGGGTGTCGGCGAGGTCGCCGTACGGCCCGCCGGGGGTGACGGCGAGGGCGGCCTGGGCACGAGCATCGACCTCGTCGAGCAGGCCGTGCGGGAGGCCGACGGCGGGGCCGGTGTCGTGCTGATCGCCGACCTCGGCTCTTCCGTGCTGACCGCCCGGACGTACCTGGAGGAGCTCGAGGACGCCCGCGCCGGCCGCCCCGGCGATCCGGAGACGACGGTCGTGCTGGCCGACGCGCCGTTCGTCGAGGGCGCCGTCGCGGCCGCCTCGGCCTCGGCCGGCGGTGCCGACGTGACCGCCGTCGTCCGCGCCGCGAACGAGGCGTACGCCTTCCGCAAGACCTGAGAGCGGCGCGCGGCTGTCGCCGACACCCAATACTCTTCATTGAGTGTCGACGCTCGTAAGCCATCCTCTTCTCGACGGCCTCAATGCCGCCCAGCGCGCGGCGGTCGCCCACCAGGGCGGTCCCCTGCTGATCGTCGCGGGCGCGGGCTCGGGCAAGACCCGGGTCCTCACCCACCGGATCGCCTACCTCCTCGCCGAGCGGGGCGCGCAGCCCGGCGAGATCCTCGCGATCACGTTCACCAACAAGGCCGCCGGGGAGATGAAGGAGCGCGTCGACGCGCTCGTGGGGCCGCGCTCCCGCGCGATGTGGGTCATGACGTTCCACTCCGCGTGCGTGCGCATCCTGCGCCGGGAGGCGAAGCGGCTCGGCTTCCCGTCGAGCTTCTCGATCTACGACCAGGCCGACTCGCAGCGGCTGATGGCGCTGGTCTGCCGGGAGCTCGACCTCGACGCGAAGCGCTACCCGCCGCGGAGCTTCTCCGCCCAGGTCTCCAACCTCAAGAACGAGCTGATCGACTACGAGACCTTCCGCGACCAGGCCTCGACGCACATGGAGAAGACCCTCGCCGAGGCGTACACGATGTACCAGACGCGGCTGCGGCAGGCCGGCGCGATGGACTTCGACGACCTGATCATGACGACGGTCAACCTGCTGCAGGCCTTCCCCGACGTTGCCGAGCACTACCGGCGGCGGTTCCGGCACGTCCTCGTCGACGAGTACCAGGACACCAACCACGCCCAGTACATCCTGGTCCGCGAGCTGGTCGGGCAGTCCGGCGACGACCAGGTGCCGCCCGCCGAGCTCTGCGTGGTCGGTGACGCCGACCAGTCGATCTACGCCTTCCGCGGCGCCACGATCCGCAACATCCTGGAGTTCGAGCGCGACTACCCCGACGCGGCGGTCATCCTGCTCGAGCAGAACTACCGGTCCACCCAGACGATCCTGTCGGCGGCCAACGCGGTGATCGAGCGCAACGCCGACCGAAAGCCCAAGCGGCTGTGGTCCGACCAGGGCGAGGGCCCCAAGGTCAGCGGGTACGTCGCCGACAACGAGCACGACGAGGCCGCGTTCGTCGCCCAGGAGATCGACCGGCTCAGCGACGAGGAGGACGTCGCGCCCGGTGACGTGGCGGTCTTCTACCGCACCAACGCCCAGTCGCGAGTGTTCGAAGAGGTCTTCATCCGGGTCGGCCTGCCGTACAAGGTCGTCGGCGGCGTCCGGTTCTACGAGCGCAAGGAGATCCGCGACCTGCTCGCCTACCTCCGGGTGCTCGCCAACCCCGAGGACACCGTCAGCCTCCGCCGCATCCTCAACGTTCCCAAGCGGGGGATCGGCGACCGGGCCGAGGCGTGCGTGGAGGCCCTCGCCGGCCGCGAGCGGATCTCGTTCTGGCAGGCGCTGCGCCGCGCCGAGGAGGCGCCCGGCATCGCCACCCGCTCGCTGAACCAGATCAAGGACTTCGTCGCGCTGCTCGACGAGCTGCAGGACATGGTCGAGACCGCGACGCCGACCGACCTGATCGAGGCGATCCTGACCCGGAGCGGCTACCTCGCGGAGCTGGAGGCCTCCCGCGACCCGCAGGACGAGACCCGCATCGAGAACCTCCGTGAGCTGGAGTCCGTGGCGGCCGAGTTCGAGGAGCGCCTCGCCGCCGGCGTGGCCCCGCCGGCGGCCGGCCCGGCCGACGAGGAGGAGGCCGAGCCGGCGCCGATCGCTGCGGAGGGGCGGCTCGTGGAGTTCCTGGAGCAGGTCGCGCTCGTCGCCGACGCCGACCAGATCCCCGGCGGTGAGGCGGGGGTCGTGCCGCCGGGCGACCGCGGCCAGGAGGGCGTCGTCACGCTGATGACCCTGCACACGGCCAAGGGCCTGGAGTTCCCGGTCGTGTTCCTCAGCGGCATGGAGGACGGGGTCTTCCCGCACCTGCGCTCGCTCGGCGACGCCAAGCAGCTGGAGGAGGAGCGGCGGCTCGCCTACGTCGGTATCACCCGCGCCCGGCAGCGGCTCTACGTCTCCCGCGCGACGATGCGCAGCTCCTGGGGCGCCCCCTCGTACAACCCGCCGTCGCGGTTCCTCGGCGAGATCCCCGACAAGCTCGTCGAGTGGAAGGGCGGCGGCCAGGGCGCGCAGGCCACCCCGGCCATGGCGTCGCTGTCGCAGCGGCCGGGCGTGCGCTCCCCGGGCAACCGCGTGGTGCCCGCGCTGTCCCCCGGTGACCGGGTCGTCCACGACTCGTTCGGCCTCGGCACCGTCGTCTCGGTCGACGGGGCCGGCGAGAAGGCCGCCGCGACGGTCGACTTCAAGGGCGACTACGGGGTGAAGCGCTTCGTCCTCCGGTACGCGCCGATCGAAAAGCTCTGACGTCCCGTACGCGTACGCCAAGGGGCCGAAAAGGTTGCACGGCCGATATGGCCGGATGCGGGCGTCGACATGTGGCGCGCGGACCGTCATGATGCACCTGGGAGCACCTGCGGCCCGTTGGGAGGAAAATGGGGCGGTTCGCGCGGCGTCTCCTCGTCGCGGTCGTGTCCGCGCTGAGCACGACCGTAATCACGTCATCGGTTCTCGCGTCGCCCGCCGTGGCCGCCCCGGGACGGCCGGTGACGCCACCGGCCGGCGGTTACCACATTCCCGCCTACCGCCCGGCGCCGGCGACGCAGCGACTGGTGGTCTGCAAACCCGGCGCCCACCTGACCGGTCTCGCGCAGCAGTTGGCCGCCGAGTGCGGCTACCACGACATCCAGGCGGCCGTCGACGCCGTCCGGCAGCGCGGCACCACCATCTACGTCCTTCCCGGCACCTACCGCGAGCGGCCGAGCCTGGCCGCGCCGTCCGGGGCCTGCCGCGCGCTCGCCGACGCGGCCACCCTGACGTACGAGCAGCAGCGCGCCTGCCCCCACCTGCGCAACCTGATCAGCGTCTCCGGCCTGGGGGACCTGCAGATCGAGGGCGTCGGCGCCGGGGTCGTCGTCCAGGGGGACCGGCCGATCGGCGTCCGCGCCGACCACGCCGACGGCTTCTACCTGCGGGGCATCACGGTCGAGGGGTTCAAGGAGGACGGCGTGGCCGTCGTCGAGACCGACGGGTTCGCCCTCGACCGGGTCGTCGCGCGCGACGACGGCCAGCACGGGCTCGCGGCGTACGCCACCGACCACGGCGTGATCGCCGACTGCGAGGCGTCCGGCAACGGCGACGCGGGCATCGCCACGGCCTCCGCCTCCGACCAGCGCGGCGACCGGCTGTCCGTGGAGATCCGCGGCTGCCGTTCGCACGGCAATCTGATCGGCTACTCCGGGACGGCCGGGGACTCGGTGTACGTCCACGACAACGAGTTCTCCGGCAACGCCACCGGCGCGGTGCTCGACAGCAGCGTGCAGGCGGTCGGCATGCCGCAGAACCACGCGATGTTCGTGGCGAACCGTGTGTTCGGCAACAACGCCGACCCCTACCGCGACTGCGGCTCGCACTGCCCGGCGCGCGCGGTCCCCGTCGGCACCGGCATGCTCCTGGCGGGCGGCGACGAGAACACCTACGCGAGCAACTTCGTCTACGACAACTGGCGCTACGGCATCGCCCAGTACTGGATCCCGGCGAGCCGGCGCGGCGAGACCGACCCCGCCAAGCAGCGGGACACCTCGCACGGCAACCGCTACGTCGGCAACCTGATGGGCGTGACGCCGTTCGGGGCGTCCGCGCCGAACGGCGTCGACTTCTGGTGGGACGAGCAGGGCGACGGCAACTGCTGGCAGAACAACGCCTCCTCGTGGGGGCGGCCGCGCAGCGACCCGGCGGCCCTGCCCGACTGCGACCACCCCTCCTCCGGCGGGCCGTACGCCCAGCAGGGCAACCCCGCCAAGACCGCGGTCGTGACCGCCTGCGCGGGCTACGCCCCCGGCCGCCGGCAGCCCGCGGGCTGCACCTGGTTCACGGCGCCGTCGAAGCCCGCGGCCTGACCCGCGGTGCCGCGCGCGGGGCCGGTCGGCGCCGTTCCCGCGCGTAACGACTAATCTGCGGAACAGTCCACGTACCCCGGTAGGAGGCAGTAATGGCGGGTCCGATCCGCGTCGTCATCGCCAAGCCCGGTCTCGACGGCCATGATCGCGGCGCGAAGGTCGTCGCCCGCGCGCTGCGGGACGCCGGCATGGAGGTCATCTACACGGGGCTGCACCAGACCCCCGAGCAGATCGTCGAGGCGGCGCTGCAGGAGGACGCCGACGGCATCGGGCTGTCCATCCTGTCCGGCGCGCACATGACGCTCTGCGCCAAGGTGGTCGAGCTGCTGAAGGACCGCGACGCGCTCGACATCACGGTCTTCGTCGGCGGCATCATCCCGGACGCCGACATCCCCGAGCTCGAGAAGCTCGGCGTCGCGAGGATCTTCACGCCCGGCGCCACCACGCAGGAGATCGCCGAGTGGGTCCGCGGCAACGTCGGCGGCGACGACTGATCCTCAGCCCGGAGGAACCGGCAGCGGGGAGCGTTCGGCGCTGAGGGCCAGCACGACCAGGGCGGACGTCCAGCCGAGCGGGGCGACCCCGGCCTGCCGGCCGTCGTCGTCCACCTTCTCCGGGAACGACCCGAGCGACGAGCGGTGCGCGATCAGCCAGTCGAGCCAGTCGTGCTTCCCGAACCTGTCACCGATGGCCGCCGCCTCCAGCGCGAACAGGCCCGTCTCCGGGGTCCACGCCGCGCCGGCGCCGTACCTCTCGCCGGGCACCGCGCCGCCCTTCGGCAGCCGCAGCCGGTCCCGGATCCGGGCGACGGCGGCCAGCACACCGGGCGCGGGGGGCGCGAACGGCGGGGCCAGGAAGGTGACGGACGCGTCCACGGCCCCGCCGGGGATCGGCGAACGCGGATAGCCGTACGGCCCGAAGCGCCGCTCGATGGCCGTGGCCAGCCGGTCGGCGGCCCGGTCCCAGCGCTGCGCCGCCGCGGCGTCGCCGTGGTCGGCGGCCAGCGTGGCGGCGGCCCGCAGCCCGGCCAGCATGGGCGCGCAGACGCCGAGCGTCGGCGCCTGGGGCGCCTCCTCCCGTGCCGGGCTGCGCTCCCAGTAGTCCGGGGACGGCGGCGGCAGGCCGTCGCCGCGCAGCGCGGTCGCGGACCGGTCGGCGGCCCGGCGGACCATCGGCCACAGCGTGTCCAGGTCGACCGCATGGGGGTCCTTCGCGCGCAGGAACCAGGTCGCCCACAGCACCCAGCCGAGGCTGTCGAGCTGCACTTCCCGGCCGTCCGCGACGGCCGTGCCGTCGGGCAGGTAGCGGGCGGCCCACAGACCCGTCGGCGCCTGGGCGCGGGCGAGGAAGTACAGCACCCGCTGGGCGTCGCCGCCGTGCCCGGTCGCCGCGAACGCCGCGACCGTGAACGCCGCGTCGCGCGGCCAGACATAGTTCCACGCGCCGTACCAGGACGCGGTCGAGGCGCCGTTCGGCAGGGTCAGGATGCGCAGGTCGAGCAGGGCGCGGCCGGCCGCCTCGCGCTGTTCGGGCGTGCTGCCGGGAACCGTGCCGGCGGCCAGCCACGCCTGGTCGGAGTGGATCGCGTCGGTCACCCGTGAGTCGTCGCGGGGGAGGGTCACCGGTTCGTCGCCGCCGAACGGGATGAGCCGCGCCCGGCCGTCGGGGAGCAGAAGGACGTTGCTGTCCGGGGCGTACGAGCCGCCGGCCGCCTCCTCCGGCGCGATCGGGACCCGCGCGAACGGCCAGCCGCCGTTGCCGAGGAGACCGGGACTCCGCCACGGGGAGTCGCCGGGCCGCGGGAGGGCCGCGGCGCAGGTGGCGCTGAGCGAGGCCACGAGGAGCAGCAGGGCGACACGGCGAACGCTTCGTGCGGTCTTCCGCGTCACTCGTGCACCTCCCGTGCCGTCTCCTGCCCTTACCAGCGGCTTCCGCCGTCGATGACGTTCCAGTACATCAAACCGTGCAGGGCACTTTGGCGACATCGACTCCTTACCCGGCCGCCATCCGCGCGACGCGTTCGGGCGGACCCACCGGCCCCCGCCGTGTCGTAGAAGGACTAGGCTGCCTGGTCGGAGCGGACCGCTGGACGCGGTCGTTATCTGTCGATCCCGTTAAGGACGGACCCCCGTGGACCTGTTCGAACATCAGGCGAAGGAGCTCTTCGCGGAGTACGGCGTCCCGGTCCCCACCGGCAAGATCGCCAAGACGCCGGAGGAGGCCCGCGCGATCGCCGACGAGTTCGCCGCGGCCGGCACCTCGCGCGTCGTCGTCAAGGCGCAGGTGAAGACCGGCGGCCGGGGCAAGGCCGGTGGCGTGAAGGTCGCCGACTCACCCGCCGACGCCGAGGAGAAGGCGCGGCAGATCCTCGGCATGGACATCAAGGGCCACACGGTCCACAAGGTCCTCGTCGAAGAGGCCAGCGCCATCGCCCAGGAGTACTACTTCTCGTTCCTCCTCGACCGCGCGAACCGGACGTTCCTGTCCATCTGCTCGGTCGAGGGCGGCATGGAGATCGAGGAGGTCGCCGCGACCAAGCCGGACGCGGTGGCCAAGGTGCCGATCTCGGCCCTGGCCGGCGTCGACCGGGCCAAGGCCAAGGAGATCGCGACCGCCGGCCGGCTGCCGGCCGAGGCCCTGGACGGCGCGGCCGAGCTCATCGAGCGGCTCTGGGCCGTCTTCGTCGACGAGGACGCGCTCCTCGTCGAGGTCAACCCGCTGATCCTCACGCAGGACGGCCGGGTCGTGGCGCTGGACGGCAAGGTCACCCTCGACGACAACGCCACCTTCCGCCAGGCCGAGCACGAGGCCCTCGAGGACAAGGCCGCGGCCGACCCGCTCGAGGCCAAGGCCAAGGAGAAGGACCTCAACTACGTCAAGCTCGACGGCTCCGTCGGCATCATTGGCAACGGCGCGGGCCTGGTCATGTCCACGCTCGACGTCGTCGCGTACGCCGGTGAGGAGTTCGGCGGCCAGAAGCCGGCCAACTTCCTCGACATCGGCGGCGGCGCCTCGGCCGAGGTCATGGCCAACGGCATGGAGATCGTGCTGGGCGACCCCGACGTCAAGAGCGTCTTCATCAACGTGTTCGGCGGCATCACCTCCGGGGACGCCGTCGCGAACGGCATCGTCCAGGCCGTCAAGCTGCTGGGCGACCGCGGCGAGACCGTCGACCGGCCGATCGTCGTCCGGCTCGACGGCAACAACGCCGAAGAGGGCCGGCGCATCCTCAACGAGGCCGCGATCCCGGTCATCCAACAGGTAGAGACGATGGACGAAGCGGCGCGCCGTGCCGCCGAGCTGGCCGCGCAGGGGGCATGAGATGGCGATCTGGCTGACCGAGAACAGCAAGGTCATCGTCCAGGGGATGACCGGCGGCGAGGGTTCTAAGCACACCGCCCGCATGCTGCGCGCCGGCACGAACGTCGTCGGCGGCGTCAACGCCCGCAAGGCCGGGCAGACCGTCACGCACGAGGGCCGGAACCTCCCGGTGTTCGGCACCGTCGCCGAGGCGATGGAGCAGACCGGCGCCGACGTGTCGGTGGTCTTCGTGCCGCCGAAGTTCACCAAGGACGCCGTCGTCGAGGCCATCGACGCGGAGATCCCGCTGTGCGTCGTGATCACCGAGGGCATCCCGGTGCACGACAGCACCTGGTTCTGGAAGCACGCGGTCGAGAAGGGCGGCAAGACCCGCATCATCGGCCCGAACTGCCCCGGCATCGCCTCCCCGGGCAAGTCCAACGCCGGCATCATCCCGGCCGACATCACCTCCCCGGGCCGCATCGGCCTGGTGAGCAAGTCGGGCACGCTGACCTACCAGATGATGTACGAGCTGCGTGACATCGGCTTCTCCACCTGCGTCGGCATCGGTGGCGACCCGGTCATCGGCACCACCCACATCGACGCGCTCGAGGCGTTCCAGGCCGACCCCGAGACCGACGCGATCGTGATGATCGGTGAGATCGGCGGTGACGCCGAGGAGCGCGCCGCCGCGTACATCGAGCAGCACGTCACCAAGCCGGTCGTCGGGTACGTCGCCGGTTTCACCGCCCCCGAGGGCAAGACGATGGGCCACGCCGGCGCGATCGTCTCCGGCTCCTCCGGCACCGCCCAGGCCAAGAAGGAGGCCCTGGAGAAGGTCGGCGTCCGGGTCGGCAAGACCCCGAGCGAGACCGCCCGCCTCATGCGCGAGATCATGTCCGCCTGATCCACGCGAGGCAGCCTCCGAAGACGCCCGGCCGGGACCACCCCGGCCGGGCGTCTTCGCGTCCACGCCCTCACGCCTAAGGCGGTGGCCATGGAAGCTTCGTCGGGTGTCTGGCGGGGCTTCTTGCATGGTGCGCTCGGTAAGGGAAGGGCGACACGCCGGGCGGGTGTGCGGAATCGCCGGTTCGGCGCTGCCAGCATGGTCCCCATGACCACGACCGATCACGACGACGCGGAGCTCGAGGACACCGACCCGTCCCCTGTGGCCGAGACCGTGACGCGGCCGCTCGCCGTCACCGGCATCGTGGCGGCCGTCTGGGCGGCGGGCATCGGCCTGACCGTGCTCGTCACGATCACGCTGATCGGCTGGATCGCCGCGCCGCGCAGCGCGCTCGGCACCGGCCTGCCCGGTGTCTTCCGCACGGCGGTCGGGTTCTGGCTCGTGGCGCACCACGCCGGTTTCACGGTGCCGCACGGCCGGGTCGGGCTGCTGCCGCTCGGGCTGATGATCCTGCCGGGCATGCTGCTGTTCCGCGCCGGCGGGTGGATCGCGCGGACCGGCCGGGTGCGGGGCCGCTACCGGATCGGCGTGACGCACGCCGCGTTCGCGCTGGCCATCCCGTACGCGGTGCTGTCCGGCCTGCTCGCGCTCCTGGCGCGCTCATCGGCCATCCAGCCCTCGGCGTGGCAGGGTCTGCTGCTGTGCTTCCTGCTGGCGATGTTCGCCGGAGGCCTCGGGGCGGCGCGGACGCTCGTCTCGACGACGAACCGCGCGCCCTGGGTCGCGATGCTGGGGCTGCTGCCCCGGCGGGCCCGTTCGGTGGCCGCAGGAGTCACCGGAGCGACGGCCGTCCTGCTCGGCGCCGGCGTTCTGATCTTCCTCGCCTCGCTGCTGTTCCACTTCTCCGAGGCCGAGAACCTCTATGGCGTGCTCAAGCCGGGCGTCGTCGGCGGAATCCTGCTGACCCTGATCGGGCTGGTGTACCTGCCGAACGCCGCGCTGTGGGCGGTCGGGTACGCCGTGGGGCCCGGGTTCGCGGTCGGGGCCGGCACGAGTGTGTCGCCGTCCGGGGTGTTCGTCGGCATGATCCCGGCGTTCCCGCCGTTCGCGGCGCTGCCGGAGCCGGGACCGGCGCCGGCGGTGTCGCTGCTCGCGCTGGGGGTGCCGTTCATCGCCGGCGCCGTGGGCGGCGTCTTCACGATCCGGTACCAGCCGACCGAGGCGACGGAGGCGGCGCCGCTGTGGGGGTTCGTGTCCGGTGTGGTCACCGGCGGCGTGATCGCCTTCCTCGCCGCGCTGTCCGGAGGTCCGCTCGGCGGCGGCCGGATGGCCGTGATGGGGCCGTCCGCGTGGCAGGTCGGGCTGCTGGCCGCGCTGGAGGTGGGCGTGTCGGCGGCGATCGCCGCGTGGATCGCCAACTGGCGGCTGCTGCGTCGTAGGCCCGCCGCCCAGGAGACCCCGGACGACGAGCCGGACACGGAGGAGCTCGAGTTCGAGGAGCCGGACCCGGTGCTGGCCTCCGTCGACGAGCCGCTGCCCGAGGGCGTCATCCCGATCGGGGACTGGACGGGCCCGCGGGGCGCGGCGTCGCGGTCGCGCGACGACGGCGGCCCCGGCGATGTCTCACCGATCCGGAGACGGCCGCCGCGCGACTGACCGGCCGATCAGGGCCAGGCCGGGGGCTGCTTCCGCAGGGAGTCCTTCGGCAGGTGCAGCTTGCGCTCGATGCGCGGCAGGTACTCGTCCTGGCAGGCCTTCTTGTCCTCGATCGTGAGGGCCGACTCGCGGCACGTGACGTAGCCGTTGAACTCGTCCCACATCACCGCGTAGAGCCCGATCTGGGAGAGCGCCAGGACCAGGCTGATCGTTCCCAGCACCACCCCGGCGACCGCGCCGGGCGCCGGGGCGAGGACCCGTCGGGCCTGCTTGCGGGAGCGCAGGCCCGCCACGACCGCCCAGAGCGACAGCGCCACCCCGGCGGGAAGGAACAGCAACGTCATGACGAGCCCGGCGATACCGAGAAGCCGCGCGCGGGGGCCGCCGCGCTCGGGTGCGGTCGGCGGCAGCGGCGGACGGGGTGGTTCGGGGAGCTGCGTCTGCGGCCCGGCCTGGTCGTGGCCTGGCGCGTCACTCACTGGTCCTCCTGGTGTCGGCTGAGCCGAGCCGAGCGGCGGCCGATAGGCTGGTACGGCCCGCCCACCAGTCGTTCCTGGGAGTTACGGTGTCCGCCCGGCTCGTCGTCCTCGTATCCGGTGCGGGGACCAACCTACAAGCGCTGCTCGACGCGTGTGTCGATCCAGCTTATGGCGCTCAGATCACTGCCGTGGGCGCCGACCGCGACGACATCGAAGGCCTGCGCCGCGCCGAACGCGCCGGCGTGCCGACCTTCGTCGTCCGGGTGAAGGACCATCCGACGCGGGACGCGTGGGACGCCGCGCTGACCGACGCGGTCGCCGCGTACGACCCTGACCTGGTCGTCTCCGCGGGCTTCATGAAGATCCTCGGCAAGCGGTTCCTCGACCGGTTCGCCGGCCGGGTGATCAACACGCACCCCGCGCTGCTGCCCGCCTTCCCCGGCACCCACGGGGCGCGCGAGGCGCTGGAATACGGCGTCAAGGTGTCCGGCTGCACGGCGCACTTCGTCGATGCCGGCGTCGACACCGGACCCATCATCGCCCAGGAGACCGTGCCGGTCCTGGACGACGATGACGAGGACTCGCTGCACGAGCGGATCAAGGCGGTCGAACGCCCGCTGCTCGTCGGCACCGTGGGCCGTCTGGTCCGCGAGGGATGGACCATCGAGAACAGGAGAGTGAGGATCGGGTGACCCGTATCGCGATCAAGCGGGCGCTGATCAGCGTCTACGACAAGACCGGTCTCGAAGGCCTCGCCAGGGGCCTGCACGAGGCCGGTGTAGAGATCGTTTCCACCGGGTCGACCGCCGCGCGCATCGCCGAGGCGGGCGTCCCGGTCATGAAGGTCGAGAAGCTCACCGGCTTTCCCGAGTGCCTCGACGGCCGGGTCAAGACCCTGCACCCGAAGGTGCACGCGGGGCTCCTAGCCGACCGTCGCAACCCCGACCACGTCCAGCAGCTGGAGGACCTGCACGTCGAGCCGTTCGACCTGCTGATCTCCAACCTCTACCCGTTCCGGGAGACCGTCGCCTCCGGCGCGACCCCGGACGAGATCGTCGAGCAGATCGACATCGGCGGCCCGGCGATGGTGCGCGCCGCCGCCAAGAACCACCAGACCGTGGCCGTCGCCGTCGACCCGTCCGCGTACGACCAGGTCCTCGACGCCGTGCGCCGCGGCGGCTTCGAGCTGCGGGAGCGCAAGCGGCTCGCGGCGCAGGCCTACGCCCACACCGCCGCGTACGACGTCGCGGTGGCGTCGTGGTTCGCGAGCGCGTACGCGCCCGACTCCGACACCCGCTGGCCGGACGTCATCGGCGCGGTCCGCACCCGCAAGAGCGTCCTGCGCTACGGGGAGAACCCCCACCAGGAGGCGGCGCTCTACACCGACGACCAGGGCGGCCTGGCCGGGGCACAGCAGCTGCACGGCAAGGAGATGTCCTACAACAACTACGTCGATGCCGACGCGGCCCGCCGCGCCGCGTACGACTTCACCGAGCCGTGCGTCGCGATCATCAAACACGCGAACCCGTGCGGCATCGCGATCGGCGCCGACATCGCCGAGGCGCACCGCAAGGCGCACGCCTGCGACCCGGTGTCGGCGTACGGCGGCGTCATCGCCACCAACCGGCCGGTATCGGCCGACATGGCGCGTCAGCTCGCCGACATCTTCACCGAGGTGATCGTCGCTCCGGGCTTCGAGGAGGAGGCCCTGACGCTCCTCACGGCCAAGAAGAAGAATCTCCGGCTGCTCGTCTGCCCGGAGGGCCCGGCCGCCGAGGTGGACACCCGGCAGATCGACGGCGGACTGCTCGCCCAGACGCGGGACCGGATCGACGCCCCCGGCGATGACCCGGCGAACTGGCAGCTCAAGACGGGTGAGCCGGTCGACGAGGCGACCCTCCGCGACCTGGCGTTCGCCTGGCGCGCCTGCCGCTCGGTGAAGTCGAACGCCATCCTGCTGGCCGCCGACGGCGCGACCGTCGGCGTCGGAATGGGCCAGGTCAACCGGGTCGACTCCGCCCGCCTCGCGGTGTCCCGCGCGGGGGACCGCACCACCGGCTCGGTGGGTGCCTCGGACGCCTTCTTTCCCTTCCCCGACGGCCTTCAGGTGCTCGCGGACTCCGGAGTCACGGCTATTGTCGAACCCGGCGGATCGATTCATGACGACGAGGTGATCGAAGCGGCCGCCAAGGCGGGCGTCACCCTCTACTTCACGGGGGTCCGCCACTTCTTCCACTGACCCCAGCAGGTCGCCGGGGCCTCCGCCCCGGCGACCGCATCCCCCAGGGAGACCTCGTGGCGAACGGATTCCTCGAGTTCGGCGTGGCAGCGATCATCCGCAGCGCGGCGCTCACCGACCAGGTCCGCCCGTTGATCGGCCTCGTCGCCGCCGTGCTGGCCGCCGTTCTCGCGGGATCCGCGAGCTGGCACCTGACCGACCGCCTCGTCGCCTGGCGTCAGCGGGCGAATCAGGACGAGCTGTAACCTCCCTCGGGTCGAACGAGCCTCAGCCTTTCCCGCCTGAGAGGATTAAACGGTGACCGCACGAATTCTCGACGGCAAGGCGACCGCGGCGGCGATCCGCGCGGAATTGAAGCAGCGCGTCGACGCGCTGCGCGAGCAGGGCATCGTCCCCGGGCTGGGCACCGTGCTCGTGGGCGACGACCCGGGCAGCCAGGCGTACGTCGCGGGCAAGCACCGCGACTGCGCCGAGGTGGGGATCGCCAGCATCCGGCGCGACCTCCCGGCCACCGCCACCCAGGCGGAGGTCGAGGCGGCCGTGGACGAGCTGAACGCCGACCCGACCTGCACCGGCTACATCGTCCAGCTGCCCCTGCCGAAGGGCCTGGACGAGCAGCGGGTCCTCGAACGCATCGACCCGGCCAAGGACGCCGACGGCCTGCACCCGGTCAACCTCGGGCGCCTGGTGCTCATGCAGCCCGGCGTGCTGCCGTGCACGCCGCGCGGCATCGTCGAGCTGCTGCGCCGGTACGACGTGCCGCTCCGGGGCGCCGACGTCACCATCATCGGCCGGGGCATCACGGTGGGCCGGGCGCTCGGCCTGCTGCTCACCCGCCGCTCCGAGAACGCCACCGTCACCACCTGCCACACCGGGACGAAGGACCTCGCCGCGCACACCCGCGAGGCGGACATCGTCGTCGTGGCCGCCGGCGTACCCGGCCTGCTCACCGCGGACATGGTCAAACCCGGTGCGGCCGTGCTCGACGTCGGGATCACGCGCACCGACGAGGGCCTCGTCGGCGACGTCCACCCCGGCGTCCGCGAGGTCGCCGGCTGGGTCGCGCCCATGCCGGGCGGCGTCGGCCCCATGACCCGCGCCATGCTGCTGGCGAACGTCGTCGAGGCCGCGGAGAAGGCCTCCGCCTGAGCCGAACGGCCCCAGGGCACCGCCGGACGGCCTGTCGTGGGCCGTCGACGCGGCGGTGCCGTCGGCCGCTGTCTCGGTAAGGCCGGCTTGGCCGGTTCACGCTCGGTAAGGCCGGCCCGGTCAGCTCGCGCGCCGCCCCGGGGCGGTGGGCTGGCCGGGTGCCGTCGGCTGACGGGGCTGCGGCGGCGTGCCCGGCCGGGATCCGTCGGGGCGACGGGCCGGCTCCGTCGGACGGCCCCCCTGGGGCGGCACCTGCACGGGCGGCAGCGGGCGGACGAGCCCGAGCGCGATGACCTCGTTGGCCAGCCGGGTTCGCCGGTTGGCGCCCTCCGGGATGCGGAACTTCTGGTACAGCCGCAGCAGGTGCTGCTTGACCGCGGCCTCGGTCACCACGAGGTCGGTGGCGATCTCCCGGGCCGTGGCGGGCGCGACGAACGCCTCGTCGGACAGGGCGGGCCGGCACAGCGACGTCAGCACGTCGATCTCGCGGCGGGTGAGCTCCGGAGCGACGGCACGGCGCAGTTCGACGTCCGGATCGACGTCCTCGCGCGGTATGCCGCCGAGCCGGCAGCGCGCGGCGCCGAAGCTGACCACGTCACCGTCCTCGAGCACGCGCCGGGCGATCGGCCGTCCGTTCACGCGCGTGCCGTTGCGCGACAGGCCGAGGTCCACGACGTAGACGTACGGACCGCGGCGGACCAGTTCGGCGTGCAACCGGGACACGCTGGGATCGTCGAGTCGTATGTCCACCCCTCGACCTCGCCCGACGGTCATGACCTCAGAGCGCAGTGGCAGTACCGTGCCGGTTTCTTCGATCCGTATGTACGGGCCCTCCACAGCGGTCCCTCCAGTAGTTAGCGACCCCTGTCTGCCTGGTTACCCGGACCGGCCATGGTCACACCCGCCTACCGGTGGGTAAGGCCGAGTACACCGGAGATTACGGGACATTCGCCCCTCCGGGAAGGGCCCCGGGAGCGCCCGGCGGCGGTCTCCCCACGGCCGCCGGGCGAGCGCGACGGGCGCGCCGGATGAACGACGGGCCGTGCCGGATGACGCGGTGCGCCCACCGTCCGCGCCATAGGTGGGCGGGTCACGCGCGGGCGCTGCCAAGATAGGGGTATGTCGGAGCAGTACGGGCCACCGGAGTCCTACGACCCGTCCCTGGGGGACGTTCCCGCCGCGGCGCAACCCGCCCCGGGGCCGAAGACGCCGCCGTCCCCACGGCGTGCGGAGCGCGCACCGGCCCGTCCGGCGGTGCCACGATGGCTCGGGCAACTGCCGTACATCTTCGTCCTCTGCGGCGTCGCCGCCGGCCTGGCCGTGGTCGCGACCAACCACTTCCGGCGGGGCAGCATGCTGATCGCCGCCTCCGTGTTCATCGGCGCGCTCGCCCGGCTGGTCCTCCCGGAGAGCCAGACCGGGATGCTCGCGGTACGGCGCCGGTGGGTCGACGTCATGCTCATGACGGTCGCCGCGGTCGGTGTCACGCTTGTCGCATTCGTCGCGAAGGGGCAGTGAACTGCCGGAGTCGCGGGCGCCGGCACCGTGCGCCCGGCTCGGCGCCGTGCGCTGACGTCCGCGCGACGACGGCGTGCGCTGACCTCCTCCCGGAAGCCCCACCTCTTTGCTCGACCCGCGAATGGGCAGTGGGATGATGCAGGCTGCAGGTAAGGAGCCCGTAGCGATACTGGAAAATGTGCGCCAGGTCACTCATGCTGATCGGAATGTTCCCCCCATCGCGGTCGCTGGACGTCGCGGGGTGTTCCCCCGCGCCGGGGTGGGTCGCATTCCAACCCCCGAACACCTGGGGCTCCGCGAAACCCGTCTGGTCGATAGGAAACGTGAGGGATCGACTGAGACCTGCTGAGGGCGGCCGACCCCGCCCGTCTGTCTCGATATGAGAGTTGCTGACGAATGTTGTTGAGCGTGAAGCGGAGCACCCGGTGACTGATTCGACCATCATCTACACCCACACGGACGAGGCACCCGCCCTGGCGACGTATTCGTTCCTGCCTGTGATCCAGGCATACGCCTCGACCGCCGGCGTCACCGTGGAGACCCGTGACATCTCCCTGGCCGGGCGCATCATCGCCGCCTTCCCGGAGTACCTCACGGAGGACCAGCGCATTCCGGACGCGCTCGCCGAACTGGGCGAGCTGGTCGACACCCCCGGTGCGAACGTCATCAAGCTGCCGAACATCTCGGCCTCGATCCCCCAGCTGAAGGCCGCGATCGCCGAGCTGCGGGAACAGGGCTACGCGCTGCCGGACTACCCGGACGAGCCGAAGACCGATGAGCAGCGCGACGTCCGAGCCCGGTACGACCGGATCAAGGGCAGCGCGGTGAACCCGGTGCTGCGCCAGGGCAACTCCGACCGCCGGGCCCCCGCGTCGGTCAAGAACTACGCCAAGACCCACCCGCATCGCATGGGCGCCTGGACGGCGGAGTCGCAGACGAACGTCGCGCACATGACGGCCGACGACTTCCGGTCCACCGAGAAGTCCGCGGTGATCGCCGAGGCGGGCGCGCTGCGGATCGAGCTCGTGGGCGACGACGGCTCCACCACCGTCCTGCGCGAGTCGGTACCCGTCCTGGCGGGCGAGGTCGTCGACGCGTCCGTCATGCGCGTCGCGGCGCTGCGTGAGTTCCTCGCCGCGCAGGTCGCGCGCGCCAAGGCCGAGGGCGTGCTGTTCTCGGTGCACCTGAAGGCCACGATGATGAAGGTCTCCGACCCGATCATCTTCGGCCACGTGGTGCGCGCCTTCTTCCCGAACACCTTCGCCAAGTACGGCGAGACGCTCGCGGGGGCCGGCCTGACGCCGAACGACGGCCTCGGTGGGATCTTCCGTGGCCTGGAGTCGCTGCCCGACGGCGAGGAGATCAAGGCGTCCTTCGACGCCGAGCTCGCCGCGGGCCCGGACCTCGCGATGGTCGACTCCGACCGGGGGATCACCAACCTGCACGTCCCCAGCGACGTCATCGTCGACGCCTCGATGCCGGCGATGATCCGCACCTCCGGCCACATGTGGGGCCCGGACGGCCAGGAGCACGACACGCTCGCCGTCATCCCGGACAGCAGCTACGCCGGTGTCTACCAGGTCGTCATCGACGACTGCCGGGCCAACGGCGCCTTCGACCCGTCGGCGATGGGCTCGGTTCCGAACGTCGGCCTGATGGCACAGCAGGCCGAGGAGTACGGCAGCCACGACAAGACCTTCGAGATCCCGGTCACCGGTACGGTGCGGGTCCTCGACGAGGCGGGCGACGTCGTCCTCGAGCAGACGGTGGGCGCCGGCGACATCTTCCGCATGTGCCAGACCAAGGATGTCGCGATCAAGGACTGGGTCAAGCTCGCCGTCACCCGTGCCCGCGCGACCGGCGACCCGGCCGTGTTCTGGCTCGACCGGGACCGCGCGCACGACGCCTCCCTGATCGCCAAGGTCGAGCGGTACCTGCCCGAGCACGACACCGCGGGCCTGCAGATCGAGATCAAGTCCCCGGTCGAGGCGACCGCCTTCTCCCTGGAGCGGATCCGCCGTGGCGAGAACGCCATCTCCGTCACCGGCAACGTGCTGCGGGACTACCTGACCGATCTGTTCCCGATCCTGGAGCTGGGCACCAGCGCCAAGATGCTGTCGGTCGTGCCGCTCATCAACGGCGGCGGTCTGTTCGAGACGGGCGCCGGCGGCTCGGCGCCCAAGCACGTGCAGCAGCTCGTCAAGGAGAACTACCTGCGCTGGGACAGCCTCGGTGAGTTCCTCGCGCTCGCGGTCAGCTTCGAGCAGCTCGCGCAGACGACGGACAACGCCCGCGCCCAGGTCCTCGCCGACACCCTCGACCGGGCCACGGAGACCTTCCTCAACGAGGACAAGTCCCCGACCCGCCGCCTGGGTGGCATCGACAACCGCGGCAGCCACTTCTACCTGGCCCTGTACTGGGCGCAGGAGCTGGCCAAGCAGACCGACGACGCCGACCTGGCCAAGGCATTCGTCCCGCTCGCCGAGACGCTGACCTCGCAGGAGAGCAAGATCGTCGACGAGTTGCTCGCGGTTCAGGGCTCCCCGGCCGACATCGGCGGCTACTACAACCCCGACCCGGCCAAGGCCGCCGCCGTCATGCGCCCGTCGCAGACGCTCAACCAGGCTCTCGAGACGCTCGCCGCCTCACCGGCGTGACGCCCACACCGGGGCCGCGTGACCGCGCCCAGGCCTGATCTCCCGCATTCCGCGAAGGCCGCCCGCCACACCTTGGGTTCTAGTGGTCGTTGCAACACCTCTGTTGAGGGGATGCGATGGCCTTTGAGATCCGGGAGAACCGGGGGCGGGCTCAGGGACGTAAGAAGCTTGTCCGTGAGCGCGAGGAATACTTGCGGCTCATGGGTGAGGGCTTGAGTAACAGGCAGGCGTGCCAGATCGTCGGGATCAACCGGCGGACTGGCATGCGCTGGCGTAACGGACGGGCTCCGTCCGCGAGGCAGGCGGGGGCGTCACCGATCACTGTGGTGGCGCCCCCGTCGGGTCCGTCTCGCTACCTGCGCGAAGACGACCGGGTTCATATCGCCGACCGGCTCGAGAACATGGTCGCGAAGCACAGTCGGGGTGCCCGGGCTGCTGGCGCGGGGGCCGCGATAGGCGGTGCGGGGGCGGAATCGGGCGCGCGATAGCCTGACGCCTGGACTATCTCGACGACGAGAGACCCGATCGGAGCTCCGCTCGGCGCTCGACCCGGGCCTCGTACCAGCTGGAGACCACGATGACTCGCACTCCCGTCAATGTGACCGTCACCGGTGCCGCCGGTCAGATCGGCTACGCCCTGCTCTTCCGCATCGCCTCCGGGCAGCTGCTCGGCGCCGACGTACCCGTGCACCTGCGCCTGCTGGAGATTCCGCAGGCCGTCAAGGCCGCCGAGGGCACCGCGATGGAGCTCGACGACGCCGCCTTCCCGCTGCTGGCGGGCATCGACGTCACCGACGACGCCAAGCGGGCGTTCGACGGGACCAACGTCGCCCTCCTGGTCGGCGCCCGCCCGCGTACGAAGGGCATGGAGCGCGGCGACCTCCTCGAGGCCAACGGCGGCATCTTCAAGCCGCAGGGCGAGGCGATCAACGCCGGCGCCGCCGACGACGTGCGGGTGCTCGTGGTCGGTAACCCGGCCAACACCAACGCGCTGATCGCCAAGTCGCACGCCCCGGACGTCCCGGCCGACCGCTTCACCGCGATGACCCGACTCGACCACAACCGCGCGATCGCGCAGCTGTCGAAGAAGGTCCAGGCGCCGGTCACGGACATCAAGAAGGTCGCCATCTGGGGCAACCACTCCGCGACGCAGTACCCCGACATCTTCCACGCCGAGGTCGCCGGCCGGAACGCCGCCGAGGTCGTGAACGACGAGGCCTGGCTGCGTGACACCTTCATCCCGACGGTCGCCAAGCGCGGCGCCGCCATCATCGAGGCGCGCGGTGCGTCCTCGGCGGCCTCGGCGGCCAGCGCGGCCATCGACCACGTCTACACCTGGGTGAACGGCACCCCCGAGGGTGACTGGACCTCCATGGCCGTGGTCTCCGACGGCTCGTACGGCGTGCCCGAGGGCCTGATCTCGTCCTTCCCGGTCGTGGCCAAGGGCGGCAAGTGGGAGATCGTCCAGGGCCTGGAGATCGACGACTTCTCGCGCGAGCGCATCGACGCCTCGGTGCGCGAGCTGGAGGAGGAGCGCGACGCCGTCCGCGGCCTCGGCCTGATCTGAGCGAGGGTCACAGGCCGTCTCTCTCTGTGTGATCGAGTTGACGCGGAGCGTGACTGCTGTAACTCTTGCTCGCAGAGTGGCCTCATCAAGCGCCATTGCCGGCCAGCAGTGGTCGTGCCCCGCGTCAAGGCCGTCTGGGGTGGCGTGCAGACGGACACGAGGAGCTTGGAGGAGACTCACCGCAGCCAGCGGTCGCCCTTCGGTTCATTCCAACCCCCCAGCCGAGGAGGCGGTAAAGCACCATGGGAGTCATCGAGGAGATCCAGACCCGGGTCACGACCCTGGAGCGGCGCATGGACGACCATGACACCACGCACACCCGGATCGAGCGGCGGCTCGACCAGCTCGCGGGCGACGTGGCCGAGCTCAAAGGCGACGTGGCCGAGCTCAAAGGCGACGTGGCCGAGCTGAAGACGGACATGGCGCAGGTCAAGGCGAACACTGCGGACCTGGGCGAGATCCGAGCACGGGTCGCGGTCATTCCGGAGCTGATGGCCGGGCAGGTCGAGCTGCGGGAGATGGTCGCGAAGCTGCTCGCGCGGTCCGAGGCGGGTGGCCGCTCCTGACGCGGTCTGCCGAACGACGGTGAAGGCCGCCGGGTCCCTGAGCGGGATCCGGCGGCCTTCGCCGTCAGTGCCCGCAATCGGCGCGGGCCGCCGAGGGTCTCGGCGAATCATCCGGCGCGGGCCCACCGCCGTCGTGGGTCCGCGGCCCTCCCGCGTGGGTCAGGCCGACCGGCGGGCGCGCCAGGTGAGGTATCCGGCCGTCAGCAGCGGCCCGGCGATCGCGACGAGCAGGAGGGGGACGCCCAGCCAGCCGGGCAGGGCGGTGCCCGTGCACTGGCCGCCGTGCCGGTGGCCGCCCGCGTCGTCCACGTACACGCATTCCCGGGTCGGGGCGAAGACGACGAGTGCCGCGGCCACGGCCAGCCCGCCGGGCCAGATCAGCAGCCCGGCGGCCTTGTCACGCAGCGTCCAGCGCGACGAGCCGAGGAGCATCACCGCCCCGATCAGCCAGCCGACCACCGGGAGCAGCACTCCTCCGACGAGGAGCAGGAACACCGTTATCGCCTCATACCGCCGCATGCCACCAAGGATGGCGGTGCGGGCGATCCCGGTGTGTCAGGACACGCGGCGGGCGCCGACCGACGGGACGGCGTCGATGAAACGGGGCGCCTCCCAGCCGCGGTCGGCGTACGCCTCGGTGACGGCCGTTCGCACCCGTTCTTCGCGGTCCACCGGGGTCAGGGCGATCACCGAGCCGCCGAAGCCGCCGCCGACCATCCGGGCGCCGCGCGCGCCCGCGCGTACGGCCTCCTCGACGGCGACGTCGGCCTCCGGCCAGGAGACCTCGAACTGGTCGCGCAGCGACAGGTGCGAGGCGGTCAGCAGCGCGCCGACCTCGGCGACGGCGCCGGCCCGCAGCAGGCCCACCGCCGCCTGTACGCGGTGGTCGTCGGTGACGACGTGCTGGGTGCGGCGGCGCAGGACCGGGTCGTCGAGGACCCGCAGCGCGGCGGCGAGGTCCTCGACGTCGCGCAGCGCCGCGACGCCGAGCACCTGCGCGGCCTTCTCGCAGGCGGCGCGGCGGGCGGCGTACCCGCCGTCGACCAGCTCGTGTTCGGCGCGCGTGTCGATGACCAGGAGGGACAGGCCGGTGAGGTCGAGCGGGACCTGGGCGGACAGCCCGCTGCGGCAGTCGAGCAGGAGGGCGTGGCCTTCGGCGCACAGGAGCGAGGCGGACTGGTCCATGATCCCGCAGGGCATCCCGACGAAGTCGTTCTCGGCGCGCTGGGCGATGCGGGCCAGCTCCGGCCGGGGCACCTCGATCCCGTACAGGTCGCACAGGGCCAGCGCGACGGCGCACTCCAGCGCCGCCGACGACGACAGGCCGGCTCCCTGGGGCAGGTCGGAGTCGATGAGCACGGACGCGCCGCCGACCTCGTGGCCGGCCTCGCGGAGCGCCCAGGCCACCCCGGCGGCGTAGGCGGCCCAGCCGCTGACCTGGCCCGGCTTCGCGTCGGTGACGCGTACGGGGTCCGGTGACTGCAGGGAACGGAGCTCGAGGACGCCGTCGTCGCGGCGGGCGGCCGCGACCGAGACACCCTGGGCCAGAGCGAAGGGCAGCACGAAGCCGTCGTTGTAGTCGGTGTGCTCGCCGATGAGGTTGACGCGACCCGGGGCGCGCCAGACTCCTTCCGGATCACGCCCGAAGCAGTCGCGAAAATCCATGATCACCGTGCCTATCGTGTGGGCGCTGATCCTATCGGCAGCCCGTCGGGGAAGAGGTCCGCGGTCGCTCGTTCGAGGGCGATGCGGACGGCGCCGGTGGCGACCGCCTCGTCGCCCAGCGCGGACACCCTGACCTCGGGAGGGGGCGGGCACAGCGCGGCCAGCCGCTCGCGCAGCCCATCGACGATCAGGTCGCCGGCGCGGGACAGGCCGCCGCCCACGACGACGACGGCGGGATCGACGGCGAGGAGCAGGGCGGCGGTGCCGGTCGCCAGGTCGGCGGTGAACTCGCCGACGGCGGCCGTGGCCCGCGCGTCGCCGGACCGGGCGGCCGTGAAGACGGCGGCCAGGTCACGGCTGCCGGGACAGGCGGCCAGCAGGCGGTCCGGCGCGTCCTCCCAGCCCAGGACGCGCAGCAGGCCGAGCTCGCCGGCGCCGCCCCGGTGCCCGCGGTGGAGGCGGCCGCCGATGAGGACGCCTGCCGCGACGCGGTTGCCGGCGAGAACGCAGACGGCGTCCTGTACGTCCTGGGCCGCCCCGCGCCAGTGCTCGGCGATGGTCGCGAGGTTGGCGTCGTTCTCCACGAGCATCGGCACGCCGGCCCGGGCGGCCCCGGCGGCGGGCGCCTCGGTCTCGGCGAGGGCTGGAGCCGGCATGCCCGCCGCCAGCGCGTGACCGAGGTCCAGGTCGGTCCAGTCGGGCAGCACGGTGCACAGGGTGACGACGCCGTCCCGGACGACGCCGGGGGTGCCGAGGCCGATGGCGCGCAGGCGGTCCGGCGCGACCCCGCCTTCGTCGAGGGCGCGGGCGAGGGTGGTGCGCGCGGCCTCGAGGCGTTCGGCGCGGCCGCACTCGGGTTCGACCACGCTGCGGCACACCTGCCGGACCTCGCCCTCGAGGTCGGCGAGGAAGACGAGGACCTTGTGGACCCCGATGTCGATCCCGGCGACGAATCCCTCCTCGGCGCTGAAACGGAAGCGCCGCGCGGGCCGCCCGGCGCCGCCGGGCTCGGGCGGCAGTTCGCGGACGATCCGGTCCCGCACGAAGCCCTCGACGACGTCCTCGACGGTCGGGCGGGAGAGCCCGGTCACCGCGCTGATCTCGGTGAGCGTGCGAGGGCCCTCGGCGTAGAGGGCCGCGAGCACGTCCGTGGAGTTGAGCCGCCGCAGCCGGGACGGGTCGCCGCCTCGTCTCACCATGACCCCCTTGACACCCGCCGCCCGTGCGACGGATCCTCTGCGATATTAAACAACCTTCTATTAATAACTCGGGGGTGTCGATGCCGGTGACCCTGGCCCTCGTCGGAGCGGGGATGCGCGGTTCGGACTACGGCCGCCGCGCGGTCCGCGACGGCCGTGCCCGCGTCGTGGCGGTGGCCGATCCCGTCGCCGAGCGTCGTGAGCGGGCCGCGGCCGAGCACGGGCTCGGGCCGGACCAGGTGTTCACCGACTGGCGTGAGCTGGCGGCGCTGCCCCGGCGGGCCGACGGCGTCATCGTCGCCACCCGGGACGGCGAGCACGTCGAGCCCGCCGTCGCCTTCGCCGAACGCGGCTACCACCTGCTGCTCGAGAAGCCGATGGCGCCCACCGAGGCCGGATCGGCGGCGATCGCGGCGGCCGCCGAGCGCGCCGGGGTGATGCTCGCGGTGTGCCACGTGATGCGCTACTCCGCCTACACCCGCACGTTGAAGGGACTGATCGACGCGGGGCGGATCGGCGCCGTCGCCGGCGTGCAGCACCTGGAGCCGATCGGCTGGTGGCACTTCGCCCACTCCTACGTGCGCGGCAACTGGCGGCGCGCGGACGAGTCCTCCCCGATGCTGCTGGCCAAGTGCTGCCACGACATCGACTGGCTGGCCCACATCATCGGCCGGCCCGCGGTGCGCGTGTCCTCCTTCGGCGCGCTCACCCACTTCCGGCCCGAGAACCGCCCCGAGGGCGCCGCCGACCGGTGCCTCGACTGCGCGGTGGAGCCGTCCTGCCCGTACTCCGCGCCGCGCACCTACCTCGGCTTCGTCGGCGACCCGGCGCGGACGCACTGGCCGCTGAGCGCCCTGACCTTCGACCCCTCGCCGGAGGGAGTGCGCGCGGCCCTGCGCGACGGGCCGTACGGCAGATGCGTGTACGCCTGCGACAACGACGCCGTCGACCAACAGGTCGTCACGATCGAGTACGAGGGCGGGGTGACCGCGTCGTTCACCGCGAGCGCCTTCACGCCCATGGGGTTCCGCAAGACGCGGATCTTCGGCTCGCACGGGTTCATCGAGGGTGACGGCGTCCGGCTCACGGCCGACGACTTCGTCTCCGGCACCCGGGAGGTCATCGAGACCGACGAAGGGGTGGAGGTCTCGCTGGCCGGCGACCACGGCGGGGCGGACCAGGCCCTCGCCGAGGCGTTCGTGGCCGCACTGGCCACCGGCGACCCGTCGCTGCTCCTCTCGGACGCCCGTACGTCCCTGGCGAGCCACCGGCTCGTATGGGCGGCCGAACGGGCCCGGCACACCGGCACCGTCGTCTCCCTCCCGGACGGCGCGACCCCCGCCCCCTGACGCCCCAAGCACCCGACCCCACCCGCGGAGTGACCATGAAGCACCGTTTCCCGCGCCGGAGCCTCCTCGGCGCCGTCCTGGCCCTCGGGCTGTGCGCCTGTGGATCCTCCGGAGGCTCCTCCGGGAGCTCCGGCGACTCGGCCGGCAGTGGACCCATCACCTGGGCGAGCTTCAAGGAGCCGACCGGCACGCTCCGGAAGGTCGTCGACGGCTGGAACGCCGCGCACCCGGACGCGAAGGTCACGCTCGTCGACCTGCCCGAGGCGGCCGACGCCCAGCGTCAGCAGCTCGTCCAGAACGCTCAGATCAAGTCGACGGCGTTCGACGTCGTCACGCTGGACGCCGTCTGGACCGCCGAGTTCGCCGCGAACCAGTGGGTCGAGCCGATCACCGGCCTGGACGCGAGCGGGTTCCTCACCCCGTCACTGCGGACCGGGCAGTACCGCGGAAAGCTGTACGCCGCGCCGTGGCTCACCGGCGCCGGGCTGCTGTACTACCGGACCGACCTGCTGAAGAAGGCCGGCATCGCCGGGCCGCCGAAGACCTGGCAGGAGCTCACCGACGACTGCGCCAAGGTGCGGAAGTCGGTCGACATCGGGTGCTACGCCGGGCAGTACGACAAGTACGAAGGTCTCACCGTCAACGTCACCGAGGCGATCGACAGCGCGGGCGGGCACGTCCTGGACGCCTCCGGACGGCCGGCGTTGAACACGCCGGAGGCCCTCGCCGGACTGCGGTTCCTGACCGACGGTCTGAAGAACGGCCTGATTCCCAAGGCCGCCCTGACCTACCAGGAGGAGAACGGCCGGCGGGCCTTCGAAGCCGGCGAGCTGCTGTTCCACCGCAACTGGGGCTACGTCTACGCCCTGGCCGGCAAGACCGACGGCTCCAGCAAGGTCGCGGGCAGGTTCGACGTGGCGCCGCTGCCCGGGCGCATCGGCCCGGGCATCTCCACCCTCGGGGGGAACAACGTCGCGATCTCCGCCTTCTCCAAGCACAAGAAGACGGCCCTGGACTTCATCCGGTACGTCACCGGCGCCGAGGCCGAGAAGACCTTCGGGCTGGGCAGCGCGTACCCGATGTCCCGCCTCGCGCTGTACTCCGACCCCGCGATGGTCAAGGCGCAGCCGTACCTGCCGACGCTGGCCACCTCCATCCAGAACGCCGTGCCGCGGCCCGAGGCCGTCCGCTACGGCGACGTCACGACCGCGATCCAGGAGGCGGCCTACGCGGCGCTGCGCGGACAGCAGAGCCCCGAGCAGGCCCTGTCCGGCCTCCAGGCCCAGCTCGGCCCGCTCACCGCCCACTGAGGCCCTCCCGGACGGGGCACGCCACGCCCGGAGGAAGGCGCCGCTCAGGCCGGAGCGGCGCCGCTTCGGGCGCGACGCGCGGCTCCAGCCGGGAGGCGCCGCCACGGCCGGGACGGGTCGTCCCGGCCTACCGCCGCGCGAACGCCCAGGCGTCCGTGACCATCGCCCGCAGGTCGCGCTCGGGCTTCCAGCCGAGCCGGTCGGAGATCTTGGCGGAGGAGGCGATCAGCACGGCGGGGTCGCCGGCCCGCCGGGGGCTCTCCACCGCCGGGATCTCGTGCCCGGTGACCTCGCGGCACACGTCGATGACCTCGCGGACCGAGTAGCCCGAGCCGCTGCCCAGGTTGAAGATCTCGTGCTCGCCCGGCGCGCAGGCGTCGAGGGCCAGCAGGTGCGCCTCGGCCAGGTCGACGACGTGGATGTAGTCGCGGACGCAGGTGCCGTCCGGCGTCGGATAGTCGGTGCCGAAGACCGCGACCGACTCGCGCTCGCCGAGTGGCACCTTCAGCACGTTCGGGATGATGTGCGTCTCGACCGTGTGCCGCTCGCCGAACCGCCCGTACGCGCCCGCGACGTTGAAGTAGCGCAGGCTCACCCCGCCGAGGCCGTACATCCGGGCGTACTCCGCCAGCGTCGTGTCGATCGCCAGCTTCGACGCGCCGTACGGGTTGGTCGGACGAGTCGGGTCGGTCTCCAGGATCGGCGTCCGCTCGGGCTCGCCGTACGTCGCGGCGGTGGAGGAGAACACGATGCGCGGCGTCCCGTGGGTCCGCATCGCGTCGAGCAGGGCCAGCGACTCACCGAGGTTCTTGTCCCAGTAGAGGCCGGGTTTCTCCACCGACTCGCCGACGAGGGACTTGGCCGCGAAGTGCAGCACGCCGTCGAACCCGGCGGCCAGCGTCTCGTGGGCCGCCTCCCGGAGCGTGCCCCGGATGAGCCGCGCGCCGTCCGGCACGGCGTCGGCGTGGCCGGTCGAGCAGTCGTCCAGCACGACGACCTCGTGCCCGGCCTCCAGCAGCCGGGCCGACACGACGCTGCCGATGTATCCGGCGCCCCCGGTGACGAGAAGTTTCATTTGACCTCCAAGCTTTGCGGGTACGCTTTCAGCTCTAGTCTTTCCGAACAACCCACCTGGACATGGACGACCCACATAGTTACAGGCGTTTCTCATGAGAGAAACGCTGGTGAGCGCCGCGATCGTCCTCGCGCTCATTCTCGTCGAGGCGCTGTTCGTGGCCTCCGAAATCGCTCTCGTGTCGCTGCGCGACAGTCAGGTCCGCCGTATGGGCGAGCACGGTCGGCGCGGCACCGCGGTGGCACGGCTCGTCAGCGACCCCAACCGCTTCCTCGCGGTCGTGCAGATCGGCGTCACGCTGACGGCGCTGCTGTCATCCGCGTACGGCGCGATCACGCTGTCCGAGACCGCCAAGAAGGCCCTGATCCGAGAAGGCATGTCGGAGGGGCTCGCCGGGTTCATCGGCGTCGTCGGCGTGACCCTGATCATCTCGTACGTCACGCTCGTCATCGGCGAGCTCGCACCTAAGCGGCTCGGCCTGCAGCGGGCCGAGGGCACCGCGATGATGGTGGCGCCGTTCCTCGATCGGATGGCGAAGGTGTCGCGGCCGGTGATCTGGCTGCTGTCGAGGTCGACCAACCTCGTCGTGCGGCTGCTCGGCGGCGACCCGGAGACCTCCCGTGAGGCCATCACGGCGGAGGAGATCCGCTCGCTGGTGGCCGGCACGACGGAGATCGCCCTGGACGAACGGAACCTGATCGAGGAGGTGTTCGACGCCGGGGAGCGCCAGCTGCGCGAGGTGCTGGTGCCCCGCACGGAGGTGGAGTTCCTCGACGCCTCGACACCGCTGGCGAAGGCCGCGCGCACCACCACCGGCAGCCCGCACTCCCGGTATCCCGTCTACCGCGACTCCCACGACGACGTCATCGGGTTCGTGCACGTCCGCGACCTGCTCGATCCGCAGCTCGCGGGCCGGTCCACTCCGGTCGGCGAGCTGGTCCGGCCGGTCCTGTACCTGCCGGCGAGCAAGCGGGTGCTGGCCGCGCTGTCGGAGATGCGGCGCGAGGGTCACCACCTGGCGATCGTCGTCGACGAGTACGGCGGGACCGCGGGGATCGTCACCCTCGAGGACCTGGTCGAGGAGCTCGTCGGGGAGATCCGCGACGAGTACGACGTCGAGGACGCCCACGCCCGTCGCCTGCACGGCGGCGCGCTCGAGGTCGACGGTTTGCTCAACCTGGACGCGTTCGCCGACGAGACCGGCCTGGAGCTGCCCGAAGGGCCGTACGAGACGGTCGCGGGCTACCTGATGGCCGTTCTCGGACACCTGCCGCAGGTCGGGGAGAACGTCGAGGTGAACGGTCATCGCCTCACCGTCACCGAGGTGGACGGCCGCCGTGTGTCACGCGTCCGCCTCAGCCCGCCGCCGACCCCACCGGCGGACACCGAGGAAGCCTGAGAGAATCCAGCTATGCCCATCGAGTCCAGCCCGTCCGCCCCGCGTCCGCGGGTCCTGTCCGGCATCCAGCCGACCGCCGACTCCTTCCACCTCGGCAACTACCTCGGCGCGCTCCGGCAGTGGGTCGCCCTCCAGGACACCCACGACGCGTTCTACTGCATCGTCGACCTGCACGCGATCACGGTGGAGACCGACCCGGAGGTGCTGCGGCGGCGCACGCGGGTGGCGGCCGCGCAGCTGTTCGCGATCGGGCTGGACCCGGAGCGCAGCACGGTGTTCGTGCAGAGCCAGGTGCCCGAGCACGCGGAGCTGCAGTGGGTGCTGTCCTGCATCACCGGGTTCGGCGAGGCCGGCCGGATGACGCAGTTCAAGGACAAGTCCGCCAAGCAGGGCGCGTCGAGCACCTCGGTGGGCCTGTTCACGTACCCGATCCTTCAGGCCGCCGACATCCTGCTCTACCAGGCGGACCAGGTGCCGGTCGGGGAGGACCAGCGGCAGCACCTGGAGCTGACCCGCACGCTCGCGCAGCGGTTCAACCACCGGTTCGGGGAGACCTTCGTCGCCCCCGAGGCGTACATCCCGAAGGCCGCCGCGAAGATCACCGACCTGCAGGACCCGACGGCGAAGATGAGCAAGTCCTCCTCCTCGCCGCAGGGCATCGTCGACCTGCTGGACGAGCCGGGCCCGCTGCGCAAGAAGGTCATGCGTGCGGTCACCGACACCGGCACCGAGATCAAGGCCGACGAGGAGAGCAAGCCGGGCATCACCAACCTCCTGCGGATCCACTCCGCGCTGTCCGGCACCTCCATCGAGGACCTCGAGCGGCATTTCGAAGGCCAGGGGTACGGCGCGCTGAAGAAGGAGCTCGCCCAGATCCTCCTGGACACCTTCGTGCCGATCCGGGAGCGCACCGGCAAACTGCTCGCCGACGAGGCGCAACTGGACCGGATGCTCGCGGTCGGCGCCGACCGCGCCCGCGAGGTGGCCCGCGAGACGATGGAGACGGTCCGCGACCGGGTGGGGTTCCTGGGCCGTGCCTGACGCCGAGGAGCGCACGATCGGGGTGGCCGTCGCCATCCCCGATCCGTACGGTCCCGAGCTGCAGAGCCGCCGCGCCGCGCTGGGCGATCCGCTCGCCACGTCGATCCCCGCCCACATCACCCTCGTGCCGCCGACGCGGGTGCCGGTCCCGGCGCTCGACGACATCGACCGGCACCTGCGCGGCGTCGCCCTGGGCGAACGCCCGTTCCACATCCACCTGCGGGGGACCGGCACGTTCCGGCCGGTGTCGCCGGTGGTGTTCGTCGCGCTCGCCGAGGGCATCGGCGACTGCGAGCGCCTCGAGTACGAGATCCGCCGCGGTCCGCTCGCCGTCGAGCGCCCGTTCCCGTACCACCCGCACGTCACCGTCGCCCACCACCTCCCGGACGACCTGCTCGACCAGGCGTTCAAGGAGCTCGCCGGGTACGAGGCGGAGTTCCCCGTGGACGGCTTCTGGCTGTACGAGCACGGGCTGGACGGCGTGTGGCGGCCCCGGTGGCACTTCCCGTTCGGCGACCACGCATACCGTTCATGATTGCTCACTCCGGGTGAATCTTCTCGCCACACTGGGGTAGTGCCCCACCATGGCGCCGGTGATCAGCGGGGTGCAGCGCGGGGTCTCCTCGGTCGAGGAGCATGTCAAGGGATTCCTGCGCGCGCTTCGGGCGCGCTGGCGGTGGTTCGACCACCTGGGCCGGGCCTACGAGCGCTACCAGCGGTACCGCGGGGACCGGATGGCCGCCGCCCTGACCTTTTACGGGTTCCTGTCCTTCTTCCCGCTGGTCGCCCTGGCCTTCGCCGTGATGGGGTACGTCGTCGCGATCAGCCCCGGCGCCCGCGAGTACGTCACCAAGGCGATCTTCGAACTGCTGCCCGGCCTCGCCGACAAGCTGCCCGTCCAGCAGATCGCCGCCGCCAAGGCGGGGGCAAGCGTGTTCGCGCTGCTCGGCCTGTCGTGGAGCGGCCTGGGCTGGATCGGCGTCTGGCGCGAGTCCCTGCGCACCATGTGGAAGGGCGACCCCGAGCACGACGCCAACCCGGTGATCAAGAAGCTGTCGGACCTGGCCGTCCTGGTGGTCCTGGGCCTGACGCTGCTCGCCTCTGTCGCGCTGTCGAGCCTGACCACCTCGGCCACCCACGCCGTCCTCCACTGGACCGGGCTGTCCGACGTGCCGGGTGCCGGCACCGTCCTGCGGCTGGTGGCGATCGGCGTCGCCATCGCGGCGAACACCTTCCTCTTCCTGGTGCTGTTCGCCCGCCTCTCCGGCACCCGCGCGTCCTGGCGGCGGCTGCTGCGGGGCTGCGTGTTCGGGGCCGTGGGCTTCGAGGGGCTGAAGCTGCTCGGCACTTACCTCATCGGGCACGTCATGCGCAATCCGCTGTACGCGTCGTTCGCCGTGATCGTCGGACTGCTCATCTGGATCAACGTCGTGTCGCGCTTCATCCTGTTCACCGCGGCCTGGACCGCCACGCGCCGGGCGGTGCTCAACGTGGACGAGGAACCACCGGCCCGGACCGAAGGGGCCTAGCCCGCCGCACACCCGCCCCGTTGCCCAGTATTCTGGTTCATTAGTAGAGTGGGGAACCAGTTAAGCAACGGAGGCATGATGTCACTCCTCGATGACGGCGGGCCGATCTTCGCCCAGATCGCCGCCGAGCTGGCGAACCAGATCGCCGACGGCACCGTGGGCGAGGGCGAACGCGTCCCGTCCAGCAACGAACTCGCGGCGTTCTACCGGGTCAACCCGGCCACGGCGGCGCGCAGCCTCACCACGCTCTCGGACGAGGGCCTGGTGGAGAAGCGGCGGGGCGTCGGCATGTTCGTCGCGAAGGGCGCGCGGGACCGGCTGGTGCGCGCCCGGCGGCGCCACTTCGCCGACCGCTACGTACGGCCGCTGGTGGTCGAGGCGGCACGGCTCGAGATCGGGCTGGACGAGCTGCTCGGGCTGGTCCGCGAGGAGCTGGCCTCCGCCGAGGTGACGACGGGAGAACGGGCATGACGCCGGCGATCTCGGTGGCCGGGGTCACGCGCCACTACCGCGGCCATCAGGCGCTGACCGATGTCACCTTCGAGATCGACACTCCGTGCATCGCCGGACTGCTGGGCCGCAACGGCGCCGGGAAGACCACGCTGCTGCGCATTCTGGCCGGCCAGGAGTTCACCACCTCCGGGCGCGTGCACGTGTTCGGGGACGGGCCGCTGGAGAACGACGCGGTGCTGCGCCGGATGATCCTCGTACGGGAGGACCAGACGTACCCCGACCTGCGGGTCCGGCACGCGATCAGGGCGGCCTCGCTGCTGTACCCGAACTGGGACGCCGAGCTGGCCGGCACGCTGCTGGACGCGTACGAGCTGCCGCCGGCCCGGCCGATCAAGAAGCTGTCGCGCGGCATGCGGACCGCGCTCGGCATCATCATCGGGCTGGCCACCCGCGCCGAGCTCACCCTGTTCGACGAGCCGTACGCGGGCCTGGACGCGGTCGCCCGCACCTTCTTCTACGACCAACTGCTGGCCGACTACACCGCCCACCCGCGGTGCATCGTGCTCTCGACCCACCTCATCGACGAGGCCGCCGAGCTCCTCGACCGCGTCCTGGTCATCGACCACGGCCGGCTGGTCCTCGACGCGCTCACCGACGACCTGCGCGGCGCCGCCACGGTCGTCACCGGCCCGGCCGGCGGCGTGGAGCGGTTCGTCGCCGGCCGCACGACGCTGAACCGGCGCACGATGGGCACGCAGACCACGGCGGTGATGATCGGCCGGCTCGACGAGCGCGATCGCGAACTCGCCGACCACCTGCGCCTGCGCCTGGAGGGGGTCACCCTTCAGCAGCTCGCGGTCTACGCGGCCGAGCACCACGACCAGTCCGGCCTCACGGCAGCGAGGGCATCCTGATGCGCCACACCCCGATCGTCACCGTCGTCCGCTACCTGCTCCTCGACCGCGTCACCTACCTCGTACTGCCCTGGGTGTGGGCTGCCTTCGGCTTCATCCTCGACGTGGTGATCCTGCGACTCACCCCGGCCGGCCACACCGACCACCGCTGGGTCGGCGGCCTGGCCGCCGCCTTCCTCGTCGTGCTCATCGTGGGCGCGCAGTCCGTCGCCCGCGCCCTGCCGTTCGCCCTCACCCTCGGGGTCAGCCGCCGCGCCTACTTCCTCGGCGTCACCGCACTGGCCCTCGCCCTGGCCGTGTGCTTCGGGCTCGTGGTCGCGGTCGGCCAGATCCTCGAACGCGCGACCGGCGGATGGGGCCTGCACATGGCCTACTTCCGCGTCCCCTACCTCCTCGATGGCCCCTGGTACCTGTCGTGGCTCACCGCGACGACGACGTTCGTCCTCTTGTTCGTCTACGGGATGTGGTACGGCCTGGTCCACCGCCGCGCCGGGCTGCCCGGCACCATGATCTTCGGCGCGACACAACTCGGCGTGCTGGCCCTCGCCGCGATCATCGCGACGTGGGCGCACGGCTGGGCGGACATCGGCCGTTTCCTCACCACCATCACCGCCACCGGTGTCACCGGCGTCCTCGCCGCCGCCGTCGCCGTCATGCTCGCCGGCGGCTTCGCCACCATCCGCCGCCTGACCATCTGAGACCGCGTCGCCTGGAGTCAGTCCTCGTCGGCCGGCTCGTCCTCCACACGTCGCACCGGGTTCGGCGCGGTCTCCCGGGCGGACGGTTCCGCCGGGCCGGAGGACAGCGGGGCGCCCGCGACCTTCACGTCGCCGCGGTGCGGCGACCCGGACCCGGACTCGGGACCGGTCCGCGTCGCCTCGTCGCGGGTCTCGGACGCGGCGCCGGACGGCGGCCGCTCCGGGCCGAAGGTGCGGACGCGACCGCCGGCGGGCGGCGGGGCCGCCGCCTCGGCGAGCGCCGCCCGCCGGCGCCGGCGCAGGCCGAACAGGAGCCCGGCGACGATCGCCAGCAGGGCCAGGCCGCCACCGCCGGCGGCGCCCAGCTTGCGCCAGTCGGGGCCGTCGGCCGGGGAGAGACGCACCGTGTTCGGCCGCTTCGTCGCCGCCGCTGGGGGCTTCTTCGGCTGCGGCGGCGGGATCGGGTCGACGAGCGTCCCGGCGGAGCCCGCCTTCGCGCGCTCCTCGAAGCCCCAGTCGAGCAGGGCGCGCGCGTCGTCCCAGAAGTCGGACTGGGCGTGCATCAGCGAAATGATGATCGTGTGGCCGTCGCGGGTGGCCGCGCCGACGAAGCTGCCGAGCGCGTGGCTGGTCCAGCCGTTCTTCCCGCCGATCATGCCGCGGTAGGGCCTGCTGCCGATCAGCAGGTGGTCGTGCGTGCCGATCTCGTAGCCGCCGGTCTTCTTGCCCTTCTCCCGCTCCTTCTTGTCCGGCGGGGCCGGCCAGTGGTACAGCGTCGCGCCGACGTACTTGCGGAAGTCGGGCAGCGTCAGGCCCTGTTTCATGATCAGCGCGAGGTCGTACGCGGAGCTGTGCTGCTGGGCGAGCGTGAGCGGCGGGTCGTCGTCGAGGCCGTTGGGCGTACGCGCGACCGTGTCCAGGGCCTGGATGCGGTGGGCCTCGGCGTTCATCTGCTCGAGGGACGGCGCGAGCCCGCCGTTCGCCTCGCACAGGGCGATGGCGGTGTCGTTGCCCGACTGCATCAGCAGGCCGTGGAACAGGTCGCGCACCGTGTAGGTCCACTTGGTGTCCATGCCGACCGCCGACCCGGACGCGTTCACCGCGTTCTGTGACGGCTTCATCTTCTGGGTCGGGTTCAGGCGCGGGATGAGCGTGATCGCGGTCAGGGTCTTCAGCGTGCTGGCGGGCCGGTACTCGCCGTGCGGGTCCTTCGCCGCCAGGATGCGCCCGGTCTCCAGGTCGGCGATGACGTACGACGACGCCTGGATGTGCGGCGGAGCGGACACCCCGGCGGAGTGGTCCCAGATGTAGCCATGCTTGCTCAGCTCGGGCCCGCCGACGACGGTGTCGGCGTGGGCCGGAACGGCGTACAGCGGCGCGACAACCCCAGAAATGGCGACGAAGGCGATCAACGTTCGCATGGCGGCCCAACGGTAGAGGACGGGTACGGGAACGACACAGCGGGTGTACCCCCAATAATGAGGCCTGACGAAGCCCTCCAGAGGCGCCTCCGGTTTCTTGATCGGACTTGCCCTATTCGTGATCTTTGGGCCGTGGATGCCGACCAAGAATTTGGGCGGCGATCCCACCCGATCTACCGCCTTCCGGCCACTCCCGGCGGGTCGGTCGCGGTGTGAAGTAGGCCACCTTGTGGCCGCCGTGTACCGCGGAGACGATCGGTCGTACGATCGCACAAGGGTGCGGATGGGTCGCGCGGCATGTGCGACCAAGACTGTTTCCGCAGGTCAACAGCTTGATTGGGAAGGTGATGGTCGGTATGCGTTCGGAGTCGGGGCTGCCGATCGAACCCGTCTACGGGCCCGCGGCGCTGGAGGGGTTCGACGCCGCCGAGCGGCTGGGGGAGCCGGGCGCGTTCCCGTTCACACGCGGCGTCTACCCGACCATGTACACCCAACGGCCCTGGACGATGCGGCAGTACGCCGGGTTCGGCACCGCGGCCGAGTCCAACCGGCGCTACCACCAGCTCATCGAGGCCGGCACCGCGGGCCTGTCGGTGGCGTTCGACCTGCCCACCCAGATGGGGTACGACTCGGACGCCGACCTCGCCCGCAGCGAGGTCGGCAAGGTCGGCGTCGCGATCGACTCGATCGAGGACATGCGCGTGCTGTTCGACGGCATCCCGCTGGGCGAGGTGTCGACGTCGATGACGATCAACGCGCCCGCGGCCGTGCTCCTGCTGCTCTACCAGCTCGTCGCCGAGGAGCAGGGCGTCCCCGCCGACCGCCTGACCGGGACGATCCAGAACGACATCCTCAAGGAGTACATCGCGCGGGGCACCTACATCTTCCCGCCGAAGCCCAGCCTGCGGCTCGTCGCCGACACGTTCCGGTACTGCAAGAACGAGATCCCCAAGTGGAACACGATCTCGATCTCCGGCTACCACATGGCCGAGGCCGGGGCGACGCCCGTACAGGAGATCGCGTTCACCCTCGCCAACGCCAAGGAGTACGTCCGGGCGGCCGTCGAGTCGGGGCTGGACGTCGACGCGTTCGCACCGCGCCTGTCGTTCTTCTTCGTCGCCCGGACCACCCTGCTGGAGGAGGTCGCGAAGTTCCGCGCGGCCCGCCGGATCTGGGCGCACCTCATGTGCGAGGAGTTCGGCGCGAAGAACCCCAAGTCCCAGATGCTGCGGTTCCACACCCAGACCGCGGGCGTCCAGCTCACCGCCCAGCAGCCCGAGGTCAACCTCGTCCGCGTCGCGATCCAGGCGCTCGGCGCGGTCCTGGGCGGCACGCAGTCGCTGCACACCAACTCCTACGACGAGGCGATCGCGCTGCCCACCGAGAAGGCCGCGCGCCTCGCGCTGCGCACCCAGCAGGTGATCGCGCACGAGTCGGACCTGACGCGCACGGTCGACCCGTTCGCCGGGTCGTACGCCGTCGAGTCGATGACCGACGAGATCGAGGAGGCCGCACGCGCCCTCATCGACCAGGTCGAGGAGATGGGCGGCGCGGTGAGCGCCATCGAGAAGGGCTTCCAGAAGGCCGAGATCGAGCGGTCGGCGTACCGCACGGCGCTGGAGATCGACGGCGGTGACCGGGTCGTGGTCGGCGTCAACCGGTTCCGTACCGAGGATGATGAGCCGTACGAACCGCTGCGCGTCGACCCGGCCATCGGGGAGGCCCAGGCCGAGCGGCTCGCGCGGTTGCGGGCCGAGCGCGACAACGACGAGGTCCGCCGGCGCCTCGACGACCTGCGCCACCTCGCGGAGAAGGAGGGCGCGCAGGCGGACACCGGCGACGTCTCCGCGGGCGACGGCAACCTGCTGTACCCGCTCAAGGAGGCGCTGCGGGCCCGCGCCACGGTCGGCGAGGTCTGTGACGCGCTGCGCGACGTCTGGGGCGTGTACGTCCCCGCCGACGCCTACTGAGCCCTGCCCCCATCCCCCGGCAGCGAGGAGTCACGGATGAGCGACGAGTGGCGGGCGAACATCGACGCCCTGGAACAGACGGCCCGGTCGATGATCGCGCTGGGCGAGGAGCTGGACGCGGCGGACTGGACCCGGCCGACCGAGTGTCCCGGCTGGTCGGTCCAGGACCAGTACGCGCATATCCTGGGGATCGAGCGCTGGCTGCTCGGCGAGGCCGCGGACGACGAGCCGCGGACGGTGGCCAATACCGCTCTCGACGTCGAGGGGTTCCGCTCCTGGCCCCCGGAGAAGGTCCTCGGCGAGCTGCGCGGGGTGATCGATCGGCGTGTCGCGTCGCTGCGATCCGACGCCGTCGACCTGGCCCAGGTCGTCCCCACGCCCTTCGGCCGGGACATGCCCTACGGCGCTTTCATGGCGCACCGGGCGTTCGACGTGTGGATGCACGAACAGGACGTACGCCGCGCGACCGGGCGTCCGGGCAACCTCGACGGTCCCGCCGCCGAGGTCAGCGCGAGGATCCTCGGCGACTCCCTGCCCTTCGTCGTCGGCAAGCGCGGACGGCCCGAGCCGGGTCAGACGGTCGTGGTCGAGACGCCGGAGCGTCGCTGGTGCGTCGCGATGGGCGCCGACCGCCGGGCCCGTTTCGCGGAGGAGCCGTCGGGACCGACCGTACGGCTCCGCATGGACTGGGAGACGTTCCTCCGGCTCGGCGGCGGCCGCGTGGCGCCGTCCGGGGCGGAGGTGCAGGTCAGCGGAGACGGCGACCTGGCCGGCCGGGTGCTCGCGGGCATGGCCATAACGCCCTGAGCGGATGTCCGGACCAGTGGCTCATGATCAATCTGGTCATTAGTGAGGATTGCTCGTAGCCGGATCGGATGGCACCGGTCGCCCGATGGGTGCTCCAGAAGAGTCAACCGCGCATCGCGGGGCAAAGACCTCCCGAGACGGCGCGTGGTCGGCGGCATGATGGTCACCGATCGGGGCGGTTTCGGTGCTCACCCTCGGCACCCGACGTGCTGGCCGAATTACGCCACGCGGACGCGATTAACCTGCAAGGATTGAGGGACGGAGGTTGGCCGTGGCCATCGAGTTCAACGCTTCACGGGGTGCCACGCTCGGCATCGAGTGGGAGCTCCAACTCGTCGACGACCAGACGCGGCGCCTCCGCCAGGACGCCGGACAGGTGCTGGGGGCGCTGCCCGGGCTCAGTGAGGCCGAGCGCAACCCCAAGATTCGCCATGAGCTCATGGAGTCGACCGTGGAGATCGTCACAGACGTGTGCCACACGGTCTCCGAAGCGCGCGCCGACCTGGCCGCCACCATGGCCGAGCTCCGCTCCGCCGCCGAGCCCCGGGGCATCGGGCTCGCCTGCACCGGCACCCACCCGATCAGCGACTGGCGCGACGCGGAGATGGCGCCGATCCAGCGCTACGCCGAGCTCGTCGAGCAGTACCAGTGGCTCGCCCGGCGCATCCAGACGTTCGGCGTGCACGTCCACGTCGGCATCCGTTCCGTCGACAAGGCCATCCCGATCGTCAACGCCCTGTCCGCCTACCTGCCGCACTTCCTCGCGCTCACCGCGTCGAGTCCGTTCTGGTGCGGCCAGGACACGGGGCTGGCCTCCAGCCGGGCGATCGTCTTCGGGTCGCTGCCCACCGCGGGACCGCCGCACCTGCTGGCGGACTGGGCGGAGTTCGAGGCCTACATGGACACGCTGCTGCGCGCCCAGGCGATCAGTAGCATCAAAGAGGTCTGGTGGGACATCCGGCCGCACCCCGATTTCGGAACCATCGAAATTCGGATGTTCGACGGCATTCCTACCCTTCGTGAGGTAGGAATGGCCGCGGCACTCTGTCAATCCCTCGTCGAACTCTTCGATCATCAGCTGGATCGTGGTTACACTTTGCCCAGCCCGGCCACGTGGGTCGTGCGCGACAACAAATGGCGCGCGACTCGGTACGGCCTCGACGCCATCGTGATCACCGACGATCAGGGAGCCACCGCTCCGCTCCGCGACGAGCTCTACGAACTGGTCCGGGAGTTGGAGCCGATAGCGGACCGGCTCGGCTGCGCCGAAGATCTGAAGGTGCTCTCCGACGTCCTCGACCAGGGCGCTTCGTACGAGCGGCAGCGCGCCATCATCAACGATGGCGGCAGCCTTGAGGACGTCGTTACCGCGGCTCTCACGGAATGCCGGGAGGACCGGTTCGTCAATCCACGGGAGGTGACACATGCGGGGGCCTGAACTCCCCGGTAATGAGCCAGTGGGAGGAGGGCTGAGACCGCAACTCGACTCGTTTCTGGCCGAGAACGAGACCGATCTCATCGCCTTCCGCCGGGATCTGCACATGCACCCGGAACTCGGCTTCGCCGAACACCGCACGACGGCTCGCCTGATCGAGGCGCTGACCGCGGCGGGGCTGCGACCGCAGCGACTGCCCAAGGGCACCGGCCTGATCTGCGAGGTCGGCAACGGCGACGGCCCGGTGGTCGGCCTGCGCGCCGACATCGACGCCCTTCCGCTGACCGACGAGAAGGACGTCGCCTACCGCTCCACGGTGCCGGGCGTCTGCCACGCCTGCGGCCACGATGTGCACACGACCATCCTGCTGGGGGTCGGCCGGTTCTTCGCGCGGCAGGCCGCCGCCGGCCTGGTGCCCGGCAAGGTGCGGCTGATCTTCCAGCCGGCCGAGGAGACGCCGGGCGGCGCACTGGACGTCCTGGCCGCCGGCGGCATCGCCGGGGTCGACCGCGTCTTCGCCCTGCACTGCGACCCTCGCCTGGAGGTCGGGCGGCTCGGCCTGCGCGTCGGCCCGATCACCGCGGCCTGCGACAAGGTGAACGTCCGGGTCGCCGGTCCGGGCGGGCACACCGCGCGCCCGCATCTGACGGCCGACCTGGTGTACGCCCTGGCCAAGATCGTCACGGAGCTGCCGGCCGCGCTGTCGCGGCGCGTGGACCCGCGCTCCAGCCTGAGCCTCGTGTGGGGCCGGGTGTCGGCCGGGTCGGTGGCCAACGCCATCCCCGACGACGGCATCGCCCAGGGCACCGTGCGCTGCCTCGACGACGAGGCGTGGCACTCCGCGCCCGAGCTCATGAAGACCCTGCTCGACTCGGTGGCCAGCGCGTACGACGTGAAGGCCGAACTCGACTACGTCCGCGGCGTGCCGCCGACCGTGAACGAGCGGACGAGCGTCGAGATGTTCCGCACCGCCGTCGAAGCGGTCATCGGTGAGGACGGCGCGGCGGGCACGCCCCAGAGTCTCGGCGGCGAGGACTTCGGCTGGTACCTCGAGTCGATCCCCGGGGCGCTGGCCAGGCTCGGCGTCGCGACCCCCGGCATGGCCGGCGCGTACGACCTGCATCGGGGCACCTTCGACGTGGACGAGCGGAGCATCGGCGTCGGGGTCCGGATCATGGTCGCCACCGCCCTGACCGCACTGTGGGAGAGCCGGCGCGCGAGCGCCGCCGAGCCCATCGGGGAGCCCGCGGCCTGACGCGCACGCCCGGGTCGCTCGACGGTTTCGGTCGCCACCCGGGCGGTCCTCCTTACCCTGGTAGCGCGCACTGCGGTCTGACCAGTGACGATGCGCTTTCGCCTTGATAACGGACGCGTTGCGACACGGTCGCTTTGGCTCGTTCCTCCCCTGGCTGCGACTATGGTCCGAGAGATTCGTGCCATGACGCACATTTCGGGCGGGGTCTAATTGGAGGAGCTACCTTGCGCCGTGCAGTGAAGATGACCGCCGTCGCGGCGAGCGCGGTGCTTGCACTCAGCGCCGCCGGCTGTGGCGGCAAGAAGGCCAACACCGGCGGCGGTGGTGGCGGCGAGGGCAAGAAGACCGTCAAGGTCGGCCTCGCGTACGACGTGGGCGGCCGTGGCGACAAGTCGTTCAACGACGCCGCGTACGCCGGCCTGCAGAAGGTCCAGAGTGAGCTGAAGCTCGACGTCAAGGACATCGAGGCCAAGGAAGGCGAGAGCGACAACGACAAGATCCAGCGGCTGCAGCTGCTGGCCCAGTCGGGCTACAACCCGGTGATCGCCGTCGGCTTCGCGTACGCGGGCGCGCTGGGCAAGGTCGCGCCGAAGTTCCCGAACGTCAAGTTCGCGATCATCGACGACGACACGATCCAGCAGCCGAACGTCGCGGACCTGCTCTTCGCCGAGAACCAGGGCTCCTACCTCGTCGGCGCGGCGGCGGCCAAGAAGTCCAAGACCGGCCACATCGGCTTCATCGGCGGCGTCGCGACCCCGCTGATCAAGAAGTTCGAGGTCGGGTACATCGCGGGCGCCAAGAAGGTCAACCCGAACATCAAGGTCGACTCGAAGTACATCTCCCAGCCGCCGGACTTCGGCGGCTTCAAGGACCCGGCCAAGGGCAAGACGATCGCCCAGGGCATGTACGACCAGGGCGCCGACGTCGTCTACACAGCGGCGGGCCTGTCCGGCACCGGCTCGCTGCAGGCGGCCGCCGCGGCCAAGAAGTGGTTCATCGGCGTCGACTCCGACCAGTACCTGACGGCGACCGCCGACGAGAAGCCGTACGTGCTGACCTCGATGCTCAAGCGCGTGGACACCGCGGTGTTCAACTTCGTCAAGGGTGTCGGTGAGGGCCAGTTCCAGAAGGGCGACCAGCGGTTCACCCTCCAGAACGACGGTGTCGACTACTCCAAGTCGAACCCGACGGCGCTGGGCGACCTGCCGGCGACCCTCGACGACCTGAAGCAGCAGATCGTCTCCGGAAAGATCACGCCGCCCGAGAAGTGACGGCGGTAAGGGCTCGGGCCCGGGTGGACGGCTTCGGCCTCCCTCCCGGGCCCACTGGTGCGGGAGCAGGTCATGTCCACGACTGAGCCGGCGGTCGAGCTGCACGGCATCACCAAGCGCTTCCCCGGCGTCGTGGCCAACCACGACATCGACATCGCGGTCGCGGCGGGCACGGTGCACGCGATCGTCGGGGAGAACGGCGCAGGCAAGTCGACCCTGATGAAGATCCTCTACGGCATGCAGCGGCCGGACGAGGGAACGATCAAGGTCAACGGAGAGGTCGCCGACCTCCATTCGCCGTCCGACGCGATCGCGCGCGGCATCGGCATGGTCCACCAGCACTTCATGCTGGCCGACAATCTCACCGTCCTGGAGAACGTCGTCCTCGGCGCCGAGAAGCTGCACGGCATCGGCGGCGGGGCGCGGCGCCGGATCCGGGAGATCTCCGACCAGTACGGGCTGGGCGTCGAACCGGACCGGCTGGTCGAGGAGCTCGGCGTCGGCGCCCGCCAGCGCGTCGAGATCCTCAAGGTCCTCTACCGCGGAGCGCGGATCCTCATCCTCGACGAGCCCACCGCGGTGCTCGTGCCGCAGGAGGTGGACGAGCTCTTCGCCAACCTCGAGGAGCTCAAGCGCGAGGGCCTCACCGTCATCTTCATCTCGCACAAGCTCGACGAGGTCCTGAAGGTCGCCGACGCGATCACCGTGATCCGCCGGGGCACGACCGTGGCCTCCGCCGATCCCAGGGAGGTCTCCGCCCGGCAGCTCGCCGAGCTGATGGTCGGCAGCGAACTGCCGGTCCCGGAGCTGCGCGAGTCGACGGCGACCGACGTCCCGGTGCTGACCGTCGAGGGCGTGACCGTCCGCGACGCCACGGGCCGAGCCGTGGTGGACGGGGTGTCCCTGACCATCCACGAGGGCGAGATCCTCGGCATCGCCGGGGTGGAGGGCAACGGCCAGGCCGAGCTCGTCGAAGCGATCATGGGCATGCTGCCGGTCGAGTCCGGCGTCGTCCGGCTCGGCGAGGACGACCTGGTCGGCCGGTCGACCCGGCACCGCCGGGAGATGGGCATCGGGTTCATCCCCGAGGACCGGCACCGGCACGCCCTGCTGCTGGAGTCCCCGCTGTGGGAGAACCGCGTCCTGGGCCACCAGACCCGGTCCCCGAACGTCAAGGGAATCCTCATCGACCGCGCCGGCGCACGCCGCGACACGGAGCGGATCGTCGAGGAGTACGACGTGCGGACCCCCGGCATCGACGTCAGCGCGGCCTCGCTGTCCGGCGGCAACCAGCAGAAACTGATCATCGGCCGGGAGATGTCCGGGAACCCGAAGCTGCTGATCGCCGCGCATCCGACCCGTGGGGTCGACGTCGGCGCCCAGTCGGCGATCTGGGACCATCTGCGACGGGCGCGGGCCGAGGGCCTGGCGGTGCTGCTCATCTCCGCCGACCTCGACGAGCTGATCGGCATGTCGGACACCCTGCGGGTGATCCTGCGCGGCCGGCTGGTCGGGGAGGCCGACCCCGCGACCATCACTCCGGACGAACTCGGCTCCCTGATGACCGGCGCCGCAGAGGGGAGCGTGGCATGATCTCCAACCTGCTCGCGAAGTCCTACGCGCGGACCGTGATCGCGGCGCTCGTCGCGCTCGTCTTCGCGGTCGTCGTGACCTCGATCGTGCTGTCGATCAGCGGGTTCAACCCGCCGTCCACGTTCCAGGCGATGTTCGACTTCGGCAAGGAGCCCGACAGCGTCGTCAACACCGTGAACCGCGCGTCGGCGTACTACCTGTCCGCGCTCGCGGTGGCGATCGGGTTCCGGATGAACCTGTTCAACATCGGTGTCGACGGGCAGTACCGCCTCGCGGCCATGCTCGCCGCCGCGGCGGGCGGGGCGTGGGCGCTGCCGGCGGGACTGCACCAGATCGTGGTCATCGTCGTCGCGGCCGTCGTCGGCGGCGCGTGGGCGGGCATCGCGGCGATCCTCAAGGTGACGCGGGGCGTCAGCGAGGTCATCTCGACCATCATGCTGAACTTCATCGGCACCGGCGTGATCGCGTTCCTGCTCAGCCCGGACCGGCTCGCGGCGAAGGTCGCGGGCAGCAACAACGTCGGCACCAAGCCCATCGGCTCGTCGGGCCGGGTGCCGGGGATCTCCTACCCGGGCAGCGACCTGAAGATCTACGGCCTCGTCCTGCTCGCGGTGCTGGCCGGCCTCGGGTTCTGGTTCGTGATCAACCGCACGCGGTTCGGCTTCGACCTGCGGGCCACGGGCCTGTCCGAGAGCGCCGCCGTCGCGAGCGGCGTGGACGCCAAGCGCATGGTCGTCATCGCGATGGTCCTGTCCGGCGCGGTCGCCGGCCTCGTCGGCATGCCGCAGCTGCTCGGCGGGTCCTACTCCTACTCGCTGGACTTCCCGACCGGGATCGGCTTCACCGGCATCGGCATCGCGCTGCTCGGCCGGAACAACCCGGTCGGCATCGCCTTCGCGTCGCTGCTGTGGGCGTTCCTGGACCAGTCGTCGCAGATCCTCGAGTTCAACGACATCCCCAAGGAGATCGTCGCCATCACCCAGGCGGCCGTGCTGCTGTCGGTGGTCGTGGTGTACGAGATCGTCAACCGGGTGGGCCGGCGCATGGACCAGCGGCGCGTCGCCGCTGAGCTCGGAGAGGTGGGAGTGGCAGCGTGAGCGAGCGAAGCGAGCGAGCCATGGGCACAGCATCCTTGGTCACCCCTCCGACGAAGGAGGGCTCATGATCGACCAGGAGGTCCGGACGCCTGCGCCGCGGATCGGCGGCGCGCGCGGGTTCCGCGGCCGGAGGGCGCTGACCGCCGGACTGGGCGCCTTCGTCGCCCTGATCCTGCTGCGGCTCATCACCGGCGAGAGCGACATCACCTCCAGCGGGACGATGAGCGCGACGCTCGGGCTCGCCGTGCCGATCGGGATGGCCGCGATGGGCGGCCTGTGGTCCGAACGCTCCGGCGTGGTCAACATCGGCCTCGAGGGCATGATGGTGTTCGGCACCTGGGGTGCGGCCTTCGGCGCCTACTTCAGCGGCAGCCCCTGGCTGGGTCTCCTCTGCGGGATCGCGGCCGGAGCGCTGGGCGGTCTGCTGCACGCCGTCGCCACCGTGACGTTCGGCGTGGACCACATCGTCTCGGGCGTCGCGATCAACATCCTGGCGCCGGGCGTCGCGCGCTATCTGTCGGACCTGCTGTTCAACGGGGAGCCCGGTGGTGGCGCCACCCAGTCGCCGCAGCTGCCCAACTTCCCGACGTGGAGCGTGCCCGGCGTCGGCGGCCCGCTCGGCGACCTCGAGAAGCACCACTGGATCCTGATCTCCGACCTCGCCGGGCTGATCCGCGGGCTGCTGACGAACCTGTCCCCGGTCACCCTGGTCGCGGCGGCCCTCATCCCGATCTCGTTCTTCCTGCTGTGGCGTACGCCGTTCGGCCTGCGGCTGCGGTCGTGCGGGGAGAACCCCCTCGCCGCCGAGTCGCTGGGCGTGAAGGTCTACACGATGAAGTACGCCGCGGTGGTGATCTCCGGGGCGTTCGCCGGCGTCGGGGGTACGTTCCTGGCCATGGTGGCGTCCTCCAACTACCAGGAGGGCCAGGTCAACGGCCGTGGCTTCATCGGCCTCGCCGCCATGATCTTCGGCAACTGGCGGCCGGGCGGCGTCGCGGCGGGCGCCGGCCTGTTCGGGTACACCGACGCGCTGCAACTGCGCGGCGGCGCCGGCGCGGTGCACGCCATGCTGCTCCTGCTCGGCGTCGGCCTGCTCGCCCTCGCGGTCTGGCACGCGTACCGGCGCCGGATGGTCACGGCGGTGGTCTCGGCGGTCGTGGCCGTCGGGCTCCTCGCCTGGTTCTTCCTGACCGACGAGCTGCCCAAGGAGATCGTCACCTACAGCCCCCACATCACGACGCTGCTCGTGCTGGCGTTCGCGGCGCAGCGACTGCGCATGCCGGCCGCCGACGGGCTCACCTACCGACGCGGCGGAGGACACTGATGGCCGACATCGACTGGGACGCCCTCCGGGCGGCCGCCCGTGCGGTGATGGAGAAGGCGTACGTCCCGTACTCCCACTTCCCGGTGGGCGCCGCCGGGCTGACCGACGACGGGCGGATCATCGCCGGCTGCAACGTGGAGAACGCCTCGTACGGCGTCGGCCTGTGCGCCGAGTGCGGGCTGGTCTCGGCGCTGCACGGCACGGGCGGCGGCGGCCGGCTGGTCGCCGTCTCCGTCGTGGACCGCCACGGCGCCCCGCTGATGCCCTGTGGACGCTGCCGTCAGCTGCTGTGGGAACATGGCGGCCCCGACATGCTGCTGGAGACCGTCAGCGGCATCCGGCCGATGCGCGAGGTTCTGCCCGACGCCTTCGGCCCCGACGACCTGGAGAACCGAGCTTGAACTTCGACGCCGTCGACGTCATCCGTACGAAGCGGGACCGCGGAGAGCTGTCCGACGAGCAGATCGACTGGACGATCAGCGCGTACACCGAGGGCGTCATCGCCGAGGAGCAGATGTCCGCCCTCGCGATGGCGATCCTGCTGAACGGCATGAGCCGGCGCGAGGTCGCCCGGTGGACCGACGCGATGCTGCGCTCCGGCGAGCGGATGGACTGGTCCGGGCTGAGCCGCCCCACGGCGGACAAGCACTCCACCGGCGGGGTCGGCGACAAGATCACCCTGCCGCTGGCGCCGACCGTGGCCGCCTGCGGCGCCGCCGTGCCGCAGCTCTCGGGCCGCGGCCTCGGCCACACCGGCGGCACCCTCGACAAGCTCGAGTCGATCCCGGGCTGGCGGGCGTCGCTGTCCAACGAGGAAATGCTGGCCGTCCTGGACCGGGCGGGCGCGGTGGTGTGCGCGGCCGGCACCGGCCTCGCACCCGCCGACCGCAAGCTGTACGCCCTGCGGGACGTCACCGGCACGGTCGAGTCGATCCCGCTGATCGCCAGCTCGATCATGTCGAAGAAGATCGCGGAGGGCACCGGCGCGCTGGTGCTGGACGTCAAGGCCGGCTCCGGCGCCTTCATGAAGAGCGTGGTGCACGCCCGCGAACTGGCCCGCACGATGGTCGACATCGGCACCGACCACGGGGTGAAGACCGTCGCGCTGCTGACCGCCATGGACACCCCTCTCGGCCGTACGGTCGGCAACGCGCTGGAGGTCGACGAGTCCGTCGAGGTCCTGGCCGGCGGCGGCCCGGAGGACATCGTCGAGCTGACCGTCGCCCTGGCCCGGGAGATGCTGGCCGCGGCGGGCGTCGCGGGCACCAAGGACCCGGCCGACGCGCTGCGGGACGGCTCCGCGATGGACGTCTGGCGCACCATGATCTCCGCGCAGGGCGGCGACCCGGACGCCCCGCTCCCGGTCGCGAAGGAGACCCACGAGGTCGTGGCGACGGAGTCCGGCGTGCTGTCCCGGCTCGACGCCTATGGCGTCGGCGTCGCGGCGTGGCGTCTCGGCGCCGGCCGGGCGCGCAAGGAGGACCCGGTGGTGCACGCCGCGGGCATCGTCCTGCACGCCAAGCCGGGCGACATCGTCCGCGCGGGCCAGCCGCTGATGACGCTGCACGCCGACGACCCGGCGCGCTTCGAGCGCGCGCTGGCCGCCCTGGACGGCACCGTGGAGGTCGGCGAGATGGAGGACGCCCGGCGGCCGCTCATCCTGGAGCGGATCGCCTGATCAGGCGCCGGAGGACGCGGCGGCGAGGACGAAGACGAAGAGGATCAGCAGTCCGAGGACGATGAAGGCGCTGCCGATCGCGCCCAGCACCACGCCCGCCGTCGCCTGACCGTCGCCGCCGAGGTACCCGCCGCTCTCGCGGATCCGCCGCTTGGCCGACAGCCCCATGAACAGGGCGATCGGCGCCAGCAGGCCGCACACCACGAGCCCGAGGATGCCGAGGACCATCGAGGCCGTCGCTCCACTGTCGTCCTGTGCGGGCGGCGGGGCCGGGTACTGGTACATAGCGGAACCATAGAGGAACCCGGCCGATCTCGATACGACTCAGCGGCCAGACCCTCGGGACCCGCGTCGGACGGGTCCACGACGGTCGGGGCGGGAGGCCGCACGGCGTACGAGAGCGGCCCGGCGCGGACCTGAGAGGCGCGGACGGCCGGTAATGTGCGTGGCGTGACGAACCGTCCTGTGCTCGACGACATCCGGCGGGCCCCCAAGGTGCTTCTCCACGATCACCTCGACGGTGGGCTGCGGCCGGAGACCATCGTCGACCTCGCCCGTGAGACCGGCTACGACGCGCTGCCCGCCACCGACCCGGCGGAGCTGCGCACCTGGTTCGCCGAGGCGTCCGACTCCGGATCGCTGGAGCGCTACCTGGAGACGTTCGACCACACGGTCGGCGTGATGCAGACCGCCGAGGCCCTGACCCGCGTCGCGTACGAGTGCGCCGAGGACCTGGCCAAGGACGGCGTCGTGTACGCGGAGGTGCGGTACGCGCCGGAGCAGCACACCCGCAACGGACTGACGCTGAACCAGGTCGTCGAGGCGGTGCTGCGCGGATTCGCGGAGGGCGGCCGCGACCACGGCATCCGCGTCGGCACGCTGCTCACCGCCATGCGCCACCAGGCCCGCAGCATGGAGATCGCCGAGCTGGCCGTCCGGTACCGCGACGAAGGCGTCGTCGGCTTCGACATCGCCGGGGCCGAGGCGGGCTACCCGCCCACCCGGCACCTCGACGCCTTCGAGTACCTCCAGCGGGAGAACGCCCACTTCACCATCCACGCGGGCGAGGCGTTCGGCCTGCCGTCGATCTGGCAGGCCATCCAGTGGTGCGGCGCCGACCGGCTCGGACACGGCGTGCGCATCATCGACGACATCGGCGAGCGTGAGGGCGAGAGCCCCCGGCTCGGGCGCCTCGCCGCGTACGTCCGGGACAAGCGCATCCCGCTGGAGATGTGCCCCAGCTCCAACGTCCAGACCGGCGCCGCCAAGTCCATCGCCGAGCACCCGATCGGGCTGCTCCGCCGCCTCTACTTCCGGGTCACCGTCAACACCGACAACCGGCTGATGAGCGGCACGACCCTGTCGGAGGAGTTCGCCAAGCTCGTCGAGGCGTTCGACTACGGCTGGGACGACCTGCAGTGGTTCACGGTCAACGCCATGAAGTCCGCCTTCCTCGGCTTCGACGAGCGCCTCGAGCTGATCAACGGTGTCATCAAGCCGGGGTTCGCGCAGCTGAAGTGGCGATCGCACTCGTGACCGCCGCCGTGTTCCCCAAGACTCCGCCCGGCGCGAAGGTGTTCCGGTCGACGGCCGCCCGTTTCTTCGGCTGGGCCTGGATGGTCTTCGCCGCCATCAACCTCGTCGACATCCTGTGGCGCGGCCGCGACGCCGCCTCGCTGGTCGCCGCGATGGTCATGCTGCTCGGCTGCGGCGTCGCGTACGTCGGCGCGCTGCGGCCCCGGATCGTCGCCGACGAGGAGGGCGTCCGCCTGCACAACCTGCTCCGCGACGTCGAGGTGCCCTGGCGCGGGGTCGAGCGGGTCGAGGGCGGCGACGCCGTCTACGTGCACGGAGGCGGCCGCCGGTTCCGCGCCTTCGTGCTGCAGATCTCCCCGCGCAACCGCGCGCGGTTCGAGGCGAAGGCCCGCCGTCAGGAGCGGAAGCTGCCCGACCACGTCGCCGACTACGTCCAGGGACGCACCCAGACCGACTTCGCGGTCGAACAGCTCCGTGAGCTGGCCGGGGAGCGCTCCCGGCGCGGCGAGGACGGCGGGACCGAGCCGACGGTCACGTGGGCCTGGCCGGCCGTCCTCGCGGTCGCCGTCCCGGCGGTCGCCTTCCTCGTCGCCCTCGTCATCGCCCTGCTCTGACCCGCCCCCCGCGTACGGCGGCTCAGCGGGTCACCGCCTCCACCGCCGGCATCCGGATCGCGCGCCGGGCGGCGCCGAGACCCGTCCCCAGGGTGAGGACCGCCGCGACGGCGACGACCGCCAGGTAGGTGCCGGCGCCCGCGTCCGGCAGCGCGTGCCCCGTCCGGGCGATGCTGTAGGGCACGATCGTGAACAGCCCGGCGACCGCCCCGGAGACGATGCCGAGCAGCGTCAGGATGACGCCCTCCACCGCCACCGTCCACAGGACCTGCCCCGGCGTGATACCGACGAGCCGCTGCCGGGCGAACTCGCCGCGCCGGTACGTCATCGCCGCGATCAGCGTGTTGATCAGCATGATCGCCGAGAACACCACCAGCATCCCGATGACCGTGAAGTTCAGCGTCTCGGTGGTCTTCTGGTCGGCCGTCGCCACCGTGCCGGACGCGGCGGTGGCCGCGTTCTCGATCCACTGCATGTAGAGCGTGCCGGTGGAGATCCCGGTGAACAGGATGATCGGCATCAGCGTCGCCGCGAGCCGACCGGCCCGCCGCCGCACGTACTGGACCGTCAGGTAGGCGGGGACCCCGGCCACCCGCTCGAGCGGGCGGGCGAGCACGGCCGTCACCCGGCCGATCAGGACCGGCCCCGCCAGCGCCAGGCCGATGGAGACCCAGATGGAGGTCTGCCCGGCCGTCTGCATCGCGTCGATCCCCTTGCCGCGCATCGCGGTCGCGGTGGTCACGGCCAGGCTCGCGCCCAGGACGAGGAGGACCACCGCGGCGGCCTTCCGCTTGCGGCTCATCCGGGCGTCACCCGTGGCGGCGTTCCGCGCCGACTCGGCCGCACGCGTCCGCACGACGCCCCGTACCGTGATGACCGCCGCGGTGGTCGCGGCCGTCAGCGTCACGCCCAGCCCGATGCCCAGCGCGTACGGCCCGAAGGCGTAGTCGATGCCGCCGGCGACGCGCTTGCTGGAGATCAGCAGCGACAGCAGAGCCCGGCCGGCCAGGGCCGCCGGCGCGATCGCCACCAGTCCGGCGACCAGCGCGACGACGGCGGTCTCGCTGACGATCATCCGGCCGATCTGCATCGGCGTGGCGCCCACCTGCTTCAGCAGCGTCATCTCGGCGTCCCGCTGCCGCACGACCAGGGTCAGCGTGGACGTGGCCGAGAAGATCACCATGATGAGCCCCCAGCCGCCGACGACCGAGGCCATGGTGATGAGCGAGTTCCTGCTGGCGGAGGGCACTCCATCGCTCATGGCGGTGTCCAGCAGCGAGGCGAAGGCCATCACCATCGCCGCCCCGAACACCATCGAGACGAACGTCGCCAGGAACCCGCCGGCGCGATGCCGCAACGAGCGAAGAGCCAACCCGAACATGGTCAGACCTCCGTCCGGTCGCGCCGCGCGGTCCGGTCGCCCAGGTGCGTCATCCGCTCCGCCACGGCCTCGGCCGTCGGCCGGGCGAGCTCTCCGGCGAGGCGACCGTCGGCCAGGAACAGGACCGAGTCCGCGTACGAGGCGGCGACCGGGTCGTGGGTCACCATCACGACGGTCTGGCCCTGCTCGTGCACCGCCCGCATCAGAAGGCTCAGCACCTCACGCGCACTGCGCGTGTCGAGCGCGCCGGTCGGCTCGTCGGCGAAGATCACCGACGGGTTCGTCACCAGGGCCCGCGCGATGGCGACCCGCTGCTGCTGACCGCCGGACAACTCCGCCGGCAGGTGCCGCAGCCGGTCGCCGAGACCCACCTTTGTCAGGATCTCGCGGGCGTACCGGCCGTCCACCTTCCGGCCGGCCAGCCGCAGCGGGAGCGTCGTGTTCTGCAGTACGTCCAGGGTGGGGAGCAGGTTGAACTGCTGGAAGATGAAGCCGATCCGCCGCCTGCGGAACTTCGTCAACTCGGTCTCGGAGCCACCGCTCATCTCGGCGCCGTCGACGAACACCTTTCCGCCGGTCGGCCGGTCCAGCCCCGCCGCGCACTGCAGCAGGGTGCTCTTACCGGAACCGGACGGCCCCATGACGGCCGTGAACGTCCCCTTCCGCAGACTCAGTGAGACCCCGTCCAGCGCGGTCACCTGAGTGCCCTCCGCGCCGTAGACCTTCCGCACCGAGACGACCCGTAGCGCCTCGGAACCGCTCGTGGGGAGCGTGACCTGTCCGTTCATGACCCTCGCCCTTCCAAGGCGCCGTTGCACGCCGTATGAGGACGAAACTAGGGATGACCGGAGGACATCTCGATGGGCCCAGCAGGCCGACAGGGGTGTACCTAACGACACCATCGGGCCTTCACTCGCCGAGCAGCAGGATCTCCAAGAACGCGTCCGGCGCGTCTCGGAGCACATTGTGGCTGCTGGAAAGGGTGTGCACCCGCCAGGCGGGATCCTCGGCCAGCCGCGCGTGGACCTCGGCGAACGGTGAGCCGTCCCAGCCGTTCAGGTACACGTAGTCCCGTGCCTTGATCTCGCCGAGGCCGTTCCCACGCAGCCGGAGCCGCTGGAGGAAGGACGCCAGGGGGTGCGCGGTCGCGCGGGGGTCGACGCCGGGCGGCGGCTGGACCGAGAAGCCGTCCGCGGCCGCTCCGTCGAGGAACAGCCGGCGGAAGGCCTCGGTCGTCAGCTCCCAGCAGGACTGCCCGTCCTCGGGCACGTAGGCGTCGCTGTAGACCAGGCGGCGCACCGAGCCGGGCTCGGCGCGATCGGCGACCCCGGTGATGACCATGCCGCCGTAGCTGTGCCCGACGAGCACGGCGTCGGTGACCTTCTCGGCCGCGAGGACGGCGAGCACGTCGTCGACGTGGGTGTCGAGGTTCACGGCGGGAGAGGCCAGGTGGGCCCGGTCACCGAGCCCCGTCAGGGTCACGGGCAACGCCCGGTGCCCGGCGGCGCGGAGCCGGTCGGCCATACCGGAGTACTGCCAGCCGCCGTGCCACCCACCCGGAACGAGAACGAAGGTCGCCATGTCCGCCCCTCTCTGTCGATCAAGGTGGATGACTCTAATAGAGTGTCTCTAATCGAGGCAAATGGGAGAGCTGATCGTGCTGACGCTGTGCATCCTCGGATTCCTGGCGGAGGAGCCGCTGCACGCCTACGAGCTGCGGGCGCGCATCTCCGGGCTGTCCGGGCACATCCGGCCGGTGAGCGACGGCGCGCTGTACCCGGCGCTCAACCGCCTGCGCGCCGCCGGGTTCCTGGAACGGCACGAGGAGCCGGGCCGGGGCGGCACCCCGCGTCAGGTGCTGACGCTCACCGACGCCGGACACGCGGAACTGCTCCGCAGGCTCGCCGGCCCGGCCGAGCTGGAGATCACCGACCGGAACTCGTTCATGATCCTGCTGGCGTTCCTCGGCCGACTGCCCGACCCCGCCGACCAGCTCCGCGTGCTGCGCCGCCGCCTGGCCTTCTACGACCAGCCCGCCAGCTACTTCTACGCCGACAGCCGCCCGCTGCGGGCCGCCGAGATGACCGACCGGTTCCGCCGGGGAATGCTCAGCATCGCCGCCGAGACCAAGCGAGCCGACATGCGCTGGCTCCGCCAGATCATCACCGAACTAGAACAAGAGCTCGGCAGGGAAGGTGACCAGCTCCGTAGAGACAGCGAAGCCGCCCCGGGGGGCGGCGGGTGACGCTGGGCCGGGCGGAGCCCGGCATCGGGGGGTCCGGGGGGTCGCCCCCCCGGGTGGACACCCGGAAACAGCGAAGCCGCCCCGGGGGGCGGCGAGTAACGCTGAGCGAGAGCGGACGACGGGATTCGAACCCGCGACCCTCACCTTGGCAAGGTGATGCTCTACCAGTCTGAGCCACGTCCGCGTGACCCCTTAAGAATAGCGGATCTCAGGACTAGATGAGACCGGCGTCGTGGGCGAGTAGGGCGACCTGGACGCGATTGTTGAGTTCCAGCTTGGCCAGCAGCCGGGAGACGTGGGCCTTCACGGTGGCGACGCTCATGAAGAGCTCGGAGCTGATCTCGGCGTTCGACTTGCCCTGGCCGATGGCGACGACCACCTCGCGCTCGCGGTCGCTGAGGCGGGCGAGGCGTTCCTGGGCCGGGTTGGGCCGGGTCTGGGCGACGTGGGCGATGAGGCGGCGGGTGACGCTGGGGGAGAGGATCGGCTCGCCCGCGGCGACACGACGGATGGCGTTGATGATCTCGCCGGGCGGGGTGTCCTTGAGGAGGAAGCCGGCGGCGCCGCCGCGCAGAGCCCGCAGGACGTGTTCGTCGGCGTCGAACGTGGTCAAGATGATGATCTCCGGGGCTCCCTGGCGGGCCCGGAGCGCCTCGGTCGCGGCCAGGCCGTCCATGCGGGGCATCCGGATGTCCATGAGGACGACGTCCGGCGAGTGCTCGGCGACCAGCGCGGCGACCTCGGTGCCGTCGCCGGCCTCCGCGACGATCCGCAGATCGTCGGCGCCGGCCAGCATCATCGACAGGCCCGCACGGACCAATGCGTCATCGTCGACGATCAGCACGCGAATGGTCACGAGGGACACACTAACGGCGCGCGCCGAGCAGCGACGCGTCCCGCCCGATCGGGGCCGGGCGTCACCGCTCATTCGGGGTCAGGCGGCCCCGCCCGGCGCGCCGGCCGGCGTGGTCTCGCCGCGCCAGGGCAGCCACGCCCGGACGCGGAACTCCCCGTCCGGGGTCGGGCCGTGTTCGAGCCGGCCGCCGGACAACATGGCGCGTTCGGCGAGTCCGATCAGCCCGGTGCCCGAGCCGGGAATGCCCGACGCGGCGTTGACCAGCGGGTTGCGGACCTCGATGGTCAGGTCGGTGCCCGCCGACCCGTCGACGATGACGCTCACGGTCGCCTTCGGCGCGTGCTTGCGGGCGTTGGTGAGCGCCTCCTGCACGGTGCGGTAGGCGCTGCGCCCGAGCGCGCCGGGGACCGCGTCGACGTCGTGCAGCCGGTTCTCGTAGGTCACGGTCATCCCGGCCCGCCGCGACTCGTCGATGAGCGTGGGCAGGTCGCCGAGGTTCGGCTGGGGGCGCTCGGGCGTGTCCTCGGTCGCGTCCTCGCGGAGCACGCCGATCACCTCGCGCAGGTCCTGGAGGGCCTGGTGCGCGCTCGCCCGGATCACGCCCGCCGCCTTGGCGATCTCGGTGGGAGGAGCGTCGGGACGGAACTCCAGCGCCCCCGCGTGCACGCTGAGCAGCGAGATGCGGTGGGCGAGGACGTCGTGCATCTCGCGGGCGATTCGCGCGCGTTCCTGCTGCCGGGCCTGCGTGACGCGGAGCTGCTGCTCGGCCTCGGCCCGCAGCGCCCGCTCCCGCAAAGACAGGATGAGCTGCCGCCGCGCGCGGACGAACATCCCCCACGCCACGACCGCCGCGCTCACCACGACGCCCCACACGACCCCGACCCAGTACGACTCCGTGGGATCGGGGAACACGGCGGTGTAGATCGCACCGGTGACGAGGTGCACCACAGCGACCGCGGCCACCGTACGGAACGGCCGGTGCACGGCCACCGTGAACAGCGCGATGCACCCCGCCCCGGAGACGCTCGCCGAGGCCAGGCTCACCACGCCCAGGGCGACCGCGAGCTCCACAGGGTGGCGCCGGCGCCACCACAGCGCGAGGCAGCCGAGCGCGCCGATCAGCACGTCGGGCAGCCGCGGCGGATGATGGACCCCTGAAGACCCGTGGGAGGTCGCGAACAGCATGAAGCCCCCGAAGAGCACCGCCAGCACGAAGCAGGCGATGTCGACCGCCCAGTCGCGAGCGGACCGGGGGACCCGCTCGGCCGGGTCGGGGGCCGCGAGCAGGGCGGGGAGGAGGGACGGGTGGTCGGGGCGGGACACCGCCATACCGCTCATGGTCCCCAACGGTAGGTCCCCGCCCGGCGGACCGGCATCGGCCGAAAGTCGACTCCGCCGTGACCTCGGTCGAGGCCGCGGATCCGTACGGCCACGCCGGGCGGGTTCGTCCACGAGCGTCAGAGCCCGAGGACTCCGGCGAGGTCGTCGCGGAGCGCGGCGAGCGCGGCGTCGGCGGTCGTACGGGCCTCGGCGACGGAACCGGTCACCGGCTCGACGACCTCGAGGTAGCACTTGAGCTTCGGCTCGGTGCCGGACGGACGGACGACGACACGGCCGCCCTCCGACAGCCGGAAGCGCAGGCCGTTCGTCGGCGGGAGGCCGCCCAGCCCGGCGGACAGGTCGTCGACGTCCGTCACCGTACGGCCGCCGAGCCGGTCCGGCGGTGTGGCGCGCAGCCGGTCCATCGCGTCCGTGATCAGCGACAGGTCGGCCACGCGTACCGACAGCTGCGCGGTCGCGTGCAGGCCGTAGCGGCGCGCCTGGTCGTCGAGGAGGTCGAGGAGCGTACGGCCCTCGGCCTTCGCCTCGGCGGCGAGCGCGGCGACGGCCAGCGCGGCGCCGATGCCGTCCTTGTCGCGTACGGGGACGCCGTCGTCACCGCCGACGCAGTAGCCCAGGGCCTCCTCGTAGCCGTACACGAGCCGGTCGTGGACGGTGCCCGCCTTCATGATCCACTTGAAGCCGGTCAGTGACTCGGCGTACCGCACGCCGTGCGCGGCCGCGATCTTGCCGAGCAGCGACGAGGACACGATCGTCGTGACGACGAGCCGGTCGGCGCCGCTCGTGTGCCGCAGGACGTGCTCGGCCAGCAGCCCGCCGACCTCGTCCCCGGTCAGCATCCGCCCGCCCACGGCCACCGCGCAGCGGTCGGCGTCCGGGTCGTTCGCGATGACCAGGTCGTGGCCCTTGCCCAGGTCGAGGGCCAGGTCCATCGCGCCCGGCTCCTCGGGGTTGGGGAAGGCGACGGTCGGGAAGTCCGGGTCGGGCCGGGACTGCTCGGCGACGACGTCCGGCGGCACGAACCCGTTCCACGCGAACGCGCGGGCCAGCACCTCCCCGCCCACCCCGTGCAGCGGCGTGTAGGCGGCCGAGACGTCCCGCGCGGTGCCGAGCGGGAGCCGCGACAGCGCGTGCAGGTAGGCCTCGACGATGCCGTCGTCGAGGGCGTTCCACTCCACGCCGCGCGGCAGCTCGTCGATCCGCCCGACCGCGTCGATCGACCGGGAGATCTCCGCGTCCAGCGGCGGGATGATCTGGGCGCCGTCGCCCCAGTACACCTTGTAGCCGTTGTCGCGCGGCGGGTTGTGGCTGGCGGTCACCATGACGCCCGCGTCCGCGCCGAGGAAGCGGACGGCGTACGCGAGGACCGGCGTCGGCAGCGGCCGCGGCATCAGGTGCACCGTGACGCCCGCCCCGGCGAGCACCGCGGCGGAGTCCTCGGCGAAGACGTCGGACTTGTGCCGCGCGTCGTAGCCGATCACCACGGAGGCCCCGTTGCCGGGCCGCTCGAAGCGTTCGGCCGCGTCCTCGGAGGTGAGCACGGCGGCGAGGCCGGCGGCGGCCCGCATGACCGTCACCCGGTTCATGCGGTTCGGGCCGGCCCCGAGCTCGCCGCGCAGGCCCGCCGTGCCGAACTCCAGCTTCGCCCCGAACCGCTCGGCCAGCGCCGCCTCGTCGCCCAGCAGGGCCCGCAGTTCCTCGCGGGTCTCGGGGTCGGGGTCCTGGTCCAGCCACTCCTCGGCCTGCCGCCGGTAACCGTCGCTCACGTGTCCGTCCATTCCGATGAAGGCTCAGAGGGCCCGCAGGGCCTTGCCGAGGAGTCCGCCCATCCGCTCGGCGGCGGCCCGCCCGGCGGCCAGCACCTCCTGATGGTCCAGCGGCTCGCCGGTCAGGCCGGCGGCGATGTTCGTCACCAGGGAGATGCCCAGCACGTCCGCGCCGCCCTCACGCGCCGCGATCGTCTCCAGGACGGTGGACATGCCGACCAGGTCCGCGCCCATCGTGCGGAGCATGCGGATCTCCGCCGGCGTCTCGTACGACGGGCCGGGCAGCGCGGCGTAGACGCCCTCGGCGAGCGTCGGGTCGATCTCCTTGACGAGCGACCGCAGGGCGGGGGAGTACGCCTCGGTCATGTCGATGAAGGTCGGACCGGAGATCGGGTTCTGGCCGGTGAGGTTCAGGTGGTCGCTGATCAGGACCGGGTCGCCGACCTTCTGCCACTCCGGGCGGGTGCCGCCCGCGGCGTTGGTGAGCACGACCGTCTTGACCCCGGCGGCCAGCGCCGTGCGGATGCCGTGCACGACCGGCCGCACGCCCCGCCCCTCGTACAGGTGGGTGCGGCCGAGGAAGACCAGCGCCCGCCGCGTGCCCACCTCGATGACGCGGATCGTGCCCGCGTGGCCCGGCACGCCCGGCTCGGCGAAGCCGGGAAGCTCGGTGACGGGGAACTCGTCGGCGGGCGCGCCCAGCGTGTTCGCCGCCGGAACCCAGCCGGACCCCATCACGAGGGCGACGTCGAAGGAGTCGGCGGTCAGGCGTCGCTTCAGCGCGTCGGCCGCCGATCGGGCCAGTTCGTAGGCGTCATTGCTCACAAGCGGACAGACTACCCACGCCGAACGCGCTGCTCAGTCGCCGAGCGACTTGCACGGCCGGGTGCGCAGATCCTTGACGTAGTCGTCGGGCGCCCCGGCCCTCTCCGCGGCGTCCGCGAGGATGCCGAGATACCGCGCCGACGGGAGCCCGCCCTCGTAGGCGTCGAGCACGTAGAGCCACGCGAGGACGTCGCCGTCGAGGGTGGCGATCCGCACCCGGATCTTCCGGTAGACGCCGAGGGCCGCCCCCTCCCACTCGTCCAGGGCCTGCTCGTCGAACTCGGGGACGTCGTAGAGCACGACGAAGACGTGCTCGTCGGCGTCCTCGACCACCGTGGCGAGGGCGCCTTCGAAGCCGACGTTCTCACCGCCGAAGGTCAGCCGCCAGCCCTGGAGCCAGCCGGTCGTGCGCAGGGGCGAGTGCGGAGCGCGCTGCGCCATCTGTGCGGGATCCATGTTGGAGGCGTACGCCGCGTACAAGGCCACGGTCGCCCAGCGTACGGCCTTAACGGACGCGACGGCGCGTCAACCCCGGGAGTGCGGGAGAATGACCGATATGACACGCGTAGCCATCATCGGAGGCGGCCCCGGCGGCTACGAATCCGCCCTGGTCGCCGCACAGCTCGGCGCCGACGTCACGCTCGTGGAACGCGACGGGCCCGGTGGGGCCTGTGTCCTCACCGACTGCGTTCCGTCCAAGACACTGATCGCGACGTCCACCCGCATGGCCGTCCTGTCGGAGTCGGCGTCCCTCGGCGTCCGGTTCTCCGGCGGCCCGGACGGCGAGGTCGGCGGGCCGGAGGTCGATCTTCCGCTGGTCAACAAGCGGGTCAAGGAGCTGGCCTGGGCCCAGTCCGCCGACATCGAGGACCGCGTCGCGGACGAGGGCGTCCGGATCATCCGCGGCGAGGGACGGCTCGTCGACCCGCAGATCGTGGCCGTCGGCGACGAGCGGATCCACGCGGACGTCGTACTGATCGCCACCGGCGCGACGCCACGGGTGCTGCCCGGCGCGGAGCCCGACGGCGAGCGCATCCTCAACTGGCGTCAGCTGTACGAACTGCCCGAGCTGCCCGAGGACCTCATCGTCGTGGGCTCCGGCGTCACCGGCGCCGAGTTCGCCGGCGCGTACCTCGCGCTCGGCTCGCGCGTCACCCTCGTCTCCTCCCGCGACCACGTGCTGCCGAACGAGGACGAGGACGCCGCGCGGGTCCTCGAGGAGGTCTTCCAGCGGCGTGGCATGAACCTCCTGGCCCGCTCCCGGGCCGCCGGGGTGAAGCGCACCGGCGACGGCGTCGAGGTGACGCTCACCGACGGCCGTACGGTCACCGGCTCGCACTGCCTCATGACGGTCGGCATGGTGCCCAACACGCACGGGATGGGCCTGGAGGAGGCCGGCGTACGGCTCGACGAGCGCGGGTTCGTGCAGGTCGACAAGGTCTCCCGCACGTCGGCGCCGCACGTGTACGCCGCCGGGGACTGCACCGGCGTGCTGATGCTCGCCTCGGTCGCCGCCATGCAGGGCCGGATCGCGATGTGGCACGCCCTCGGCGAGGCCGTGCAGCCGCTCAAGCTCGGCTGGGTCGCGGCCAACATCTTCACCGACCCGGAGGTCGCCACGGTCGGCGTGTCCCAGGCGCAGATCGACTCCGGCGAGGTCCCGGCCCGGATCGTGAAGCTGCCCCTCGCCACCAACCCGCGCGCGAAGATGCAGGGCTTCCTGGACGGCTTCGTGAAGATCTTCTGCCGGCCGGCCACCGGCATCGTGCTCGGCGGCGTGATCGTCGCGCCCCGCGCCGGCGAGTTGATCCTCGGCCTGTCCGTCGCGGTGCAGCAGCACCTGACCGTCGACCAGGTCGCCCACACGTTCGCGGTGTACCCGTCCGTGTCCGGCAGCATCACCGAGGCCGCCCGCCGCCTGATGCAGGAGTCGGCCTACTGATCCGCGCCAACCGGCCCGTGGCGGCGGGACCCGGCCCAACCGGCCCGTGGCGGCAACAGCGGGCCTAACGGCCGGTGGCGCCCCACGTGAGGGACAGGCCGGTCGCGGCGCGGTCGGTGCTGATCTCCATCATGCTCCCGAGGATGGTGGCGTGGTCGTCGACGACGGCGGCGCCGTCGAGCGTGTAGGTGATCCGCTCACTCGTGAACACCGGGCTGCCCGCCGGCTCCTCCAGGTGCTCCGCGAGGGCGGCGTCCAGCAGCCCGGGACGGATCGTCTCGGCGGCGCGGGCCACCGCGACCCCGGCGTCGGCGAGCGCGCCGTACAGCGAGACGCCGGTGAAGTCACGGTCGCGAACCCGCTCGGCGTACGGCTGCCGGACCCAGGACACCTGATGGATCGCGGGGCGCCCCGCGAACTCGCGTAGCCGCTCCAGCCGCAGCGCCGTCTCGCCGGGCCGGGCGCGCAGCCGCGCGGCGACGCCGGCCGGAACCTTGCGCACGGACCGCCCGAGCACCACCGTGCGCACCTCGTGTCCCTGCTCCCGCAGATCGTCGGCGAGGCTCCGGAGCGACCCGAGCTGGTACGCCAGGTGCGGCGGCGCGACGTACGTGCCGCGCCCGTGCCGCTGCACGATCAGCCCCTCGTCGCTGAGCCGCCGCAGCGCCTGCCGGAGCGTCATCAGGGTCACCCCGTACGAGGCGCTCAGCTCGCGCTGTGGAGGGAGCGCCTCACCCGGGGCGTAGTGACCCGCGCGGATCTTCGCGGCGAGATCGGCGGCGATGGTGCGGTACCTCGCCTCGTGGCCGGTGTCCCGGGCCATCGGCCTCCCTCTTCTCCGCGCGGCTCGCCGTGCGCTCAGGTCTTCTCGTCGAGTGCTCGGCGAATCTTAACCAGGAAGGCTCCGACGTCGTCCGGTCTGGACCCGTCCAGCACCTGCCGCATCAGCGCCGCGCCGATGACGACGCCGTCCGCGCCACGGGCGGCCGCCACCGCCTGCTCCGGGGTCGAGATGCCGAACCCGAGGAGCACGGGACGGTCGGTGCCGCGCTTGATCCGCTCGGCCGTCGTGTTCGCCGACGCGGCGAGCGTGGCCCGCTCACCGGTCGTCCCCATCAGCGAGACGGCGTAGACGAACCCGCGGCTGCGCCGGCCGATCTCCGCCAGCCGCGGTCCCGGCGTGGCGGGGGAGGCGAGCAGCGCCAGGTCGACGCCCGCGGCGGCCGCGACGTCCGTCAGCTCCCCGGCCTCGTCCACCGGCAGGTCCGGGACGATCAGCCCGGTGACCCCCGATTCCCGCAGCGCCGCGCAGAACGCCTCCGCCCCGTCCCGCAGGACCAGGTTGTAGTACGTGCTGGCGACCAGCGGCACGGCCGGTTCGCCCAGCGCGGCGAGGTCGGCGAGGATCCGGCGCGCCGACGCGCCCCGCGCCAGTGCCGCGCCCGAGGCCTCCTGGATCGTGGCGCCGTCGAGGGTCGGATCGCTGAACGGCAGCCCGACCTCGATCGCGTCGGCGCCCGCCTCGGCGAACGCCCGAAGGTACGCCGCCCAGTCCGGGGTGATCCCGCCGGTGAGGTAGGGCATCAGCAGCGTACGGCCCGCGTCGCGGCGCGCCCGCAGGTGCCGCTCCAGCGACCCGAGCGTCATCGTTCCGCCGTTCACGCGACGACCTCCATCAACGTCGAGATGTCCTTGTCGCCCCGCCCCGACAGGGTGAGCATCACGGTCGCGCCGGGCGGCAGCTCACCGTCGCCCGCCGCCCGGATCACCCACGCGACAGCGTGCGCCGACTCCAGCGCGGGCACGATCCCCTCGGTCCGGGCGAGGCGTACCGCCGCGTCGACGACCTCCTCGTCGGTGACCGTGACGTACCGGGCCCGGCCCAGGTCGCGCAGGTGGGCGTGCTCGGGGCCGACCCCCGGGTAGTCCAGGCCGGCCGCGATCGAGTGGGCCTCGGTGATCTGACCGTCGTCGTCCTGCAGGAACCGCGAGCGGAAGCCGTGCAACACGCCGTCCCGGCCGAGGGTCGCTCCGGCGCCGCCCTCGGCCTCGACGCCGACGAGCCGCGCGGGACCGTCGGCGAACCCGGCGAACGTGCCCGCCGCGTTCGACCCTCCCCCCACACAGGCCACGACGCAGTCCGGCGCGCCGGCGGACAGCTCGGCGGCGCACTGGCCACGCGCCTCCTCACCGATCACCCGCTGGAACTCCCGGACCATCCACGGGTACGGGTGCGGCCCGACGACGGAACCCATGCAGTAGTGGGAGTCCTCCAGCGCGCCCACCCAGTGGCGCATCGCCTCGCTCGTCGCGTCCTTGAGCGTGCGGCTGCCCGTCGTCACCGGGACCACCTCGGCGCCGAGCAGGCGCATCCGGAAGACGTTCAGCGCCTGGCGCTCGATGTCGCGCTCGCCCATGAAGACCGTGGCCCGCAGGCCCAGCAGCGCCGCGGCGGTCGCGGTCGCCACCCCGTGCTGCCCGGCGCCCGTCTCGGCGATCAACCGGGTCCGGCCCATCCGGACGGCCAGCAGCGCCTGCCCCAGAACGTTGTTGATCTTGTGGGAGCCCGTGTGGGCCAGGTCCTCCCGCTTGAGCAGGACCTCCACCCCCAGCTCGGCGGACAGGCGCCGCGCCCGGGTCAGCGGCGTCGGACGGCCGACGTGCTCGGCCAGCAGCGCCGCGAGGGCGGCGCGGAACGCCGGATCGGACCAGGCCGCCCGGAAGGCGTCCTCCACCTCGCCGCACGCCGCCACCAGCGACTCCGGCACGTACCGGCCCCCGTGGCCGCCGAACCTGCCGCGTGCCCCGGGATCCCCCATCGCCGTGGCCCGGGGGACCGCCCTCCGCGCCGCGCGCGGCCGTACGTCCGTCACCATCTCGCCTCCCTCAGGTTATATAACTCATAGATGAGTTCTATAACTCTTTCAGTGTGACACAGGAGAGAGAGAACGCACCAGCACGTTCGTCCGGGCGACGCGTTCGCCGGGAACCCGGGCATGCGAAAGGCCCGGCCGGGAACCGGCCGGGCCAGGGGAAAAAGTTGTCCACAGACTGTGGACGGTCACTGTGGACGAGCCCTGTGGATTACGCGGAACGCCAGGTCAGTACCGGGGAGGACCGGGTCGCGGCTCGTCGGGTACGGGGAGGCCGTGCTGCCGCAGCCGGGCCCGGCGGATGTCCCCGGCGCTGATCACGACCACGAACGCGCTGCTCAGCAGCGCCAGCGCCACGACGGCCACCCGGATGCCCGCCTCGGCGGGGAGCAGCGCCAGCCCCACGCACACCGGCACCATGAGAACGAGGTGGCGGGCCATCATGCGGCCACGCCACCCCGCGTCCATCAGATCGTGCCGTACCCAGCTGAGGTTCTCCGGCGGAAGCCGGAACCCCATGATGTAGCGGGCCCGCCGGAGCGGGCCCGGGTCACCGGGTAGCCGGGTCAGCGGAGACCTCCATCACCAGTCGCCGCCGCCCCCGAAGTCGCCGCCGCCACCGTCGAAGCCTCCGAAGTCGCCGCCGCCGATGTCGAAGCCACCGCCGCCGCCGTCTCCACCGCCGAAGCCCCAGTCACCGCCGTTGTCGTTGCCGGCGTCGTACCCGGCCGCGTAACCCGCGTCGTACCCGCCGCCGTGGCCGCCCCAGCCCCCGCTGAAGATCGAGCCGAGCGCGGTGCCGATCAGCAGGCCGCCGAGCATGTCCCCGCCGCCGAAGCCGGAGTAGTAGCCACCGGCGTACGGCGCGTACGCCGGTCCGGCGTCCCAGTACGGCCGCCGCTGACCGCCGATCGTGACCAGGCGGGCGTCCGGGTCCATGCCCGACAGCACCCGCTGCGCGTCGGCCGCGCAGGCCGGCACCGACCGCGGCGCGCCGCCCCCGGGCGCCCACATGACGTCCTGCACGGACGGACCGTGCTGCGGGTTGAAGAAGCACGGCGCCCGCCGCTCGGGAACCGGCCGGCCGTCGAGACGGGCCCGCACCGCCGTCATGTAGTACCGGCCGTCCTCCAGCGCCTCGGTGACCTTGCGCATGTCCTCCGGACGGTGCGCCGCGTCGACCGCCGCCTTGGCGCGGTCGTAGGAGTCCATCGCCCGCTGGTAGTCGTCCCGGGCCGCCGGGTCGAGGCCCGAGTCCATGACGTTGAGGTTCAGCCCGGTGATGTCCTCACCGAGTCGCGTCACGTCCTCGTACACGCTCTCCTTGAGCTCGGCCAGCTGCCTGGCCTCCCGCTCCTTCCGCCGCTTGCGGGCGAAGAAGATCAGGCCCACGACGCCCACGACGATGAGGACCAGGACGCCCAGCACCACGAACCCGGCCGTGGCCGAGCCGGACTTCTTGTCGGAGACGGCCTTGTCGAAGCGCTTGTTCAGGTTGAGGAGCAGGTCCTTGAGGTTGGACGAGTCGCCCCGCGCCTGGGTCACCAGCTGCCTGACCTTGCCGCTGCCCAGCCCCTCGTGGGAGCCCGCGAGGATGCGCTCACCCTTGCCGTCGAGCAGGATCAGCGTGCCCTTCCCGCCCAGCGCGGAGTCGAGCTGGCGCAGGCCCGCGCTGGTGACGCGGTTCTCCTTCACCACGGCCATCCGGACGGTCGAATCGTCGTCCTTCAGCGCGTTGATCACGGTCTGCCGGTCGGAGCCGGACATCGACGCACCAGAGTCCTGGGACACGTAGAGCCGCTGGCTCTTCAGTCCCTGGACCACGCTCTGGAACGGGTCGGCGCTCGCCGGAGCGGCGAACGCGAACAGCAGTGCGACGACGGCGGCCACGGCGGCGAAAATCGTCGAACGGCGAATCTTCATGACGCCTCAGGTGATCAGTGTGGTTGCTTTGACTAGCTTCGACGAACCAGCGGGCGGGATGGTTCCGTACACGCGAGGTATCCCCACGCTGAACCAGGCCATCCCTGAGTCGAGGGTAACCGATGGCGAACCCCGCGCTACCCTCCGCTCGTACGCCGCCCCACCGTGAAGCGCGTCTCTCCGTCGCCGGCTCAGGAGTCCTTGATCTCGCAGATCACGGCGCCGTTCGAGACCGTCTGACCGACCTGCGCGGCCAGGCCCGTCACCGTGCCCGCCTTGTGCGCCGTCAGCGGCTGCTCCATCTTCATGGCCTCGAGCACCACGATGGTCGCCCCGGCCTCGACCGCCGTACCGTCCTCGACGAGGATCTTCACGATCGTGCCCTGCATCGGGCTGACCAGCGCGTCCCCGCCCACGGCCGCCGCCCCGGCCTTCTTACCGCCCTTGCGCCGGGCGGGCGCCGCACGACCGCCTCCCGGGTTCGGGTCGCCCGCGGCGGACCCCCCCAGTCCCGCGGGGAGCACCACCTCGAGGCGCTTGCCGCCGACCTCGACGGTCACCCGCTCCCGCTCCGCCGGCTCGGTCGCCTCGACCGCCGCGTCGTACGGCGCGATCGTGTTGTCGAACTCGGTCTCGATCCAGCGTGTGTGGACCCGGAACGGCTCGTCGACGAACGCCGGGTCCTCGATCACCGTCCGGTGGAACGGGAGGACCGTCGGCATGCCCTCGATCTCGAACTCGGCGAGCGCGCGCCGGGCCCGCTGCAGCGCCTCCGTTCGGTTCGCACCGGTGACGATCAGCTTCGCGATCATCGAGTCGTACATCTGCGGGACCGTCATGCCCTGCTCGAAGCCCGAGTCCAGGCGCACGCCCGGACCGCTCGGCGGGCTCCACCGGGTGATCGTGCCCGGAGAAGGCAGGAAGTTGCGCCCGGCGTCCTCCGCGTTGACGCGGAACTCGATCGAGTGGCCGCGCAGCACCGGGTCGTCGTACCCGAGCTCCTCGCCCTCCGCCACGCGGAACTGCTCGCGTACCAGGTCGACGCCCGCGACCTCCTCGGTCACCGGGTGCTCGACCTGGAGCCGGGTGTTCACCTCGAGGAACGAGATCGTGCCGTCCTGGCCCACAAGGAACTCGCACGTGCCGGCGCCGACGTATCCGGCCTCGCGCAGGATCGCCTTGGAGCTGGAGTAGAGCGTGGCGAGCTGATCCTCGCTGAGGAACGGCGCCGGCGCCTCCTCCACGAGCTTCTGGTGCCGCCGCTGCAGCGAGCAGTCACGCGTCGAGACGACCACCACGTTGCCGTGCTGGTCGGCGAGGCACTGCGTCTCCACATGGCGCGGCTTGTCGAGGTACCGCTCGACGAAGCACTCCCCGCGCCCGAACGCGCCCACCGCCTCGCGGACGGCCGACTCGTACAGCTCGGGGATCTCCTCCATCGTGCGCGCGACCTTCAGCCCGCGCCCGCCACCGCCGAACGCCGCCTTGATCGCGATGGGCAGCCCGTGCTCGCGGGCGAACTCCACCACCTCGTCGGCGTTCTCGACCGGGTCCTTGGTGCCCGCCACCAGCGGAGCGCCGACCTTCTGCGCGATGTGCCGCGCCTGCACCTTGTCGCCCAGCGCCATGATCGCGCTCGGCGGCGGCCCGATCCAGGTCAGCCCGGCATCGATCACCGCCTCGGCGAACTGCGCGTTCTCGGAGAGGAAGCCGTAGCCGGGATGCACGGCGTCGGCGCCGCTCTCCTTGGCGATCCGCAGCAGCTTGTCGATGTCGAGGTAGCTCTCGGCGGCCGTCTGCCCGCCCAGCGCGTACGCCTCGTCCGCCACTCGCGCGTGCAGCCCGTCCAGGTCGGGTTCCGAGTAAACGGCCACACTGCCGATCCCCGCGTCCCTGCACGCCCGCGCGACACGGACGGCGATCTCACCCCGGTTGGCGATCAGGACCTTGCGCACGTACGACTCCTCGCTCTCGCTGATCGAAGAGAGTCTAGGCAACCCCGCTTCCATCATCCGCAAGGGCCGCCGGGTTGCCGCGATCTCCAATGTAACCGAGCACTTGCTACGCCGTTGCCGACCCCCTCCCCTCAGCGGCCTCGCCGGCCGTGCGGACCGCCCGGCCCGGAGCCGCCGCCCGGCCCCCGGGGCGGTCGCTCAACGTCGCGGTGGGCGGGCAAAAAGCTCGGATAATCATCTGAGCTGCGGTGCATTCGTGCGCTTTCATCCCGCTTGCCGCGAGGACCCACGCCCGTTCACCGAGACTTCCGCTCACTCGTTCTCGCTCCGACCGGCGGGTGCGCCCGGCCGGTCGAAGATGGTCGTCATGATCGATCCGGGGCGAGCGCCGCGCGGCGAGACGGCGGAGAGATGAACCCGATGTCTGGGAAGGCCCTCGCCGTCCTCAGGGAACGGGACTTCCGGCGGTTCTTCATCGGGCAGTCGGCGTCGCTGCTCGGCGACGGCATGGTGGGGGTCGCCCTGGCGTTCGCGGTCCTGGACCTCACCGGGTCACCGGCCGACCTCGGGTACGTCCTGGCGGCCCGGACGATCCCCATGATCGCGGGTCTGCCGGCCGGCGGGGTGCTCGCCGACCGGCTGCCCCGGCGCTGGATCATGGTGGCCGCCGACCTGGCGCGCTTCGTCGGCCAGGGAACGATGGCCGCACTCCTGGTCGGCGGGCACGCGGCGATCTGGGAGCTCGCGGCCTGCCAAGCCGTGCACGGTATGTCGGCCGCCCTGTTCAGTCCCGCCTCGACGGGCCTCGTCCCCGCGATCGTCCCTGGCGAACACCTTCAGCAGGCGAACGCGCTGCGGGGCCTGGCGCTCTCGATCGGCAGGATCGGCGGTCCCGTCCTGTCCGGTCTCCTGGTCGCGACGGTCGGCCCCGGATGGGCGATCGCCGCCGACGCGGCCACCTTCGCGATCAGCGCGATCATGCTCGCCCGGCTACGCCTGCCCGCGCACCGGCCCGCACCGGCACAGTCCTTCGTGCGCGACCTGCGGGAGGGCTGGACGGAGTTCAGCTCCAGGACCTGGGTGTGGACGCTCGTCGCGGCGGCGTCGCTGACCAACCTGCTGTTCGCGGCCTTCTACGTCCTCGGCCCGGCGGCCACCGCACTGGCGTCCGGCGGCCCGGCCACCTGGGCCGCCATCCAGGCCGTACTCGGTGTCGGGGCACTCATCGGCGGCCTCATCGCGTTGCGCCTGCACCCGCGCCGTCCCCTGCGGACCGGCGTGTCGGCCCTCGCCCTCTCGTCCCTGTCCACCCTGGGACTGGCCGCGCACCTGCCCGTCGTCCCGATGGCGGGCCTGGCCCTGCTCGGCGGCATCGGGATGACGCTCTTCAACACCTTCATGGAGACCTCCATCCAGCACCACGTCCCCGCCAAGGCCCTCTCCCGGGTCAGCGCCTACGACTGGTTCGGGTCCTACGCCTGTCAGCCCATCGGCCAGGCCACGGCCGGTCCCCTCGGTGCCGGACTCGGCATCCACCCGGCCCTCTGGCTCGCCGGCACCCTCCAGTTCCTCGTGGCACTCGCCACCCTGGCCGTTCCCGCGATCCGCCGGCTCCCGGCCGGAGCCGGGAACATGCCCACGCCCGCGCACTCGGAGGCCTGAGTACGGGACGCCGCTACGTCGCCTTGTGTAAAACGCTCGACGACCTTCCCGAGGCCGCAGGAATTTCACCCGGTTTCTTCCGATTGCGGCAACCCCGCTTCCGGTCATCCCCGAGACTTCCGCAGTTTGTTCATCATCCGTGCCGTCTTTCGATCTTGCGCAGGTCGGTGGCCGGAAGCGGACAAGAGAAAGGCTTCCGCCGGCGCTCGCGTCAATGCTTAATTGGCACGGCAAAAGACAAAAAGTCGTTCGGCTAATGCTCCACGGTCGGAGGGGTTCAGGCCGTGCCGGCCCTGCGGCCGCGGCCTGGAGCGACCGCAGGTCCCGTGTGCACAAGCGCCGTCAGAGCCCTGCGACCTGCCCGTCCACGTCATCGAACGGCATCAGCTCCATCGCCGTCCGCAACGGACGGCAGCGGACCGGCCGAGCGACCCGGATCCATGGCGAAAGGAGAGGTCCGATGGGTGGCATCTACGGTGGTGATCCCGAGGCCATGAAGAGGCTCGCCGGCCTCTTCCAGAAACACGGCCAAGAGCTCGACCAGATCATCCGGGACCTTAACTCGAACACTGAAAGCAGTCAGAGCATCTGGCAGGGGCCCGGGGCCAATCGGTTCCGCGAGGCCTGGGCGCAGGCGAAGCCGTCGTTCGACAAGATGGTCGTCGCCTTCCAGGAGGCCCACCGGGACATCAGCAGCAGAGCCGAGGGTTTCCGCAACGTCGGGAAGTAGCCCGCGGGGCGAGAGTTCGGTCATGGCCGGCCTCAGGTCCGTCGCGTGGCCACGGCCGCCTGGATCGGCATGGCCTGGCCGGGGTGGACGTGCAGGCCGCGGCCGGTGGGGCCGTCCAGGGAGATCTGGCGGGGGAGCCGGAGGTTGAAGACGTCGCCGTCATCCGGTGACGCCACCGCGAGGAGGACGCCCGTTCGGGAGCGGCGCGTCTCGGAGATGAAGCCGCTGTAGCCGCGCGCCAGGTCCTGTGTCGTTCCGGCGATGATCAGGGCCTGTTCGGCGTCGCGGGCCGCGCGCAGTGCGCGGACCAGGACGTCGTCGAACGGGGTGTTGTCGAGCAGCTCGGCGTCGTCGACCACCACGACGTACCGGCTCCGGCCCTCCACGACCTCCTCGAACCGGTACGCGTCCTCCGGCCCCTCCAGGACGGCGAGCACGCCCGGCTCGCCGCGCAGGTCCCGCAGCGGCGACCGGCGCGGGCAGACGAGGACGACCGGCACGGTGCCCTCGCCGATCCGCGGGTCGAGCAGCGAGCTCACCATCGTCATCAGGACCGTTGAGCGCCCGGAGCGGGGCGGGCCCGCGACGGTGAAGCCGGGGCCCTCGGCGAGGAGGTCGACGCCGATCGGGCCGAGTTCGTCGCCGCCCGCGCCGACGAGCGCCCACAGCGGGGACGGCGCGGCGAAGTCGGGGTCGAGGGCCAGGGCCTCGCGGTAGGTCACGTGCACCGGCAGCTCGTCGACGTGCAGTGGCCGTTGGGCGGGGCTCGGCCGGTCGTACGTCCGCTCGGCCTCGCGCGCCAGCCGCTGGAGGGCGGCGACCTGGGCGGTGCCGGCGGCGACCTCGGTCAGGAGGGCGATGTGGGACTCGCGCAGGGTGCCGCCGTCCGGGCCGACCGCCTCGAGCACCCGGCCTGGCGGCATGTCCGAGGGGACGTGGCGTTCGTTGATGCCGGCGTAGGTGTAGTCGTTCGGGTCGGCCATGCGGAGGATGAGCCGGCCGTCGAAGACCGTGGAGACCTGGCCGGTGAGGCCGGAGCGGTCGCCGGTGAAGACGGCGCGCAGGCCGACGGCGGCGCCCTCGCGCAGGAGGCGCAGGAGGGAGTCGACGAGGCGGCCGTAGTCGTAGTTCTCGAACGCGGCGACGTAGCCCTCCCAGCGGTCGAGCACCAGGAGCATCCAGGGCAGGCGTTCGGCGGGCGCCGCGGCGGTGCGCTGCTCGGCGAGGGAGGAGAAGCCGGTGGCGGCGAGGATCTGCTGGCGGCGGCCGACCTCGGCGTGCAGGCGGGCGAGGAGGCGTTCGAGGCGTTCGGTCTGGTCGCGGGTGACGACGGCGCCGCAGTGCGGGAGGGCGACGAGGGGGAGGAGGGCGTTCCCGCCGCAGTCGATGCCGTAGAGGTGGACGTCGGCGGGGCCGCAGGTGGCGGCGAGGGAGCCGGCGAGGGTGCGCAGGACCGTGGACCGGCCCGAGCGTGCCGAGCCCGCGACGTACAGGTGGCCGCCCTGTAGGAGGTCGAGGGCGAGGACGGAGCGGGACTGGGCGGAGGGCAGGTCGGTCAGGCCGAACGCGAGCGGCGGGACGTCGTCGTGGTCGGTGAACACGGCGGGCAGGTCGTCGAGCGTCAGGCGGGCCGGCAGCGGCTCGAGCCATGGGGGCGGCTGATCGTCGAGGCCGGCGCGGTCGGCGGCCTCGCGGATCGCGGCGACGAGCGCCTTCAGGTCGGTGACGGTGGCCGCCTCGTCGTCGGGCGCGTCGGTCACGGCGAGGGGGCGGCCGAGGCCCTGCCAGGGGAGGGGGAGGACCTGGGCGGGCATGCCGGTGAGGGCGCCGGGGCGGCGTCCGCCGATCCGGGCCGACTGCACGGCGTGCGGGGCTGCGGCGCCGGAGCGTACGTAGCAGCGGCCGGGCGTGGACTTGGTGATCCGGGCGGCGGACGGGTCGTCGATGACGTCGGTGGACTCCTCGGCGGCGGTGACGCGCAGCGCGATCCGCAGGTTGGTGTTGGCGCGGATGTCGGCGGTGACGACGCCGGCGGGGCGCTGGGTGGCGAGGAGCAGGTGGACGCCGAGGGACCGGCCGCGGCGGCCGATGTCGACGAGGCCCTCGACGAAGTCGGGCAGCTCGGTGGCGAGCGTGGCGAACTCGTCGATGACGAGGACGAGGCGCGGCACCCGGACGGCGGCGCGGGGGTCGCCGTCGTCGTACAGCTCGCAGTAGTCCTCGATGTCCTTGGCGCCGGCGTGCAGCAGGATCTCCTCGCGGCGCCGCAGCTCGGCGCCGAGGGACTCGAGCGCGCGTTCGGTGAGGTGGCCGTCGAGGTCGGTGACGACTCCGGCGACGTGCGGCAGTGCCGCGCAGTCCTTGAACGCCGCGCCGCCCTTGTAGTCGATGAGCACGAACGTCATCTCGTCGGGCCGGTTCGCCACGGCGAGCGACGCGATCAGGGTCTGCAGGAGCTCGGACTTGCCGGCGCCGGTCGTGCCGGCGATCAGTCCGTGCGGTCCGTCGACGCGCAGGTCGACGGTGAACACGCCGTCGGCCGACACGCCGATCGGGACGGCGGTGGTACGGCCGCCGGCCGCCCAGATCGCCTGGACGTGGGCGGCGGTGGGGTTCGGCATGCCGAGGATCTCGAGGAGCCGGGACTCGCGCGGGACGGCGGACTCGGCGTCGTCGCGGGACACGTCCCGTACGGGGGCGAGGGCGCGGGCCATGCGGTCGCACCAGCCGGTGGAGACCTGGTCGGCCAGGATCGGGCCGACGGAGTCGAGGCCGTGGCCGCGCAGCCGTACGTGTGTCGGCCGGTCCCAGTCCCAGACCGCGACGGCGGTGCACTCCTCGGGCAGGAGGCGCTCGTCGTCGTCGACGCAGATCGCGTGCAGGCCGTACGTCGGGCCGCTGGACAGGACCTGCGGCATGCCCGGCATCCGGCGGAGCCGCCGCGCGCCGTCCATGACGAGCAGGATGTTGTACGGGCCGGAGCCCTGGGCGGCGCCGCCGAAGAGCCCGCCGGCGGACCGGTCGGCGGCCCGGCGTCGCTCGGTGACGCGGATCGCGAGTTCGGTGATGCGGTGCGCGACCGACTCGGGGTCCGCGCCGATGAGGGCGACGCACTCCTCGCCTTCGCGGGGGGCGGAGTGCGGCAGCCAGCGGACCCAGTTCCAGTGCTCGGCGCCGTCGGGGTCGGCGCAGAGCACGACGATCGCGAGGTCGCGGGGGCTGTGCAGGGCGGCGGCCTGGGCGACGAGCCATCGGGCGAGCGCCCGGGAGCGGTCGCGCGGCCCGGCGAGCCCGATGACGCCGAGGTCGGCGAGCGGCAGCGTCACGGGGACGGCGCGGGCGACGGGATGTTCGGGCATGACGGGGTCGGCGTCGCCGCCGCGACCGGGGACGAGCTCGATGTCCGCGGGCCGGTCGGCGAGGCCGACGCGGAGGTGCAGGGTGTCGGCGTCGGAGCGGCGGCGTTCCCAGAGCCGCCGCCGGGGGCCGGTGGCGGTGAGCAGCACCTCGGCGGGGTCGGGCGCGAGGGCGCGGCGGTCCTGCTCGTCGGTGCGGCGCAGGTGCTCCAGCGCGGCGTCGAACTCCTCCTCGGCGCGCCGGTAGTCCTTCATCGCCTTCTTGTAGGACTTGCGGCCGTACATCCGGTCGCCGATCCACTCGCCGACCTGGACGACGGGGTACGCGAACGCCATCAGCGCCCAGTACCACTGGCGCGTGACGACGGCCATGACGATGCCGGTGGCGGCGAACAGCAGCGAGCCGAGCAGCCGGAGCCGTTCGCGCTGCGTCTTGGGCGGCTGCTGCGGGACCTCGAGCGTGGAGCGCCGCTCGGGCGGCAGCAGGCGGGGCGGCCGGTTGTAGGCGAGCCCGCCGTCGTCCAGCGGTGCGAGGTGGGCGTCCGGAGCGGTGGCCGGGACGTGGGTCAGCACGGACGATCCGACGGTCAGCACCCCGCCGGGCGGCCACGTGGCGGTGCCGTCGAACGCGGTCCCGTCGAGGAGGGCGTCGCCGACGGCGGCGACGGCGACGGTCACGGTGACGCGGTGCGACTCGACCGTGATGGTGAGGGCGTGCGGCGGCACGGACGGGTCGTCGAGCCGTACGTCCACGTCAGGGCCGTTGCCGAAGGTCGTCTCGCCGATGCCGAGGCGGTGCACCGCGCCCGCGGCGGGGCCGCCGGTGACGCGGATCTCCGCGCTTCCGGTGGGCTCGGCCAGGACGGTCGCGACGGCGCCGGCCGGGTCGAGGGCCACGAGGGCGCCGTCGCGCAGGACCCGTGCGGCGGGCACCGCCGGGTCGAGCATGCGCCCGCCCGCCCAGAGCGGAGGCGCGGGTTCGGCCACCCAGCGTGCGCTTGGTAGGTGTACGACTTCCGCGAGGGCCTCTTTGACCGGCTCGGTGTTGAGCGCCGTAATTAGTGATCTCGCAACGGTTTCTACCGTCATATCGGAATCACCGTTGACCACGACGTCACGGGGACCTTGATCGGTCATCACCGTGAGCGAGATTCGCATTACCCCTCCGGATTCGCCGTCTGCCGGACCAGGATAGAGAGGGTGCCGGGGTCTCTCCAGCCGGTCCGGCGGAGTGCAGTCTTGATCACTTAACTAGTGGCCGACATCCGGGGCGAAACAAACTGTGGAGGCCGCATTGACGCGGAGCGGTAAGGACGGAACGATGGTTCGCCGCGTCCCGTCAACGCCGACAGTCCGCAATCCCCCGAATTGGCGGAGTATCCAGTGACGACGAGCAGTGATCGAAAGAGCGTCGCCGACACCTCCGGGCGGCCGTCGCTCGCAGTGGCGGCCGGCCACCGGATTCCCGTGCCGCCCCGCGAGCGCAAGCCGGCGATGGCGGCGCTCGCCGTTCTGCTCATCGTCGGAGGTGCGCTGGTCAGCGCCTATCTGGTGATGGCCAGCGGGCAGCGCGTCCCGGTCATCCGGATCTCCAAGCCGGTCGCCGCGGGGCAGCGGATCCCGGCGTCCGCGCTGGAGGAGGTCCAGGTCTCGTCGACCGGCGGCCTGGACTACATTCCGTGGCGGGACCGCGTGAAGGTCACGCAGACGTACGCGACCGTCACCCTGGTCAGTGGATCGCTCCTGACGAACGGGATGATCAGCACGGCCGCCTCGGCGGCCAAGGGCACCGTCGTCGTCGGGCTCGCGCTCAAGCCCGGTCAACTCCCGGCGGGCGGCCTGCACCCGGGCGACCGCGTCGCGGTGTACGCCGTGGCGGTGCAGGGCCAGACCGGCATCGCGGCCGGGGCGGTGCTCGCTCCCGCCGCGATGGTCTACGACGTCGCCGAGCCCGGTCAGAACGACGTCCAGAGCGACCAGGTCCAGGTGTCGGTGACCGTGCCCACCGACGAGGCGCCGCTCGTCACCCAGGCGGCGTCGGCGGGCGCGGTCGCGGTGGCCGTCCTCGCCCCCGGCGAGCAGGCGTCCGGGAAGCGGGCGCGCGCCGCCACCGCGCCGAGCGCCGTACCCCCGACGCCGCAGCAGTCCACGACCGACCAGGAGCCGACCGGCCGGCCGACCGACCGGCAGCCGGCCCCGGGCCGTACGGCACACCGGTCGACCGCGGCCACGCCCGGCGGCCCGACGGGCAGGCCCTGATGGGGCTCATCGTCCTCGCGGCCGACAAGGGAGCGCCGGGCGTCACCACCGCCGCCATCGCCATCGCGGCGGTGTGGCCGCGCCCGGTGCTGCTGGCCGAGTGCGACCAGGCGGGCGGCGACCTGGTGTACCGCCTGCCCGCCGAGGACGGCGGCATGCTGAACCCCGCGCGCGGCATGCTGAGCCTGGCCGCCACCGCGCGGCGCGGGCTGCGCGCGGACCAGGTCTGGGAGCACACGCAGCGGCTCGTCGGCGGCCTGGACGTGCTCGTCGGCCTCACCAACGCCGAACAGGCCCAGGGGCTGACCTGGCTGTGGAGCCCGCTCGGCCGCGCGTTCGCCAACCTCACCGCCCCGGACCCGTACGCCGACGGCGCCGCGCGCGCCGGGAACGACGCCATGCCGGACGCCGGGCACGCCGGGAACGGCGCGACGCCGAGCGACGGGAGCGTCACCCTGCCGGACGGCGGGCACGCCGGGAACGGCGCGACGCCGAGCGGCGGGTTCCCCGTCCAGGGCGGCGCGCCCGTGAGCGGAGCGGGCGGTCCCGCGAGCCAGATCCCCGTCGACGTGGTGGCGGACTGCGGCCGGCTGGGCGCCGGATCGGCCTTCACCGACCTGCTGCGCGAGGCGTCCACGATCGTCCTGTTCACCCGCGCCACCCTCGAACACGTCGCTCACCTGCGCGAACGCATTAACTCGCTCGCCTCCGAACTCGGCGGTCACGCCGCGCCGCCGATCGGTGTCGTGGTCGTGGCCGATCCCCGCGAATACCGCGGCTCCATCACCGAGGTGGGCCGCATCATTTCCAATGCCAAATTGCCCGCGAGTGTTCTGGGGGGTTTCGCGCTGGATCCCAAGGGTGCTGAAATGCTGAGGGGACGTTGGGGCGGGAGGCTTGACAGATCGCTGCTGATTCGTTCGGCCCGGCAGATCGCGGGCGGGCTCGCCGCGCGGGCCGCGGGCGGCCCGGACACGGGCCGCGAGGCGCAGGGAGCGGCTAGTGGATCACAGTCTCGTTAAGCGACTCCGGCAGGAGGTCGGCGGCCGGCTCGCCGACCAGCGGCGGCTCGACGCCGCGAACGGCCTCGCGCCGATGGTCTCCGAGGACGAGCGGCAGTTCGCCCGCGCCCTGATCGGGCAGGTCCTCGAGGAGTACGCCCGAGCGGAGATCGCGGCGGGCCGGCGCCCGCCGAACGCCGAAGAGGAGGAGCAGCTCGCGGCCGGCGTGCACGCCGCGCTGTTCGGCGTCGGACGGCTCCAGCCCCTGCTCGAGGACCCCGAGATCGAGAACATCGACATCAACGGCTGCGACCGGGTGTTCGTCGGGTACGCCGACGGCCGCGAGGTCATGGGCGAGCCGGTCGCCGAGTCCGACGAGGAGCTCGTCGAGCTCATCCAGATCCTGGCGGCCTACAGCGGGCTGTCCAGCCGGCCCTTCGACTCCGCCAACCCCCAGCTCGACCTGCGGCTGCCCGACGGGTCCCGGCTGTCCGCCGTCATGGACGTCACCGTACGGCCCGCGCTGTCGATCCGCCGGGCCCGGCTCGGCAAGGTGTTCCTGTCCGACCTCGCCGGCAACGGCACGCTGAGCACCGAGCTCGGCCTGTTCCTGCGGGCCGCCGTCGCCGCCCGCAAGAACATCATGATCGCCGGGGCGACGAACGCCGGAAAGACGACGCTGCTGCGGGCCATCGCCAACGAGATCCCGACCGCCGAGCGGCTCATCACCGTCGAGCGCGCGCTCGAGCTCGGGCTCGACCAGTTCCCCGAGCTGCACCCGAACGTCGTCGCGCTGGAGGAGCGGCTGCCGAACTCCGAGGGCCAGGGCACGATCACGATGGCCGGGCTCGTCCGCCGGTCGCTGCGCATGAACCCCTCCCGCGTCATCGTCGGCGAGGTCCTCGGCGACGAGATCGTCACGATGCTCAACGCGATGACGCAGGGCAACGACGGCTCCCTGTCCACGATCCACGCGAACTCCTCGTGGGAGGTCTTCAACCGCATCGCGACGTACGCCCTGCAGTCCGACGAACGACTGCCGATCGAGGCGACGCACATGCTCATCGCAGGTGCCATCGACTTCGTCATCTTCATCGAGAAGCGCAACGACTACGCCCAGGGCGGCCGGCTGCGGCGCTTCGTCTCCAGCGTTCGCGAGGTGACCGGCTGCGACGGCCGGGTGCTGTCCAGCGAGATCTTCGAGCCCGGCCCGGACGGCTCCGCCGTGCCCGCCGCGCCGATCGCCTGTGCCCAGGAACTCGTGCCGTTCGGCTACGACCCGGCCGCCGGGGTCCCCTGGTGACGGGCGGTCTCACCGACCTGGCCGCGCTGCCCGCCATCGTGGCGGGCGCGATGGTCGGCGGCGGCGTGCTCCTGCTCATCGTCGCCGTGCGCGGCGTACGGCCCCGGCCCGGCCGGCCGACCGGGCGCAGCCGCGAGGACCTCATCCGCACGCTGAGCACGCGTACGGCGATGGCCGCCATCGCCGGCGTTCTCACTCTGATCGTCACGCGGTGGCCGGTCGCCGCCATCGGCACCGGTCTGCTCGTCCTCGGCTGGAACACCATCGGCGGCGGAGCCGCCGAGGAACGCCGCGCGATGGCCCGGCTGGAGGCGCTCGCCGCGTGGACCGAGTCGCTGCGCGACACGATCGCCGGCGCGGTCGGCCTCGAACAGGCCATTCCCTCCTCGCTGCGGGCCGTGGCCCCGGTGCTGGAGCCGCACGTACGGGCCCTGGTCGACCGGCTGCACACGCGGGTGCCGCTCGCCGACGCCCTCCGCAGGTTCGGCGACGAACTGAACGACCCGTCCGCCGACCTCGTGGTCGCCGCGCTCATCCTGAACGCGCGGCTGCGCGGCCCCGGCCTGCGCGACATGCTCGGCGCGCTGTCCACCTCCGCCCGCGCCGAGCTCGACATGCGGCGCCGCGTCGAGGCCAACCGGCGCACCACGCGCCGCAGCGTGCAGATCGTCGTCGGGGTCTCGGTCGGCACGGCACTGCTGCTCGCCGTCTTCAACCGGTCCTACGTGAAGATGTACGACTCGTTCGTCGGCCAGCTCGTCCTCGCCGTGGTCGTCGGGCTGTTCGCCCTCGGGTTCGTCTGGCTGCGCCGGCTCGCCAAGTACGAGATGCCGCAGCGCTTCCTCGGCGGGGCCGACACCGACCGGCCCGGAGTCCCCGCCGAGGTGCCCGAGACGGTCGCGCGCTGGCAGGGCCGGACCGGCACCGGCCCGAACCCCACGGTCAAGGGAGGCACCCGATGACGACCGCACTGCTGGCCGGGGCGGTCCTCGGACTCGGCGGCTACCTGCTGTTCCGCGCGCTGTTCCCGCCCCGGCCGGGGCTGGCCGCGCGCCTCGCGGCCTTCGACACGGCGCGCCGGCGCGGCGAGACCGGGCCGGAACGCCGCCCCTCCGGCGACTCGGGCCGGTTCCCCGGGCTGCGCGCCCAGGCCGGCCGCTCGCTGGCCGCCTTCTACGAGGCGCGGGGATGGCAGCAGCGCTCGGTACGCGCGGACCTGGCCCTGTTGGACCGGTCCTTCGAGGGGTTCCTCGCGACGAAGTTCCTGCTGTCGGCGGCGGCGATCGTGTTCATCCCCGTCCTCGTCGGCTACTTCGCGATCCTGGGCCTCGGCGTCGCGGTGGCGGTCCCGGTCTGGGTCGGCCTGTTCTTCGCGGTCATCTTCTTCCTGCTGCCGGACCTGCAGCTGCGCCAGGAGGCGGGGGCGCGGCGGCGCGACTTCCGGCACGCGGTCAGCGCGTTCCTCGACCTCGTCGCGATGAACCTCGCGGGCGGGCGCGGCGTTCCCGAGGCGCTCATGACCGCCGCGCGCGTCGGTGACGGCTGGGCCATGCGCCGCATCCGCGACGCCCTGTCCAACGCCCGCATCACCGGCATCACTCCCTGGCAGGCGCTCGGCCGGCTGGGCGAGGAGGTCAGCGTCGACGAGCTGCGCGACCTGTCCGCCGCCCTCGCGCTGGTCGCCGACGACGGGGCCAAGGTGCGCCAGTCGCTCGCCGCCCGCGCGGCCAGCATGCGCAGCCGCGAGCTGTCCGACGTCGAAGGCCGCGCCGGCGAACGCTCCCAGTCCATGCTCGTCGCGCAGCTCCTGCTGTGCGCGGGCTTCTTGATCTTCCTGGCCTATCCGGCGGTGATGCGGGTGATGGCCGCGTGACGTCGATCTCCACCAGTCCCCGCTTCGCGCAAGGAGTGCCATGAACCCGATGAACGATCCTTTCGTGGCGTATGTCTGGTCGTCGGTGCAGGCACGCATCGAGCGGCTGCGCGACGACACCGAGCGCTCCCGCGGCGCGTCCGCGATCGAATGGGCGATCATCACCGGCCTGCTGGCGATGATCGCGCTCGGCGTCGGCGTCGTCATCTACCGCAAGGTCCGGTCCGCCGCGAACGACATCAAGACCAAGTGACCACCTGATGGACAAGAGGACGGACCGTGGCGCGAGCACCCTGGAACTCGCGCTGCTGACCCCGGTCCTTCTTCTCGTCATCCTGCTGGTGGTGCAGTTCGCGATGGTCTACCACGCCCGGCACGTCGCGCTCGCCGCCGCGCAGTCCGGCGCGCGGGTCGCGCGCGAGAGCGGGACCGGGAGCTGGAAGGAACAGGCGGAGGCGAAGGCGCGCGAGTACGTCCAGCAGATCGGGCCGGAGCTGCTGAGCGGGGTGACCCCGCAGGCCGACGGCGACCAGAACCAACGGTGGGTCACCGTCACCGGCACGGCCGTACGCGTCGTGCCCTTCCTGACGTTCCACGTCAGCCAGCGCTCCGGCGGGCCCATCGAGTGCTACCGGCCCGACGTCGGCGCCGGCGCCACCTGCGGGGGCGGGCCGCAGCCATGAGCCCGCGCACCGCAACGAATCCCCGCGGGCCGCGGGCCGTCGCCTCGAGCCCCGGCACCGCGACGAATCCCGTGGAGCCGCGGGCCGTCGCCTCGAGTCCGCGCACCGCGACCGATCCCGTGGGGCGGCGGGCCGACGCGGGCACGATGTCGCTGGAGCTCGTGCTGCTCACGCCGGTCCTCGTGGCGTTCATGATGCTGATGGTCGGGCTCGGCCGGATCGTGGAGGCGCAGAGCCAGGTCGACGGTGCCGCCCGCGACGCCGCCCGGTCCGCCTCGGTCTCCCGCGACCGTGGCAGCGCGCGGGTCGCCGCGGACGACGCGGCGAAGGCGACCATGAGCGGGACCAAGTGGTGCCGGGGCGGGCCGCGCACCGACCCGGACTTCCGCGACTGGCGCCAGGGCGGCCAGGTCACGGTCACGGTGCGCTGCGACATCGACCTGGGCGGCCTGTCACTGATCGGGCTGGGCGCTTCCAAGACGATGGTCGGTACGGCGACCGCTCCCCTCGACACGCTGCGGAGGATCGATTGACGCGGTGGCATCGGGCGGTGGCCGAAGGCCGCGACCGGGGGACGGTCGCGATGTTCACCACGATCTTCGCCCTGTTCGTGATCGTGCTGGCCGGGCTGGTCGTCGACGGCGGGCTGGCGATCCACGCCCGCCAGCGCGCGGCGGACATCGCCGAACAGGGCGCCCGCGCCGCGGCCGACGACATCGACCAGGACGTCCTGCGGCAGACGGGGCAGGCCCGGATCACCGACCCGCGGGCCGCCTGCACCCGCGCCGAGCGCCTCGTCGCCGCCTACCCCGAGGTGACGGGACGGGCCAAGTGCCAGATCGAGGGCGGCCGTACCGCACGGGTCGTCGTGCAGATCAAGGTCCGGCTGCAGCTGCTCGCCATCGTCCCCGGCTTCAGCGACTTCACCATGACGTCCGCGGCGACCGCCCACCCCCAGGAGGGGATCTGATGACGAGGGAGGCCGCGTGAGCGAGCGAGCCATGGACGCAGCGTTTCTGGGCACTCCTCCGGCGAAGGAGGGCGCGTGAGCGAGCGGAGCGAGCGAGCCATCAGCGCAGTGTCTCTGGGCACTCCTCCGACGAAGGAGGGCGCGTGAGTACTTTTCGGCGGCAGCCCGTGCGGATCGACCGCGGACGCGGGCCCGGTGACGTGGCCGTCGGCGTGCTCGCGCTCGCCGCCCTCGCCGCGCTGCTGGTCGGTGTGCCGTTCGCGCTGGTCACCTTCTTCGGCTCGCCGATTCCCAGCAGGCCTCCGTCGATGGAGACGCTGACGCAGCGGCTGGACACCACGGCGCTGATGCGCATCCTCGTCATCGTCGTATGGCTGGCCTGGCTGCAACTGGCCGTCTGTGTGCTCGTCGAGGTGTACGCCGGGATCCGCGGCGTCGGCGTACCGGCCCGGGTGCCGTTCGCGGGCGGTCCGCAGGCGGTGGCGCACCGGCTCGTCGTCGCCGCGCTGCTGCTGTTCACCGCCACCACGGTGGTGGTGCCCGCCCTGACGGCGCCCCGCGCGACGCACGTCCAGGTCAAGGACCCGCCGCGGCAGCAGCAACAGCCGAGGCCGGCCGCCGAACACGCCGAGGCGCCCGCCACCCGGCAGGCCCCTTTGGAAGAGGACGCCGGGCCGGCGGCACCCATGGACCAGAACGCCGTCCGCAAGATCTACCGGGTCCGGCCACCGGAGGGACGGCACCACGAGAGCCTCTGGGAGATCGCCGAGAAGTGCCTCGGCGACGGCCGCCGGTACCGCGAGATCTACGCGCTGAACAAGGGCAAGGTGCAGCCGGACGGTACCCGGCTGACCATGGCGAGCCTGATCCGGCCCGGCTGGGTGCTCGACATGCCGGCCGACGCGACGCACGTCGAGGTGGTCCACCGGGGCCCGCACGACGGGCAGCACGAGCACGGCGTGCCGCACTCCCAGGTGCCCGGAGGCGTACACCACAGCGGCTCCGTCAACACGGAGAAGCAGGCCGTGGAGGCGGCCCGGCGGGCGGCCCAGGAGGAGGCACGGCAGCACCAGGCCGGTCACGAGGCCGGCCAGGGCACCCAGGGTTCCGATCGGCAGGGTGGGTCCGAGGCGGCTCGGCCGCCGGCCGCGCAGTCACCGCACGCGACCGCGCCCGATACGGCTCCGTCGGGACGGCCGTCCGCCCAGGCGTCGCCGCGGGCCGCGCACCCCACGCCGGCGCGGCCGGAGCACTCCGGGCACCCGTCCGAGCAGCAGCGGCCGCCCGCCGAGCAGCACCGGCCCGCCGAGCGGCAACCGGTCCACCTGCCGGCGTTCGGCTGGCCGGAGGAGCTGGCGGTGGCGTCGCTGCTCGCCGCCGGAGTCCTCGCCGTACTCGGCCGCCGGCGGCGCGAGCAGCTGTGGCGGCGGGCGTTCGGCACCAGGATCGCCCGGCCGGACGGCGAGGCCGCGCTCGCCGAGCAGGCGCTGCGCATCGGCGCGGACACCGACGCCACCCGCCTGCTCGACCTCGGTCTCCGGCAGATGTCCCAGGCTCTCGCGGCCGAGGGGCGCACGCTGCCCACCGTGTACGGCGTGCACCTCGGCGCCGACAGCCTCGACCTGTGGATCGCGCCCGCCGACCGTAACCCGCCGGCGCCGTGGGAGGAGTACGACAACGGGCAGGTCTGGCGCCTGAACGCCGGCGCCCTCGACGAGGTGGCCACCGCCGACCTCGCCGACGTCCTGGCGCCGTACCCGGGGCTCGTCTCGATCGGCACGAACGACACCGGCCGGATCCTCGTCGACCTGGAGACCGCGCACGGGCTGATCTCCCTGCAGGGGCCCGACGAGGCCCGCCGCGCCGTGCTCGCCGCGGTGGCGGTCGAGCTGGCGACCAACCGCTGGTCCGACCACATGCGGATCACGCTCGTCGGCTTCGGCGAGGAGCTCTCGCTGATCGCCCCGGACCGCATCCGTACCGTCGCGACGCTCGCCGAGGCCCTGCCGGAGCTGGAGAGCCGGACCGAGGAGGTGCGGCAGGCCCTCGCCGCGTCGGGCGTGGACTCGGTGCTCACCGGCCGCTGCCGCGGCGTGTTCGGCGAGGCGTGGATGCCGCACTACCTGATCATGGCCGATCCGCCGACGCCCGAGGAGGCCGAACGCCTGGTCGCCTTGGCCCGCACCGGTCAGCGGATGGCGGCCGGGTACATCGTCGCGGGCGAGACGCCGGGCGCCACCTGGACCTGGGACGTCACGGCCGACGGGCGGCTCCGCGCCGGGGTCCTCGGCTTCGACGTCGAGGCTCAGCTCGTGCCCGAGCGGCACTACCGGGCCGTCCTCGAGCTCTTCCGTACCGCCGGGCGGGCGGACGGCGTTCCGTACGGCGGGATCGACGAGGAGCCGGTGGCGCCACCCGCGATGGGCGAGGTACGGCCGGCCGTCGACATCCGGATCCTGGGGCCCGTCGAGGTGGACGCGCCCGGCGTCGTGGAGGAGAGCCGCCGGGCGCTGTGCACCGAGGTGCTCGTCTACCTGGCCACGCACCCCGAGGGCGTGCACCCGACCGTGCTGGGCGGCGCGGTGTGGCCGCGCGGGGTGTCGGCGCCGGTGCGCGACGCGACCGTCGCCCGCGTCGCCGACTGGCTCGGGCGTGATTCGCGCGGCCGCCCCAACCTGTACCACGACGAGCGCGGCCGGATCCGGCTGGGATCGGAGGTCCGGGTCGACTGGGAGATGTTCCGCTGGCTCGTCTGGCGGTCCGCCGCCGAACCCGCCTCCGAGACGGCCTACCTGTCCTACGCCCTGGACCTCGTACGGGGTCCGCTGCTGGCCGGCCGCCCGCGCGGCCGGTACTCCTGGCTGGCCGCCGAGGACCTGGAGTACGAGGCGACCGCGCGCGTCGCGGACGTGGCGCACCGGCTCGTGCTGATGCGCCTCGACGACGGTGACGCCCGCGACGCGGTCTCGGCGGCCCGTGCCGGGCTGCGGCTGGCGGTGGACGACGAGGGCCTGTGGCGCGACCTGCTGCGCGCCACCCACGCCACGGGCGACCAGGCCTCGGTCCACGGCGTCGTCGACGAGCTGAGCGACCGTGTCAGCGCCGACCCGTTCGCCGCGCAACTGCAGCCGGAGACCGAGGCCCTGGTCGAGGAACTGGTCCCCCAGTGGCGCGGCGTCGCCGAGGGCGCCGGCTGAGCCCACGACGGAGCGTCGCCGAGGCAGCACGTCCGTGAGGTGCCATGATCCCTGGCGTTCACTGCGCTCTAAGAGCAGTGAACGCCAGGGAATCGCACCGGAGGCCGGAAGAACGCGTCCTAGCGGTAGATGCCGGTGTGGCCCAGGGAGAACCGGCCGGGCTGCGGGAAGACGCACAGGCCGTGCGGGGCGGGTCCGGCGGGCAGCCGCCGGATGATCCGTCCGGTGTCCGTCGAGACGGCGAAGACCGTGCCGGCCTGCCGGGCGGACAGCCACAGCACCCGGCCGTCCGCCGACACCCCGCCCATGTCGGGTACGGCCGGGAGCCGCCACCGGTCGGTCACGCGGTGCTCGGCGACGGAGATCAGGGAGACGGCCCGCGCGGCACCGTCGGTGACGTAGAGGGTCCCGGCGTCGCGGCTGAGGTACAGGCCGTGCGCGCCGCGTCCGGTGGCGATGAAGTCGGTCGGCCGGAGGTCCGTCGCGCCGACCAGCCACACGCCGCCGCGACCGGCGTCGGCGACGTAGAAGGTCGATCCGTCCGGGGCCAGCCGGACGTCCTGGGGTCGCGTGTTCTCGGCGAGCCGGGCCGTCTCAGTGGCCGACCGCCGCGCGAGGTCGACGCGGACCAGCCGCCCGCCGGCGCACCCCACGACCATCGTCGATCCGTCGGCCGACAGGTCGGCCGCGGCCGGGTCGGGGCAGGGCAGGCGGATGGTCGACCGGAGCCGCAGGGTGCGCGGGTCGCGGATCTGCAGGCGTCCCGGCCGCGCGCCCAGGACCAGGGAGTACCGGCCGTCGAGGGTGAAGTACAGATCGACGGGATCGGGGAACGGCACCGCACGGCCGACCGCGCCGGTCCGCGCGTCGACCGGCACCAGACCGGCCGCCTCGGTGACCCACAGCGTCCGCAGATCCCACGACGGGACGACCTGCCGTGGCGCCTGGCCGACCGGAATCCGGCGGATGGGCCGGTACGTCCGGGCATCGACGACCTGGACCGCGGTGCCCCCGCTGACCGGGACGTACACCCGCGGCGGCAGGCGCCGGGCGACCGGACCGAGCATGCCGGCCCGCGTCGCGGCGTAGACGCCGGGCCGCCGGTCGGGCGACCTGACGGGTCGGCTGAGCGGAGGAGGCGGCGGCGTCGCGGACGGCCGGACGTACGGCGCCGGCCCGCCGAGCGCCAGCACCGGCGAGTCGGGTCCCGGCCGGCCCCGGAACGGCACCGACTGACACCCGCAGAGCACTACGCATCCGACGGCCAACGTCACGACGACTGCGAAGCTGCGGCGCGACGCCGGTCTGCACCCCTCCATAGCCGCCGGACTCTAGTCGCCCGAGGGCGGATCGTGAGCGGATAATTACGAAGAGGTTGCCATCGGCTCGAACGGGTTGAGCGTGCGCACCCCGGTCCGCTCGACGTCCTTGACGTTCCGGGTGACGAACGTCCAGTCGTTGAGGTATGCCGTCGCCGCCATCAGCCCGTCGGCGACGGGCATCGGGGACGCCGCTTGCCATCGTCCCCAGATGATCGCCGTCGCCGTGTCGACCGGGACGATGCGCGAGGCGTAATGCTCCTTGATCCCGGTCAGCCAGGCAGCGAGCCTGGTCGCCTTCGGAAGGTCGCGCTTACCGAGCTGATGGACGCCGCGAGTGAGCTCTCCGATGACGAGTGAGCTGAGGTACTTGGTGGAGCCTTGGGTGGAGTCGTACCAGGCACGTACGCTCGGGTCGGAGTTGCGCCCCTTCCGGAGCTCGGAGACGACGTTGGTGTCGAGAAGGTAGGACACTCCCCTCACTCCTCGAAGAGGAACGACACGTCGCGCCCGTAGTCCTCGTCGCGCTTGATGAGGTCGTCGAAGTCGTCCGGGAACGAGGGTCCGGACAGCAGGTAGTCGTGGAAGCTCATCTTCCTCACCTGCGTGTGACGGTATTCGCTCATGTCGATGACCACCGCCACCTCTTCCCCGTGCCTCGTGATGATCTGGGGGCCTTCGTCGTGGGCCCGACGCAGGACCTCACTGAAGCGCTGCTTCGCCTCCTGGACCTGCCAGTGCTGCACTGGCTCGCCGTCGTGTGCCGTGGTCATACGACCCCCTCCTCTGTCCAGACAGTCTAGACCAGGGAAGCGTCGTGTGTTCGCTCGAATACCGAACGTGTCGGTTCCTACGGCAGGGCGCTGGTGCGCCAGGCTCCCGGGCCGTGGGGGAGGGGGCGGCGGAGTTGCCGGGAGCGGTCGGCCCAGGCCGAGCGACGGGCCGGGGGCGTCGTCCGGACCGCCGAGGCGGCCCGGGCCCGGGCGGTCAGCACCGCGACCAGGGCGGCGATCTCCTCCGGCGTCGCGTCTCCGCGCACCACCTGCAGGAAGGGGCGCTCGCTCATGTGGTCCTCTCCTACAGGGGGATGTTGCCGTGCTTCTTGGGCGGCAGCGTCTTGCGCTTGTCGCGGAGCGCGCGCAGCGCCTTCACGACCTGACCGCGTGTCTCGGACGGCTTGATCACGGCGTCGACGTAGCCGCGCGAGGCGGCGATGTAGGGGTTGGCGAGGGTGTCCTCGTACTCGGTGATGAGCTCCGCCCGCCGCGTGTCCGGGTCCTCGGCGGCGGCCAGCTCGCGGCGGTACAGGATGTTCACCGCGCCCTGCGCGCCCATGACGGCGATCTGCGCCGTCGGCCACGCCAGGTTGATGTCCGCGCCGAGGTGCTTGGAGCCCATGACGTCGTACGCCCCGCCGTACGCCTTGCGGGTGATCACGGTGACGAGCGGCACGGTGGCCTCGGCGTAGGCGTACAGCAGCTTGGCGCCGTGCCGGATGATGCCGTTCCACTCCTGGTCGGTGCCGGGCAGGAAGCCGGGGACGTCGACGAAGGTCAGCACCGGGATGTTGAACGCGTCGCAGGTGCGGACGAACCGTGCGGCCTTCTCCGACGCCTCGATGTCCAGCGTGCCGGCGAAGTGCATCGGCTGGTTGGCGACGATCCCGACCGAGCGGCCCTCGACGCGGCCGAAGCCGCAGACCATGTTCGGCGCGAACAGCGCGTGGACCTCGAGGAACTCCTCGTCGTCGAGGACGTGCTCGATGACGGTGTGCATGTCGTACGGCTGGTTCGGCGAGTCCGGGATCAGCGTGTCGAGCTCGAGGTCCTCGTCCGTGATCTCCAGCGCCGCGGCGGCGTCGTACGCGGGCGGGTCGGACAGGTTGTTCGACGGCAGGTAGGACAGCAGCGCCTTGACGTACTCGAGCGCGTCCTGTTCGTCCGACGCCTGGTAGTGCGCGACGCCGGACTTGGTGTTGTGGGTGTGCGCGCCGCCGAGGTCCTCGAACGTCACCTCCTCGCCGGTGACCGTCTTGATGACGTCCGGCCCGGTGATGAACATGTGCGAGGTCTGGTCGACCATGACGATGAAGTCGGTGAGGGCGGGGGAGTACACCGCGCCGCCCGCGCAGGGGCCCATGATCAGGGAGATCTGCGGGATCACGCCCGAGGCGTGGGTGTTGCGCTTGAAGATCTCGGCGTACAGGCCGAGCGCGACCACGCCCTCCTGGATGCGCGCGCCACCGGAGTCGTTGATGCCGATGACCGGGCAGCCGGTCTTCAGTGCGTGGTCCATGACCTTGACGATCTTCTCGCCGAACACCTCGCCGAGCGAGCCGCCCGCGACCGTGAAGTCCTGGGAGAAGATCGCCACGGGCCGGCCGTCCACCGTGCCGTGGCCGGTGACGACGCCGTCGCCGTACGGGCGGTTCTTCTCGACGCCGAAGCCGTGCGCGCGGTGCTGGGCCAGTTCGTCGAACTCGACGAAGGACCCTTCATCGAGGAACGCGTCGATCCGCTCCCGGGCGGTCATCTTGCCCTTGGCGTGCTGCTTCTCGACCGCACGCGCGGAACCGGCGTGGACCGCCTCGTACCGGCGGCGCTCCAGGTCGGCGATCTTGCCCGCCGTGGTGTGGATGTCGATCTCGTCCGCGGGCAGCGGCTCAGGAGCTTGCGTGGCCATGAAGGCCAGGTTAGCCAGCGCCCGGAACCGCGTGCCAGGAGGGGCACGATCTTAGCGTCGGCTGCGGCTTCTCAGCAGGCGAGACGGACTCGGATCGCCTTGCGGGACGAACTACCCTGAGGTGCGTGTCGACACGAAACTCCGCTCGGCAGGAGATGCCCGAGCCACTGCGCCGTGACGTCCGGTTGCTCGGTTCCCTCCTGGGCAACGTTCTCGTCGAATACGGCGGGCAGAGCCTGCTCGACGACGTCGAGGCCCTACGGCACGCGGTCATCGCCGCGCGCCGGGGCGAGACCTCCGTCGATGACGTCGCCGCGATCGTCGGCGGCTGGACGATCGACCGCGCGGAACTGGTGGCCCGCGCGTTCACCGTGTACTTCCACCTGACCAACCTCGCCGAGGAGCACCAGCGCATCCGTACGTTGCGGGAGCGGGACACCGGCGAGACGCCGCAGCGCGAGTCCGTCGCCGCCGCGGTCGCCGAGATCGGCGCGGACCGCGTCCGCGAGCTGCTGGACGATCTGGAGCTGCGCCCGGTCCTGACCGCGCACCCGACGGAGGCGCGCCGCCGCGCGGTCGTCACCGCGATCCTGCGGATCAGCGGGCTGCTCACCGAGCTGAACGACCCGCGCGCGGCCGCCGGGGAGCGCGAGGAGCTCATCCGCCGGCTGGTCGAGGAGATCGACCTGCTCTGGCGCACCTCGCAGCTGCGCCGCACGAAGCCGGACCCGCTCGACGAGGTCCGCACCGCCATGGCCATGTTCGACGAGACGATCTTCCGCGTGGTCCCGGCGATCTACCGCTCGCTCGACGCCGCGCTGGCGCCCGGCACGGGCGAGCGCGCGCCGCTGGCCCGGCCGTTCCTGCACTACGGCAGCTGGATCGGCGGCGACCGGGACGGCAACCCGTACGTCACCGCGCAGATCACGCGGGAGGCCATCGGCGTCCAGTCCGACCACATCCTGCGCGCGCTGGCCAACGCCTGCGTCCGGATCGGCCGCACGCTGACCGTGCACGAGACGACGACCCCGCCGTCGGAGGCGCTGCGGGGCGCGCTCGCCGCCGCCCGCGCCGCCCAGCCCGAGCAGGTCGCCGAGATCGCCAAGCGCTCGCCGGGCGAGCCGCACCGCCAGTTCCTGCTGTACGCCGCCGAGCGGATCCAGGCGACCCGGCTGCGCCATGCCGACATGGCGTACCGCAGCCCCGCCGACCTGCTGGCCGACCTGCGCCTCGTCCAGGACTCCCTGGTGGCGGCGGGGGCGCGGCGCCAGGCGTACGGCGAGCTGCAGCACCTGGTCTGGCAGGTCGAGACCTTCGGGTTCCACCTGGCCGAGCTGGAGGTCCGCCAGCACTCCGCGGTGCACGAGAAGGCCCTCGCCGAGGTCCGCGCCGGCGGCCCGCTCAGCGAGCAGACCGAGGAGGTCCTGGACACCCTGCGGGTGATCGCGTGGGTGCAGGAGCGGTTCGGCGTGAACGCCTGCCGCCGCTACGTCATCTCCTTCACCCGCACCGCCGACGACGTGGCCGCCGTGTACGAGCTGGCCGAGGCCGCCGCGCTCGGCGGCCGGGCGCCGGTGCTCGACGTCGTGCCGCTGTTCGAGACCGGCGAGGACCTCGACCGGTCCCCGGCCGTGCTGGACGGCATGCTGCACCTCGCGCCGGTGCGCCGCCGCCTGCTGGAGACCGGCCGCCGCATGGAGGTCATGCTCGGCTACTCCGACTCGGCCAAGCAGCTCGGTCCGACGACGGCGACCCTCAAGCTGTACGACACGCAGGCCGCGCTCGCGGCATGGGCGGACCGGCACGATGTGAAGCTGACGATGTTCCACGGGCGCGGTGGCGCGCTCGGGCGCGGTGGCGGCCCGGCCAACCGCGCGGTGCTGGCGCAGGCGCCGGGCTCGGTCGCCGGCCGGTTCAAGGTGACCGAGCAGGGTGAGGTCATCTTCGCGCGCTACGGCCACGCGGAGATCGCCCAGCGCCACGTCGAGCAGGTCGCGAACGCCGTCCTGCTCGCCTCCACTCCGGCGGTGCAGGAGCACGCGCTGGCCGCCGCCGAGCGGTTCCGGCCGCTCGCCGACAAGATCAGCGCGGCCGCCGAGCGGACGTTCCGGTCGCTGGTGGAGTCGCCGGGCTTCCCGGAGTGGTTCGCCCACGTCAGCCCGCTGAACGAGCTGGGCAACCTGCGGCTCGGCTCCCGGCCGTCCCGCCGCAAGGCGACGACCTCGCTGGACGACCTGCGGGCGATTCCCTGGGTGTTCTCCTGGACGCAGACGCGGGTCAACCTGCCGGGCTGGTACGGCCTGGGCAGCGGCCTGGCCGCCGCCGAGGACCTGGACGCCCTGCGCGAGGCGTACGGCTCGTGGCCGCTGTTCGCCGCGCTGCTGGACAACGCCGAGATGAGCCTGGCCAAGACGGACCGCGCGATCGCCGAGCGCTACCTCGCCCTCGGTGACCGGCCGGAGCTGGCCGAGACGGTGCTGGCCGAGTACGACCGCACGAGCTCCCTGGTCCTGGAGATCACCGGGCACACCCGGCTCCTGGAGAACCGCCGGGTGCTGTCCCGCGCGGTCGAGCTGCGCAACCCGTACGTCGACGCGCTGTCCCACCTCCAGCTGCGCGCGCTGCAGGAGCTGCGGGCCGGGATCGAGGACGACGCGGAGCGCGAGCGGATCGAGGACCTGCTGCTCCTCGCCGCCGGCGGCGTCGCGGCGGGCCTCCAGAACACCGGCTGATCCGCAAGACCCGACGAACGCCGCCGGTCCGGTTCCCCGGGCCGGCGGCGTTCGCCGTGTCCGGGGCGTCGCCCCTGCCCGACGGAGGACGTCCACCCACGATCTGCTGCTTCGCCGTCGCTGTGGTCACTTCGCCGCCGCTGTGGCCAGGCTTCGTCCCGATCACGGGTTTTGTCCCGTCAACGCCGACGGCAAGGCCACAGTGCCGAATCAGCCGACCGCGCGCCGGACTACGACGGTGCGATCCGATCTTGCGAGTCGCGTCGGGTAGATTCGGATGATTCTCGTCGATCTGACGGTTAGGGAAGGGCATGGGCATCAGGCTGGCCGAAGCCGTCGACCAGGACGCGGTAGAGGCGATCGTCAAGGTGGCGTACGACCCGTGGATCCCGGTGATCGGCGTGGAACCCCTGCCGCTCGTCGCGGACTACGGGGAGCTGATCTCTGAGGGGCGCGTGTACGTGCTCGAGTACGACGAGGTCGACGGGTTGATCGTCCTTGTCCCCGAGAACGGGACGCTCCTCGTGGAGAATGTCGCGGTCCGCCCCGACCGCCAGGGTCGGGGGCTGGGGCACCGGCTTCTGGCCTTCGCCGAGTTCCGCGCCCGGTCGCTCGGGCTGCCCGCGGTGCGGCTCTACACCAACGAGAAGATGACCTCCAACATCGGCCTGTACGAGTCCCTCGGCTACCGGCAGACGGGCCGGGAGAGCATCGACGGCCGGAGCGCCGTCCACATGCGCAAGGACCTGCGCCCGGAATTCGACCGCGTCTGACGCGGCGGCGCCCGCGCCCGGCCTGACGCCGGGCCCCGGGCCTGCCCCGAAGGCCACGGGCCGGCGCCGGTCGCTCAGCAGAGTGCGTGGTCGTGCCGGCGCTCGCGGTCCCACATCGCGCGGTACGGTCCCGGCCGGGCCAGCAGGTCCGCGTGGCCGCCGCGCTGGACCACCCGGCCGCCGTCGAGCACCACGATCTCGTCGACGGCGTCCAGCCCGGCCAGGCGGTGGGTGACGAGCAGGGTGGTGCGGCCCTCGGTGGCAGCCAGCAGGTCGGCGGTGAGCTCGTCGGCGGTCGAGACGTCGAGGTGCTCGGCGGGCTCGTCGAGCAGCAGCACGGGGAAGTCGGCCAGCAGCGCGCGGGCCAGCGCGATGCGCTGCCGCTGCCCGCCGGAGACCTGGGCGCCCTCCTCCCCGACGCGGGTGTCCAGCCCACGTGGCAGCGTCTCCACCCAGTCCAGCAGCCGGGCCCGGCGCAGCGCGTCGCGGATCTCCCCGTCGGTGGCGGACCGCCGGGCGAGCCGGAGGTTCTCCCCGATCGTCGTGTCGAACAGGTGTGCGTCCTGGCCGCACAGCCCGACCAGGCGGCGCACGTCGTCCCCGGCCAGTTCGCTCAGCTCGACGCCGTTCAGCGTCACCAGGCCCGACTCGTGGCTGAGGAACCGCAGCAGCACGGCGGTCAGCGTGGTCTTGCCCGACCCGCTCGGCCCGACCAGCGCGCACCGCCGGCCCGGCGTGAGGTCCAGGGAGACGCCGTCGAGGGCGTACGGCCCGTCGGGCGTCCACCGGGCGCGCACGTCGGTGACCCGTAGGGTGCACGGCGGCTCGGGGAGCGTGATCGGCGCGGCGGGGTCGCGCACCGGCTCCTCGCGGTCGAGCACGGCGAAGACGCGGGCGGCCGACCGGCGGACCCGCTGCAACTGCTGCGCCGCGAGCGGCAGACCCGCCACCACCTCGAACGCCGCCAGAGGGAGCAGGGCGAGCACGGCGAGCAGCGTCCCGTCGAGGTGCCCGGACCGCACGGCCGGGATGCCGACGACGAGGGCGCCCCAGACGGCGAGCCCGCCGGCCAGCGCCGTGACGGCCGCGCCCGCCCCCGCCGTCGCGGAGGACCGGGCCGCCGCACGTGTGAGGCCGTCGTCCAGGCGTGCGGCCGTCGCGAGCCGGTCGGCGGCGGCACCATAGGCCACGAGCTCCGGCGCCCCGTGCAGCACGTCGACCACGTGCGCGGTCAGCTCGCCGCGCAGATCGGCCGTCCGGTGCTCCGCCCGCCGCGCCACGGCGGCCGACAGCCACGGGGCGACGACGCCCGCCAGCAGCAGGCCGGCCAGCAGCAGGACGCCGGCGGACGGCAGCAGGCTCCACGCGAGGCCCACCGACGCCCCGCCGACGAGGACGGCGGCGGCGGAGGGCAGCAGCACGCGCAGGTAGAGGTCCTGGACGGCGTCGACGTCGGCGACGAGCCGGCCGAGCAGGTCGCCGCCGCGCGCCTGCGGCAGCCCGGCCGGCACGAGCCGCTCCAGCCGCTCGTACACCCGGACCCGCAGGTCGGCGAGGATCCGGAACGTCGCGTCGTGCCCGATCAGCCGTTCGGCGTAGCGGAAGACGCCCCGCCCGATCCCGAACGCCCGCACCGCCACGATCGCGACCATCAGCACCAGCACCGGAGGGTGCTGCGCGGCCCGCGAGATCAGCCAGGCCGACGTCGCCATCAACCCGACCCCGCTGCCCAGCGCCAGCGCCCCGCACAGCGCGGCGAGCCCCAGCCTGCCGCCCGCCGGACGGCCCGCCGCGAGCAGCCGCAGCACCGGTCCCCGGCCTTCCCCCATGACAGCGCTCCTCATGCCGCCGCCTCCAGTACTCCTCCGACGCGCACGACGCGGTCGGCGAGGTCGGCCAGGGCCGGTCGGTGCGCGACGAGGACGACCGTGCGTCCGGCCGCCAGCCGCCGTACCGCCTCGATCACGGCCGCCTCGCTCTCGGTGTCCAGGCCGGACGTCGGCTCGTCCAGCAGCAGGATGGGCGCGTCGCGCAGGAACGCCCGCGCCAGGGCGATCCGCTGCCGTTGCCCGGCCGACAGGCCGGTCCCGCGCTCGCCGAGCGGGGTGGCGAACCCCTCCGGCAGCGCGTCGACGAACTCCTCGGCGAAGGCGTCGCGCGCCGCGCGCCGTACCTCGTCGTCGGAGGCGTCGGGGCGGCCCAGCCGGATGTTGTCGGCGACCGTCCCCGCGAACAGGTAGGGCCGCTGGGGGACCCAGGCGATCCGTGACCGCCAGGCGTCCGGGTCGAGGTCGGCCAGGTCGGTCCCGCCGAGGAGGACCCGCCCGGCGTCCGGGCGGACGAAGCCGAGGAGCACCGCGAGCAGCGTCGACTTGCCGGACCCGCTCGGCCCGGTCAGGGCGACGGTCTCGCCGGGGCGTACGACGAGCGAGAAGCCGTCGAGCGCGGGCTCGTCCCGGCCCTCGTACGCGACCGTGACGCCTTCCATGCGGAGCGGCGTGGCCGCCGGGTCGGGGACGTCGGTACGGGCGCCGTGGCGCGGGAGCGGCGTCTCGATCACCTCGAAGATCCGCTGCGCGGCGGTGAGCCCCTCGACGCTGGCGTGGTACTGCGCGCCGACCTGGCGCAGCGGAAGGTACGCCTCCGGCGCGAGGATCAGGACGAGCAGCGCGGTCCGCAGGCCGACCTCCCCGTCGACCAGCCGCAGGCCGATCGAGACGGCGACGAGCGCCACGGAGATCGTCGAGAGCATCTCCAGCACCAGCGCGGACAGGAACGCCACGCGCAGGCTCGCCATGGTCTCCGCGCGGTACCGGCCGGTGACCTCGCGGATCGCGCGTGCCTGCGCCTTGGCCCGGCCGAACACCTTCAGGGTCGGCAGGCCCGCGACGACGTCCAGGAAGTGCCCCGACAGCCGAGACAGCGTGCGCCACTGGCGGTCCATCTTCCGCTGGGCGGCCAGCCCCACGAGGATCGCGAAGATCGGGATGAGCGGGAGCGTCAGCGCGATGATCAGCGCGGACGACCAGTCGCCGAACAGGATCCGCGCGCCCACCGCCGCCGGGACGAGCACGGCGAGCACGAGCTGCGGCAGGTAGCGGGAGAAGTAGGCGTCCAGCGCGTCGATCCCCCGGGTGGCGAGGGTGGCGAGCTCACCGCTGCGCTCGCCGGACAGCCACCGCGGGCCGAGTGCCACCGCCCGTTCGAGCAGCAGCCCGCGCAGTCGCGACTTCACGGCGGCGGACGTGCGGTGCGCGGCCACCTCCTGCAGCCAGGCGACCAGCGCCCGGCCGGCGACGACGGCGAGGAGGAGCAGCAACGGCGTACGGGACGCGGCGAGCGTGGCGCCGCCGAGGAACGCGTCGGCGATCAGGCCCGCGAGCAGCGCGGCCTGGGCGATGACCAGGCCGGCGGTGGCGGTGCCGAGGATCACCGACAGGGCCAGGTACGCCCGCGTCGTGCGGGCGTACCGCAGCAGCCGGGGGTCGAAGGGTCTCATCTCGCCGGCTCCGGGTCCTTCGTCGGCTCCGGCTCGGTCCGCCGCGTCGGCTGCGGGATGTGGGAGGCGTCGATGCGCCGCCGGAACACCCAGTACGTCCAGCCCTGGTAGAGCACGACGAGCGGCGTGAACACGACCGCCGAGATCGTCATGATCTTGAGCGTGTACGGGGACGAGGCGGCGTTGGTCGTGGTGAGGCTGTTCGCGGCGGTGATCGTCGACGGCATGACGTCCGGGAACAGCGCGACGAACAGGGTCACGACCGCGAACACGATGGCCGCGCCCGTGCCGATGAACGCCCAGCCGTCGCGACCGCGGGCGACCGCGACCGCCGCGCCGACCAGACCGGCGGCGGCGACCGCCACGGTGGCCCAGGTGACCGGCTTGCCGTGCTGCAGCTGCGTGATGAGCAGGAACGTCCCGCCCACCGCGATGGCGGCGACCACGGCGATCCGGGCGATCCGGACGGCCCGGGCGCGCACGTCCCCCGCCGTCTTGAGCGCCAGGAACACCGCGCCGTGCAGCACGAACAGGGTGAGCGTGGTGAGCCCGCCGAGCAGCGCGTACGGGTTGAGGAGGTCGGTGAGGGTGCCGACGTACTCGTGCCGGGCGTCCAGCGCGACCCCGCGGCTCAGGTTCGCGAAGATCACGCCCCACACGAACGCCGGGACGACGCTGCCCCAGAAGATGGCGCGGTCCCAACGGCGGCGCCAGTGCGGCTCGTCCCGCTTGCCGCGGTACTCGAACGCCACGCCGCGCACGATCAGCGCGAGCAGGATCGCCAGCAGCGGCAGGTAGAAACCGCTGAAGAGGGTGGCGTACCACTCCGGGAACGCGGCGAACGTCCCGGCCCCGGCGACGATGAACCAGACCTCGTTGCCGTCCCAGACCGGTCCGATGGCGTTGAGCAGGACGCGGCGCTCGGTGTCGTCGCGGCCGAGCACCGGTAGCAGGGCGCCGACGCCGAAGTCGAACCCCTCCAGGAAGAAGTAGCCGGTCCACAGGAAGGCGATGGCGACGAACCAGACGGTCGTGGCCTCCATGGCGCAACCCCTTGTCAGTAGGTCAGTAGGCGAAGGTGAGCGACTGTTCGGCGGAGGCGTCGTCGCCGGGCGGGGGCGGCGCGACGTCCTCTTCGGAGGGCGGGCCGGCCTTGACGTAGCGCACCATCAGCCCGGTCTCGATGACGATCAGCACGGCGTACAGCGCGGTCAGCGCGAGGACGGAGATGAGCATCGACGTGGCCGAGACGCCCGGTGAGACGCTCGCGGAGGTCTTCATGACGCCGTAGACGGACCAGGGCTGGCGGCCCATCTCGGTGAAGATCCAGCCGGCGGAGTTGCCGATGAACGGCAGGGCCAGCGACAGCACGCCCGCGCGCCACACCCACCGGTTGCGCGGCAGCCGTCCGCGGCGCATGAGCACCAGGCCCAGGAGGGCGAGGAACGCGGTGAGGAGCCCGATGCCGGCCATGATCCGGAAGTTCCAGTAGGTCACCGGGACGACCGGCCGGTAGTCGCCCGGACCGTATTTCGCCTGCTCGGCGGCCTGCACGTCGTCGATGCCGTCGACCTTGCCGTCGAAGTCCCCGGTGGCGAGGAACGACAGGACCCGCGGGACCTTGACGCCGAAGACCTCCTTGCGGCCGTCGAGGGTGCCGATGGTGAACAGGGAGAACGACGCGGGCTGTGCCGTCTTGTACAGGGCCTCCGCCGCGGCCATCTTCATCGGCTGCTGCTTCGTCATGACCTTGCCCTGCAGGTCACCGGTGACGGCGACGCCGATCGAGGCGATCAGCGTGACGGCCAGGGCGATCTTCATCGACGGCCGGAAGACCTCGACGTGCCGGCGCCGGGCCAGGTGCCACGCGCTGATGCCGACCATGAACAGGCCCGCCGTGACGAAGGCCGCGGTGATCGTGTGCGGGAAGGTGACGAGCATCGTCGAGTTGGTCAGCACGGCCCAGAAGTCGGTCAGCCGGGCGCGTCCGGTCGCCGGGTCGAGGTGGTAGCCGACCGGGTGCTGCATCCAGGAGTTGGCGGCGAGGATGAAGTACGCCGACAGCAGCGTTCCGACGGAGACGATCCAGATGCAGGCCAGGTGGATCTTCTTCGGTAGCTTGTCCCAGCCGAAGATCCACAGGCCGAGGAAGGTCGACTCGAGGAAGAAGGCGAGCAGTCCCTCCAAGGCCAGCGGCGCGCCGAACACGTCACCGACGAACCGGGAGTAGGCGCTCCAGTTCATCCCGAACTGGAACTCCTGCACGATGCCGGTGACGATCCCCATCGCGAAGTTGATCAGGAGGAGCTTCCCCCAGAACTTCGTCGCGCGGAGGTAGCCCGTGGCCCCGGTCCGCACCCAGGCCGTCTGCAGACCCGCCACGAGCGCGGACAGGCCGATCGTCAGTGGTACGAACAGGAAGTGGTAGACGGTCGTGATCCCGAACTGCCACCGGGCGATGTCGAGCGGGTTCATCCCCGCGGCCCTCCGTTCATCTACTACATCTCGTAGTACTACCTCTCGTAGTAGATCCTATGGTGCGTCGTCCCCGGGTGCTCCGTTACGTCGATCACAGTGCTGCGCGCGGATAACGGGCCGTACCGATTCCGGGATACCGCGCGACCGGACGGCGGCGTGTCGGCGGTCGGTGTGCCGTTCACGTGCGAAAGCGCCGCTGAGCGGCCAGAAAGGCGGCACAACCGAGGACGGGAGGCTGATCTTCACCTAAAGTCATAGGTGATGACTGTTCGCGAGTCCGTGTCTCAACCGTCGCCGCTGCCGCGCTACGCGATCCTCGTAGACGTGGGGTATCTCTACGCCGCGGCGGGTGACCTCCTGTTCGGCGTCTCCTCCCGCCGCTCCTACCGGGTGGACGCCGAGGGCCTCATCAAGGCCCTCCAGGATCGAGCGGGCACCTGCATGCGTGAGAAAGAGCTGCTGCGCATCTACTGGTTCGACGCCGCTCGCGACCGCGTGCCGACGATCGACCAGCGGGTCGTCGCGCCGCTGCCCCAGGTGAAGCTCCGGCTCGGCAACCTCAACAAGCACAACCAGCAGAAGGGCGTCGACGCCCAGATCCGCGAGGACCTGGAAACGCTCGCCCGGCACGGCGCCGTCACCGACGCCATCCTGCTGGCCGGCGACGAGGACATGCTCCCGGCCGTGGAGGCCGCGCAGACCTATGGGGTCCTCATCCACCTGTGGGGCGTCGAGCCGCCGTACGGCACCAACCAGGCCGAGCGGCTGATCTGGGAGTCCGACACCGTCGACGTGGTGAACGCCGACTTCGTCAAGCCGTACTTCACGCTCGACACCTCCCGCGAGACGGCCCCGGAGCCGCCCGTCGCGCCGCCGATCCCGTCGCCCACCGCGGTCTTCGGCGCCCGGCCGCCGAAGCCGGCCCCGCCGCCGGTCCGCCCGGCGCAGCCGAGCCCGGTCGCCAAACTGGGCCCCAGCCGCGACCGCGTCGAGGAGATCGGCGAGCACATCGCGCACAAGTGGATCCTCACCCGTGGCCGGGACAACATCCGCGACCTGCTGCCCGGCCCGATCCTGCCCACGGTCATCGACAAGGAGTTGCTGATCGAGGGCGAGAAGGAGCTCGGCCACTCGCTGCGCCCCTACAAGGAGGCCCGCGACTGGCTGCGGGAGGGCTTCTGGGCGCGCGTCTACCGCGAGTTCGACTTCGGCGTCGGCATCTCCGGCAAGGCCCCCCGCTGACGGCCCCCTTCGCTGCTCACGCGCCGGTGGTCTGGGCGGTCAGGAACCGCTCCCAGGTGTCGCTGCCGGTAGGCGCGTCCAGGGTGAGGTTGGCCCCCGACCGGTAGGCCTTGCCGACCTTGCCCGGGACGCGGATCGGCAGCCGCATCCGGCGCTTGCCCACGGCGGCCAGGTAACCGCGCTGCAGCTCCTCCAGGGTGTAGACGCGCGGTCCGGCCAGGTCGGGGACGCGGCCCGCCGGGGTGCCCAGGGTCAGCTCGGCCAGCCGGGCCGCCACCTCGCCGGAGGCGACCGGCTGCCAGCGGATCCCGCCGGGCGCCGGCAGGACCGGCGCCTTCGCCATGGCCCGGACCGTCTTCAGCGCCAGCTCGTGGAACTGCGCGGCGCGCAGGATCGTGTACGGGATGCCGGAGGCGGCCACGATCCGCTCGGCCTCCGCCTTACGGGCGAAGTAGCCGATCGGCACGGCGTCCGCGCCGATGACCGAGATGAGCACCAGGTGTTCCACGGTGCCCGCACGCTTGGCGGCCTGGACCAGGTTCCGGGTGCCAACATCGTCGCCCTTGGGCCCGCCGGCCAGGTGCAACACGATCCGCACCCCGCCGAGCGCCTCGTCGAGGCCGTCCCCGGTCAGCAGGTCGACGGCCACGTACTCCACGCCGTCGCCCGGCTGCCGGTCGTGGCGGCTCAGCACCCGGACCTCGTGCCCGGCCCGCCGGAGGAGCGGAACCACCTGCGAGCCGAGAAGCCCCGTGCCGCCGGTGACCAGAATGGTGTTGGACATCCCTTGATCTCCCTGCTGTGTAGATTTGCGGTGCAACACGGCTACGACCCGGCCGGGCTCAGGAATGTGACACGGTGATCCAGGATTTTTTGTCGCTCGACACGTTCGAGGCAGAACGGCCCCGGCTGCGGGCGCTCGCGTACCGGATGCTCGGCTCCGGCGCCGAGGCGGACGACGCGGTCCAGGAGGCCTGGCTGCGGTTCGACCGGACCGACCTGTCACAGATCGAGAACCTGGCGGCCTGGCTGACGACCGTGGTCAGCCGCGTCTGCCTCAACCTGCTCCGGGCGCGCCAGACCCGGCGCGAGGAGTCCCTGGAAAACTTCACCGCCGACTGGCTCGGCGCGGCCGACGAGGACCGGATACCGCAGGAGGAGGCCGAACTGGCCGACTCGGTCGGGCTGGCGATGCTGGTCGTGCTCGACCGGCTGAGCCCGGCGGAGCGGATCGCGTTCGTCCTGCACGACATGTTCGACGTGGCCTTCGACGACATCGCGCACATGATGGAGCGCAGCCCCGCCGCCGTCCGGCAGCTCGCCAGCCGAGCCCGCGCCAAGGTGCGCGGTACCGGGACGCAGACCGCGGATCCGGCCCGCCGGCGGCACGCCGTCGAGGCCTACCTGGCGGCGACGCGGACCGGGGACTTCGAGGCACTGCTGACCCTGCTCGACCCCGAGGTCGAGCTCCGCGCCGACGCGGCGGTCACCGCCGCCGCCAGACCCCTCACCCTGCAAGGCGCCCTGGCCGTCGCCCGAAGCGCCGTCGCCGCGACCCCCCGCGCCCGCTTCACCGCCCTGGCCCTGGTCGACGGAGGCCCGGCCCTCGTCATGGCGCCGCTCGGCCGGCTCTCGGTGGTCATCCGGTTCGCCTTCGCCGGGAGCGCGATCACCGCCATCGACGTCATCGCCGACCCGGCCCGCCTCCGAACCCTCGACATCACCCTGGACTGACGGCTCGGCGCCGTTCCCGGCCCCTGGGCCGGGGCGGTCCAGGTCTCGTCGTGGTTCATGGTTGCGCGAGGAACCGCAGGCCGCACGGTGTGATTCAGGGGTTGCGCCGCAAGCCGGCGGCGCGACACAAGACCCTGCCGGCACCGTCGCTCAACGCGGTGCAACACAGACCAGAGACCATAACGACAAGGGGCTTCACCATGGACTCCCGCACCACCTATGACCTCGTCGTCTTCGCCGGCGAGGACGTCAAGCTCAAGATGATCACCGGCAGTGTCGCCGTCAAGGCCGGCGGCACACTTCGGGCCGAGACCGTCACCGGCCACGTCAAGGTCGACGGCGGTACCCTCCGAACCGAGATCGTCACCGGCCACGTCGAGGTCGACGGCGGTACCCTCCGGGCCGAGACCGTCACCGGTCGTGTCGACGTCCTCAACGGCAAGGCCACCATCGACAAGGTTTCGGGCACGAGTGACGAGGACGTCCTCCTCCGCCTCGCGCGCGACGAGGACTTCGACGAGGGCAACGTCGTCGTTCACAGCGACGGCAGGGCCACCATCGGCGAGGTCTCCGAAAACGGCTGTGTCCTCATCACGTACAGCTACAAGCCCGACGGCGACGACGGCATGGCCACCATCGGCACGGTCGCCGACCGGAGCCACGTCGTCCTCTACCACGGCGGCACGGCCGGCATCGGCACGGTCTCCGGCCAGAGCCACGTCGTCCTCCACCACGGCGGCACGGCCAGCATCACCGAGGTATCCGGCGAAGGCCGCGTCACCGCCCAATACAGTGGCATTGTCACCATCGGCAGGGCCACCGGACAGAGCCAGGTCTGGGTCGGCAAGGGCGCCACGGCCGCCCTCAGCGAGGCCCTCGACCAGAGCCAGGTCTGGGTCGGCGAGGGCGCCACGGCCGCCCTCAGCGAGGCCCTCGACCAGAGCAAGGCCGAGGTCTGGTACGGCGGCAGGCTCACCCTCGGCGAGGCCTCCGAAGAGAGCCGCGTCGAGGCCCGCTCCGGCGGCAAGCTCACCATCGGCGATGCCTCCGACCAGCAGGTCTCCGTCGAGGACGGCGGCAGCCTCACCAAGGGCGAGGCCTTCACCCCCGCTCCCCGCAAGGTCTACGTTCCCGGGGAGGGGGCCCCACGGCGGATCCGGCCGGTACGCAACAGGCGATCTTCGTAAGGGTCGCTTCGCACCCAGGAGGAGGGTCTGGCAACAGCAGCCAGGCCCTCCTTTCGCGTTGCGGGGCCGAGGACCACCGCGCCCTCTCCGGTACGGCGCCGGCCCCCTAGGCTGGGCAGGTGAGCCCTTCGCCGTACACCGATCTGGATCGTCCGCCGCTGAACGAGCGGGCGCTGAACCGCGCGCTCGTCCATCCCGACGGGCTGTGGCGGCGGATCCGGGTGGTCGCCGAGACCGGCTCGACCAACGCCGACCTGGCGGAGCAGGCCCGTGCCGGCGCGGAGGAGGGCCTGGTCCTCGTCGCCGAGGCGCAGACGGCCGGGCGCGGCCGCCTCGACCGGGCGTGGACCGCCCCGCCGCGTTCGGGGCTGGCCTTCTCGGTGCTGCTGCGGCCTCCCGTGCCGGTCGCCCGGCTCGGCTGGCTGCCGCTCGTGGCCGGCGTGGCGGTGGTGCGCGCCCTGCGCGGGTTCGCCGAGATCGAGGGAACGTCGCGTGGCGGGATGGCCGACGCGGCGCTGAAGTGGCCGAACGACGTGCTGATCCACGGCCGCAAGCTCGCCGGGATCCTCGCCGAGCGCGCGGGCGACGCCGTCGTGCTCGGCGTCGGGCTGAACGTCAGCCTGCGCGCCGACGAGCTGCCGGTGCCCACCGCGACCTCGCTCACGTTGGAGGACGCCCCCGCCGACCGCGACCCGGTGCTTCGCGCGATCCTGCGCGAGCTGGCGGGCCGGTACCTCGAGTTCTGCGGGGAGTGGGCCGAGGGGACGCTGCGGGACGCGTACCGCGAGGTGTGCGCGACGCTCGGCCGTCAGGTGCGCGTGCAGCTGCCCGGCGGCGCCCCGGGCGCGCCGGACGGCGTCCTGACCGGGGAGGCCGTGGACGTCGACGAGAACGGGTGCCTGGTCGTCCGCGCGGCCGACGGCGACCACGCGCTCAGCGCCGGCGACGTCGTCCACGTCCGCGGTCAGTACAACTAGGGCCGTCCGGTGATCCACCGGACACTCTGTGAGCCCGACTCAACTGGACCGGTCCGCGACACGCCGGTTTAATTGGGCTATCCCCATCCTCCGGAGGTCGTTGCATGGCCAGTGTGGCTGAGCTCAAGGGCGCCATCGCCCAGGCCGGCGAAGAGGCCGAGCAGGCCGTGCAGCTGCTCGTCCAGGCGGGCGGCCGAGCCGAGTCGGCGCTGCAGTACCTCATCGCCGTGGCGCAGGGGAGCGAGCACGATGCCCTGAGCGGTGCGCTGGGCGCGATGGGGCAGGCGGTCGAGAGCATCGAGGAGTGCCAGAAGCAGATCGCCGCCGCGATCGAAGAGGCGAACGCCTACGCAGAGGGGCTCTGAGGCGACCGCACACCAGCACGTCCCCGACCGAGGTCCATCGCCCACCGCCCTCTGCGTGAAAGCCGCAGGAACCCCCACATGACGCTCAAGCCCGGCGATCTCGTTGCCGCCGTGCGCAAGGACATCCGGCAGGCGCGTGGTGCCATCCGCGCCCGCAGGAGCAGGCTCGACGAAGAGATCGCCCAGGCCGAGGCCGCGGTCGAGCAGAGCCGCCGGGACGTCGCGGCGACCAGCGGCCCGGAGACCGCGATGGCGGTCGCCGGCTGGCGGGAGCTGGCCGCCGAGGCCGCGCCCGGCGCCGCGTCCGCGCCCTGGACCGACTGGCCGGCCGAGCCGGAGCCGGCCGACTCCGGGCCGTGCCTGTACCGCGTCGGCACGGCCGCCGGTGAGGTTCCCGCCCTCGTCCCGCTGCTGGACTCCGGCCACCTGAGGATCACCGGGGGCCAGACGCCGGTCGCCGACGCCGTCGTCGACGCGCTGCTCGTCCGGATCGTCGCCACGACGCGGCCCGGCTCCGTACGGGTGAGCCTGTACGACCCGCGGCGCCTCGGGGCGGGGCTCGGCGGCTTCCACGCGCTGTCCCGGCCGGGGCTGCTCACCGTGTACGGCGTCGAAGAGTTCAAGGACCTCCTCGGCTCGCTGGACCGCGACATCCGGCGCATCCAGCGCGACGTGCTCGGCGGCGGGCACTCCTCGCTCGCGGAGCTGGCCGCGGCCACCGGCCGGCGGCCCGAGCCGTGGCAGGTCGTGATCGTGCAGAGCCCGGTGCGCGGCCTCCGCGACGACGAGGTCGCCCACCTGACCAGCGTGATGCACGCCGGCGCGGCCTGCGGCATCCACGTGATCTGCCGCGACGTGCCGGTCGAGGACGCGCCGGGCATCGAGGCGGTCGACATCACGGCGGACGGCCGCGTCACCACCTCGATGACCGGCGAGCTGGAGGTGACGGTCGAGCCGCCGCCGCCCGAGCTGGTCCGCGCGGTGTGCGAGCGCGCCGCCCGCTGGGCGGGCATCGAACGCGACCCGCCGCGCTTCGCCGAGCTCGTCCCGCACCGGATGTGGAGCGAGTCGTCGGCGGCCGGCGTGCGCGCCCCGATCGGCGAGGACGTCGACCGGTACGAGCCGGTGGAGGTCTTCCTCGGCGACGACCCGGTGCACGCGCTCGTCGGCGGTCCGCCCGGCTCCGGCAAGACGAACTTCCTCTACGCCATGATCGGGTCGATGGCCGCGCGGTACTCACCCGACGAGCTGGAGTTCTACCTGCTGGATTTCAAGGAGGGCGTGTCGTTCGCCCGCCTGGCCAGCGGCCGTACCGACAAGACGTGGCTGCCGCACGCCCGGCTCATCGGCGTGAACATCAACAACGACCGGGAGTTCGGCCTGGCGCTGCTGCGCTTCCTGGCCCGCGAGCTCGAGCGCCGGGGCGCCGCCGCCCGCGAGCACGAGGTCACCAAGCTGGAGGAGCTGCGGGCCGTCGACCCGGACGGGCACTGGCCGCGCATCGTCGCGGTGATCGACGAGTTCCAGGTGCTGATCCAGCAGCAGGACAAGATCACCGACGAGTCGCTGTACCTCCTCAACGACCTGGCCCGCCGGGGCCGGTCCCAGGGCATCCACCTCGTCCTGGCCAGCCAGAACGTCAGCGGTGTGCAGTCGCTGTGGGGACGCGGGGCCATCCTCGACCAGTTCACGCTGCGGATCGCGCTGCCCAAGGCGCGCCGCATCCTCGCCGACGACAACTTCGCCGCGTCGCAGGTCGCGCGCTTCTGCGCGGTCGTGAACGCCGAGTCGGGCGCGCGGCAGGCCAACCGCATCGCCCGGCTGCCGGACGCCGGCGTCGCGGGCACGTTCGACGCGCTGCAGCGGGAGCTGTGGCAGCGCCGCCCCGAGCACCTCGCGCCGCCCCGCATCTTCGACGGCGCGCACGTGCCCGAGCTGATGACCGCGCCGGTCCTGCCGCCGGGCGAGAGCGCGGTCGGCCAGCTCATCGACCTGGCCGGCAGCCCGGCGACCGTGCGCTTCGACCGCGCGCCCGGCCGCAACCTCGCGGTGGTCGGCACCCGTGCCGACGAGGCGTACGACGTGCTGGCCTCGGCGGTGCTGTCGCTGTCCCGCGGGCACGCGCCCGGGTCGGCGGTCTTCCGGCTGTACGCGCTGGACGGGCAGCTCGAGCCACGGGTCGGGCTGCTGGCCCGGCGGCTGGCCGACGACGGCCACGAGGTGACGCTCGGCGGCGACCTGCCCGAGCCCGCCGACCGGGACGTGCCCGAGTACCTCGCGCTGTTCGCGGTGGACGCCGGGACCGGTCGCTCGGACGACCTGCGCCGGGCGATCCGCCGCCTCGTCGAGCACGGCCCGGAACGCCGGATGCACGTGCTCGGCTGGTGGCGGACGACGGACCGGCTCAAGGCCGACGTCGTCGAGCGCGTCGGGTCGGTCCGCAACATGGACGCGTGGGTCGCCCTGGACGTACGGGACAGTGAGCTGTCGCCGCTGCCGGGCGGTCAGCTGCTGAGCTGGAGCCCGCGTCACCGGCGGGCGCTGTTCCATGACCAGCGCACCGGCGTGCCGCCCCAGCCGATCATCCCGTTCGAGGTGATGAGCGAGTCCGGGGACGGTGCCGGGTGAGGGCGGAGGGCTGATGACGGACCCGCAGGCGGCACGGCGCGCGTACAAGGAGTACGCGGCCGAGGCCGGCCGGAGGCTGCTGGCCGCGGAGGGGGCCCGGCGCGGCCTGGCGGAGGCCGAGGAGCGGCGGACGGCGGCGTACGCCTCCGTCGAACAGGAGTGGGCGCGCCTCGACGGTCTGGAGGAGCGGGCCGCCGGCGTCTGGCGGGAGCTGACCACCCGCTTCGGATCGCACACGGTCGGCCCGCTTCCGGAGCCCGCCGACGACGTACGGCCCGACCAGGCCGCCGCCGAGCTGGTGGGGGAGGCGCACCGGCGCGTGCGCGAGCCGGTGCACTATCCCCTCACCGGCCGCTACATCCAGATGGCGGTGCTGGGCTTCGTGGTGGCCGTGGTCGTCACCGCCGTCGGCTTCGAGCTCGCCGAGAGCCTGCGCGGCCTGGGGCAGGTGCGGCTGGTCCTGGTGTACGGGCCGGTGCTGGCGGCGCCCTGGCTCGGGCAGCTCGCGGCGGGCGGCTGGATCCGGCTCCGTACGTCGCACGAGGAGCGCGAGTACGCCGTCGACACCGCGACCGGCGGTCTGGTCGGCGGCGGCGGGGTGTGGCTCATCGCCCTCATCGTCATCGTCATGCACTTCGTAACCTGATCAGCACTCTGATCGTCGTAGACCGTCGGTTTCTGTCAGGATTGCGGCCATGGGTCTTGCGAAGAGCTCGTTGGGCGGGGACGAGGAGATCGTCCTCGAGTTCCACCCGCACTGGTCGACACTGGTCGGCACGATCTTCTGGTCGGTCGTGACGGTGGTCGTGGCCGCGGTCGCCATCTTCTTCATCCCGGGCGGCGGCGCACAGACGATCATCCGCCTGATCATCGCGGCGGTCGCGGTCGTCGTGATCCTCGTCTTCGGGCTGGTCCCCTTCCTGCGCTGGGTGACCACCTCCTACACGCTCACGAATCGGCGGTTCGTGCTGCGGCACGGCATCCTGTCCCGCTCCGGGCGTGACATCCCGCTCACCCGGGTCAACGACGTGTCGTTCGAGCACAACCTCATCCAGCGGATGCTGGGCACCGGCACGCTGATCGTCGAGTCGGGCGGTGAGCACGGCCAGCTCGTCCTGAAGAACATCCCCCGCGTCGAGTACGCCCAGAACCAGCTCTACCGGATCGTCGAGGAGCTGACCGACGGCGACGGCGTCAAGCCGTAGATGAGCGACGCGCCGGAGCCCAGGGAGATCGAGGAGCTCCTCCTCGGCGGCGAGCTGAGGTTCACCCGGGTCGACGCGATCGAACGCGCCGGGGTGTCGCAGGAGTTCACCCAGCGGCTGTGGCGGGCCTTCGGCTTCCCGCACCTCGCCGACGACACGGTCGCCTTCACCGAGGGCGACCTCGACGCGCTCGTCCGGATCAAGGACATCCTCGGCGAGGGCGTGCTGGACGCGGAGATGGTCCTGCGGATGGTCCGCGCCGTCGGCCAGACGATGGCGCGGCTCGCCGAGTGGCAGGTCGACATCATCGTCGGCGCGCTCGCCGACCCCCTGCAGCCGCCCTCGCCGGACGTCGTCCGTCTCATCGTGGACCACGCCGAGAGCCACGTCGCAGCGCTGGAACCGCTCCTCGTCCACGCGTGGCGACGGCAGCTCGCCGCCGCCGGCACCCGCGCGCTGACCGCGTCGGCGGCGGAGGACGCCGTGCCGGGACGCCTCCGGGTCGCGGTGGGCTTCGCCGACATCGTGGGGTTCACCGCGACCAGCCGGAACCTCGGCGAGCTGGAGCTGGCCGAGCTGGTCGAACGCTTCGAGGAGACCGCCTCCGACGTCGTGGCCGAGCACGGCGGCCGGATCGTCAAGACCCTGGGCGACGAGGTCCTCTACACCGCCGACACCCCCACGCTGGGCGCGGAGATCGGGCTGCGCATCGCCGAGGCGGTACGCGCCGGGGGCGATATGGACGTGCGGGTCGGCATGGCGTACGGCCTGGTGCTCTCGCTGATGGGCGACGTGTTCGGCACGACCGTGAACCTCGCCAGCCGGCTCACCTCGATCGCCCGGCCCGGCACCGTCCTGGCCGACGCCGGTCTGGCGGACGGCCTGCGCGACGACGGCGCGTACGAACTGGTCCGCATCGGCCGCCGCCCGGCCCGCGGCCTCGGCGTCATCCAGCCGTACGTCGTCCGCCGCGCCCGCTAGCGACGCCGAGCGGCGGTCGCCGCAACGAGGATGGCCCTCGACCACGATCGTGGTCGAGGGCCATCCTCGTTCTGATCTCAGGCGGGGGTTTCGGCGGTGGCGGTCAGGACCGCGCGGCCGAGGATGTGACCGGCCATGGTGAAGCCGAGGAGGGCCGGCGTGGCGTCGGCCGGAACGCCGATGGACTCGACGTCGAGGGCGTGCACCACGAGGAAGTAGCGGTGCGGGCCGTGCCCGGCCGGCGGGGCGGCGCCGATGTAGCGGGCCACGCGGGCGTCGTTGGGCAGTTGGAAGGCGCCTTCGGGTAGGCCCGAGCCGGTGTCGTCGCCGGCGCCCTCGGGCAGTTCGGTGACGGTGGCGGGGATGTCGGCGACCGCCCAGTGCCAGAACCCGGACCCGGTGGGGGCGTCGGGGTCGTAGACGGTGACGGCGTAGCTCTTGGTGCCTTCCGGAGCGCCGCTCCAGGACAGGTGCGGGGAGACGTCCTTCCCGCCGGGGACGCCGGAGGACCACTGCTCGGGCGACCAGGCGGCGCCGTCCGTGACGTTGGTGCTGGTGACGGTGAAGGAGGCCGCCTCGGGGAGGCGGGCGAAGGGGTCGTTGACGCTCATCGCGTCCTGCCTTTCCGGCTGTGCTGGAGACGATCGATGAATCGACGATAGCACGAATAATCGATTATCTATCCGATCGTCTATCCTGCAGGCATGAGCCAGACGACCCAGACCCCGCCCTCGCCGGGGAAGCAGATGCTCTCCGAGCAGGTCTACGAACACCTGCGGGACGCGATCATGCGCGGGGACTACGCCCCCGGTGACGCCCTCAAACCGCAGGACCTCGCCAAGGAACAGGGCGTGAGCCTGGCCATCGTGCGCGAGGCGCTCGTGCGGGTGGTCGGCGAGGGGCTCGCCGACCGGCTGCCCAACCGCGGGTTCGCCGTTCCCGCCTTCTCCGACCGCCGCTGGCAGGAGATCGCGGAGGCCCGCCGGACCATCGAACCGGTCGTGCTGCGCATGTCCATCGAGCGCGGTGACGTCGACTGGGAGGCCCGCGTACGAGCCGCCCACCACCGCCTGGTCCGTACCCCGGAGTACGCGCCGGAGGAGGGCGAGTACTACACCAGCGCCTGGTCCGAGGCCCACCGGCTCTTCCACCGCACCCTGCTGGAGGGGTGCGGCAACCCCGTCCTGCTGGAGACCTTCGACCGGATGTGGACCGCGAGCGAGTTGGCGCGCCGCTGGTCGGCGCAGCGCAACCCCGACCGGGACGGGATCGCCGAGCACCGCCGGCTGGAGGAGGCGGCGCTGGCCCGCGACGCCGACACCGCGGCCGAGGTGCTGGCCCGGCATCTCACTCTGACCGCCGCCGGACTGGCCGGTCGTATCGGCCGGGAACCCGCCGAGGAGGCCTGACGCGCGTCACCGACCTGGCCGGGTCTTTGCCGGTCAGCGGGGTGACGGGGGAAATCGGACCGGCAACATCTCGTTCGCTTTCCGTTCACCAAAAATGGGGACCATATACCTCATGAGTGTTGAACCAGGGCATTTTGCTCGTTCCGCGGACGGGCTGCCGGAGGATCGGTTTCTTGATCGAGAAGAGAGCTGGCTCCGGTTCAACCAGCGCGTCCTGGACCTGGCCGCCGACCCGTCGCTGCCGCTGCTCGAGCGCGTACGGTTCCTGTCGATCTTCGCGACCAACCTGGACGAGTTCTTCATGGTGCGGGTCGCCGGGCTGACCCGGCGCATGGCCACCGGAATCGCCGTGCAGAGCGCCAGCGGCCGCCAGCCCCGCGAGGTGCTCGCGCACACCTCCGAGGTCGCGCGCGAGCTGATGCTCGAGCACGCCGCCCTCTTCCGCGAGGAGATCCTGCCGGCCCTCGCCAAGGAGGGGATCGAGGTCCTGCGCTGGGACGAGCTGGCCGACACCGAGAAGGAGAGCCTGAACCGCCTGTTCCGGCGGCAGATCTACCCCGTGCTGACGCCCCTGGTGGTCGACCCGGCGCACCCCTTCCCGTACATCTCCGGGCAGTCCCTCAACCTGGCGGTGCTGGTCCGCGATCCGGAGATCGGCACGACCATGTTCGCGCGCGTCAAGGTCCCGCCGCTGCTGCCGCGGTTCCTGGAGGCGTCGCCGTCGCGGTTCGTGCCGCTGGAGGACGTGATCGCCGAGAACCTGCCGGCGCTGTTCACCGGGACCGAGATCCTCGAGCACCACGCCTTCCGGGTCACCCGCAACCAGGACCTGGAGGTCGACGAGGACATCGCCGAGGACCTCCTGCAGGCCCTCGAACGCGAGCTGCTGCGCCGCAGGTTCGGGCCCGTCGTACGCCTGGAGGTCGAGGAGTCGATCACCCCGGAGGTCCTCGACCTGCTGATGACCGAGCTGGAGGTCGACGAGCGCGCTGTGTACCGCGTGCCCGGCCCGCTCGACCTCGGTGGCATGTCCGCCATCGCGGACCTGGACCGCAGCGAGCTGAAGTACCCGCCGTTCGTCCCGTCCGAGGCGGCGCTGCCGCACGACACCGACATCTTCGCCACCCTGCGCGACCACGACGTCCTCGTCCAGCACCCGTACGACTCCTTCACCACGAGCGTCGAGCGCCTCATCGAGGACGCCGCCGCCGACCCGCAGGTCCTGGCGATCAAGCAGACGCTGTACCGCACGAGCGGTGACTCGCCGATCATCGACGCCCTCATCGACGCCGCCGAGGCGGGTAAGCAGGTCGTCGTGGTCGTCGAGATCAAGGCGCGGTTCGACGAGCAGGCGAACATCACCTGGGCGCGCAAGCTGGAGCGCGCCGGCTGTCACGTGGTGTACGGCTTCGTCGGCCTCAAGACCCACTGCAAGGTCGCGCTGGTCGTCCGGCAGGAGTCCGACGGCTCGCTGCGCCGCTACTGCCACATCGGCACCGGCAACTACAACCCCAAGACGGCCCGGATCTACGAGGACTACGGCCTGCTGACCGCCGACCCCGAGGTCGGGCAGGACGTCAGCGCCCTGTTCAACCACCTGACCGGCTACTCGCGGGACACCGACTACCGGCGGCTCCTGGTCGCCCCCGACTCCCTGCGGGCCGGGCTGGTCGAGCGCATCGAGCGGGAGATCGAGCACCACGAGCAGGGCCGGCCCGCGCGCATCCGATTCAAGTGCAACGCCCTGGTCGACGAGGTGCTCATCGACGCCCTCTACCGGGCGTCGCAGGAGGGCGTCCCGATCGACGTGTGGGTCCGCGGCATCTGCGCGCTCCGCCCCGGTGTGCCCGGCATGTCGGAGACGATCCAGGTCCGCAGCATCCTCGGCCGGTTCCTCGAGCACTCCCGGGTGTACGCCTTCGAGAACGGCGGCGAGCACGAGGTCTGGATCGGCAGCGCCGACCTCATGCACCGCAACCTGGACCGCCGGGTCGAGACGCTCGTGCGCGTCACCGACCCGGCCCACTGCGCGGACCTCGTCGGCCGCTTCGACCTCGCGATGGGCCCGAACACCAAGTGCTGGATCCTCGGCGAGAGCGGCGTCTGGACCCGCCACGGGGGAGACATCGACGTGCAGACCAACCTGATGCGGGCACGCCGCTGGAGGACCGTTGAATCCTGATCCCCCGGGGACGATCCGCGCCGCCGGCGCGGTCCTGTGGCGGCCCGGCCCGGACGGCCGGCCGCTCGTCGCACTGATCCACCGCCCCCGGTACGACGACTGGTCCTTCCCGAAGGGCAAGGTCGACCGCGACGAGCACGTCGTACGCGCCGCCGCCCGCGAGGTCTGGGAGGAGACCGGCGTCTGGCCGGTGCTCGGCCGCCGGCTGCGCACGGTCCGCTATGCGGTGCGAGGCCGCCCGAAGCGGGTCGACTACTGGGCGGCGACCGGGGAGGAGGCCCGGTTCGTCCCGAGTGAAGAGGTCGACCGGATCGAGTGGCTGCCGATCGCCGAGGCGGAGCGGTGTCTCAGCCACGACCACGACCGCGACGTGCTGCGAGAGTTCGCCGCCGGTCCCTTGCGCACCACGCCGTACATCGTCCTCCGGCACGCCGCCGCCGGGCAGAAGCGGGACTGGGAGGACGACGACCTGCTGCGCCCCCTCGACCAGGAGGGACGCGCGCAGGCCCAGCGGCTCGACGACGTGCTCGTCTGTTACGGCCCGGCGCGGGTGATCAGCTCGGCGACGGCCCGCTGCCTCGAGACGGTCCTGCCCTACGCCGCCCGGACCGCCGCGGACGTCCGCACCGACTGGGCCGTCACCGTCGGCACCGCCAAGGCCCCGGGCGACCGCCTCGCCGAACTCCTCGCCGACGGCGTCCCCGTGGTGATCTGCACCCACGGGGAACTCGTGCCCGACCTGATCACCCGGGCCTGTGAGGAACTCGGCGCCCGGCCCCCGGAGGATCCCAAGCTCCCGAAGGGCGGCTTCTGGGTCCTCCAGGTCGCCGATCGTGCCCTTGCCTCCATCGAACATCACACCTGCTGATCCCGACGGTTCATGCGGCGCCGCGCCTGCGCGGAACCAGCAGCACGGGGACCAGCGTGACCGCCAGGAGCGCCGCCGCCCACCAGAACGTGTCCGTGAACGCCGAGGTGAGCTGCGCGGGCGTCTGCGCGGTGCGGTGGGTCACGGCGTCCTTGAGGTTGCCGGTCGCGCCCGGCACCTCGGCGCGGATCATGATCTGGAGGAGGATCGTGAGGATCGCGGTGCCGAACGAGCTGCCGACCCGGATGAGGATGCTGGCGCCGGTCGTCGCGGCGGGCACCGACTCACGCGGGATCCCCTGGTAGGCGGCCGCCATCAGGACCGGGGACACGGCGCCGTGCCCCAGGCCGATCACCAGTATCAGGGCCATCAGTGTCGGATGGCCGGTGGACGGGTCGATCCGGGTCAGGACCAGCGTCCCGGCCAGCACCAGCGCCACCCCGGCGGTCGCGATCCATCGCGCCCCGTACCGGTCGGTCATCCTCCCCGCCACCGTCATCGTGATCATCGCGCCGAGGCCGAGCGGGGAGATCAGCCATCCCGCGTCCATCGGTGACTCACCCCGCACGACCTGGGAGAACAGCGGCAGTAGCACCGTCAGGCCGAACATCGGAACGCAGTAGACGAACAGCCCGCCGGTCGCGGCGGCGAACGAGCGGTCGCGCAGCAGCCGCACATCGATCAGCGCTCCCGCCCCCTTGCGCAGCGCGTGCGCCACGAACGCCGCGACCAGCATGATGCCGGCCACGACACCGGTCAGGAAGCGGGGGTTCGACAGCCCCGCGCCCTTGCCGGTCTCGGCCAGGCCGTACACCAGCGCGGCCAGGCCGGGGGACAGCAGCAGCATGCCGACGAGGTCCAGCGGCGCGCCCGGGTCGCGCTCGGTGTCGCGGGGCATCATGCGCAGCGCGGCGGCGAGCGCCAGCGCGCAGAACGGGATGTTGATGAAGAACAGCCAGCGCCAGCTGACGCTGTCGAGGATCACGCCGCCGAGCAGCGGGCCGAGCACGGGCGCGAGCATGGCCGGCACCGAGACGATGGTCATCACCCGGCCCATCCGATCGGGCCCGGCGGCCCGGGCCAGTACGGTCTGGCCGATCGGCATCAGCATGCCGCCGCCGACGCCCTGCAGGATCCGGAAGGCGATCAGGGCGGGTACCGACCAGGCCAGTCCGCACAGCAGCGAGCCGGAGATGAACAGCACGAGCGAGGTCAGCCACATCGTGCGCGCGCCGAAGCGGCGGACCGACCAGCCGGTGAGTGGAATGGCCATGGACAGGGCCAGCGTGTAGCCGGTCATCACCCACTGGATCGACGACAACGAGGCGTCGAAGTCCTTGCCGAGGGTGGTGACGGCGACGTTCACGATCGTGGTGTCGAGGATCGTCATGATCGTCCCGAGCAGCACGACGATCGCCAGCCGACGCAGCTCGGGATCGATGCCGCGCCGGTCGGCGGCGGGTTCGCGGGTGGGTGCGGTGGTCATCCGGTCTTCTCTCGGTGAGGTTTCCGTACGCTGTATCGCTAAGACCGTACAGCGTATCGCTCAATACGTACACCGTCTCGGTAGCGCCGTACGATGTACGGGTAGGATTCGGGTATGACCATCGATGGGGACCGGCCGTCCGGGACACCCGAGCGCTACCAGCGCGCCGGCGACCGCAAACGCGCCACCGAGCCGGTGTGGTCCCGCCCTCGCGGTGGGCGCCGGCCCAAGCTCAGCCGGGAGGCGATCGTGGCTGCCGCCATCGCGATCGCCGACGCCGAGGGACTGGACGCCGTCTCGATCCGGCGCATCGCGAGCGAGCTCGGCGTGCGTGCCATGAGCCTCTACACGCACATCGACGCCAAGGAGGACCTCCTCGACCTCATGCACGACGAGGTGGCCGCCGAGGTGCTGATCGAGGGAGAGTTGCCCGCCGACTGGCGCGAGGCGCTCCGGCGGATCGCCGACAAGGAACGGGAGACCGGACTGCGGCACCCGTGGCTGTTCCAACTCGTGGGGCGTTCGCCACGGGTCGGGCCCAACGGGCTTATGCACGCCGAGCAGGTCTTCGCGGCCGCGAGTCGGCTCACCGACGATCCGCGCGAGATGCTGGCCATCGTGACGGCCATCGACCATTACATGCTCGGCTATACGCTCCGCGCGCACCACAGCCCGGAAGGCGAAACGGGCGCCCTGGGCGGCATCGAGGAACAGCCCTATGTGCGAAGCCTCCTGGCCGACGGGCGGTTCCCGCACCTGAAGCCGGTGCTCGATGCGGGGATCCACGCCCAGGAGGACTTCCAGCAGGGCCTTACCTGGATCCTGGACGGCATCGAACGCGAGTACGGCGGACGCCGCTAGCAATGAATGGCCGGCCTGCCTTTGAGACAGGCCCTAGGTCGGTCGTCATGGCTCGCGGCGACCGGCGTCACCCCGAAAGCGCGGCCGGAGAACGCAGGCGGCAACGCCTTCGTCGTGCAGGGCGCCGCCGGAAACGTGCTCATCGATTCGCCACGGTTCACCGCGGCACTGCGTGGTTGGATCCAACATGATCTCGGCGCGGAGCCGTACATGTGCTGGTACTCATGGACCGTCCAGGTCGACTCACTCGAACGGCTCAGCCGCCACGCGTTCACGCGGGTCGTGCCCACTCACGGCACGATCAGCCCCACGCTCGAACCGAGCGACATGCGCCAGCGGCTGCAGGCGCTGGTCACCCGCCTCCGCCACGACCTGACAGACGAATAGCCCCGGAGCCCTCCCCGCTCGACGCGAAATCGCGTGCAGGCTCCCCGTCATCCAGTCGTGCTGATCACTGGCGGATGCTGCTGCTAGAACGCAGTATTCGCCAGGGATCGCATCGTGACATCGATCCTGCAGGGGCGACATGCCTTCGTCGGTGAGTCGAGTTAGGCCGCAGAGAGCCCCCGGCCGACGGCGCGGGGGCTTCCTCGCTGCTCAGCTGTTGACGACGGCGACTTCGACGCAGGCGTCTTGCTGCTGCGAGCGCAACGCCTTGCGCCAGTCGATCTCGTGGGTCACGTCTCGGGGTGAGTCCATGGGCGCACGTTCTCTAGTAGTGGGCGGTCAGGTTCCGGCTACCTCGGTGGCCAGCTTCGAGATCGTAGCCTCTGGGCTCAGAGCCTTCCCGATGAGACGACGGAAGACACGTTCGTACCGCTTCACGTCCTTTGCTTCCTCGATGAGAAGCTCGCCCGCGATCGTCGGGACGTAGACGGCGGCGGGATCGCCCTCGAAGGACAGGATCGTGAAAGGTCCCCCGGTGCCCGGGTGCGGGCCGGCGTCGTACGGCAGGAGCTGGACGATCACGTGCGGGAGGTTCGCCAGCTCGATCAGCCGCTGGATCTGCTCACGCATGACCTTCGGGCCGCCCACCGGTCGATGCAGAGCCGCCTCATCGATGACCATCTGCAGGCTCACTGGATCGTCGGCGATCAGAATTTGCTGGCGTTCGACCCGAATCTCAACGCGTTTCTCGATCTCCGCCTTGTCGATCTCAGCTGGCCCTTCCTTGATGAGAGCGCGGGCGTACGCCTCGGTCTGCGCCAGGCCGGGGATGACCGCCAGCTCGAAGGTGAGCACCTCGGCCGCTTCGGCCTCGAGACCGATGTAGGTGGAGTACCGCTCGGACAGCATCTCGCGGTAGGCGTGCCACCAGCCTTTCTGGCGGCCTTCGCGCGCCCAGCGCAGGAGTTCCTCGCGCTCGCGGGTGTCGGTGACGCCGTAGATGTCGAGCAGGTCCTGAACGTCGCGCGGGTTGGGCCGCACCCACTGAGCGTCTTCGATCCAGCGTTGTTTCGCCTCGGACCAGTTCGCCTGCTCGGCGACCTCGATGACGCTCAGGCTTTTCTCTGCGCGTAGGCGTCTGAGCTCGGCGGACAGGCGACGTCGGCGCAGAGTCGGGCTGCGACGTTCTGGCATGGGGGCGATGGTATCGACCGTCATTCCGCCCCCTCTCGTGAAACGGCCATACGCCTCAAACTATGAAGCTTAAGGAATGGGCTTGAAACTTTAGGCCCTAAGGTTCAGTGTAGGGCTACCTACTCAGCCCGTCGGGCCTGCCCGCCCCGGCATGACTACGGAGAGTTGATCTCCCGTGACACCTGATCCCGCGGTCATCGCCGACCGCTCCCCATATCCCCCCGCCCCGGCGCCCGCGTATCTTTCACTCCATGTCCGGCGCGACGCCGTACGCGATGCCCGGCGCTTCGCCGCCGACGCGGTGGCCGGGCACCCCTACGACCCGTACGAGGTCGCGCTGCTGGCGTCGGAGCTGACGACCAACGCCGTGCGCGCAGCCGAGGCCATGCACCCCTCCTGGCCGGATGACATCCGGCCGATCGGCGTCGAGGTGACCGTCACCGACCGGTACGCGCACCTGGCCGTCAGCGACCCCGACACCGAGCCCCTGCCCGCCCAGCAGCACGGCGGCCTGCTCGCCGAACGCGGGCGCGGCCTGGCCATCGTCGACCAGCACGCCGCCGCCCGATGGATCATCTACACCGATCACGGCAAGACCGTGCACGCCCTCATCACCGCCCCCGGCGTCATCCTGACGACCGTCGAACTGGCCGAGATTCGGGAGGCGTCGTGATCCGGCGGCTCCTCGCCTCCCTCGGGATCCTGATCACCAAGCCCGACCGATCCGCCTGGCCGCCGCCACGCCGACCTGAGCCGGCGGACCCGTCCCCGGCCCAGCTCGCCGAGGTCCAGGACCTGTGCTCGCAGTGGCTGGTGATGTGGTGCTGGTACCGCCGCGAGTACGCCGCCATCGCGCGATTCGGCCCCGAGTCGACGATCATTTACGACCGCGACCCGCGGCGGTTAGTGTTCCGATGCCGCGCAGCCGAACTGGCGATGCCGATCCCATGAGCCTCGAAATCGAGCAGTCGTTCGCCGCCGTGGGCACGGTGCCGTCGTCGTGGTCACCTTGCCGTCGACCGTGACGGATCGATGACCGGTTTGCCGGACCTGTCACATCACTTTCGACGTCACAGTGGCTGATCGATCCGGCAGAGGACTCCGCGGCCCGGATGGGACAGGCTCCATGCAGCTCGGGGCGGGCGTAACGCTCGGCGAAAGTTCGTGCTGGCGAGTGGTTCGTCCCGGTAAGAGGCCCGTGCTCATGGGGTTCACCGAGCCCTCAACGCCGATCACATGGCCGTACGTATCGCGGAGGTTCGTCAAACACGACTTTCGGAGAGCCGGGCGATCAGGGCGTAGCGCTCGTCGGTCACCGGGGCGCCCCACAGGTCCGCGTGTGCGCTGAGAGGCTCGATTCGCAGGTCGGCGACGAGGGGGCGTACGGCGGCGGCCAGGTCGTGCGCGCCGATCCCGCCGTTCCACGGCAGGAACTCCGCTCCGCTCACGTACGGCGTTCCACGCTGCCCGGACTCACGCCACCGGCCCTCGATCAGTACCAGCTGGCCACCGGGCCGCAGCCGTTTCACCCATTCACGCAGCGCGGCCTCGGGGTCGGGCAGCGTCCACACCAGGTGGCGCGACAGCACGACGTCGAAGACCTCGCCGCCGGTCGGCGGTGCGGCCGCGTCGCCCACCAGGAACCGGCCCGGCAGGCCGGCGGCCTTCAGCTTCTCATGGGCTTGCGAGACCATCCCGGATGCCAGGTCCACGCCTGTTACACGATGCCCGGTCTGCGCCAGCAGCAGGGACAGTGAGCCGGTCCCACACCCGACGTCGAGGACGTCGACCGGGCAGGGCGGCATCCACGTGCGCAGGAGCCGCATCCACGCCGTACGGGTCCGTTCGTCCCTCAGCCCGTGATCCGGCTCGTCGTCGAAGGTCGGTGCGGCCGCGTCCCAATACTCCGCGATGGCAGCGGTGTCGTCGCCCATGACCGGCATCCTCGCAGCCGGCACCGACAGGCCCGGGGCACCGCACTCCGGGGTCGCCTGGGCGGAGCGGACGCCGGTCCGCGTCGGGGACGACGTTCGTCGGTACGCTCGGGCGATGCCGAACTCCCGTCCTCCGACTCGGCTTCGCGAGCCGGCCGCTCCCAGGCTCCCGAGCCGGCTGACACGCGTCGCCGTACCTGACCAACCGCTCGGAGACGACCAGGTGCTGTTGTCCCTGGAGTTGTACGACGGAGGCTGGGCCGGGACGCAGGCCGAGGACGTTGAGGTGAACCGGTGCCGGTTCGCCGATGCTCAGATCCCCGGTGTGGTTCTGCCTCGTGCCAGGCTCGAGGACGTCGAGATGACCCGCTCCGATCTGGCCAACCTGCAGATCATCGATGGCCGAATGTTCACCACCCGCCTGGCGAACTCCAGGCTCACCGGTCTGGCATGGATCGACTGCAGCCTGCGCGACATGGTGTTCACCGACTGCCGCGCCAACCTCGCCCGGTTCCGGATGTCGACACTGCGGGATGTGATCTTCCGCGACTGCGACCTAACGGAGGCCAGCTTCCAGGCCGCCACTCTCAACGGCGTCCTCTTCGAGAACTGCCGCCTGACCGGCACCCAGTTCTCTCAGGCGAAGGTCATCGACGCCCGGTTCAAGGATTGCGATCTGTCAGGCGTGGGCGGGGTCGAGAGTCTTCGCGGTGCGACCGTGTCGTCCGCCGACGCGCAGAGCCTCGTGTGGGCTCTGGCGTCCGCGTTCGGTATCAGGATCGAGGACTAGGAGCAGTGATGGAGCGCCGGTCCGGTCAGGAGTCCGGGAAGAGCCAGAGGTCCTGGGCGGCGGTGGCGTGGAGGAACTGGGCGAGCGCCTCGATGCCGCTCAACGGGACGGTGGTGTCGTCATCGAGCTGGACCTTGTCGACGCCGGAGGTGCGGAGGTCGGCCAGCCAGTGGTCGAGACGGTCGGCGAGCTCGCGGACCTGCGCCGGGTCGAGCAGTTCGTACAGGTTAAACCCGAGCGTGCGGTTGATCCACTCCCGGTAGACCTGGCCGCGGAACCCGGTGAAGTCGCCGTCGGAGGGCCAGAACAGGCCCTCGGGGAAGTCCCGGGGGACGTCCTCGAACGGATCGAGGTCCGCAGGCCCCTCCCACTCCCACGTCACGGGCGTCTGCAGCGTGTCGTGGCCTTTCACCGCCGGGTCTCCCGGGCGGACCGCATAGACATCGAGTCCCATAGCGCTGATCGTCGCACATCGTGATCAGATGTGCCGATAAATGACACGGTCATCGGACCGGTCTGCGGGCACTGAGGTCGGCCTGGTCGGCGGCGGCCTGGCCGGACAGCCAGCCCGCCCGGTCGCTGACGCTCATCCGATGGCCGGTGAGCCGCGGGAACATCGCGGTCATCGCGTCGTCGACGGCCCGGTCGCGGGCGGCGAGGACCGGGAGGAGGTCCGTGCCCGGCGCCTCGGCCGCGGCCTGGTGCTCGGCCGCCTCGGCGGCCTCGGCGAGGCGTTCGCCGATCCGGACGGCGTAGGACGCCAGGAACGACCGGCGGAAGGCGCGGGTGCGGGAGCGGTCGCCGTCCTCGTGGACCAGCGCCGACGTCGCCTGCGCCAGGAGGGACGTGAACAGCAGCTCGACGGCGTCCAGGTCGGCGGGGAAGCCCAGCACGGTCCCGAAACCGAGCGACCTGCTCCAGGCGACGCGGCACCGGTTGGCGTCGGCGACGGCGCCCAGCAGCAGGGCCTTGGGCGCCTCGTACGGGCTGTCGATCGGCAGGCGGCGGCCGATGGGTCCGTCGTCGGCCCATCCGGTCCGCGCGGCGAGGAGCGCGTCGTCGACGCGGTGCCGGGCCATCAGCTCCTGGGCCCGCGCGGTCAGCGCCTCCGCCTCGTCGGGGAACTCGGTCGACTCGGCCTTGGCCAGCAGCGCCTGGATCCGGTCGAGCATCCGCCGGTCGGCGGGGCCGCCGCCCGAAGCGGGCCGGGCGTCGGCCGGGAAGGGCCCAGCGCCGCCCGAAGAGCGGCGGGCGTCACCTGGGGAGGCCCCGGCGCAGCCCGCGAGGGGCCGGGCGTCGCCCGGCGGCGGGCAGAGCATCTCGAGGCGGGGGAGGGTGCGCAGCAGCGCGGTCAGCCACAGGGCGCACTGGACGGCTGTGGCGTGGTCGGTGCCGTTGCGGGTCGTCCACTCGGCGAGGTAGGTGTCGTCGTCCCGCCACCAGGTGGCCGCCCCGAGCGCCGCCAACTGGCCGGACCATCGCTCGTCCACGGTCGCCGCCGCGTACGCGCGCATCTCGGCGGCGATCGCGTCGGTCATCATCCGGCCGGCCCGCCTCCCGTGCGTACGGGTCGCGTGGCGCACGAGGTCGGCCGGCTGCCAGCCCAGCCGCCAGGCCGCCGTGACACCGGCCGTCACGGCGTCCGGCAGCGCGCGGGCCGCTCCGGGTGTCTCTCGGGGCGACCGGATCAATCGCCCGGAGGCTCGGCGAAGCGCTGGAGGTAGAGCGGCTCGCCGAGCTTCTCCAGCAGGTCCAGCTCCATCTCCAGGTAGTCGATGTGCTCCTCCTCGTCCGCCAGGATCTCCTCGAAGATCCGGGCGGACGTGACGTCACCGCGTGAGCGCATGAGGTCGATGCCCGGGCGCAGGCGGTCGACGGCCTCCATCTCGATGGCGAGGTCCGAGCGGAGCTGCTCGGGCACGCTCTGGCCGATGCGCAGCGGGCTCAGGCGCTGGTAGTTCGGCAGGCCCTCGAGAAAGAGGATGCGGTCGGTCAGGCGTTCGGCGTGCCGCATCTCGTCGAACGACTCGGCGCGCGTGTGTTCGGCGAGCTTCGTGAAGCCCCAGTGCTCCTGCATCTTGGCGTGGAGGAAGTACTGGTTGATGGCCGTCAGCTCGGCGGTGAGCTGCTCGTTCAGCAGCCCGATGATCTCCCTGTCACCTTCCATACTTCACCATCGTGGCATGGGAAAGCGCCGAGGGAGCCGACCGACCCGCCGGTCAGGCCGCCGCGGTGGTGAGCGCCTCGCCGCGCTCGTCGGCGGCGAAGTGCTGCTCGATCAGGTCGCGAATCCGGTTGACGCACGAGCCGCAGCCGGGGCGCATGCCGCAGGCCGTGCGGACCTCCTTGGCCGAGCAGGCTCCCGCCGCCACATGATCGCGCACGTCATCGTCGGTGACGGCGTGGCAGACACATGCGTACATCGGGGGAGAACCTCTCGGTTGATCCATTAGGTAAGGCTCTCCTAAGATAACGCTCCGTGCGTGACCAGGCAATACGGGGTGCCGTGCGTGCCTGTTCCGTTACAAACCGACATGAACATCCGCGTGTGAGGCGATCACGGCAGGGAAGCTCACCCATGTGACACGCGTATGGCCGGGTGACCCCTACCCCCTCGGCGCCCACTACGACGGCGCCGGCACGAACTTCGCACTCTTCTCCGAAGCGGCCACCCGGGTCGAGCTCTGCCTGTTCGACGACGAGGGCGAGGAGACTCGGCTCGACCTCCCCGAGACGTCAGGGTTCGTCTGGCACGGGTACCTGCCGACGGTCGGCCCCGGGCAGCGGTACGGCTACCGGGTGCACGGCCCGTACGACCCGCGCGGCGGGCAGCGCTGCAACCCCGCGAAGCTGCTGCTCGATCCGTACGCCAAGGCGGTCGACGGCGAGGTCGACTGGGACGAGTCGCTGTTCTCCTACCGGTTCGGCGACACGTCCGCCCGCAATGACGACGACAGCGCCCGCCACATGCCGAAGTCCGTGGTGATCAACCCGTACTTCGACTGGATGTCCGACCGCCATCCCCGGACCCCGTACCACGAGACGGTCATCTACGAGGCCCACGTCAAGGGCCTGACCAAGCTGAACCCGAACATCCCGGAGGAGCAGCGCGGCACGTACGCGGGGCTGGCGCACCCGGCGATGGTCGACTACTTCAAGGATCTCGGGATCACCGCCGTCGAGCTGATGCCGGTGCACCAGTTGGTGCACGACGACGTCCTGCTCCAGCGGGGCCTGTCGAACTACTGGGGCTACAACACGATCGGCTTCTTCGCCCCGCACAACGGATACTCCTCCACCGGGCAGCTCGGCGAGCAGGTGCAGGAGTTCAAGCTGATGGTGCGGACCCTGCACGAGGCGGGCATCGAGGTGATCCTCGACGTGGTCTACAACCACACCGCCGAGGGCAACCATCTGGGCCCGACCCTGAGCTTCCGGGGCATCGACAACGCCAACTACTACCGGCTCGTCGACGGCGCGCCGGAGTACTACCTGGACACGACCGGCACCGGCAACAGCCTCAACGTCCGCCAGCCGCACGCGCTTCAGTTGATCATGGACTCGCTGCGGTACTGGGTGACCGAGATGCACGTGGACGGGTTCCGGTTCGACCTCGCCTCGGCGCTGGCGCGGGAATTCCACGAGGTGGACCGGCTGTCGGCGTTCTTCGACCTGGTGCAGCAGGACCCGATCGTCTCGCAGGTCAAGCTGATCGCCGAGCCCTGGGACGTCGGCGAGGGCGGCTACCAGGTCGGCAACTTCCCACCGCTGTGGACGGAGTGGAACGGCAAGTACCGCGACACCATGCGCGACTACTGGCGGGGTGTGGAAGGGCGGCTGCCCGAGTTCGGCAGCCGGTTCACCGGCTCCAGCGACCTGTACGCCGACGACGGACGGCACCCGATCGCCTCGGTCAACTTCGTGACCTGCCACGACGGGTTCACGCTGCACGACCTCGTCTCCTACGACGGCAAGCACAACGAGGCGAACGGCGAGGACAACCGGGACGGCGCCGACGACAACCGCTCCTGGAACCATGGAGTCGAGGGCGAGACCGACGACCCGGAGATCATCGCGCTGCGCGAGCGGCAGAAGCGGAACATGCTGACCACGCTCCTGCTGTCCCAGGGCGTGCCGATGATCTCCCACGGCGACGAGGCGGGCCGCACCCAGCGGGGCAACAACAACGTCTACTGCCAGGACAACGAGCTGTCCTGGATGGACTGGTCCGACTCCCCGACGAACGAGGTCCTGCGGGCGTTCGTACGGCGGGTGACCGAGCTGCGCCGGGAGCACTCGGTGTTCCGGCGCCGCCGCTTCCCGACCGGCGAGGGGGACGTCCTCTGGTACGCCACCTCCGGCCGGCCGATGTCCGACGCCGACTGGCAGACCCCGTACGCGAAGGCGGTGACGGTCTTCCTCGACGGCGACCGCATCGCCGAGCCGGACCGGCGCGGCGAGCCGGTCCGCGACGACTCGTTCCTGCTGCTGTTCAACGCGGCCGACGTCGACCTGGACTTCGTGCTGCCCGATACCGGCGGAGGGATGTGGACCGGCGTGCTCGACACGGCGACCCCCATCGAGGTGTACGAGGACCACGAGCGGCCGGTGGACCGCGGCGGCGAGAAGGTACGGGTCGAGTCCCGCTCCATCCAGGTGCTGCGTCGTGTCTAGGCGACCGACCGGGACCTACCGGTTGCAGCTGCGCAGGGGCTTCGGATTCGCCGAGGCCGGCGAACTGGCCGGCTACCTCGCGGCGCTCGGCGTCTCGCACGTGTACCTGTCGCCGATCCTGCAGGCGACCCCCGGCTCCGCGCACGGCTACGACGTGGTCGACCACGCGCGGATCTCCGACGACCTCGGCGGCGAGGGGGCCTTCCGGGCGATGGCGGCCCGGATGCGCGCGCACGGCCTGTCGATCATCGTGGACATCGTGCCGAACCACATGGCGGTCCCCGCGCCGGAGAACCTGAACAAGCAGTTCTGGGACGTCCTGCGGCAGGGGCCGGACTCCCCGTACGCCCGCTGGTTCGACATCGACTGGTCGCAGGGTGCCGTCATGGTCCCCGTGCTCGGCTCGCCCGACGACGAGCCGCGCCCGGACGGCGACGTGCTGCGCTACCACGACCACGTCTTCCCGCGCCAGGGCCGCTACCGGGCGGTGCACTGGCGCGAACCGGACCTGAACTACCGCCGCTTCTTCGACATCTCCTCCCTGATCGGGCTGCGGGTCGAGGACCCGAAAGTGTTCGACGCGACCCACGACGTGATCCTGCGGCTGGTCGACCAGGGCCTCATCGACGGCCTGCGGATCGACCACCCGGACGGGCTCGCGGACCCGCGCGGGTACCTGCGGCGGCTGGAGCGGCCGCGCGGCTGGGTGGTCGTGGAGAAGATCCTCACCGGCGACGAGCCGCTCCCCGCCGACTGGCCCTGCGCGGGCACCACCGGGTACGACGCGCTCGGCATGGTCGGCGGGCTGTTCGTCGACCCGGCGGGCGAGAAGCCGCTGACCGAGGCGTACACCGCGCTGACCGGCGGCCCCGCCGACTTCACCGAGGTCGAGCGCGCCGCCCGGCGATTCGCGGCCGACCGGATCCTCGTCCCCGAGGTGCGCCGCCTGACCGCGCTGTTGGCGCGGATCCTGCCGGAGGAGGACCCCGGAGCGTTGCGCGAGGTCCTGGTCGAGCTGCTGGTCGCGATGCCGGTCTACCGCGCCTACATGGTGCCCGGCGAGGAGCCGCCGGCCCAGGCCCTGGAGATCGTCGCCCAGGCCGCGGCCGAGGCCCGCGCCGTCCTCCCGGACGGCGACCTGCTCGACAGGGTCATCCCGCTGGTGTTGGGCCTGGGCGGCCGGGACGAGACGCGGGACGAGTTCGTCGTACGGTTCCAGCAGACGTCCGCGCCGATGACCGCCAAGGGCGTCGAGGACACCGCGTTCTACCGCTGGTCGCGGCTGGCCGCGCTGAACGAGGTGGGCGGCGACCCGGCGAGGTTCGCGGTGTCGCCGGAGGAGTTCCACGCCTACTGCGCGCGGATCGCCGCCGACTGGCCGCGCACCCTGACCACGCTGTCGACGCACGACACCAAACGGCAGGAGGACGTACGGGCGCGGCTGGCCGTCCTGTCGGAGCTGCCGGACGAGTGGGTCGCCGCCGTCGGCCGCTGGCGGTCCCGGGCGCCGGAGAGTCCCCTGGAACCCGACCTGGACTACCTGATGTGGCAGACGGTCGTCGGCGCGTGGCCGCTGCCGCCCGACCGGCTCAAGGAGTACCTCACCAAGGCGATGCGCGAGGCGAAGACCCGCACGTCCTGGACCGATGGGGACCCGGGGTACGAGGGGGCGGTGCTGGCCCACGCCGACGCGGTGCTGTCCGATCCGACGCTGACCAGGGAGGTCGAACGGTTCGTCCGGCGGATCGCCCCGTACGCCCGCGTGAACTCGCTCGGCCAGAAACTGGTGCAGCTCGCCATGCCGGGCGTACCGGACGTGTACCAGGGCTGCGAGCTGACCGGCCTGTCCCTCGTCGACCCCGACAACCGGCGCCCGGTCGACTACGCCCGCCGCCGTGAGCTGCTCGCCGACCTCGACGCCGGGACCACCCCGGCCGACCTGGACGGCGAGAAGCTCCTCCTGACGTCCCGCCTGCTCCGGATGCGGGAGGAGCACCCGGACTGGTTCGACGGGGAGTACGCGCCGGTGCCCGTGACCGGCTCGGCGGCCGCCCACGCCGTGGCGTTCCGGCGCGGCGGCGCGGTGATCGTCGCGACGCGGCTGCCCGCCGGGCTCGAGCGCCGCGGCGGCTGGAGCGACACCCACCTCGACCTGCCCGGCGGCTCCTGGCACGACGTCCTCACCGACCAGTCCTACCCCTCCGGCCTGGAGCTCGACGGGGTCCTCCGGCTGCTCCCGGTCGCCGTCCTGATCGAGGCCGCATGAGGTACGAGGTATGGGCGCCGGCCGCCGAGACCGTCGAGGTGGAGACCGGCGGGGCCCGGCACGCGATGACGCGCGCCGAGCGGCCCGGCTGGTGGACGGCGGACGTCGGCGCCGGGACCGGTGAGCCGGACTACGGCTTCGTGCTCGACGGCGATGGACCGTTCCCGGACCCGCGCTCGCCCTGGCAGCCGGACGGCGTGCACGGACTGAGCCGCGCGTACGACCATGATCGCTTCAAGTGGTCGGACGAGGGCTGGCGGGGACGGCCCCTGGCAGGCTCCGTCCTGTACGAGCTGCACGTCGGGACCTTCACCCCGGAGGGCACGTTCGACGCCGCCGCCGAGCGCCTCGACCACCTCGTCGCCCTCGGCGTCGACGCCGTCGAACTGCTCCCGGTGGCCGCCTTCCCCGGCCGGCACGGCTGGGGGTACGACGGCGTCCACCTGTGGGCGGTGCACGGCCCGTACGGCGGCCCGGACGGGCTGAAGCGGTTCGTGGACGCGGCCCACCGGCGCGGCCTCGCGGTCGTCCTCGACGTCGTCTACAACCACCTCGGCCCGAGCGGCAACCACCTGGGGAGGTACGGCCCGTACTTCACCGACGCGCACCAGACGCCCTGGGGCCCGGCGGTCAACGTCGACCAGGCCGGCTCCGACGAGGTCCGCGCGTACATCCTCGGCAACGCGCTGATGTGGCTGCGCGACTACCACCTCGACGGCCTGCGGCTCGACGCCGTCCACGCCATCCGGGACCAGCGCGCCCTGCACCTCCTGGAGGAGCTGGCCGCGTCCGTGTCCCGGCTGAGCGCGCGGACGGGCCGGGAGATGTTCCTCATCGCCGAGTCCGACCTGAACGACCCCCGCCTGGTCACCTCGCGCGAGGCGGGCGGGTACGGCCTGGACGCGCAGTGGAGCGACGACTTCCACCACGCCCTGCACACCCTGCTCACCGGTGAGCGGCAGGGCTACTACGCCGACTTCGGCTCACCCGCGGTGCTCGCCAAGACGCTGACCCGGGTCTTCCTGCACGACGGGACGTGGTCGTCGTTCCGGGGCCGCACGCACGGCCGGCCGGTCGACACGCACCGGACCCCGGCCCACCGCTTCCTCGGCTTCCTGCAGAACCACGACCAGGTCGGCAACCGCGCCACCGGCGACCGGATCTCCGCGAGCCTGTCCCCGGGGCTGCGCAAGGTCGGGGCGGGGCTGCTGCTGACCGCGCCGTTCACGCCCATGCTGTTCATGGGGGAGGAGTGGGGCGCCGGCACGCCGTGGCGGTACTTCAGCGACCATCAGGAGCCCGAACTGGCCCGGGCCGTCAGCGAGGGCCGCCGCCGGGAGTTCGCCGACCACGGCTGGGCGTCGGAGGACGTCCCCGACCCCCAGGACCCCGAGACGTACCGCGCCTCGATCCTGAACTGGAGCGAACTCGACGAACCGGGCCACCGGGAGCTGTACGAGTGGTACCGCGCGCTGATCGCGCTCCGGCGGGCCGAGCCCGAGCTCACCGACCCCCGCCTCACCGAGGTCGCGGTCGAGCACGGCGAGTCGTGGTTCGTGATCCACCGGGGAGACCTGCGGGTCGCGGTCAACCTGGGCCCGGAACCGCTGCCGCTCCCGGACGGCGACGTGCTCCTCGCCTCCTCGACCGAGGTGGACGGGAGCGGGCTCCCCGGCGAGTCCGTCGTCATCCTGCGAACGCCCGGGCGGGGCCGGACGTGACCCTGCGACCTCGTTACCGCTTGGCCTTGGCCAGCAGGACCAAGCCGATGATCATCCGGATGCCGCCGAACAGCATCGGGCCCCAGGCGACGACGTAGACCCCGCCGCCGCTCCCGGACGCGTGCGAGTACGTGAGCACGGTGATCAGCAACCCGATCACGAAGAACGCCGCGCCGATGCCGATGGCACGGGTGGCCCTGCGGCGCTCCCCGTCATCCACCCCCTGATAGGGCGAGCCCTGGAACGGCGCGTTCTGGTACGGCCCGTTCTGGGGCGGACCCTGATACGGCTGCTGGGCGTTCGGATAGGGCTGGTTCGGATACTGCGGGTTCTGTTGGTAGGGGCCCTGGTGCGGCGCGTTCTGGTACGGCGCCTGGAACCCGCCGCCACCCTGCTGCGGAGCGCCCTGGTAGGGGGCGGCGGGAGGAGGAGTCTGCGGGTGGTTCGGCGAGGGCGGTACGGCCCCGGGATATTGCTCTGTCATCTCTTCCGCTCACTCGACGCGGCAGGGTCGTCCTGATCAGGACGCCTGCCACCGTAGTGGAGCGATCGTCGGCCCTACGTGCTGTTTGACCAAGAAGACCAGATAGAGCCTGATACGTCCCCCGTCGAGAAGACCGAGGGACGAACCCCGCTGTCGGCACACGCCGCACAGGCTTGAGCGCGATGCTGGGTGAACGCGGGCCCGCTGCCGGTTCTTGCGGCTTTCGCCCCCCTCGGAGACCACGTTCACCGAGCATTCAGCACGGCACGAGAACCCGGATCGTGAGGGAAGCGCCTTCGCAGGTTCGCCAGGGCGCAGGAGATCGTCTCGTCGTCCATTCACGACTCCGACGGCTCGGGATCCAGCCAGTGCTCTGGTGGGCGGGCGTAACTGCCTTTGTGTGGGAGCGTCCATACGTAACGCCGCTCGCGGAGGTCGGCGACCGCCTTCGCGATGGTGCGGCCAGACGTGTGGAACTCCGCCGCGAGTTCCGCCTGCGATGGAAGGCGTCGTCGCGCCTCGTACTCACCGAGCACGATTCGAGCGCGGATGGTCTCCGCGACTCTTCGTGCGGTCGATGCAGTCGACGGACGGTCGACGGGGAAGTGGTGATACGGGCTCATACGTCTGCCAGCGATACGACGTTCCGCAGCCGGCGGGCGACCTCGCCGATCTTCTCCATCGGAACGATCGGCTCGAACTCGAGGCCCTCGCGTTCGGGCCCGCCCCACACCCAGCACCACCAGACCTGGCCCTCGATGCTCCGGAGGGTGACCAGTTGGGAGAGGGGCCGGGCCATGTTTCGCATCGCGACCGGCATGGGGTCGGAGGCGTCCTCTGGAATTGGTGTCTCGCCCGAGACCAAGAGGGTGACGGGACCGATGACCTCCGTCCTCAGCCCGAGTTCGCTGATCGTTTCGTTGAGTGTTGTGAGCGCCTTATCCAGCGCATCCCGGTGACGATCTCGTTGCTGACCGATACTCATCGATGTGCCCCGTCTCGTACATTTGGTGCCGCTTGCACCTTCCGGTCCGTTGCCGGTATGCGAATAGCCTTGTCGAGCGCACGGGCGAGATCGGCTCCCCTTTTTGTTCCCCATCGGTTGCAGGGCTGAGCTGGAGTGATGTCGCTGGGGATATCGTGAAGTTCGCTTCACCTGCGGCTGGTGCGCGGCGTACCCTCGGCTTGGAAGGGCTGGTCCTTGCGGAAGTCGATGATCAGGAGCGTCGATGAGTTGGGGAGGAAAAGATGCTCCTGGGCGTCAGCAGCGGGCGAGCAGGGCTCATCGGCTTCGCGAACGAGGCTTAACGTGGGAGCAGATCGCCGACGTTTGGGAAGCCGACAATCCTGACATCACTCCACGAGTGGCGTTCCGCTGGACGCATAACCTGACCAACCAAGAGGTGGCCGAGCGCTGGAACCAGATCGGTGTGGGCGAGCCGACAATGACCAAGTCTCGGATCTATGAGTTCGAGGCGTGGCCTAAGAGCGGCCGACGGCCGAGTGTGTCCAACCTGGAAGTTCTGGCGCGGATCTATCAGACCAGCGGGCGACGGCTTCTCACGGTAGATGAATACGCCACCTATGATTCGGATTCGCGTGATGCGATCGCGAAGATAGATCACCGAGCCTTGGACTCGGCGCATCGGCCGTACGTGATCGCGTACGAAACGCGCACTCCTGCGGGGCCTCGTCGGTCGTTCGTGACTCCTGTCCTCTCCTCACCTGCGTCGAACGGTATGCCGATCCCTCATGACATGGATGCTGATCTGGCCGCAGTGCAGGCGTTTCGAGTAACTGACCGACAGACCGGAGGGCGCCATCTCTATTCGGCGGTGACCACATACCTGCAAGCGGTGATCGCTCCACGGATGTTCGGCGGCCGGGATGGCGGCGGCAGTGCGCTCTTTGCCGCCGCCGGCGGTCTGACCGAGATGGCTGGCTGGATGGCACACGATGCGGGTCATGACCGGATGGCGTGGCAACACTTCTCGCGGTCCCTGGAGCTTGCCGCCGCTGCTGATGATCACCAGCTCAAGGCACACGTCTTGGCGAGCATGAGCCATCTCTCGCTTCGGGCGAGCGAAGCCGGTGAGGCCCTTCGCCTCGTACGCGAGGGCCAAATAACACTCGTGTCTGCACCACCGAGTTCCGAGTTGGGCGCCAGGCTGTTCGCCATGGAGGCTCGCGCGCTGGCCGTGTTGCGTCGCGTGCAGGACTGCGAGAAGGCGATCCTCCGTGCTGAGGCGGCGTTGGATGGAGCATCCGCACCGATGCGTTCGCCGTGGGTGAGTCCCTTTGATGAAGCGGCTCTGTCCGGCGAGGTCGCCCGCTGCATGTACGAACTCGGACGCTTCGCCGAGGTTGAGTCGTATGCTCGCCGGGTCATCGAATTGCGTCCGCACTGCCACGTGCGAAGTCGTGCTTTCGCCCAGTTGCTCCTTGCGGCTGCGTTGGTAAGGCAGGGGCGTCCGGAAGAGAGCTGTGCGATCGCCGGAGAGATGATCAGCACGATTCGAGCGCTCGCTTCCTCCCCCGTCATGGATCAGCTCAAAGAGCTTACGGCATCGCTGGCTCCTTATCGTGACGACAAGGTGGTCGCTGACTTCTTGCCGCATCTACGGGGAGCGCTGGCGGATCCGATCGCAGACCGATCGGATTCGGACATGGTCATCTGAGAGGAGAAGCAGCTTGGCCGACGACAAGCCGCTGTACGAACGAGACCCTGTTGCCTGGCACGCGTACCTTGCCGAAGGAAATGCTACGCAGCCACGCAAAAGGGTGGTGCAGACATCCTGCTGCGCGATGAGCATGACCGATTGCTACTGGTGGATCCCGCATACAAACCTGACTGGGATCTGCCGGGAGGCATGAGCGAGGCCAACGAGCCACCCGCCGAAACAGTGAGACGCGAACTGAAGGAAGAACTCGGCTTGGAAGTCATGGTCGGTGACCTGCTGTGCGTCGATTGGGTTTCGCCGCATGGCCCGTGGGACGACTCGCTGATGTTCGTCTTCTCGGGTGGTCGCTTGAGATCTGACGAGATCACCGCCTTGAAGATCACGGACGGAGAGTTGCGTCGGTTCGGATTCTCCACTGAAGCGGAGGCGGCCGTTCGTCTGCGGCCCTACGTCTGGCGTCGGGTGATCAATGCGTTGGCGGCGCTCAGAACCGGGCGGGCCGTGTACTCCCAGGACGGCCATCCGCTGACCTCCTCGCAGACCTGGCTTCGCGGGAACGACGCGCGGTGAACAAGAACCGGTCCGAGAGGGCGATGTTCGTCATGGCGAGCGCGGCAAACTCCAGCGCCGGCGCCCAGGAGGCTCAGCTCGCGCATCGATGCCGGCACGCCGCGTACGAAAGTCTCGGCGACCATCCCCGCCGCCCTCTGCCTTATCGCCCTAAACGAGCATCCGCACGTCCGGTCGAGCCGCGTTCGCCGAGCGTTCCGCACGCCGATCGGCAGGCGCCTCCCGCCGACGGAAGGTGCCGCCGCGACGTTGCCGCCGCTGTTGACCGGAGGAACCCGGCTATCCGGACACCAGACCGGCCACAGCGGCGGCAATCAGGCAACGGCGACGGCTGGGCGCACCCCATATTCACGACCCGATTCAGTGGGGTGGGAGGTGGTGGGCGGTGGTCTCGGCCAGGTTCCGTACGAGGGCGGTCGCGGGGGCGTCGGGGCGGGTGTGGGTGCGCGCCGACACGTCCACCAGGGCGTTGGAGATCCGGAACTGGACGTGCACGTCATAGATCACCGTCTGCCGGAACAGCACCTGGACCGCCAGCGCGTCGACGCGTGCGTACCCTCCCTCGCCCACGTGGACGGGGATGACCGGCCGCTCGGCTCCGGCCTTCCGGGCCCACCCGGCCAGGTTCCGCTCGGCCCGCGCGGCGCCCGAGACATGACCGTTGTGAACCAGGGTCTGGATGCGGAGCCGCACCGTACGGAAGGGGCGGTCCTGACCGGACGGAACGCTGCTCCACTTGCACTCCGACGCGGCGTCGCCACCCCATCCCAGCATCGTCCTCGGCCGTGAGTCGCCGGGCTCCCGGGCGCCGTTCCGCACCAGCGGCGCCAGCGCCTCCGGCGGTGGCAGGACCCGGCAGGCGTCGAGCGGGGCGAACCGCCCGTCCGAGGTGAGCAACCCGACGTACCAGCAGGCCGCGATGGCGAATCCCGCGGCGACGGCGGCGGAGGCACAGGCCAGGATCAGGCGACGGCGAGCGGGCATGGAGGGAAGGATCGCATGCCCGCGGGTTTGCTACGCGCCGCCGGGATTCAGAGGGCGGCGGCCGGCCTGGGGGCGGGAGGCGCGCCGGTCGGGCCGACGGGGAGACGCCGATCCGCGCGCAAGGGCGCCTACCCGCATACCGAGGGGTTGGGGTAGCGAACCGGGTGTTTCCCCGGACGCCGGAGACAGTGGCCGGTCGGCATGCTGGGCAGTGGATGGGACAGATCAATCCCTCGTCCCCCGGATTCCCCCGGGATACGGCCCCGGGCCCGGCGTCCCCCCTCCTACGCCGGGTCCGGGGCCGGGTCACGTGCGGGACCCCAACGGTCGCGTGCGGGACCCCAACGGTCCGGAGCATCCGTTCACGGGGAGGGGGCCGAGCTGCGACGTATCGTGTTACCAGGGGTTTTACGGGTTGACGCCCTCCCGCCGATGGGGCGGCAGGGGACCGAGGGCGACGGGCGGTGCGGCCGCCGGAGACATTGGCCACTGAGCGCGGTGTATCGGGATGGTCACGGGAACCATCAGCGGACGAGATCGGGTGCATGGGCTCCCGGCTGAGAGAACGAGCTTCGTCGGACGTCGGCGGGAGGTCGCCGAGGTCAAGCGGATCCTGGCCGATGCCCGTGTCGTGACGCTGACCGGACCGGGCGGGGTGGGCAAGACCAGATTGGCCTCGCGAGTCGCCCTCACCGTGGGCAGGGCGTTTCCCGACGGTGTGTGGTTGGTCGACCTGGCCGCGTTGCAGAGCCAGGGGATGCTGGCCCGTGCGGTGATCGAGGCATTGGGAATCCGCGACCGCTCCGCCCGAGCCGCGCTGGACGTCCTCGCCGAGCATCTGCGGAACAAGCGGGCGCTCCTCATCCTCGACAACTGCGAGCACGTGGTGGACGAGTGCGCCGCCGTCACGAGGACGGTGCAGATGTCGGCGCCGGATCTGCGGATCCTCGCGACCAGCCGGCAGTCGCTGAGCGTTCCCGGTGAGCAGTTGCTGGAGGTCTCGCCATTGGCGATGCCGGGCCGTACCGGCGGGTGCGTTCATGGTCGCTCGCTTGAACGGTTCGAGGCGGTGCGGTTGTTCGCCGAGCGAGGGGCGGATGTCTCGCCCGGTTTCGCCGTCACCGACGCCAACGGCGACGCGGTGGTCGAGATCTGCCGCCGCCTCGATGGGATGCCCCTCGCCATCGAGCTGGCCGCCGCACAACTACGGATCCTGTCACTCGAGCAGCTGCTCGTGAATCTCGAAGACCGCTTTGAGCTGCTCACCGGCTCGGGGAGGCCGCTGCCTCGTCACCGGACGCTACGTGCCTTGATCGATTGGAGCTACGACCTGTGCACCGCTGAAGAGAGGCTGCTGTGGGCTCGTCTGTCGATCTTCGCGGGGAGCTTCGACCTGGAGACGGCGGAGACCGTGTGCTCGGGCGAAGGGATCGTTCGCCAAGAGGTCGTCGACCTGGTGGGCGGGATGGTCGATAAATCAATCCTGATTCCGCAACGACACGAAGAAGTCGTCCGGTATCGGCTCCTTGAGACCATCCGCCAATACGGCCGACAGAAGCTGGACGAGTCTGGGCGGTCGGCCGCGTTGCGCCGGCGCCATCGCGACCATTACCGGCGGTTGGCGGGCCAGACGCGTGCTCGGGTGGCGGGGCCGGATCAGAGGTCCTGGCTCCTGCGGCTCGGAACCGAGCACCCGAACCTGCGGGTCGCACTCGAGTACTGCTACACCGAGCCGGGGCAGGCCCGGACCGGTCTGGCGATGGCGGCCGACCTGATGTACCACTGGATCAGCGGTGTCTTTCTCGGGGAAGGGCGTGCCTGGCTGGAGCGCGGGCTGGCGGCCGACCCCGAACCCAGCGATGTCCGGGCCCACGCTTTGTGGACGAGCAGCGTGTTGGCCGTCATCCAGGCGGACGCTCCCGCGGCGGAGAGGATGCTCCGGGAATGTCGATCTCTAGGGCATGCTCTCGGGGACACGATGGCTCTCGCCTACACCGTCTTCTGCACGGGAATGCTGGCGCTGGGGCGAGGCGATGTGACGTCGGCGATCCCGTCGCTCGAAGAGGCCCTCCGGCGTTTCCGTCTCATCGGTTATGACATGGGCGTTGTCGAGGTGCTCATTCGGCTTTGCGTCGCTCATTGCCTCACAGGCGATGAATCGCTGGCCATCTCCATTGGCGAGGAGGCCCGGACGATATGCGAGACACGGGGCGAGCGTTGGCGCAAGGCGTATAGCTTGGTCGTCCTCGGTGCCGCGACCTGCCGGCAGGGCGACACCCGGCGGGCCACCGAACTGGTCTCGGAGGCATTGCGGATCAACCGCTCGTTGGACGATCCACGAGGAGTCGGCGTCGATCTGGAGGTGCTGGCCTGGATCGCCGTCACGGAAGGTCGATTCCAGCGGGCCGCCCGGCTGTACGGAATCCTGCAGTCGGTCTGGGAGAAGGTCGGCGAGCCTCCGCTGTCGGGATACGCGTATCCGGCCACCTACCGCGAAGATTCCGAATCCAGAACGTGCCGCGCCATCGGCGAATATCTCTTCGGACTTGAGCTTCGGCGCGGTGCCCGGCTCGATTACGACGATGCGATGGCGTACGCGCTGGAGGAGCAGTCCTCCGGCACCGTTCCACGCGCTGAGTCCGACCGGCTGATGCCGCTCACGCGCAAGGAGACCCAGGTGGCTCGGATGATCCGCAAAGGGATGAGCAACAAGGAGATCGCGACGGCGCTGGTGATCGCCCAGCGAACCGCTGAGAGCCACGTCGAGCACATCCTCGGCAAACTGGGGCTGACTTCTCGTACCCAGATCGCCATCTGGGTCGGGGAGAACGAGCGCGCCCGGGAGCACGCGGGCCCGGGTTCGGAGGGCGGCGCAGGGTGATCAGGCGAGCGCCTCCGGTTGGAAGGTGCGCCGGTAGGCCAGCGGGGAGACGCCGATCGCCGCGTGCAGGTGCTGGCGGAGGGAGACGGCGGTCCCGAAGCCGGCCCGCCGGGCGATCTGGTCCACCGGCAGGTCGGTCGTCTCCAGCAGGTGCCGGGCGAGCTCGACGCGCTGCCGGGCGAGCCAGCGGCCGGGGCTCATGCCGACCTCCTCGTGGAACCGGCGGGTCAGCGTGCGGACGCTCATCCCGGCCCGGGCGGCGAGCTCGGACAGGGAGATCGGCCGGTCGAGGTGCTCCAGCGCCCAGGAACGGGCCGGCGCGGTGCCCGCGTCGTGCGGCTCGGGGACCGGGCGCTCGATGTACTGCGCCTGACCGCCGTCCCGCCACGGTGGTACGACGACCTGGCGGGCCACCCGATTGGCCACCTCGCTGCCGTGGTCGCGGCGCACCAGGTGGAGGCACAGGTCGATGCCCGAGGCCGCCCCGGCGGAGGTCAGCACGTCACCGTCGTCGACGAACAGCACGTCCGGGTCGACCCGGATCCGGGGGTACCGCCGCTGCAACTCGGCCGCTTCGTTCCAGTGGGTCGTCGCCGGCCGCCCGTCGAGGAGGCCGGCGGCCGCCAGCGCGAAGGAGCCGGTGCAGATCGACATGATGCGGGTGCCCGGCCGGATGGGCGCCAGCGCCGCCGCGAGCTCCTCGGAGAGCCGGTCGATCGGCCGGCAATCGCCGAAGGGCGGGACGACCACGGTGTCGGCGTCGGCCAGCACGGACGCGTCGTGATCGACGGCGATCGAGAAGTCGGCGTGCGTGCGCACGGGCCCGCCGTCCGGCGTGCAGGTCACCACGTCGTACAGCGGCTCGCCGTCCGGCCCGCGCGCACCCCCGAAGATCCGCCCGGGAATGCCCAGCTCGAACGGGATCACGCCGTCCAGTGCCAGCACGACGACTCTGTGCGGGGATCGGGCCATGGCCAGATCCTTTCACAGGATGGCCATCGTGCCACTCCCGAACGGCGCGCGGCTGCCGGAGGCTGGGGTCCGTCGCAAGCGATGAAACGGGAGAGTCGATGAACACCATGCGCGCGATCGTGCAGGAGGAGCCGGGCGGCCCCGAGGTCCTCGGGCTCGCCGAGGTCGAGCGGCCCGAGCCGGGCCTGCTGGAGATCCTGGTCCGGGTGCACGCCGCCGGAGTGAACCCCACGGACTGGAAGGCCCGGGCCCGCGGCAGTTCGATGACCGGGGTGGCGCTGCCGAGGCCGGGCTTCGACGTGTCCGGGGTGGTCGAGGCGGTCGGGCCGGGCGTGACGCTGTACGAGCCCGGTGACGAGGTGTTCGGGATGCCGCGCTTTCCCCATCCGGCGGGCGCGTACGCCGAGTACGTCACCGCCCCGGCGCGGCACTTCGCCCGCAAGCCCGCGGGAATCGACCACGTTCACGCGGCCGCGCTTCCGCTCGCCGCGCTGACCGCCTGGCAGGGCCTGGTCGACACGGCGCGGGTCCGAGCCGGTCAGCGGGTCCTCGTGCACGCCGCCGCGGGAGGGGTCGGTCACCTCGCGGTGCAGATCGCCAAGGCCAGGGGCGCGTACGTGATCGGGACCGCCAGCGAGGCGAAGCACGAGTTCGTCCGCGGGCTGGGCGCCGACGAGGTCGTCGACTACACGAAGGTCGACTTCGCCGACGTGGTCCGGGACGTCGACGTCGTGCTCGACGCCGTCGGCGGCGACTACGGCCTCAGGTCCCTGAGGACGCTTCGCGACGGTGGCGTTCTCGTCTCCTTCCTGTCGCCGGTCGGCGACGACGTGCTCGCCGCGGCAGGGAAGCGGGGGATCAGAGCCGGGTGGACGCTGGTCGAGACGGACCACGCGGGGATGAAGGAGATCGCGGTGCTCGTCGAGGAGGGCCGGCTGCGCGCCGAGATCGACTCGGTCTTCCCCCTGGAGGAGGCGGCCAAGGCCCACGAGCGTGGCGAGACGGGCCGGACGACCGGCAAGATCGTTCTGACCGTCGCCGGCTGACGTCGGTCAGCGGCCGAGCAGGCGGTCGATGGCGCGGCGGGCGCGTTCGGGGGCCGCCGGGTCGCGGTGCAGCTGGATCGCCTGCTCGGCGGCGAGCGCGACACCGTTCAGCTCGAAGACGAGCTGGTCGACGTCGGTGTCCCCCGGCAGGTCACCCGCCTCGACGGCCGCGCGGAGCTCCGCGGCGACGTAACCGGCCCAGCTCGCGAGGGCGGCGAGCACCGCGTCGCGGACCGGACCGGGGCGGCCGTCGAACTCGGTGGCGACCGAGGTGATGAAGCAGCCGGCGTTCCCCTCGTCGTCCGCCATGGAGTCGATCCACTCCCCGAAGGCCCGCGCCAGACGGGCGACCCCCGGGTCGGCGCCCGCCACCCGCACGGGAACGCGGGCGCGGAACCGCTCGACCGCGGCGTCGAGCGTGGCGAGCTGCAGGGCCTCCTTGGTGCCGAAATGGCCGATGACGCCGGCCTTGCTCATGCCGAGCTCGGTGGCGAGCCGCCCGATGGTGACGCCTTCCAGGCCCTCGGCCGAGGCGAGGGTCAGGGCGCACTCGATGATCCGGGTCCGGGTGGCGGCGGTCTCGATGGCGGACTTGCGCGGGCTCATGACAGCAGCTTAACCTACCGACCGTTCGCTAAATACGTACGACCGTTCGGTAGCTAAAGAGGTGTCATGAAGATCCATCACCTGAACTGCGGCTCGATGCGCGAGATCGACCCCGGCGGCGAGGAGAACGCTCCGGAGCCCGCCCGCGCCCTGAACCACTGCCTGCTGGTCGAGACCGACGCGGCCGGCCTCGTCCTGGTCGAGACCGGCTTCGGAACGGCCGACGTCGCCCGCCCGGAGGAGACCCTCGGCCGTACCTTCCTCGATCGCACACAGGCGCTCCTCGACCCGGGGGAGACCGCCGTACGGCACATCGAGCGCCTCGGTCACTCGGTCGCCGACGTCCGCCACATCGTGCTGACCCACCTCGACCTCGACCACAGCGGCGGGCTGCCGGACTTCCCGCATGCCACCGGTCATCTGCACGACGCGGAGTACCGGGCCGCCATGGCCGCCACGAGCGGGCATCCCGAGCACGCGCTGCGCTACCGGCCCGCGCACTGGGCACATCGCCCGCACTGGCGGACCTACGAGTCGCGGAAGGGCGCGTCGTGGTTCGGGTTCGACGCCATCGAACTCGACGGCCTGCCCCCGGAGATCCTCCTCGTCCCGCTGGCCGGGCACACCGAGGGACACTGCGCCGTGGCCGTACGCGACGGCGGCCGCTGGCTCCTGCACGCCGGTGACGCCTTCTACCACCACGGCCAGGTCGAGCCGGAGGGCCGTTGGTCGATGCCCCTGTGGGAGGCGCTGGAGGAGATCACCGAGGTCGACCGGCCGCTGCGCATGGCCAACCAGGCCCGGCTGCGCGAGCTCCTGCGCGACCACGGCGACGAGGTCGACGTCTTCTCGGCCCACGACCCCTGGGCCTTCGCCCGCCTCGCCGCCGGGGGAGCCGGTCACGCCTCGTGACCCCGTACGCACCCTGAGCTGGGAAGGTCTGCTCAGGGCGGAGGGTCTTTACTTTGCATTAGTGCGGTTATCGGTATGTCTTGTTCAGCCCTACGACTGGAAGATCGCAGGTCAAGGCCCCGCTACTGCCGAGGAAACGTTCTTGAATAGCTCTACGATCGGTTCATGACCTCAGTTCTGCTCGCCGAGGACGACACGTCCATATCCGAGCCTCTCGCCAGAGCGCTGCGGCGGGAGGGATACAACGTCGAAGTCAGTCCCGACGGTCCACAGGCGCTCGAGCGGGCGCTCGGGGGTGGGGTGGACCTCATCGTCCTGGACCTCGGCCTGCCCGAGCTCGACGGGCTCGAAGTGGCTCGGCGCGTACGCGCCGAGGGCCACGGCGTGCCGATCCTCATCCTCACCGCCCGCGCCGACGAGGTGGACACCGTCGTGGGCCTCGACGCCGGCGCCGACGACTACGTCACCAAGCCGTTCCGTCTCGCCGAGCTCCTGGCCCGCGTCCGCGCGCTGCTGCGCAGGGGCAGCACCGAGACGCCCATCGTCCAGGGCGTCCGAATAGACGCCGAGTCCCGGCGCGCCTGGATGGGCGACCAGGAGCTCCAGCTGACGACCAAGGAGTTCGACCTGCTGCGCGTGCTGGTCCGCGACGCGGGCAAGGTCGTCACCCGAGAGCAGATCATGCGGGAGGTGTGGGACACCAACTGGTGGGGCTCCACCAAGACCCTCGACATGCACATCTCCTGGCTTCGGCGCAAGCTAGGGGATGACGCGGGCAGCCCGCGTTACATCACGACCGTACGAGGAGTGGGTTTCCGCTTCGAGCGCGGTGACTAGTCGTGTGAACCCGGCGTGACCACCCCCTGGTCACGTCCCGGGCGAAAGAGAGGGACCCCCATGAGGCGACGGCTTCTGCTGTCGACGCTGGCCGTCGCGGTCGTCGCCGTGCTCCTGCTCGGCATCCCGCTGGCGTACTCGACCCATCGGCTCCTCTACGACGAGGCGGAGCAGCAGGTCGAGCGGGAGGCGGCGACCGTGGTGGCCGGCGTGAACCTGAAACAGGAAGGCAAGCAGTCCGTCATCGGCGACCAGATCGCCAAGGAATTCCCCAGCCGCTACATCGTCATCACCCTGGCCAACGACGAGGTGATCACGGCCGGGGTCGCGCCGCCCAAGGGCGCGCACGTCATCAGGAAGACCGCGAACGACCGCGGCGTCCGGGTCCAGGTGTCCCGGGACGCCGCCGACATCGAGGCCGAGGCGCTGCGCACGCTGGTGCTGATCGGCAGCCTCGTCGTGCTCGGCGTCGGGGTGGCGGTCGGGCTGGCGATGGTGCAGGCGCGCAAGCTCACCCTGCCGCTGATCGACCTGGCCGAGACCGCCGACCGCCTCGGATCCGGCAACGCGCGGCCGCGCCGCCGCCGGTACGGCGTGCCCGAGGTCGACCGGGTCGCGGAGGTGCTGGACCGTAGCGCCGTACGGATCGCCGACCTGCTCGCCGCGAGCCGGGAGTTCGCCTCCGACGCCAGCCACCAGCTGCGTACGCCGCTGACGGCGCTGTCCATGCGGCTGGAGGAGATGATCGAGGCCGCGGAGTATCCGGACGTCGTCCGGGAGGAGGGCGCCGCGGCGGCCGCGCAGGTCGAGCGCCTCGCGGCGGTCGTCGAGCAGCTCCTCGCCCGCGCCAAGCACGACCCCACGGGTGACGCGGTCCCCGTCGACGTCGACGACATCGTCGCGCAGCAGGTGGAGGAGTGGGAGCCGGTCTTCCGGCGGGAGGGACGCCGGCTGGAGGTCTCCGGCGTGACGGAGCTCACCGCCGTGGCCAGCCCCGGCGGCCTGTCGCAGATCGTCGCCACCCTGCTGGACAACTCGCTCGTGCACGGAGACGGCACGGTCGCCATCCACACCAAGGAGACGCCGACGTCGATCGTCGTGGAGGTCGGGGACGAGGGCGTGGGCGTGCCCCCGGAGCTGGAACGCCGCGTCTTCGACCGCAACGTCAGCGGACGGTGGCAGGGGACCGGGCTCGGGCTCTACCTCGCGCGTTCGCTGGCGACCGCGGACGGCGGCCGCCTCGAGCTCGTACGCGCCCGGCCCGCCACCTTCGCGATCTTCCTGCGGAAGGGCGACGAGGTGCTGCGGGCGCGCGAGCGCGTCGTCAGCGGACCCGCTTGACGGTCTGCCCGGCGGGCACCCGGGGCGGGGGCGGCGCGGCGTCGCCCCCAACGGGCTCCTCGGCCTCGGGCAGCCCGGTGTGCGGGTCGACCGGCGGCGCGGCCGGCGGCAGGAACACCCACTTCTTGTACGCCCAGTAGCGGAACAGGGTCGCCACGCCGGTGCCGACGATCTGCGACACGTTGAACGCCAGGCCGTTGTGGATGCCGAGGACGTAGTGGGTGAAGCCGATGAACACCCAGGTGATCACCAGGCCGACGCCGTTGAACACGAAGAACAGGACGTACTCCCGGCCCAGGCCCGACCTGTCGCGGTGGCGGAACGTCCAGAACCGGTTGGCGAAGTACGAGAACGTCGTCGCCACGATCGTCCCGACGCCGAACGACGTCAGCGGGCCGACGTGGAAACCGAGGTGCAGGGTGTCGGAGATGCCGATGGTGATGATGAAGTTCAGCACGCCGATCGTCCCGAACGCCGCGAGCTCATGGAACAGGTGCGCGAATCTCCGATAGAGATGACTGACGAAGCTCACGAAGCGGGACCTCTCATTCCGGATGGCGGCTGATCGCACGTCGCTCGGCGAAGCCCGGATCAATCGATACCCCTGGCCTACGAGGTTAGACGGCGTTCCCGGACCCGTTGTTCCCGCGCTCGTCGCCCGGCGAACCCGCTCTCTGAGCACGGCGGATAGGCTTCCCACGTGACGGACAGGCAAGAGATACCAGTCGTCGGCATGGTCGGCGGCGGGCAGCTGGCCCGGATGACGCAGCAGGCGGCGATCGCGCTCGGCGTGCCGCTGCGGGTGCTCAGCGACAGCGCCCACGCGTCGGCGGCCAAGGTGATCGCCGACGTGCGCATCGGTGACCACCGCTCCCTCGACGACCTGCGCGCCTTCGCCAAGGGCGCCGACGTGGTGACCTGGGACCACGAGCACGTGCCCGGCGAGCACATCCAGGCGCTGGAGGCCGACGGCGTCGCCTGCCGCCCCGGATCCGGGGCGCTGCTGCACGCCCAGGACAAGCGGGTCATGCGCGAACGCCTCACCGCCCTCGGCGCGCCGTGCCCGGAGTTCGTCGTGCTCGACCCCGAGGCGCCCCTGGCGACCCTTGAAAGCTTCGCGGAGCGGACGGGCTGGCCGGTCGTGCTCAAGGCGACGCGCGGCGGCTACGACGGCAAGGGCGTATGGGGCTGCGCGTCCCTGGAGGAGGCCCGCGCCGTCGTCGAGCGCGCCGCCGCGGAGGGCGTCGGCCTGCTCGCCGAGCAGCACGTTCCGTTCCGCCGGGAGCTGGCCGCCCTCGTCGCCCGCTCGCCGTACGGGCAGGGCGCCGCGTACCCGATCGTGGAGACCGTCCAGACCGACGGGATCTGCACCGAGGTGATCGCGCCCGCGCCGGGCCTGGACTCCGACCGTGCCGAGGAGGCGCAGCGACTCGCGCTCGGCCTCGCCGACGCCCTCGGCGTGACCGGGCTGCTGGCCGTCGAGCTGTTCGAGACCGAGGACGGCGTCCTCGTCAACGAGCTGGCGATGCGGCCGCACAACTCCGGGCACTGGACGATCGAGGGCTCGCGCACCTCGCAGTTCGAGCAGCACCTGCGCGCCGTCCTCGACCTGCCGCTCGGCGACACGACGCCCACCGCGCCGTACACCGTCATGGCGAACGTCCTGGGCGGCGACGAGCCGGAGATCTACAAGCGTTACATCCACGTCATGGCCCACGACCCCGCCGTGAAGGTGCACTTCTACGGCAAGGAGGTCCGGCCCGGCCGCAAGATCGGCCATGTCACCGCGCTCGGCGACGACCTGGAGGAGACCCGCGAGCGGGCCCGCCACGCCGCCGACTACCTGAGGAAGGGTCCCACCGTATGACCGTCGGCGTCGTGATGGGCAGCGACTCGGACTGGCCCGTGATGAAGGCCGCCGCCGAGGCACTGGAGGAGTTCGACCTCCCGTACGAGGCGGACGTGGTCTCCGCGCACCGGATGCCGCAGGACATGATCGCGTACGGCTCGGAGGCCGCCTCCCGCGGGCTCAAGGTGATCATCGCCGGCGCGGGCGGCGCCGCCCACCTGCCGGGCATGCTCGCCGCCGTGACCCCACTCCCGGTGATCGGGGTGCCGGTACCCCTGAAGTACCTCGACGGCATGGACTCGCTGCTGTCGATCGCGCAGATGCCGGCCGGCGTGCCGGTGGCGACCGTCGCGATCGGCAACGCCCGCAACGCCGGCCTGCTGGCCGTCCGGATCCTCGCCGCGAGCGACCCGGAGCTGCGCGAGCGCATGGAGGACTTCCAGCGCGACCTGCACGCCCAGGCCAAGCGCAAGGGCGAACGCCTCCGCCGCGCCTAGCCGTCGCCGTTGAGCGTGGTTCCGCCTGTCGCGCCGATCTTGATGTCGGGCGATGAGGCGGGCGGCGATCCGGGCCGGGTGCCCCTGAACGAGCCGACTCCTCTGCCCGGAGCGCGGCTCTTGCGGCTCCAGGGCGTTGCAGGACTGTTCGAAGCGAGTCCCGGACAACGGGTTCGTTTTCCGTAATGGAGAGACCAATGAACGAATCGCAGAACGGTCCGCACAGCGCTCGCCTGCGGCGGGGAGAACTCCAGGACAGGCTCAAGGCCGTCGGGGGCCTGTTCGAGATGGCGACGGCCCCGAAGCCCAACCCCGCGGCGAAGAACCTGGCCCGCAGGGAACTGGCGGACATCCTTCCCCTGCTCGCAGGGGAACTGAGGGGCCTCGCCGACACCTTCACCGCTCTCGGTGAGGGGAGCCCGGCCGGCTTCGCCGAGCTCTCGGACGGGCAACTGCAGCAGGCGAGTGGCGTCTGCGAGCAGCTCGTGCACGACATGCAGCTGTTCGACGACTACCTGCGCATCGAGCGCTGATCTACCGCGATCAGTGCCTGCTCCCGCAGGATGCCCCTGAGGGAGTCACCGGACTCCCCCCGTCCTGATCAGGGCGGGGGGAGTTCTCGCTGTTCACCGGCCTACTTCAGGAGCTGGCGGGCCATGACGACGCGCTGGATCTGGTTGGTGCCCTCGTAGATCTGGGTGATCTTCGCGTCGCGCATCATGCGCTCGACCGGGTAGTCCCTGACGTAGCCGTAGCCGCCGAGGAGCTGGACGGCGTCGGTGGTGATCTCCATCGCCGCGTCGGAGGCGAAGCATTTGGCGGCCGAGGAGATGAAGGTCAGGTCCGCGATCTTCTCGCCCTCCATCGCCCGCTCGGACTTGGCGGCGGCGGCGTAGGTGAGCTGGCGGGCCGCCTCGAGCTTCATCGCCATGTCCGCGAGCATGAACTGCACGCCCTGGAAGTCGCCGATCGGCTTGCCGAACTGCTTGCGCTCCTTGACGTACCCGATGGCGTAGTCCAGCGCGCCCTGGGCGATGCCGAGGGCCTGGGCCGCGATGGTGATCCGGGTGTGGTCGAGCGTGGCGAGGGCGGTCTTGAAGCCCGTGCCCTCGTCGCCGATGATCCGGTCGGCCGGGATCCGGACGTCGTCCATGATGACCTCGCGGGTCGGCGAGCCCTTGATGCCGAGCTTCTTCTCCGGCGCGCCGAAGCTCACCCCCGGGTCGCTCTTCTCGACCACGAAGGCGGAGATGCCGCGGGCGCCCTTCTCCGGGTCGGTGACGGCCATCACGGTGTAGTACTCCGAGACGCCCGCGTTGGTGATCCACCGCTTGGTGCCGTTGAGGACCCAGTGGTCGCCGTCGCGTACGGCCCGGGTCTTCATCGCGGCCGCGTCGCTGCCCGCCTCCGGCTCCGACAGTGCGTACGAGAACATGGCCTCGCCGCGGGCGACCGGGCTCAGGTAGCGTTTTTTCAGGTCTTCGGAGCCGGAGAGGAGAATGGGAACGGTTCCGAGCTTGTTCACCGCCGGGATGAGGGACGAGGCGGCACAGGCTCGAGCGACCTCTTCGATGACGATCACCGTGGCGAGGGCATCGGCGCCGACTCCCTCGTACGCCTCGGGGACGTGCACGGCGTGCAGGTCCGCCTGCACGAGCGCGTCATAGACGGCCTGGGGGAACTCCCCGGTCTCGTCGGTCTCCGCGGCCCGCGGAGCGATCTTGTCATCGGCCAGCGAGCGAACCGTCTCGCGGAGCATCCGGTGCTCTTCAGAGAGTTCGTACAGAGGAAAGTCTGCGGTCATGTGCCGATCGTACGCGGTAAACCTACTCGCCAGTAGGGCCGATAGCATGCCGAGCGGCCCGTGGGGGACGTAGACGGGGTCGGGCACGGAACTCTGAGGAAAGGAGGCGGGACCTTGGCACAGCGCTTGACCGTGATCGGTACCGGCTACCTGGGCGCCACCCACGCGGCATGCATGGCCGACCTGGGATTCGAGGTCCTGGGCGTGGACGTGGACGTCGAGAAGATCGCCCGACTGACCCGAGGCGACCTTCCGTTCTACGAACCGGGCCTCGAGCCGATCCTGCGCCGCAACCTGGAGAACGGACGGCTGCGGTTCACGACGTCGTACGAGGAGGCCGCCGAGTTCGGCGACGTGCACTTCATCTGCGTCGGCACGCCGCAGAAGCCCGGCGAGTACGCCGCGGACATGCGCTACGTCGACGACACGGTCGACTCCCTCGCGCCCCTGCTCACCCGGGCCTGCGTCGTCGTCGGCAAGTCCACCGTCCCGGTCGGCACGGCCGAGCGGCTCGCGCGGCGGCTGACGGAGCGCTCCCCGGCCGGAGACGTCGTCGAGCTCGCCTGGAACCCCGAGTTCCTCCGCGAGGGATACGCCGTCGAGGACACCCTGCACCCGGACCGCCTCGTCGTCGGCGTCCAGTCCGACCGCGCGGAGAAGGTCCTGCGCGAGGTGTACGCCTCGATGGTCGCCGACGGCGTTCCCTTCATCGTCAGCGACTTCCCCACCGCCGAGCTGGTCAAGGTGTCGGCGAACGCCTTCCTCGCGACGAAGATCTCGTTCATCAACGCGATGGCCGAGGTCTGCGAGGCCGCGCACGCCGATGTGACGAAGCTCTCCGAGGCCCTCTCCTACGACGACCGGATCGGCGGCAAGTTCCTCGGCCCGGGGCTCGGCTTCGGCGGCGGCTGCCTGCCGAAGGACATCCGGGCGTTCATGGCCCGCGCCGGCGAACTCGGCGTCGACCAGGCGCTGTCGTTCCTGCGTGAGGTGGACGCCATCAACATCCGGCGCCGCATCCGCATGGTCGACCTGGCGCGTGAGCTGCTGGGCGGTTCGTTCATCGGCCGTACGGTCGGCGTCCTCGGCGCGGCGTTCAAGCCGAACTCCGACGACATCCGCGACTCGCCCGCCCTCGACGTCGCGACGTCCATCCGCGCGCAGGGCGGTCAGGTGACGGTGTACGACCCGCAGGCACTGGAGAACGCCCGCCGGGCGCACCCGGACCTGACCTACGGCTCGTCCGCGATGGACGCCGTCGACGGCGCGCACGTCGTGCTGCTGCTCACGGAGTGGAAGGAGTTCCGGGAGCTCGACCCGGAGGTCCTGGGCGGCGCGGTGGCCGAGCGCAACATCGTCGATGGCCGCAACGCGCTCGACCCCGAGCGGTGGCGCACCGCGGGCTGGCAGTACCGCGCGCTCGGCCGTCCGTAGACCTGCCGTCCGTAGCCCTTGCCGGTTGGAGCCCTGCCGTCCGACCGTCCGGCCCGAGTGGCCGGGCGGTCGCGTACGTCGATCGGGAAGGCGGCGGGCCGCCCGGTGGTTGGCACGGTCATGAGCGAGTCCTACGCCGATGAGGCGGTCATCCGCCGGGTCCTGCTCGAATCGCGGACCTGGGCGTTCGTCGGGCTGCGCGACAACCCGGGCCGTACCGCGTACGACATGGCCCAGTTGCTGCAGTCCCGCGGCAAGACCATCGTCCCCGTCCACCCCGGCGCCGAGACCGTCCTCGGGGAGCCGGGGGTCCCGTCGCTGGCCGAGGTCACGCGGCGGGTGGACGTCGTCGGCGTCTACCGGCGCGCCGAGCACGCGGGCGAGGCCGCCGACGAGGCGATCAAGCTGTTCGCGGCGTACGGTCCGCGCGGGGACGGCGAGGTACGGGCGGTGTGGTTCCCGCTCGACGTGATCGACGAGACCGCCGCCCGGCGGGTCCGCGACGCCGGGATCGACGTCGTCATGGACCGCTGCCCGGCCATCGAGTGGGCCCGCCTGGGCCTGCCTCGCTGAGACCCGTCAGGACGCCACGGCGGCGACGACGGTGACGAGGGCGTCCTCGACGGTGTCGTGCACGGGGATCGCGGAGGCGACGCCGGTCAGGGCGACGACCCGCGCGGGGCCGCCGCGCAGTCCCGCCAGGCGGGGCGTGCCGCCGAGCCGGCGCGTCCGTTCGCCGGCGGCCAGGATCACCCCCAGGCCGCTGGTGTCCATGAAGGTCAGCCCGGCGAGGTCGAAGACCAGGTCGTCGCCGTCGTGCAGGACCTCGGCGAGGAACGCCTCCAGGTTCCGGGCGGTCCCGGCGTCGAGTTCGCCGCGGGCCACGACGACGGTGGTGCCGGGCAGGCGGCGGTGCGTGAACGTCAGCTCTTCCATGGGGCTTCTCCAGGTATCCGGGTGGTGGGCAGGAGAATCACGTTCGTCGGCGGACCGGGTTCGGCCGGTCGCCGTCAGGCGAGCGCCGGGCCGTCACCCCGCGGTCGCGCGGGGTCCGGCGGGCGGCTCGATGAGAATTCCGGTGAGGGGCTCGGCCGTCTCGGTGTGGCCGGGCAGTGCTTCGAGCAGGCTCTGCGCGAGCGTCTCAAGTAGCCGGGCGTCGGCGCGGGCACCGGTGTGCAGTGCGCAGACCCAGACGTCGCGGACACATCGCTCGATGATCTCGGCGGGGATGAGGTCGAATCGCTCGATCAGCCGCCGGGTGGCGATGTCGCAGATCACAGACGGTTCCCAGACAGAAATGGCCATGGTGATAGTCCTTCTCGCGAGAGGAGACTGTCCCGAGCCACTTCTTGACCGGTATGCCGGATCTTACGGCGTTTGTCCGCACAGCGCCACACCAGCCGCCGAGCGCCACACCAGTTGAGCTATCGGGGGCGGCGCATCTCCCGGGTACCGCCGTCGTCGTCCCGAGGGCTGAACGGCGAGCGGTCGCCATGGGACCGTTCCGGCTCGTACAGCGGCACGTCGAACTCCGTCTGGCCGTACGCGGTCGCGGCGGGGTCCTCGGCCGACCCGTAGGCGGGAACGTCCCCCTGGTCCGCCGAGCCGTACACGTGGGTGTCGGCGTACCGGGGCGACCCGTACGCCGGGGTGTTCCCGTCGTCGCGCGCGGCGTGCCGCCCACGGCCGCCACCGGACGTGGAGCGCCGCCCGTACGTCTCGTCGGGCTCGGGCAGGCCGTACTCGTAGGCCGGGTCGTCGCCGGCGTCCGGCCGGGCCCGCCACCGCGAGGGGAAGAACGACGCGAACAGCAGGCCGACGCCCGCGAACAGGATGAACCCCTCCTCCTCGAGGCCGGCGAGGGTGACGCGCTGGCCCTTGAAGGGGAACCGGTTGATGAGGTCGGCGGTCGTCTTCTGGGAGACGAAGAACAGCACGCCCGCGGCGGTGAGGACCAGGCCGCCGATGAGCGAGCCCAGCGGCGACAGCCGCGACGCCACGAGGAGGGCGAAGACGATGGCGGCGCCGGCCAGCAGGCCCCCGCCGAGCCACTTGTCGGTCTTGTGCCCCTGCATCACGAAGCCGTGCTGCAGGCGGTACGTGCCGAAGATGAGCAGCCCCGCGAGCGCGGCCGTGAGGATCACCCCCAGGAGAAGTCCCCAGGCGTGGCGTGCGCCGTTCGACATCGCTGTCCCTCCCAGTGGCCGCGACGACCCCGGCGTGGCCGCCGGTACAGCAGAAGGCTAGTAGTCCGGCGAACGCGTCAAAAGGCACATTGGAGTCACTTGCAAAGGTTCTGCGTCGCCGTCTTCGCGTTCACCTGCTGCTGGGAGTCGTCGGATGAGGACTTGGCCGGCTCGCTCACGCTGACCTTCTTCGCCCCGGACCAGGACGGGCCCACCACGACCTGCAGCCGCGAGCCGAGCCCGGGCACCTGCTTCAGCCGCGCCCCCGGGATCGCGGCCTTCAGCGTCCGCGCGGAGTCCTCCCGGCCCGGTCCGTACTGGATGACCGTCGACCCGGCGCCGTGGCGGGTACCCGGCACCACGGTCGCGCCGAACCCGGCGTCCCGCAGGTCACCGGCCGCCCGGGCGGCCAGCCCGGGGGTGCCGACGCCGTTGATGACCCGCACGTCGATGTTCTTCGGGGGCACGGTCAGGGCGTCGGGGTTCGACGAGTGCGACGCGGTCGGGGAGGCGCTCGCCGAGGCGCTCTGCGTGGGCTTCGGCGGCTCGACGATCGGCTTGTCCCGCTGGATCTGGTCGAAGAGCCGGCCGGCGGCCCGGTCGTCCCACAGCACGGTGGACTGCCGCATGCCGCCGATCGTCGTCGTGTAGTCGGGGTTGGCCAGCGGCACCGTCGTGAAGGCGATGCTGTCGGTGTTCATCCCCCGCAGCTGCGTGGCCAGGGACGTCAACGTGCCCTTCGACAGCTCCTTGTCGGCCCGGATCGTGCTCAGCGCGGCGCCGAGCACCGCGGGGTACTTGGTCGGGTCGCTCAGCGCCTTGTGCGCCACGGCCGACATGAACTGCTGCTGCCGCTGGATCCGGCCCAGGTCGCTGCCGCCGGTCAGGGTGTAGCGGGCGCGCGAGTAGGCGAGCCCGGTCTTGCCGTCCACGGTGCTCTTGCCGACGGGCAGCCGCAGCCCGCTCTTCGGGTCGTCGATCGGCTGGTTCGTGCAGATGGTCACCCCGCCGAGTGCGTCCACGACCTTGATGAAGCCCAGGAAGTTGACCTCGACGTAGTGGTCGACGTGGACCCCGGTGATGCGCTCCACCGTCTGCACGGCGAGCGGCGCCCCGCCGTACATGTACGTCCAGTTCAGCTTGCCCTGCCGCTCGCCGACCTGCGTGCCGCGCGCGCCCTCGCTGCCGTTCGACCTGTGTGCCGGGATGGTGACCAGGGAGTCACGCGGCATGCTGACCACGGTGACCTTGTCGTGCTTCGACGAGATGTGCACCAGCATCATCGTGTCGGAGCGCTCGCCGTCGGCCCTGCCCAGGTGCAGGTCCCTGATCTGCTGGTCGGTCAGCCCCTCCCGCCGGTCGACGCCGGCCAGCAGGATGTTCATCGAGCCCTCGGGCCCGGAGCCGGGGCGGTTCTTCAGCCCCTCGAAGGCGTTGACGCGCCGCACGCTGCCCAGGACGTAGTCCTGGAACGCCCAGCCGCCGCCCGAGAACAGCAGCACGGCCGTGGACATCAGGCCCATCGTGACCAGGAACCGGCGCTGCCGCCGAGCGCCGTCCGGCGCCACCGTCGCCGACACTCCGCGCGAGGGGCGCTCGACGCGTACGTGCGAGGACTCGGCGTCGCCGAGCGCGACGCCCTCGACCTCCGCGGCCTCGTCGTCGCCCGGAGCGCCCGGACGGGGACGGAAGTAGCGCTCCTGCGGGTCGGACTCCTCGTCGTGTGCCATGACGGCTCGCCTCTCCGGGGGGTGCGAAGTCTTGCCTTCATTGCGGCGTTCCTCGCGTTCGTACAGTAGCGTGGCGCCGTCATGAATCCCTCGCCCAACACACAGGTCGCCCGAAACCGCGTCTGGCCGGCCGTGTCAGTGATCATGCCCGTGCTCAACGAAGAGCGGCATCTCGCGGAGGCGGTCGGGTCCATCCTCGGCCAGGACTACCCCGGTGAGCTGGAGCTCGTCGTCGCGGTCGGGCCCTCCCGCGACCGTACGCAGGAGATCGCGGAGAAGCTCGCGGCCGACGATCCGCGGATCGTCGTCGTCGCGAACCCGACGGGCCGTACCCCCAACGGCCTGAACGCCTGCATCCAGGCCTCCCGGCACTCCATCATCGTCCGCGTCGACGGACACTCGCTGCTGCCGTCCGACTATGTCCTGGCCGCCGTCGAGACCCTCGAGGAGACCGGCGCGGACAACGTCGGCGGCATCATGGCCGCCGAGGGCGTCACGTCGTTCGAGAAGGCCGTCGCGCGCGCGATGACGACCAAGATCGGCATCGGCAACGCGACGTTCCACGTCGGCGGGCAGTCCGGGGAGACGGACACCGTCTACCTCGGCAGCTTCCGGCGCAGCGCCCTCGACCGGGTCGGCGGGTACGACGAGACGTTCGTGCGCGCGCAGGACTGGGAGATGAACCATCGCATCCGCCAGACCGGCGGCAAGATCTGGTTCACCCCCCGGATGCGCGTGACGTACCGTCCCCGGCCGAACATCCGGGCGCTGGCCAAGCAGTTCTTCCACACCGGCAAATGGCGGCGCGTCGTCGGCCGCGAGCACCAGGGCACCCTCAACCTGCGCTACCTCGCGCCGCCGATCGCCGTGGTCGCGATCGCCGCAGGGGTGGTCGCGGGCGCGGTCGGCTTCTGGCCCGGCTGGATCATCCCCGGCGGCTACGCCGCCGCGATCCTCGCCGGCTCGGTCGCGACCGGGCGGGGCCTGCCGTTCTCGGCGTGGGCGCGGCTGCCGCTGGTGTACGCGACGATGCACCTCGCGTGGGGGGCCGGCTTCCTGGTCAGCCCGCCGAGCCTGGGCCGCTCTCCCGGGCGGTGATCTGCTCGGCGATGAGCAGATCGACCGGGTGCGTGATCTTGATGTTCTGCTCGCTGCCCGGGACGACCCGGATGGGCGTCTCGGGCAGGTAGCGGTGCACGACGCCGCAGTCGTCCGTCGGGGGCCGCTCGGCGAACCTCGGATCGGCCAGCGCCCGCTCGTACGCCGTGCGGATGACGGCGAGCCGGAAGCCCTGTGGCGTCTGGAAGCGCCGCAGCGCGTCCCGGCGCGGCATCTCGACCACCCGGTCGCCCTCGACCACCACCACGGTGTCGGACGAGGGCACCGCGACCGCGACGGCCTCTTCGCGCTCCAGCGTGGCGACGCACTCGGCGATGATGCGGGCGTCCACGAACGGACGGGCGGCGTCGTGGAACAGCACGCGCGTGTCGCCGGGCTCGTGCGCCAGCGCGGCGAGCGCGCGCAGCGTCGACTCCGTACGCGTGGGGCCGCCCTCGACGACGCGGGTCACCTTGGCGTACGGCTTGGCGATGACCTCGGCCTCCGGCACGTGGCCGGCGGCCATCACGACGACGACCTCGTCGACGTCCGGCGCCGACTCGAACGCCTCGATCGCACGGGCCAGAATGGGGCGGCCGCCCACCGCCGCCAACTGCTTCGGCGCGCCGAGCCCGAGGCGCAGTCCCGTCCCACCGGCGAGGACGACCGCAACGGTTCTCATGCCGCCGCACTTTACTGTCCGCCGTCTTGGGCGTGCGGGCCCACAGCGTCGCGGCAGCGGTAACCTATGGAAACTCTCGCCGCGTCACCCGGCTTAACGGATGTTTACGGCGAGGAGGCGGCGCGCTAACAGTCGCGGTATGGTCGGCGCTCGCATCTCACGGCCTTGGCCGGAGAGAGACCCCCACCCCAGACCTGAGGACTACAGAGATGATCTTCGGAGGGTGCCGATGACGTTGGCAGTGGTTCTCGCGACCGAGGCGGTCGCGTCCGGTTCCACGCCGACGGCCGGCCTCACACTCCCGGGCGGCGTCCCCGTCGTCACCCGGTTGCTCGCCCAGCTCGAGTCCCTTGATGTCGCCGATCGACGCGTGATCGCCCGTCCAGAGTTCGCCGCCGCCCTGCGGGAGGCCGGCTGCGAGGTGGTCGAGTCCAAGGGGCTCGCCGACGACCTGCGCGAGATCGCTCGGGTCGCCCGCACCGCGAAGCGGCCGATGCTCGTCATGCACGGTGACGTCGTCGCCCACCGCGAGGTGTTCGCCCGGCTCGTCTACAACTCCAAGGCGCCTGCGTCCGCCGTCGTCGCCCGCGTGCGGGTGAACGACGAGGAGCTGACCCGCCCCCTAATCCGAATCCGCAAGGGCCGCATCCAGTCCGCGGGCTCCCCCTTCCACCAGGTGACCGACCCGAACGCCGTCTTCCGCGGCGTCGTGCGGGTCTCCCAGGAGGAGACCGGGACCCTCGCCATGGTGGCCGACAAGCTCGCCGAGCTGGCCGACAAGCCCGGCGGCTTCACAGAGATCAGCCCGCTCCGTCGGCTGTGGCAGGACCCGGAGGACACCGGGGACGTCGAGATCGAACAGGTCGGCGGCGAGCACCTGGGCGCCCTGGCCACCACCCCGATCACCGGAGACGACGCGCCGGCTCTGCTCGTCGTCGGTCTGGTCCGCTCGGGCGTGAAGGTCACCGGCCGTGGCAACAGCACGCTGGTGTGCGAGCGGGTCCTCGACCAGACGCAGGCGGACGCGGCCCAGCGGGCCGTCGACTCCGTCGACGAGGACAAGGTCCGGCTCGCCGCGGCGGTCAAGAACAACGACGGCTTCTTCACGACGTACGCGGTCAGCACCTACTCGCGCTACATCGCGCGCTGGTGCGGCAAGCGCGGCTGGACGCCGAACTTCGTCACCGCGATCTCGATGGGGATCTCGGTGGTGGCCGCGGGCTTCTTCTCCACCGGCCAGCGGTGGGGGATGATCCTCGGCGCCTTCTCGCTGTACTTCGCGTTCGTCTTCGACTGCGTGGACGGGCAGCTCGCCCGCTACACCCGGCAGTTCAGCACGCTCGGCGCCTGGCTCGACGCGACGTTCGACCGGGCCAAGGAGTACACCGTGTTCGCCGGTCTCGCGGCGGGCTCGACCGCGGCCGCGGTCGGCAGCTCGGTGCACGGCGGCGACGTGTGGTACCTCGCGGCGATCGCCATCACGGCGCAGACCTGCCGGCACATGGTGGACTTCGCGTTCGGCGCCTCGAAGCGGCGCATGCCGCCGGAGCCCATCCCGATCGTTCCGCTCGGCACGCCCAGCGACAGCGTGCTGGACGAGCCGGAGCCGACGAAGAGCCGGCCCAAGGGCAGCGGCCTGAGCCACCTCGCGGTGTGGCTGTCCGCGCGCTCGGAGAAGGTCCGCGTCTTCCACTGGTTCAAGAAGATGATCGTGCTTCCGATCGGCGAGCGGTTCGCGCTCATCGCCCTCACGGCGGCGCTGTTCAACGCGCAGGTGACGTTCATCGCACTGCTCTCGTGGGGTGGTGTCGCCGCGTTCTACACGATCGCCGGGCGCATCCTTCGGTCCCTCACCCAGCCCAGGTCGGTGGCGGTTTCGCAATGAGTGTGCTTCCCGGTATGTCCGCGGCGGCCGACAGGCCCGCCGCCGCCCCGGCTCCCGACGCCGAGCTCGCCTACCACGGCAGCCGGCTGGTCGCCTACCGCGACGACGGTCCCATCGCCCACGTCCTGGGCCGGCTGACCAAGGGTCAGCTTCCGCCGCTGCTCCCGCTGCTCGTCGCCGGTATCGTCACCGCGATCCTGCTGGGAGTGGGCGTCAGCGGCCAGACCAGCCCGGCGATCTTCGCTCCGGTGCTGGTGCTGCTGCTGGCCGGCCCCGGCTCGACGCATCCGCACAGCGGACGGCTGGACTGGCTCGTGCCGCCGATCATGCGGGCGATCGAGTACGGTTACCTGGCGACGCTGGGCTTCTCCCACGACGTTTCCAAGCCGCTGGTCTACGCCTTCCTGGGCGTGCTGGCCTACCACCACTACGACACCGTCTACCGCACGCGCCAGCGGCTGTGGCCGGCCCGGTGGGTGTTCGTGGCCGGCCTCGGCTGGGAGGGCCGCCTGCTGATCGCGGCGGTCGCCACGCTCGCGGGCAAGCTGCCGATCGTCCTGGCGGTGCTCGGTGTCTACTTCGCCCTGTTGTTCGGCATCGAGAGCGTCTACACCTGGGTGCGGACCGGTACCGGCAAGGGCGTCATGGTCAATCTCGAGGATGAGGAGGAAGCCGGCTCATGATCGGCATGGTTCTGGCCGCGGGAGCGGGGCGACGTCTCCGTCCGTACACTGACACGCTGCCCAAGGCCCTGGTGCCGGTCGACGGTGACACGACGATTCTCGACATCGCGCTCGGCAACCTCGCGGAGGTCGAGCTCACCGACGTCGTCATCGTCGTCGGCTACTGCGCGGAGGCGGTCGAGCAGCGCAAGGCCGCGCTGGAGAGCCGGTACGGCGTGTCCATCACGCTCGTGCACAACGACAAGGCCGAGGAGTGGAACAACGCCTACTCCATGTGGCTGGCGCGTGAGCACTTCCGCGAGGGCGTCCTCATGGTGAACGGTGACACGGTGCACCCGGTGAGCGTCGAGAAGACCCTCCTGGGGAACCGCGGCCCGGACATCCTCCTCGCCGTCGACGACGCCAAGAAGCTCGCCGACGAGGAGATGAAGGTCATCCTCGACGCCGACGGGCACCTTCAGCGCATCACGAAGCTGATGGACCCGTCCGAGGCGTACGGCGAGTACATCGGCGCCACCCTGCTGGAGCCGGCCGCCGCCGAGCCGCTCGCCGCCGCCCTGCAGGCCACCTGGGAGCGCGACCCCGACCTGTACTACGAGGACGGCTACCAGGAGCTGGTGAACCGCGGCGGCAAGATCTCGGTGGCCCCGATCGGCGCGGTCGACTGGGTCGAGGTCGACAACCACGACGACCTGGAGAAGGCCCGCCGGATCGCCAAGGAATACTGATGCCGCTGCTCACGCGGATGCTCCCCGCGCCGCTGTCCATCGACGTGCGGCGCGGGGCCATCGCCCACCTCGGGGAGCTGCTCGCGGACCGGCGGATCGCCACGGAGGGCCGCGTCGCCATCGCGGTCGGGCCGGGGCAGGGCGACCAGATCGCCGAGCACATACGGCCGAGCCTGCAGGCGTGCGAGGTGTTCCACGTCGACGGCGGCACGGTCGACGCCGCCGTGGAGCTCGGCTCCCGGCTGCGCAGCGGCTCGTACGAGGCGGTCGTCGGCATCGGCGGCGGCCGGACCATCGACGCCACGAAGTACGCTGCGACGCTCGCCGGCATGCCGATGGTCTCCGTCGCCACGAACCTCTCCCACGACGGCATCTGCTCGCCCACGGCCTCCCTGGAGCATGAGAAGGGCAAGAACACCTTCGGTGTGACGATGCCGCTGGCCATGGTCGTCGACCTGGACTACGTGCGCGCCGCGCCGGACCGGCTCGTTCGCGCCGGGGTCGGCGACGTGCTGAGCAACTTCTCGGCGGTCGACGACTGGCTGCTGGCGGGCCGGGAACAGGGCGACCCGATCGACCGGCTCGCGCTGACCCTCTCCCGTACGGCCGCCGAGGCGCTCATCTACCAGCCCAGGTCGATCGAGTCGGACGAGTTCCTCACCGTGCTGGCCGAGGGGCTCGTGCTGTCGGGGATGGCGATGTCGTTCGCCGGGTCCTCGCGCCCGTCGAGCGGCGGCGACCACGAGATCCTGCACGCGATCGACCAGCTGTTCCCCGGCACCGCCAACCATGGCGAGCTGGCGGGGATCGGCGCGGCGTTCTGCTACCACCTGCGCGCCACCCACCTCGGCGAGGGCGCGGAACGCCTCAAGCAGATCGTGGCATGCCTGGACCGTCACGGGCTGCCCAAGACACCGCAAGACATCGGTCTGACCGAGGAGCAGTTCGCCGAGGCGGTGCTCTACGCTCCCCAGACACGGCCTGGCCGATACACCATCCTCGAGCACCTCGGACTCGACGAGGGCGCTGTGCTGAAAGCGGTACGCGAATATGTCGGCACCTTCGCTGGCTGAGGTTCGGGCGGGCGGACAGCCACCCGGCCTCAAGGAACGCCGGAACGAAGAGCACTGGGCGGGACGGCTGTACATGCGCAGCATCTCGCCGCTGTTCACCTGGTTGTTCATCCGGATCGGGTTCAGCCCGAACCAGCTCACCTACATGATGATCGCCTGCGGCATGCTGGGCGGCGTGGCCGTCGCGGTCGACGGCCGCGGGACCGCGGGCCTGGTCTGGGCCATCGTCGGCGCCGTGCTGATCCAGGCCTACCTCCTGCTGGACTGCTCCGACGGCGAGGTCGCCCGGTTCCGGAAGCGCACGTCCATTACCGGCGTCTTCCTCGACCGGATCGGGCACTACATGTCGGAGGTCACGCTGCTGGCCGGCCTCGGCGTGCGCGCCCAGGGCGCGTGGGAGAACGGCGGCTACGTCGAGCTCGGCCTGCTCGCCGCGCTCGGCGCGGCGCTGATCAAGGCCGAGACCGACAACGTCGTGGTCGCCCGCGCCAAGTCGGGCCTGCCCGCCGACCCCGTGACCGGGGACCGGGCGCTGCGCCCGGAGTCCACCGGACTGGCGCTGGCCCGCGAGGCCGCCTCCCTGCTCAAGCTCCACCGCATCATCGGCGCGGTCGAGCTGTCCCTGCTCATCGTGGCCGCCGCGGTCGTCGACCACCTGACGCACGGTCTGACCGCCACGCGCGTCCTGGCCGTCGCCGTCGCGGTCGTCGCCGTCCTCCAGACGGGCCTGCACTTCGTCAGCATCGTGGCGTCCCGGAGGCTCAAATGAGGCTGTCCGTCGTCGTGCTGACCATGGGGAACCGGCCCGCCGAGCTCGAGCGCGCCGTCAAGAGCGCGCTGGGCCAGATCGGGGTCGACGTCGAGGTGGTCCTCGTTGGAAACGGCGCGGACGTCCCCGGCTCCTGGCCGGAGAACGTCAAGGTCGTCCGCCTGCCGGAGAACCTCGGCATCCCGGGCGGCCGTAACCGGGGCGTCGAGGCGTCGTCCGGGGAGCTCATCCTCTTCCTCGACGACGACGGCTGGTACGAATCGCCGGACCTCGGCGCGCGGCTGCGGGACATGTTCGCCCGGGACCCGAAGCTCGGCATCGTGTCCTTCCGGGTGCGCGACCCCGAGGGCGGTCCGGGGGAGCGGCGGCACGTCCCCCGGCTGCGCGCCGGCGACCCGCTCCGCTCGTCGGACGTCACGACGTTCCTCGGCGGCGCCTGCGCGATGCGCCGTGCCGTGTTCGACGTCGCGGGCGGGCTCCCGGAGGACTTCTTCTACGCCCACGAGGAGACCGACCTCGCCTGGCAGGCGCTGAACGCCGGCTACCGCATCGTGTACGACGCCGAGTCGGTGATGTTCCACCCGGCGGTCGCGCCGACCCGGCACGAGATGTTCTACCGGCTCAACGCCCGTAACCGCGTCTGGCTGGCCCGGCGCAACCTGCCGTGGCCGCTCGTCTTCGCCTACCTCGGCGTGTGGGTGGGGATGACGCTCCTGCGCGAGCGCAAGCCGGCCGCGCTGCGCCCCTGGTTCAGCGGCTTCCTGGAGGGCTGGCGCAAGCCCGCCGGCAGGCGCCGCCCCATCTCCTGGCGCACCGTCTGGCGCATGACCCGCCTAGGCCGCCCCCCGATCATCTAGGCGGCGCGCGAGCAAGTGCCGACCCCTCAGCGCGACAAAACGCCCTAGACCGAGACGGAAGCGCCCCGGGGGTGCCGTGCCTCGTTCCGCGCCGTCTACTCAGAGGAGACGAATTCTCCGCTGAGTAGACGGCGCGGAAAACGGCGCCTCCACCCCCGGATCCGGCGGTCCGCCTTGTCCGGGACTCGTCCCAGGCCGTGCCAGCGGGCCCGCGTCCGGGTTCGCTCATACACGCGTTTTCCACAGCCTGGAGATGGCGGTGGATGCCGGCCGTCAGTACGGCCGATGATGCTGTCATGTCCGATGGGAGCAGTCAGCGGATCGGGATGCTGATCAGGCAGGCGAGGAGGACACGGCGGCTGTCCATGCGGAGCCTCGCCGACCTGTGCGATGTCGGCGTGGCGACGCTGAGCGCCATCGAGCGGGGCACGCGCAATGTCAGCCTTCCGCTGGCCGACCGGATCCTGGAAGCGATGGAGTTGGAGTTACACCTGGAGGCGCAGCCGAGGTGGGAGGCGATTGACGCGGCCATCGCCGCGGCGGCCGGGCGCCCGCTGAAGGAGCGGGTCGCCGACTGGAAGATCGAGTTCACGTCCTTCGTCTCCTGGTTCGCCGAGACTCCGTACCTCGCCGATGGTCTGATGGCGGCAGCGCTGCAGGGGGCACCGGTCCCTGTCACCGTCTTTGAGGTCGCGGTCCCCCGCGACCCCGACGCGCTGGACCGGCTGACGGACCTCCTGGACGAGATGCGCGCCTCCCGCTGGAATTCCTACTGGCTGCAGTGGGGCGGTATGCCCCTCGACCCGCGCGCGGCCGAGGAGGATGAGGAGGACCTTGCCGCGACCGGTGGGGCGGCCGCTGACGGCCGTATGCCGCCGTGCGCCTCGGGAAAGGACCCCTTCTCGTACAAGTGCACGCACGGGGAGTTCCGGATCCGGCTGGTGGAGGAGTTCGCGCCGGTGCTGTGGACGGAGATCACAGACCTGTCGCAGAAGTGCCTGCGCGCGACCTCGTTCCGGCGCGAGATCCCGATGCTGACCCGGGTACGGCTCCCCATGGTGCCGCTCGCCGAGATCCAGACCACCGACGGCTACGCGCGCCGGGTCCTGGACCGGATGAGCCGCGCGAGGCTCTTATCCGGTGCCCGACAGCAACTCCTGCCAGTCCGGGGCGGTGGTGAGGACGGTGAGGCGCTGGGTGGCGCGGGAGACGGCGACGTACAGCGTGCGCAGGCCCGTCCGCGCGTAGTCCGCGATCTCGCCCGGCTCGACGATCAGCGCCGCGTCGAACTCCAGGCCCTTCGCCTCGAGGGCGTCCAGGACCTGCACCCGCTCGGGCAGGCCGGGCAGGGGCGGGGCCGGGTGCCCCACCGGCAGGATGACGCCGACGGTGCCCTCGACCGCGTCGGCCAGGGCGGCGGCCTCGGCGCGCACGTTGCCGTCGAGCTCCGGAACGTGCCGGATCACCGGGCGGTGGCCCGAGGCGCGTACGGCGCGGGCCGGCCGGGCCTCGGGCACCGCCCGGGCCAGCACCCGCGCGGCCACGTCCGCGATCTCCACCGAGTTGCGGTAGTTGGTGGTCAGCTCGAACGCGTGACGCGGCCGGCGGCCGAGCGCGGTGTCCAGCGCCTTGCGCGCGGCGGCGGAGTCCTCCCAGGCGCTCTGGGCCGGGTCGGCCACGATGGTCCAGGTGGCCGACCGGCCGCGCCGGCCCAGCATGCGCCACTGCATCGGCGACAGGTCCTGCGCCTCGTCGACGACGATATGGGCGTACTCCACGGGCAGGTCCGCGTCGTCCTCGTCGTCGCGGCGCATCGCCTGCTCGCGGCGTTCGATGTACGTCGTGAGCTCGCGCAGCGTCGGCTCGTCGTCGTCCTCCACCTCGACGCGTTCGCCGGTGAAGACGTTGACGCCGTCGATGACGAACGGGTCCTCCGCCTTGCGCTTCCTGCCGCGCGGCGGCCGCGGCGGGGGACCCAGGATCGCGCCGACCTCGTCGAGCAGCGCGATGTCGAGGTAGGACCAGGGGCCGCGCCAGGTCTCCGCGAGCAGCCGGGCCTGCCGGTCGTTGAGTGAACGGCCGGCGGCGCGGCGCAGGCGGTCGGGGTCGGTGAGCGCGCGCAGCACGTCGGCGGGGCGGCGGACCGGCCACCAGTCGCGCAGGAACTCGACGAAGCGCCGCTCGTCGCGGACGTGCGCGGTGAACGCCGCGCGCTTCGTCCCCGGCGCGTCGTCCAGGCCGCCGACCTCGCAGAACCGCTCCCAGAGCGCGCCGAGGAGCAGGTCGGCGGCGCGGGGGTAGGCGGTGTTGACCGAGCCGTGGGCGGTGCGGTGCACCTCGCGGCGGATGCGGTCCAGGGTCTCGCGGTCCAGCGACACCACGACGCCGCGGTAGACGGTGCGGAGGATGTCCGGGCTGTCCGGCGGGACGTCCTGCACGGCACGCCGCAGGACGCGCGTCATCATCGCGGCGCCCTTCACGCGGGCGAGCTCCGGTGCGTCGTGCGCGGCCGCCGCGGCGCCCGGGACGAGGTCGCCGAGCGAGCGCAGGGTGGCGCCGCCCTCGCCCAGGGACGGCAGCACGCGTTCGATGTACGCGGTGAAGCGCGGGTTCGGGCCGAGGATCAGCACGCCGCGCGAGCCGAACCTGCGCCGGTGCCGGAACAGCAGGTACGCCACCCGGTGCAGGGCGACGGCGGTCTTGCCGGTGCCGGGGCCGCCCTGCACGATGACGGTGCCGTCGGCGGAGGCGCGGATCACCTCGTCCTGCTCGCGCTGGATCGTGGGGACGATGTCGCGCATCGTCCCCTCCCGGCTGCGGGCCAGCGAGGCCAGGAACGCCCCGTCGCCGACGATGGTCAGGTCCGGCCGGGCGTCGGGGATGAGCAGGTCGTCCTCCAGGTCGACGACCTTGCGGCCCCGGCAGTGCAGCACCCGCCGGCGTACGACGCCGCGCGGATCCTCGGGGGTGGCGCGGTAGAAGGCCTCGGCCGCCGGAGCACGCCAGTCGATGACGAGCGAGTCGTGCTCGCTGGTGCGGACGCCGATCCGCCCCACGTACAGCGTCTCGCCGCCGACCAGGTCGAGGCGGCCGAAGACGAGGCCCTCCTCGGCGACGTCCAGCGCGTGGCTGCGGACGGCCGCCTGGTGGACCATCGCGTCCCGGTCGACGAGCGAGCCCTTCGTTCCGGCCTGTGCCTGGCGGTAACCCTCCTCCAGCATCCGGCGAGCGCCTGCGCGCATCTCCTCCAGGCGTGCGTAGGCTTCGTCCACGCGGGACTGTTCCGCGGCGATCTGCTCGTCCTTGACGGTCGGGACCATGGACCAATTATCGGTGCGCGGCCGCGGAACCCCGTACGCTCGGCAGTGCGTGGCACACATGGAAAGGGGTGATCACGGTCGAGTCCGCGCGGAGCCGTAGGCACATTGTCCTGAGCGTCCTGACGGCCCTGCTGACCGTGATCGTCGGTGGGGTGCTGGCCGACCATTTCATCCTCCAGGCGGAGTGGTGGCAGGTGAACCGCACCGTCACGCACGCGCCGCAGCCGCCGCTGGCCGACATCGGCCCGCCGGCGACGCCGGTGACCACGAGCTGGCAGCTCAGCACGCCCGTCGGCGACAGCGACCTGCCCGCCTACGACCGGGTGGCGTACGCCATCATGGACGGCCAGCTCGTCGTCGTGTCCGGGCACGGCCTCGACGTCCGGGACGCGCGTACGGGCCGGGAGCGCTGGCACTACTACCGCGCCGAGTGGTCGATGCTCGGCTGGGCGCGCACGGGACAGGTCCTCATCGCCTACCTCGAACGCACCGGGCATCGCGGCAACCGCCTCATGGTCGGCCTGGACGCGGTGCACGGCACGCTGCTGTGGCGGCAGCGGGGCGACGTGCCCGCCGCCATCGACCGGACGACGCTGCGCTGGCCGGCCGCCGGAGGAGTGGTGTTCGTCACCGAGGACGGGCGGCACACGCTGTACGGCAGGTCGGCGACGACGGGCCGGCGGCTGTGGGCCAAGCGGCTCCCGCACGGCTGCCTGCTGCCCGAGGCGGTGCCGTACGCGTCGGACAGCAGCGAGCAGATCGCCGCGTTCAGCATCGACTGCGGCGCCAGTGACCGGATCCTGGTCGTCGACCCGGTCAAGGGACGTACGGACTTCACGGTCGTCACCCGGAACACCGCCCGTTCGGCGCTCGCGGTCGGCGGCGACGTCACGGTCGTCTTCGACGGTTCGTCGCTGCAGGCGTTCGACCAGAAGGGGCGGGTCTTCCTCGACCGCGCCGGCCAGGACCTATGTCGCGACATGTGCCCGATGGCGGTGACCGCCGGGCATCTGCTCGTCGCCTACGAGACCGGGCGGCGGCCCGAGGACGCGACGCCGACGCGTCGCCTCGAGTCGGTGGACATCGCGTCGGGCTCGTCGTCCTGGCATCGGGACATGCCCGGTTACAGCGCCCTGTCGGTCGCGGGCGGACTGGTGTACGGGCTGCGGTCCCGGCTCGCCGATCCGCTGCTGCCCGCCGGAGTGGACGTCATCGACCCGGTCAGCGGGAACGGCACGACGGTGCCGATCCCCGTCGTCCTGCGGGCGGGCCTGGACGGCGTACGACCCTGGCTCGCCGCGGGCGGCGGGCTGCTCTACGTCGCCGCGCCGGCCGCGCGGCCGCGCCCGTTCGGCGCGGCCCGGCTGGTGGCCCTGCGCGGCGGCGTTCGCGGTGCGGGCCCGCCGGAGCTGGCCGGCGTGCCGGCCCGTCAGTGGCCGGACGCCTGCTCCCTGCTGCCGAAGCGGGACCTGCCGCGGGGATACTCCGGCGAGCCGACGGCGGCCGCCGTCGACGGGCTGCGCGTGCCGGCCGGCTGTACGTTCCGGCCGCGTCGCGCGCGGGGACGGGCCCCCGACGGGCCGGAGCGGGAGGCCGGGGTCCTGTCGGTCACCGTGCAGTGGGTCGCTCCCGACGACGGGGCGGCCAAGGCGCTGTTCGCCGCCGCCCGTGACACGCAGAACGGCGCGCGGGACCGGGTGCGCGCCGGCAACGAGGCGTACGCGATCGGCACGTCGTCGGGCACGGTGGTGATGCGGGTCGGCCGCACGATCGTGACCGTCAGCTCCGGGCTGCCCGACACGGCGACGCGCCTAGCCGCCGTCATCGCCGCCCGCCTGCCCGCCGCCGCGTAGCGCCTGCCCGCCGTCGCGGGCGCCGGCCCCCGGCCGTGTAGCCGGGCTCAGGCCACCGGGGCCTTGGACGCGTCGCGGGCCCAGTCCTCCAACTGGGCGACGAACAACCGGGCCTGCTCGGGCCAGTGGAACCGCGCGCGGGCGGCCTCATGGCCGCGCTTGCCCATCTCGCGGCGCAGCTCCGGGTCGTCGCGCAGCCGCCGGACCGCCGCCGCGGTGGCCTCGGGGTCCTCGAACGGCACGACGAGGCCGCAGCCCGCCTCCTCGACGATCCGGCCGGCGATCGGGTTCGGCGTGCTGACGACGGGGATGCCGCGCGCCATATACTCGACGACCTTGGTGGGCATCGAGTGCCGGTAGTTCGGCGTGTCGTGCAGCAGCGACAGGCCCGCGAGGGCGCCCTCGGCCATGCGCAGCGCCCGGTCGTTCGGCACGAACCCGTACCACCGGAGGATCCCCTCCCGCTGGGCGTCGCGCAGCAGGGGCCGTACGTCGGCGTCGGCGCCGCCGACCAGGTCGAGCGTGATCCCGTCGGCGTGCACCAGCCGGGCCAGCGCGATCAGGTCGTTCACGCCGCGGGCGAAGGAGAGCTGCCCGACGTAGATGATCCGGTCGTCGCCGGGCGGGGCCGGCGGCAGGTCGGGGACGTGGGTGGTGTTCGGCACCACCGGGTGTGGAAGGCGGAACCGGTCGCGGTACCCCTCCTCCGCCAGCAGCAGCTTCAGCCGGCGTTCGGCGCGGCGCTCGATGCGGCGCACGGCGAACCGCAGCGGGACGCGCAGCGGCGCGGGCAGCCAGCCCTTGGCGCCCAGGGCGGCGGCGGTGTCCTCGTGCACGTCCCAGACGGTGCGCGAGCGGAGCCGGTGCGGCACCGCGAGCAGCAGCTCGGGGTCGTGCAGCAGAAGGATGTCGGCGTCCTTCGCGTGCCTGGCGAGAACGCGCCGCGCCGTCCGCAGCGCGTGCAGCCGGTTCCGGCCGGTAGCGCGCGGGACATCGAGCGGGTCGATCTCCGGCCAGGGCGTCACATTACAGGTCCGGAACGGCGCCACATAGGTCACGTCGTGGCCGGCGTCCAAAAGCGCGCGGATCTGCCGGTGCAGAATTCGCGCGTCCTCTGGATGGTGCACGACGGTGCACACGAAAATCCGCATTGTTCTCACTTCGCCGAGAGTCTCGCGGGCGCGGAAGAATATTCGGTGAATTCCACGAGGCCATCAGGTCACAGCAATTCGACGCGTTCGGCGGCCGTTTCCTCGAGGCGGCGTGTGGCGCCCCGGGTGTCGAACAGCAGCCGCGCGTGCCGGGTGAGGCTCTCCGGGTCGTACTCCCGGTGGTCGGTGAGGACGATCACGAGGTCGGCCTCCGCGAGCGCCGTGTACAGCACGCGGGCGCGCGGCACCGGTTCGCCGTCGACCTCCCATCTCTCGACGTGCGGGTCGTGGAAGCTCAGGTCGGCGCCCATCTTCCGCAGCCGCCGGGCGACCGGGCGGGCCGGCGACTCGCGCTGGTCGGCGATGTCGGGCTTGTACGTGACGCCGAGGACGAGCACCTTGGCGCCCTTCATCGCCTGGCCCTCGCGGTTGAGCAGGGCCTGCGCGCGCTCGACGACGTACCGGGGCATCCGCTCGTTGATCTCCTGGGCCAGTTCGACGAACCGGAACGGGTAGCCGAGGGACCGCACCTTGTACGACAGGTAGTTCGGGTCGATCGGGATGCAGTGCCCGCCGACGCCGGGGCCGGGGTAGAAGGCCTGGAAGCCGAACGGCTTGGTGGCGGCGCAGGCGATCGAGTCCCACAGGTCGATGCCCAGCTCGTTGCAGAACACCGCCATCTCGTTGACCAGGGCGATGTTGACGTGCCGGTAGGTGTTCTCCAGGAGCTTGGCCATCTCGGCCTCGCGGGTGCCCTTGGCCTGCACGACGTGGTCGACGAACTTGCCGTAGAACGCGGCGGCGGCGTGCGCGCAGGACGGCGTGAGGCCACCGACGATCTTCGGGGTGTTGCGGACGCCGTACACCGGGTTGCCCGGGTCGATCCGCTCCGGGGAGAAGGCCAGGTGGAAGTCCTCGCCGGCGACCAGGCCGGACTCCTCCAGGATCGGCCGGACGACCTCGTCGGTGGTGCCCGGGTAGGTCGTCGACTCCAGGACCACGAGCGTGCCGGGGTCCAGGTGCCGCGCGACCGTCTGGGCGGCGGCCCGGACGGCCGTCAGGTCCGGGCCGCCGTCGGTCGACAGCGGCGTGGGCACGCAGATCACGATGGTGCGCGCACCGTCGAGGATGTCCTCGTCCCGTGAGGGCGTGAACCCGGCGGCGAGCATGTGCTCGACGTCCTCGGCGCTCACGTCGTCGACGTGGGACAGGCCGGCCTTGAGCCCGGCGACGACACGGGCGTCGCGGTCCAGCCCGCCGACCCGGAGGCCGGCGCGGCCGGCCTCCCGCACGAGCGGGAGGCCGACGTAGCCAAGTCCGATGACCACCAGATCCACCAGTGGCTCCCTTCAGGATGCTGCGGAGGCGATGTCCCGGTAGGCGCCGAGACAGCGGGCCGTGACGGCCCGCCAGGTGCGGTTCGCCGCGACCCATTCCCGGGCCGCCTGACCGATTTCGCCGCGTAGCTTCGGACTGTAAATGAGCTGGTCCAGGCAATTCGCCCAAGCTTCCGGGTCTTCTGGAAGAGTTAACGTGCCGGTCACGCCCGGTTCGATGATTTCGCGGAGCGCTTTGACATCACTTGCTATTACTGGGAGTCCCCCTGCCATCGCCTCCAGCGGTTTCAGCGGAGTCACCAACTGGCACACCCGGTCCGCTCTCCGCGGGACCGCGAAAACATCGAGGACTGCGTGATACCGACGTACCTGATCGACCGGCACCCGGCCGGTGAAGATCGCCGGGACCTTGAGCTCGGCGGCGCGGCGCTCGAGCGCCGGCCGCTCGGGGCCGTCGCCGACGAGCAGGAGCGTGAAGTCGCGCCGCAGCGCCGCCGCCTCGATGAGCGTGTCGATGCCCTCGAAGCCGTAGAACGTCGAGGTGAGCCCGACGACGACGTCGCCCTCGGCGATGCCGAGGTCGGCGCGGAGCTTCCCGCCGTCCGGCAGGGGAACGAGGAAGCTGTCGTCGACGGCGTTCGGCACGACCAGCACGTCGCCGACGCCGCCACGCCCCTGGATCTCGGCCCGCATCGCCTCGCCGAGCGTCACGACCAGGTCGGCGTCGCGCATCCGGGCGGTCTCCAGCTCGCGGGTGAGCCGGTAGAACTCATCGCCCGTCGAGCGCGCCGGGTCCCGCGACAGCCAGGAGTCCTCCAGGAAGCCGCGCACCTCGTACACCACCGGCAGGCCGTACCTGCGGCGCAGCTCCAGCGCGACGGCCGCGTTGAGGTGGTTGCCGGCCGCGTGCAGCACCGACGGGCGGAGCTCCTCGACGAGGCGTCCGGCCAGGTCGGCGGCCTTGCGCACCTCACGCACCGGCCCGCGCGGCGGCGTCCACGGCAGCAGCCGGTGGTAGGGGATCCCGTCCACCTCGCACCGCGCCCGCGCGTCCCGGACGCCCTGGGTCAGCGGGTAGCCGAGCCGCGTCACGACGTGCGGGTCCAGGCCCAGCTCGCGCTGCGCGGACACGATGCGGTGCGTCCGCACGGTGTACCCGGCCTGCGTGCGCGGCAGCGCGTTCGTGACCAGGTGCAGCACCGTCATCCGGTCGCCGTCCGGCCGGGGCGCTTGGCGGTGGCCTCGGGACTTGACCTGAGCGGCGTCGTCGAGCAGCGCGCGCAGGTCCCGGTTCTCCCGGTCGGCGCGCTGCGGGGCCGGTGCGGCGAGCGCGCGGAACCGCGTGCGCACGCGCCCGGGTGCCGCGCGGAGCGCCAGCCGTACGGCCAGCCGGACCGCCCGGCGGGGATCGGCGATCGCGTGCCGCCACGCGAGCACCGTTCCAAAGAAGAGCATCTTCGCCACCTGCATGGCGGGCGAGGTTAGGGATCGTTCGTGAACGAAAGGGAAACGCAACTGTGATCGCGCATGTCCTCGGCGCCCGGCCGAACTTCGTCAAGGCGGCGCCGGTGATCGCCGCGCTGTCCTCGACGGGCCGCGAGCAGCGGGTGATCCACACGGGCCAGCACTACGACGAGCGCATGTCGGAGGTGTTCTTCCGCGACCTCGGCCTGCCCGAACCCGACGTGAACCTGGAGGTCGGGTCCGGCAGCCACGCCGCCCAGACCGCCGCGATCATGGTGGCGCTGGAGAAGGAGTTCATCGAGCGTTCACCCGAGCTCGTCATGGTGTACGGCGACGTGAACTCCACCATCGCCGCCGCCCTCGTCGCGGCCAAGCTGCACATCCCGGTCGCCCACGTGGAGGCGGGACTGCGCAGCTTCGACATGACCATGCCCGAAGAGGTCAACCGCCGCCTCGTCGACCAGCTGTCCGACCTGTGCCTCGTCACCAGCCCGGAGGCCGTCGGCCACCTCGCGGCCGAGGGCGTCAATGTCGAGCGGATCCACTTCGTGGGCAATCCGATGATCGACACGCTGCTCGCGAATCTGGACAAGTTCGACACCGAGGCCGTGCGGCGGGCGTACGACCTGCCCGCGCGGTACGTCGTCGCGACGCTGCACCGGCCCGCGAACGTCGACGACCCGGAGATCGCGGCCGGCCTGGTCAAGCGGCTGCACGAGATCGCCGAGCTGGTGGACGTCGTCATGCCGGTGCACCCGCGCGGCCGGAAGGTGCTCACCGAGGCCGGCCTGGACGCGCACCCGCGCGTGCGGCTGCTCGAACCGCTCGGCTACGTCGAGTTCGTGGCGGCCGTACGCGGAGCGGCGGCGGTCGTCACCGACTCCGGCGGCGTGCAGGAGGAGACGACGATCCTCGGCGTCCCGTGCCTGACGCTCCGGCCCAACACCGAGCGGCCGATCACGATCACGCACGGCACCAACCGGCTCGTCACCGCCGACGACGTCGTTCCGGCGGTCACCGAGGCCCTGGCGGCCGGCCGTGGCGACCGGGAGCACCCGCCGCTGTGGGACGGCCACGCCGGCCCGCGCATCGCCCGCGTCGTGGAGGGATGGCTCGGTGGCTGACCGGCAGGTGGCCCGGCTCAAGGCGGCGCTGGCCGACCGGGAGGCGCGGGTCCAGATCCTCGAGGCGCGGGTCGCCGCTCTAGAGGGCTCCACGTCCCTCAAGGTCGGCCGGGCCGTCACCGACGCGGCCCGCAGGCCCGGCAAGGGCGTCGTCCAGCTGCCGCGTGAGCTGTATCGCATGTGGCGGCACCGCGGCGCGCCGAACGTCGTGACGTCCGTGGACGCCCGAGAACGCCCGATGTTCACCGCGCGCGACGAGGACCGGCTGATCGCGGCGGCGCCCGCGACCGGTCTCGTGGTCGCCGGCGTGCTCGGCCCGGCCGCCGCCGAGGCCCTGGCGGACGTCGCGCACGTCGTGCCGCTGATGCCGCACGACGCGGCCCTCGTCCTCGACACGACCGACGTCGACCTGGTGATCGTCGACGCCGCCGCCGGGGCGCCCGGCGGGCCGTGGGCCTACCTGGGCGTCCCCGGCGTCCCCGACCGCGACCGGGCGCTCCTCGCCCTGATGAGCGTGGCCCACGACCGGGGCCGTCCCGTCGTGCTGGCCGGCTCCGCCCCGGCCATCGCCGGGTTCGGCTGGGACGCCACCGTGCCGCCCGGCACGCCGATCGCCGACGCGCTGCCCGGCCTGTGCGCCCGGTTCGGCATCGAAGAACTCTCATGATCCTGCGAGAAGGAGAACGCGTGCGCGCTCTCGTGTACGGCGACGTCGATCTCAACCTCATCGACGGGTCGGCGATCTGGGCCCAGGGGATGGTGCAGGCGCTGCGGCTCGCCGGCGTCGAGGTGACCTTCGTCCTCAAGGCCCCGGTGCGGACCGCGCGCCTCGTCGAGCCGCTCGAACAGCTGGCCGGGGTGACCGTACGCCGGCGGCCGGACGAGGCGACCACGTCGCTGACCGTCGAGGAGGCGGCCGGGCTGCTCACCGAGCTCGACGCCGAGCGGCCGTACGACCTGATCGTCGTGCGCGGGAAGCGGCTGGCCGTGCGACTGACCGCGACGCCCCTGGCCGGGCGGCTGTGGACGTACCTCACCGACGTGCCGCAGACCGTCGCCGACCTGGACGGGAGGACGCGCGGCGAGCTGGCGGCGGTCGCCAAGGCGTCCCGGTTCCTGCTCTGCCAGACCGAGGAGCTGCGCTGCCACCTGGAAGGGGTGCTGCACAAGGCGACGGGCAAGTGCGTGCTGTTCCCGCCGGTCGTCGCCCTCCCCGACGGTCTCGAACCGGCGGCGGAGCGCGCCCCCGGCCGGCCGCTGCGGCTGGTCTACACCGGCAAGTTCGCGCCGCGCTGGAACACCTACGAGATGACCGCGCTGCCGCGGCGGCTGGCCGCCCGGCAGATCGACGCCGAGCTGCACATGATCGGCGACAAGATCCACCACGACAGGAAGGACCCGGGCTTCTCCCGCCGCATGCGCGTGGCCCTGGAGTCGACGCCCGGTCTGACCTGGCACGGCGGCCACCCGCGCGCCGAGGCGATGCGGGTGTCGGCCGGCTGCGACGTAGGGCTGTCCTGGCGTCACCCGGAGCTCGACGCGAGCCTGGAGCTGTCCACCAAGGTCCTGGAGATGGGGGCGCTCGGCCTGCCGGTGGTCCTCAACCGCACCCCGATGCACGAGAACCTCCTCGGCGCGGACTATCCGCTGTTCGCCGCGACCGAGGACGACGTCGTCGACGTGCTCGCGGACGTGACCGACCCGGAGGTCTACGCGCTCGCCCGCCGCCGGTGTCTCGACGCCGCGCGGGCGTTCACCCTCGACGCGGCGGCCGACCGGCTCCGTACGTACCTGGGGCAGGCGTTCCCCCCGCCGCTGCGAGCCGACGGGGCCGGGCGCAAGACGCGGATCGTCGTGGCCGGGCACGACCTGAAGTTCTTCACCCGGCTGCTCGACCACATCGGCGCGCTCCCGGACGTCGAGGTGCGCGTCGACCGCTGGCCCGCCCTCGGCACCCACGACCCGGAGGTCAGCACGGAGCTGGCCGAGTGGGCCGATGTGATCATCTGCGAGTGGTGCGGCCCGAACGCCGTCTGGTACAGCGAGTGGCGCAAGAAGCACGGCCGCCCGGACCAGCGCCTGATCGTGCGGCTGCACCGCTTCGAGCTCTACGGCGCGTGGCCGGGACGGCTGGACATCGACCTGATCGACCAGGTCGTCTGCGTCAGCCCGTCGTACGCGGAGCTGACGCGCAAGATGACCGGCTGGCCCGCCGAGAAGATCACCGTGATCCCCAACTGGGTGGACGTCGCGCAGTTCGACCGCGCCAAGCTCCCCGGCGCCCGGTTCCACCTCGGCATGATCGGGATCGCGCCGTGGCGCAAGCGCCTCGACCTGGCCGTGGACGCCCTGGAGGAGCTGCGCCGGCAGGACCCGCGGTTCACGCTGTTCGTGAAGTCGAAGCTGCCCTGGGACCTGCCGTGGATCTGGAACCGCACGGAGGAGCGGGAGGCGTTCGAGGCGCTGTTCCGGCGGATCCGGCGGTCACCGCTGCTCGCGCGCTCGGTCGTCTTCGACCCGGCCGGGCCGGACGTCGCCGCGTGGCTGCGCCGCGTCGGTTTCGTGCTGTCCACCAGCGACGACGAGAGCTTCCACCTGGCGCCGGCCGAGGGCATGGCGTCCGGGGCGGTGCCCGCGCTGCTCGGCTGGCCGGGCGCGGACACCATCTACGACCGGCGCTGGATCCACGAGTCGCCGGCCGCGATGGCGCGGGGGATCGCCGCGATGGTCGCGGGGGGCCGGTGGGACGAGGAGAGGGCGCAGGCCCACGCGGAGGTCGCGCGGTCCTACGCCCTCGATCTCGTCGGCGAGCGGTGGGTGGAGCTGCTCAGGCCCTCTTCGGCCGCCGCAGCGGCACGAACGCCCACGACATATCCGGCTCAAGCGCCCAGTGCATGACCTTGCGCACCGGCGGGGTGCAGAGCAGCGTCGCCACCACCGCGCCGGTCGCCGCGGTCACCAGCACGCCCGGGATGGTGTGCAGGAACGACACGTCGTACCAGCCCATGTACTCCATCAGCTTCGTGAGGAAGCCGTGCAGCAGGTAGGCGTACAGCGTGGCGCCGCCGAGGCCGGTGAACCACGTCTGCTTGGCCGGCACCATGGTCAGGAACGCCGTCACCAGGATGGTCGCCGCGATCATCAGGCCCAGGCGCATGCCCGTGCCGGTGAGGTTGTTCACGTGCATGTGGGCGTTGGGGCTGCGCCAGTACACCCACTCGGTCGTCATGTGGCGGTCGGCGACGAAGAAGGTGAAGACGAACCCGAACAGGAGCGTCAGCGCCCCCAGCACGCGGGCCTTGGTCTGCTTGAGCAGGTCGAAGTGCTCCTGCTTGAGCATGAGGCCCAGGACGTAGAACGGCACGAGGCCGAACGTGCGGTGCATCTCCAGCTCGTCCGGCAGGTCGCTCATGCCCGACAGCAGGGAGATGATCAGGGCCACCAGCACCGGCCAGCGGATCTGCTGCCACACCGGCGTGGACAGGCGCCACAGGAACAGCGCCATCAGGAACCAGGTGAGGTAGTACGGGTCGAGCAGGCTGATCTGGAAGGCGGAGTGGCCGACCGCCCAGTGGTACGTGGAGTACGCCGTCTCGAAGACGATGTACGGGACGCCCAGGTTGGTGATCAGCTTGCGGGCCTTGCCCCCGGAGAACGTGAAGTTCCGGGAGAAGTAGCCGGTGATCACGATGAACACCGGCATGTGGAACGTGTAGACGAACAGGTACAGGGCATGCGCGAACCGGACGTCGCGCAGGTTGACGATCGAGTGGCCCATCACGACCAGGACGATCGCCAGGAACTTGGCGTTGTCGAAGAACGGGTCCCGCCGGCGGCGCGCGCGGGGCGCGGGCACGGCGGGCAGCGCGGGGGAGACGGCGTACAGGTCGGGGATCGTTGGCGGGGACGACGACGGGTAATGGGCGTAGTTCGCGGTCGGCGAGGTCATCGATTCCAGAAAGTGGAGGCGGAGTTCCGGACCCCGGGGAGATCACGGGGCTCAGAAACGACCATACCGACACTCGGAGGCACACGCAGGACAACGGCCGAGCTATGAGGAACCTCTCAGGAACGGCGCGGACCGGCGGGTCTAGGACTTGTCCGAGCAGACGTCGGCGGCGGCGTTCACCGCTCCGGCGGCGCTCGAGGAGGGGATCTCGGCCGACTGCGCGCTCTTCAGCCCCTGCCAGTCGGGGCCCAGGACGAGGTCCACGGTCCCGGCCGGAGTGTCCTGTCCGGCGACCGGCTTGGCGTTCGGGACGACCTGGGCGAGGGCGGCGGCCTGCTGGTCGGCGCCGGTGCCGTAGCGCACCTCGGTCGTGCTCGGCTTCGTGCCGGTCAGGGTGCCGACCTTGACCACCTGGTAGCCGCGCGCCTTGAGCTGGTCCCCGGCCCGTCCGGCGAGCCCGGGGGTCGCCGTGCCGTTGAGGACCTCGACCTTCACCTGCGCCGGCGGGATCTTCACCTTCTTGGTGGCGGCCTGGGCCTGCACCTGGTTGTCGTTGCGGATCGCGGCGAACAGGTTGTCCGCGTCCGGCTGCCTGAACGCGACGCGGTTGATATCGGGCGCGTACGCCCCATTCGGCACGGTGATGAACTGCACCTTGCCGGCCGACATGCCCTGCACGCTGCCGGCGACCTTCTTCATCTCGTCGACGGTGAAGTCCTTGTCGGTGGTGACCGACTTGGTGGCGGCGTCGAGGAAGCTCAGCAGCTTCGACGGGTTGGTCAGTGTGCCGTTGCTCGTCGCCTTCTTCACGACGGCGCCGAGGAACTTCTGCTGGCGCTTGATGCGGTCGAGGTCGGAGCCGTTGCCGAGGCCGTGGCGCGTGCGGACGTAGGCCAGCGCCTGCTCGCCCTTGACGACGTGCCGCCCGGCGGACAGGTACAGCTTGCTGCTCTTGTCGGCGACGCGCTTGGGCAGGCAGATCTCGACGCCGCCGAGGGCGTCCACGACCCGCTTGAACCCGGAGAAGTCGACCTTGACGAAGTGGTCGATACGGATCTTCGTCAGCGCCTCGAGGGTCCGGATCGTGCAGGCGGCGCCGCCGTTGTTGAACGACGAGTTGATCATGGCGACGCTCTGCGCCGGGATGGTGCGGCCGCTGCTCGTCTTGCAGGAGGGGATCGGCACCATCGAGTCCCGGGGGAAGCTGATGCCGACGGCCTTCTTCCCCCCGGGGGACAGGTGCAGCAGGATCATCGTGTCGGAGCGCTCGCCGACGTCCTTGCCGTACTTGGCGTTCGCGCCGTTCCGCTGGTCCGAGCCGATGAGCAGGACGTTCAGCGCGTTGTTGAGCTTGGGCGGGCGCTTGCCGCCCAGCTGGGCGGCGACGTCCTCGTGCTTGATGTTGCCTTCGAGCTTCCGGTAGGCCGCGTAGGCGGCCAGGCTCGTGCCGACGAGGACCACCGCCATCCCGATGGACGCCCAACCGATCACGCGCCACCAGATCCCCCGCTTCGGCGGGGGACCGGACGCATGGTCCTGGCCCAGGTAGTCGTAGTCGCTGATCATCGGCCCCATCGGCTCGGCATTAATCCATGTAACGGGCGATCCGGTCAGATCACGGATGTCACATGTTCTACTGAGATTCGGCGTTCCAAACCTGTCTTGTCGAGGTTTTGGCAGATTATTACTGATCCACCCGAGGTCAAAGGCCCCAGCAGACCTTTCAGGAGACCCTCAGGTGTGTCGAATCCCACAGTCGTGAGCACCCGGCTACCCTCCGGCGTGCCCAACGCGCGGGCCTCCGCGAGGAGTTCCGTCCCCGTCAGGGTCCGCCCGGCGAACTCCACCACCGGGGCGCCGGCATCGAGGACGCCGCCGGAGAAACGGTCGCCGTACGCGCGCACCTCCACCGCGTAGTCGATGACGCCCGGCGGGCACTCCGCCAGCGGCGCGCCGAGCGAGTCCAGGGACAGACCGACGACGTCGACGGCCGAGCGCGCCGCCTCGGCCAGCCGGGCGGGCTCCGCCGCTACGATGTCGGCGTCGCCCGGGATGGCGCCGTCGCCGACCGGCACCGCCGTCAGCCCGGCCGACCAGCATGCGAACAGCCAGACGGCGGTCTGCCAGTGCCCCGGAAGGGCGAGGGCCACCCGTCCGGACGGTACCGCACCGAGCCCGTCGACCAGGAGGTTCGCGGTCTTGGCCACCCAGTTGTCGAACGTCTTCACCGACAGTTCGACGCGATCTCCGGTGGCGTCGTCGTAGAAGGTGACGAGCGGACGGGACGGGTCGGCGGCCAGGGCCCCGCGCAGGAGCTCAACGGGATGTGACATGAAAGTGAAGATTACGGCCACTCGGCCGTCAGGCTCGCGCGGCCGTTACTCTCCGGACTCGATGGACGACAACGACGGAGGTTCCGGAGCATCCCGGGCGGACCTCCTCCTCGCCCGGATCACCGTCATCCCGGCCCTGCTCCTGGCCTCCTGGCTGGCGGTCGCCCTGCCGCTGCTGATGGCGGGGATCTTCCGGCCCTGGGCGGCGATCCCGCTGTACGTACCGGTGGCGGCGGTCACGCTCAGGTTCGGCCTGCGGGCCGTACGGCCCACCGGCCTGACGATGGGCCGGGCCTCCTGGCGGCCGGTGGCGTGGCTCCTCGTGATCGCGGCGGCGTTCGGCGCGCTGCAGCTCGTGATGTGCTCCCAGCAGATCGTCGTGCGCCGCGACCCGGCGTCGTACTTCAACTTCGCGACCTGGCTGGCGGGCCACGGCTCGCTGCCGATCCCGCAGATGCGGTGGGCGTTCGGCGGCGGGGACGGCGCGCTGACGTACGGCAGCCCGGCGTTCTACCAGCGCGGCGGCGTGCTCGTCCCGCAGTTCATGGCCGGGATGCCGCTGACCGTCACGCCGGGCGGCTGGCTCGGCGGACCGTACGCGACGCTGGCGATGATGCCGCTGGTCGGCGCGCTGGCGCTGATCTCGTTCGCGGGCCTGGCCGCCCGGCTGATCGGCTCGCGCTGGGCGCCCGTCGCGGCGCTGGCGCTCGGGCTGACCTGGCCGATGATGATGATCTCCCGGTCGATCTACAGCGAGACGGGCGCGCTGATTCTCATGTTCGGCGGCGTGTCCCTCACGCTCGACGCGGTGCGCGCGGGCCGCCGCCTGCCGGCGCTGCTCGGCGGGCTGTCGCTGGGGCTGACGATCCTCGTGCGCATCGACGGGGTGCGCGACGTGCTGCCGGTGGTGGCGTTCGCGGGGTTGCTGCTCGCGCTGCGGCGGCGCGTCGGCCTCCCGCTGCTGGCGGGCCTGACGGCCGGCGTCGGCGCGGGACTGCTCGAGGGCTTCGTGATGTCCCGGCCCTACCTGCACTACCTGGGCGCGTCGCTGTATCCGCTGCTGCTCATCGCGGTCGCGGTGGTCGCGGCCTCGGCGGTCGCGAGCCTGGTGATCCGCCGCTGGGGGCTGCCGGACCTCACGAGGTTCCGGCTGCCGGACCTGGCGGTCCCGGCGACCTTCGCGATGCTGGCCTTCTTCGCCGCCCGCCCGATGCTGCAGACCGTGCGCCGGGTGCCGAACAACCCCGACGACCGGGTCAACGCCTCCTTCATCGCCGCCCTGCAGCGGTCCCAGAACCTGCCGCTCGACCCGAACCGCCAGTACTCGGAGCTGAGCCTGCACTGGGTGGCGTGGTACATCGGGATCCCCGCCGTCCTGCTGGCCGCCGTGGGCGCCGCGGTGGTCCTGCGCGACCTGCTGCGGCGGCGCCGCACCGCCTGGCTCCTGCCGTACGCGCTGATCGTCTGGACGACGCTGGCGACCCTCTGGCGGCCCGGCATCACGCCCGACCATCCGTGGGCGAGCCGCCGCCTCATCGGCATGGTGATCCCCGGCCTGCTCCTGCTCGCGCTGTGGGCCGTCGCCTGGACGGCGCGCCACGCGCGGCGGTTCGTCCCGGGCCGCGCGGCCACGACCGGCGTGGCGGTCGTGGGCGCGCTGATGATCCTGGTACCGACCGCATGGGCCTCGGCGCCGATGGCGGTGACGCGGACCGAGGAGCGCGAGGTGTCCCAGGCGCAGGCGATGTGCCGGGCCATCGGCCCGAACGCCTCGGTGCTCTTCATCGAACGCGTCACCGGCGACCGGTTCGCCCAGCTCATCCGCGGGATGTGCGGCACGCCCACCGCCCGCGTGCGCATCGCCGCCGGGTTCAAGACCGCACCGGAGAACGACGTGCGGCGAGTGATCCAGAAGGTCGTCGCGGCCGGCCGTCGTCCGGTGCTGCTGGGCGCCGACTCCATCGACGTCGAGCCGTACGGCCGGGCCGAGCGGGTCTTCCACGTCCACACCCGCCGGGACGCGAGCACCCTGGTGTCGGCCCCCCGGGGCACGTGGTCGCTCACGATCAACGTCTGGATGACCGATCCCGTGTACAGAGGGTGAACGTTGCGTACGCTTGGAACCGTGCACCGGAGCGGGCGACTATCCTCGCCGGGCGTGACTACCACGCCCCATGTGACGATCGTCCTGCCGTGTTACAACGAGCAGGATCACGTCATCGACGAGGTCGAGCGCATCTGCAAGGCGATGGACGCCAGCGGGCACACCTATGAGCTGCTGGCCGTCGACGACTGCTCGACCGATGACACCCTGGCCCGGCTCGAGGCGGCGGCCCCGCAGTTCCCGAACATGCAGGTCGTGCCGTTCCACCGCAACGGCGGATCCGGCACCGTCCGGCGGATCGGCTCCCAGCAGGCGCGAGGCGACATCGTCGTCTGGACCGACGCCGACATGAGCTACCCGAACGAGCGGATTCCCGACCTGATCGACATCCTCGACCAGGACCCGACCATCGACCAGGTCGTCGGCGCCCGCACCACCGAGGAGGGCACCCACAAGTTCCTGCGGGTGCCGGCCAAGTGGTTCATCCGCAAGGTGGCCGAGCGGCTCGCCGGGCAGAAGATCCCCGACCTGAACTCCGGACTGCGAGCCTTCCGCAAGGACGTCGCCGAGCCCTACCTGAAACTCCTGCCGCCCGGCTTCTCCTGCGTCACGACGATCACGTTGGCGTTCATGTCGAACCAGCACGACATCCGCTACGTCCCGATCGACTATTTCAAGCGGTCCGGCAGCTCGAAGTTCCACTTCGTGCACGACGCCTACCGCTACATCCTGCAGGTGCTGCGGATGGTGATGTACTTCAACCCGCTGAAGGTCCTGATGCCGCTCGCGCTGTGGCTGCTGGGACTCGGCGTGGCCAAGGGCATCCTCGACATGATCCTGCACCCCCTGCGGTTCGCGATCAACACGGTGCTGATCTTCGTGACCGGGCTGATCATCGCGTCGATGGCGTTGCTGGCCGACTTGATCGTGCGATCGCGGGGAGACACGTGAGGATCGCGATCATCGGGCCCGCGTTCCCGTACAAGGGCGGTGGGGCCCACCACACGACCGAGCTCGCGCACCGGCTGGCCGCCGCCGGACACGACGTGACCCTGGAGTCGTGGAAGGCGCAGTATCCGTCCTTCCTCTACCCGGGCGAGCAGACGATCGCGACTCCGGAGGGCGAGCCGTTCCCCGGCACCCGGCACGCGCTGGCCTGGTACCGCCCGGACGGCTGGCTGCGCATCGGCCGCCGCCTGCGCGCCCAGGACCTCGTCATCCTCGTCGTGCTCTCGCCCGTGCAGGTCCCGGCCTACCTCGGCATGCTGCTGGGCCTGGGCGGCCGGGACGGCCAGGGCCCGCGCGTCCTGGCGCTGTGCCACAACGTCCTGCCGCACGAGCGCAAGCCGTACGACGTGCCGCTGATGCGCCGGCTGCTGACGGGCGTCGACGGCGCCCTGGTGCACTCCGCCCAGCAGGCGCAGCTCGCCCGCGATCTGGCGCCGGGCACGGCGGTCCGCACGGCCGTGCTGCCCGCGCACCTGCCGACGCCCCCCCAGGGGACCAGAGTGTTCACGGGCGCGCCAGAGGGCCCTCACGAGCGTCTGCTGTTCTTCGGCATGGTCCGGCCGTACAAGGGCCTGGACGTGCTGCTGCGGGCGCTCGCGCGGGTGGACGGCGTCGCGCTGACCGTGGCGGGGGAGTTCTGGGGCGGCGCGGACGAGACCCGCGCGCTGATCTCCTCGCTGGGACTGGAGGAGCGGGTGGAGCTGCGGCCGGGATACGTGCCGGCCGCCGAGGTGCCGGAGCTGTTCGCCGGCGCCGACGCGCTCGTCCTGCCCTACCGGACCGCGACGGCCTCGCAGAACGTCTTCATGGCGTACGAGCACGGCATCCCCGTGATCGCCACACGCGCCGGCACCCTCGCGGACCACGTCCGGGAGGGCGTCGACGGGGTGCTGTGCGAGCCGGACGACGTCGACTCGCTGACCGAGGCGCTGAGCCGCTTCTACGCGCCGGGCGAGCCGGCGCGGCTGCGGGCGGGCGTGCGGCCCGTCGACTCCGAGCCGCACTGGACCGCCTACCTCGAGCAGCTCCTCACAGCCGGCCCGCTCATGCCGAGCGGGGCCGACGGTGAGGCGCGGTCGGCCTAGGACTAGCCGATGTGCGGCGTGATCGACTTGAGCAGGGCGCGCTTGGGCTTGGCGCCGGTGATCTGCTCGACGACCTCGCCGCCCTTGAACAGCAGGAGGGTCGGCAGGCCGAGCACGTTGTACTTGCCCGGGGTCGCCTGGTTCGCGTCGTAGTCGAGCTTGGCGATCTTGAGCTTGCCGGCGTACTCGGCGGCGATCTCGTCCAGGATCGGCGCGATCATGCGGCACGGCCCGCACCACGACGCCCAGAAGTCCACCAGCACGGGCGTGTCGCTGGCCAGGACCTCCTGGTCGAAGGTCGCGTCGGTCACGGTGATGGGTTCGGTGGCCACGCCAGCCATTATCTCTCCTTCCGGTACGCCGCCGAGTGCGGCGTCGGGCGACACGGATCACAAGGCCGGTGGCCCTGGCGATATTCCAGCGGGCAGAGATTAGTCGACCGGGCCGGCGACCGGCTCCACTTCGTCCTCCGCGAGGACGGGGTGTCGGGTACCCAGGAGTACGGCGGCGCCCGCCCACGCGAGGTCCGCGACCGTGAGCACGACGCGGGAGGCGAGCGCGACGACCAGCGGCGCGCCGGCCGCCGGCAGCACCGGCCCCAGCGTCACGGTCAGCGCGGCCTCCCGCACGCCCACGCCGCCCGGCGCGATGATGATGATGAAACCGGCCGTGAAAGCGAGGGCGTACGCCCCGGTGGCCAGGAAGAGGCCGTGCCCGCCGGCCGCCCGCACGAGCAGCCACGTGTGCGCGCCGAACAGCAGCCAGCCCACCGCCGTCCAGGCCACCGCGCGGGCCATCGTGCCGAGCCCGGCGGCGCGGGCCAGCGGCGGTCGGCGCACCAGGCGCAGCGCGCGGTTCAGCGCGAACGCCAGGATCCGCGGGTGCAGCATGGCGAGGAAGATCGGCGCGAGGGCGAGCAGCCACCAGTAGCGGCGGGTGGCGTCCGGCGAGGTCAGCGGTAGCGTCACGGCGGCGACCGCGCAGCCGGTGGCGACCGTGGTGGCCATGGACAGCACGCCGGCGCTCGCGCCGCGATCGCGCGGCACCCGGTGCTCCTTGGCCAGCTCCATCTGGGCGACCAGCGCCCACACCGACCCGGGGATGTACTTGCCGAGCTGGGAGACGAAGTAGATCCGCACCGCGGCCCGCAGCGGCAGCGGCGAGCCCAGGCCGGCCAGCAGGCGGCGCCACGCGAGCATCCACGCCCCGAGGCCGAGCACGCCCGCCAGCAGTGCGGCACCGGCGTACGGCCAGGACAGCCGGGTCAGGGCGTCGCGCGTGTCGTCCCAGCGGGCGAACAGCCCATAGCCGCAGAAACCGAGCGCGACGACGACCAGGGCGACGCGCGCCAGGCGGCTCGCTCGCAGGCGGGAGATCACCCCGCCAGACTAGTCGGTACGCGCCGATGAACACTCGGTGATCAGCGGGTACACAGTCCGCCGGGGCCGTAAAGTGAACGCGATGAAACTCAACGACGCGAAGGCCTTCGTCGGCCACCAGGTGCACGTGTGCCGTTTCCGCGAGGCCGGGACCCTCCTGCGCTGGATGGGCGACGACCTGCGCGGCAAGCGAGTGCTCGACGTGGCCGGCGGCGACGGCTACTGGGCCGGGCAGGCCCGCAAGCGCGGCGCGCACGCGGTCTCGATCGACCTGGCGCGCGGCAAGATGCTGTACGGCCGGACGCTGAAGCACCCGCCGGCCCTGATCGAGTGCGACGCGCTGAAGCTGCCCTTCGCCGACGGCACCTTCGACGCGGTCCTGTCGGTGTGCGCGATCGAGCACTTCGACGACGGCGGCACGGCGCTGGACGAGATGTCGCGGATCCTGAAGCCGGGCGGCGAGCTGTTCATGTCCGCCGACGTGCTCAGCCGGTCGCGTGAGTGGCCCAAGCTCCGTGCGGCGCACTGCGCGAAGTACCACGTGCAGCACACCTACACGCATGAAAGCCTCGGGCAGCTGCTGGCCGACCGCGGGATGGAGCTCGCCGAGTACTCCTACCAGTTCCGCACCAAGGCGACCGAGCGTCTCTACCTCTCGCTGTCGGCGTACGGCGGCCGGGCCGGGTTCAACGCCGCCGCGCCGCTCACCCCCCTGGTCGCGCTCGCCGACCGGCGGAGCCCGAACGATCGCGGCAGCATCGTCCTCATCAGGGCGCGCAAGAAGGGCTGACGTCCCCCTGTCGACGATCGATCGGCGTAGGCTTCCGATCGGGAGTGATCCCGACCACATTGGCACCGGACGGAGGGGGCGACTGACACCGTGGTGCCTCGTGTGCTGATCGACGCGACCGCCATAGCCGCCGACCGCGGCGCGCTCGGCCGCTACGTCGACGGGCTGATCGGCGCGCTGCACCGCGCGGACGCCGATCTGGCCGTCGTCTGCCAGCGGTCGGACGAGGAGCGGTACGGCCAGTTGGCGCCGAAGGCGCGGGTCGTCGCCGGCCCGACCTCGATCGCGCACCGCCAGGCGCGCCTGGCGTGGGAGCAGACGGGCCTGCCGCTCGTCGCCCAGCAGGTGGGCGCGCACGTCATCCACGCGCCGTACTACTCGATTCCGCTCCGGCCGGGTCTGCCGACCGTCGTCACGGTCCACGACATGGCGTACTTCACCGACCCGGAGGAGCACAACCCGGTCAAGACGACGTTCATCAGGTCGGCGACGCGCACGGCGGTGCGGCGCGCGACCCGGGTGATCGTCCCGTCCAAGGCGACCCGCGACGATCTCGTCCGGCTGCTCGGCGCGGACCCGACCCGGATCGACGTCGCCTACCACGGTGTCGACCACACGATCTTCCATCCGCCGACCGAGGAGGAGCGGCGACGCGTCTCCGACCGGCTCGGCCTGCACGGGCGGACCTACATCGCGTTCCTGGGCGCGCTGGAGCCGCGCAAGAACGTCCCGAACCTCATCCGCGGCTGGGTCCGGGCGACGGAGGGCCTGGAGGGGCCGCCCGCGCTGATCCTGGCCGGCAGCGGGGGCTGGGACGACGAGCTGGACGCCGCGCTGGCCGACGTCCCCGCCCACCTGAGGGTCATCCGGCCGGGTTACCTGCCGTGGCCGTCGCTGCCGGGCTTCTTCGCCGGGTCGCTGGCCGTCGCCCTGCCCAGCCGGGGTGAGGGGTTCGGCCTGCCGGTCCTGGAGGCGATGGCGTGCGGCGCCACCGTGCTGACCACGCACCGCGCCTCGCTGCCGGAGGTGGGCGGCGAGGCCGTCGCCTACACCGAGCCCGGCATCGAGGACATCGCGACGGCGCTGCGGGCGCTGATCGACGATCCGGAGCGGCGGCGGCGGCTCGCCGAGGCGGCGCACGTCCGTTCCCGGGAATTCACCTGGGCGGCATCCGCCGAGGCTCATCTGGCGGCGTACCAGCGCGCCGTCGAACAGTAAGGTGACTGGCCGGTACTCATGAGGGAGGGGCATCCTGGAAGCGATCCTGCTGGTCGGCGGTAAGGGCACGCGGCTGCGGCCGCTGACGATCTCGACGCCGAAGCCACTGCTGCCGACGGCCGGGGTGCCGCTGCTGGAGCACCAGCTGCGCAAGGCGAGCGCGGCGGGCATCCGCCGGGTCGTGTTCGCCACCTCGTACCGCGCCGCGATGTTCACCGAGGCGTTCGGCGACGGGTCGCGGTTCGGGCTGGAGCTCGTCTACGTCACCGAGGACGAGCCGCTGGGCACGGCCGGCGCCATCCGGAACGCCGCCGCGAAGCTGACCTGCGACGACCACAGCCCGGTCGTCGTGCTGAACGGCGACATCCTGTCCGGCCACGACCTGGTCTCCCAGGTCGCGATGCACGAGAAGTCCGACGCGGCCGTCACGATGCACCTGACCCTGGTCGACGACGCCCGGCGCTACGGCGCGGTGCCGACGACCTCGGAGGGCAAGGTCATCGCGTTCGTGGAGAAGTCCCCGAAGCCGCCGACCAACCAGGTGAACGCCGGCTGCTACGTCTTCCGCCGCTCGGCGATCGACGTGATCCCCACCGGCCGGGTGGTGTCGGTGGAGTACGAGACGTTCCCGGAGCTGCTCGCCTCCGGCGAGACGATCATGGGGTACGTCGAGGGCGCGTACTGGCTGGACGTCGGCACGCCGGCCACGTTCGTCCAGGGCTCCTGCGACCTGGTGCTCGGCCGGATGGAGTCGCCCGCCGTGCGGCCGGGCGGGGGCGTGCTCTTCCTCAATGGCTCGATGGTCGCCCCGGAGGCCGCCGTCTCCGGCGGCACGACCGTCGGCGCCGGGGCCGTGGTCGAGTCCGGCGCGACCGTGGAGTCCAGCGTGCTGTTCGACGGCGCCGTCGTCGAGCGGGGGGCGCGGGTGTCGCGTTCGGTGCTCGGCCGGGGCGCGCGGATCTGCGCGGGCGCGGTCGTGTCGGACGCCGTGATCGGCGACGGCGCGATGGTCGGCCCGGGCAACGAGCTGCGTGACGGGCTGCGGCTGTGGCCCGGCGTGCAGCTGCCGGAGACGGCCGTGCGGTTCTCCGCCGACGTGTAGGGACTCGACGTGCTCACCCGCGAGGCCTCCTCGACCCGGACCTGGCGTCCGCCGTGGCCGGTCGACGTGCGCCTGACGCTGGCGCCGCACCGGCGGGGCACCGGCGACCCCGCTTTCGCCGTGACGCCCGACGGGGCGGTGTGGCGGGCGTCGACGACCCCGGACGGGCCGGGCACCCTGCGGCTGCTCGGGCGCGGCGGCGAGATCGAGGCGGAGGCGTGGGGGCCCGGAGCGTCCTGGCTGCTCGACGGCGTGCCCGACCTGCTCGGCGCCGCCGACGACCCCGAATCGTTCCGGCCGGAGCACGAGGTCCTGCGCCGGGCGAGCCTGCGCCTGCGGCACCTGCGCGTCGGCCGGACCCGCAACGTCTTCGAGGCGCTCGTCCCGGCGGTGCTCGAGCAGAAGGTCGTCGGCAAGGAGGCGTGGCGGGCCTGGCGTTACCTCGTGCGCCGGTTCGGCGAGCCCGCGCCGGGTCCGCTGGATCTGCGGGTGCCGCCTCCGCCCCGGACCTGGGTCACGATCCCCTCCTGGGAGTGGCACAAGTCCGGCATCGAGGCGGTCCGGGCCCGTACGATCATCGGCGCCGCGCGGGTGGCGAGCCGGCTGGAGGTCGGCGACACGCTGGAGGCGGACCGGCGGCTGCGTTCACTGAGCGGCATCGGCGTGTGGACGTCGGCGGAGGTGCGGCAGCGCGCCCTCGGCGACGCCGACGCGGTCTCGGTCGGCGACTACCACATCCCCGGAATCGTCGGCTGGGCGCTGAGCGGCCGGAAGGTCGACGACGCGGGCATGCTCGAACTGCTCGCGCCGTACGCCGGCCACCGCTACCGCGTCACCCGCCTGCTGGAGCTGTCCGGCGCGACCCCACCGCGCAGGGGCCCGCGGATGTCCGTCCGCGACTACCGCCACTTCTGACCCGCCGGGGGCAGTGAGAACACCGGACACCGGCCCGGCGTAGGTTGCCAGCATGAGTGATCTGGTCGCCCCGGCACCCTCACCCACCGCCCTCCGTCGCGCGCTCGCCCGTGCGCGCGACGGCAAATCGCTCGACGTGTCCGAGGCCGAGGTGCTGTTGCACGCCCGCGGCGAGGACCTGGAGACGCTGCTGACGTACGCCGCCCGCGTCCGTGACGCCGGGCTCGAGGCCGCCGGCCGGCCCGGCGTGATCACCTACAGCCGCAAGGTCTTCATCCCGCTCACGCGCCTGTGCCGCGACCGGTGCGGCTACTGCACGTTCGCGACGGTCCCCGGCCGCCTGGACGCGCCCTACCTCAGCCCCGACCAGGTTCTGGAGATCGCCCGCCAGGGCGCCGAGCTGGGCTGCAAGGAGGCCCTGTTCACCCTCGGCGACCGGCCGGAGGACCGCTGGAAACAGGCCGGCGAGTGGCTGCACGCGCACGGCTACGACGACACGCTCTCGTACGTGCGCGCGATGGCGATCCGCGTGCTGGAGGAGACCGGGCTGCTGCCCCACCTCAACCCCGGCGTGCTGAGCTGGCGGGACCTGCAGCGGCTGCGGCCGGTCGCGCCGTCGATGGGCATGATGCTGGAGACGACGTCCCGGCGGCTCTTCGAGGAGAAGGGCGGCGCGCACTTCGGGTCCCCGGACAAGGACCCCGCCGTACGCCTGCGCGTGCTGGAGGACGCCGGCCGGTCGAACGTGCCGTTCACCACCGGGATCCTCATCGGCATCGGCGAGACGGTCCACGACCGCGCCGAGTCGATCTTCGCCATCCGCAAGGTCATGCGGGAGTACGGCGGGATCCAGGAGGTCATCGTCCAGAACTTCCGCGCCAAGCCGGACACCAAGATGCGCGCCACGCCCGACGCGGAGCTGGAGGAGCTGGCCGCCACGATCGCCGTGACGCGGGTGGTCCTGGGGCCCAGGGCGCGCGTGCAGGCCCCGCCGAACCTGGTCGACTCCGAATACGCCCTGATGCTGCGGGCGGGCATCGACGACTGGGGCGGCGTCTCGCCGCTGACGCCGGACCACGTCAACCCCGAGCGCCCGTGGCCGCAGATCGACGAGTTGGCCGCCCGTACCGCCGACAGCGGGTTCGCGCTGCGGGAGCGCCTGACCATCTACCCCGAGTACGTCCGGCGCGGCGAGTCCTGGCTCGACCCCCGCCTCGCCGCCCACGTGGCCGCGCTGGCCGGCCCGGACGGCCTGGCCCGCGAGGACGTCACGCCGGTCGGCCTGCCCTGGCAGGAGCCGGACGGCAGCTGGGGCGAGGCCGGGCGGACCGACCTGCACGTGGCGATCGACGCCGAGGGCCGTACGAAGGACCGCCGGGACGACTTCGACGAGGTCTACGGCGACTGGTCGGAGGTGGGGACGCGGATCCGGCCCGCCGAACGCTTCGACGCCGACGTCGCGGCGGCGCTGCGCAGCGCCGAGCGGGACCCGGCCGGGCTGTCCGACCAGGACGCCCTCGCGCTGCTGCAGGCCGACGGCCCCGAGCTGGAGGCCCTGGCGCGGCTCGCCGACGACCTGCGCCGCGACGCCGTCGGAGACGACGTGACGTACGTCGTCACGCGCAACATCAACTTCACCAACGTCTGCTACACCGGCTGCCGGTTCTGCGCGTTCGCCCAGCGGCGTACGGACGCCGACGCGTACACACTGTCGATCGAGCAGGTCGGGCAGCGGGTCGACGAGGCCTGGGCGGCCGGGGCGACCGAGGTGTGCATGCAGGGTGGCATCCACCCGGACCTGCCGGGCACCGCCTATTTCGATCTCGCCCGCGAGGTCAAGAGGCGGGCCCCGGAGATCCATATGCACGCCTTCAGCCCCATGGAGGTCGTCAACGGCGCCGCCCGGACCGACCTGTCCATCCGCGACTTCCTGCTCGAGGCGAAGGCGGCGGGCGTGGACTCGCTGCCCGGCACGGCCGCAGAGATCCTCGACGACGACGTCCGCTGGGTGCTCACGAAGGGCAAGCTGCCGACGTCGGCGTGGATCGAGGTGGTGACGACCGCCCACGAGATCGGCCTGCCGACGACCTCCACGATGATGTACGGCCACGTGGACACGCCCGCGCACTGGGTCGCGCACCTGAAGCTGATCCGGTCGATCCAGGAGCGCACCGGTGGCTTCACCGAGTTCGTGCTGCTGCCGTTCGTGCACCATAACGCGCCGATCTACCTCGCCGGCCTGGCCCGGACGGGCCCGACCGCCCGGGAGAACCGCGCGGTCCACGCGCTGGCCCGCGTCCTCCTGCACGGGGCGATCCCGAACATCCAGTGCTCGTGGGTGAAGCTCGAGGACGAGCTGTGCGGGCAGGTCCTGCGGGGCGGCGTCAACGACCTCGGCGGCACGCTCATGGAGGAGACGATCAGCCGGATGGCCGGGTCGGAGAACGGCTCGTTCAAGACGATGTCGGCGCTGGAGGGACTGGCGGCTCGGGCCGGGCGTCCGGCGCGGCAGCGGACGACGCTGTACGGCCCGGTGCCGGAGGAACGGCGCGCCGCGGCGCTGGCGACCGACGGCGTCGGCCGGTTCCTGCCGCTGGCCCACTGAGGGGCGGGTGGAGGACGGACAGGGCGGTCCGGCGCCCTGTCCGCCGGGTCACCTACTTGATGAAGCGGATGACGTGGGCGGTGTGCCGTCCCGACCCGTACAGGGTGGTGACGTGCACGCTGTGCGAGCCGCGGGGCGGCGCGGCCTCGATGATCTTGTTGTTGCCGATGTAGAGCGCCACGTGGGTCGTGGAGTAGATGTCGTCACCGCTGCCCCAGAAGATCAGGTCGCCCTTGCGCAGCGACGACCAGCTCTTCTTCGGGCCCCGGCTGTACTGCTGGGTCGTGTTGGCGCCGATGTCGATGCCCGCGCCCTTGTAGAACGCGTACAGCGTCAGTCCCGAGCAGTCGAAGCCGTACCGGCGGTAGTCGTTGTAGCCGCCGGGGCTCAGGCTGGCGATGCCGCAGGACGGGCCGCCCTTGCCGCCGGCGCCCCATGAGTAGCTGCGGACCTTCTTGGTCTCCGCCGTGGCGACGGCGATCACCCGGTTGACGCGGGCGGTCACCGATCCGCCACGGGAGCCGATGGCGCCGTTGTTGCGCCCGTGCACGGCGGCGCTGCTGTAGCAGTTGCTGGAGCCGGGGGTGTTGCCGCCGCTGCTCGTGCTCCCGCCGCCGGTGTTCGACGTGCCGGTGCTGCACCGGGGCACGCCGGGGGCGTAGCCGGTGTGGCCGGTCTTGACGTAGACGTCGGTCACCCAGGAGCCGTCCGTCGTCTTGTCCCAGATGCTGGATCCGTAGGCGTACTCGCCCGGGTCCTGGCAGACGACGGGGACCTTCTGTCCCTTCTTGTACTTGTCGGCCGTGACGACCTTCGCGTTGAGCGATTTGCCCGCGCGGGTGTTCAGGGCGGCCGTGGCCACGAAGTAGTGGGCGGTCACCTTCTTGCTCGACGACGTGGCCTCGACGTGCGAGGACGAGCAACCGGCGAGTGCGGCGACGCCGATGGACACGGCGGCGACGCTCAGGCCGGTGACGAGTGGTCGTCTCGTTGTCATGAGCGGGTCCTTTCCTGGCGCGGCTAGGGGACCGCGCCGGTCGGGGTTGCGGGGGCAGTGATCATGGCACCGTGCGCGGAGTAATTCTGGATTTTCACAAACCCGGTCGAATCGGACACAGATTGTCACGCAAAGTAAGTACCTACTGGCGGGTACGAAAATCGCTCATTTATTCTCATTGAGCGTTCAAAGCTGATGAAGCGTTCAGAGAGGGCTTTACGGGTGTAGTCCGCCGGGCGCGCTATTCTCCGGCTCATGGCCGTGACCAGGAGGGATCCCCGGATTCGTCTGCTGGTCGCCGGCGCGGCGGTCCTCCTCGTCGGCCTGTCCGCCGGCTGGTATCTCCTGCGCGACCGCCCGCAGGCCTGCCAGGGCAGGACGCTGCAGGTCGGCGTGGTGGCCGCCCCGGACATCACCCCCGCGCTCGCCGCCGTCGCCGCCCGCTTCAACGTGCAGCCGCACGAGATCGGGGGGCGGTGCGCCCAGATCGAGGTCGAGGCGCGGGACCCGGCGACGGTCGTCCGCTCTCTCGCCAAAGGCGACCCGGCCGGCGCGGACGCGTGGGTGCCCGACTCCTCGATGTGGCTCGACCGCGCCCGCGCCGCCGGAGCGCGGACGGTCGGGTTCGGCTCGCCGCTCGCCGCGTCCCCCGTGGTGATCGCGGCACCGCGCGCCGTCGCCGCCGAGCTGCGGGACGACGGGACCGCCGCGAGCTGGCGCCTGCTGAAGAAGGCTCCGCTGCACGCGTCGGTGCGCGTCCTCGACCCGGCCCGCAACGCCGCCGGCGCCGCGGTCGCGCTGGCCGCCCGGGCCACGATCGGCCCCGTCACGGCGCGGCGCGACCCGGACCCGGCCCGGCTCTACGCCTCGTTCGCCGGGCTGGAGGACCTCCGCCGCCCTCTCGTGGCCGCCTCCGAACAGTCGGTCGTCGCCTACAACGACGCCCACCGGCCCAATCCGGCGTCGGTCATCGTCCCCGAGGAGGGCACCCTCCTCCTCGACCACCCGTTCGTCGCGGTGAGCACGGACCCCCTGCGCGCCCAGGCCGCCGACGCGTTCCGCTGGGCCCTGCAGGCACAGCAGGCCCGGGACACCTTCCAGTGGTACGGCTTCCGGACCGCGGACGGCCGCATCGACGCCCGCGACGCGACCCGCCTCGGCCTGCGGGAGACCCTCCCCAAGATTCTCCCGAACCCCACCCCGTCCCAGGTCGCCGCCGCCATGCGCGCCTGACGGTGAGAGGTCACCTCGTCCGTTGCCAGTACGAGCGAGCGGCGACGATCAGGGCGGCGCCGTACACGGCGAAGGCCGCGAGGCCTACCCAGGCGACGAGCAGCGCGTCGGAGGAGGAGTGGAAGTCGCCGCGGGGGACGGTCACGACTCCGGCGGTGCCCAGGACGGCGTAGCAGATCCCGGCCGTGCCGTACGGGGCCAGCGTCGCGGCGCCGATGACGGCCGGCACCAGGGGGAGGGCCGGCGGCACCCTTCGGCCGCCCAGGAACGGGATCCACCGGGGGAACACCTGACCCCACGGGCGGACCAGCCCGAAGAGCAGGAAGACGCCGAGCGCGGCGAGCAGCGCCGTGCCGTCCAGACCCCACGACTCCAGGGTGAGCCACAGACCGGACGCCCCGTTGCGCTCGGCGATCGCCCGCATCTCCGCGCCGTTCGTCCCGGCGAAGGTCCCGTCCAGTGCCCAGACCGTCTTCATCGCCGCGTACGGCGCGAACGCCAGGGTTCCGGCCCAGGCGGTGAGACGTATGGGCCGGGAGGCCGGGACCGGCTCCCGGCGGACGGCGACGTCGCGCGCCACGGGGGATCGGAGGGTGCGGGCGGCCCTGGCGAGGAGGACGGTGCCGACGGCGGCCAGCGCCTGGTTGGCGGTCGCGGCCCGGCTGTCGACACCCTCCCCGAAGACGAGCGTGATCAGGCTCATCAACAGGCCGAACGCCGAGACGACGGACAGGCCGCAGAGCGCCCACAACAGGCCCCGCACCACGGGCCGCGGGCCCTGCCGTGCCGCGAGGGCGGCGCCCGCCGTGAGAAGGGCGAACGCCACGACGGCCCAGTCCACCGAGGCCGGCGCCCGGTGACCGCCCCCGGCGAAGACCGGGGTGCCGGTCAGCGCGCAGGCCACGCCGAACCCGCCGTAACCCACGGCCCAGCCGAACGTCAGCGACGCCGCTCGCCGCCCGGCCATGGACTGGGGAACACTCAGTGCGGAACCGGTCATGCTCCCAACGTGGCCGGACCCGCCCCCCACGAGCCTCCCCCGCAGGAGTGATCGGATTCCTTCGCCGGCGTGAGGCCGCGACGGCTCAGCGGCGGAGGATGAAGTCCTCCGGGTCGCGGGGCGGCCGGTCGCGCGGGGGAGCGGCGGGATGGCCGACGCCGACCGCGCCCATCGGGTCCCAGCTCGGCGGCAGGCCGAGCGTCTCGCGGACGACGTCGGCACAGAACAGCGTGCTCGACACCCAGCACGAACCGAGCCCCTCGACGGCCAGCGCGACGAGGAGGTTCTCCACGCCCGCGCCCATGGCGACCAGGAACATCTCGCGTTCGGCGCGGGACCGGCGGGCGTCCGGGTAGTCGTGCGCGCCGTCCGCCACGAGGCACGGCACGACGAGGTACGGGGCGCGGCGCAGCACGTCGCCGCGCCTGAGCCGCCGCGTGATCGACTCCTCGCTGAAGCCGTCGCCGCGCAGGTCGGCCTCCCAGGCGTCGCGCATCGCGTCGAGCAGCCGGTCCTTGTGCTCCTCGACCAGCACGAAGCGCCAGGGCGTCGTGTGGTGCGGGGCGGGCGCGGTGATCGCGGCGGCCACCGCCCGGCGGACCGCGGCCGGGTCGACCGGCTCGGGCGCGAACTCCCGGACCGTACGGCGGGCCGTCAGCACGTCCGCCGAGCCGTACCGGAACATGTCCTCGTCGGGCGAGCGGACGAGGGCCCGCGCACCCGGCCCGTCCTCCTCGGTCACCAGGCCGGCCAGGCCGCGCACGACCGCGACCGGGACACCGGCCAGCTTGCCCTTCACGAGTTCGGCCGCCGAGGCGATCTCGTCGGCGACCGAGACGACCGTGGCGTCGAGCTGGTTGCCGTACGCGTCGACGCGGCCCCGCAGGTCGTCCAGCGGGGAGAGGCCGGCCGCGCCGATGGCGGCGTCGGTGAGGCCAAGCCGCCACGGGCGGCCGAGCGTGTCCGAGACGATCACGCCGACGCGGACTCCGGTCAGTTCGCGCAGGCGCGCGCGGATGCGGCGCGCCGACGCGTCCGGGTCCTCGGGGAGGAGCAGCACCGTGCCCCGGCCGGTGTTCGACGCGTCCACGCCCGCCGCCGCCAGGACCAGGCCCTGACGGGTCTGCACGATCCGCGTGGCGCCCCGCCGGGCCACGACCCGCACGGTCTCCGCGTCGATCGCCTTCTCCCGGTCGTCGGCGACCAGGATCCGTCCCTCCGCCTTGCTGACGATTTTGGAGGTGACGACGACCACGTCGCCGTCCCGCAGATCGGCCCCGGCGATCAGCCCGGCGACGTCGTCGCCTTCGCGCACCTCGGGAAGGCCGTCAAGTCCGAAGACCTCGAATCTCACGCGAGCTCCCGGGCCAGGTCTACGGCGGCGCGGGCGATGTCCGCGGCGGCGTCCACGTCCGTCATCAGGAGCGGCCGGGCGCGGACGGCGATGCCGTCGAGGTCGCCCTCGAGCGCGGCGTCGGCGGTGTCCACGAGCCAGCCGTCGAGCAGGTCCGCGCCGTAGTGTGCGGCCACCGCACCCGCCGAGGTCTCCACGCCGATCGCGGTCAGGCAGGCGTCGGCCATGCCGCGCACGGGAGCGCCGCCGATGATCGGGGAGACGCCCACGACGGTCTTGGCCGCGACCGCCGGGCGGATGCCCGGAACGGACAGGATCGTCCCCACGCTCACCACCGGGTTGGACGGCGGGAGGATCACGAAGTCGGCCGCGTCCAGGGCCTCGAGGACGCCGGGCGCGGGCTTGGCGTCCTCGGCCCCGACGGCCACGATCGAGCGGGCCGGGACCTGCGCGTGCAGGCGCACCCACCATTCCTGGAAGTGGACGGCCCGCCGGCCCTGCTCCTCCTCGATGACGACGTGGGTCTCCACCCGGTCGTCGCTCATCGGCAGCAGGCGCACACCGGGCTTCCAGCGCTCGCACAGCGCCTCGGTCACGGCGGACAGCGGGTATCCCGCGTCCAGCATCTGCGTGCGCACGATGTGCGTCGCGAAGTCACGGTCGCCGAGGGTGAACCAGGAGGGGCCGACCTCGTACGCGGCGAGTTCCTCGCGGATCGTGAACGTCTCGTCCGCGCGGCCCCATCCCTGCTCCTCGTTGATGCCGCCGCCGAGGGTGTACATCACGGTGTCCAGATCGGGACAGACCCGAAGCCCGAAGAGTGAAATGTCGTCGCCGATGTTGCCGATAACGGTGATGTCCGCCTCTGGGGCGGCCTGCTGTAGTCCGCGCAGGAAACGGGCTCCCCCGATTCCGCCCGCCAGTGCCACGATGCGCATGCGGACAAGTCTGGCACCTCGGGGGGCGGCGGACGCCCACGGGCCGTCGGTCGGTATGCGAAGCTGGCAAGGATCCGATTACTCACAGGGAGTACACGCGTGAACAACGACGCCGCGCAGCGGCTACGAGGACCCGGGGCGTGGATCCTCCTCGGTTCGGTCGTCCTGCAGTTCCTCAGCGGACTGATCGGCCTGTCCACGGGTAAGGGCACGACCTTTACGTACCGCGCCTACAACTTCGTCGCGTACGACAACTTCTTCGCGGGCGTGGCCACCGTCGCGGTCGTCGTGGCGGCGGTGGCGCTGGCGTCCCGGCTCGGCGGCCCCCCGATCGCCCAGGCCCGCAACGTCGCCCTGGCAGGCGTGATCCTGCTCGGCGTCATCGCGCTGTTCGACGTGATCGGCATCCTCGCGGGCCTCGCGGCGGGCAGCGGCAGCGAGGCCGCGATCCTGGACATTCCGGTCAGTGCGAAGTTCGCGATGTTCCTGTACGGCGTCGCGAAGCTCGCGGTGCTGGCGGTCGGCGCCTTCTACGCCTTCTCGACGTTCCAGTCGCTCCAGCCGACGCCGCCGGCCGTTCCGCAGTATCCCCAGCAGGGTTACGGCCAGCCGGGGCCGCAGTACGGCCAGGCGTACGGTCAGCAGCAGCCTTACGGTCAGCCGCAACAGCCCTATGGACAGCCCCAGGTGCAGCAACCGTATGGTCAACAGTCGCCATATCCGCAGCAGGGGTACGGCCAGTCTGCTTACTATCAGCAGCGACCGGCCCAGCCCGCCCAGCCGGCGCAGCCGGCCGGGCAGAGCGAGGGTGAGTGGACGCGTGCCTACGGCAGCACGGAGCAGCCGGCACCGCAGGAGACGAAGGAGACCTCATCGGGATCCGGGGAGTCGGATCAGTCGCCTCCCGCAGACCCGTACCGGCCTCCGGAGTAGTCGGCGACGGCAGAAACACATAACCGCGGGATTCTGTGGAGTCACTGATCGTCTCTGCAGGTCAGCACGGCTTTACGGTCGTGACACCCCGTGCCGTGCCCATTCGGCTTGACGTCCCTGGTCATACACGCGTGTAATTTCATGGGTGTAGTTCTGCCTTCCCGGGGGACTGAGTCGGGGAAGGTGACCAGGGGGGACTCCACGGGGCGAGGAGGTGCGTCTGTGAGCGAAGTGCTCATCCCGCTGGCGCACGGTGCAGACGGCGAAGAGTTGGGCTGGCAGGAGCGCGCGCTGTGCGCGCAAACCGACCCGGAAGCTTTTTTTCCGGAAAAGGGTGGCTCGACCCGTGAAGCCAAGAAAGTGTGCCGTGCCTGTGAGGTGCGGGCGGAATGCTTGGAATACGCGCTGGGGCATGACGAGCGGTTCGGGATCTGGGGAGGTCTTTCCGAACGTGAACGCCGGAAGCTCAAGCGCGCGGCAGGCTGAAATCCGCCTCCGCGGCGTCTGACGCCCGCGGCGACCATTTCACCGGGGTCCTGCCGGACGGCTTGACGCGGTCCGGCAGGGCCCGGGGGCGCCGCGTACGGTCGTCGGATCTCGCACGTCCATGCGCCGAGGCCTGCGGACCAGGCGGGCCGTTCAGGCTCAGTCGTCGCGGGACTCGTAGGTCGGGTCGATGGACTCCGGCGCGAGCCCGAGCAGATCCGCGACCTCCTCGACGACCACGTCACGGACCAGCCGGACGCGGTCGCGCTCATCGTCGCCGCCACGCGCCTCCACGGGCCGCCGGTACACCACGATCCGCGCCGGTCTGCCGTCCGCCGCGGGCAGCAGACGCCCGAGCGGAACCGGATCGGCCGGGTCCGCCCACGGCTCGACGGGCGGGACCTCTTCGACGGCGAACTCGACACCTGTCAACTCGCGGCTCCATCGCTGCTCGAGCCGGCGCGCCTCCTCGCGGACCAGATCGTCGAAGCGCTCGGCGCGGGTCCGGGAGATCGGCGCATCGGGCGGCGCGAGCGGGCCGCGCAGGCCGCGTCCACGGCGGTCGCGGCGGCGTGTGCTGGAGCGTGTCACCCGGGATCGCACTCCTTGAGCATAGTCCGGACCTCGCCGGACCGCCCCCCGCACAAAGATCCGTTATGCGGTCGCGCGTCGGAAATACGGCGACACGAAGTGAGGATAGTGGCGCGGGGGCGGCAGGAGGAGATACGTTCCCGTCGTGAGCCCCGTCCGCATCTGCTCCCGCACCGCGTGCAAGCAGTCTGCTGTCTACACGCTCACGTACGTCTACGCCGACTCGACCGCTGTTCTGGGCCCGCTGGCAGCGTACGTCGAGCCGCATTGCTATGACCTCTGCGCCGAGCACGCCGAGCGCCTGACCGCCCCCGTCGGCTGGGAGCTCGTCCGCCTCCCCGCCGAAGAGTCCGAGCCGACCACTGACGACCTCGAAGCACTGGCCAACGCCGTCCGTGAGGCCGCGAAACCGGCCACGCCGCGGGAGGAACCGGTCGGGCAGGGCATCGAGGTCGGCCGGCGCGGCCATCTGCGGGTCCTCCGCTCCGACACGCCCCGCAAACCCTGATCCGCTCCCGGTAGGCTCATGACCGCAATGCGACGACCGGGCCATGAGCAGGGGGGCGCAGGTGGGCGACCTGGCCAAGATCTTCAAGGCGTACGACGTCCGGGGGATCGTGCCCGATGACTTCGACGAGCGGATAGCCGAGGCGGCCGGTGCCGCCTTCGTCCGCGTCACCGGCGCCACGGCGATCGTCACCGCCCACGACATGCGCGCCTCGTCGGGCCCGCTGTCCGCCGCGTTCGCGCGGGGCGCCGCCGCCCAGGGCGCCGACGTCACGGAGGCGGGCCTCGGCTCGACCGACCTGCTCTACTACGCCAGCGGCAGCCTCGGACTGCCCGGCGCGATGTTCACCGCCAGCCACAACCCGGCCCGGTACAACGGCATCAAGCTGTGCCGGGCGGGCGCCCGGCCGATCGGCCGGGACACCGGGCTCGGCGAGATGCGCCGGCTGGTCGAGGAGGGCGTTCCCGCCCACGACGGCCCGGCGGGGACGGTCCGCCGCTTGGACCTGCTCTCGGGATACTCCGCGCATCTGCGGTCCCTCGTCGACCTGTCGGGCATCCGTCCGCTCAAGGTCGTCGTCGACGCCGGCAACGGCATGGCCGGGCACACGGTGCCGAGCGTGTTCGCGGGGCTGCCGATCGAGATCGTCCCGCTCTACTTCGAGCTCGACGGCACGTTCCCGAACCACGAGGCCAACCCGATCGAGCCGGAGAACCTCCGCGACCTGCAGGCGGCGGTCCGCGAGCACGGCGCCGACATCGGGCTGGCCTTCGACGGCGACGCGGACCGCTGTTTCGTCGTGGACGAGCGCGGCGAGCCGGTCACGCCCTCGGCGATCACGGCCCTGGTCGCCGTACGGGAGCTGGCCAAGCACCCCGGCGCGCGGATCGTGCACAACCTGATCACCTCCCGGGCCGTCCCGGAGTTCATCCGGGAGCACGGCGGCGAGCCCGTCCGCACGAGGGTCGGGCACTCGTTCATCAAGCAGACGATGGCCGAGGCCGGCGCCGTCTTCGGCGGTGAGCACTCCGCCCACTACTACTTCCGCGACTTCTGGTTCGCCGACTCCGGCATGCTCGCCGCGCTGCACGTCCTGGCCGCGCTCGGCGAGCAGGAGCGGCCGCTGTCCGCGCTGCTCGCCGCCTACAGCCCGTACACCGCGTCCGGTGAGATCAACTCCGAGGTCGCCGACCAGGCGGCCGCGACGGCGCGGGTGCGCGCCGAGTTCGCGGGCCGGCCCGGCGTCACCCTGGACGAGCTCGACGGCCTCACGGTCGGGCACGCCGACTGGTGGTTCAACCTGCGACCGTCCAACACCGAACCCCTCCTCCGCCTCAACGCCGAGGCGGCCGACCCCGAGACCATGGCCGCGGTGCGCGACGAAGTGCTCGCCGTCGTCCGAAAGGAAGAAAGTTGAACATCGACGCCTGGCTGCTGGAGATCCTGGCCTGCCCCAACTGCCGGGGCGAGCTGAAGGCCGACGAGGCGGCCGACGAGCTCGTCTGCACCGGAACGTGCAAGTACGCCTACCCGGTGCGCGACGACATCCCGGTCCTGCTGGTCGACGAGGCGCGGACCCCGGCCTGACATGACTTTTGTCGAGGTCGACCCCGGCCGCCTCGACGACCCCGAGGCGCTGGCGGCCGCCGATCCCGGAGACATGCTGCGGTGTGTCGCCTCCGCCGCGGCGCAGGTCCGCGAGGCTCGGCTCTACACCGCCGAGGCGGGCGTCGAACGCATCGCGCAGGGCGGCCGGCCCCGTGCCATCGTCGTCGTCGGCACCAGCGGCTCCGGCCTCGCCGGGGAGATGCTGGCGGCCGTCTGCGGGCAGGGCTGCCGCGTGCCGATCATGACCGTACAAGGTCACCGGCTCCCCGGCTGGGTCGGCGCGGCCGACCTGGTCATCGCCGTGTCCGGGCCGGGCGGCACCGAGGAGACCCTGACGGCGGCCGTCGAGGCCGTGCGCCGGGGCTGCCGCCTGCTGTGCGTCGGCGCCGGCGCGTCACCGCTGGCCGAGATCGCCGTCCAGGCCGGCGTGCCGTTCGTCCCCGTACGACCGGCCGGGCCGGAGCGGACGATGCTGTGGGGCCTGACCGTCCCGCTGCTGCTAGCCGCCCGGGCGCTCGGGCTGACCGACGTCACGGCCGCGACCCTCGAACGGACGGCCGAGGTGCTGGAGGACATGAGCCACCAGTGCCGGCCGGCGAGCGAGTCGTTCGTCAATCCCGCCAAACAGGTCGCGCTGGAGCTCGCCGGCTCGCTGCCCGTCATCTGGGGCACGTCACCGCTGACCGGGGCGGCCGCCCACCGCTTCGCGAGCCGGCTCGCGGCCGACGCCGGCCACCCCGCCGTACACGGTGAGCTGCCGGCGGCCTGGCACGACCAGGCGGCGCTGTTCGACGGTCCGTTCGCGGCCGGCGCGGGCGGCTCCGCCGAGGAGGACTTCTTCCGTGACCGGGTCGAGGAACCGGAGCCGACCCGGCTGTCCCTCGTGCTCGTCCACGACGTCGAGGAGCACCCGCAGGTGACCAGGCGGCGGGAGATCGCCGCCGAGTTCGCCCGGGACCGCGCCGTACCCGTGGTGGAGCTGACGACCAGGGGCACCCACCCGCTGGAACGGCTCGCCGGGCTCATCGCGCACATCGACTACATCAGCGTCTACCTGGCCCTGGCCATCGGGGTCGACCCGTCGGCGGCCATCCGGGAGCCCGAAGAGAGGAACACGTGAGTAACACCGGCCGCGCGACGGATAGGAGCGACCGTGAGTGCTGAAGGCGGTACCAAGGCGATCATCGCGGCACTCGGGGCGAACCTCGGTATCGCGGCCGCGAAGTTCGTGGCGTTCGCGTTCACCGGATCGGCGTCGATGATGGCCGAGGGGGTGCACTCGATCGCCGACTCGGGCAACCAGGGCCTCCTGCTGCTCGGCAGCAAGCGGTCCAAGCGGGCCAGGACCCGCGAGCACCCGTTCGGCTACGGCAGCGAGCGCTACTTCTACGCCTTCATCGTCGCGGTGGTGCTGTTCACCGTCGGCGCCCTGTTCTCGCTGTACGAGGGCTGGCACAAGGTCGCCGACCCGCACGACGTCGAGGACCCGATCTGGGCGTTCGGCGTGCTGATCTTCGCGATCCTCCTCGAGGGCTCCTCGTTCCGTACGGCGATGAAGGAGGCGAGCCAGACCCGGGGCAAGCAGAGCTGGGTGTCCTATATCCGCCGGGCCAAGGCGCCCGAGCTTCCGGTCGTGCTCCTGGAGGACTCCGCGGCCCTGCTCGGCCTGGTCATCGCCCTGGTCTGCGTCGCGCTGGCCGTCGTCACCGGCAACGGGGTCTGGGACGGCATCGGCTCGATGGCCATCGGCGTGCTGCTGGCGTTCGTGGCGATCGTGCTGGCCATCGAGACCAAGAGCCTGCTGATCGGTGAGGCGGCCGCCACCGAGGTGGAGAAGCGGATCGTCACCGAGCTCGAGTCGGTCGACGAGGTCGACCGGGTCATCCACATCCGGACGCTGCACGTCGGCCCGGAGGAGCTGCTCGTGGCCGCGAAGATCGCGGTGACCCACGACGACACCGCCGCCGAGGTCGCCAGGGCGATCGACGCGGCCGAGAAGCGCGTACGGGCCGCCGTCCCGATGGCCCGCCACATCTACCTCGAACCCGACCTGGACCGCTCCGGCGTGCCGGACGCCTCGTAGCCCTCAATAGGTGCAGCCCTCCGCCGGACGGCGGAGGGCTGCTGTTGTGACGGTGGCCGCGTCAGTGGGCTCCGCTCGCAGCCTCACCCGGTCCTCCGGGCGGATCGGCTACTGCGGAAGGCGACCTACTGGCCCGGCTTCGGCTCCGGCGGCCGCTTCGGCGCCGGGTTCCGCGGCGGGGTCGTCGGCGGCCTCGACCCGGGGTTCCTGGTCATGGATTTCTCCCTCGTCTGGTACGTGATCGCGTCCGCGCGTTTGGGCGTGGACGGGCTCGGTCCGGATGGATCCGAGTGATGTGGACCGTGCTGGTTTCGGCGCCTGGTGCAAGCGATCCGGCGGGAAAAGGCGCAGCCCCCCGCCGTCAGGCGGAGGGCTGCGGTTAAGGGGGGCGGCGTCAGCGGCCCCACCTCGGTGGCCGGCTCAGCGACGGTTCATCACTGGACCGGTACCGGGGACGGCGGCGTCGGGCTCGTCGGTCCCGGCAGGGTGGGGGCCGGCTTCGCGGGCTTCCTGGACATGGCGTGCTCCTCTGCTTCGTGTTCACCGTCCGCCTTTTTGGTGCGGACGGCCTCGGCCCGGGATGGGTCCAAGTGACCAAGACCGTACGACGTCCGGCGCTCGGCGCAATCGAACCGGCGGCGAAATGTCGTCTCGGCTCGGCGAGTCCGGCGGCTATCCGGGGGAGCCGCCGGGGGTGACCAGGCCGGACTCGTAGGCCAGGACGACGGCCTGGGCGCGGTCGCGCAGGCCGAGTTTGGTGAACACGCGGGCGACGTGCGTCTTGACCGTGTGCTCGCTCACCACGAGACGGGCGGCGATCTCGGCGTTGGACAGGCCCGCGGCGATCAGTTGGAGGACCTCGGTCTCCCGGGCGGTGAGCGTCTCCAGCGCCGGGGCGGGCGTCGGCCTGTCCCGCCGTTGCCGGGCGAACTCCCGGATCAGCCGTCCCGTCACCTGCGGGGCCAGCAGCGCGTCGCCCCGGGCGACGACGCGCACGGCGGCCACCATGTCGTCGGCGGTCGAGTCCTTCAGCAGGAAGCCGCTCGCCCCGGCGGCCAGCGCCTCGTAGACGTACTCGTCCACGTCGAACGTCGTCAGCACCAGCACCCGCGTCGATCCGCCGGCCGGATCGGCGAGGATGCGCCGCGTGGCCTCGATGCCGTCCATCTTCGGCATCCTGATGTCCATCAGCACGACGTCGGGCCGGTGGGCCTCGGCGAGGCGCACGGCCTCCCGCCCGTCACCGCACTGCCCGACGACGTCGATGTCCGGCTGGGCGGCAAGGAGGGCGGCGAAACCGGCCCGCACGATCGTCTGGTCGTCGACGATCAGCACTCGAATCACGATCGACGATTCTGGCCTACCGGAAGCTCCGCCTGCACCGCGAATCCGCCTTCCGGCCGCGGACCGGCCGCGAACCGGCCGCCGAGCATCGTCGCCCGCTCGCGCATGCCCACGAGACCGTGGCCCATGACCTTCGTACGGCCGTCGTTCACCGTCGTGGGCGGGGCCGTCGAGCCGTCGTCGGTGACACGGACGGCGAGCCGGTCGCCCTGGTACTCCAGCTCGACGTTCACCTGGGCGCCCGGGGCGTGCCGCCGCGCGTTCGTCAGGGCCTCCTGCACGATCCGGTACGCCGACAGCTCGATCGTCGTCGACAGGGGCCGGGCGCTGCCGCGCACGGTCAGCCGCGCCTCGCCGCCGGCGCCGCGGTGCGAGTCGATGAGTTCGCCCAGCCGGTCCAGCCGCGGCTGCGGCGTCACCTCCGGCTCGGCGCCGGGTTCGGCGCGCAGCACGGTCAGCAGCCGGCGCATCTCCTCGAGGGCCTCCCGGGCGGCGCCGGCGATCTCGCCGAAGCCCTTCTTGGCCTCGGGGGACAGCTCCCGCATCGTGTACGGGGCCGTCTCCGCCTGCACGGCGATCATCGAGACCGAGTGGGCGACGACGTCGTGCAGCTCGCGGGCGATCCGGGCGCGCTCCCGCAGGATGGCCTGCTCACGCTGGGCGGCGTTGAGCTGGGTGAGGGTCTCGCTGCTGCGCTCCCGTTCCTCGTCCACGCTCGCCTCGGCGGTCTCCACCGTACGGCGGGCGTCGCCCAGGCCGATGGCGGCGATGACGGCCGTGAACCCGGCCAGCCACGGGATGTCGTCCAGGCTGCCGGAGGCGAGGTACACCACGCCGACGGCGACGACGCTGCACACGCCGAGCACGCCCGTGGACTGGCGGGGGAGCTGCTGGGCGAGGAGGAACAGCGTGTACAGCCCGGCGAAGGCCGTCGTCAGCAGGACCTGCTGCCCGGACAGCAGGCTCGCGGCGAGCGCGCCCAGCACGATCGCCGACGCCGGCCGCAGCGACTCCCGGCGGAACATCAGCGGCAGCGTCGCCGCCAGCGCGAACGCGCCGGGCAGGCTCACGACCTGAAGGTGGTGCAGGGGCAGCTCGATCAGGGCCGCCGCGGCGAGGATCGCGCCCGTCACCGGACCGTACGCCCACGACTCCCCGAACCGGCGCCAGGCGTGCACCCAGCGCAGCAGCGGCGGCGTCTTGGGCGGCCGGGACGGCGGGGCGGGCGCTCCCGCCGGGGTCGGCGGCTGACGGGTGAACAGGGTGCCGTCCGGCGTCGCGTACGCGGGCGGTCCGCCGTAAGGCGGAGGCGCCGCGGGCGGAGTGCTCCGGCCGTACAGGGCGGCGACGAGGCGGCTGGTGATCGGACGCAGGAGCCGGCCGATGCCGGTGAGGATCCACAGAAGGACCTGACCCACCGCGGTCACGACCTGTGCGGCCATGCGCCACGCCGCCGGTCCGGCCTCGTGGAGGAAGTCAGGCTTGTCGCTGGTCACTCTTTACCATGACATGCCTTGGGGGGTGTTCGCCTCACCGTACGGAGCGATTCCGTCTCGGTCCTGAGTGCCCCGATGTCCACCTCTGGAACGATTCCGGGTCCATCCTTGCGGGGGACGACCGGCCGCCGTCCGCGGCGTACTTTTATCTTGTGACGAGGCGCCGGCGCTCTCGCACTAGGGGGTCCGAGGTCGCCGGCGTCCGGGCCGGGCCATCTGGATCTCGGGGGTTCGGATGGCGCGGCCGATCGTCCCTCGCCGAGGTGGCCGCAGTCCGTCCGGGTCTCCCGCGGGTATGTCCCGTGGACGGCTGGTCGGGGCGACCATGGGCTGGGGAAGGCCCCGATCCGGCCTCCTCGGCGAGGGCCGCACCGATGGCCCGCCGATCACCCTCGGCGGACGCGCCGACGGCGGGCCCCGTGCGGCTCCCGGCCGGGCCGATCGAGGCTAAGGCCGGCCGCGCAGGAGGCGTAGTGCCTTCTCCTTCTCGAAGTCCAGGGCGCGCGCCGGCGGCGCCGACAGCCGGCCGACGCGCTCGCCGAGCTCCCGGACGTCCGCCCGTACCTCCGGGTCGGCCAGCACGCGCAGCCCGAACGCGAGCTCCGCGGGGCTGATGTCGTACCTCCGCTCCAGCGCCAGCGCGAGCGCCACGGCGCGCAGCTCGGCCTCGCCGAAGCGGCGGTGCCCCTGCCGCTCGCGGGTCGGCGGAAGGAGGCCGAGGGTCTCGCGGTAGCGGAGCATGCGGGGGGACGTGCCGAGTCGCCGAGCGGCCTCCGTGATACGCATGGGCCCCATTCTGACAAATCAGTGTTAGATACGGTGCCCGCCTCGTGCGATCCTCAAGCGGCCGCGCCTAGACTCGCTGTGAAACCGAACCCCAGGGAGCAAACGAACCATGGACTACAAGGTCGCCGACCTGTCGCTGGCGGCGTTCGGCCGCAAGGAGATCCAGCTCGCCGAGCATGAGATGCCGGGTCTCATGGCGGTCCGCGAGGAGTACGCCAAGGACCAGCCGCTGCGCGGCGCGAAGATCATGGGCTCGCTGCACATGACGATCCAGACCGCCGTGCTGATCGAGACGCTGGTCGCGCTGGGCGCCGAGGTCCGCTGGGTGAGCTGCAACATCTTCTCCACCCAGGACCACGCCGCCGCCGCGGTGGTCGTCGGCCCGAACGGCACCCAGGAGGACCCGCAGGGCGTCCCGGTGTTCGCCTGGAAGGGCGAGACGCTGGAGGAGTACTGGTGGTGCACCGAGCAGGCGCTCACCTGGCCCGGTAACGACGGCCCCAACATGATCCTCGACGACGGCGGCGACGCCACCCTGCTCGTCCACAAGGGCGCCGAGTACGAGAAGGCCGGCGCCGTGCCCTCCGCGGCCGAGGACGACCCGGAGGAGTGGAAGGTCATCCTCGACCTGCTGCACCGCACCGTCGACGGCTCCGGCCGGTGGACCGCGATCGCCGAGCGCATCAAGGGCGTGACCGAGGAGACCACGACCGGCGTGCACCGCCTCTACGAGATGCACAAGAACGGCGCGCTGCTGTTCCCGGCCATCAACGTCAACGACTCGGTGACCAAGTCCAAGTTCGACAACAAGTACGGCTGCCGGCACAGCGTCATCGACGGCCTCAACCGCGCCACGGACGTGCTGATCGGCGGCAAGGTCGCCGTCGTCTGCGGCTACGGCGACGTCGGCAAGGGCTGCGCCGACGCGCTGCGCGGCCAGGGCGCCCGCGTCATCGTCACCGAGATCGACCCGATCTGCGCGCTGCAGGCCGCGATGGACGGCTTCCAGGTCACCACGCTCGACGACGTCGTCGACATCGCCGACATCTTCGTGACGACGACCGGCAACTTCAACATCATCCGCGCCGACCACATGGAGCGGATGAAGCACCAGGCGATCGTCTCCAACATCGGCCACTTCGACAACGAGATCGACATGGCCGGCCTGGCGAAGATCCCCGGCATCGTGAAGGAGGAGGTCAAGCCGCAGGTCCACACCTGGACCTTCGCGGACGGCCACTCGATCATCGTGCTCGCCGAGGGCCGGCTGATGAACCTCGGCTGCGCCACCGGCCACCCGAGCTTCGTGATGTCCAACTCCTTCACCAACCAGGTGATCGCGCAGATCGAGCTGTTCACCCGCACCGAGAACTACCCGATCGGCGTGTACACCCTGCCGAAGCACCTCGACGAGAAGGTCGCCCGCCTGCACCTCGACGCGCTCGGCGTCAAGCTGACCAAGCTCACCAAGGAGCAGGCCGCCTACATCGGCGTCGACGTCGAGGGCCCCTACAAGTCGGACCACTACCGCTACTGAGGTCTACCTCGTCGTGACGTACGACATCGCGGACCCCGGACTCGCCGAGTCCGGGGTCCGGCGCATCGAGTGGGCCGACCGGTCCATGCCCGTGCTGCGGCGCATCCGCGAGCGCTTCGCCGCCGACCGTCCCCTGGACGGCCTGCGGGTCGCGGCGTGCATGCACGTCACCACGGAGACCGCCAACCTGATCCGTACGCTCCAGGCCGGCGGCGCCCAGGTGGCCCTGGCCGCCTCGAACCCGCTGTCCACCCAGGACGACACCGCCGCCGCGCTGGTCCACGAGTACGGCGCCGCGGTGTTCGCCCGGCAGGGGGTCGACCGCGACGGGTACTACCGGCACATCCACCAGGCGCTCGAGATCGCCCCCGACCTCGTCCTCGACGACGGCTGCGACCTGGTCAACATCCTGCACACCGAGCGTCTCGACCTGCTCGACGGCGTACGCGGCGGCTGTGAGGAGACCACCACCGGCGTCATCCGCCTGCACCAGATGGCCCGCGAGGGCGCGCTGCGCTTCCCGATGGTGGCGGTCAACGACACCGACACCAAGCACATGTTCGACAACCGGTACGGCACCGGCCAGTCGACCCTCGACGGCATCGTCCGCGCCACCAACACGCTGCTGGCCGGAAAGACGATCGTCATCGCCGGGTTCGGCTACTGCGGCCGCGGCCTGGCCGAACGCGCCCGCGGCATGGGCGGCCGCGTCGTCGTCACCGAGATCGACCCGGTCAAGGCGCTCGACGCCGTCCTGCAGGGTTACCGCGTCCAGCCGATGGCGCAGGCCGCCGAGCACGGTGACGTCTTCATCACCGTCACCGGCAACCGGGACGTCATACGCGCCGAGCACCTCGCCCGGATGAAGGACGGCGCGATCCTCGCCAACTCCGGTCACTTCGACGTGGAGATCGACGTACGGGCGCTGGCCGACCTCGCCGTGGAGATCCATCGCGACGTACGCCCGCAGGCCGACGAGTACGTCCTCGTCGACGGTCGCAGGCTCGTCCTGCTCGCCGAGGGGCGTCTCGTCAACCTCGCCGCCGCCGAGGGCCACCCGGCGGCCGTCATGGACATGTCCTTCGCCGACCAGGCCCTCACCTGTGAGTGGATCGCCGGCCAGGACCTGGTCCCCGGCGTGTACGACGTCCCAAAGGAGATCGACACCGAGGTGGCACGCCTGAAGCTGGCCTCCATGGACATAGCCATCGACGCCCTCACCCAGGGCCAGGAGGAGTACCTCTCCTCCTGGCGCCAGGGTTCCTGAGCGGCACTAGATTCGAGGCATGCCGCGCGGTACGTACATTCATGAGCCCGGGGTCGAGGAGCGGTTCGCCTGTGACCTGGACGGCGGCGGCTGGCGCTACACCGCCGAGCGGTCCGACGGCGGCTCGATCGAGCTGGTCGCCGACAGCCGCTGGCGGCCCGCCCGGCTCCAGGTGACCGTCGGCGAGCACGTCCTGCGGGGCGGCGCCGTCGGCGCCGAGCTCATGTGGGTGACCGCGGGACGGGAGCACGCCGCGCGGGCCACCGGCTTCCTCGGCGAGTCGCCGGGCCTGCTGGTCGCCGTGGCCCGGTCGCTGCGCCTGGCCGAGGGCGAGCGCGTCGACCTGCGGATCCTGCTCGTCACCGCGCCGTCCCTCGCGGTCCGCACCGTCCCGCAGCGCTGGTCCCTCGCCGAGATCGCCTGGCACGACGCCGACGGCGAACGCGTCCCGGTGGAGCGCTACGAGATCACGGATCTGGAGACCGGGGAGGTGTCGGAGTTCCACCTGGCCGGCGACGTGGTGGTGGCAGCTCCCGGTATCGAACTGGTCAACCTTGAGAATCCCCCGAATTTTTCCTAAGAACTTCTGACAACCTCGGGGTCATGTGCGGTGTCATACCGATCATGAAACACGTGTTCGTCGGCGCCGGTGTGGTCGGTCTCCTCAGCGGCGGGCTCGTCGTGGCGTCCGGGGGCTCGGCGATGGCCAAGTCCGATCTCACCCTCAGCGCCGCGCACAAGGTGATCCACCGGGGTCAGCCCCTACATCTGGCCGGATCGGTCGGCGACGACGCCGGGCTGCGGCGGACCAGGTTCTGCCTGCAGGTCCGGGACGCCGGGCACTGGAGCCAGCTCGGCAAGTGCGTGGAGCCGTACCGAGCCGACGGCTGGACCGCCGTCTTCGGGTTCGACACCCGCCTGCTCACGCGCGGCAAGTACTCATTCCGCGCCGTCGGGGTGGGCCTGCGGCACAAGAAGCACGTGATCTACGGTCCCTCCCCGACGGTCCACGTCACGGTGCGCTGAGCCGTCCCGGTTCAGCCCGTGGGCGGGAGGAACCGCGGCGGGTTCGCGGCGCCGGGAGCGCCGCCGAGCCACTCCGGGACCGGCATGGGGCCGCCGCCGTAGGACGGGGGCGCGGGAGGCGGCCCGCCCACCGGGACGAAGGCCGGGCCGCCGGGCAGCCCCGGGCCGGGCGGAACGCTCACGGCGAGCGGCAGCCCGCGCCGGGCGATCGCGGCCCGCCGGGCGGCGCGTTCGGCCAGCCGGCGTTCCTCGCGGTGCCGGCGCTCGGCGAGCACGGCGGACAGGTAGATCTCCGGCCGGAATCCCTGCGGCGGTGGAGGGCTGACGTACGTCAGGACCTCGTCCATGAGCCGCCGCCCCATCTCGTCCCGTACGCGGGGCGCGAGCTCCCAGAAACGCGTGAGGTACTGCCGTGCCGCGAGGGCGGTGGTGTCCGGCAACCGCGACAGCTCCAGGGACGCCGCCCACGGCGCGAGCTGCGGCGGCATGATCGCCACTGGTCCGAGCATGACGTTCACCGGCACCCGGTCCTGGATGACGATCGTGCCCGCGAAGATGTCGCCGAGCCGCTTCCCGCGCCGGCTCACCAGGGACGAGATCAGCGCCGGAGAGCCGAACAGCATCCAGAACTCGAGGAACCCGGCCAGCGCCCGCACCAGTGCCTGACGGAAGCGCTCCGGGCCGCCGTCGTCCGCGACGACCCGCAGCCCGAGGGCGAGCTTGCCGAGCGTACGCCCCCGCGTGAGCGTCTCGGTGATCGTCGGATAGCCGACCAGCACGCCGACCATCGTGATGAGCGTCAGGCCGACCGTCACCGCGGAGTCCGAAATGTGGGCCGACATGCTGACGAAGATCAGGCAGAAGTAGAGCGCCATGAACTGCAGCAGCACGTCGATGAACAGGGCCAGCGCGCGGCTGGCCAGCCGCGCGACCCGGATGTCGAGTGCGACGGCCTCACCGGTGACGAGTTCGACGGGCACGCTGCCCCTTCCGATCGCGGATCCGTTCAAACCTGGAATCTCCAGTGAACGGTAGTCTGCCGGGTTGTGGACGTCGACGCCTTCGTGGCCGCGCACAACGCCGAATGGCGGCGCCTCGAGCAGCTCGTCAACCGCGGCACCCGCAAGCTGAGCGGCGCGGAGATCGACGAGCTGGTCGAGCTCTACCAGCGGGCGGCCACCCACCTGTCGGTGGTGCGCTCCAGTTCGCCGGAGCCCGCACTGGTCGGGCGGCTCTCCGGGCTGGTCGCGCGGGGCCGGGCGGCGGTCACCGGCGCGCAGGCGCCCATGTGGCGGGACGCCGCCCGCTTCCTCACCGTGTCGTTCCCCGTGACGGCCTACCGGATGCGCTGGTGGTGGCTGGGGTCGGCGGTGCTGTCGACCCTCGTCTCCGTGGTGCTGGCGGTGTGGGTCGCGCGCAACCCGCAGGTGCAGACGTCGCTGCTGTCGCCGCAGGAGATCAAGCAGCTCGTCGACCACGACTTCGCCGACTACTACACCGAGCACGCCGCCGGGGCGTTCGCGTTCCACGTGTGGGTCAACAACGTCTGGGTCTCCGCCGAGTCGCTGATCTTCGGCATCCTGCTCGGCATCCCGACGATCCTCGCCCTGTTCGCCAACCAGCTCAACCTGGGCGTCTCCGCCGGCCTGATGTTCGCCCACGGCAAGGGCGCGATCTTCTTCGGGCTGATCCTGCCGCACGGCCTGCTGGAGCTGACGGCCGTGTACCTCGCGGCGGCCGCGGGCCTGCGGCTCGGCTGGACGATCATCGACCCGGGCCCGCGCAGGAGGGGGCAGGCGCTCGCCGAGGAGGGCCGGGCGGCGATGAGCATCGCCCTCGGCCTGATCGGCGTGCTCGCCGTCTCCGGCGCGATCGAGGGGTTCATCACCGGCCACGTGCCGGTGACCTGGCTGCGCATCGCCATCGGCGTCCTCGCCGAGGCCGCGTTCCTGACGTACGTCATCGTCTTCGGCCGCCGCGCCGCCCAGGAGGGCGAGACCGGCGACTCCGAACTCGTCCCCGACACCGCCCCCGTCGCAGCCTGAGCCGAGACGGCTCCGCCGAGGAGCCCGGTCGTGTGTGCGGTCGGGCGCCCCGTCGTTCAGCTCAATGCGTCGAGGTCGATGGCGACGGGGAAGGGTTGGCCGGTCTTCAGGACGCCGGTGTGGGCGCCGGAAGAAGCGTAACTCCCCGTCGTTGCATTCAGAATATGGGTATAGGTGATCAACCCTGAATTCTGCTGCTCGATGCGCCAATAGTGTGGAATGCCGACTGTGGCGTATTCGGCCGGTTTATCCAATCGGTCGGCGCTGACGCTGCCCTTGCTCATGATTTCCACCGCCAGGAGGACCTGGTGAGGGCGGACCGGGAGCACGTCGGGATCGCCATCGAACACCAGCACATCGGGTCGTCGGTTATGGAGCGGGACGTCCGTCAAGCGGAGGTCGACGCCCGTGGTCACCTGCCAGGGAGTCGGTGCGGCGGCCTCGAGCGCGTTGGCGAACAGACGCGCGATGCGGTTATGCCGCGGAGTCGCGGAGCCGCCATAATGGCCCTCCTGTTAACAGGGTCGCTCTCCCTGCTTCTCACATCTTAGGAGCACCGCCGTTGACGGGGCGATCCTTCGCCGAGCGCCTAACGTGATCAGAGGCGGCCGGCGGCCTTCAGGGAGAGGTAGGCGTCCGCCAGGGCGGGGGCGATCTCGTCCGGGGGTGCGTCGACGACCTCGACGCCGTACTTGCGGAGTTCGACGGTGACGCGGCGGCGTTCGGCGCGGGCGCGCTCGGCCGCGGCGGCGTCGTAGAGGGCCGCTGCGTCGCCGCGAGCCGCCACCATCTCGGTCACCCGCGGGTCGCTCACCGCCGCGACGAGGACGAGGTGCTTGGCCGTCAGCTGGGGGAGCAGCGGCAGCAGGCCCTCCTCGATCGCGGTCGCGTTGAGGTCGGTCAGCAGCACCACCAGGCACCGCTGCCGGACCCGGGACAGCAGCGCCGAGATCATGCCCGCCGCGTCCGCCTCGATCAGCTCCGGCTCCAGCGGCGCCATCGCCCGCACCATCGAGGTCAGCACCTCGGTACGGGCGGCGCCCTCCACCCGGGCGCGCACCCTCCGGTCGTAGGCCAGCAGGTCGACGCGGTCGCCCGCGCGGGAGGCCAGCGCGCCGAGCAGCAGCGCGGCGTCCATCGAGCAGTCCAGGCGCGGGATGTCGCCGACGCGACCGGCGGCCGTACGGCCGGTGTCGAGCACGAGGTAGATGCGCCGGTCCCGCTCGGGCCGCCAGGTGCGGACGACGACGTCGCTGCGGCGTGCCGTCGCCCGCCAGTCGATCGAGCGCACGTCGTCGCCGTCGACGTACTCCCGCAGCGAGTCGAACTCGGTGCCCTGGCCGCGGATCAACGCGACGTGCTGCCCGGTGAGCTCCCGCAGCCGCGCGAGCTTCGCGGGCAGGTGACGCCGGGACGGGAAGGCCGGCAGGACCCGTACCGTCCACGGCGCGGCGCGGTTCAGCTGGCGGGCCGCCAGCCCCAGCGGGCCGTACGAGCGGACGGTGACCGCGACGGCGGCGCGGTCACCCCGGCGGGTCGGCACGAGGCGGGTCTCGACGCGGCGCCGCTCGCCGGGCGGGATCGTCACGGTCGCCGTACGGGGCGAGGCGCCCGCGCTGGGCGGCCAGGCGTCCCGCAGGCGGGCCCGCAGCCGCCGGGGGCCGGGGTTCTCCACGATCAGGGAGACGGTGGCCTCCTCGCCGAGGCGGACGTTGGTGTCGCCGGAACGGTGCAGGCGCAGCCGGCGGACGTTGCCCGCCAGCACCAGGTCGGCCACGACGAGCGCGACGATCACGCCGTCGACGGCGAGCAGCGTCCACCAGCTAGGTACGACCATGAGAACGACCGCACCGAGGACGGCCAGCAGCCCCGTACGCCCGGTCAGCGCCATGCCCGGCTCCCGCTCATCGGGGAGCGGGGACGGTGGTGAGGATGCCCTCGAGCACGCCGTCCGTGGTCGCGCCCTCGAGCTCCGCCTCGGGCCGCAGCTGCACGCGGTGCCGCAGCGTGGGCCGGGCGAGCGCCTTCACGTCGTCGGGCCGTACGTAGTCGCGGCCGGACAGCCACGCCCAGGCCCGCGCCGTCGCCAGCAGCGCCGTGGCGCCGCGCGGCGACACGCCGAGCTGCAGGGACGGCGACTGGCGGGTGGCACGGCACAGGTCGACGATGTAGCCGCTGACCTTCGGGTCGACGTGGACCCGGCGCACGGCCTCCCGGCCGGCGGCCAGGTCGGCCGGGCCGGCGACGGGGGTGACGCCGGCCGCGCCGAGGTCGCGCGGGTCGAACCCGGACGCGTGGCGCTGCAGGACCGCGATCTCGTCATCGCGGGAGGGGACCGGGACGTTCAGCTTCACCAGGAACCGGTCGAGCTGGGCTTCTGGCAGCGGGTAGGTCCCCTCGTACTCGACGGGGTTCTGCGTGGCGCAGACGACGAACGGGTCGGGCAGCGGGCGGGCCTCGCCCTCCACCGAGACCTGGCGCTCCTCCATCGACTCGAGCAGGGACGCCTGGGTCTTCGGCGGCGTCCGGTTGATCTCGTCGGCGAGCAGCAGGTTCGTGAAGACCGGCCCCTCCCGGAACTCGAACTCCGACGTGCGGTTGTCGTAGATGAGGGAGCCGGTGACGTCGCCCGGCATGAGGTCGGGGGTGAACTGCACCCGCTTGAAATCGAGCTTCAGCGCCTGGGCGAGGGTGCGGATCAGGAGCGTCTTGGCGACGCCGGGCACGCCCTCGAGCAGGACGTGGCCCCGGCACAGCAGGGCGATGACCAGGCCGGTCACGACGGAGTCCTGGCCGACGACCGCCTTGGCGACCTCTCCGCGCAGTGCCGTCAGCGCGGTACGGGCGTCCTCGCCCGCGAGGTCGTGTGGAGTTTCCGTCAAGAGTTGCGAACCAGCCTTTCCAGGTCGTCGAGGACGCCCGCGAGGCTTACCAGCCCGGCGTCGTCCACTGGGGGAGGACCGTACAGGGCGGCGCCGACCACGGCCTGTTCCCGGCCGGTGTGCGCCGCGACCGCGGCGACGATCTCGGCGGCCATCGCGGGGTCGGAGGCCGCGCTGCGCGGCATGCCGAGCAGCGCGGTGAGGCGTTCGAGCGCGCCGGCGCGCAGCGCCTCCGCCGCCCGGTCGGCGGCCCGGCGGGAGCGGTACAGGCGGGCCCGGCCCTCGACGGTCTCCGCGGAGCGCACGACGACCGGGAGCGGCTCGACGACGACCGGGCCGAGGCGCCGGGACCGCCACAGCGCCACCAGGACCACGGCGATCACGACCTGCAGCAGGCCGAGCCTGACGCCGAACGGGACGAGTTCGAAGAACGACTTGTGCCCGCCGCTGCCCGGCGCCGGCAGGTCCGGCATCAGCCAGACGGCGCCGCTCCGGGACCCGATGAGGTTCATGGCCAGGGCGGCGTTGCCGTGTTCGGCGAGGTGCTCGTTCGTGAGCAGGCGGGACGAGCCGAGGACGGTGACGGTCGCGCCGGCCACCGGCAGCTGCACCAGCCCTGCCTCGTCGCCGGAGAGGTAGCACTTCGTGGCCTCGCCGGGCGCCGTGTAGGTGGTCGCGCCGAGGAAGTCGGCGTTCCCGGCGTACGCGGCGGCGGGCAGGGTGCAGTCGGGCTCGGGGGTGCCCCACGCGGCCCCACCCGCCTCGACGCCCGGGGCCAGCGCGTTCAGCGTCTCGCTGGACGGAGTGACCAGGAGGCGGTCGCCGGGCGCGCCGCGGAGGGCGGTCAGATCGGCGGCGACGAGGCGTTCGGAGCGGACGACGACGAGGACGGCGTCGGGCTGGGCGCGCAGGCGCTCGGCGGCGTCGGCGGCCGTGTGCACGACGGTCACGGGCGTGCCGTGCTGCCGGGTGATCTCCGCGAGGGCGCGGGCGCCCTGCTGTCCGGGCGAGTCCGGGTCGAGGGTCTCCGAGCCGGTGCGCGGGCGCATCAGGGCGAGCAGCACACCGAGGACCAGCAGGGCGAGTACCGCGACGAGGATGCCGCGGGACCGCTGCCAGCGACGCCGCGCGACCTGCCCGGCGGTGGCCGGCTCACCGACCGGCGGAGCCTGCAAAGTCGTCATGAGGACGCTCCGAGCGGGACGGGGCGCGCGTTGCGGAGCCGGTCGTCGAGCTCGACGAGCGCCCGGTAGCCGTCCGCGTCGCCGTCCCGGCCGCCGTACCAGACGTCGTCGAACAGCCGTACGCCGGAGGCGAGGGCGTCGGCGTGGTCGGGCAGCGCCGTCCCCACCTCGGCGGCCAGTTCGTCGGCGGTCCGGCCGGGCCGGGGCGGGACGATCGCCCGCTCCTCGAGGTCGCGGGCGATGGCGCGGAGGCGTTCGCGGATGGCCTCGGGCCACTCGCCGGCGGCGGCGTGGCGTTCGGCCGTGGCCCGGTGGTCCTCGGCCGTGGCGACCGACTCGCCGAGCAGGGACCGGGGCCCGGCGGCGTTGCGGCGCACGCTGCCGATCCGCCACCAGACGGCGGCGACCACCAGCGCGAAGATGAGCACCAGGACGAGGTAGCCGAGCCAGCCGCCGCCGGTTCCGCCGCCTCCGACGTCGCTCACGCGGTGGTACAGGGCGTTGAGCCAGTCACCGATCTTGTTCAGGATGCGCTCGAAGAACGAGGGATCGTCCTGGTGGTACATCCGCTTCTCGAGCTCGCGGCGGGCCAGCTCGCGCGCGGGGTCGCGGGCGATCGGCGGACCGCCTCCGTAGCGGATCGCCGGCGTCATCGCTGCCACCCCGGAGGCGGCGGAGGCGGGGGCGGAGGCGCCACGAAGGACGGGCGCGGCGTCTTCGGTTGGGGACCCGACCCGGCGGCCGTGAGCGGGCCGGGCAGCCAGGCGGCGAGCGGGTCGTCCGACGGCTCGAGCTGTGACTCCAGGTCGAACGCCTCGCGCCGCATGCGCCGGTCGGCGTAGATCAGCGTGATCACTCCGGCGTTGAACGGATTGACGAGAGTACCGGCGATGACGCGGCCCACCCCGCCGACCGCGATGGCGGCCACGAGCAGCCAGCCGTGCGGATCCTTGTCGAAGACGAGGATGATCTGCTGCGCGACCGCGAACGGCACGGGCAGCACCAGGAACTCGACGAAGAACGTGATGACCAGCGCCAGGGTGAGCACGCCCATCATCCGCCACCAGCGGCCGCGCACGATCTCCGCCGAGCGGCGGAGGGCGGCACGGACGCCCCGGCGCTCGAGGACGGCGATGGGGGTGGCGAGGGCGAACCAGACGTAGCCGACGACCATCAGCGCCAGCGCCAGCGGCACGCCGAGGACGGCCGTGAGCGCCTGCAGGCCCGTGGGGGCGTGGGCGAGGAGTGACACGACGAGCGGGGTGAGGGGGAGCGCGATGGCGAGGAGCACGATCGCGAGGACGGCCGTCGCGGTGCCGATGAGGCGGCCCTTGACGGCGCGCGCGTCGCGGCAGGCCTGCCCGAACGAGGTGGCGCGGCCCAGCAGCGTGCGCCCCATGACCGGGGCGAGGAGCCCGCTGAGCAGCAGCACGACGTACGCGGTGAGGAACAGCCCGACGGCGGACGTCATGGACGCCGGCCCGAGGGTGCGGACGAGGTCCGCGGGGCTGTCGACGTTGGTGTGGAGCCTGCCGCCGAGCGCGATGAACTGCAGGACCGTGACGACCACCTGGACGATCCCGGTGAGGATCGCCGACAGGCCGAGCGCGGCGCGCGGGCTGCGGCGGACGTAGGTGATCGCCCCGTCGAGGAGCTCGGAGACGCCGAGCGGCCGTAGCGGGATCTCCGTCTCGAGGATGTCGTCCGCGGCGGCGGGGGGAGCCGGCGGCGGCGCCACCGAGTCGGCGGTGTCGGTTTCGGGCATGGCGGAGCCCGGAGACGCCCAAGCTCCTGCGTCGGTCATCGCCTGCTCCCCGCCCGCCGGTTACCCTGCCAATCCTGCCATGCGGCGAGAGTACGGGTGATCGACCGCCGCCGTCCGCCCGATCCGGTGACCGTCCGCCCGTGGTGAGGCAGACTGAGGGACATGGACGTGTTGCGGTGGATCGACCCGCCCGATGGGCCCGCGCTGCTGCTGCTGGACCAGACCCGGCTGCCGGGGGAGGAGACCGTCCTGGTCTGCCGGGACGTCCCCGCGATCGTCGCGGCGATCAAGGACCTCGCCGTCCGCGGGGCCCCGCTGCTCGGGATCGCCGCCGGGTACGGCGTCGCGCTGGCCGCCGCGCTCGGCGAGGACGTCGCGGCGGCGGCGCGTACCCTCGCCGGCGCCCGGCCTACCGCGGTCAACCTCGCCAGGGGCGCCGAGCGGGTCCTCCGGGCCCACGAGGAGGGGCGATCGGCGCTGTCCGAGGCGCACGCGATCGCGGCCGAGGAGGCGGAGGCCTCGGCGCGGATGGCCACGCACGGCCTGGAGCTGGTCCCGGACGGCGGCCGGGTCCTCACGCACTGCAACACCGGAGCCCTCGCGGCGGGCGGTGACGGCACCGCGCTGGGCGTCGTGCTCGCCGCGCACCGCGCCGGGCGGCTCAAGATGCTGTGGGTCGACGAGACCCGCCCCCTCCTGCAGGGCGCCCGGCTGACGGCGTACGAGGCGGCGCGGCACGGGATGCCGCACACCCTGCTGCCGGACGGCGCGGCCGCCTCCCTGTTCGCCGCCGGGGAGGTCGACCTGGTCGTGCTGGGCGCCGACCGCATCGCCCGGGACGGCAGTGTGGCCAACAAGGTCGGGACGTACTCCCTCGCGGTGCTGGCCCGCCACCACGGCGTGCCGTTCGTTGTGGTCGCGCCGACGAGTACCGTCGACCTGACCGCGCGAACGGGCGCCGATATCCCGATCGAACTACGTGATCCGGGAGAAGTCACCACGATCGCCGGACAACCTACGGCGCCGCTCGGGAGTCCTGTCTACAATCCGGCCTTTGATGTGACTCCGGGCGAGCTGGTGACCGCCATCGTCACCGAGCGTGGGGTCATCTCGCCGGTGAACGAAGGTACGCTGGCTGCTCTGGGCGACCGCCTCCGATAACGCGACGATGAGGGCTCATGAAGGGACGCGTGCTGGTCGTCGATGACGACCTGGCTCTGGCCGAGATGCTCGGCATCGTGCTCCGCGGCGAAGGCTTCGAGCCGTCGTTCGTGCACGACGGTGACAAGGCGCTCGAGGCCTTCCGGGAGACCCGGCCCGACCTCGTGCTGCTTGACCTGATGCTCCCCGGCATCGACGGGATCGACGTATGCCGTCAGATCCGCGCCGAGTCCGGCGTGCCGATCGTGATGCTGACCGCCAAGAGCGACACGGTCGACGTCGTTCTCGGCCTCGAATCCGGCGCCGACGACTACATCGTCAAGCCGTTCAAGCCGAAGGAGCTGGTGGCGCGGGTCCGTGCCCGGCTCCGCCGGACCGACGACCCGACGCCGGAGCTGCTGCAGATCGGCGACATCTCGATCGACGTGGCGGGCCACTCGGTGAAGCGGGCGGACCGGCACATCCCGCTGACGCCGCTGGAGTTCGACCTGCTCGTCGCGCTGGCCCGCAAGCCGCGTCAGGTCTTCACCCGCGAGGTGCTGCTCGAGCAGGTGTGGGGCTACCGCCACGCCGCCGACACCCGGTTGGTGAACGTCCACGTGCAGCGGCTGCGCGCCAAGATCGAGAAGGATCCCGAGCATCCGGAGATCGTCGTGACCGTGCGCGGCGTCGGTTACAAGGCGGGGCCGGCATAGCGGCCTCCCGACTCCCCCCGATCAGTCCATGAACAGATGGCCGACGCTGCCGTCGGCGGCCCGCCGCGGCCTGCGCCCGATCCGCCGTTACGCCCGTGCGGTGATGCGCCGGGCGTACGTCGGCTGGCGGCGGTCGCTGCAGGCCCGCGTCGTGACGACCACCCTCCTCGTGTCCGGTCTCGTCGTCGCGGTGCTCGGCGTCTTCCTGATGCAGCAGATCACCAGCGCGCTCCTGGAGGCCAAGGAACGGGCGGCGCTGCTCCAGCTGGACGAGGGCGTGGGCGTGGCCCAGGGCAGGCTGGCCAGCGCCGGCACGGACGACTCCGACGACACGAAGAGCACGCTCAACGGGATCGTCACCACGCTCGCTCACCGGAGCGGGCCGGCCGGGCTGTACGAGGTGATCATCCTCGACCGGGACGACCCGGGCAGCGTCGGGTTCAGCTCCAACTGGATCCGGCTGAAGAGCGTCCCGGCCGTGCTGATGCAGCAGGTCGAGTCCTCCGACGGGAGCGATCCGTACCGCACCTACGGCACGCTGACGTACGACGAGGGCTCGTCCAAGCCGGGCCTGATCGTCGGCAAGAAGGTCAGCCGGTACCAGCTGTACTACCTGTTCCCGCTGACGCAGGAGCGGCAGAGCCTGGAGGTCGTCCAGCAGACCATCCTCGGCGTCGGCGCGGCGCTCGTCCTGCTCCTCGCCGCGATCGCCTCGATCGTCACGCGCCAGGTCGTCATTCCGGTGCGGATGGCGGCCCAGGCGGCCGAGCGGCTGGCGGCCGGGCGCCTCGAGGAGCGGATGAAGGTACGCGGCGAGGACGACCTGGCCCGGCTCGCGACCTCCTTCAACGACATGGCCGCGAACCTGCAGGAGAAGATCGTCCAGTTGCAGGAGCTGTCGCAGGTGCAGCGCCAGTTCGTCTCCGACGTCTCCCACGAGCTGCGCACCCCGCTGACCACGGTCCGGATGGCGGCCGAGGTGCTGTACGAGTCGCGGGAGGACTTCGACCCGATGGCCGCCCGCTCCGCCGAACTGCTGCAGAGCCAGCTCGAACGCTTCGACGGGCTGCTGGCGGACCTGCTGGAGATCAGCCGGTACGACGCCGGCGCCGCCACCCTCGACATCGAGCCGATGGACGTCCGCGAGCTGGTGCTGCGGTCGGTCGGCTACGCCGAGGACCTGGCCGAGCGCAAGGGCAGCAAGATCATCCAGCAGCTCCCGGGCGAGGCGACCATGGCCGAGGTCGACCGCCGCCGCGTCGAGCGCATCCTGCGCAACCTGCTGGTCAACGCGGTCGAGCACGGCGAGGGCAAGGACATCGTCATCAGCGTCGCCGCCGACCGGGACGCCGTCGCGATCGCCGTCCGCGACCACGGCTGCGGCCTGCGGCCCGGTGAGGCGAACATGGTCTTCGACCGGTTCTGGCGCGCCGACCCGGCGCGTGCCCGTACGACGGGCGGCACCGGCCTGGGGCTGTCGATCTCGATGGAGGACGCCGAGTTGCACGGCGGCTGGCTGCAGGCGTGGGGCGAGCCGGGTCAGGGGTCGCAGTTCCGGCTGTCGCTGCCCAGGGTGGCGGGGACGGAGCTGCGCGGGTCGCCGCTGCCGCTGGTGCCGCCCGAGATCGAACTGCAGCGGGCGCCGTACGCCGAACTGGAACTGGAGGCGGACGCATGAGGCCCCGGCTCGTGACGGCCGCGCTCATGGCCCTGCTGGCGCTCCTGGCGGGCGGCTGTGTCGGCGTCCCGCAGGGCGGCCGGGTGCTCCGTGGGAACGCCGGAGGCACCGAGCAGCCGGTCGACGACCCGTACGTCCGCATCATCCCGGTCGGGCCGGAACGCGACTGGCCCCCCATCTCGATCGTCGAAGGCTTCCGCACCGCCTCCTCCAGCTTCGACGGGCCGAACGGCGATCACCAGGTCGCCCGGTCCTACCTCGCCTGCCCGTCCTGCTGGCGGCCGGGCGTCGCGGCGATCGTCTACGACAAGCTCGACCCTCCGACGTACGAGCCGAACGGCCCCACCCAGGCGACGGTCACCCTGCAGGGCAGCCAGCTCGGCCGGATCGGCGCCGACGGGCAGTACATCGCGGACGCCGTCGATTTCAAAGAGGTGTTCCACCTGCGCCGGGACGCCCAGCGGCAGTGGCGCATCACCGAACCCCTCCCGCCCGAGGGGCTCCTGCTCAGCCGGGACGACGTCACCCGCGCCTTCCGGACACTGGACCTGTACTTCTTCGCGCCCGACTCCCAGACGCTCGTGCCGAACCCGGTGTTCATTCCGCTCGTGAGCCGGTCCTGGCTCCCCACGCAGCTGGTGAAGCAGCTGATCAGCGGGCCCACGATCTGGCTCAAGAGCGCCCTCGTACGCTCGACGTTCCCGGCCGGCACCGGCCTGCGCCGGCTGCAGATCAGCGGGGGCGTGGCCACGGTCGACCTGACCCGCCAGGCCCGCGCCGGCGACCTGCGCGGCATGTCGATCCAGCTGATCTGGACGCTCCGGCAACTCCGCGAGGTCCAGCGGATGCAGCTGAGGATCGACGGCAAACCGGTCCAAGTGCCCGGCATCAGTGGAAGGCTGCAGTCGATCCACGACTGGGACGCCTACAACCCCAACGGCAGCGGCGAACCGCAGCAGGCCTACGTCCGGCTCGTCGACGGACGCCTCGGCCGCCTGGACGGCGACCGGGCGCAGTCCATGCCGCTCAAGCTCCAGGTCGGCCATCCCGCGATCTCCTACGACCACCGGCAGGCCGCCTCCCTGAACGCGGCGGCGAACACGGTCACCGTCACGGACCTGATCGGCGGCTCCGTCCGCTCGACGATGCGGGCCACCTCGAAGGGCGGCAGATTCACCCCGCCGTCCTGGGACTCGCGCGGGAACGTCTGGGTGGTCGAGTCGACCGCGAACGGCTCCCGCCTCTGGATCATCGAGGGCGGCACCCGGCCCGTCGCGGTGGACGGCTGGGCGCTCGTCCAGTACCCCGCCAAGGCGCTGCGCGTCTCCCGGGACGGTACCCGCGCCGCGGTCATCGTCAAGGCGGACAACCGCTGGCAGGTCCAGCTCGGCCGGATCGACCGCGCCCCGTCCGGCGGACTACAGGCGGAGGGGTTCATCTCGATCAGCTCGGAGCTGCAGAGCGCCATCGACCTGGCGTGGAGCACCACCGACCATCTCGCCGTCATCGGCATGACGAACGGGAACCCGTCGCCGTCGCTGTTCGACGTCCCGGTGAGCGGCGCCCCGATCCAGCCCATGATCGGCCCCGGCGGGGAGATGACCACGGTCACGGCCTCGCCCGGCTCGCCGCTGCTGGTCACCCAGCGCGTCTCCCCGGGGGACAAGACCCTGAACGTCTGCCGGCTCAGCGACCGGTACGACGACTGGAAGTGCGTCAACGGCACGTCCGACCCCGCCTACCCCGGCTAGCGCCGTAGCGCGCCCACCGGCCGCAGGCGGGCGCGAGCGTCGTCCCCAGGGCGCGGGCGTCGTCCACAGGGTGCGGGGACGGGGCTGGCGGGCCGGGGTCGCGTACCGGCAGGCTACGGCCGTGGGACTCCTCGGCGCCGCCCTCGACCTCGTGCTGCCCCAGCGGTGCGCCGGCTGCGGCCGGGCCGACGGTCTCCTGTGCTCCGCCTGTGCCGCCCTGCTGCGGGGTCCGGCGGAGGTCCGCCCGCCCCGGCCCACACCGCCCGGCCTGCCGCGGCCCTGGTCCGTCGCCGCCTACACCGGCACGGTCCGGCAGCTGATCGTGGCGCACAAGGAGCGCGGGCGTACCGGCCTGGCCCGGCCCCTCGGCTCCTGCCTCGCCACGGCCGTCCTGGCGGCCGCAGAGGACGCAGAGGACGCAGAGGACGCAGAGGACGCCATGGGCCCTGTCCTGCTCGTCCCGGTGCCCTCCTCGCGGGCGTCGGTACGCCGCCGGGGGCACGATCCGACGCTCCGCATCGCGCTGGCCGCCGCCCGCGAGGCCGCCCGGCAGGGCGCGGCGGTGTCGGTCGCGCGGGTGCTCGCGCACCGGCGGCGGGTCGCGGACCAGTCCGGGCTCACGGCGGCGGACCGGGCCGCCAACCTCGCGGGCGCGCTCACGGTGCGGCGCGACGTGCGGGGCACGCGCGTGATCGTGGTCGACGACGTGATCACCACCGGGGCGACGCTCGCCGAGGCCGCCCGCGCCCTGCGGTCGGGCGGCGCGCGGGTCCGGGCGGCCGCGGTCGTGGCCGCGACACGCCGGTACGGTGACGACGCGAGACGGGGTGAGATCGGTCACCATATGTAGCCGATTACCGGCGGGCCCTCTCCGCGCGGCAGGGATCAGTGGGAGATCACCGTCGGCGTCCTGTTCGGCCCGAAACGCGATGTCCCGGGCGTTGCGGCGGTCCGCGAGGCCCGTGCGGGCGCGCGTTTCACCCGGTCGGCGGCGGATGGCCGCATCGTTCCGACCGCCGAACGGGAGGGCCGAAACGGCGTCCGTTCATGACTATCCGTGGTTTTCTCCGTCACACCCCCCTGACATTCGCCCGGAGAGGGGTTAGCGTTCCTCACATGACACCCGCCCGGGTCCGTGGTTGCGCCGAGCCTCTACCGGCCCGGCAAGCCGATGCCAGCCGCAGGCGAAACGGCCCACGTAAGGCGACTTTTCGTCGACCGATCACGGTGCGGCTTAGAGGTAAGTCCTGCCTCGCCGGGGGATCAGATGTCCTCCGGACCGGGAGAAGGGGAGTAGTGGCGAGAGCGCCGCGAGACCCTCAGCAGGCGGATGTGGGGACGAAGACCAGGTCGGCCGGGCGGGTGTTGTCCCCTAGGGGTCCGGCGACCCACGACCGGATCCGAACAACCTACCGAGCCCGGCGTTCCCGTCGCTGACAGGTCAGCGACCGGGGAGGAGGGGGGTCCCCCGTGGAAATCATCGTCAAAGGTCGCCACACGGACGTGAGCGACCGCTTCCGCCGTCATGTGGACAGCAAGATCGCGAAAGTTGAGAAGCTGGACCCGAAGGTCATGCGGATCGACGTCGAAGTCTCCCAAGAACGCAATCCCCGCCAGTCGTCCCGCCGAGAGCGCGTCGAGCTCACCATCCACTCGCGCGGGCCGGTGATCCGGGCCGAGGCCGCCGCGGACGATCGGATCGCGGCGCTCGACATGGCCATCGGCAAGCTCGAGGCCCGGCTCCGCCGCTCGTCCGACCGGCGCAAGCCGCACGGCGGCCACGGACGTGAGCGCCTCGCGATGGCCCTCGCCCCGGAGCCCGTGGAGACGACCGGCACCGCCGTTCCCCTCGCGGAGCCCACGGAGGAGACCCGGGACACCTGGCGCGACGAGGCCCGGGCGGAGGCCGAGAAGGGCATCGTTCCCATCCCGATGGAGGGGGAGGGGCCGCTCGTGGTGCGCGAGAAGTCGCACAAGGCCCAGCCCATGACGATCGACCAGGCCCTCTTCGAGATGGAGCTGGTCGGCCACGACTTCTTCCTCTTCCGGGACAAGGACTCCGGGGACGCCAGCGTGGTCTACCGGCGGCGTGGATGGGACTACGGGGTCATCCGTCTCGTCGAAGAGTGACCTCCCGCTTGCGCCGCGCCACCGGCTCGACCACTCTGGACTCGTAAGCGTTCCGCGGTGGGACGCCCATGACTCCCCGAGCTTGCTCTCAGCCCCGCGACACGCCCAAGATGTTGATCATGGGCAGGCGCACCGTTTGGAGGGAAAGTTGAGCGAGACCCCCGAGACTCGCGGCGCGGTCGCCGGTGATCCCATCCGCGTCCTGATCGTCGACGACCACGCGCTGTTCCGCCGTGGTCTGGAGATGGTGCTCGAGGATGAGGACGGCGTCGAGGTCGTCGGACAGTGCGGCGACGGCCAGGAGGCGGTCGAGCAGGTGGGCGACCTGCTGCCGGACGTCGTCCTCATGGACATCCGGATGCCGCGCCGCGGTGGCATCGAGGCGTGCACCGCCATCAAGGACCAGGTGCCGAGCGCCAAGATCGTCATGCTGACGATCAGCGATGAGGAGGAGGACCTCTTCGAGGCGATCAAGGCCGGTGCCACCGGTTACCTGCTGAAGGACGTCTCGATCGACGAGGTCGCCGACGTGGTCCGCGCGGTCCACGACGGCCAGTCCTTCATCAGCCCGTCGATGGCGTCCAAGCTGATCACCGAGTTCGCCGCGCTGGCCAAGCGCGGCGAGGAGCGGCAGCAGCAGGTCCCGGCGCCCAAGCTCACCGATCGGGAGATGGAAGTGCTCCGTCTCGTCGCTCGGGGCCTGGGCAACCGGGAGATCGCCAAGGAGCTGTTCATCTCCGAGAACACCGTGAAGAACCACATCCGCAACATCCTCGAGAAGCTCCAACTGCACTCGCGGATGGAGGCGGTGGTCTACGCGGTGCGCGAGAAGCTGCTGGAGATCAGCTGACCGCGAGCCGCGGCAGGCCGGTTCAGGATCGCGCCGCGGGGGACGGGCCGAGCCCCGTCTCCTGCAACGCGGCGCTCAGCAGTGAGGCGAGCTCCGGCGGGTCGAGCCGTTCCACGCGTACGGCGTCGCACCCGACCCAGGCGGCGGCCGCCACGAGCGCGTCGGCCAGCCGGGCCACCGCACTCTCCGCGCGCGTGGGCGTGCTCACCGCCCCCGGCTCGAGCGACGCCTTGCGGACGACGAGTGTGGACCCCTCGCGTGCCGGGTCGGCGCGGCCGATGAGCCGCCCGCCCGCCAGGAGCGGCATCGTGAAATAGCCGTGCACGCGCTTGGCGCGGGGGACGTACGCCTCCAGCCGATGGTCGAAGCCGAACACCCGCTGGGTGCGCTTGCGGTCCCAGACGAGCGAGTCGAAGGGCGACAGCAGGGTGGTGTGGTGCCGGCCGCGCGGCGGTGCGTCGAGGGCCTCCGGATGCGCCCAGGCGGTGCTCCGGCCCGCGCCGTTGCCGTTGGTCCAGCCGGCCACCGTCACCGGGACCAGCCCGGCGGCCTCGACGACCGCGTCCACGTCCTCGCCCCGGACGCGGACGTAGTCGGCGAGGTCCGCCCTGGTCGCGACGCCCAGCGCCCGGGCGGCGCGCCGGACGAGCGTCGTGACGCACTCGGCGTCGTCGAGGTCGCGGGCCCGCAGCTCGGCGGGGACGGCCCGCTCCGGCAGGTCGTACACCCGCCGCCAGCCGACCCGTCGGGTGCAGACGACGTCCCCGGTGGCCAGCAGGAACTCGGCGGCGATCTTCTCGTCGGTGCGGTCGAACCACTCACCGCCCTTCTTCGCGCCGCCGAGGCCCGTCACGGTGAGCGGACCCTCGGCGCGGAGCCGGGCCAGGACGTCCGCGCAGACCTCCTCCGGCGTACGGTGCCAGTGCCGGCCCCGCCGGCGGTAGGCGCGGCGGCGGAAGGCGTACAGCGGCCAGTCCTCGATCGGCAGCACGCAGGCGGCGTGCGACCAGTACTCGAAGGCGGCGGTCCCGCCCCAGTAGGCCCGCTCGACGCTCGCGCGCCCGACCGCGCCGAGCCGGGCGTAGGCGACCAGTTCGTGCGAGCGGGCGAGCACGGAGATCGTGTCGAGCTGGACCGCGCCGAGATGGCGGAGCGCGCCGAGCGCCCGGCGCGCGTCCGGGTCGCCGCGCAGGTCCTGGGTCGGGGCGGGCGCGACCCGCCCGATGAGGCCCTGGGCGTACAACTGGATCCGGCGCGCCTCGTCGGCGGTCAGCTCGTGCGTCGGCATGGCCCGATCGTAGGGGCCGACACCGACAAAACGGTTATGCGGGTTGAGCGATCCGGAACTGCCGATGGGCCCGCTCGGCCGGGGTCGGCTCGGGCGGGCCCATCGATCGGAATGTGACTGAACTGTGACCGGAAGCGGTGCCGCCACGCCCGGAACGGCGGTCGGCGGACGGCCGCTCGCTCCGCGCGCGGGGACCGCGGCGGTCGCTCAGCCGTGGGGGTGCGTCGTCTGCGGGTCGGTGGCGGTCGCGGGACCCTCGATTCCGGCGGCCCGGGCGTGCAGCACGGCCGGGTGGGCCTCCTCCGAAATGATCCGCGGAGCGTCGATGATGACGTCGTCGAAGATGCGGACGATCAGCCCGATGACACCGCCGACCGCGACGATGCCGACACCGGTCCAGAAGAGCCACCACGACGGTCCGCTGACCATCGCGACGCCCCCGACACCGAAGCCGATCCACATCACGACGACCGCGACCCACGAGCTGAGGCGGCCTCCGTGAGAACTGCCGGCCATGTGTTTTCCTCCCAGGGGCATCTGCGTCCGTCCCCGAACGCGGACCTACGTTGTGCTTTGTGGTGCGGTTCCTCGCAGCGTCAACGATAAACCCGGGGCTTACGGCCCCTGCGGCCGAGTCCCGTGATATCGAGGTGGTCCCGCTGTACGGTTGGACTCGCCTACGATGACACCGTACGGGTCGTGTATGCGCCGTCGGACATGACCCCCGGCGATTCCACGAATGGTTCGAGGAGCTTCCGAGAGTGCCAGTAGTCATCGACAAGATCCTTCGCGCTGGCGAAGGCAAAGTTCTGCGCAAGCTCAAGCGGATCGCCGACCAGGTCAACTCCATCGAGGAGGACTTCGTCGACATGAGCGACGCCGAGCTGCGCGCGCTCACCGAGACGTACAAGGAGCGCCTGGCCGACGGCGAGACGCTCGACGATCTGCTTCCCGAGGCGTTCGCGACCGCCCGCGAGGCCGCCAAGCGCACGCTGGGCCAGCGCCACTTCGACGTGCAGATCATGGGCGGTGCCGCCCTCCACATGGGCAACATCGCCGAGATGCGCACCGGTGAGGGCAAGACCCTGACCTGCGTGCTGCCCGCCTACCTCAACGCGCTGTCCGGCAAGGGCGTCCACGTCGTCACGGTCAACGACTACCTGGCCAAGCGCGACGCCGAGTGGATGGGCCGCGTGCACCAGTTCCTCGGCCTCGAGGTCGGCGTGATCCTGGCCGACATGACGCCGGAGGAGCGCCGCAAGGCGTACGCCGCCGACATCACGTACGGCACGAACAACGAGTTCGGCTTCGACTACCTGCGCGACAACATGGCCTGGAGCCTGGACGAGTGCGTCCAGCGCGAGCACAACTTCGCGATCGTGGACGAGGTCGACTCGATCCTCATCGACGAGGCGCGGACCCCGCTGATCATCTCCGGTCCGGCCGAGCAGAACTCCAAGTGGTACGTCGAGTTCGCCAAGATCGTGCCGCGGCTCAAGCGCGCGACCGACGGCCCGGAGGGCGAGGACGGCGACTACCAGGTCGACGAGAAGAAGCGCACGGTCGGCATCCTGGAGTCCGGTGTCGAGAAGGTCGAGGACTGGCTCGGCATCGACAACCTGTACGACTCGGTCAACACGCCGCTGGTCAGCTTCCTGAACAACGCGCTGAAGGCCAAGGAGCTGTACAAGAAGGACAAGGACTACATCGTCAACAACGGCGAGGTCCTGATCGTCGACGAGTTCACCGGCCGCATCCTGCACGGCCGGCGCTACAACGAGGGCATGCACCAGGCCATCGAGGCCAAAGAGGGCGTGGCGATCAAGGACGAGAACCAGACGCTCGCCACGATCACCCTGCAGAACTTCTTCCGGCTGTACGACAAGCTCGGCGGCATGACCGGTACCGCCCAGACCGAGGCGGCCGAGTTCAACAAGATCTACAAGCTCGGCGTGATCCCGATCCCGACGAACAAGCCGATGGTCCGCCGCGACGTGTCCGACGTGGTGTACAAGACCGAGCAGGCCAAGTTCGAGGCCGTGGTCGAGGACATCCTGGAGCGGCACGAGAAGGGCCAGCCGGTCCTGGTCGGCACCACCTCGGTCGACAAGTCCGAGAAGCTCTCGCGGATGCTCAAGCGGCGCGGCATCAAGCACGAGGTGCTGAACGCCAAGTACCACGAGAAGGAGGCGATGATCGTCGCCGAGGCGGGCCGCAAGGGCGCCGTCACGGTCGCGACGAACATGGCCGGTCGAGGCACCGACATCACGCTCGGCGGCAACCCCGACCACATCGCCGACAAGGAGCTGCACGCCCGCGGCCTGTCCCCGCTCGAGACTCCGGAGGAGTACGAGAAGGCCTGGCCGGAGGCGATCGAGAAGGCCAAGAAGGCGGTCAAGGAGGAGCACGAGGAGGTCAAGGAGGCCGGTGGCCTCTACGTCCTCGCGACCGAGCGGCACGAGTCGCGGCGCATCGACAACCAGCTTCGCGGCCGGTCCGGCCGGCAGGGCGACCCGGGCGAGTCCCGCTTCTACCTGTCGCTCGAGGACGACCTGATGCGGCTGTTCAACTCCGCCCGGGTCGAGGCCATCATGACCCGTCTGAACATCCCGGACGACGTGCCGATCGAGTCGAAGATCGTGTCGAACGCCATCCGGTCGGCCCAGCACCAGGTCGAGCAGCAGAACTTCGAGATCCGCAAGAACGTCCTGAAGTACGACGAGGTGCTGAACCGGCAGCGCAAGGTGATCTACGCCGAGCGCCGTCGCGTCCTCGAGGGCGCCGACCTGCACGAGCAGATCGTGCGCATGATCGATGAGGTCGTGGCCGGATACGTCACCGCGGCGACCGCCGAGGGCTTCCCCGAGGAGTGGGACCTCGACAAGCTGTGGAAGGCGTTCAAGCAGCTCTACCCGATCTCGGTCGGCTCCGAGGACCTCGTCGAGGAGGCGGGCGGCCAGGCCGGCCTGACCGCCGAGCTGCTCACCGAGAAGATCGGCGAGGACGCCCAGGCCGCGTACGAACGGCGCGAGGAGGAGCTCGGCGGGGAGGTGCTCCGCGAGCTGGAGCGCCGCGTCGTCCTGTCCGTCCTCGACCGCAAGTGGCGCGAGCACCTCTACGAGATGGACTACCTCCAGGAGGGCATCGGCCTGCGGGCGATGGCGCAGCGCGACCCGCTGGTGGAGTACCAGCGCGAGGGCTACGACATGTTCACCGCGATGCTCGAGGGCATCAAGGAGGAGTCGGTCGGCTACCTCTTCAACCTCGAGGTCGAGGTCGCCGAGGAGGAGCGCGCCGCGGGAGTGGCCGGCGTCGGCGAGGCCCCGGTCGAGCTGTCCGTGACCGGCGAGGAGACGCCGGAGATCGTCGCCAAGGGCCTGGAGGAGTCGGCCCGGCCGCAGACGCTCAACTACACGGCGCCGACCGTCGACGGCGAGGGCGGCGTGGAGACCCACACCGAGAAGACCGACGACGCGTTCGCCAACGTGTCGCGCAACGACCCGTGCCCCTGCGGCTCGGGCAAGAAGTACAAGCGCTGCCACGGCGACCCGAAGCACAGCGACTGACCGAAGACGGCTGAAACGGCCCCGGGCGACCTCTCGCCCGGGGCCGTTCGGTCTTTCCGGGCGGTGCCTCCCGGAGGCGGTGCCTTCCGAAAGAAGTCGGAACAACGCGGCGCCCCACCACCAAGTACCGGATGACCGATGCACGACGCACGGCATCGAAAGGAGACTTCGGTGGAGAAGACGCCGCCCCCTGACACAAGGGAGGCGACCGACAGCGAGGCGATCGCGGAGTCCGCCACCGAGCCGGAGAGGTTCTCCCTGATCTTCGACCGGCACTGGGACGCCATCCATCGGTACGTGGTCCGCAGGCTCGGCCCCGAGGTCGCCGAGGACGTCAGCGCCGAGACCTTCGTCGTCGCCTTCCGCGCCCGCGCCCGCTACGACCTGACCCGACCCGACGCCCGGCCGTGGCTGTTCGGCATCGCGACGAACCTGATCGGCGAGCACCGCCGGGTCGAGCGCCGCCGGCAGCGCGCGCTGGCGCGGGCGGACGCCGAGTGGATGACCCTGCCGTTCGACGAGAGCAGCGACGCGCGAGTGACGGCGCAACGGCTCGGTCCCCGGATCGCCTCCGCGCTGACGCGCCTGTCGGCGGCGGAACGCGACCTGCTGCTGCTCATCGCCTGGGCCGACCTGACGTACGACGAGGCGGCGCAGGCGCTGGAACTGCCGCTCGGCACGGTCAGGTCCCGGCTCCACCGGGTTCGCGGGAAGCTCCGCCGGGCGTTCGGCGGAACCGACCCCTCTCGTCTTCAGGAGGAGTTCGCGTGATCGACAACGAGATCGACCTGGTCGGCCGGGTCCGCCCGGCAGTTCCGGCGCAGGACACGGGAGCCAGGGCACGCGCCTGGGCGCGCCTACATGCCCAGATGGAGGCGAATCCGGAGGCTCGCAGCCGAAAGGTCCGTCGCCGCCTCGGCCGGCCGTTGGCCGCCACGGGCATCGTGGCCGCGGGCGTCGCCACGGCGATCGTCGTGGCGCAGACCGGCGGCACGACGCCGCCGAAGGCACCACGGCCCGGCGTCACGACGGCGCTGCCATCACTCGAGCTGGCCGCCGCGACCGTCGAACACCAGACGCAGACGCTGCCCCGGCCGGACCAGTGGATCTACACCCGCACGCTCTACACGAACAGCGTCCCGGCGCCGGGGCACGTGCAGGCCGCCCCGGTGGTGGAGCGCTGGGACCAGTACGGCGCGACCCGGACGGCGAGCATCGATCGGCGCACCGGACGGTTGCACGTGACCTATGACGCGGAGGCGGCCAGGGCGACGGAGGGTCTGAAGCTGCCGCAGTTGGTGAAGTACGTCAACGGACTGCCCACCGACCCGGCCGCTCTGCTCGCCAGAGTGCGCAAGGACAGCAAGAGCAAGTTGTTCGTCAGCACCGTGGGCAACGGGGACAAGAACGGGCCCGTCTTCGAGTCCATTCAACTGATCTTCATGAATGATCCCTTCATCCCGCCCAAGGTGAACGCCGCGCTCTTCCGCATGCTCAAGGGCTTCCCGGGCGTGCACCTGGAGCAGGTGACGGACGCCGCCGGGCGCCGCACCGTCGGGGTCTACCGCGACTCCCCGGGTGAGGACCGGAGAGAGATCCTGTTCGACCCCACGACCTTCCGCTACAGGGGGTCGCGCCTCGTCGCCGTCCAGGACATGACCACGGACGGAACTCCGAAGCTGGTCCAGCGGGTCGGGCAGGTGCTGTCCCAGAGCGCGCTGGTGACCGTCAAGGTGACCGACAAGCCCGGACAACGTTGAGAGCGTGGCGGTCCCCCCGGCCTAGTCCAGGGGGACCGCCACGCCCGTCACGGTCCTCCTCAGCTCGCGGGCACGGTCGTCTCGATGACCGCGCAGCGCCACCGGCCCCGGCCGTGCTCCAGACGCAGCGCCAGGGCGTGGACCCGCGACCCGAAGGCCGCGATCGCGGTGACCTCCGCCACGCCGGGCGCGGGCGCGCAGACCCGGACCGTGCCGAGCCGGGGGAACACCCGTGTCGGCATTCGGGCGGCGAATCCGTCCAGGTGCTCGAACAGCTCCGGCGTCGTACGGCCGGCGAGGTGGTGGTACGGGCGCACGCCGGCCAGCACCTCCAGGACGAGCCGGGCGATGAGCCGCGCGTCCGCGGTGACGTCCGGCGCGCCGGGGCGTACGACGCCGAGCGGCGGGCGGGTGCGCGGTGGCGGGCCGGAGTCCAGGGCGACGGCCAGTGAACCGTGGACGGTGATCTCGGGGGACCGGCCCGAGCCGTACGGGATCAGCCGGATCGGGGCGGGTCGGCGGGCGGATGGGTTTCGGCGCATGACGGGCCTCCCTTGGTGTCTGCCGCGGGGAGGGCGGCAGCCACAAAGAGGCCCGAGAAGGCGCGTTGATACATCCTGGCCGCATCCGGCCAGGCGTCCCCGTGCTCGCGGGCGCGCGTCTCGGCGTTCGCCGGCGAGGGGCCGGGCGTACGCTCCGGCGGTCTGCCGGCGCGGGGCCGGGCGGTCGCGGGGTGCGCTCCGGCGGTCTACTGGCGCGGGGCAGGGCGGTTGCGGCGGGGGATCTCCAGGGCGCCGCGCAACTGGTAGCGGTCGGCGCGGTAGGTGGAGACGGCGAGCTCGACGCACTTGCCGTTCATGAACGACCGGCGCTGGAGCAGCAGGACGGCGCTGCCGCGGGGCAGGTCGAGGAGCCGGGCGTCCGCCGTGTCGGCCAGCCCCGCCTCGATGGTCTGCTCGCCGGCGTCGAACATGACGCCGAAGCGCTTCTCCAGCACGTCGTACAGCGAGACGTCGCCGAGCGGGATGTCGAGCAGGCCCGGGGCGACGGTCGCCGGGATCTGGGAGCGTTCGACCGCCATGGGCTCGCCGTCGGCGGTGCGCAGCCGCTCGATGACGTGCACCCCGGTGCCCAGCGGGATGCCGAAGACCCGCGCGAGGTTCGCGTTCGCCTGCGTCGTGCGGTGGTCGAGGTCCCGGGCGCCGGGTTCGAGGCCGCGCGCCCGCATGTCCTCGGTGAACGACACCAGGCGCAGCGGCATCTCGATCTTCGGCCGCGCGACGAACGTGCCCTTGCCGGGGACCCGGTACAGCCGGCCCTCGGTGACCAGGTGGTCGACCGCCTGGCGGACGGTCATCCGGGACAGCCCGAACCGCTGGCACAGCTCGCGCTCCGACGGGATCGGCGCGTCCACGGGCAGCTCTGCGTCGTCGATCAGGTCGAGGAGGATGCCGCGCAGCTGGAAGTACTTGGGCACGGGGCTGGTGGGGTCGATCTTCCCCATTGGGTACCTCTGGTGGCGAAGTCGGGGGTTGAAGTATGGTTCAGACTGGTCTAGTCCGGACTAGACCACACGTCAGAACTGACTGTCAATGCAGGTCAGCAACACGAAGACGTAACGAGAAGATCACAGGCGAAGGATGGGATGGTTCTGGTGAGCACATCGCGCATGCGGGCGGAGATCGGCGAGCAGCCCGCCGCCCTGCGGGCCACCCTCGACGCTCTGCTCCCCCGAATGCCGGAGATCGGGCTGCTGGCGCAGGAGACCCGCCAAGTGCTGTTCATCGCGCGCGGCTCGTCCGACAACGCCGCCGTCTACGGCAGCTACCTGGTCCAGACGCACGCCGGACGGCTCGCGACGCTCGCTTCGCCGTCGGTGGCCACGACCTACAAGAAGCGGATCGACCTGTCCGGCGTTCTCGCGGTCGCCATCAGCCAGTCGGGCAAGACCGAGGAGATCGTCGAGTCGCTGGACTGGGCCGCGGACTGCGGCGCCCGTACGATCGCCGTCACCAACGGCGAGGGGTCGCCGCTCGCGGAGGCCGCCCAGATCGCCCTCGTGACGAAGGCGGGCGCGGAGGTGGCCGTCCCGGCGACCAAGACCTACACCACACAGCTCGCGGCGCTGGCCGTGCTCGGCATCGCCCTGGGCGCCGACGTGGACGTCGCGGACCTGCGCCGCGCACCGGACGAGGTCGAGCGCCTGGTCACGGCGACCGAGGAGTCCGGCGCGCTGGAGCCGATCGTCGACGGCCTCGCGGGTGTGAAGGGCGTGGTGGTGTCCGGGCGCGGCATCGCGTACGGCACCGCCCTCGAACTGGCCCTCAAGCTGAAAGAAGCGTGTTACCTGCACGCCATGGGCCTGTCCTACGCTGATCTGCTGCACGGCCCGATCGCCGTCGTCGACGAGGAGACGCCCGCGGTCCTCGTCGCCGCCGACTCGGGGCCCACGCTGTCCGGCACGGTGGCACTGGCCGAGCGGGTGGTGGCGGCGGGTGCCCCGGCGTACGGTATCGGCGGCGGCCGGGCACTGTCCGAAGTGACCTCGTGTGCACTACCTGGTCCGGATCTGCCAGAGTGGGTATCGCCGCTCGCCTTGATCGTGCCAGGCCAGCTGCTGACCGAGGCGCTGGCCCGTGGGCTCGGCATCGACCCCGACGTCCCACGCGGTCTCGACAAGGTGACCCAGACAGATCAATGACGCAGGAGGACCACATGGCCGAGCGCCGTGTCAGGGTGGAAACGAAGGTAGGGCTGCACGCCCGCCCGGCCGCGCTCTTCGTTCAGGCGGCCACGAGGACGCCTTTGGACGTCACCGTGGCCAAGCCGGGCAAGGACCCGGTCAACGCCAAGAGCATTCTGTCCGTTCTCGCCCTCGACGCCCAGCAGGGCGAGGAGATCGTGATCAGGGCGGAGGGCGACGGTGCCGACGCCGTGCTGGAGGAGCTGGCGGGACTGGTCACCGAGCCGAGTGCCTGAGGTCCTGCGGGGCACCGGGGTCAGCCCCGGAGTCGCGGCCGGGCCGGTGCGGCCCATGTCCGGGGCGGTGCCCGAACCACCCGCCGACCAACGGCACGCGGGTGACGCCCACGCCGAACGCGCGCGTGCGCTGGCCGCGCTGGACGCCGTCGGCGCGGACCTGGAGGAGCGCGGCGCGCAGGCGGGCGGCGAGGCACAGGACGTCCTGGCCGCCCAGGCGATGATGGCCCGGGACCCCGGGCTGGCCGGCCTCGTGACCGACCGGATCGACGACGGTCTGTCGGCGCCGCGCGCGGTGTACGAGGCGTTCGGCGTCTTCCGCGCGGCGCTGTCCCGCGCGGGGGAGTACATGGCCGCCCGGGTCGCCGACCTCGACGACGTCCGGGACCGTGCCGTCGCCGTCCTCCTGGGCGTGGGGGCGCCGGGCGTCCCCGACTCCGACGAGCCGTTCGTGCTGGTCGCACGGGATCTGGCCCCGGCCGACACCGCCCTGCTGGACCCGGCGAAGGTCCTCGCCTTCGTCACCCGGGACGGCGGTCCGACCAGCCACACCGCCATCCTCGCCCGCGCGATGGGCGTGCCCGCGGTCGTCGCCTGCGGCGACTGCATGGACCTGCGCGACGGCACGATCGTGCTGGTCGACGGCGCCTCCGGCGAGGTGCGCCCCGACCCCACCGAGCAGGTGATCGCGGACGCGCACGCGGCGGCCGGGGCGCGGGCGGCCGCGCTCGACGTCACGACCGGGCCGGGCGCCACCGCCGACGGGCACCGGATGCCGCTGCTGGCCAACATCGGCGGCCCGAAGGACGTCGAGGCGGCCCTGGCCTGCGGCGCGGAGGGCGTCGGGCTGTTCCGCACCGAGTTCCTCTTCCTCGGCCGTACGACCGCCCCTTCGGAGGAGGAGCAGGAGTCGGCCTACCGCGCCGTGCTGGAGGCGTTCCCGAGCGTCGTCGTCCGGACGCTGGACGCGGGCGCCGACAAGCCGCTGGCCTTCCTGCCGCCCCCGGACGACGAGCCGAACCCGGCGCTCGGCGAACGCGGCCTGCGCCTGTTCGACAGCCATCCCGGCGTGCTGACAGGGCAGTTGCGCGCCCTCGCCCGCGCCGCCGACGGACTGGACGTCGAACTGCACGTGATGGCGCCGATGGTCGCCGACGCCGCGGAGACCCGGTCGTTCGTCGCGGCCTGCCGCGCGGCCGGGCTGACCCGCGCCGGCATCATGATCGAGATTCCGGCGGCGGCGCTGCGGGCCGCCGACCTGGCCGCCGAGGCGGACTTCTTCAGCCTCGGCACCAACGACCTCGCCCAGTACACCTTCGCCGCCGACCGGCAGATCGGCGGGCTCGCCCGCTTCCAGGACCCCTGGCAGCCGGCGCTGCTCGACCTCGTCGCGCTGGCCGCCGGGGCCGCCACCGCCGCGGGCAAGGACTGCGGCGTCTGCGGCGAGGCGGCCGGCGACCCGGCGCTCGCCTGCGTGCTCACCGGTCTCGGCGTGACCTCGCTCTCCATGAGCGCCCGGTCGCTGCCCCTGGTACGCGCCGCGGTGGCCGCGCACACCCTGGACCAGTGCCGCCGGGCCGCCGAGGCCGCCCGCCGCGCCACCGACGCCGACGGCGCCCGTACGGCCGCCCGGGCGGAACTCCCGGGCCTGGAGCCTCTCGGCCTTTAGCCGGCGGTCACGGCCTTCAGCTCGTCGATCGCCTCTCGGATGAGCTCCGACAGGTCCTTCTCGTCGGTTCCGGCGATCCACCGCTCGAACGCGACCTTGAAGACGGCGACTCCCGCCTCCGCGGTCAGGCTGGCGGCCAGGTCCGGAACGCCGCGCCGGCGCAGTGCGTCGGCGACGGCGGAGGCGAGTGCCGCGAGCTTGATCAGCTCGCGCTCGCGCAGCTCCGCGGTCGAGTCGATGACCTTCTGGCGCCGCCGGGAGAACTCGCGGTCCATGAGTACGGAGCCGACGGTCTCCAGGGCCGCGGTCACCGCGTCGATCGGCGCCGCGGACTCGTGCGCGTCGACGACGGCGCGCACGAGGGACTCCTGCAGGATCTCCGAGCCCGCGAACAGGACCTCCCGCTTGTCGGCGAAGTGCCGGAAGAAGGTGCGCTCCGTCAGCCCCGCCCGCTTGGCGATCTCCGCCACCGTGGTCTGTTCGTACCCGCGTTCGCCATAGAGCTCGAAGGCCGCCTGCGCGAGCCGGCCACGAGCGTTCGGCTCCCATCGACCCATGTGCTGATCGTAGCGCGATGACAGCCGCTGACATCGCTTGCTATGCTGACGACAGTCACTGACATCGGTCGGTCTTCGGACACGTCTGTGCCGAGGCCGGCCGACCATTCGGAGGTCTTCTCATGCGCGTATTCGTCACCGGAGCGTCCGGCTGGATCGGCTCCGCCGTCGTTCCGGAGCTCATCGGCGCCGGCCACCAGGTCATCGGGCTCGCGCGCTCGGACACGTCGGCCGCCGCGCTCACCGCGGCCGGAGCGGAGGCGCTCCGCGGCACTCTCGACGATCTGGACGTCCTGCGGGACGCGGCGGCCGCGTCGGACGGCGTGATCCACCTCGCTTTCAAGCACGACATCGCGTTCTCGGGGGGCTTCGAGGACGCCGCCGACGCGGACCGCCGCGCCGTCGAGGCGTTCGGCGAGGCGCTCGCGGGTTCCGATCGGCCGTTCGTCCTCGCCTCCGGGCTGCTCGGGCTCCAGCCGGGACAGGTCGTGACGGAAGAGGACGGGCGTGAGCCGGCTCCGGAATCCGTGCCGGCCGGTCCGCGGGCCCGGTACGAGACCGCGCTCCTGACGCTCTCCCTCGCCTCCCGCGGCGTCCGTTCCTCGGTGCTGCGCCTCCCCCCGACGGTGTACGGCGACGGAGATCACGGGTTCATGGCGGCCCTGATCGGCGTCGCCCGCGACAAGGGCGTCGCCGGCTACATCGGCGACGGTTCCAACCGCTGGCCCGCGACGCACCGGCTCGACGCCGCCCACCTGTTCCGCCTGGCGCTGGAGAACGCCCCGGCGGGATCGGCGCTGCACGCGGTGACCGACGAGGGGGTGCCGATCCGCGAGGTCGCCGAGGTGATCGGCCGCCACCTCGATCTCCCCGTGGTCTCCGTCTCTCCCGAGGACGCGGGGGAGCACTTCGGCTGGCTGGCGGGCTTCATCGGGGCCGACGCTCCGGCCTCGAGCGCGCTGACCCGCGAGCTGCTGGGATGGCAGCCGACCCAGCCCGGACTCCTCGACGACCTCGACAAGGGCCACTACTTCCAGAGCCCGTCCGCCTGACGATCCGGTCCTTCTACCGGTCACCGGCCGGCGCGCTCACCCCGGGCGTCGTCAGCCGGTGACCCGGCCGCCCGCGACGTCGACGGTGATCCCGGTCAGCCACGACGCGTCCTCGGAGGCCAGGAACAGGGCGGTCCGGGCGACGTCGTCACTGGTGCCGATGCGGCCGAGCGGGTGCCCCGCCGCGACCTTCGCCCGGACCCCGGCGGGCATGCGGGCCTCGACCTTCTCCGTGGCGATGGCCGAGGGCGCGATGCAGTTGACGCGGACCCCGCGCGGCCCGACCTCGGTGGCGAGGTGGCGCGTGAGCATGACCAAACCGGCGTTGGCCACGCCGTACGCGAGGTTGGCCTGGCTAGGCTGGCGGCCGGCGGCGGAGGACATCGTCAGGATCGAGCCGCGGCCACGTTCGAGCATGCCCGGCAGGAACGCCTTGATGGTCAGGAACACCGAGGTGAGGTCGGAGTCGAGCACCTCGCGCCAGCGCTCCTCGGTCAGTTCCGGGGAGGGGACCGGGAAGCCCTGCCCGCCGGCGAAGGCGGCCAGGACGTCGGCCGGGCCGAGCCGCGCCTCCACCTGGTCGCGCACGGCGTCGAGCGCGGCGGAGTCGGTCACGTCGGCGGCCACGTCGATCGCGACGCCGCCGTCCTGGGCGATCCCGGCGACCACCCGAGCGAGGGCGTCAGTGTCGCGGCCGACGGCGCAGACCTTGGCGCCCTGGGCGGCGAACGCCCGGGCGGTCCGCGCGCCGATGCCGCGCGATCCACCGGTGACGACGACGACCTTGCCGGCGAGGTCGGAGTAGGTGCTGGTCATGGAGGTCTCCTCGGTGTTCGGTCCGGTCCGGGTTCTCACTGATGGCGGGAGGGCCGCGTCCGCGGCAGCAGGGCGGCAACGGCCACGAGCCACACGGTGCCGCCGAAGCGGACCACCGGCAGCAGGAAGCCGAAGGGGGAGGCCAGGAGGGTCAGCAGGGCGACCATCCCGACGGCGGCCAGGACGAGCCCCGTCCAGGTCACCGCGCGCGGCAGCAGGCCCGCGAGCAGGCCCGTCACCGAGATCCCGGCGGCGAGCAGGGCGAACATCGCCACGAAGGCCGGACCGCCGGCCACGAACCCCAGGTCGGCGAGGGCACGGGCGAGCGCGGGGTCGGTCTCGACGCGGCCGCCGGTCCAGGTGAACATCCCGCTCAGGCTGAGCGCGCCGGCGGCGGACACGCCGCCGACCAGGGTGATCGCCGAGCCCGGCGCGGTGATGCCCAGCGCCCGCAGCCGCCGGTAGAGCACCGCCGCGGTGAGGGCGAGGGGCACCGCCGAGGCGACCAGCAGGAAGGCCCCGACCTTGATCGTGGTGCCGTGCGACCGGGCGTACTCCAGGACCGCGAGGCCGGAGGCGTCCGGGTGCGGTGTGGCCCGGTTGGCGACGACGTAGGCGATGGTCAGCCCGGCGAACGCGAGCACGGGGGCGAGCAGGGGGGGCCCGGACTGCGGGCGGCGGCCCGGGGCCTTCACGCCAGGGGCGGCGGAGACGGTCGACATCTCTTCTCCTCGGTCAGAAATCGTGTACGTCAGATAATGATTACAGATCAGAACGATTGTCAAACGTATACAGTGTCGCCATGAGCACGAACCAGCAGACCGACCGCTCCAGGAACCAGGGGGGCGCCGCCTTCCTGCTGGCTCAGCTCGGGGCGCACGCCGCGCGGGCGTTCGCCGAGCGGATCGCCTCGCTGGACCTGACACCCCCGCAGGCGGGGCTCCTCCGGATGCTGGCCGCGACGCCCGGCCGCAGCCAGCGCCGGCTCGCCGAGGACCTCGGGATGCCGCCGAGCCGCTTCGTGCCGTTCGCCGACGAGCTGGAGGGACGCGGCCTGATCGAGCGGCGCAAGAACCCCGACGACCGGCGGTCGCACGCGCTCTACCTGACCGAACGGGGCGTCGAGCTGCTGGCCGAGCTGCGCGAGGTGGGCGCCGCGCACGAGCGCGACGTCTGCGCGGCGCTCTCCTCCGACGAGCACCGGCAGCTGACCGTGCTGCTCCGGCGCGTCGCCGAACAGCAGGGACTCACGCCGGGAGTGCACCCCGGCTACCGCTCGTCCTGACGTGGTCGCCGGGCCCGGACGGCGCGCCCTCCGGGTGCGCGGGGAGCGCCCGACCGGGGCGTTTGCCGCGTGCCGGTCCGGGGGCTAGCGTCGTGCGGGTGCGATGACGGCTCGGGGAGGGCGGCGAGTGAGACGGACCGGTGGCCTGCGGCTCCTGTCCGCAGTGGCCGCGATCACGGCGGTGGCCGCCGCGGCGGCGTGCGGCGGATCGTCGGCCCGCTCCGACGACGGGCCGACGCGGCGCGGTTCGGCGGCCGCCCGCACCATCCCCAGCCCCACTCCCACCCCCGACCCGGTCGCGGCGCTGGTCCGGCGGATGAGCACGGCGGACAAGGTCGGCCAGCTGTTCATCCCGACCGTCCAGGGCACCACCGCCGCCACCGGCGCCGCGATGGTCGCGAAGTACCACCCCGGCGGCGTCATCTACTTCCCGAACAACCTGCGCACGGCGCGGCAGACGGCGACGCTGTCCAACGGCCTGCAGCGTGCGGCGGCGAAGGACGGCGGCGTTCCGCTGCTCATCGGCACCGACGAGGAGCAGGGCATCGTCTCCCGCCTGCCGTACATCACCCGGTTCCCCACCAACAAGGCGCTCGCGTCGACCAAGAACCCCGATGACGACGTGCGCACGGCGGCACGGGTCACCGGCGAGGAGCTGCGCGCGGTCGGCATCAACCAGGACTTCGCGCCGGTCGCCGACGTCAACGTCAACCCCCGCAACCCGGTGATCGGCGTACGGTCGTTCGGCGCCGATCCCAAGGAGGTCGCCCATCTCGTCGGCGTCGCGGTCGACGCCTACCGGGCGACCGGGATCGTGGCGACGGTCAAGCACTTCCCCGGGCACGGCGACACCGCGACCGACAGTCACACCGGCCTGCCGGTGATCAAGCACTCCATGGCGACGTGGGAGCGCCTCGACGCGCCGCCGTTCCAGACCGCCATCGCCCACCACATCGACATGATCATGACCGCGCACATCGTCGTCCCCGGCCTGGACAAGTCCGGCGACCCGGCGACCATGTCCAAGACGGTGCTGACGGGCCTGCTCCGCGACAAGCTCGGTTACGACGGGGTCGTGGTGACCGACTCGCTGAGCATGGCGGGCGCGACGATGAAGTACGGCGCGCCGGAGGCGGCGGTGCGGGCCGTTCAGGCCGGCGCGGACATGCTCCTGATGCCGCCGCGGCTGGACGGTGCCTACCGCGCCGTGCTCACGGCGGTGCGGTCGGGCCGGATCCCGCAGAGCCGCCTCGACCAGGCGGTCACCCGCATCCTGCGGATGAAGCAGGACCGGGGGATCCTCCGCTCACCGTACGTCGACGCGTCCCGCGCCGCCGACATCGTGGGTTCGGCGGAGCACCGGGCGGCCGCGCGGAAGGTCGCGGCGCACATCCGCGCGGGCCGCTGACCAGCGGATCGGCAGCCGACCGTTGACGCGCGTCCATTCGCGTGACTAAGTTTCGCTCTGCCGGTTTCGACTGGTCATTTTCTTACAGATTCGTATTCGGGGGCGGACGGAAGGAGTCTGGATGTCCCGTCGCCGACGGCTCGCCGCGATCAGTACGGCGTCAATGGTGGCGATCGCGGGTCTGGGTGCGGGAACCGCCCAGGCCGCGTCCTCGCCCGGCAAGGACCAGAGCGTCCTGCGGATCCTCCACAAGATGACGCTGGAGGAGAAGGTCGCCCAGCTGTTCGTCCTGCAGGTGTACGGCACCAGCGCCGACACCACGGACCCGGCCGCCGTCGCGGCCAACCAGAAGCTGTACGGGGTGAACAACGCCGCGCAGCTCATCGACAAGTACCACCCGGGCGGGATCATCTACTACTCCGTGGATCCGCCCAACCTCGCGAGCCCGCAGCAGGTCGCGCACCTGTCCAACGGGATCCAGCAGGCGGCGATGCGCCAGCGGGTGCCGATTCCGATGACGATCGTCACGGACCAGGAGCAGGGCAGCGTGGTGACCCGGGTCCCGGCGCCGTTCACCCAGTTCCCCGGCAGCCAGGCCCTCGGGGCCGGACGCCGGCCCAAGGACGCGTACGAGACCTCGAAGATCACCGGGCAGGAGCTGCGGGCGATCGGCATCAACACCGACTACGCCCCCGACGCCGACGTCAACACCAACCCGGCCAACCCCGTGATCGGCGTACGGTCCTTCGGCTCCGACCCGCAGCTGGTCTCGAAGTTCGTGGCGGCCGAGGTCGACGGCTACCAGGCCGCGGGCGTCATCCCGACGGCCAAGCACTTCCCGGGCCACGGTGACGCCGCCACCGACAGCCACACCGGCGTGCCGGTCATCAACCACACCCGCGAGCAGTGGGAGAAGCTCGACATGCCGCCCTTCAAGGCGGCCATCGCGCACGGCATCGACTCGATCATGACGGCGCACATCGTCGTCCCGGCGCTGGACCCGTCCGGCGACCCGGCGACGCTGTCCAAGCCGATCCTCACCGGCATCCTGCGGAACGAGCTGCACTTCAAGGGCGTCATCGCCACCGACGCCCTCGGCATGCAGGGCGTCCGCGACAAGTACGGCGACGACCGCGTGCCGGTCCTCGCCATCAAGGCGGGCGCGGACGAGCTGGAGAAGCCGCCGACGGACGCGAAGGGCAACGGCCTGTTCGACCTGCAGCTCAACTCCGTGATCAACGCGGTGAAGGGCGGCGAGCTGACCGAGTCCCGGATCGACGAGTCGGTCTACCGGCTTCTCGAGGTCAAGAAGAAGCACCGCCTGTTCACGAACCCGTACGTCGACGAGAGCAAGGTCGCCCAGAAGGTCGGCACGCCGGCGCACCTCGCCACCGAGCAGCGGGTCACCGACCGCACCATCACGCTGGTCAAGAACGACGCGCTGCCGCTGAAGAAGGACGGCCGCAAGGTCCTCGTGACCGGCTACGGCGTCGCGACGACCCAGACGCTCGCCGACGACATCCACAAGCGGGGCCCGGCCACGACCGTCTACCAGACCGGCACGAGCCCGTCGCAGGCGACGATCGACCAGGCCGTGGCCAAGGCGAAGGACAACGATCTCGTCGTCGTCACCACCAACCGCGCCTGGGACGTCTCGACCGAGTCGGGTCACAACGGTCCGGGTCAGGCCAACCTCGTCAAGGCCCTCGTGGCCACCGGCAAGCCGGTCATCGTGGCGGCGGTGCGCGACGCGTACGACATCGGCTACTTCCCCGAGGCGAAGAACTACCTGGCCACCTACGGCTACACGCCGGCGACGCTCGAGTCGCTGACCAAGGTGCTGTTCGGTGAGATCAGCCCCCAGGGGAAGCTGCCCGTCATGGTCCCCGTCGCGGGCGACCCGACCAAGACCCTGTACCCCTTCGGAACCGGGCTGACCTTCCACAAGAAGTAAGAGAACCCGGCCGGTGTGCCCGCCTCATCGATGTCCGGATCGATGAGGCGGCACCTGGACCGGCCGACCCCCGTACGGAGCGTGGGACGGCGAGACCCCGCCGGTCGCCGTCCCACGCTCTCAGAGAATCCTCGCCCGAACCCGCCGCCGCGTAAAGGCGATCGCGTCGGGACTCAGTCGCGGCCCGCGCGGCGGAGGGCCAGGCGGGTGGCGCCGAGGGTGCCGTCGTCGGCCACGGACGCCTCGACGCCGAACCGCTCGCACAGCCCGGCGCGTACGGCCTCGGCGACCGGCCCCTCCTCGAGCAGCGAACCGGCCACGACGACGCCCGGACCGGAATCCCCGCACCGAGCGGTGCCGATGATCTCCTCCAGCGTCGGGCGCACGGCGTCGACGTCGGCGAGCAGCCACCGTGCGGCCTCCGTGACGATCCGCAGCGCCACCTCGTCGCCCGCGGTGGCCGCGGCGGTCACCAGGGGAGCCGCACGGCCGAGCCCGGCGGGCGGCCCGCCGTACACCTCCTTCAGCACCGCCTGGGGCAGCGCGGCACCAGAAGACATCGCGGCCGCGCCGGTGTCGCCGGAGCCGAGGGTCAGGGCCTTCAGATCGACGTCGGCGAGGAGCGGGCCGGCGGCCTCGCCGAGCAGCAGCCTCGGCACGCTCTCGGCCAGGGTGGTGGGCGCGCCGCGCCCGTCGTAGGCGCGCAGAGCCGCGCGGACCGCCTCGACGCCGATCCACACCCCTGAGCCCTCGTCGCCGACCAGCCACCCGTAGCCGTCGGCGCGGCGTACCACCTCGCCGTCGTCGACCACGGCGGCGCCCGCTCCGGTGCCGGCGAAGACCACGAGCCCGGCGTGCGCCGGGCTCCCGGCGGCGAACGCCACCGCGATGTCGGTGACCACCTCCGGCTCGCCGGGGAGGCCCAGCGCCCGCCACGCGGCGTTCGCGGCGGCGACCGCTTTCGGTCGTCCGGCCGCGCCGGCCCCGGCGATCCCGAAAACGCCGCCTACCACCCGTAGCGGGTCCAGGTCCCCCAGAGCGGAACCGACGGCCCTGGTCAGAGCGTCGGCCGGATCGGCGCTGGAGTTAGGATTGGCGCCAGGACCACGGCCACGACCAGCGACAACACCGTCGAGAGTGACGATCGTGGCACGAGTGTTGGTGCCGCCGGCATCCACTCCCACGACATACGGGCCTCTCCAATTGGAACACACACTGTGACCGTAGAACATGGCATATTGACAGGGAACGGTTTTCGTCGGAAAATTTCCTGCATGAGCAAGGTCGGGCCCGACCCCGGGTCCGCGGCCGACAGTGCGAGCGCGTCGCTCAGCACGGTCGTTCGCGTCCGTTCCCTGTTGCCCTCGCTGCCCCCCGCCGAGGCGCGCGTCGCCCAGCGCGTGATCGACGATCCCGAGGCGGTGGCCAACTCGACCATCACCGAGCTCGCCCAGGCGTGCGGGACCTCGGAGACGACGGTCATCCGGTTCTGCCGGGCGATCGGCTTCGCCGGCTACCCGGAGCTGCGGCTGACCCTGGCCACCGAGGCCGGGCGCGCCCAGGGGGTGACCGGTGGACGGGTCGTCGGCAGCGACATCAGCACCGATGACACGCTCCAGCAGGTCGTGGAGAAGATCTCCTTCGCCGACGCGCGGGCGGTCGAGGAGACCGCCAACCAGCTCGACATCGAAGCGCTCGAACGGGTCGTCGCGGCCATCGTCGACGCGCGCCGGGTCGACATCTACGGCGTGGGCGCCAGCGCGTTCGTCGCCCTGGACTTCCAGCAGAAGCTGCACCGCATCGGGCGCACCTCCTACGGCTGGTCCGACGCGCACATCATGCTCACCAGCGCGGCCGTGCTGGAGCCCGGGGACGTCGCGGTCGGCATCTCCCACACCGGCACCACGGTCGACACCATCGACGCGCTCAATGTCGCCAAGCGGCGCGGTGCGACCACGGTCGCGCTGACCAACTTCCCGCGCTCGCCGATCGCCGAGGTCGCCGACTACGTCCTGACCACGGCGGCCCGCGAGACCACCTTCCGGTCGGGCGCCACGGCGAGCCGGCTGGCCCAGCTGACCGTCGTCGACTGCATCTTCGTCGGCGTCGCGCAGCGCACGTACGAACCGACCCGTCAGGCCCTGGAGGCGACCCGCGAAGCGGTCCGGGTCCGCCGTGTCGGATCAGATCGGAGACGCAGGTGACCGATCGCCTCTCCGTCGGGGTTCTGCAGGGGGTCCCCACCGAGGGTCGCAATCCGCGCACCGTCGACATCGACCTGCTGCCCACCCTGGACGTGCTTCGTTTGATCAACGCCGAGGACGAGCAGGTCCCCGGCGCGGTGGCGAAGATGCTGCCGCAGATCGCCAAGGCCGCCGACCTCGCCGTCGACGCGCTGCGCGGCGGCGGGCGGGTGCACTACTTCGGCGCCGGCACCTCCGGGCGGCTCGCGGTGCTGGACGCCGCCGAGCTCCCGCCGACGTTCGGCGTCAGTCCGGACCTCTTCGTCGCCCACCACGCGGGCGGGCTCGGCGCGCTGTCCCAGGCGGTCGAGGGAGTCGAGGACGACGAGGACCTCGGGGGCCGCGACGCCGCGGACGTCCGCCTCGGCGAGCTGGCCGTCGGCATCACCGCGAGCGGCCGCACGCCGTATGTCGTCGGCGCGCTGCGCGCCGCGGCCAAGCAGGGCGCGCACACCGCGTTGATCAGCTCGAACCCGCGAGCGGCGTTCGGCGCGGAGGTCGACGTCAACATCGCCGTGGAGACCGGGCCCGAGGCCGTCACCGGCTCGACCCGGATGAAGGCGGGCACCGCCACCAAGCTGGTGCTGAACGCCATGTCCACCGCTGTCATGGTGCGGCTCGGCCGCACCTACTCCAACCTCATGGTCAGCGTCAACGCGCTCAACTCGAAGCTGCGCGGTCGCGTGATCAAGATCCTGGTCGAGGCGACCGGTCTGGACGCCGAGACATGCGCGGCGGCGCTGGCGGGAGCCGGCGGCGACACGCGCGTCGCGTTGCTGTCCCTGTTGTGCGACGTGCCTTCCGACCGCGCCGCCGGAGCGCTGGAGGAGACCGGAGGCTCGGTGCGGGAAGCGATGCGCAGGGTCCGGCCCGAGGGCCAGTAGGAAGACGTCGGGGGCAGCGAAGAAAGGGGTCCACCTCCTCATGCGGAAATACTGCGCGCTCGTCGCGGCGTTGGGCGCAGCCCTCGCCCTCCCGGCGTGCGCACCGAGCACGAATAGTGGCGGCGGCAAGATCCATCTCACGGTCGAGACCTGGCGTCCCGAGGACACCGCGGGATACCAGAAGATCTTCGACGCGTACGAGAAGAAGCACCCGAAGGTCATCCTCGACTACAAGCCGATCAAGAGCACCGACTACCTGACGGTGCTGCCGAACGACTTGAAGAAGGCGACGGGCGGGCCGGACGTCGTCCAGCTCAAGCCGTACGGGCCGCTGCAGTCCTACATCAAGGCGGGCAACCTGGTGCCGCTCGACGGCCAGGTGAACGTCAGCGGCTGGCAGGACAAGGTGCTGCAGGCGGCCAAGGGCAAGGAAGACGGCAAGCTGTACGGCGTCCCGTACGCCCTGCAGACGCTCGGGATCCTCTACAACAAGAAGATCTTCGCCGACCAGGGCATCCAGCCGCCGACGACGTGGGCCGACTTCACCGCCGCCTGCGACAAGCTCAAGAAGGCCGGCATCACCCCGATGGCCACGAGCGGCCTGCAGCCGTGGGTGCTCGCCATCGACCACCAGATCTTCGGCGCGACGCGGGAGGGCGGCAACGACTTCGAGCAGGCCGTCCTCACCGGCAAGAAGGACTTCACCGACCCGGACTACACGGCCTCGCTGCAGACCGTCGCGGATCTGAAGCCGTACTTCCCGAACCAGGTCGCCGCCGTCGACTACCCCGACGCGCAGACGCTGTTCACCAGCGGCAAGGCCGCGATGTACCCGGGCGGCTCGTACGAGATCGGGCCGTTCACCAAGACGACGCCGGACCTGCAGATCGGCTTCTTCGACGCCCCGCCCGCGCCGGGCGCCAAGGTGAACCAGCCGCTGACCTCCGGCTACGTCGACGGGTCGTTCGGCGTGAACGCGCACTCGGAGCACAAGGCCGAGGCGCTCGAACTGGTCAAGTGGATGGCGACGCCGGAGTTCGGGCAGCTGTACGCCAACTCGCTGAAGCAGATCTCGGCCGTGCCCGGCACGACCCCCGGCGACCCGCTGCTCACCCAGGCCTACCAGGGCTACCAGCAGCACGGGGCGACGTACATCATGGTCGTCGACTTCGGCTACGGGAACCCGCTCGGCCGTGACCAGGAGGGGCAGGCCCTGCAGAAGATGCTGGGCGGCACCTCGGCCGCGGACGCGGGCAAGCTCGTCCAGAAGGGCATCTCGGCGTGGTTCAAGCCCAGCGGAGGCTGAGGCGTCCGGTCGGCACCGGCGGCGGGCGACCCCGCCGCCGGGTCCTGCTGGCCTTCCTGCTGCCCGCTCTGGCGCTGTACACGGTGTTCATCATCTATCCGCTGGTCTCCGCCGCGCAGTACAGCGTGTACTCCTGGTCGGGGAACAAGCAGGACGGCTTCACCGGCCTGTCCAACTTCCACCAGCTGTTCACCAAGTACCCGCTGAGCGAGCAGGTGTGGCGCGCCCTCGGCCACAACTGCCTGTTCTTCATCGGCACGATGCTGATCCAGACCACCCTCGGCCTGGCGTTCGCCGTGCTGCTGCACAAGTCCCGGCGCGGCAAGCGGTTCCTGCAGACCGCGTACACGCTGCCGCACCTGGTCAGCCCCGTCGTGGTCGGCTACCTCTGGTCGATCATGCTCAACCCGCAGTTCGGCGCGGTGAACGCCGCGCTGCGCGGCGTCGGCCTCGGCTCGCTGGCGCAGCCCTGGCGCGGTGACCCGCACCTGGCGCTGCCCGTGGCGATCGTCGTGAACGCCTGGCAGTGGGTCGGCTTCCCGATGCTGCTGTTCGGCGCCGCCCTGGCGGGGATCCCCGACGAGTACGAGCAGGCCGCCCGCGTCGACGGCGCGTCGTCGTGGCAGGTGTTCCGGCGGATCACGCTGCCGCTGCTCACGCCGGTGCTGGGCATCGTCACCGTGCTGACCTTCATCGGCACGTTCAACGTGCTCGACCTGATCTTCGCGTTGCAGGGTTCCCAGGGCAATCCCGGGTTCGCCACCGACACGCTCGGGCTGCTGTTCTACCGGACGGCCTTCGAGAACCCGGATCCGAACGCCATCGGCCAGTCGTGCGCGCTCGCCGTGTGCATGTTCGTCCTGATCTTCGGGGTGTCGCTGGCGGCCAACAAGGTCTTCCGCCGGATGGAGGAACGCCTCACATGACCAGCGGCACTCTCACGGTCAACGAGCGGTCCACCGTCGCCGCGCGCCCGCGTCCGCCCCGGCGGCGGGTCCAGGTCGGCGGAGCGGCCTCGGCCATCCTGCTCTGGGTGTACGCCCTGGCGGCGCTGGCCCCGCTCATCATCATGGCGTTCAACTCGCTGCGCACCGAGAAGGACCTGGCGAACCAGCCGCTCGGCCTGCCCCTGCACCCGGTGTTCGAGAACTACTCGCACGCCTGGTCGGCGGGCAACTTCAGCACCTACTTCGTCAACTCCGTCGTGATCACGGTGAGCGCGGTGGTACTCGGCACGGGGGTCTCGGTGCTCGCCGCCTACCCGCTGGGGCGCTACCGCTTCCGCGGCCGGGGGGCGCTGTCGTCCTACTTTCTGGCCGGTCTCATGCTGCCGATCCGGCTCGGCGCCGTCCCGGTGTTCTACCTGGTGAACTCGCTCACGCAATCGCTGCCCGGGGTCGACGCCCGGTTCTGGCTGATCTGCGTGTACGCGGGGAGCGGCGTGCCGTTCTCGGTCTTCGTGCTGACGGCGTTCTTCCGGCAGTTGCCGATGGAGCTGGAGGAGGCGGCCCGCATCGACGGCGCCGGCGAGCTGCGGATCTTCGCCCGGATCATGGTCCCCATGGTCCGCCCGGCGCTGACCACCGTGGCGTTGTTCCAGTTCATCCCACTCTGGAACGACTTCTTCTTCCCGCTGGTGCTGTTGAAGGACGACCAGTGGACCCTGCCGACCGGCCTGACGCGCTTCTTCGGCGAGTTCGAGGCCGCCCACGCGCAGTTGTCCGCCGGCCTGGTCATCACGACGATCCCGCTAGTCGTCCTCTTCCTCGTGGCCACCAAACAGATCGTCGCCGGCCTGACCGCCGGAATGTCCAAATAACCGCCCGCCGCTACCGCCACGAGGCCGCCGCCGGCACAGCGGCCTCGTGGCAAGCGATCCCGCCCTGATCAGTTGGCGGATGTGGGGCTTGGGCTGGGTGTTCGGAGGGTGGGCCAGGCGACGTCGTCGACGGCCAGGAACGGCTCGTTGGTCAGGGTCGCAGGGGTCGCGCCGCTGAAGGCCACGACGTCGCGGTGCAGGTGGGACTGGTCGGCGTAGCCGGCCTCGGCCGCGACTCGGGCCGCGCCTTCACCCGCGGACAGGCGGTCGGCGGCGTGGTCGAAGCGGACGAGCCGCGCGGCGCGCTTGGGCGGTAGGCCGATCTGCGCGTGGAACCGCGACCACAGGCGCTTACGGCTCCAGCCGACCTCGTCCGCCAGCCGGTCGATCCGGACCCGGCCGTGGTCGGCGACGATCCGCTTCCAGACCCAGGCCACCTCCGGATCCACGGACGATCGCGCCTCGAACCGGCGCGCGAGCAACGCGTCCGTCAGGGCGAAACGGTCCTGCCAGGAGGAGACTTCGCTCAGTCGCTCGCGAATCCGTGACGTCTCCCGGCCCCACAGGTCGTCCAGGGCTACCACCGTGCCCTCCAGGTCGGCCGGGGAGACGCCCAGAATCGCGCGTACGACCATCGGGGACAGCCGCACCTGCACGCACTCGACGTTCTCCCCACGAGCCCAGGCACCGCCCCCGACGCCGAACCCGACCCCGGCGACGAGACTGCCCCGCTGCCGCCGCCCGGCCGAATCGTCCACGGTGGGCGTGCCGGCGCCGAACTCCACGGCCACTGTCACGGCGGGGTGCGGGACCATCCGAACCGCCGCCAGGCTGTGGACACCGAACCCGGCCATGGTGACGCCGGCCAGCCGGCTGGGCCGCGCCGGGTGTGCGACGTCCCATAAAGCCGTAACGCCACGTTTGCGCCCGGTGAACCGCATCGTCACATGCTACGCGAGCCGTTTGCAGCGGACATTTGTTCAAGCCGCCGGCGCGCGTGGACGGCGACAGTGGGCTCATGAGCGATATCGACCTGCGCCGGCGCCGGGGCGAGTACGGCGTCGATGGGGATTTCCGGGTGGTACCCGCGGTCTGGCAAGCGACGATTCTCGGCGTGCTCTGCGCCGCCATGGCGGCGTTCACGATCCTCAACCTCACCGCCGGCCGGACCGTGGGCGCCGTCATCACCGGCCTGATCACGTTCTTGCTGGTGCTGACGGGTGTCTCGTACGTCTTCACGACCCGCGTGGGCAAGTTCAGGGTCTGGGCGCGCGTTCTCACCGAACTCGGGCTGCGCGGCGACGAGGACCTGCTCGATCTCGGGTGTGGTCGCGGCGCGGTGCTGCTCGCCGCGGCGGAGCTGCTTCCCAACGGCCGCGCGGTCGGGGTCGACCTGTGGCGGGCCGACCAGACGGGCAACTCGCCCGCGGCGACGCGCCGCAACGCCGAGCTGGAAGGTGTGGCCGCGCGGGTGACGTTGCACAGCGGCGACATGACGAGCCTGCCGTTCGAGGACCAGAGCTTCGACGTGATCGTCAGCAGCATCGCGATCCACAACATCCCGGAGGCCGCCGGGCGGGAGGCGGCGATCGACGAGGCGGTACGGGTCCTCCGCCCCGGCGGGCGGATCCTCATCGCCGACCTCCGGTTCACCCGGCAGTACCTCGCCCGCCTGCGGTCCCTCGGCCTGTCCGAAACGGGGCGCCGCAACCTCGGCTGGCGGGTCTGGTGGGGCGGTCCCTGGTTCCCCACCCGCCTGGTCACGGCCAGTGCGAAGCAGGCCGGCGCCGTTCGCCACGAGACGACCGGCTGATCCGCGCTCAGGCGACGGCGGGCGCGATCAGTAGCCGGGATTCGCCCCGCCGCTCGCCTCGATCAGCCAGTACAGCGTTCCGGTGCCGAAAGGCAGCCTGGGCGTGGCGACGTCGATCCAGCCCGTGCCCGGCACGTCTGTTCCGGCATCCCACCACCACCAGCTCCGGTCGCCGCCGCCCTCTTCCTCGTTCGGGTCGAAGGAGAAGAGCCAGTTCGAAAGGCGCCACGCCTCGTCCGCGGTGGCCTCCTCCGGCGGATCCGCCGGATCCGCGGGGGCCATGGCCTGCCAGCGTTCCAGCCAGGCGGCGGCCCTGGCAGCGGGATCGAAGACCGGCGCCGGCGCGGGCCGCTCGACCTCCGGTGCGAACCGTTCGACGAACCAGGAGGGGAGGATCTCCGGCCACTCTTCCTCCGCCGGCCATGAATCGACCCGCTCGATGACGCGTTCGAGCACCTCGCGCGCACGGGCGGTCACGGCGGCCGGGTCGGCCGCCGTGAAGAACACCCGTACGAGGAACAGGCCTTCCTCGTCATCTTCGGTCGGGCCGAGCCGGATACGCCGTAGTTCGCCGTCGGAGATCTTCACCCTCCGAAGTTTGCATGATTTTGAGGTATCAGGGGGCCGAGGCGATGATGCTCTGGACCCGGGCCGTGGTGGTGACGGCGCGGACGGTCTCCGGCGGGTACAGCGCGCCGCCCATGTAGATGCCCGGCCGGGTGAAGCGGGACGGCGACGGCCGGTCCTCGGAGGCGGTGAAGTGCAGCTCCTCGGCGCCGGTCGCCTCGACGACGCGTGCGGCCGTGCGCTCGTTGATCCCACCGGCGGGCAGGATGATGATCCGCCCGGCGGCCTTCTCGACGAGCCGCGCGATCAGCTCCGTGCCCTCCAGGGCCGAGGGGGCCGCGCCGGAGGTGAGCAGCCGGTCCACGCCGAGCCCGACGACGTCCTCGAACGCCGCCTCGGGGTCGCGGGTGACGTCGAACGCCCGGTGGAAGGTGACGCTGAGCGGACGGGCGGCCTCGACCAGCCGTGCGCACAGCTCCGTGTCGATCTGCGCGTCCGGGGTCAGCGCGCCGATGACGACGCCGTCCGCGCCCGCGGCCTTGACCGCCTCGATGTCGCGGAGCATCGCCGCGACCTCGGCGGGGCCGTAGACGAAGTCGCCGCCGCGCGGGCGGATGATCACATGGACCTTGATCCGGCCGGCGGCGAGGGCGACGGCCTGTTCGACCATCCCGATGCTCGGCGTGATCCCGCCCTCGAGCAGGGCGGCGCAGAGCTCGACCCGGTCCGCGCCGGCCTCCGCCGCGGCCGCGACGCCGTCGGCCGATTCCAGGCAGATCTCGTAACGCACTTTTCGGTTCCTTTCGCGAGGGGGTGGATCAGAGCAGTTCGGGCGTCAGATCCGGGTCGGGCATGTCGGTGTCGAATGGGAACAGCGGCCGCCGTACGCCGTGGTGGCCGAGGCGGAGCAGGTCCTGGTCGACGCCGCCGGGGGTGAGCGCGAGCAGCCAGTCGGCGGCGACGTCGTAGAGTTCCGGCTCCAGGTAACCGATCTTGACGATCACCAGGTCGGTCGTGGTGGGGTCGAGACCGAGGAAGGTGAAGTCGCGGATCTCGTGGTACGGCTTGCGGCGGGCGGTCACGATGACCTGCAGCCCGCCGGTCCGGATCACGGCGACGTCGCCGCCGACCGGGTCGTCGCGGCGCAGGGCCTGGACGGTGCCCGCCAGGGTGACCGGCCCGGCCGGGTTCGGGTCGATCTTCCCGCCGACCCGGAGCACCACTTCGGCGCCCTCGCCGGCGGCGAACGCGGCGGCCACCGCCTCGGGGTCCTGGATGCTCGCGTAGATCGCGCTGACCTTCCCGAGGCGGAGCTCCTCGATCCCGAGCAGGTACTCCAGCGTGGCGGAGACGTCGCCGGCGCCGCCGGCGGTCGGGTTGTCGCCGGAGTCGCTGATCAGGAACGGGCGGGCGTCGCTGTCGATGGCGGACCGGAGGCAGTCCCGCAGGGTGCCGGTGGGGGCGACGAAGGCGAAGTCCGCGCGGGCCTTCCAGTACGCCTCGGCCAGCCCGCGGGCCTGCTCGGTGATCGTCGCCTCGTCGTCGCCGGTGACGACCACGGCGGCGCGGCAGCGGGGCTCGTCGGCCCAGGCGTACCCGACCCAGATCGCGGCGTCCAGCACGCCGGGCATCGCCTCGACCTCGGGTACGCGGGCGTACAGGCTCTTGGCGGGCTCGATGCGGGTGCTCGTCTTCTCCCCGGGCAGCAGGACCGGCACCTGCACCCAGGCCTTGCGCGGCCGGCCGCCGTCGCGCAGCCGGGTCACGAGGTTGCGCGCCGCTCGCTCCCGGGACTCCCAGGCGTCCTCGTGCGGCGCCATCCGGTAACAGGTGATCAGGTCGACCGTCGAGGCGAGCTCGCGGGAGACGTTCCCGTGCAGGTCCATGGACGCCGAGATCAGCGTGTCCGGGCCGACGGCCGTCCGTACGGCGGCGGCCAGGCCGGCCTCCGCGTCGGTGCGCCCCGTGACGCTCATCGCCCCGTGGATGTCGAAGAACAGGCCGTCCAGCGGTCCCGAGGCTTTGGCACGTTCCACGATCTCGGCCTCGAGGGCGTCGTACACGTCGGGGTCGACGGCGCCGCCCGGCAGTGAGACCGCGTGCAGCAGCGGCACCCACTCCACCTCCGCGCACCATGGCCGCTGCTCCCGGAGCCAGGCGTAGCGCGCGAGCAGGGCGTCGTCCCGGGTGACGGTGAAGTCGTCCAGGCGGGTCAGATGCGGGGAGAAAGTGCTCGACTCGATCGCGATGCCGGCGATGCCGATGCGGAGTGCTGTCACGGGAAGGTCCTTCGTACGGGGGCGGGGTCAGGAGGAGGCCAGGGCCACGCCCTGGTCGAGGATGAGGCGGCCGATGCCCAGCAGGCCGGCGTCGGGCCCGGCGACGCTCTCCGCGATCTCCAGGTCCTGGGTGGTCGGGGGCAGGCATCGCTCGTACAGGACGCCGCGCGCCGCCGCCACGAACAGGTCGCAGCCGGCCAGCGCGCCGCTGAGGACGACCGCCTGGGGGTTCAGGAAGTTCACGATCGTGGTGAGGACCTCGCCGAGCTGCCGGCCGGCGAACCTCACGTTGGTCGTGACGGTCGGGTGCCGGTCGCGGGCCAGGCGTACGAGGTCGGCGGTGCTCTTGACGTCGACGCCGTCGCCGTTCACGGCGGCGACCAGCGCGGCACCGCTGGCGATCGTCTCCAGGCAGCCGAAGTTGCCGCAGCTGCACGGCCGGTCGCCGCCCGCCGGGACGCGGTTGTGGGTGATGTCGCCGGCGAAGCCGCGGGCGCCCCGGTGCAGCCGGCCGTCGCTCACGACGGCCGCGCCGACGCCGGTGCCGGCCTTGACGAAGACGAAGTCACGAAGGTCCGGCCCGCGCGCGACGGTCTCGCCCATCGCCATGAGGTTGGCGTCGTTCTCCACGACGAGGGGGGTCTGGAACCGCCTGCTCATCCGCTCGCGTACGGAGTATCCGTGCCAGCCGGGCATCCGGGAGGGCCCGACCATGACGCCGTCGAGGTCGACCGGCCCGGGCAGCCCGATCCCGACGCCGAGCACCGGGCGACCGTCGCCGAGCTCTTCGAGCGCGTCCATGATCTGATCCAGGACGGGTTCCGGCCCGGCGCTGACGTCCATCTCCAGATCGCGGACCTTCTGGGGCCGGCCCGTCCCGTCCAGCGCCGCGAGGCGCGCGTGGTGGCCGCCCAGGTCGGCGGCGAGCATCACGCCCTCACCCGCGGGGACGCTGAGCAGGCGCGGCCGCCGCCCGCCGCGCGAGCGGCCCTCACCGGACTCCAGGAGCAGGCCGGCGTCGAGCAGCTCCTGCACATGGGCGGAGACCGTCGACGGAGCCCAGCCGAGCAACCGGGCCAGCTCGGCCCGCGACGTGGCCTGGCCCGACGCGACGAGCCCGATGATGTGCGCGGCCGACACGGCAGCTCCTCAGTCGAATGTTCAGGAGACTTGCTTCGGATCCGAACGTTACTTCGGTTGATTCGGTCGGACAATAGCAACCGATGTGACGGCAGTCCACCACGTGACCTCGTTATGCGACCGTGACCAGGCGGTTTCCGGGAGCCGAGTGCGTCACTTGTTTCGATTCGGTCTTGTCTTGGTTCGATGGGGCGCTGTATCGTCACCGCCACATCGCCACCGACCCCCGCCGGATCGGCCACTCGAACGAAGCCCCCGGTCGGTCGGCCGAACGACTCGCTGAAACCTGCGGACGACGTCCGTTCCTCCCATCAGGAGCACCGATGAAGAGACCATCGCCCTCGTTCCGGGCGGCCGCGCGCACCTCGCTTGCGGTGCTCGGCGTGGCCACCGCCCTGCTGGCGGCCGGATGTTCCTCCGGCAGTGGGCAGGGGTCGTCGGGGAGCGGCGGCACGCCGCAGCAGGGCGGCGCGGTGACGTTCGCGCTGCCGCCCAACGCCACGCCGAACTGGATCTTCCCGCTGGGCACCCCCGGCCACCTGGCCGGGTACAACAGCGCGATCCGGCAGAACGTCTTCCTGCCGCTGTACTCCTACAACGGGTCGAGCGGCACCGTCGCCCTGGACGAGAAGGCCGGCGCGGCCAAGACCCCGGTCTACTCCAACGGCGGCAAGACGGTCACGATCACGCTGAAGGACCTGACCTGGGCGAACGGCCAGAAGGTCACCACCCGTGATGTGGAGTTCTGGTTCAACCTGGCCAAGGCCAACAAGGACCAGTGGGGCAACTACAGCAAGGGCGACCTGCCGGACAACGTCGCGAAGTTCACGACAGTGGACGACAAGACGTTCAAGCTCGACCTGAACAAGGCGTACAACCCGGACTGGTTCACCGCGAACCAGCTCACCTACGTCACGCCGATGCCGCAGTCGGCGTGGGACGTCGAGGACACCGGCGGCAAGGTCGGCGACTACGACCGCACGACCGACGGCGCCAAGAAGGTGTTCAAGTACCTCATCGGCGAGGCCGGCAAGCTGTCGGCGTACGCGAGCAACCCGCTGTGGAAGGTCGCGGACGGGCCGTTCACGGTGAAGGAGTTCACCACCACCGGCCAGGTGACGCTCGCCAAGAACGCGAAGTACACCGGTGACGACGCCGCCCACCTGGACACCGTCACTTTCAAGCCGTTCACCTCCGCCCAGGCGGAGCTGAACGTCCTGCGCTCCGGCGGCGTCGACTACGGCTACCTGCCGGCGCTCGCGGTCTCGCAGCAGAAGACCATCGAGAACAGCGGCTACCAGGTGAAGCCCTGGAACGGCTGGGCGATCACCTACATCCCCTACAACTTCAACAACCCGGAGATGGGCGCGGTCTTCAAGCAGCTCTACATCCGGCAGGCCGTGCAGATGTCGATCGACCAGGCGACCATCTCGCGGGTGATCTGGCACGACCAGGCCGCCCCCGGGTACGGGCCGGTGCCCCAGCAGCCGGTGTCGAAGTACCTGTCCCAGGACCAGAAGAACAACCCGTACCCCTACGACGTGAACAAGGCCAAGGCGCTGATCACGTCGCACGGGTGGACGATCGCCGGCAACATCGCCTCCTGCACGAAGCCGGGCACCGGGGCCGACCAGTGCGGAGCCGGGATCAAGGCGGGCACGCAGCTGAAGTTCTCGCTGCTGACCGAGAGCGGCAGCACCGAGACCGACAACACGATGCAGGAGCTGCAGTCCTCCCTGTCGAAGATCGGCATCGCGCTGTCGATCAAGTCGGAGCCGCTGAACTCCGTCCTCGACCACAGCCCGGAGTGCAAGCCGAACCAGTCGACCTGCTCCTGGCAGCTCTCCTTCTTCGGCACCCAGGGCAGCTGGTACTTCCCGGCGTACCCGAGCGGTGAGCAGATCTTCTCCACCGACGCGGGCACCAACCTCGGCAGCTACAGCGACCCTACGGCCGACAAGCTGGTCAAGGAGTCGACGAGTTCCTCGGACCCCCAGGCGATGCAGCAGTACAGCTCCTATCTCGCCAAGCAGCTCCCGGTGATCTGGATGCCGAACCCCGCCTACCAGGTGTCGGCGATCCGCAACAACCTGCGCGGCGTCGTCCAGGACCCCCTGGCCGCCATGCAGCCGCAGCGCTGGTACCTCACGAAGTAACCGACGCGCCCGGGACGGCCGGCGGCCGTCCCGGGCCTCACTCTGGCCGGAGGAACCCCGTTGATCCGCTTCCTGGCAAAGCGCCTCGGGCAGTCGATCGTCGTCATCCTGCTGGTGACCGTGATCGTCTTCCTGCTGCTGCACTCGGTCCCCGGCGGGCCCGCCCGGGGCATCCTCGGCCCCCAGGCCAGCCCGCAGGCCATCGCGGCGTTCAACCATGAGCACGGCTTCGACAAGTCGCTGGTCCAGCAGTACTGGGCGTTCCTCAGCCGCCTGCTGCACGGGGACCTCGGCGACTCGTACACGCTGAACCAGTCGGTGGGCTCGCTCATCTCCCAGCGGCTGCCCAAGACGCTCGTCCTGACCGGGCTGTCGACGCTGGTGGCGCTGCTCGTCGCGATCCCGCTGGGCGTGTGGCAGGGACGGCGGCGCCGGGGCCTGACCGACTACGCGGTCACCACCGTGGTGTTCATCGGGTACGCGACGCCGGTCTTCTTCCTGGCGCTCATCCTCGTGATCGTCTTCACCGAGAAGATCCCGATCCTGCCCCCGCAGGCGCCGCAGGGCCAGTCGCTCGGCGCGCTGTTCGCCGACTCCCGCGCGCTGATCCTTCCCGTCCTCGCCGGGGCGATCGCGACGGTCGCGGCGTTCAGCCGGTACATGCGGTCGGCGGTGCTCGACAACCTCGCCGAGGACTACGTACGGACCGCGCGGGCCAAGGGCGCCTCGGAACGCCGGGTCGTCTGGCTGCACATCATGCGCAACTCGCTGACCCCGATCATCGCGATGCTCGGCTACTACCTGCCGGTGCTGTTCTCCGGTGCGCTGGTCATCGAGTCGGTGTTCAACTACCCCGGCATGGGGCTGCTGTTCTGGAACGCCGCGCAGACGTCCGACTACCCGATCCTGCTCGGCACCGTCATGGTGATCGCGCTCGCCACCGTCATCGGCTCGCTGCTCGCCGACATCATCCAGGCGCTCGTCGACCCCCGCGTCCGCGGAGCGATCCGATGACGCGCGCATTCCGTCCGGTTAAGGAGGGCTCATGACCGTCTCCGCTCCGCTGCTCACCGAGCAGGAGCCCGCGGCCACGGCGGCCGGACCGTACCGCCGGATGGTGAAGTCGTTCCTCGCCAACCGGCTGGCCCTCACGGGCCTGGTCATCCTCGGCCTGCTGCTCGTCTTCTGCTTCATCGGCCCGCTGATCCACCACACCGACCAGACGCACACGCGACTGGCCGACGCCACCCTCTCGCCCGGCACGCGCGGGCACCTCCTCGGCACCGACGACGTCGGCCGGGACGTGCTCGGCCGCCTGATGGTCGGCGGCCAGACGTCCCTGGAGATCGGCATCGCCGCCGGGCTGCTGGCGACGCTGATCGGTACGGTCTGGGGCGCCATCTCCGGGTACGCCGGCGGCTGGATCGACTCGATCATGATGCGCGTGGTCGACGCGGGCATCGCGATCCCCGCCCTGTTCCTGCTCCTCGTGACCGCGACGATCCTCCGTCCCACGGTGCCGGTGCAGATCCTGATCATCGGCTGCGTCTCGTGGCTCGTGCCGGCCCGGCTCGTACGGGCCGAGGCGCTGTCCCTGCGCAGCCGCGACTACGTGCAGGCGATGAAGGCGATGGGCGGCGGCCACCGCCGCGCGGTGTTCCGGCACGTCATCCCGAACGCCATCGGCACGGTGGTGGTGAACGCGACCTTCCAGGTGGCCGACGCGATCCTCCTCATCGCCTACGTCAGCTTCCTGGGCCTCGGCGTGGCCCCGCCGAAGACCGACTGGGGCGGCATGCTCAGCAAGGGCATCTCCTACACCTCAGAGGGCTACTGGTGGCTGATCTTCCCGGCGGGCCTGGCGATCGTGCTGGTCGTGTGCGCGTTCAACTGCATCGGTGACGGTCTGCGCGACGCCTTCGAAGTACGGCTCCAGGGGCGCTGATGCGGAACCAGACGAAAGGTGAGACGGTGAGCGACTCCCCGGCCCTGGCCATCGAGGACCTGAGCGTCTCCTTCGCGGGAAGCTCCGCGAAGGTCCGCGCGGTCGACGGCGTCAGCATCCGCGTGAACCCGGGGGAGATCGTCGCGGTCGTCGGCGAGTCCGGGTCCGGCAAGAGCGTCACGTCCATGTCCACCCTGGGCCTGCTGCCGCCCACGGCCACCGTACGCGGCAGCGTCCGGGTCGGCGGGGTCGACGTCACGACGCTGGACGGCCCCGCGCTCCGCGCCGTACGCGGCTCGGAGATCGCCATGGTCTTCCAGGAGCCGATGACCGCGCTGAACCCCGCGTTCACCGTCGGCTGGCAGGTCGCCGAGGCGCTCCGCCTGCACATCGACGGCCTGTCGCGGAAGCAGGCCCTGGACCGCGCCGCCGAGCTCCTGGAGACGGTGGGCATCCGGGACGCGCGGCGCAGGCTCGGGCAGTACCCGCACGAACTGTCCGGCGGTCTCCGCCAGCGCGTCATGATCGCGATGGCGATCGCGTGCGAGCCGAAGGTGCTGATCGCCGACGAGGCCACCACCGCGCTGGACGTCACCGTGCAGGCGGAGATCCTCGACCTCCTGCGCGACCTCCGGGACCGGTTCGGCACCGCGATGCTGGTCATCACCCACAACATGGGCGTCGTCGCCGACATCGCCGACCGGGTCGTCGTCATGTACCAGGGGCGGGTCGTCGAGGAGGCCCCGGTCGAGGAGCTGTTCGCCAACCCGCGCGCGGACTACACCAAGCGCCTGCTCAGCGCCGTCCCCCGCCTCAAGCCCCGCGGCGACGCGCCGCGAACGGCGCCCGACGCCCAGGCGGAAGGCGACGGCGCGGCGGGGACCGCCTCGCGCGGCCGGACCGAAGGCGAGGGCGGGGCGGCCGGCCGCGCCGCCGAGCGGCCCGCGGCGGGCGCGTCCGACGGTCGGCCGGCGCTGGCCATCGAGAACCTCGTCGTGCAGTTCCGCGGCAAGGGCGGCACCAAGGTCCGCGCGGTCGACGACGTCTCCCTCACGGTCGCCAAGGGCGAGGTCCTCGGCCTGGTGGGCGAGTCCGGATCCGGCAAGTCGACCCTCGGCCGCGCCGCGATCGGGCTGATCACCCCGGCCTCGGGCAGCGTACGGCTGCTCGGCGACTCGCTGACCGGCGCGCGGGGGAGCGCGCTGCGGCGGCTGCGGCGACGGTGCGGCATCGTCTTCCAGGACCCCGCGTCCTCCCTGGACCCCCGGATGACCGTCGGCGACTGCATCGCCGAGCCGCTGGTGATCAACAAGGTCGGCGGCCGGGACGAGCGGGTCGTCGCCCTGCTGGAGAGCGTCCGGCTCGACCCTGCCGTACGGTTCCGCTATCCGCACGAGCTGTCCGGCGGGCAGCGGCAGCGGATCGGCATCGCGCGGGCGCTCGCCCTCGACCCGGACCTCGTGATCGCCGACGAGCCGACCAGCGCGCTGGACGTCTCGGTGCAGGCCGCCGTGCTGGACGTGTTCCTGGAGCTGCAGGCCCGTCTCGGCTTCGCCTGCCTGTTCATCACGCACGACCTGGCCGTCGTCGGACTGGTCTCCGACCGGGTCGCGGTGCTGAACCAGGGCAAGCTGGTCGAGGAGGGCCCGCGTGATGAGGTCCTGTTCGACCCGCGCGAGGCCTACACGCGCCGCCTGATCAGCTCCGCGCCCGTACCCGACCCGGTCGAGCAGCGCGAACGCCGCGCCCGCGCGGCCGAGCTCAGAGCGGCCCGCGACTGACCCGGCCGCTCGGGCGGCCCGCTTTCGCCTGATTTGCTCGGGTGGCCCGCTTCCGCCGTGTTCGCTTTCTCGCCGGCGCCGGATAGGCGTGACAGCGGCGGCCGGCGCGAAGCGGCCACGTCGAGGCTTCCTCGGGGCCACGATCGGCGTAACCGCCGCATTACCGGCAATCCCCCTGCCGGGTGGTCCGCTCGCGCTCTGGGGTGTCTACTCAGAGGAGACGAATTCTCCTCTGAGTAGACGGCTTTAGACGCGAGGGCCCGGCCAGGCATCCGATTCGTCCCGGTCATCCGTGTTGTTCGCGGGAGTGGCGGCATGGAGGCGTACCGAACGCTCGGTAAAGCGCTCCTCGCGGCGCTGATGTGTGGGCTTTGGTCCCTTGCCAACGAGCCGTTACCGAGCATTCCGTACGGTCGCAGCCGCACCTGATCCGGTCAGCCGCGCAGGTAGGCGTGGAATTCCTCGGCGGTCATCTCGTCGAACCGCCTGAGGGCGACGGCGAGGTAGCGGAGTTGGTCGGTGTCGGCCCGCTGCCGCCGCTGGAGGCTCATGCGCGCGGCGGCCGGGTACTTGCGGACGAGGGAGTCCGGATGCAGTAACGCCCTGGCCTCGGATGGTGAGTGTGCCGCGAGCGAGTCCACCAGCGCGCGTAGCCCTGGGAGGGAGCGCATGAGCCGTTCTTCGGGCGTCATCGTGACTCTCCTCGCCGTAGCGGGACGCAGGCGACCTTGCTGATCACCCGGATCGGCTCGGCGATGTCGTCGACGGCCAAGAGCCGAGCCGAGTCGTTCAGGTGGCCGATCGGAACTCCCCAGGCGGCCACCGCGAAGCAGCCAAGCTCTCCCGCCAGGCGCTGGCCGACGCACTGGGCTGCACACCTCAATGGATCGAAAAGCTCGAGACCGCCCTGCGCGCACCATCGGAGGCGACGTCGGAGGACCTCGACACCTACTTCAAGACCCCCGAGACCTTCCACCGCATGTGGCTGGAGATCCGCCGCGCCGGCAAACACGCCGCACTACCCCCAGGCTTCTCCGGCTTCGTCGAGCTGGAAGCCCAGGCGACGATGATGTGCATCTTCGAGAACATGGTCGTCACCGGCCTCTTCCAGACCCCGCAGTACGCCCACGAACTGCTCGCGGCCGGACGGAAATCAGAGGTTGTGGATGGACTGGTTGCCACACGGATAGAGCGTCAGGGGATTCTTGCCCGAGAGAGCCCTCCGGTCATCGTGCTCATCCTCGATGAAGGCGTCCTGCATCGGCAGATCGGCGGGGAGGACATTCGCAAGGAGCAGATCGGTCAGTTGATCGAACGTGCTGGAGATCCCAACGTCACGATTCAGGTCGTGCCGAGTCGGACCGGAGCCTACGCCGGTGTCATGGGCGCATTCACCCTGCTTAGTTTCGATGACCGTTCCGACCTCGTTTACGTCGAAGGCCATGCCGAAGGTCAGGTAATCGATCAATCCGACAAGGTGCAAGCCCATGTACTAGGCTTCAATTTGATCAGGGGTGCGGCTATGTCCGCATATGACTCCCTGAAGTTGCTTCGCACGGTTTGGGAGAACCTATGAAGACTCAGGACGTGTTCACGGCTCCTTGGCGCAAGAGCAGCCACAGTGGCACCACGGGCGGCCAGTGCGTCGAGGTCGCTGCCGTCGTTCGGGCCGCCCCTGCTCGCGAGGGCTAGAGCGGGACTTCAGGTGGTCTGGGTGACCACGGCGGCCAGGCCGCAGGGGGCGTGCAGGAAGAGGTAGAAGCTGCAGTCCACGTATTCGCGGATGACCGTTCCGACCACGCCGCCGACGTAGTTCATGACCTTTCCGCAGGCGGGGCAGTCGGGGTAGTCCGGGTCCTGGACCCAGTGGGGCTCCCCACCGAGGGTGGGTCCGCCCAGGTATCGGTCAGGGCGTCGTTCGCCCACGGTCAGGCGTACCGGGGGCGGGGCCGCCTTTTCCAGCTTCTTGCCGTCCAGGTAGCCGGGCCGGGCGGTACGCGGGGACCACGTGGCACCGCCGTCGGGGGTCACCTCTGCGAAGGAGACTCGGGGGTAGATGCAGCAGAGGAAGCAGGCGACGATCCGCAACCGCCCCTGCCAACCGGTGTGAGCGAGCGTGGAGGCGACGCGGGGGTCGGCGGTGTCGACGTCGAGGAGCACCCAGAGCGGGCCGCCGCACCACGGGCACTCCTCCTCGGCCGACGCGGGACCGTCCTCGGGCACCAGCGCGTACGCCGTGGCCCCGCGGATCTCCCGGGCCCGTCCGTCGGTCTCGAAGTCCCAGCCGTACCGGGGAAGCACGTTGGCGAGGGTGTCGGCGTCGATGCCCGGTGGCGGCTGCCTCCGCCAGCGCCGGAACGCCGCCTCGACCACCGGACCGTGGGTGGCCGTGAGCATCGTCACCAGCCAGACGTTCGGGGAACCGGCGTCGACCCGCGCCGCGGCCTCGCGCTGCACGTCCTCGCCCGCGTCGCGGAACAGCGCCTCCGGAAGGTAGACGTCGTCCGCGTCGAGCAGTCGCGAGAGGTACGGCCGAAGAGCGTCCGGGTCGTCCTCAACCAGTTCCTCGAGCTCCCACGCGGCGTCATCGTCACCGGCCAGGATCCGGTCGACCAGGTCATCGATCACCCGCGCACAGTACTGCCCTCCTCCGCTGACGCGTGGCGGCGTGCTCCTGCGCTCCGATCCCTTTTGGGCAGGCCATTGCCGAGCGTTCCGTACGCTGCCGTCGCATAGAACCGCGTTCGGTTGTTGGGGGATCGGTGGCTTACGATCGGCTTCGTGACGGTTCGCGGGCTCATCACCGACTGGGGCGGCGTGCTCACCACGCCGCTGAAGGAAGCGATCACGGCGTGGATCGAGGTGGACGACATCGACGCCGAGGTCTACAAGCTGGTGATGAAGGAGTGGGTGAGCCAGGCGTACGCCGGTGACGGCGTCAACCCGATCCACGGGCTGGAGGACGGGTCGCTGAGCCCGGCGGAGTTCGAGTTTCTGCTGGCCGAGCGGCTGCGCACCCGGACCGGCACGCCGGTGCCCGCCGACGGGCTGCTGACCAGGATGTTCCACGCCTTCGAGCCGGTCGAGCCGATGTACGACGCGCTGCGCCGGGCGAAGGGCGCCGGCGTCCGTACGTGCCTGCTGTCCAACTCCTGGGGCAACACCTATCCGCGGGAGCTGTTCACCGAGCTGTTCGACGCGGTCGTGATCTCCTCGGAGGTCAGGCTGCGCAAGCCGGACCCGGCGATCTTCCATCACGCGCTGGAGCTGATCGGGCTGCCGCCCGAGGAGTGCGCGTTCGTCGACGACATCGAGCACAACGTGCGCGCCGCCGAGGAGCTCGGCATCACCGGCGTGCACTACGTCGACAGCGTGAGCACCGTTGCCCGCCTGGAGGGACTGCTGGGCATCCCGCTCGGCTGACGGCGGCCCGGCTCGGGGTGTCGGTGCGGATAGGGCGCGCATCGGCGCGCCGGGACTGGCACACTCTCCAGGACCATGCGCGTTTATCTACCGTCCACACTCGGCGGCCTGGCCCGGATCCTCCGTGACCGTGAGGTCGGGCCGGTGCCGCTGACCGCCTACGCCGTGACGCCGGCGCTGCGCGAGTGGTACGCCTCCGCGGACCTCGAGGAGCTCGAGTACGCCGCGATGTCGGACGCCGCGAAGGCGTCCCTCCGGCTGCTCGCCGCCGATCCCGAGGCGCCGTCCCGCCGGGTCGTCATCGCCGCCGAGGTGCCCGACAAGGCCGTGACCTTCGCCGTCGGCGACCTCGTCGACGCCGACGAGCGGGCCCTCGTCCGCGTGTCGGAGCCGATCCCGTTCAACCGGATCGCGTCCGGGCACGTCGACGACGCCGAGGCCGAGGTCGACATCCGCGCGGCGCGCGGCGCGATCGAGGCCGCGGACGCCGGTGACGACGACGCGAAGTTCACCGTCGACGGCGCCGCCGGGCACGACCTCATGTGGTACGCCACCCAGGAGCTGCGCGACCTGTTCCCGTGACGCTTTCAGCCGACGGGCGTTCTGACCTATGCTCGATTGGCTATGACGCACATCGTTTGGGACTGGAACGGCACGCTGTTCGACGACATCGACGCGACCGTGGACGCGACCAACGAGGTCTTCGCGTCGTACGGCCTGCCGATGATGGACCGGGCGGGGTTCCAGGCGATCTACAGCCGTCCGATCTGGGCCTGCTACGAGCGCCTGCTGGGCCGCGCGCTGGAAGAGGGCGAGTGGGAGCGGCTCGACGCGGCGTTCCATGACTCCTACCACCGGCTGATGGAGCGCTGCCGGCTCGCGGCGGACGCCCGGCACGCGATCGACGCGCTGACCGACGCCGGGCACACCCAGTCCCTGCTGTCGATGTGGCACCACGACCGGCTGACCGTCGCGGTACGCGAGCACGGCATCGGCGAGATCTTCCGCCGGGTCGACGGCCTGCGGCCGGGGGAGGCCGGCGGGTCGAAGGCGGAGTTCATGGTCCGGCACCTGTCCCGGCTGGGGGTCGACCCGGCCGAGGTCGTGGCGGTCGGGGACAGCGCCGACGACGCGGCGGCCGCCCGGCACGCGGGGGCGCGCGCGATCCTGTATGCCGGAGGGACGCAGGCGCGGGCGGATCTGGCCCGTCTCGGCCTTCCGGTGGTGGACCGGCTCACCGAGATCTCCGCATACATTTGACCTGCGGTCCTCACGAGGGGACGCGACCACGATCCTCACCCGGATCATCATGACGACGCTGTCACGAACTGCGGGGAGATCTCTCATGGACGCTGTCACGAACGTACCGGTGCCCGTGAACGAGCCGGTCAAGGCGTACGCCCCCGGCGGCCAGGACCGGACCGGCATCGAGGCGAAGATCAAGGAGCTCGCCGGCGAGCGGGTCGACCTCACGATGACCATCGGAGGCGAGCAGCGGCTCGGTGGCGGACGGCCCGTCGACACGGTGCAGCCGCACAAGCACCGGCACGTCCTCGGCCAGGCCCGGGAGGCGACCGACGACGACGTGCGCGCGGCCATCGACGCCGCGCGGCAGGCCGCGCCGGGCTGGCGGGCGCTGTCGTTCGACGACCGCGCCGCGATCTTCCTCAAGGCCGCCGACCTGCTGTCCGGCCCCTGGCGTAACACCCTGAACGCCGCCACCATCCTCGGCCAGTCCAAGTCCGTGCAGCAGGCGGAGATCGACGCGGCCTGCGAGTTCATCGACTTCCTCCGCTTCAACGTCTCCTTCGCCCGGGAGCTCCTCGCCCAGCAGCCGATCAGCTCGCCCGGCGTGTGGAACCGCCTGGAGTACCGGCCGCTGGAGGGCTTCGTCCTCGCGATCACGCCGTTCAACTTCACGGCGATCGCCGGGAACCTCCCCACCTCCGCCGCCCTCATGGGCAACGTCGTCGTCTGGAAGCCCTCGCCGACGCAGGCGTTCGCCGCGCACTTCACGATGCGCCTGCTCGAGGCGGCCGGCCTGCCGCCCGGCGTGATCAACCTGGTCACCGGCAACGGCGAGGCGGTCTCCAACGTCGCGCTGCGGCACCCGGACCTGGCCGGCATCCACTTCACCGGCTCGACCGCGACCTTCCAGCACCTGTGGCGCACCGTCGGGGAGAACATCGCCGGCTACCGCACCTACCCCCGACTCGTCGGCGAGACCGGCGGCAAGGACTTCGTCGTCGCCCACGCGTCGGCCGACCCGCGGGTGCTCGCCACCGCGCTGATCCGCGGCGCGTTCGAGTACCAGGGCCAGAAATGCTCCGCCGCCTCCCGGGCGTACGTCCCGCGCTCGGTGTGGAACACCATGCGCGACGACTTCCTCGGCACGGTCGAGTCCCTGACCATGGGCGACGTCGCCGAGGACCTGTCGGTGTTCATGGGCGCCGTGATCGATGACCGGGCGTTCGCCAAGCACCGGGCCGCGATCGAGCGCGCCCGCTCCCATGACGCCATCGACGTCCTCGTCGGCGGCGGCCTCGACGACTCCGAGGGCTACTTCGTCCAGCCCACGGTGCTGCAGAGCGCCGACCCCGAGGACGAGATCTTCACCACGGAGTACTTCGGCCCGATCCTCGGCGTGCACGTCTACGACGACGCCGACTACGACAGGGTGCTCGCCCAGATGGAGAGCGCCGCGCCGTACGCCCTCACCGGATCGATCATCGCCCAGGACCGCCGGGCCATCGCCGAGGCGTCGGAGAGGCTGCGGTTCGCCGCGGGCAACTTCTACGTCAACGACAAGCCGACGGGCGCGGTCGTCGGGCAGCAGCCCTTCGGCGGCTCGCGGGCCAGCGGCACCAACGACAAGGCCGGCTCGATCTTCAACCTGACCCGATGGGTGAGCACCCGAGCGGTCAAGGAGACCTTCGCGCCGCCGACCGATCACCGGTACCCGCACATGGGGTGATCGCCTCCGCGCCCCCTGGCGAGTAATCTGGCCTGTGACCAGGCCGAACGCCTGACACGCCGAGAACGGACCGGGGGGCTGTGTGCGGCGTCTGACGTCATTGGCCGCCGTCGTCGGCTGCGCGGCGGCGGCCGGATTCGCGGTCAAGGCGCTCACCGTGCCCGAGCCACGGCCCGCCCGCGTCGTCGACGCGGACGGCGACGCCGACCTGGCGCGCCTCTCCGTCCGCGCCGACCCGTCGCTGGCCCCCGTGGCCGGTCACCGGCTCGTCCCGGGCCACCGCGCCGTCTACGGCTTCCGTGTGACCAACGCCGGTCCGGAGACCATCCGGCACGTCGTCGCGCGCAGCGTCAAGGTCGCCGCGCCGGGCATGGACGACCGACTCTCCGTCGTGTCCGTCAGCGACCCGGCGTGCTCGGGGGTCGGGCGGGTCGAGTGCATCTTCCAGCGGCTGGACCCCGGCGAGACCAGGACCGTGCGTGTCGTCGTGGAGACCCCGGCGGACCGGCCGCCGCGCGGCCGGATGACCATCCACACGTTCCTGGGCCGGTTCACCGAGCCGGTGGGCGGGACGATCCCGCTCGAGGTGATCGGCGGGATCCAGGCCACCACGGGCCGCTTCTCCTGACGCCCTGAGTCCTCCCGGCGCCCGAGCGGCCGGGTTTGCGCGGACGGGCCGGGACCCTCCACGATTGACCGGCCCCGTGTTCACTCCGTGCAGGAGACCGTGATGCCTCGTCTGGTGCTGTGGAACGTCGATCACACGCTGGTCGACGTCGGCAAGGTGACCCGGGAGGCGTACGCCGAGGCGTTCGAACGCGTCACCGGGCGGCCGCTCGTCCGGCTCGCGCCGACCGCCGGGCGCACCGAGTCGGAGATCATCTTCGAGACCCTGGCGTTCAACGACGTCGCCCCGACCGAGGACCACCTGCCGGAGTTCATGGCCGCCCTGGCCGACGCCTTCTCGGCGCGCAAGGGGGCGGTCCGCAAGGAGGGGCGGGTGCTGCCCGGCGCCCGTGAGGCCCTCGCGGCGGTGGCCCGGCGGCGCGACGTCGTCCAGTCGGTGCTGACCGGCTCCATCCGGCCGAACGCCGTCACCAAGCTCAAGACGCTCGGCCTGGCCAAGTACCTCGACTTCGAGGTCGGCGGGTACGGCTCGGAGACCTACCCCAAGGCCGCCCTGGTCGAGCTGGCCCGCACCCGCACGGGGGAGCGGTACCGCGGCGTGATCGCCGAGGCCGCGACGGTGCTCGTGGCCGACTCCCCGCGCGACGTGCAGGCGGCGAAGATCGCCCGCGCGAAGTCGATCGCGGTCGCGACGGGCACGGCCACTCAGGCGGAGCTGCGCGGCGCGGGCGCGGACGCCGTGCTGCCGAGCCTCGCCGAGACCGACGCGGTCGTCGCCGCGATCGAGGAGCTCACCGCGACGCCACACGAGTGACGGAAGAGGCATGTGGGAACCCGGCATTGCGATCGGTGGCCGCCCCCGTGAATGCTGGATTCCTCAAGAACATGAGGAGGCCGTGCCGTGTCCGTTGCCGAGGGTGACCTGTTGTGGGAGCCGTCCGAGGAGGTCCGCCGGACCGCCCGTGTCGCCCGGTTCATGGAAGAGCGCGGGTTCGGCTCCCATGACGAGCTGTGGCGCTGGTCCGTCACCGAGGTCGGCGCCTTCTGGGACGCGATCTGGTCCTACTTCGGCGTGTTGGGCGACCGCGGCGCCGGGCCGGCGCTGGAGCGCGCCGAGATGCCGGACGCCCGCTGGTTCCTCGGCGCGACGCTCAACCACGCCCGGAACACGCTGCGGCGGGCCGAGGAGGATCCGGACGCCACGGCGGTGATCTTCCGGACGGAGGCCGACGACGGCTCCGGTCCGTCCCGTTCGCGGACGCTGACCTACCGGGAGCTCGCCGCCGAGGTCGCCGAGGTGCGCGCCGGGCTGCGGGCGCTCGGCGTCGGCCGCGGCGACCGCGTCGCGGCGTACGTCCCGAACATCCCCGAGGCCCTGGTCGCCTTCCTGGCGACCGCGTCCCTGGGCGCGGTCTGGTCGTCGTGCTCGCCGGACTTCGGCGCGCCGAGTGTGATCGACCGGTTCACCCAGATCGAGCCCAAGGTGCTGATCGCGGTGGACGGCTACGCCTACAACGGCAAGCGGTTCGACCGGTCCGGGGTGGTCCGGGACATCCAGGCGGCGCTGCCCACGCTGACGGCCACGGTCACGATCCCGTACCTCGATCTCGACGCCCCCGCGATCGGGGAGGGCCGCGCGCTCCGGTACGCCGAGCTGCGGCGCTCCGGAGAGCCGCTCGCCTTCGAGGAGGTGCCCTTCGACCATCCGCTGTGGATCCTGTACTCCTCGGGCACCACGGGCCTGCCCAAGCCGATCGTGCACGGCCACGGCGGCATCGTGCTGGAGCACCTCAAGGCCCTCACGTTCCACCAGGACCTCGGCCCCGGCGACGTGTTCTTCTGGTACACGACCACCGGCTGGATGATGTGGAACTACCTCATCGGCGGCCTGCTCGTCGGCGCGACGATCGTGCTGTACGACGGCGCGCCCGGCGGCGACACGCTGTGGCGGCTGGCCGCCGAGACCGGGGTGACCTACTTCGGGGTCGGCGCGCCGTACGTCCTGGCGTCGATGAAGGCGGGCCTCGACCCCGGCCGGGAGTACGACCTGTCCCGGATCCGCGGAATCGGCTCGACCGGTTCGCCGCTGCCCCCGGAGGGCTTCGGCTGGCTGTACGACCACATCGGCCGGGACCTGCTGGTCGGCTCGTTCTCCGGCGGCACCGACGTGGCCACCGGGTTCGTCGGGCCGTGCGTGCTGCTGCCGCTGCGCGCGGGCGTCATCCAGTGCCGCGGCCTCGGCGCGAAGATCGAGGCGTACGACGAGAAGGGCGAGCCGGTCATCGGCGAGGTCGGGGAGCTGGTGCTCACCGAGCCGATGCCGTCCATGCCGATCTACTTCTGGAACGACGAGGACGGCGAGCGCTACCGCGACTCCTACTTCGGGGTGTACCCCGGCATCTGGCGGCACGGCGACTGGATCAAGGTGCTGCCCGACGGCGGCTGCGTGATCTACGGGCGGTCCGACTCGACCCTCAACCGCGGAGGCGTCCGCATGGGCACCGCCGATTTCTACCGCGTCGTCGAGGGGTTCGACGAGATCGCCGACTCCCTGGTCGTCGACACCGGGCAGCTCGGCGCGGAGGGCCGCCTGCTGCTGTACGTCCAGCTCGCCGAGGGGGTCGCCCTGTCCGACGACCTGGTCGGCAGGATCCGCGCCGCCCTGCGGTCGACGCTGTCCCCCCGGCACGTCCCCGACGAGATCCGGGTGGTGCCGGGCGTGCCGCGCACCCTGTCCGGTAAAAAGCTCGAGGTTCCAGTCCGTAAGATCTTGCTCGGCACGCCCATCGACAAGGCGGCGAATCCGGACGCGATGGCCAACCCCGAGGTGTTGCGCCACTTCACCCCGGATTCCTGACCGGAGCCGGGCGCGTCTCTCGTACGGGACATGTCCGTCACCTGGCGCGACGCGCTCTGGGAACGCGGAGTCGGTGGGGATATGTTCGGCAGATGCGGTTCGTCGCCCATGCTCCGATCGGCGCGCCGGCAGGGGATTGATCGACGCCCCGGCCGGCCGACCGAACCAGCGGGACGTCGACCGCGTCTCAACCGATATGCCCGACCGTGGGGACGGTCGGCGGGGAGCGACGGAAGGGATGCGGTCGGCAATGGACCGGACTGCGGCGGACCAGAACGCGAATCCCCTGCAGCCAGGTGATCCGAGGCGGCTGGGGGACTACGAGGTCGTCGGTCGACTGGGCAGGGGCGGCCAGGGCGCCGTCTTCCTGGGCAGATCCCCGGCGGGCGCGTGGGTCGCGATCAAGCTGCTCCACGCCGAGCTGGCCGAGGACGCCAAGGCACGGACCCGCTTCGAGCGCGAGGTGACCGCCGCCAAGCGGGTCGCGCGCTTCTGCACCGCGCAGGTGCTCGACGCCGACGTCGCGGGGGACCGCCCCTACATCGTCAGCGAGTACGTCCCCGGACGTTCGCTGTACGACGTGATCAAGGAGAGCGGGCCGATCGGCGGCGCCGCGCTGGAGCGGCTCGCGATCGGCACGGTCACCGCGCTCGTCGCGATCCACCAGGCGGGCGTCGTGCACCGTGATCTGAAGCCGCACAACGTGCTGCTCGGGCCGGACGGCCCCCGGGTGATCGACTTCGGCATCGCGCGGGCGCTGGACGGGGCCTCGACGGTCTCCAGCCGGGTCGTCGGCACCCCCGCCTACATGGCCCCGGAGCAGATCCGCGGCGAGACGGTCGGGCCGGCCGTCGACATCTTCGCGTGGGCCGCCACGATGGTCTTCGCGGCCACCGGGACTCCGCCGTTCGGCGGCGACTCGATCTCCGCGGTGGTCAGCCGGATCCTCTCCGAGGAGCCCCGGATCGGCGACCTGCCCGCCGGGCTGCACGCCCTCGTGACCGGCGCCCTGGAGAAGGACCCCGCCCGGCGGCTGACCGCCAACGCCCTCCTGCTGCGCCTGCTCGGCGGCGGTGGCGAGGCCCAGCGGCCGGAGCCCTCCCCGACCGAGGTGCTGCCGCCGGTCGCCGTCGACGCGGGCCCCCTGACGGTCCCCGCCGACCTGCTGGAGCACGCGGCCACGGTCGCCGCCCAGCGGACCCCGCCCGGCGGCACGGCCCTCGCCGGGACGCCGCGCCTCGGCGCCGCGGCCCACAAGTACCCCGTCACGGTGGTCCGGCCGCCCGCTCACCGCGCGGAGGAGCCCACGTCCTACCGCGCGGAGGGGCCTACGTCGCCGGCCCTGCCGCCCGTATCGGGGCAGCCGACCTCGCCGGTCCCGCCCGTCCACGGCGAAGGGATCTCGTCGCTCCTCCCGCCCGTGGCCGGCGCCGAACCGGCCGGTCCCGGCGGGTGGTCGACGATGTCCCGGGGCCGCCGGAGGCTCGCCGCCGCCGGAGCCGCGGTCGTCGCGGCCGCGGCGGTCGTGATCGGGCTGGTCCTGACCTCCAACGCGGCCGGCCGCTCCGGGCAGAACACCGGGTACAACCCGAACGGCACGCAGAGCCACGTGTCCCCCTCCGAGACCCGGCAGGGCAACGCCGGCGTGCCGGTCGACACGCCCTCCTCGACCCGGTCGGACCGCTCGCCCACGCCGACGTACTCGCCGACCCCGACCCACTCGCCCACCCCGACGTACTCGCCGACGCCGACGCACTCACCCACCCCGACCCACACCTCCAGCACCCCGACGCACTCGGCCAGCCCGACGCACTCGACCGGCTCGAGCAGCCCGGGCACGGGAACCGGGACGGGCACCGGAACGGGCACCGGCACCGGGTCCGGTACCGGCACCGGGACGGGCGGCAGCGGGCCGGGGACCGGCTCGACCGATCAGGGCACGAACGCCCAGACCGCGCCCGGTGCCCACTCCGGGGCCACCACCAGCACCGGAGGCCGGTGACCGGGTCTCATTCGGGTCGGACAATCCTCGTTTTCGCGTTAACCTGGCCGCCGTGAGCACAACACCACAACGGCGTGGTGCGGCCGCGTTCGGTTCCGGCGTGTCCGGACACCGATCCCGCATGCCCGGGCGTAGCTTCGTAATCCTTCCGCGTAATCAAGGTCCGCCCGCCGGGGACGCCGGACGCAGGCGCTCTCCGGCGACGACGCACGATCGTGACCGTCGTGACGGCCTCTGGCGACTCGCCGAACCGCCCCGCCCACGGGATCACCGTCGCCGACCACGTTCTCGGCACTCCACGGCGGGAACAACGGTCGCCGTATCCGCGACCACGTGAAGCACTGGATTTGCGAAGGTACTGAGGGAGACTTGAGATGAGGGGCGAGGGCGCATGAGCGCGAGTGCCAACGTCAGCGGCACCGGTGGACTCGACGACGCCAAGGACGAACTGCTGGGCCGTGCGGCGCAGGCGTGCACGCACACGCCGGGGGTTCGGCAGGACGCCGGGGACATCCTCGGCTATCTGCGGCTGTACTACCGCCATGTCGCGCCGGAGGACCTGCTGGACCGCGACCCGGTGGACGTGTGCGGCCCGGCGATGGTGCACCGGCACCTCGGCGAGGAGCGGCCGCAGGGACGCGCCATGGTGCGCGCGTTCACGCCGACGATCGAGGAGTACGGCTGGGACCCCGGGCACAGTGTCGTGCAGGTGGTCACCGACGACATGCCCTACCTCGTCGACTCGGTGGTCATGGAGCTCAACCGGCACCGGCTCGCGACGCACCTGATCGTCCACCCGCAGTTGAAGGTCACCCGTGACGTGACCGGGAGCCTTCAGACGGTCGGCGAGGGCGACGGCCTCGTGCTGGAGGAGTCCTGGATCCACATCGAGATCGACCGGCAGAGCGATCGCGTGCTGCTGGACGAGCTCGAGGCCGACCTGCAGCGGGTGTTGGGCGACGTACGCGCCGCCGTCGAGGACGAGCAGAAGATGCGCGCGCTGGCGGGCGCGATCGCGGTCGAGGTGAACGAGAAGCGGCCGCCGCTGTCCGATCGGGAGATCATCGACGGCGTCGAGCTGCTGGACTGGCTGGCCGACGACCACTTCACCTTCCTCGGCTACCGCGAGTACAAGCTGGAGGAGGGCCCGGACGGCGAGCAGTTGCGCGCGATCCCGGGTACCGGCCTGGGCATCCTGCGGTCCGACCAGGCGGAGTCGACGAGCTTCGCGTCCCTGCCGCAGCAGGTGCGGTCGAAGGCGCGGGAGCCGCAGTTGCTGATCCTCACCAAGGCGAACTCCCGGGCGACCGTGCACCGCTCCGCGTACCTGGACTACGTCGGGGTCAAGAAGTTCGGTGACAGCGGGGAGGTCGTCGGCGAGCGGCGCTTCCTCGGGCTGTTCACCCACACCGCCTACAGCGAGAGCATCGAGCACATCCCGGTGCTGCGGCACAAGGTGGAGGAGGTCCTGTACCGCGCCGGGCTCGCCGCCGACAGCTACGACGGCAAGGACCTCATCGAGATCCTCGAGACCTACCCTCGCGACGACCTCTTCCAGATCTCCGTCGACGAGCTGCTGCCGATCGCGCTCGGCGTGCTGCGGCTGCGGGAGCGCAAGCAGCTCAAGCTGTTCGTCCGCAAGGACGAGTACGGCCGGTACATGTCGTGCCTGGTCTTCCTGCCCCGCGACCGGTACACCACGCAGATCCGGCTGCGCATCCAGGACATCCTGCTGCGGGCGTACGAGGGCGTCTCCGTCGACTACAGCGCGATGGTCGGCGACTCGATCCTCGCCCGGCTGCACGTCGTCGTCCGCGGGGAGCGGGGCCGCCCGCTGCCCCAGGTGGACCCGGCCGAGCTGGAGCGGCGCCTGATCGCCGCGACCCGGTCGTGGACCGACGACCTCGCCGAGGCGATCGTCCAGCAGTGCGGCGAGGAGCAGGCGAGCGCGCTCACCCGGCGTTACACCGAGGCGTTCCCGGAGGGCTACAAGGCCGACTTCCCCGCCCGCACGGCGTGCGCCGACCTCACCCGGCTGGAGGAGCTCTCCGAGCCCGGTGAGATCTCGATCAACCTGTACGAGCCGTACGACGCGCAGGCCGGCGAGCGCAGGCTGAAGATCTACCGGCTCGGCCCGCCGATCTCGCTGTCCCAGATCCTGCCGCTGCTGCAGGAGATGGGCGTCGAGGTCGTGGACGAGCGGCCGTACGAGATCGCCCGCGCCGACGGGCGGGAGTCGTGGATCTACGACCTGGGCCTGCGGTACGACCCGGCGCCCGACGTGCACGAGACCGAGGTCAAGGAACTGTTCCAGGAGGCCTTCCAGGCGCTCTGGGACGGCAAGGTGGAGAGCGACCGGTTCAACGCGCTGGTGCTGCGCGCGGGCCTGGACTGGCGGTCCGCCATGGTGCTGCGCGCGTACGCCCGCTACCTGCGGCAGACCCGGACCACCTTCAGCGAGCGGTACATCGAGGAGGTGCTCGTCGCCAACCCGCGCGTCGCCCGCCTCCTGGTCCGGCTGTTCGAGGCGCGGCTGGACCCGCGGCTCAACCACGCCGGCGACGACCGGTCCGCGGCGGCCCACGACGAGCTCGCCGCGGCCATCACCGAGGAGATCGAGGGCGCGCTCGACCTGGTCTCCAGCCTGGACGAGGACCGCATCCTCCGCAGCTACCTGGCGATGATCCGCGCCACGCTGCGCACCAACCACTACCAGCGGACCGCCGACGGCAAGCCGAAGCCGTACCTGTCGCTGAAGTTCGACCCCGAGGCGATCCCGGACCTGCCGCAGCCGCGGCCGAAGTTCGAGATCTTCGTGTACTCGCCGCGCCTGGAGGGCGTGCACCTGCGGTTCGGGTCGGTGGCCCGCGGCGGGCTGCGCTGGTCCGACCGCAAGGAGGACTTCCGCACCGAGATCCTCGGCCTGGTCAAGGCGCAGGCGGTGAAGAACACCGTCATCGTCCCGGCGGGCGCCAAGGGCGGGTTCGTCTGCAAGCGGCTGCCGGATCCGAGCGACCGCGAGGCGTTCCTCGCCGAGGGCGTCGCGTCGTACAAGCAGTTCATCAGCGGCCTGCTGGACATCACCGACAACCTCGTCGGTGGAGACGTGGTGCCGGCGCCGGACGTCGTGCGGCACGACGGCGATGACACCTATCTCGTCGTGGCCGCCGACAAGGGCACCGCGACGTTCTCCGACATCGCCAACGAGGTCGCCGCGTCGTACGGCTTCTGGCTGGGCGACGCGTTCGCCTCCGGCGGCTCGGTCGGCTACGACCACAAGGCGATGGGCATCACCGCGCGCGGCGCGTGGGAGTCGGTGAAATACCACTTCCGCGGGCTCGGCGTGGACGTGCAGAACGAGGACTTCACCGTCGTCGGCATCGGCGACATGTCCGGTGACGTGTTCGGCAACGGCATGCTGCTGTCGGAGCACATCAAGCTGGTCGCCGCGTTCGACCACCGGCACATCTTCCTCGACCCGGCCCCCGACCCGGCGACGTCGTTCCAGGAGCGCACGCGGATGTTCGCGCTGCCGCGCAGCTCCTGGGCCGACTACGACACCTCGCTGATCTCCAAGGGCGGCGGCGTGCACCCGCGCACCGCCAAGAAGATCTCGATCACCCCGCAGGTGCGCGAGGCGCTCGGCATCGACGACGGCATCACGGCGATGACCCCGCACGAGCTGATCCACGCGATCCTGTGCGCCCCCGTCGACCTGCTCTGGAACGGCGGCATCGGCACGTACGTCAAGGCCACGACTGAGAACAACGCCGACGTCGGCGACCGGGCCAACGACGGGCTGCGCGCCGACGCCACCGAGCTGCGCTGCAAGGTGATCGGCGAGGGCGGCAACCTGGGCTTCACCCAGCGCGCCCGGATCGAGTTCTCCCTCGGCGGCGGACTGGTGAACACCGACTTCATCGACAACTCCGCCGGGGTCGACACCTCCGACCACGAGGTCAACATCAAGATCCTGCTCGACCAGGTGGTCCGCGACGGCGAGCTGACCCGCAAGCAGCGGGACGCGCTGTTCCTCCAGATGACCGACGAGGTCGCCGACCTGGTGCTGCGCGACAACTACCAGCAGAACGTCGTGCTCGCCGCCGCCCGCAGGCAGGCCTCGTCCATGCTGCACGTGCACGCGCGCCACATGCGCAAGCTCGAGCGGGACGGCAAGCTGAAGCGGCGGCTGGAGGACCTGCCCGACGACAAGGCCCTCGCCGAGCGGCGGCAGGCGGGCCTCGGCCTCACCGGCCCGGAGTTCGCCACGCTCCTCGCCTACAGCAAGCTGACGCTGGAGGAGGAGATCCGGGCCTCCGACCTGCCGGACGACCCGCACCTGGCCACCCGGCTCGTGGAGTACTTCCCCACGCCGCTGCGGGAGCGGTTCCGGGACTACATGGACCGGCACCCGCTGCGCCGGGAGATCATCTCCACGTCCGTCGTGAACAGCCTGGTGAACAACAGCGGCACGACGTTCGCGTTCCGGATGAACGAGGAGACCGGCGCCTCGTCCTCCGACATCGCCCGCGCCTACCTGGTGGCGCGCGCGGTGTTCGACATGCCGCGGTTCTGGGGCTCGGTGGACGCCCTGGAGTCCCAGGTCGACACCGCCACGCAGATCCGGATGCGCCTGGAGGCGCGCAAGCTGACCGAGCGCGGCGCCCGCTGGCTGCTGCACAACCGGCGGATGCCGTTCGACCTGAAGGAGACGGTCGACTTCTTCGCCGGGGGCGCGGCCATTCTCGCGCCACAGCTGCCGAAGCTGCTCACCGGCCGGGACCTGGAGGGCTTCGAGGAGCGGCGCGACCGCTTCGCCGAGGACGGGGTGCCGGGCGAGCTGGCCGAGCAGGTCGCGATCATGGTGCCCGCCTACTCCACCTTCGACCTGGTGGAGATCGCGACCAGCACGGGACGCTCGCTCGAGGAGACCGCCGAGGTCTACTTCGACCTGGCCGACCGCCTGCAGATCGCCCGGCTGCGCGAGCGCGTCATCGCGCTGCCGCGCGACGACCGCTGGCAGTCGATGGCCCGATCGGCGCTGCGCGACGACCTGTACGCCGCGCACGCGGCCCTCGCCCGCGACGTGCTGGTCACCAGCGAGCCCGGCGCGGATCCGGAGGAACGCCTGGCGATCTGGGCCGAGAAGAACAGCGCCGCCGTCTCGCGCGCGGCGCAGACCCTCGGAGAGATCTGGGAGAGCGACAGCTTCGGCATCGCGACCCTGTCGGTGGCGCTGCGCGCGATCCGCACGCTCGTGACGGCCAGCACGCTGCCCGGCTGACCCGGCGGGGGAGGACGCCCCCGGGCGAGCGCCGGGGGCGTCCTCCACCGACCGGAGATTCTTTACGGATTCGCACGGTGACCGAATGATCACTGTGCGAATCTGGTCCGCATGCTTCGACACCTCACCGCCCTGACGGTCGTCCTGCTGCCCTTGGCCGCGTGCGGCGGCTCGCCGGCGATCGCCGCGCCCGCCGTGCCCAAGGACCGGGCCGCGCAGCTGCTCGCCCACTATCAGTCCGTCAACAACCGGGCCAACGGCACGTCCGACGAGAAGCTGCTGGCCACCGTCGAGACCGGCGCCCAGCTCGACATGGACCGCGCCGAGTACCGGCGGCGCACGGCGGCCGGAGAGAAGTACGCGCCCTTCGTCTACAGCGCCCCGGCCTACTACATCCCCCGGCAGACGGGGTTCCCCAAGTGGTTCGCGGTCGTCGCCACCGCCGGCAAGACCCGGCACGCCCTGGTCTTCACCCAGGAGCGACCCAGCGGCCCCTGGCTCCTCACCGCCGACCCGTTCCCCGCCGCGACGATCACCGGCGTCGCGCTGGACAAGGACGGCTACGCCACCGCGGTCGCGCCCGACGATGGCAAGACGGCGCCCGCGCCCGGGAAGGTCGCCGCGGTGCACGCCGCCACGCTGACCCGCGGCACGTCCGGCATGGCGCCCGGTCCGTACACCACCCAGGCGCACGACGCGCTGGTCAAGGCGGAGTCCGCGCTCAAGCGCCGGGGCGTGACGCTCGCCTCCGACTTCCGGCCGGACCGGCAGCAGGCGTTCGCGCTGCGCACCACCGACGGCGGCGCCCTCGTCTGGTACGTCGTGCGGCAGAGCGAGAGCTACGACCTGGCCAAGCCGGGGCTGATCGGCAACGGCGGCGACCTGGCCGGTCTGATCAGCGGCAAGGTCCGCCGGCACCTGGACACGACCGCGCTGACCCAGTACCTCGCCGTGGTGCCCCCGCAGGGCGCCGCCCAGGTCGTCGGAAGCTACCGAAAGGCGATCCAGGCGACCGCCTCCTAGAATTCGGGCATGCGTCACCGCCGTGTCGCGCCGGCCGTGCTGGCGATCCTCCTGCTCGCCGGCTGCCAGGGCGGTCACGACGACGACGGCGACGCCGCCGGTGACACCGCGGCGCCCGCCGTCTCGGCCGAGGCGTCGGCGCAGGTCCTCGCCGCCTACGTCCGCCACTACAACCGGGCGGTCACGGCGGGCGACGCGAAGGAGTGGCGTGAGGTGGGCACCGACGCGCTCGGCGCCACCGCCGAGGCCACCCTGCGGCTCGGCGGCGGGCGGCCGCCGCGCACCGGGGCGATCTCCCTGCGCAATCCCGTGATGTACGTCCCGCGGCTGCGCGGCCTGCCGCGGTGGTTCGCGGTGTCGGCGCTGGAGCGGCGCGGCGGCGCCGAACGCCCGATCTTCGCGGTGTTCTCGCAGCAGAGCGCGAAGTCCGCGTGGCGGCTGTCGAGCCGGCTCTACTTCCACGGCCCACCGCCCCGGATCGCCACGGACGAGCAGGGCTACGCCGTCGCGGTCGATCCGGGCACCAGCACGTTGGCGACCACACCGGCCGCACTGCCGGCGGCGCACGGCGCGTACCTCGATCGCGGTGACGACGACACGATCAGACCGACCGACGTCGCCCGCGGGTGGCGGACCGCCGAGGCCCGCCAGGAGAAGCAACTGCGCGACCACGACGTGGTCGTCACGGGCCGGTCCTCGCCCACCGGATATCCGGTCTACGCGCTGCGGACCGGCGACGGCGGGGCGATCGTGAGCTACTCGGTGCGGCGGACGACGACCTACACGGCGACAGGAAGCGGCGACGTCGCGGTGCTGCCGGCGGACGTCCGCACCTACCTTCACGGCAGGACCGGGCACCGGGTGACGGCCGCCTGGATCTGGCGGGCCGTCACGTATCTGCCGGTACGCGGCCGCGCGACCACGCTGATCGAGGACTTCGACCTGGCCTCGGCCCAGGCGTCCTAGGTCCTGAGGGCTACTTGGCCGGGACGGCCGCCTTGACGGTGCCGCCATCGGCGCCGATGATCTGCGCCTTGACGGTGCCGTCATCCTTCTTGGGCTTGGCCGGGACCACCGCGACGTACTGCATCGTCTGGCTGACGTCGATCTCGTTCTTGACGGGGCCGGAGTTCAGGAACGGCACGGCGTCATCGGGGACCGGCAGGCGGCCGGGCTTGCTCTTGCTCTTGGTGATGACCGTGTCACGGCTGAGGGCGTACAGCACCAGCCCGCCGCCGTCCGCGGTCGCCAGCGGGAAGATCGGGAAGGAGGTCGCGGCGTACACGGCGCTGCTGCGCACCCCGGCCTTCTTCTGCTTCTTGTTCTTCATCGCCTTCTGGTCCGTGGTGTAGTAGCCGGTGGTGTACTTCCCGGCGCGCATGACCTGGGCGGCGACGTTCTGCGGGCCCTCCTCGGCGAGCGTCGCCTGGATCGACGGCACCAGCCGTGGCGGGATCAGCAGGGCGTTGTCGAAGGTGGCCAGGGCCTTGGCGTAGCCCTCGGAGTCAACCGCGATCTTCGGTTGCTTCTGCTTGTCGTCCAGCACGGCGAGCAGGCTCAGCCGCCAGCGCTGGACCGCCTTGGACCGCAGGAAGCCCATGTACACGGTGTGGGGGTCCTTGCCGTCCGTGGTCGTCCGGCGCGCGCTCACCACGAACCACTGCGGCCCCGTCAGCAGCAGGCGCGGCACGTAGAAGACCGGTGATTCGTAGCGGTAGCGGGGGACCGGGTCGCCGGCGGCCACGGCCCGGCGGAACGCCGCGGCCGTGAGCTGCGACTGCCCCTCACTGGTCCACCACAGGGAGAGCCGTTCGTCTCCGCTGGCCCGCGCGACGTCGTCGTTGTTGACGAACGAGTGGAACGCCTTGGCCGCGACGTCGGGCGTCAGCGGCTCGGGAGCGGGGCTGCTCTCGGCGGCGACCGGGGTCGTCCGTACGGTGCGGTGTGGCTTGCCCGAGCACCCCGCGGCGGCGGTGATGGTGAGCACCGCCACGAGCGTGGACGTAACCGCCTTGTTCATGTACCCCGTGCCTTCGCTACAGCTATCGGGCAGAGTATGCCAGGGATCTCTGACTGCCTTTCGGCGCGGTCCGGTTCCGGGGTCGGCGAAGACCGACGGAGCGCGTACGCGGAGAGTACGGGCACGGGTAGGCTTTCGAACGTGGCAGCCATGGATCCCTCGGAAGAGATGAAGGAGCTCGGCTCGATGCTCACCGGCATCGAGACCGTCCTCGACCTCGACTCGATGCGCCGTGACATCGCGGAGCTGCGCGAACAGGCTGCCGATCCCGACCTGTGGAACGACCAGGACCGCGCCCAGCAGGTGACCCGGCGGCTGTCCTACCTCGAGGGCGAGCTCGGCAAGGTCGAGGGCCTGCGCAGCCGGCTCGACGACGCCGCCGTGCTGTTCGAGCTGGCCTCGGAGGAGGGCGACGACGACACCCGCGGCGAGGCGGAGCGGGAGCTCGGCACGCTCCGCAAGGACATCGAGCAGCTCGAGGTCCGCACCCTCATGTCCGGGGAGTACGACTCCCGTGAGGCGCTGATCACGATCAACTCGCAGGCCGGTGGCGTGGACGCCGCCGACTTCGCCCAGATGGTGCAGCGGATGTACATCCGATGGGCCGAGCGCCACGGCTACCCGACCGAGGTCTACGACACCTCCTACGCCGAAGAGGCCGGGATCAAGTCGACGACCTTCACGGTCAAGTCGCCGTACGCCTACGGCACGCTGCGCGGCGAGCACGGCACCCACCGCATGGTCCGGATCTCCCCGTACGACAACCAGGGCCGCCGGCAGACCTCGTTCGCCGGCGTGGACGTGGTCCCGGTGGTGGAGCAGACCGACCACGTCGACATCCCCGAGGACGAGCTGCGCATCGACGTCTACCGGTCGAGCGGCCCCGGGGGGCAGGGCGTCAACACCACCGACTCGGCGGTGCGGATCACCCACCTGCCGACCGGCATCGTCGTCTCCTGCCAGAACGAACGCAGCCAGCTGCAGAACCGCGCGACCGCGATGACGGTGCTGCAGGCCAAACTCCTGGAGCGCAAGCGGCAGGAGGAGGCCGAGCGGATGAACGAGCTGCGCGGCGAGACGACGAGCTCCTGGGGCACGCAGATCCGCAACTACGTCCTGCATCCGTACCAGATCGTCAAGGACCTGCGCACGGGTGTCGAGGCCGGAAACCCCACGGCGGTCCTCGACGGCGACATCGACGAGTTCATCGAGGCCGAGATCCGCTGGATGCGCCGCCGCGAGGCCGGCGAGCAGGACTGACCGACCACGCGCTCGGCCCGTCGGTGACCGACGGCCGGGCGGCGGCGGGCCGGGGCGACCCAGCGCTCAGCAGCCCGGAGTGACCTATCGCTCAGCGGGCCGGGCCTACGGCTCGGCGGGCCGGGGCGATCGCTCAGTGCAGACCCAGCTTGAGCGCGATCAGCAGCGTCAGCGCCAGGATCAGGGCGCCGATCACGATGGGGGACAGGCCGAACGGCCCGGTACGGTGCACCTCCGCCCGTGCCGCGCGGCACGCGGGGCAGCGCCCCTCGACGACGGGGCCCGAGCATCGCGCGCAGATCAGATGTTCGCAGCTCATCCGGCTCCTTCCTGAACGTTCGGCGGGAATCCGTTCAGCCTAAGCGCTCCTGGCCGGTGGCCCGCCGTCTTCGGCGGCGGGTGTCCGTGATGCCCGGTTGCTTTTCCTCGGTGTACCCAAGTTGGACGATCCATGCCAGTCTCCCCTCTAGACTGCTGCTTGGCCAATCGGCCCGCCAAGCCGGGAAGCCGCGGCAGGGCGTCTGTCGACGAAAAGACAGTCGTCGCCGTCCCCCAGCCCCTAGACTGGCACGTCGTGATGCAGCCGTGATCCACTTCGATAACGTCACCAAGGTCTATTCGCACCAGAGTCGACCGGCCCTGCAGGGTGTCAACGTGGCCGTGGAGAAGGGCGAGTTCGTCTTTCTCGTCGGGCCTTCCGGGTCCGGCAAGTCGACCTTCCTGCGCCTGATCCTCAAGGAGGAGCGGCCGACCCAGGGCGGTATCCAGGTCGCAGGCAAGGATCTGAGCCGCCTGAGCAACTGGAAGGTCCCGCACCTGCGCCGCCGCATCGGCTGCGTGTTCCAGGACTTCCGGCTCCTACCCAACAAGAACGTCTACGAGAACGTCGCGTTCGCCCTCGAGGTCATCGGCAAGCCGCGACGCTTCATCCGTAAGGTGGTCCCCGAGGTCATCGACCTGGTCGGCCTCGAGGGCAAGGCCCACCGGATGCCCGACGAGCTGTCCGGCGGCGAGCAGCAGCGCGTCGCGATCGCACGGGCGTTCGTCAACCGGCCGATGATCCTGCTGGCCGACGAGCCGACAGGGAACATCGACCCGGCGACCAGCATCGGCATCATGAAGGTGCTCGACCGGATCAACCGGACCGGCACGACCGTCGTGATGGCGACGCACGACGCGGCGATCGTCGACGCGTTCCGCAAGCGAGTGGTCGAGCTGGAGGACGGCCGCGTCGTGCGCGACCAGTCGCGCGGCGTCTACGGCCAGGCGTACGGCGGCGTCTGAGCCGACCGTCGGCCAGGCGTAGCAGACCCGGCCAGGCGTACGGCGGCGTTCGATAGACCGCGCCGCCGCGCCGACACGACCAACACCCGGACGACCAAGGACAGCGAGGCATGCGGGTACAGTTCGTTTTTCAGGAGATCTGGATCGGTCTCCGTAGGAACCTCACGATGACCATCGCGCTCGTCGTCACCGTCGCGATCGCGATGGCGCTGTTCGGCACCGGTGTGCTGCTGAAGATGCAGGTCGACAAGTCCAACAACTACTGGTCGGACAAGGTCGAGGTCTCGATCTACCTGTGCAACAGGCTCAGCGCCAACACGAACTGCCACAAGAGCGAGCCGTCGCCCGGTCAGAAGGCCGAGATCAAGAAGCAGCTCGAGAGCATGCCGCAGGTGGCGAAGGTCACCCAGGAGACGGCGCAGGAGGCGTACGAGCGCGCCAAGCAGCAGTTCAAGGACAGCCCGGGCATCGCCGGCTCGATCCAGCCCGGTGACATCCCCGACTCCTTCCGGGTGAAGCTCAAGGATCCGAAGAACTTCGCCGCGGTGGTCGCCCAGATGAACAGTCGGCCAGGGGTCGACCAGGTCGTCAACGAGCGCGCCATCCTGGAGAAGTTCTTCAAGATCCTCGGTGGTCTGCAGTGGGCGGCGCTGACCATCGCCGCGATCCAGCTCATCGCGGCCGTGCTCCTGGTGGCCAACACGATCCGGCTGTCGGCGTTCAACCGGCGGCGGGAGACCGGCATCATGCGGCTGGTCGGCGCCTCGAACATCTACATCCAACTGCCGTTCGTCCTCGAGGGCGCGATCGCGGGTCTTGTCGGTGGCGTGTTCGCCGCCATCCTGTTGAGCTTCTCGAAGGTCTTCCTGCTCGGCAGGCTGCAGAAGAACCTGCAGTTCGCGACGCCGCTGGGCTGGGTCGACGTGACAGGGGTCATCGTCGCCTCGATGTGCTTCGGCATCCTGCTCTGCGCCTTGGCGTCGTTCCTCACCCTGCGCCGCTACCTCAAGATCTGACGCTGCTCCCGGCGATATGCCGGTCCGGTGATCAGTCCGCTCGTAGAATCCTCGCATGACCCGGCTGACCGGTCGTGTGCTCCGTGGGGCGGCCGCCACTGCCGCTCTCGCGTGCGCGTACGTCCTGGGCGCCGGGTCGGGCGGGACGGGCATTCACGCGTCGGCACGGCGGGACCCGCTCCGGCGGGGTTCCCGGCCGGCCGCGCGTGCGGTCGAGCCGGCGGTGGCCGATCCCGCGCGGGCGGGATCGGATCCGGCCTCGGACCCGGAGCGGGAACGCGCCGTGGTCGAGCGGGTGCTGCGCCGTCTCGGCGGTCGACGGCATCGCCACCCGCGACCTGACGGTCGCCACCGTGGCCGCCGCGCTGCGCGGCCGGCCCGCCACCGGCGTGGGCCTCGCGGTGCGCCGCGACGGCGTGCCCCTGCGGTTCGCGCTCGTGCGGACGGCCATGGCCTCTCACGACGTGAGCGCGTCCCTCACCGCCGACGGTGTGGTGGTGATCCGGATCGCGGCGTTCACGCGGGGAGTCGGACGTGAGGTGCGCGCGGCGGTGACCGGCCGGCCCCGGCGCCCCGGCGGCGTGCTGCTCGACCTGCGGGCGAACCCCGGCGGTCTGCTGGACGAGGCGGTCGACACCGCGTCGGTGTTCCTGCCGGGCGGCCTCGTGGCGACGTTCGAACGCGCCGGGACCCCGCCGGAGCGGCTCATGGCGGATCCGGGCGGTGACACCGCGGTCCCGCTCGTCGTCCTGGTCGACGGCGGCACGGCCAGCGCGGCCGAGATCGTCGCGGGCTCATTGGGTGATCGAGATCGCGCAGTGATCGTCGGATCGCGTACCTTCGGAAAGGGGTCGGTGCAGGAGCCGTTGCGGCTGGCCGACGGATCCGCGATCGAAGTCACCGTCGGTCGATATCGGACTCCGAGTGGCCGTAACCTCGATGGGTCCGGGATCGACCCCGACGTCGCGGTGAACGCGAACCGCCCACCCCGGGAGGCCGAGCGACGCGCGCTCACGGTCGTGCGCGGGCTCTCGGCAACCCTGCCGAAGAAGGACCGAGGCTGAGTCATTGCCACGCGAAGAGGGACGCAAACTGATCGCGCAGAACAAGCGTGCGCGTCACGATTACCACATAGAGGACACCTACGAGGCGGGCCTCGTGCTGATGGGCACCGAGGTGAAGTCGCTGCGCGCCGGACGGGCCAACCTCACGGACGGGTACGCTCTGATCCGCGACGGAGAGGTCTGGCTCGAGGGAGTGCACATTCCCGAATACACGATGGGGACGTGGACCAACCACGCGGCGCGTCGTCCCCGGAAGCTGCTGCTGCACCGCCGAGAGATCGGCAAGCTGATCGCTAAGACCAACGAGCCCGGCCGTACGCTGGTCCCGCTCGCCCTCTATTTCAAGGACGGCAAGGCCAAGGTGGAGATCGCGGTCGCGCGCGGCAAGCGCGAGTACGACAAGCGGCAGGACATCGCCAAGCGGGACGCCGCCCGGGAGATGGAGCGGGCTCGCGCCGCACGGCTGCGGAGGCGCTGAGGGTGGGTATCCGACGGCTCCGGTCGGCGGCCGGACTGGCCGCGGCCCTGCTGGTCACGACCGCGAGCGCGGGCTGCTTCGCCGAGCCCTCGCCGCTGCCGACGATCCGCGACTTCCTGGTGGCCTGGCAGAACGGCAACTACGGCACCGCCGCGAAGCAGACCGACGGCGACCGGACCAAGGTCGCGGCGGTCCTCGGCGCCGTACCGTCCCAGCTCGACCTGGCGTCGCTGCGCCTCGCGCTCGGCCGCGTGCGGCAGAACGGCGAGGACGCGACCGCCCAGTTCTCGGTCAGCATCGACCTGGGCGACGGCGGCCAGCCGTGGAGTTACGGCAGCTCGATGCGGCTGCACCGGACGAACGGCAAGTGGAAGGTCACCTGGAGCCCGTCGATCATCCACCCGCAGCTCGGCCAGGGTCAGCGGCTCGCGATCGTCACCACGACGCCGACGCGTCAGCCCATCGTCGACAACAGGGCCAAGACGCTGCTCAAGAAGGTCGAGGTCGAGGTCTTCGGCGTGACGCCCGGCAGGCTCGCGAACGCCGATCAGACGCTCGGCCAGTTGTCGAAGATCACCCACCTGGACAAGGACCGCGTGATCGCCCACGTGCGGTCCGCGCCGCCGCAGAAGTTCCTGCCGCTCGTCACCCTCCAGATCCCCGCCCAGGCCGGCGACGCGGCGCAGCTCCGGCAGGTGCCCGGCGTGGAGGCGAAGACCAAGCCGGCATACGTCGCGCCCGCGGTCGCCGACGAGATCGTCGGAAAGCTGGGACCCGCCACCGCCGAACGCCTTCAGCAGGTCGGCGCGCCGTACCAGCCCGGTGACACGGTCGGCGTCTCCGGGCTCCAGGTACTGGAACAGCGGAGGCTCGCCGGCACCCCCACCGTCCAGGTCGTGGCGCAGGACCCCTCGGGCTCCAACCTGAAGCCCCCCCTGTACGAGGTCCGCGGTAACCAGAGCCAGCCGGTCGCCACGACGATCGACCGCAGGACGCAGGACGCCGCCGAGAACACCCTCGGGAAGGTCTCCTACCCGGCGTCCCTCGCCGCGATCGATCCGGCCACGGGCAAGATCCTCGCGGCGGCGGACAACATCGCCGCGCAGCACAAGAGCGACGCCGGCCAGTCCGGTGAGCCTTCGCAGCCGAGCAGCGCCGCCCTGAACGGCCACTACCCGCCGGGAATGACGTTCAGCATCGTGACGACCCGGGCGCTCCTGCAGAACGGCCAGAAGATCGACTCGCCGCCGTGCAAGCGGGGTACGCAGACCATCGGCGGGCAGAGCTTCACCTACAACGGCAGGGTGGGCCGGACCTTCAACGCCAACTTCGCGGTGAGCTGCACGACGGCGTTCGCCGCGCTGTACCGCGACATCGCCCCGCAGGACCTGCGCACCAGCGCGGCGCGCTTCGGGCTCGGCACGCCGTGGAGCCTGCCGGTGCCGTCGTTCTCCGGCTCGGTGCCGACGCCCTCCAGCACCGCCGAGCGCGCCGCCGAGATGGTCGGGCAGGGCAAGATCGAGGTCAGCCCGCTCTCGATGGCGCTGGTCGCCGGCGCGGTCGCGGTCGGTACCTGGCGGCCGCCGCAGCTCCTACAGGACTCCCCGCCGCGGATGCAGGCCCAGCCGCTGGGCGCGACCGACGGGGTCACGACGCTGCAGAGCCTCATGAGCACGTCCGTCAGGAGCGGAGCCGCCCAGCAGGCGAAGGTCTCCGGCAGGCCGGTGGCCGGTGTCACCGCGACGGTGCCGTACGGCAACGGCAAGGTCGTCTCCTGGTTCGTCGGGTACCGGCAGGACGTGGCCCTCGCGATCGCCGTCGAGGGCAAGGTCTCGGCGGCGAGCCTGGCCGCCACGTTCCTGAAGGCGAAGCGCTGACCCGTGGCCCAGGACGCGGCATCGACGTGAGGTGCGCGGGCGGGCGTTGTGACCGGCGTGACGGCTTTGTCATTTCTTGACTCTCGGGCCGCAACCATCCGCGCGTGACCGGGCGTCTTAACAAGTGACTGAGACACCGCTTGGGGGGTTGCGGACTCAGTCGCCGTGATGAGACCAGAGCCTCGTCTCGGGGGAGGCTCTGTCGTCCGGACCGGCCCGACCCTGCCGGTCACCCCCGTGGGTGTGCCTAGTTCACACCCACGGGGGTTCTCGTCTTTCCGGCCCCTGTCATGGGCCGGTCGAACCTCCACCGCCCGCCAGAAGTCCGTCGGCGGGAATCACGTTGGCATCCCCGGCGTTGAAGATGTACGGTCGACGCGACGGGTGCTTCGGTGCCCGGTTGACAACTCAAGAGGGGGTGACCGGTTTCGACTTCGGTATGTCGAGACACGGGGAAGCGGGCCGAGGGTTGCGGTTGTGACCTCGTAAATCCTGTGACCGCAAAACAACAAGTGCCAACTCTAAGCGCACTCAGTTCGCCCTCGCCGCCTGAGGCTAGGTAGCGAACTTGTCAGCCTGGGACTGTCTCCGGCCCAGGACCTGGCATCGCTAGGAGACTCAACCTGCCGCCCCGGCCACGGGAGTGACAGGGAAGCCTAACAGTGGCTGAGCCCGTCGGCGACACGCCTGCGTGAGCGCCGGGGCTGAGAAAACGACTAGCAGGCTGCGCCCGGAGAAGCCCTGTCTTGGTACTGAAGGACGCGGGTTCGATTCCCGCCACCTCCACTCGGACCTGGGGTCGGTGTGGTCGGAAGCCTGGCGGCTTCCTTCCCCGCCGGCCCTTCGTCATTTCTTCCGGGGGACGACCCCCGGGCCCCCGAGGTGGGGGGCTTCGCCCCCCACGCCCCCTGGGGGTGGCCGTTCGTCGTTCGCTTGGGGCCTTCCCCCGCCCCTGCCGGCGGCCGTCACCTGTCGGCCTCCGGGCGGGAGAGTTCAGCCGTTGACCTGGTCGGGTCGGCGGCTTTTCTGGTTTTCGGGGTCGGGCGGCCGTGCGGTCGCCGAGAGTTCCTCACCTCCGCGGACTTGCCCGCGGGTCTTCTGCGCGCACGGTCTTCTGCGCGAGCACAAAAGCGGCTCGCGGTCCGTAAGGACCTCGTACAGAGCAGAGAGGGGCCTTTCGTGCCTCGAAAATTGGCCGCCCTGGCCGTGCCGGTGGGGTTACTCGTCAGCTTCGTCTGCTTCCGTGGCATGGGCCCGTTCGACGTGGCCCTGGTCGTCTTCCTCGCGGGCGTCGACAACCTCGTCGTCATCGCGAAGAAGGTGCAGAGCCTCGGATGGTGGATGAGGGTCTACCTCACCGCGGGCATCGTCATCCAGTTGATCGAACTGGTGACGATCCCGCCGCTGATCGTCGCCTTGTGCGCGGGGCGAAACCCGTGGGGCGTCTATCAGCTGATCGGCCAGCCCGAGCGCTACTCCCTCCTGCTGGAGGGCGTCCACCCCCAGATCGTCGCATTGGGGGTGGGCTTCATCGCCCTGGCCGTGATGTGGTTCTTCGCCGACAAGGAGAACCGCGTGTGGCTGGGGATCGAGAAGCACATCGAGCGGTTCGCTCGGTGGTACAAGATCGGGACGATCGGTGGGGTCCTGGCCCTGCTCGCGATCGGGTCCTTCTGGTTCTCCTGGACGTTCCTGCTCCTCGGCGTGCTGGGCATGGCGGCCTTCGGGGCGATCAAGTTCAGTGAGCGCAGGAGTGAGGACCTCGGGCAGAAGCCTGGGGCCGGGGGAGGGAAGGGGTTCGTGCGAGTCGAGCTGTTCGAGGCCGCGCTGTCGATCGACATGTGGGTCGGGACGTACTCGGCCTCCAGTCACCTCGTCGACATCGTTCTCGGCGTGCTCGCCGGCGTCCTGGTGATGCGGATCCTGACCGTCAGCCTCGTCCAGAAGCTGGACGAGCTGCCGTACCTGGCCTCCGCGGCGCACTGGAGTCTCGGGCTCCTCGCCGCCTCCTGGGTCATCGAGCTGTGGCTTCCGGCCGTGGGCTCTGTGGCCGAGGTGGTGTGTCTCATGCCGTTGGTGGTGGGCTGGGGGCACTCGGTCCTCAGCCGACGCCGCCAACCCGCGGTGATCTGACCGCAGGGCGCCCCCGGCGCATGCCGGGGGCGCCCGCCTCGCCGCTCGGCACGCGTTGGGATGGCGCCGGGTGGGGAATGTCCATCAGTGATATGTCCGTTGCGATCTGTCTCTTCACGGCCGACCTGCGGGTTCACGACAATCCGGTCCTGCGCGCGGCGTTGGATGCGGCGGATCAGGTGGTGCCGCTGTTCGTCGTCGACGACGGGGTGCGGGACGCCGGGTTCGTGGTTCCCAACCGGGCGGCCTTCCTCGCCGACTGCCTGGCCGATCTGGACGGCGCGTTGCGCCGGCGGGGCGGTCGTCTCGTGGTGCGCCGGGGCGACGTCGTGGCCGAGGTCGCGCGGGTGGCCGAGGAGACCGGGGCGGGTTCGGTGCATCTGGCGCGGGACGTCAGCGCGTACGCGCAGCGGCGCGAGGCGCGACTCGGGCGCGTGCTGGAATCCTCGCGCCGGAGGCTGTGCGTCCACGACTCCGTCACCGTCGTCGTCCCGCCGGGCGCGATCACTCCGGCGTCCCGTGGGCACTTCGCGGTCTTCACTCCCTACTTCCGGAAGTGGAGCGACGTCCCGGTACGGGAGCCGCTGGCCGATCCGGACAAGGTGCCGGTCCCGGCCGTACGGTCCGAGCGCCTGCCGTCGGGCGCCGACCTGGCCGACGGCGCTCCCTCGCCCGTACTGCCGCGCGGCGGGGAGGACGAGGGGCGGCGGCGGGCGGCCGCCTGGCTGGACGGGCCGGTCACGCGGTACGCCGACCGGCACGACGACCTCGCCGGGGACGCCACGTCCCGGCTGTCGCCGTACCTGCACTTCGGGTGCCTGTCGGCCGTCGAACTGGTGCGCCGGGCCACCGCGGTGGGCGGTCCCGGCGCCACGGCGTTCGTACGGCAGGTGGCCTGGCGGGACTTCAACCGGCAGTTGCTCGCGGACCATCCGGAGGTGGCGCACGAGGACTACCGGCCCCGGGGCGATCGCTGGCGGACCGAGGAGGCGGCGGTCGCGGCCTGGCGGCGGGGGCGCACCGGATATCCGCTGGTCGACGCGGCGATGCGGCAGCTGGCGGAGCAGGGCTGGATGCACAATCGCGGGCGGCTGATCACGGCGAGCTTCCTGGCCAAGATCATGTACGTCGACTGGCGGGTGGGCGCGCGGCACTTCCTCGACCTGCTGGTCGACGGGGACGTGGCGAACAACCAGCTCAACTGGCAGTGGGTGGCCGGGACCGGCGCCAGCACCCGGCCGAACCAGGTGATCGACCCTCTCGTGCAGGCGCGGCGGTTCGACCGGCGCGGCGACTATGTGCGCCGGTGGGTGCCGGAGCTCGCCGAGATCGAGGGAGCCGCCGTGCACCGCCCGTGGCTCCTGCCCGCGGAGGTGCGCCGGCGACTGGACTACCCGGATCCCGTGATCGATCTCGACGAGGGACGCGAGCGGTTCCACCGGGCGCGGTCCGGGGGTGAGCGGTGAGCGGCGAGGACCGGGGACTGTGCCTGGTGACCGGGGCGACCGGGTACATCGGCGGCCGGCTGGTGCCCGAACTGCTCGGCGCCGGGTACCGGGTGCGGTGCCTGGCGCGCTCTCCCGAGCGGCTGCGCGCCCGGCCGTGGTTCGGGCGGGTGGAGGTCGCCCGCGCGGACGTCCTGGACGCGGCGGCGGTCCGGACGGCCCTCGAGGGGGTCGCGGTCGCGTACTACCTGGTGCACGCGCTCGGATCGGGTCCGGGCTTCGCGGAGCGGGACCGGCGGGCGGCGCGGACGTTCGGGACGGCGGCCCTGGAGGCGGGCGTCGGCCGGATCGTCTACCTGGGCGGGCTCGTCCCGGCCGGTGACGGCGGTCTCTCGGAGCACCTGCGGTCCCGGGCGGAGGTCGGCGCGATCCTCCTGGCGTCCGGCGTGCCGACGGCCGCGCTGCGCGCGGGGGTCGTGCTCGGCTCCGGCTCGGCCTCCTTCGAGATGATGCGATACCTCACCGAGCGGCTGCCGGTGATGGTGACCCCCCGGTGGGTGCGCACGCGCACGCAGCCCATCGCCGTGCGCGACGTGCTGTGGTACCTCGTCGGATGCGCGGCGCTGCCGCCGTCGGTGAACCGGACCTTCGACATCGGCGGCCCCGACGTGCTGACGTACGAGGAGATGATGCGCCGGTACGCGGCGCTGGCCGGGCTGCCGCGCCGCGTCGTCGTGCGGGTCCCCATCCTCACCGCGCACCTGTCGAGCCTGTGGGTCGGCCTGGTCACCCCGGTGCCCGGCGGCCTGGCCCGGCCCCTGGTGGAGTCCCAGTCCAACGAGGTCGTCTGCCGGGAGCGCGACATCCGGCGGTTCGTGCCCGACCCGCCGGGCGGGCCGACCGGCTTCGACGACGCGATGCGCCTGGCGCTCCGGCGCGCCCACGAGGCCGAGGCCACGACTCCGGACTCGGCCGCCGCGTCGCCCAGCGACCCGTCGGCGGCCGACCCCGCGTGGGCGGGCGGCACCCGGTACACCGACGTCCGCGAGTCGCCGGTCGCGGCGCCTCCGGACGTGCTGTGGCGGGTCATCGAGGGCATCGGCGGGGACGCCGGCTGGTACTCCTGGCGTACGGCCTGGGCGGTCCGAGGCGGCATCGACCGGCTGGTCGGCGGCGTCGGGAGCCGTCGGGGGCGGCGCGACCCGCGCCGGCTGCGCGTCGGTGACACGGTGGACTTCTGGCGGGTCGAGAAGCTGATCCCCGGCGTGTCGCTCCGTCTGCGGGCCGAGATGAGGCTGCCGGGCCTCGCCTGGCTGGAGCTGGGCGTCGAGGAGCGGGGCGGGCGGACCTGGTACCGGCAGCGCGCGGTGTTCCGTCCGCACGGTCTGTTCGGCCATCTCTACTGGTGGGCGATCCGGCCGTGCCACGAGATCGTCTTCGGCGGGATGCTGCGGGGTGTCCGGCGCGCGGCCGAACGCGCGGCGACGCGCGCGCCGAGGCCCGCCACGTACGCGCGGTGAGGGTGTCAGACGGTGTTCGGGCTCTAATGTGGGCGCGTGCGAGATTTGGCGACCGGAGTCCGGTATTTCCTGCGAGGCATGGCATGGGTCGCGCGGCGCCCGAAACAATGGCTGTTCGGCCTGATTCCGGCGCTGATCGTCCTCGCCGTCTACGTCGCCGCTCTCGTGGTCCTGGCCCACTACGACTGGGATCTGGCGAAGGCGATGAGCCCGTTCGCCGATCACTGGTCGAAGGCCGCGCGGGGCGCCACGCGCGGGCTGATTGCCGTCCTCGTCTTCGGCGCCGCGATCATGATCGCGATCGTCACGTTCACCGCCGTGACCCTGATCGTCGGCGATCCCTTCTACGAGAGCCTGTCAGGGCGGGTGGAGGAGAGCGCGGGCGGGCTGCCTCCGGAGGCCCGGGTTCCGCTGCTGCGGCAGCTCGCGCGCGCCATCGCGGACGGGGTCGTCGTCGGGACGGTGACCGCGCTCTTCGCCGTGCTGTTCTTCGTCCTGGGCCTCCTGCCGGTCGTCGGCCAGACGGTCGTCCCCGTCATCGCGGCGTGCGTGTCGGGCTACTTCCTCACGTTCGAGCTGACGTCGATCGCGCTGGAGCGCCGCGGGGTGCGGCGGCGCGAACGCTTCGCGCTCCTGCGCCGCGACCGGGGGCTGTCCCTGGGATTCGGCGTGGCGGTGTTCGTGACCTTCCTCATTCCGGTCGGTTCCGTGTTGGCCATGCCCGGTGCGGTGGCCGGCGGTACGCTGCTGGCGCGTGAAAGGCTTGCCAGGCCGGGAATTCCGCCCGATCATGGTGCTCTCGCGGACACTCAGGCGTGAGACGGACGTCACGGTGACGCCATGCCGCGGCTAACAAGCTGTGGCCTGGCCGTAATTAGTGTTCGACGCGAGAATTGTTGATCTTCACGTAACCTGTGCGGCATGTCTGATCAGGGAAGCCCCGGGCAGTGGCGTCCGGCGAACAGCCATAGCGGCCCGTATTCCGAACAGGATGAGCCGACGGGGCCGCTTCCCGAGGTCAGCGGACGAGACTCCGCGGCGTCGGCGTTCCCGCCGGTGAGCGGCCAGCCCGGCTCCTGGGCGGACGACGACGCGCCGACGGGCGGGTTCCCCACGGTCTCGGCGTCCGAGCAGGCTCCGCAGGCGGCGCGCCGGGAGCGCGCGCCGTTCGAGCCCGCCGACCCCGGGACGCCCGCACCCGACGGCTCCGGTGAGTCCGGCGCGTCCGGTGGCTTCGGCGCGCCCGCCGAGTTCGGCGCCGGCCCGTCCGCCGAGCCGACCGGCTCCTTCTCCGCCGGTGGTTCCTTCGGTGCCGAGCCGCCGGCCGAGCGCGGTGGTTCGTTCGGCGCCGAGCCGCCGGCCGAGCCGGAGCTCTCCTTCCAGCCGACGACGGCGTTCCCGTCCGTGCCGGAGGAGGAGACGCCGTCGTTCGGCCACCGGACGGTGGAGAACTCCTCCGGCCCGAACGAGCCCGTCCGGCCCGAGACCGAGCCCACCGGATCCACGCCGCCCTTCGGGGCCGAGACTCCGCAGGTCGCCCCGTACGACGCGCGGGACGCCACGTACGGGTACGAGGTGGCGGACCCGTCGTTCGGGTTCGCCCCCGCTCATCCGACGCGCGCGGCCGGCGTCGACACCGGCCCTGCGGCCGACGGCGCGGGTCCGGGCCCGGCGTCCGAGCCCTATTCGTTCGAGTCGCTGCTCGGCCCCGGCGACGGCGTGGCGGGCCCGGCGACGCCGGCCGGACCGCCGGCCGCCGGCCCGCAGCCGTACGACGACGTCGCCCCGTCCCGGCCTTTCCCCGGTCCCGAGGCGTTCCAGGGCGCGCCCGGAGTCCCGCCGTCCCCGGCGGGCGGTCCGGTGTCGGCCGAGGACCAGGCCGCGGAGAACGACTTCTTCTCGCACGGCGACGACCCGGCGATGTGGGACAGGCCGATCGGCCCGTCCGGCCCGCCGCCCCAGCCCGGCAAGCCGAGCAGCGGCAACCTGCGGCTGCCGGACTGGATGCGGGAGCAGAACGGCGACGGCGCCGCCGGGGGACCGACGGCTCCGCCGACCGGCGGCTATGACGGCTACGACGGCTTCGAGGAGAAGGGCCGGTCCAAACGGCCGCTGCTGGCCGTGGTGGGCGTGCTCGTCGTCGGCCTGGTCGCGGCGGGCGGAGCGTACTTCCTGACCGCCGGCAAGAAGTCGGACCACACCGCGAGCTCGAGCCCGAGCCCGAGCCATAAGCCGAAGGCGTCCACGTCGAAGAAGGCCGGTCAGCCGGCGGACGACCAGCCGGAGAAGCCGCTCACGCAGTTCAAGGGCGCCCACACCCGACCGGTGGGGCACATCTCCGACCTGCGGGCCGGCCTGACCTACCCGAAGCTCGGCAAGCCGTGGCAGATGCAGACCCAGAAGAGCGCCATGGCCGAGCTCGGGTTCAGCGCCGGCCAGTTCGCGGTGAGCGAGCCCAAGCGCTGGGGTCGGCTGCTGAGCGCCGAACTGGGCGGCGCGAACAAGGCCGCCTACGGCGGGCCGGGCACCGAGCACGCCGCCGCGACGAAGGTCGCCGACGCCTACGAGGCGAAGCTGTACGGCTACACGCACCACAAGAAGGTGCTGGCCTCGCAGTCGCTGAACATCGGCGGACACAAGGGGTGGCTGGTCGGCTACTACCTGACCTACCGCCAGCACGGCGTGAAGACCACCGGGGAGCTCTTCACGGTCGCGGTGGTCGACACGGGCAAGAAGGCCCCCGGCGTGCTGCTGATGACGGTGCCGAACACCGACAAGAAGCTCTGGCCGGACGTCAACTACGTCATGCGCTCGATCAAGGTGGCCTGATCCGGTCCTCGGCCCCCGAGAGCCGTGTCACATACCGAATCCCATTCCAATCCGTGTCGGTGGCCATCTAAGGTAGGCCGCGACGGGACGTTGCGGGATGAGGTGGGGACATGGCGATCGGGCTGACCGAGGAGCACGAGGCGCTCGCCGACGCGGTGCGCGGCTGGGCGGAGCGGTACGCGTCCGTGGACGTCGTACGCGCGACGCTCGACGCTGATGAAGAGGTCCGTCCGGCCTTCTGGGCCGGGCTCGCCGAGCAGGGCCTCCTCGGCCTGCACGTGCCCGAGGAGCACGGCGGGCAGGGTGCCGGGCTGCTGGAGCTCGCGGTCGCCCTGGAGTCCCTCGGCCGCGCCGTCGTGCCCGGGCCGTTCCTGCCGACCGTGCTGGCCAGCGCCGCGCTGCTGCGCGCCGAACAGGCGGGCAAGGCGCACTCCGCGCTGCTGCCCGGCCTCGCCGACGGCTCTCTGATCGGCGCGCTGTCGCTGGCGACCGGCCTCACCGGCCGCCGTACGGACGACGGCCTGACGATCAGCGGTACGGTCGAGCCGGTCCTGGGCGCGGGGCTCGCCGACGTCATCGTGCTGCCGGTCGCGACCGATGAGGGCGAGGAGTGGGTGGCCGTCGACGCCGCCGGGCTCACGGTCACGCCGCTGAAGAGCCTGGACCGGACCCGCCGCGTCGCCCGGGTGTCCGCCGAGGACGTCGCCGTTCCGGCCGACCGGGTCCTGACCGGCCTCGCGGGCCCGGAGGTCCTCGACCTGGCCGCGCTGCTCCTCGGCGCCGAGGCCGTCGGTCTCGCCGGCTGGTGCGTGACCACCGCCGCGGAGTACGCCAAGGTCCGCGAGCAGTTCGGCCGGCCGATCGGGCAGTTCCAGGGCGTCAAGCACAAGTGCGCGCGGATGCTGATCGACCTGGAGAAGGCCCGCGCCGCCGTCTGGGACGCCGCCCGCGCCTCCGACGACCCCGCCGAGGAGTCCGGCTTCGCGGCGGGCGTCGCCGCCGTCATCGCGCCGGACGCCGCGCTGCGCTGCGCCCGCGACTGCATCCAGGTGCTCGGCGGCATCGGCTTCACCTGGGAGCACGAGGCCCACCTCTACCTGCGCCGCGCCTCGACGCTGCGCGTCCTGCTCGGCCCCGGCAAGGACTGGGCCGGGTCGGTGGCGCGGCTGGCGCTCGACGGCGTACGCCGCGCCGTCGAGGTCGAGCTGGACGAGGCCACCGAGCCGCTGCGCAACCGCATCCGCGCGGAGGTCGAGCAGCTCGCCGCGATCACCGACGAGCGGGAGCGGTTCGCGAAGATGGGCGACGAGGGCTGGGTGTTCCCGCACCTGCCCAAGCCCTGGGGCAAGGCCGCCTCCCCGATGGAGCAGGTGCTCATCCTCCAGGAACTGCGTGCCGCCAAGGTCAAGGGGCCGCAGCTCGGCATCGGCGCGTGGGTCGTGCCGTCGCTCGTCACGTACGGCACGCCGGAGCAGCAGGAGCGGTGGCTCGCGCCGACGCTGCGCGGCGAGATGGTGTGGTGCCAGCTGTTCAGCGAGCCCGGCGCGGGCTCCGACCTGGCCTCGCTGCAGATGCGGGCCGAAAAGGTCGAGGGTGGCTGGCGGCTCACCGGCCAGAAGATCTGGACGTCCCTCGCCCAGCACGCCAAGTGGGCGATCTGCGTCGCCCGCAGCTCGGTCGAGCCCAAGAAGCACGACGGCATCACCTACTTCATCGTCGACATGAAGGCCGAGGGCGTCGACGTGCGGCCGCTGCGCGAGCTGACCGGCGACGCGATGTTCAACGAGGTGTTCCTCGACGGCGTGTTCGTGCCCGACGACCAGGTCGTCGGCGAGGTCGGCCAGGGCTGGAAGGTCGCCCGCAACACCCTCAGCAACGAGCGGGTGCAGCTGTCCAGCGGGCAGGGCCTCGGCGCGGGAACGCGGGAGCTCCTGAACTCTTTCCAAGGCAAGGACCTGTCCCCGGCCACGCTGACCGAGCTGGGCCGGCTGCTCTGCGAGGGCCAGGCGATCGACCTGCTCGGCCTGCGCCTCACCCTCAAGCAGATCTCGGGCCACGAGCCGGGCGCCGAGGCGAGCGTCCGCAAGCTGCTCGGCGTGCAGTTCAACCAGGAGGTCGCGGACTTCATCTGGGAGGCACAGGGCGCGGTGGCCACCGTGGAGGAGCCCGGTCAGGCCACCGGCATCTGGGCCCGGTACATGCTGTTCAGCCGCTCGATGACCATCTACGGCGGCACCACCGAGGTGCAGCTCAACGTCATCGGCGAACGCATGCTCGGCCTGCCGCGCGACCCGGAGCCCGGCAAGTAGCGGCACGGAGGAGCGCCGGATGGGCATCGGGCTGACCGAGGAGCACGAGGAGCTGGCCGCGAGCGTGCGCCGGTTCACCGAGCGGCACGCGTCCCGTGCGGCGGTGCGGACGGCCGTCGCGGACGAGGGGGCAGCGGGGCGTAGCCACGGGGGTGGAGAGCAGGCCGTACGGGCGTCGCGGCCCGCCCACTGGAGGGAGCTCGCCGAGCAGGGCCTGCTCGGCCTGCACCTCCCGGAGGAGCACGGCGGGCAGGGCTTCTCCGTCCTGGAGCTCGCGGTGGCCGTCGAGGAGATGGGCCGGGCCCTGGTTCCGGGGCCGTACGTCCCGACGGTGCTGGCGAGCGCGGTGATCGCCGCCGCCGACGCGCCGAAGGCGCGCCAGGAGCTGCTGCCCGGCCTCGCCGGAGGGGCGCTGACCGGCGCGGTGTGCCTGGCGACCGGGCTGACCGGGCGGCGGAACGGCGACGCCCTGATCGTGGACGGCGACGCCGGGCCGGTCCTCGGCGGCCTGACGGCCGACGTCCTCGTGGTCCCGGTCGCCGTCGGCGACGGCGCCGAGGAGTGGGTCGCGCTGCACCGCCGGGAGTGCGACGTCGAGACACTGGACGCCGTCGACGCCGTACTCGGGTCGGCGCGCGTCGCGGCGCGTGACGCCGTCGTGCCCGCCGACCGCGTGCTGACCGGGCTCACCGCGCAGGACGTGCGGGCCCTCGCGGCGGTGATCCTCGGCGCCGAGGCGTGCGGGGTCGCCGGGTGGGCGGTCGAGGCCGCCTCGTCGTACGCCCGGACCCGTGAGCAGTTCGGCCGGCCGATCGGGCAGTTCCAGGGCGTCAAGCACAAGTGCGCGCGGATGCTGATCGAGCTGGAGAAGGCCCGCGCCGCCGTCTGGGACGCCGCCCAGGCCGTCGTGGCCGGGGACCAGGTCCCGTACGCCACCGGCGTGGCGGCCGTCGTCGCCCCGGGCGCGGCCGTGGCCTGCGCCGAGGACTGCATCCAGGTGCACGGCGGCATCGGCTACACCTTCGAGCACGACGCCCACCTGTACTACCGGCGCGCCCTGACCCTGCGGGCGGTGCTGGGCCGCGCGGCGGACCGGCGGGCGTCGATCGCCGCGCTCGCCCTGGCCGGGGCGACACGGGAACGCGAGCTGGACCTGCCGCCCGAGGCCGAGCCGCTGCGGCGCGACATCAGGGCGCGGGTCGCCGAACTCGCCGCGCTGGACGAGCGGGAGCGAATCGCGGAGCTGGCCGCGGGCGGCTGGGTGCAGCCGCACCTGCCCCGGCCGTGGGGCCGGGCGGCCTCGCCCCTCGAGCAGGTCATCATCCACCAGGAGCTGCGGGCCGCCAAGATCAAGGGCCCGCAGCTCGCCATCGGCGCGTGGGTCGTTCCGTCGCTGGCCGCGTACGGCACGCCGGAGCAGCAGGAGCGCTTCCTGCCCGCCACCCTCCGCGGCGAGATCGTGTGGTGCCAGCTCTTCAGCGAGCCGGGCGCCGGCTCCGACCTGGCCGGCCTGCGCACCCGCGCCGAACGTACCGAGGGGGTGGCGGGGCGAAGCCACGGGGGTGAGACACAGAGCGGATGGCGGATCTCCGGGCAGAAGATCTGGACCTCGCTCGCCCAGTACGCCCAGTGGGGGATCTGCGTCGCCCGCACCGACCCGGACGCGCCCAAGCGCGCGGGCATCACCTACTTCCTCGTCGACATGACCTCTCCCGGCGTGCAGGTCCGGCCGCTGAAGGACCTCACCGGCGCGGAGGTCTTCAACGAGGTGTTCCTCGACGAGGTCTTCGTGCCCGACTCCCTCGTCGTCGGCCCGGTGAACGCCGGCTGGCAGGTCGCGCGGGTCACGCTCACCGCCGAACGCGTGAACCTGTCGACCGGCTGGCAGCTCGGCGCGGACGTGCCCCGGCTGCTGGACCTGGTCCGCGACCTCGGCCTCGCCGACGACCCGGTCACCCGCGACGGCGTGGGCGGGCTGGTCACCGACGCGCACGTGTTCGCGCTGCTCGGCCTGCGCGCCACCCTCAAACGGCTGTCCGGCGTGGACGCCGGCGCCACCGCGAACGTCAGCAAACTGGTCGGCATGGAACACGGTCAGCGGGTCACCGAGTACGGCTTCGGGCTGCTGGGCGCCGAGGGCGCGCTGACCGGCCCGCCCGGTGCGGGACCGCGCGCGGAGTGGACCAGGCTGCTGCTCGCCTCCCGCGCGATGACCATCGGCGGGGGCACCACCGAGGTCAACCTCAACGTGATCGCCGAACGCCTCCTCGGGCTGCCCCGGGACCCCGAACCAGGACGTTAGCGCGTGTCCCGAGGCTCCGTCGTCGCCGCCGGGACGGGGCTGGTCCTGGGGCTGCTGGCGCTCGGGCCCGCGCTGGCCCCGGGGTTCACGCTCGCGTACGACATGGTGTTCGTGCCGCATCCGACGTTCGACCGCGAGACGTTCGGGCTGGCCGGGATGCTGCCGCGGCACGTGCCCAGCGACGCGGTCGTCACGGCGCTGGCCCACGTCGCGCCCGCGGACCTCGTGCAGAAGGCGATCCTGCTGGCCGTCTTCGTGATCGCCTGCGTGTCCGCGTCCGCGCTGGTCCCTTCGGAACGGCTCACGGCCCGGCTGGCCGGCGGGGTCGTCTACGCCTGGAACCCCTTCGTCGCCGAACGGCTGCTGCTCGGCCAGTGGGCGCTGCTCCTCGGGTACGCCGCGCTGCCGTGGGTGGTGCGGGCGGCCGCGCGCGGCGAGCCCCGGCGGCTGGTCCTCGCGCTGGTGCCGGCGGCGATCGGCGGGTTCGCCGCGATGGCCGTGTCCGGCCTGGTCGTCCTCCTGATCGGCCTGCACCGGCCGCGCCCCGGGAGATCGGTCGGGGCCGGTCGGTCGGGGGCCGGGAGGTCCGTCGGGGTCGGTTGGTCGGGGCAAGATTTGCCGTGGCTGCTCGCGGGGCTGCTCGTGATGAGCCTGCCGTGGCTCGTTCCCTCCCTCGCGCGGTTCTCGGGGGTCCCGGCGGACCCGGCGGGGGTGGCGGCGTTCGCCGCCCGCGCGGACACGCCGTTCGGCGCGCTCGGCAGCCTGCTGCTCCTCGGCGGCGGCTGGAACGCCGAGACCGTGCCGCCCGGGTACGGCGCCGTCGTCACCGCCGTGCCCTGGCTGTGCGTCGTCCTGCTCGCCCTGGTCGCGTACGCGCGCGGCGGCCGGGCGGCCGCGACCCGGGGCCTGGGGGTCGCCGCGCTCGCCGGCCTGGTCCTCGCCGCCCTCGGCGCGGTCGTCCCCGGCCTCCTGCGCTGGGCGATCGGGCTGTGGCCCGGATTCGCGATACTGCGGGACGGCCATCAGTACGTCGCCCCGCTCGCCGTCGTCGTCGCGGTCGGGGCCGGCCTGGCCGTCGATCGCGTCGCGGGCGGACGCCCGGAGCTGGCGGTTCTGGCCTTCCTCGTGCCGGTGGCCCTGCTGCCCGGCCTCGCCTGGGGCGCGGGCGGCCGGCTCGCGGCGGTGCGCTATCCGGCCGACTGGTCGCGGGCGCGCGCCGTCGTGGCGGCCGAGCCCGGCACGGTGCTCGTCCTGCCGTGGGAGGCGTACCGGACCTACGCCTGGAACGGCGGGCGCCGGGTGCTCGATCCGCTGCCCCGCTACCTGCCCGGCCGGGTCGTCCTGAACGACGCCGTACGGGTCGGGACGGGTGGGCGGCGGGACCTCCGGATGGCGGTGGAGGACCCGCGGGCCCGGGCACTGGACCCCCTCATCAGCTCCGGCGCGCCGCTCACCGACGCGCTGCGCGCCCGCGGGATCCGGTACGTCGCCGTCGACGCGTCCGAGGAGTTCGGGACCTGGGGGGCCCGTCTCCCCGGGGCGGAACGCGTCGTCACCGGACCCGACCTGACCCTCTACCGCATCCCGGGTGCCGCCGGGAGCAGAGAGACGCCGGTTTCGCAATGGCCTACGGCAATAGCGTCGTTCACTACTTTTGCGGTGGTTGTGTGGTCAATGCGGCTACCGGTCGGTAGCCTCTTCAGATCGTTGTCGCCGAAGGAGCCATGATGCGGATCGCCGTCGCCATGCTGGCCGGAATCGTGCTGGCCCTCCTCACCTCGTTCGGCGTCGTGCGCGTCGTCACGACCTCGCAGCAGGACCCGGTCGTCAAGCCGCTGTACAACTACGGCTCCCGGTGAGCCGTGCGCCCGGAGTGCCCGCCCGTCCCGGCGCTGGACGTCGTCATCCCCGCGCGCAACGAGGCCGGGCGGCTCCCGTACGGCCTGGAACGGCTGTCCGCGAAGCTGGCTGGGCTGCCGCTGAGCGCTTCGATCGTCGTCGTGGACAACGCCAGCACTGACGCCACCGCGCGGATCGCCGAGCGCTGGTCCGGGCCGGTGCCGGTGCGTCTCGTCCACTGCCCGGTGCCCGGCAAGGGCGCGGCGGTCCGGGCCGGTCTGCTGGCCACCACCGCCCCGTACGCCGGGTTCTGCGACGCGGACATGGCCACCGACCTGGCCGCCCTCGACGAGGTCCTCGCCCTGCTGCGGACCGGGCACCAGGTCGTCATCGGCTCGCGGCGGCATCCGGGTTCGATCGTCGAGGTGTACGGGCATCCGCTGCGCCGTGTCGGCGCGCTCGCCTTCAACCGCCTCGTCCACGACCTCACGGGAGGGGTCGCCGACACGCAGTGCGGGTTCAAGTTCTTCACCGGCCCGCTGGCCCGGGCCGTCGCCGCCGACCTCCGCACGGCCGGTTTCGCCTTCGACGTGGAACTGCTGCTGCACTGCCGTCGCCGGGGCGCCGAGCCTGTGGAGATCCCCGTGGTGTGGCGCGACGTGCCCGGTTCGACCTTCTCCGTACGGCGGCACACGGTCGGCTGCCTGCGCGATCTGCTCCGCATCCACGCCGAGGCCCGCCGCGCCCCGGCCGCGCAGCGCCCCCGCGCCGTCGCCGACGAGGTCGGAGCCGGATGAGCGTGCCGGAGGGGCGCGACGTCGTCTGGACTGAGGAGCGCAGGGAGCGCAGCGACCGGAGCGACGAGGGAAGACGGCGTCCTGAAGCGCCCCGCAGGCTGAGCGGGAGGCGCAGATGACGGTCGCGCGGGAACTGCGTACGCTCGCTGTCGTGAACTGGCGCGACCCCTGGCATCCGGAGGCCGGTGGCGCCGAGCGCTACGCCTGGGAGATGGCCCGGTGGTTCACCGCGCGGGGAACACGGGTGTGCTTCGTCACCGGGCGGGCGCCCGGCCAGGCCCGGCGGGAGCGGATCGAGGGCGTCCAGATCGTACGCCTGGGCGGCCGGTTCGGCGTGTATCCGCTGGTCCTGGCCTGGATGCTGCGGCACCGGCGGGCGTTCGACGCCGTGCTCGACTGCCAGAACGGCATCCCGTTCTTCACGCCGTGGGTGCTGCCGCGCCGCGTGCCCGTGCTGTGCGTCGTCCACCACGTGCACGACGACCAGTTCGGCGTCTACTTCCCGGCTTGGCTGGCGCGGATCGGCCGGTTCCTCGAGGGGCCGGTGGCCCGGTGGACGTACCGGCGGCACGCCTGCGTCGCGGTGTCCCCGTCCACGGTGACCGCCATGCGGGAACGCCTCGCCTGGACCGGCCCCGTCCACATCGTCCCCAACGGCGTCACGCCGCCGGACTCGGTCCCGGAGCCGGGGGAGTGCGACCCGGAGCTGGTGTGCGTGAGCAGGCTCGTCCCGCACAAGCGCGTCGACCGGCTGCTGGACGTCGCCGAACGCCTCCGCGTCCGGGTCCACGTCATCGGGCGGGGACCGGAGGAGGCCGGGCTGCGGGCCCGGATCGCCGCGCGCGGCCTGGCGGACCTGGTCGTCCTGCACGGCTACCTGCCGGAGGAGGACAAGGTCGCGCTCGTCGCCCGCGCCCGCCTCCACCTCAGCGCCTCCCGAGGTGAGGGCTGGGGCCTCAGCGTGGCCGAGGCGGCGGCGCTCGGCGTGCCGACCGTCGCGTACGACGTCGACGGGTTGCGCGACGCCGTCGTCGACGGGGTGACCGGTCGGCTCGTGCGCGACGGCGAGGACCTCGCGGACGTCGTCGAGCGGGCACTGAAGGAGCTGACCGGGCCGGAGCGACGCCGGGAGACGGCGGTCGCCTGCCGGGCCTGGGCCGCCGAGTTCACGTGGGCGCGCAGCGCCGAACGCATGGCGGCGCTGCTCGACGCGGCCGTCCGGCGCGGGACGGCGCACGGTCTGGAGGATCAGTCGTTCCCATGGCCGCGCTGACCCGCGCCGAACCGTCCCCCGACACCGAGCCGTACCGCCTCGACGAGCGGCTGCGGGACCGCCTGCGGACCCTCCTGGGCTGCGCGCTGCTGACCCTCCTCGCGACGGCGACCCGGCCCGGCCGGATCATCGCCGACACCAAGATCGACATGGCGGTGAACCCGCTCGGCTTCCTCGGGCGGGCGCTGCATCTGTGGGACATCGAGCAGTTCGGGCAACTGCAGAACCAGGTGTCGGGCTACCTGTTCCCGATGGGCCCGTTCTACGCGCTCGGCCACCTGGCGGGCATGCCGGCCTGGATCGTCCAGCGGCTGTGGCTGGCCATGCTGCTGTGCACCGCGTTCCTCGGCGCCCGCCGCCTCGCCGGCCGCCTCGGGACCGGCACGCCGGACACGCGGCTGATCGGCGCCCTCGCGTACGCGCTGGGCCCGCACGGCCTGGCGTCCCTCGGCACGAACTCCTCGGAGTACCTGCCCCTGGCGATGCTGCCCTGGATGGTGCTGCCCCTGGTCGCCGCCGCGCACGGCGGCGGCCGGGTCCGCGCGGCCGCCCGGTCCGGGCTGGCCGTCGCCTGCTGCGGCGGCATCAACGCCACCGCGGTCCTCGCCGTCCTCGTCGTCCCGGTCCTGTACGTGCTCACCCGGAGTTCCCGGGGGCGCCCGCGCCTGTTCCGGACGCGCCTCCTCGCGTGGTGGGCGGTCGCGGTGGGCTGTGCCACCGCCTGGTGGTCCGTGCCGCTGCTCCTGCTCGGCCGGTACGCCTACTCGTGGCTGCTCTACACCGAGAAGGCCGCGACGACCACCGCGACGACCGGCCCCGCCAACGTCCTGCGGGGATCGGAACGCTGGCTGAACCTCCTCGTCGTGGACGGCCGTCCCTGGTGGCCCCTCGGCCACGCCTTCGCGACCGCCACGCTCCCCGTCCTGTGCACCGGTCTCGTCGCCGCACTCGGCCTGGCCGGTCTCGTACGGGCCCGGCTCCCCGAGCGGACCTTCCTCGTCCTCACGCTGCTGACCGGCCTCGTCGTCATGGTCGCCGGGCACGCGGGCCCGCTCGCGCCCGCCGTACGGGACCTGATCGACGGGCCGCTCGCCCCGCTCCGCAACCTCTACAAGTTCGACGGCCTGGTCCGGCTGCCGCTGGCCCTCGGCCTCGCGCACCTGCTGTCGTCGCCGCTCCGGTGGCGGAGGTGGACCGCCGCCGGAGCGGCCGCCGCCCTGGCCGGGGTGCTGCTGTCCGCGCTGAGCACGGGCCTGTCCGCCGACGGCGACTTCCGCGCGGTCCCGCAGTACTGGCGTGAGGCCGCCGCCTGGCTGAACGGGCGTGCCGGGGACCAGGGCGTCCTGGCCGTCCCGGGCGCGCGCTTCGGCGAGTACCTGTGGGGGCGCCCGATGGACGACGTCACCCAGCCGCTGCTGAACGTCCGCTGGGGCGAACGGCAACTCGTCCCCGCCGGCTCGGCCGGCTTCACGCGGCTGCTCGACGCCATCGACCAGCGGATCACCACCGGCCGGGGCTCCGCGGGGCTGACCGAGGTGCTGGCCCGCATGGGCATCCGCTACCTCCTCGTCCGCAACGACCTGCGCCGCGACGACCTGCGCGGCGCGTGGCCCGCCCGCGTGCACCAGGCACTCGACTCCTCACCGGGCATCCGGCGGGTCGCCTGGTTCGGCGGGGTGCCGGCCGGCTCCGTCCTGCCGGACGACGCCGTGAGCTCACCGGACCAGCCGTACGCGCCCGTCGAGATCTACGAGGTCGAAGGCGCGGACGACACCGTCGGCCTGCTCGACGCCGACCAGGCCCTGCGGCTGTACGGCTCGCCGGAGGCCCTGCTCACGATGGCCGACGACGGCCTGGTGGACGGCCGGCCCGTCCTGTTCGGCGCCGACGATCCCGAGACGACCGGCCGGCCCGTCGTCGCCGACTCCCTGCGCAAGGTCGAACGCGACTTCGGCGAACTGCGCGGCCACACCTCGCCCACGCTGACCGCGGCAGCGGAGCGGGGCGTGCCCGCCACCCGCCGGGACGTCCTCGAACCCGGCTGGGACCGCTACTCCACCGTCGCCGCCTACACCGGCATCAAGGACGTCACGGCCTCCGCCTCCGCGTCCGACATCACCTCGCCGGCCGAACTCGACCAGCCCGGCGCCCTCCCGTACGCCGCCGTGGACGGCGACCCGCGCACCCGGTGGGAGAGCGGCGGCTGGACCGGCCCCGTCGGCCAGTGGCTCCGCGTCGACTTCGACCACCCGCTGACGCCTCGGAACGTCACGGCGGCGTTCGCCCAGGACGACGGCCTCGGCCCGCCGCCGGACGAGGTCGCCGTCGAGACCGAGACCGGCCGGGTCGTCCAGCACCTCGCCGGTACCTCCGCCGCGCAGCCGCTCCGCGTCCCCGCCGGGCGGACCCGCTGGCTGCGCGTCCGGATCAGATCGCTGACCGCGCGGCCCGCCGTCCCCGCCGCCGCCCGCGTGGCCGTCTCCGAGCTGCACGTCGACGGCGTGCGCGCGGGCCGCGAGTACCGCCTGCCGACCGTCCCGGCCGGCGCGACGGTGGTCATGTCCCGGACCTCGGACGGGATGCCGGCGTGCCTGCGGGGCTCGATCCGCTGGGTCTGCTCGCCGTACCTCGAACGCGGGGCGGAGGAGCCGTACGCCTTCGACCGCGTCTTCACCGCCGCCCGTACGGACACCGCGAAGCTGACCGGGACGGCCGCCCTCACCGATCCGGACCTGATCCAGCGCTACACGAGCACCGACCCCCGCCTCCAGGTCACCGCGAGCTCGACGCTGACCCGGGAGCCCGCGACCCTGCCGCGCGGCGCGTTCGACGCCGACCCCGCGACCACGTGGGTGCCCGCGACGGGGGACCGCGCGCCGTGGCTGTCGCTGTCCTGGGGCCGCAAGGTCCAGGTGGGGCAGATCACCGTACGGCGTCCGGCGGGCGCGGCCTACCTCACCCAGGTCCGCGTGGAGGGGGACGACGGCCAGTGGCGCGAGGCGCCGCTGGACGACAAGGGCCGCGTGTCGTTCAAGCCGATGCGCACGAGCCGGCTGACGCTGCGGTTCTCCGGCCTGCCGCAGATCACCGACGTCACCGTGCCGGGCGTCAAGCCGTTCCGCGCGCTCCCCGGCGCGCGCGTCCCGCTGCCGTGCGGTTTCGGCCCCCACCTGCGGCTGAACGGCGTCGACGTGCCGACCCGCGCGACCGGCACGTACGCGGACCTCCTGGAGGGGCGGGCGTTCCGGTTCCAGGCGTGCCGCACGGTCACGGTCAAGGCGGGCGACGACCGGCTCGTCTCGGCGCCGTCCGGCGCCTTCCGCGTCGACTCCGCCGTGCTCGCCCCGGCCGGCGCCACGGCGGCCGGGGACGGCGAGCCGTCGCCGGTGACCGTGACGCGGTGGACGTCCGAGCACCGGCAGGTGGAGGTCTCGGCGCGGCGCGCCTCGTACCTGGTGGTCAACGAGAACTACAACGCCGGATGGCAGGCGAAGATCGACGGGCGGACCCTGCGCCCGGTACGGATCGACGGCTGGCGCCAGGCGTGGGCGCTCCCGGCGGGCACCATCGGCACCGTCCGCCTGTCGTACACCCCCGACCGCACGTATCAGGCCGCCGTCCTCATCGGCCTGAACTTCCTGGTCGTCCTGGTGATCGCAGCCCTCTGGCCGTCCCGGCACCGCTCCGCCGAGCCGGAGCCGCGACCGGAGACCGCGCGGGCGAGGTCCCGCTTCGTCGCGACCCTCGAGCTCGTCCTGACGGTGGGCGCGGCGGCGGGCATCGGCTACTGGAGCGACGGCCTCGTCGGGACGGCCGTGGCGGCGGTCGCGGCGGTGGCGTTCGCCCTCGCCCCGGCGCGTACGCGGCTGGGCACGCCGTGGCTCCCGGCGGCGGCGATGCTCGCCGCGACGGCGTCCCTGCTCGTCGGCCTGCGCCTGCAGTCGGCGCAGCACACCGCGGCGCACCTGTGCACCGAGACCCTGCCGCAGCTCGTCTGCCTCGTCATCGTCGCCCGCCTGGTCGCGGCGTCGTCGCGGACACGGGAGAGGTAGTCACGCACGTCTTGATCAGTCGCACTATGTCGTCCAGGTCGGCCTCGAATTCGGTGGTGAGGTCGACGGGCAGGTCAAGCCACGGCGCCAGCCTGTGGTGGCCGGGAAGATCGCCCTCCGGGAGCCGGCCGCGGCGGCTGCGCGGGTCGAGGGTGCCGGGGGCGAAGCGGCCCGATGCCTCGGACGCGGCGAAGCCGATCACGAAAGTGCTGATCAGGCGCTCCAGCCGGGGCACGTCGCGATCCGGGACCCCGGCTTCGATGAGCGCGGTGTAGATGACGTCCACCGCGCGCACGGCGTCCGGCGTGACGGCGGGCCGCGAGAAGAGCAGCTGCGCCGCCCACGGGTGACGCTGGGTCGCGTTCCGGCAGGCGTGCGCCAGGGCGCCGAGCCGTTCTTCCCACCCCTGGTCCTCGCCGGCGTCCGGCGGCAGGAACGCGGCGAGCAGTCGGCCGACGACGGCGTCCAGCAGCGCGGCCTTGCCGCTCACGTGCCGGTACAGCGCCATCGGTGTCACGCCGACGCGCTCGGCCACCGCACGCATCGAGACGGCTTCGAGGCCGTGCTCGTCGGCGATGGCCAGTGCCGCGTCCAAGATCTCTTCCCGCCTGCCGCCCATGGGTCTACAGTGTATACGTATACGGTGTATACATCGTCTGGAGGCGGGATGCTCACAGCAGAGGGACTGGTGAAGCGCTACGGCCGGCGGCGAGCGCTCGACGGCTTCGACCTCGAGGTCGCGCCCGGCGAGATCGTCGGCCTGATCGGTCACAACGGCGCCGGCAAGACCACCTTCGTGGAGATCGTCACCGGTCTCGTGCGCCCCGACGCCGGCCGGGTGCGCGTCGGCGGGCGTGACGCGCTGCGCGCCGGCCCTGCCGTACGGCGGCTGCTCGGCGTGGCGCCGCAGGAGGTCGCGCTGTACGACCGCGTCACCGTACGGGAGAACGCGCGGCTGTTCGCCGGACTGGCCGGGCTGCGCGGGCGGCGCCGGGACACCGAGATCGCCCGGGTCCTGGACGAGCTTCACCTGACCGCGCTCGCGGACCGGCCCGTGGGCGTCCTGTCCGGTGGCCAGCGCCGCCGCGTCCAGGCCGCCACCGCCATGGTCGGTTCGCCGCCGCTGCTGCTGTTGGACGAACCGACCACCGGCGCCGACCCGGAGACCCGCTCGGCGCTGCTGCTCGCCGTCAGGGCCCGCGCCGAAGCTGGCGCGGCCGTCCTCTACACGACGCACTACCTGCCGGAACTCGTCGATCTGGACGCCACGTTGGCGCTCGCCCGTGCCGGGCGCGTCATCGCGCGCGGTACCCGGCAACAGCTCACCCGCCACCTGCCCGGCGAGCTCAGGGTCACCTTCGCCGACCCGGCCGAACCCGAACTGCGGCTGCCGACGACGGATCCCGGCGCCGACCTCGCCGCCCTGCTCGCCTCCGGCCGCGTGCCCGCCTCCGTCGACGTGCGCCGCCCCGGCCTGGACGATCTCTACCGCTCGCTGGGAGCCGCGGTGGGTGAGGAGGCCCGCGATGTCGCCGCGTGAGTCCGCCGCCCGTACGGGCGTTCTCGTCCGCCACAACCTGCTGCTGATGCTGCGCGAACCCGGCCCGCTGCTGAGCCGGATGATCCTCCCGCTCGCGTTCATCACCCTGCTGCGCCCGCTCTACCTGGCCGCACAAGGCCGGACGGCGGGCACCGAACAGGCGGTCGTCGGCACACTGGTCACCTTCTCGCTGCTCGCGCTGAGCATCTCCGGCGGCGCGATCCTCACCGAACGGCTGGCGCGCACCTGGGACCGCCTGCGCGGCACGCCACTCCATCCCGCGGAGATGCTCGCGGGCAAGGCCATCCCCGTCTTCGCGGCCCTGCTCGCCCAGCAAGTCCTCATCGTCGCTTCGGCGCGTGCGCCCTCGGGCTGAGCGTTCCGCATCCACTCCTGCTGCTGGGCGTCCTGCTGAGCTGGAGCTGCACGCTGCTCGGCCTCGGTGCGCTGGTCGGCGTACTGGTCCGCAGCATGGGCGAACTCTCGGCCGCCTACGACATCGGCGGCATGCTGCTCAGCAGTCTCGGCGGCGCGCTCGTCCCGCTCGGCGCCCTGCCGCACTGGGTCGCGGGCGTGGCCCCGATCTCGCCCGGCTACTGGGCCGTCCGCGGGCTGCACGCCGCCCTGACCGGCGACGCGCACACCGCGGCGGCGGCCTGCGCCGTCCTGCTCGGCGTGGCGCTGACCTGCGGCACCGTCGCCTCGATCCGACTTCGGCTCTGCCCGTGATCTCCGCCGGATCTAGTCGCCGGTCGTGCCGTCGAGCATCTCGCGCAGGATGTCCAGGTGGCCGTTGTGGCGGGCTGTCTCCTCGGTGAGGTGGAGGAGGATCCAGCGCAGGTCGACGTGGAGGCCGTTGCGGATGGTTCCCTCAGCCTGCTTGTCCAGGTCGTTCCCGGCGACCAGTTCGCGGTAGCGGGCGCTCTGTTCGGCGTATTCGTCGAGCAACTGCGTGAGCGGGAAGTCGACGGCGATACGCATCTCGCGGTCGGGGTCCTCATCCGTCATGGGGGCCCGGTCTTCCTCGCCGAGGAAGACCACCTGGAACCAGTAGTACTCGACCCAGCGAAGGTGGTTGATCAGTCCGCTCATGGTCATCAGCGGTGAGCCCGGCAGGAGCGCCTTGCGGGCGTTCTCCGCGGAGACACCCTCGCACTTGGCGCGGGCGGTGTCCCGTGCGTAGTCGAGGAAGGTGGTGAGCTGGGTGCGCTCGTCCCATGCGGGCGGCGTGTCGTTGATTCTGGTCATCGCGCGAAGCATCCCCAACCACCGCGCCCGTTGTCGAGGTTTTTATCGACGGACCCCACCTGCTCCACCCAGCGCCTTCTCCAGTGGGGCGCTACAGCGATTCAGCGCCGGCGGGCCGCCCGGCATGATCCGCCGGACAGGCCCTAGGCGAGCGTCGCCGGCCGACGTCGTCGCCCGGCCACATTCGGCCCACGGACTGGCGGAAGTTTTATCTACCAAAGTGTCATCCAGATTGTTAACATTCCTCGAACCTGCTGTTCTTCAGCCGGCTCGGGGGCTGCCAGGCAGGAGCGGCATGCCTGACCAAGGAGGCGGTTGCCCATGCGTGGATCATTAGCGCGCGATCAAGAATCCCGAGACAGCAGGAGACGGGCGCGGCGCCGGTGGCGGCCGATGACCGGTTCTCTCCTCCTCGCCGTCCTGCCGGTGGTCTTCGGGTCCGTCGGGAGCCTGGCCGGTACCGCCGGTGCGCGGCCGAACGAACGTCCCGTCACGGCGGCGGGGCTCGCGGACCTTCCGGCGCTCAAGCCGGTGATGGACTGCGCCGAGTTGACGGGCCTCGACCTGAGCGGCGTCACCGACGCACCAGTGAAGATCACCTCTGCGACCGTCTCGACGACGGGCGCGCCGGCCCCGTACTGCGACGTCCGGGGGACCGTCGCTCCGGCGAACACCATCGTCATGCGCCTGCCCGTCAACGGCTGGACGCAGCGCTACCTCCAGACGGGCTGCGGCGGTGAGTGCGGCTCGGCGAACATCGACTACACGCAGGCGTCGACCTGCACGCCGGTCACGGACGGCACGATCGCCAGTGCGACGACCGACATGGGGCACCAGGGGAGCCCCGACGGATCCTGGGCGGCGAACAACCCGCAGGCGCAGATCGACTTCGCCTACCGCGGCGTCCACGTGACGTCCCAGGTCGCCAAGGCCGTCATCGCCCGGTTCTACGGCCGTTCTCCCGCCTACTCCTACTTCGACGGCTGCTCCGACGGCGGCCGTGAGGCGCTGATGGAGGCCCAGCGCTTCCCCGGCGACTTCGACGGCATCGCCGCCGGAGCCCCGGCGAACGACATGGTCGTCCAGAACACCTTCCACCACGCGTGGAACGTCCTGACCAACCTCGACGACGACGGCCACTACATCCTCCTCGCCGGCAAACTGCCGCTGATCCACCGCGCCGTGCTGGCCGCCTGTGACGGACTGGACGGTGTGACGGACGGCCTGATCGGCGACCCGCGCCAGTGCCACTTCGACCCGGCGACGCTGTTGTGCAAGGCCGGCCAGGATCCATCGACCTGCCTGAGCAGCGCCGAGACCGGTGTCGTCCGCCGTCTTCACGACGGGGCGGTCGACGAGCGGGGCCGCCGACTGGAGCCCGCGATCGCCCACGAGTGGGGCTCCGAGCTCGACTGGACCCTCTTCGTCCCGGCGAAACAAGGTCAGACGGTGGGCAGCGAGAACTTCGTGCTGTCCTTCGCGCGGTACCTCGGATACACGAACGTGGTGAATCCCGGCTGGAAGCTGTCCGACCTGAAGTTCACGGTCGCCTCGTTCTGGAAGACGGTCCAGTCGTCTGGCTACCTCGCCGCGATGGACCCGGACCTGAGCCGTTTTCAGCGCGGTGGCGGAAAGCTCTTGCTTTGGCACGGCTGGAGCGACCAGCACATCTCCCCGCAGAGCACCCTGGCGTATTACGACGCGATGCGGAAGACCATGGGCCGTGGCGTCGTTGACAGGTTCGCCAAGCTGTACCTCTTCCCCGGCGTCGCGCACTGCGGTGGCGGCGAGGGCCCGAACACCTTCGACGTCCTCACTCCCGTGATGGCGTGGACGGAGAGCGGCCGGCAGCCCGGCAGGATCGTCGCGTCGAACGTGACGAACGGCACCGTCACGCGTACTCGCCCGGTCTACCCGTACCCGACGGTCGCGCGCTACGACGGCACGGGCAGCGTCGACGACGCGGCGAACTTCGTGCCGAGCACGCCGCGCCACGAGCCGGGTCCCGGCTATCACTGGGTCGGTGAACGGCTGTACTCCGGCGACTACCAGACCTGGTGCACGGCGTCCGGTGTGAGACTCCTCTGCCGGCCGACGCGGACCTGGCTCACGGCTCGCGCGTAGCGTCTCGCGCTCGCCTTCAGGCCCGTCCCGGATCAGGCCGGGGTGGACCTGAGGGCTTCGATGACGCCGGCCAGGTGGGCGCGTGCCGCCCGCTCGGCGGCTTCCGGCGCGCGGGCGCAGATCGCCTCGATGATGGCGTGGTGCTCGGCCAGGGAAACGTTCGGCCGGCCGGGGAGCAGAGCCAGTCTGAACTGGTGCCGGACGTTCTGCGCGCGCAGCCGCGACAGCACCGCGGCGGCGGTGCCCTGCCCGCTGATCTCGACGATCCGCTGGTGGAGGGCCCGGTTGAGCTCCGAGTACCGCAGCACGTGCCCGTCCGCGACTGCGGCGCGCATCGCCGCGTCGAGGGCGCGCAGTTCGGCCATTTGTTCGTCGGTGACGTGCTCGGCGGCCTTGGCGGCGCACAGGCCCTCCACGGCCATGCGGACCTCGGAGATCTCGATCGCCTCGTCCAGGGTGATGGCGCGGACGCGGGCGCCCCGGTGCTGGATCCGCTCGACGAGCCCCTCATTGGCCAGCTCGAACAGCGCCGTGCGGACCCCGCCCCGGCTCACGCCGAACTGCTCGGACAGGTCCGCCTCGACCAGGCGCTGGTTGGGCGCGAAGTCCCCCCGGGCGATCGCCTCCCGGATCGCCGCGGTGACGTCCAGGCGTTCGGTCTCCCCGGTGGCGTCCGTGGTCTGCTCGTGCGTTGGCATGCTTCCTCGCTCGCGGGCCCGTCGACCTGCGCCCATCTTCGTACCGGGCGGGCCGCCACGATTCTAGGGACTCGGCCGGTGGCCCTCCTTCGCCTGCTGGATGAGCCGGTAGATGTGGGCTCGCAGTTCGGCGAAGCGTGGGTCGGAGCGGGTGGTGAGCTGGTCGCGCTCGCCCGGCAGGTCGATGGCGACCTCCTCCAGGACGACCGTCGGCGAGTTCGACAGGACGATGACGCGCTGCCCCAGGTAGACCGACTCGTCGATGTCGTGGGTGACGAAGAGGACGGTGACCCCTAGGCGTTGCCAGAGGGCGCGGACGAGGTCCTCGAGCTCGGCGCGGGTCTGGGCGTCGACCGCGGCGAACGGCTCGTCCATCAGCAGGATGTGCGGCTCGTACGCGACCGCTCGGGCGATGGCCACGCGCTGCTGCATGCCTCCCGACAGTTGCCAGGGGTGGGCGTCGTGCACCTCGGCCAGTCCGACGGCGTCCAACGCCTCCCGTACGAGCCTCTGGCGTTCGGCCTTGGGGACGCGCTTCTCCTTCAGCGGCCGTTCGACGTTCTGGCGCACGGTCATCCAGGGGAAGAGGCTGCGGCCGTACTCCTGGAAGACCACGGCCATTCCCGGCGGCGGGCCGGTCACCTTCCGCCCCTCGAGCGTCACCTCCCCGGCCGTGCAGTCCAGCAGGCCCGCGACGCAGCGCAACAGGGTGGTCTTGCCCGCGCCGGACGGCCCGACGATGCAGACCAGCTCGCCCGCCCCGACGCTGAAGGTCAGGTCGCAGACCGCTTCGACGCCCCGTCCCTTGCCCTGGTAGACCTTCTTCAGCCCGCGGACGTCCAGCAGCGCGGTGGACGTGCCGGGGTTCTCGACGCCGATCGGTGTGGTGGTCATCTCAACCCTCTCGCTGGGAGCGGCGCAGGCCGGTGTACCAGCGCAGCACCCGGGCCTCCACGAACTGGAAGACGGCCGACAGGGCGATGCCGATCAGCCCGAGCAGGATGATCCCGCTCCACATCTGCGGGATCGAGAAGCTGCGCTGGAACTGGATGATGGTGAAGCCCACCCCGTTGCTCGCGGCGAACATCTCGCTGATCACCATCAGGATGATCCCGATGGACAGCGCCTGCCGCGCGCCGGCGGCGATCCGCGGGCTCGCCCCCCGCAGGACCAGGTGGACGAGCCGGGAGTGCGGGCGCATCCGGTAACACCGGGCGGTGTCGCGCAGCACCTCGTCCAGCCCGCGCACCCCCTCGACGGTGTTCAGCAGGATCGGCCAGACGCACCCGGAGACGATCACCAGGATCTTCATCTCGTTCCCGATGCCGGCGAACAGCATGAGGATCGGCACCAGCACGGGCGACGGGATCGCCCGGAAGAACTCCAGGACGGGCTCCAGCAGCGCCCGGAGCACGCGCGCCGAGCCGATCGCGACGCCGAGGGCCACTCCCAGCACCAGGGCCAGGAGGTAGCCGGCGAGCAGCCGGAGCAGGCTGGGCAGCACGTCGCCGGTGAGCCGGCCGTGGAACCAGGTGTCGTCGAACGTGCCCAGGATCTGGCGCAGCGGCGGCCAGAAGAAGTCGGTGCTGTCCGCCGTCGCCAGCCACCACGCCCCGAACAGCAGGACCGGAACGGCGAGCAGGAGGACGATCCCGCGCACCACGCCGAGGACCTTCATGAGATCACCTCCCGGCGGACCGACGGATGCCAGCGCAGGACGCGGCGCTCGACGGCGCGTACGGCCACGTTGACGACGACGCCGATCAGGCCGACCACGATCACCAGGGCGTACATCGTGGCCACCGCGTCCGAGCTCTGCGCCACCGCGATCTGCTTGCCGAGTCCCGGCGACCCGATGACCAGCTCACCGGTGATCTCCAGGATCAGCGCGACGGCCGCGCCCAGCCGGAAGCCGGTCATGACGTACGGCAGCGCGGTCGGCCAGAGAACCGTGCGCACCTGCGTCAGCGCGCGGAACCGGTAGGAACGGGCGGTCTCGCGGGCCACCGGGTCCACGTCCCGCACGCCATAGAGGACCTGCACCAGCACCTGCCAGAAGGAGGCGTAGACGACGATCAGGAGCGTCGAGCGCATCGCGGTGCCGTACAGCAGCACGGCCAGCGGGATCAGCGCCACCGACGGGATCGGGCGCAGGAACTCGATCGTCGACGCCATCGCCGCCCGCAGCACCGGGAGGCCGCCGACCAGGATCCCCAGGACCACGCCCGCGACCGTCGCGATCGCCAGCCCGATCGCCCAGCCGCGCAGCGTCTCCAGCAGGGCCCGCCAGAACGTCCCGGTCCCGGCCTCGTCGGCCAGCGCGGAGACCATGGAGCTGAACGGTGGCAGGAAGCGCTTGCGCACCAGTCCCGCCCGGGGCGCCAGCTCCACCACCGCCATCAGCCCCGCCAGGCCGATCAGGCCGAGCGCCCAGGCGGGCACGGGGCGGCGACGGCGGCCGCCCCGGCCGTCGCCCGTCGCGTCCACCGTCACCGCCGCCGTCACGGCAGCAGCTCCTTGACGTCCGGGGCCTTCTTGATCAGGCCGTCCTGCACCGCCAGGTTCTCCAGGGTCTGGAGCCCGGCGCCGTTCACCTGGGCCGGGTACTTCGGCAGCGTGAGTGAGCCGGTCAGCGACGGGTCGATCTTGGTGTAGGTGCCCAGGACCTTGCGCACCGCGTCGGGGTTCTGGTCGGCGTACTGCAGGGACTTCCGCATCGCCGTGGTGAACCGCCGTACGAGGTCGGGCTTGGACGCGGCGGTCCGCTGGGAGGTGAAGTACCCGGCGATGGTCAGGTTCGGCGCGGTGTCCACGTAGTTGGACGCGACCAGCCGGCCGCCGTTCTTCAGCGCGGTGGTGAGGAAGGGCTCGACGACCTGAACCGCGTCGACGTTGCCCTTGTCCAGGGCGGCGAGCATGTCCGGGAAGGCCAGCTCGGTGAACTTGACGTTCTTGGCGTCGCCGCCCGCGGCCCGGATCGACGCCCGGACCGTGGTGTCGTTGATGTTGTTCAGGGTGTTGACCGCGACGCGCTTGCCGGCGAGGTCCTTGGCCGACTTGATCGGGCTGCCGGACTTGACGACCACCCCGCCGAAGTCCTTGCCCCTGACGCCGGTCGAGGCGTTGCCCGGCGCGACGACCTTGAGCGGCAGTCCCTTGGATCGGGCGATGACCAGCGACGTGTAGTTGCTGAACCCGAAGTCGACCTGACCGCTGACCACGGCCGGCACGATCGCCGCGCCGCCCTGAGCCGTCTCGATCCGAAGCTTCAGGCCCTGCTCGGCGAAGAACCCCTGCTGGTTCCCCAGGTAGACCGGTGCCACGTCGACGATCGGGATCAGGCTGACCTTCACCGTGGTCGGCCCCTTGCCGGACGCCTTGGACGACCCGTTCCCTCCTCCGCACGCGGCGAGAAGGAGTAGCGATGCGGCGGCCAGGGCCGCGCGGATTCTTGTCACGGTGCTTCTCCTGGGCATCGGTCGAGGGGAGGGGGAGGCCGCCGGCGCTGAACGGCCTTGGCCGGACGGTCGGCCCCGCGAAAGGCCGATCGGCCGATGGCCGTCCTCCCCGATGGCACCGTTGGTGTGGCGTCAGGTTAGAAATTTCGCACAGGATTGTCAACGATTCGTTCGCCAACTTGGTGCGTCATTTGACCTCAACTTGAATCAGGACGCCGACCAGATCGGGTGGTCGACGTAGCCGCGTGCGCCGCCCGTGTAGTGGGCGCCCGGATCGGCGGCGGCCGTCTCGTGACCCAACGCGAACCGGCTGACCAGGTCGGGGTTGGCCACGAAGAGGCGGGCGAAGGACACGGCGTCGGCGAGTCCCGCCCCGACGATCGCATCGCCGCTGTCCCGGTCGAAGCCGTGGTTGGCGATCAGCGGACCGTCGAAGAGCTTGCGGTACCGGGCGAAGGCGTCGAAGTCGGGGACGGGCCCGCCGGGCACCGGACCGCGCAGGTGCAGGTAGGCGAGCGGGCGTTCGTCGAGCTCGGCCACGAGCGCGTCGTAGTCCGCGAGCGTCCGGTCGTCACCGGTGAACGGATAGTCCGCGAGCGTCCGGTCGTCAGCGGTGAAGGGACGGCCCGCGCGCGACCGGTCGGCGGCGGGCGCGTCGGCGGCGCTCCAGTACGGCGACAGGCGTATCCCGACACGCCGGCCGTCCCAGGCGGCGGTGACCGCGTCGACGATCTCGAGGAGGAGACGGTGCCCGGGGCGGCCGTATCCGTCGGTGCGCCGGTTCAGCCGCCGGTTCAGGAACCGCGCGAGCAGATGGGTGCCGTTGGCGGCGATCTCGACCCCGTCGAACCCCGCCCGGCGCGCGTTCCCGCTCGCGGCGCCGAACTCCGCGATCACGCGTTCGAGGTCCGGGACGCTCATCTCCCGTACGGGGCGGGAGTCGTCACCCGGGCGCCAGAGCTGCAGCACGATACGGCCGCCCAGGGCGTGGACGAGGCCGGTCACCCGGCGCCACGCGGCGACCTGCCGCTCACTGTAGATTCCGGGAACGTTCGGGAGGCCGATCGCCTCCGCGCTCACCCAGGTGCCCTCGGCGACGATCAGGCCGGCACCGGCCCGCTGCCCGTAGTAGGCGGCGTGCAGGCCGGTCGGGACCAGGTCCTCGTTGGTGGCGCGGCACCGGGTCAGCGGCGCCATCACCACCCGGTTGGGCAGCCGCAGGTCCCCCAGGGCCACCGGCCGCAGCAACGGCCGGGCCTCGTCGAACTCGTTATCCTGCTGCTGTCGCATCATCGGTCGCTCTTCTCCTGTCGGCTCGCTGCTCGGTGGCACGAAACAGACGGAGCCCGACGGCGGAAGGTGACCGATGAACGAGCACGAGGGACTGGCCCGGCGCTTCGAGGCGCACCGCGAGCGGTTGCGCGCGGTGGCCTACCGGATGCTGGGTTCGGCGAACGAGGCGGACGACGCCGTCCAGGAGGCCTGGCTGCGACTCAGCCGCACGGATGAACGCGGCATCGACAACCTGGAGGCATGGCTCCGTACGGTGGTGTCCCGGCTCTGTCTCGACATGCTGCGGACGCGCGCCTCGCGCCGGGAGGACACTCTCGAATGGGAGGTGTCCGCGCAGGCGGGGGACGACGACCCGGAGGACGAGGCCGTGCTCATCGACTCGGTCGGCCGCGCCATGCTCGTGGTCTTGGACACCCTTCCGCCCGCCGAACGCGTCGCCTTCGTGCTGCACGACCTGTTCGCCGTACCGTTCGACCAGATCGCCCCCATCGTCGACCGCACTCCGGTCACCGCCAAGAAGCTCGCCAGCCGGGCACGGCACCGGGTGCGCGGCACGACGGCGCTCCCCACCGCCGAGCTGTCCCGGCAGCGGCGGGTCGTCGAGGCGTTCCTCGCCGCCGCGCGCGGCGGCGACCTCACCGCGCTGCTCGCCGTGCTGGACCCGGACGTCGTACGGCGGGCCGACGCGGTCGTGCTGACGCCGGGCCGGCCGGCGGTGGCGCGCGGGGCGGACACCGTGGCGCGGGAGACACTGGTCTTCGGGCGGCGCGCGACGTTCGCGGAACCCGCGCTCGTCGACGGAAGGGCCGGCGCCGTGATCGCCCCGCACGGCCGGCTGCTGCTCGCGCTCGTGATCACGGTGGCGGGCGACCGGGTCACCGAGTACGACATCGTCGCCGATCCAGCGCGGCTCCGGCGGCTCGACCTCGCGCTCCTGCCGTCTCGGCCGGTGCCATGAACATCTATGGTGAACGCATGCCGAATTCATCGCCGCGTCGGCTGCCCCGCGGGCGTTACGCGCTCTCGCGGGAGGAAGTGGAACGCATCCAGCGCTCGCGGCTGTGCGCGGCGATGGCCGAAGTGATGGCCGAGAAGGGGTACGTCGCCACCTCGGTCGCCGACGTACTGCAGCGGTCGGGCGTCTCGCGGCAGAGCTTCTATCAGCTGTTCGAGGACAAGCTCGACTGCTTCATGGCCGCCTTCGACGTCGCCGCCGACCTGCTGCTGCAGCACCTGCTGGAGATGGTCGGCGCCGACGAACACCGCATGCCCGGTCCGGATGCGATCGATGACCCGCTGGGCGGCTTCGAGCGGGCGTTCACCGCCTACCTCGCGGCACTCGCCATCGAACTGCCCTACACGCGGCTGTTCCTGATCGAGGTGTACGCGGCCGGTCCCGCGGCGATGCGGCGCCGCAGCGAGCTGCAGGACGCCATCACCGCCGTGTTCGCCGACCTGATGGGGGTCACCGACGACGCGGGCCGGTTCACCTGCCAGATGGTCGTCGCGGCGACCAGCACCCTGGTGACCAGGGCGGTCGCCGAGAACGACGTCGAAGGGCTGAGCGCCCTCGGCCCGCGCGTGATCGCCCACGTCCGTACCCTCTGGCACGCCGGCGCCTTCGGCACAATCGTGGAGTGATCACTTCTCGGCAGCTCGAATACTTCCAGGCGGTCGCGCGCGAGCTGCACTTCACGCGGGCGGCCGAGGCGCTGCGCATCGCGCAGCCCGCGCTCTCCCAGCAGATCCGCAAGCTGGAGCGGCAGTTGGGACTGGTGCTGTTCGAACGGAACAACCATCGCGTCGCGCTGACTCCGGCCGGGAGCGCGTTGCTGGAGCACGCCGAACGGATCCTGGCGGACCTGGTCGCGGTCGAGGACGAGATGCTGGGGTGGGCCGGCGGCGTCCGCGGCCGGATCCGGCTGGGGGCGGCACGGGGGTTGATGGGCCGGCTCACCCACGCGCTCGCCACGTTCTGCGGCACCTATCCGCGCGTCGAGATGGAACTGCGGGAACTGAACACCGCGGAGATGATCGCCGAACTGCGCTCGGGCGGCCTCGACGTCGCGACCCTCGCCTCCTCCCCTCCGGGACCTGAGGGCCGGGAGCTGGACACCCGTCCCCTCGGCGGCGAGCCGCTGGTACTGGTCACGGGTGCGGAGTCGCCGCTGGCCGGACGCGACCGGCTGCCGATCGCGGAACTGGACGGACTGGATCTCGTTCACTACGCCGCCGGCTCGGCGGTGGGGGAGATCATCGTCGCGGCCCTGGCCGAGGCGGGCGCCGAGCCGAGGGCGCGGTTCGAGAGCCGCGAGTACGGCACCGCCCGGGCGCTCGCCGCCGTCGGACTGGCGGTCGCCGTCATGCCCAGGTCGGCGGCCGAAGCGCCCGGGCCGCCGGTCGGCGTCGTGGGGCTCGACCCCGAGCCGGTCTGGACGCCGTGTCTGGCGTGGTCGGCCGTTCGTAGGCCGGCTCCCGCGCTGTCCGCGTTCATCGACTTCATGGCCGAGCACTTGCAGTTCTCCCCGGCGCAGCCCTGCATCGGTGATAGGTAGGGCTTATGACCACAAGACCCATGAAGTCTTGGACATATCACCACCGTGTCGATCATCGTTGTGGCGTACCAAGGAACGTCTGAAACGAGGTCGATCATGGAACGCCACGAGCGCGGACCGCTGGAGTACACGGCACTGATGGGTTCGGACCCGGAGGAGACGCTCGCCGAGGTCCGGCGGCGGTCGCCGCAACTGTACGAAACGATGATCGAGGGGGCGTTCGGCGGACCGCTGGCTCGATCGGACCTCGCCCGCCGGGACCGTGAGCTGGCGACGGTGGCGACGCTGGCCGCCCTCGGCGGAGCCGAGCCGCAGCTCGCCCGGCACGCTCGCGCGGCCCTGCGCAACGGCGTCTCGGCCGCGGAACTGCGGGCGCTGGCGGAGCACGTCTCGGTCTACGCCGGGTTCCCGCGCGCGCTGAACGCGCTCGACGCGATCGACCGGGCGCTGACCGAGGCCGGGGTCCCCCGCCCGGTGGAGCCGCGCCGTGTCCGGTTGGCCGACCACGAGACGGTGGTGGCGCGGCGCGGTGACTCCGGTCCGGCGGTGCTGCTGGTCCATGCTCTCGGCCTGGACTGGCGGATGTGGGAGCCGGTCATGGAGCGACTGGCCGTCGGACGCCGCGTGTTCGCCTACGACGTGCGCGGGCACGGTGCGGCCGCCGGTTCGCCGAGGCCGTTCACCATGGAGGACACCGCCGCCGACCTGTTCGGCGTGCTCGACGCCCTGGGCCTGGACCGCGCGCACCTCGTCGGCCTGTCCTACGGCGGCGGCATCGTGCAGACCGCCGCGGTCGCCCACCCGGAGCGGGTCGCGTCGCTGGCGCTGCTGGCCACCACCGACCACCCCTTCGACGCGTTCGAGGGGCGCGCCCGGTCCGGCGAGGAGGACGGCATGGCCGCGCAGGTCGTCCCCTCGCTGACGCGCTGGTTCACGCCGGCCGCGCTCGCGGTGAACGGCGAAGGGGTCCGGTACGCCCGCGAGCGGGTGTTGCGTGGCACACCTGCCGACTGGGCCGCGGCCTGGCGCTCCTTCAAAGGCGTGGACGTCGAGGGCAGACTCTCCGGATTCACCGCGCCCACCCTCGTGCTGGCTGGTTCGGAGGACGCCTCCACGACCCCTGAGATCATGCGTGGCATCGCCGACCGCATCCCCGGGTCCCGCTACCAGGAGATGCCCGGCGTCCCACACATGCAGACCCTGGAGCGGCCGGAAACGGTGGCGGCCGCGCTGGACGCCTTCCTGCCCGCCGACCGGCAGGACGGAGCACGCTGATGCGCGCCGCGTGGTACGACCGCAACGGCGCGGCGGACGACGTCCTCATCGTCGGCGAGCTGCCCGATCCCGAACCCGGTGTGGGCGAGGTCCGCGTCCGGGTCATGGCCGCCGGGGTCAACCCGGCCGACGTCAAACGGCGGTCCGGTGGGGGCGGGCGCGCCATGACCGCGCCCCGCGTCGTCCCGGGTGACGACGGGGCCGGGATCATCGATCGGGTCGGCCCCCGGGTGCCCGCCTCCCGGATCGGCCAACGCGTCTGGGTGCACTCGGCCACCCACCGCAGCGCCTTCGGCACCTGCGCCGAGTACGTCGTCGTGCCGGCGACCCAGGCGATCGGGCTTCCCGACGACGTCTCGTTCGAGGTCGGCGCCTGCCTGGGCGTCCCCGCCCTCACCGCGCACCGCTGCCTGCTCGCCGACGGCCCGGTCGACGGCCGTACGGTCCTGGTCACCGGCGGAGCGGGCGCCGTCGCGCACTACGCCATCCAACTCGCCGCCCACGGCGGCGCCCGGGTGATCTCGACCGCGAGCACCCCCGCCAAACAGCGGGCGGCCCTGGAGGCCGGGGCCGAGCACGTCGTCGACTATCGCGAACCCGACGCCGCCCAGACGATCCTCGGGCTGGCCCCCGACGGGGTCGACCGCGTGGTCGACGTCGCCTTCGGCGCCAATCTCGAGCTCACCTCGACGGTCGTCGCGGCCAACGGAACGATCGCCACCTACGGGTCCGACGCCGTGCCCGAACCGACGATCCCCTTCTACCGGCTCATGCGGCGCGGGATCACCATCCGCACCGTCCTGGTCTTCGTCATGCCCCCGCACGCCCTGCGAGCCGCGACCGACCACGTCACCCGGCTGCTGACCGACGGCGTCCTCACCCACCCGATGGCGTCCCGCCACTCCCTCGACGCCGTTGCGGCCGCCCATCGGGAAGTGGAGGACGGCCGCGCCATCGGCAAGGTCATCATCACCCCTTGACCCTGCGGGATCGGCATCGACCACCGGGGCGGGCGAGCCACGGCTCAGAAGCGGCCGCACGCGATGAACACGGCCAAGGCGAGATAGGCGAGGTTCAGTGCCACGAGTGCGAATTCGCCGCGTCGGCCGTGGGTGACCATCGCACCGACCATCAGCAGGATCCAGCAGACGGCGGTCACCGGCACCAGAACCGGTGCGATGCCGACCAGGGCGGGCAGGATCAAGCCCACCGCGGCCAGGAGCTCAAGGACGCCGAGGGACTTGACGAAGCCGACACTGGCGGCGTCGGTCCAGCCCCCACCGTGGGCCGCGGCCAGTTTCTCCTTGGGGACGAATGTCTTGCTGATCCCGCCGGCCAGCGCGACCAGGGCCAGCAGTCCGGCGCAGATCCAGAGCGCGAGGTTCATGAGGTTTCCTTTGCTGCCGTGGTTCGTTCGCCCACAAGGCACCGACGCCGCGAACTTCGTGACAGCACAGGCCTATGACGTGCATCACAGGCAGAGAACTTCCCATGGGATCCCGGACATTTTCGGCCGGGATTCTCAGTCGATCGTCCACACCGTGAGATTCCTGCCCCCGCCGGCGAGGGTCCTTCCGTCCGGACTGAAGGCGACGCAGTTGACCCTGGCGTCGGTGCCGGTGTTGAGCGCGGCGACGCTCTTGCGGCGGGTGATGTCCCACAGCGTGATGGCGCCGTCGGTGAAGCCGCTCGCCAGGACGGCGTTCGGACCGAACGCGACGCAGGTCACGCCGGAGCCGGAGCCGGTCAGGGTGGCGGTCCTCGTGCGGGTCGTGACGTCCCACAGCGTGATCGTCCCGTCGTTGCAGAGGTTCGCCAGCGTCTTCCCGTCGGGGGCGAACGCCAGGGAGTGCACGTCGGAATTCGTACGGGCGAGGGTGGCGAGGTTCCCATGGGAGGAGGTGTCCCACAGTTGGAGCAGGCCGTCGCTGCTGGTGTTCCCCGGGTTGCCGTTGCCGCTCGCGGTGACCAGGATGCCGCCGGAGGGACTGAACGCCAGGGCCGCGACCCAGTGGCCGTCGCCGGTGTGCAGGGTCGCGCTGTTCGTCCGGGTGGCCGGATTCCACAATCGGACGGCCGGGGCGTCGTACGTGGTCGCCAGCGTCGCGCCGGCCGGGTCGAACGCCACGCAGCTCAGGGAGCCGTTCCACTCGACGGGGTCCAGGTAGGGAAGGGCGGCGACGGCACCGGTGGCGACGTCCCACAAACTGATCGTCCCGTCGCCGTTGCCCACCGCCAGGCGCGTCCCGTCCAGGCTGAACGCCGCGGACAGGGTGGCCGTGAACTCGCGGTTGAAAGCGGTGACCTTCGCGAGGGGCCTGCCCCACGGGTTGGTGACCGTGTGGTGAAAGGTCCTGGCCAACGTCCTGGCGGCCACCTCCCACAGCCTGGCCTTACCGTCGTCGCCGACACTGGCCAGCGTTCTGCCGTCGGGGCTGAAGGTCACCGATCGCACCTCTCCGCCGCCGTCGAGGAGCGTCACCGGGGGTCCGGGCCGGAGGGGCCTTTCGGTGGCGTCCGGCTTCGGAGTCGTGCTCCGGCCCGTGTTCTCCGAGCGCAGCATGGAGGCCGCCGGAATGGCCGCGGCGGCCGCGACGCTCAACCCGGCCACCATGAAGTCGCGGCGGCTCGGACGCCACCGGCGAACGTCCGGCCCCGCGGTCAGCGCCTTGGTGCCGGACCTCGGCCCACGGTCCTGGTGCCGGAGCTCACGGTCGCGTTCGCCGATCATCGCGGTCACGGCGGGCGGCAGCCACGGACCGCCCATTTCCGCGGGGCCCGCGAACCGGTTCAGGATCTCGGCGAGGCTCGGCCTCTCCTCCGGGTTCTTGGCCAGGCAGGCGCTGACCAACCCGAACAGGTGGGCGGGGAGCCGGGACAGGTCGGGGTCCTGATGGACGACTCGGTACACGACCGCTTCGGCCGAACCCGTGCCGAAGGGGCGGGACCCGGTCGCGGCGAACGCGAGCACCGACCCCAGCGCGAACACGTCACTGGGCGGCCCTACCCGGAGTCCGCCGGCCTGCTCGGGAGACATGAACCCGGGGGTTCCGAGCACGGTCGTCGAGGCTTGGGCGGCGTCCAGCGCACGGGCGATGCCGAAGTCGATGACGCGGGGACCGTCGGCCGCGAGGATGATGTTGCCGGGCTTGAGGTCACGGTGCACCAGCCCTGCGGCGTGGATCGCGGCCAGCCCCTCCGCCAGCCCCGCCCCCAGCACACCGACCGCCTGGGCGGGCAGCGGCCCATGGGTGTCGACGGCCTGTTGGAGTGACGGGCCGGAGATGAAGGCGGTGACCAGCCACGGTGGATCGGCGCCGGGATCGGCATCGACCACCGGAGCGGTGTAGAAGCCGCCGACCCTGCGGGCCGCGGCGACCTCCTGGGCGAACCTACGGCGGAACGACGCGTCGCTCGCCAACTCGGGACGCACGAGTTTCACCGCGACCAGCCGGCCTCCGCGAGAGCGGGCCAGGTACACCTGGCCCATCCCGCCGCCACCCAGCCGTCCGAGCAGGCGATACGCCCCGACCTGTCGCGGATCGCCGACCTGCAGAGGATCCATGGGTGAGCGCCCCATCTGAAAAGAACACCAGTGTCTGTCAGATCGGGTGTGATTCTTCCAGAGACCGGCGCTCCGGCGAAGCGCCGGAACGTGCCGACGCCGTCGACGGGCGGCGTGTGCCGTTCGAACTTCTGCGCGCGGAGCCTTCCCGGCGGCCGTGCCGGCACCGAACCTAGGACCGGTCGCCCGCCGAGCGGACGTCGTGGAACCGCTTCCCGCCGGGGACGCGTACCAAATACTCGGTAACCGCGGTCGTGAACACGGATATAACGCCGCAGAGCGCCGCCTAGATGCGGCCTATACCGAGCGTTCCGTTCGCCCGAGATTCAGCGGCGAGGCCGCAGATGGGGCAGATCGCCATAAGGCCGCCGTAGGTGCTCCTCCGAGTGACCGCCGCTGCCCCAGTTTCCAAGGCACCGCCTGGGGCGTCTTTTTCTAGGCTGTCTACTGTGGCGAGAATTTTCTCGCCACAGTAGACGGCCCAGAAAAAGATGACTTCGTGGCGAGCGGTGCATCGTCCGATATTGCACCTATTCATGGCGACCTGAATAGGTCGGCCGTCATGGCGCCACCCGCGCCCAGACGACCTTCCGCCGGCCCTCCCGGCGTACGCCCCAGCCGGCGGCCAGTGCCGCCACGATCAGCAGACCCCGTCCGCCCTCCGCGTCCGCGTCGCCGAACGCGTCCCTGATCTGAGGCTCGTCCGGTGAGGAGTCCACCACCTCGACCAGCAGGGCGCCGTCCTCGGGGATCAGCCGGACCGTGAAGACCTGGCCGAGCCGGGCCGCGTTGGCGACGAGCTCACCCGTGACGGTGCCCGCGTCCTCCAGTAGTTCCGTCAGGCCCCATTCCCGCAGCCGGTCTTTGAGTACGAGACGGGCGCAGGGCGCCGCCGCCGTGTTCGGGCTAAGAGATATTTCATACGGAAGACGCGATTCGATCACGAGACTTCCTCCGCGGTCGACGATTTCTCCTACCCCTCGCAGGTCGCTGAAGGGATCGCTTCCTCAGCGTGTCGCGCGGCGTTTACCGTCGATACGGTTTCGTCGCTACACATCACAACCGCAGACAAGGGAGATCGAAGCGATGGGGCGAGAACGGGAACTCGATCCGCGCGTCTCGGCGATCGCGCAGTACGGATATCGCCTCCGGTATTACCGGAAAAAGGCCAATCTTTCCCAAGATGCATTAGGATCACGAGTCGGGGTGACCGGCCAGATGATCGGCCACATCGAGACCGCCAAACGACCGACCACCCCGGAGATGTCCAAGGGCTTCGACAAGCTCTTCGGCCTCGACGCCTACTTCGAAGAGCTCTGGTGGCACGTCCGCCGCGAACAGACCCCGAGCTGGTTCCGCGACTACGTCGCCGCCGAAGCCCGCGCCGCCTCCATCCGCCTCTTCAACCCACTACTGATTCCCGGGCTTCTTCAGACTGAGGCGTACACGCGCGAAGTACTGCGCGCCGGACAGCAGGACGGCAAGTTGGAGCAGCTTGTCGCCGCGCGGCTCGCGCGGCAAGAGATCCTCCAGCGAGAGGAGCCGCCGTGGCTGGTCTTCGTCATCTCCGAGTCGGCGCTGCGGCGGGTCGTGGGTGGTCCCGAAGTCATGCGTGAGCAGTACGCACGGCTGCTCGCGTTGGCGGAACGGCCGAACATCACGATTCATGTCCTTCCAGATGACGCACCCGTCTACCCGTCGGGAGGCTTCACCATCTTCAGCTTTGATGAAGCGCCAGACCTCGGATACGCCGAGGCCGTTAACGGCCATGGCCCACTGATCGAGCAACGCAAACCGATCGAGGGACTTAAGGTGATGTTCGACCTCATCAGGTCCGCCGCCCTCCCGACGGCGGCGTCGGCAGATCTGATCCGAGCCCTGATGGAAGGCACGTGAGCCCCATGGACAGCTCCTTCCTGGATTGGCGCAAGAGCACCCACAGCGGTCAGGAGGGTGGAGAGTGCGTCGAGGCCGCGATTCTCTGGCGAAAGAGCACCCGGAGCGGTCAAGAAGGCGGCCAGTGTGTTGAGGCCGCGGTGCTTGATCGTGAGGATCGGCACAGCGGCTGACCGCCGGTTCACTTCCGTCGCCTAGGGGACGGTTCCTTAGCGTTCGTGGCCGGCGTTGAGCCAGGTGATGTAGTCGTGGACGGCGCGCTTAGGGTCGTACGCGGGAGTGAAGCCGGTGTCCTGGCGGAGCCGGGTGATGTCGAGGTACGGGTCTTCGGCGGGAGCGCCGGGACCGCGGCCGGCGGGTAGGTCGATCGCCGCGTCGGGGATGACGGTGCGGATCGCCTCGACGACCTCGGTGTGCTTCGTCACCTGGCCGGAGCCGATGTTGTACGTGCGGTGGTTCAGGCGCTCGGCCGTCTGCAGCATGGCGATGGCGCGGCCGCAATCCCTGACGTAGCAGTAGTCGCCGCCGTCGTCGGCGTACGCGGGCCGGCGCGGTGGGGAGAAGTCCGCCGCCTCGCCCCGCACCGCCGCGTGCACGAGGCGGGGCACCGGGAAGAACGGCGACTCGGGGCGGCCGAGCGGGCCCCAGATCGCCCCGATGCGCAGGTTGACCGCCTCGAATCCCGACCGCTCGGCGACCGTGCCCGCCAGCAGTTCGGCACTCTTCTTGGCCGCGGGGATCGGGTGCGTGGCGGTCATCGGAAGGGGAACGTCCTCGCGGAGCACGGTCTCGTCGACACCGAGGTAGACGCCGACCGTGCTGGCGAGGCTCACGCGTGGCACGCCCCACTCCGTGGCCGCCCGCAGCACGTTCAGCAGCCCCAGCGTGTTGGCCCGCACCTCGTCCACGGGGGAGTGTGCGCCGAAGAACACCGCGGCGAGGTGCACGATGCCGGTGATGGGGTGGCGCCTGCCGAGGTCGAGGACCGCGTCGGAGTCGGTGACGTCGAGCGGCTCGACGAAGAGGCGGCCGCCGACCTCGTCTTCGAGGAAGGCGGGGATCCGGGCCGTACGGTGCCGGGTGAGCACGCAGGACTCGCCGAGGTCGAGCAGCGCGCGGGTGGTGTGGGAGCCGATGAAGCCGAGCCCGCCGGTGATCAGAATCATGCGTGGTTCTCCAAGAAGATCGTTAGCTTGCTAATGAGACCGTAGCGGCGAAATCATTAGCATGCAATCGACCTTTAGGATCGAGAGGTGGACGACTTCCTGACGCTGTTGGTCCGGACGCACAAGCTGCTACAGGCCGCCTCCGACGAGGCGATGAACAGACACGGCGTCCGGATCGGCCAGAACCTCATCCTGGAGGCGCTCTGGGAGGCCGACGGCCTGACGCCGGGCGAGGTGGCGGCACGGGCGCGCCTGCCCATCACGACCCCGACGATCGTGAACACCGCCACGCGCATGGAGGCCGCCGGGCTGCTCACCCGCCGCCGTGACCCGAACGACGGCCGGCTGGTCCGCCTCTACTTGACCGACCGGGCCCGCGCCGCCCGGCAGCCCATCCAGGAGGCCCGCCGCCGCCTGGAGGACCACGCGACCGCCACCCTCACCGACGAGGAACGCGACCACCTCCGCACCGCACTGACCAAGATCATTCAGCGGCTCGACGCCGATCAGGCTGACTCAAATAGAGGGTAGGGATCCCTCGCCTGGTCACCAGAAGAGCCGGGCGACCCGCGATACGACGCCCTAAACTCCGAGGTGGAGGTGGCGGGCAGTGTCTGATCAGGCATATCGACCGATGACGGTGGCCGATCTCGCCCTGCACTTGGAGAAGGCAACCGACGATGCCATCCGGTGGCGGCTGATCGCTGAATTTCTGGAGGAGTATCGCCACGAGGGCGTTGAGGGACGTGGACGTCTGCTACTGCGAGAGCCGCGGAGCAGTGGTGATCAACGGTGGGATGTCCTCCTGGCGGCTCTCGCCGAACACCTGGCCGCACGCGATGGCCGAGGTGCTCCGAGCTGGACCGAAGCGCGCTGTCTCCGGCGATTCTGGTTCCCTTTCAACACGCCGGCCGCGCGTGTGGACGCGATGGTCCACGCGCCAGCGGCTTTCCGCCGACGCGGAGTGTTCATCGCTCCGCAGGAACTGGAAGTCGCGTGAGTGACATAGTGCCGCTACTCGATCGTGAGGACATCGAGAAGGCATTCCGTAGGCTCGGCGATCGTCTCGTCCGTCGTGGAGTCGTCGCGGATGTCTACGTCATCGGGGGAGCGGCGATGGCTCTCGCTTACGACGCTCGTCGTTCCACCCGCGATATCGATGCCGTCTTCGAGCCCCACGGCATCGTGCTCGACGAGGCCCGCGATACGGCCAAGGAGCTTGGTCTTCCGCCCTGGTGGCTGAACGAACAAGCCAGTGTCTACGTCGCGCCTGGCGGTGACCCTTCAGCTCGGCGCGTATTCGACCATCCAGGGCTTCGTGTATCAGCGGCATCTCCCGAGCACCTGCTTGCAATGAAGGTCATGGCGGCCCGTCGTCGCGATGCCGACGACATCCGGTTCCTGGTCGACCGGCTCAAGCTCGAGTCCACTTCGGAAATCCTTGCCCTTTGCGCCGAGGTGTTCCCCGACGAGCCCGTGCCCGACCGGGCGCGATTGGTCCTGGAGGACATCTTCGCTCCAGGTGAAGACTCTTAGAAGCCAATGCGGGTCCGCCCGGCACGCGGTGGCGTGTCCCTCGCGCGCCGGGCGATTCGTCGTCAGGAGAGGCGACCGGGGTGGTCGCCGATCCCGGGCTGCTCACCCGCCGCCGTGACCCGAACGACGGCCGGCTGGTCCGCCTCTACCTGACCGACCGCGCCCGCGCCGCCCGGCAGCCCATCAAGGAGGCCCGCCGCCGCCTGGAGGACCACGCGACCGCCACCCTCACCGACGAGGAACGTCGCCACCTGCGAACGGCGCTCACCAAGGTCATCCGGCAACTCGACCCGGATCAGACCGCCTCGAGCGGCGAAGAACGGAACGGCCGCCCGGACCGGTAGTTCTTCCAGTTCCGCCTGGGTCGATGCTTATGACCCAAACATCACTTGCGCACCGCATGTCGCGTATTCTTGCCGGGCATCTCGACCCTTCGCGGCGGTCCGCCAGGTCGAGGACGGCGGTCGGTGGGAGCGAAGGGTGGACAGTGTGGGCGACCTCCAACGGGTTCTGGTGATCATCCCGACGTACAACGAGCGGGAGAACCTGGAGATCATTGTCGACCGGGTCCGCGCGGCCGTGCCGACGGCCGACATCCTGATCGCCGACGACGCCAGCCCCGACGGCACCGGCGAGATCGCCGACGAGCTCGCCGCTCGCGACGAGCAGGTCCACGTGCTGCACCGCTCGGGCAAGCAGGGACTGGGCGCGGCGTACGTCGCCGGGTTCGGCTGGGGGCTGGAGCGCGACTTCGAGGTTCTGGTCGAGATGGACGCCGACGGCTCCCACCAGCCCGAGGAACTGCCGAGACTGCTCGGCGCCCTCGAGCACAGCGACCTGGCCATCGGGTCCCGCTGGGTACGGGGCGGGGAGGTCCAGAACTGGCCGAAGAACCGTGAGGTCCTTTCGCGAGGAGCGAACACCTACGCGCGGCTGATGCTCGGCATCCCCGTGCGCGACTCGACCGGCGGGTTCCGCGCCTACCGTGCCACCACGCTGCGCAAGATCGGTATTGACGACGTCACCTCCCAGGGCTACTGCTTCCAGGTCGACCTGACGCTGCGGACGGTCCGGTGCGGCCTTCAGGTGGCAGAGGTGCCGATCACCTTCGTCGAGCGGGAGCGCGGCAACTCCAAGATGAGCCGCGACATCATCGTCGAGGCCTTCCGCCGCGTCACCGGATGGGGCGTCGCCTACCGCCTGGGAAGCCTCACCGGCCGCCGCCGCTGACGGTCGTTCGGTGGCCCCGGCCATCGGAACTCACGGTGGCCCGCACCACGCGAGCCGTCGCAGAGAACCTTCCTCCCCCCGCACGAGAAGACGCCCATGCATCACGGTCCCCCCATCGCCGGATCCGACCAGGTGAGCCGGGAGCCGGCCGCTTCCCTCAACGGCCGACCGCCGGCCCGCGCCCGGTGGTGGCGCGACCCGTACCTCATCGTCGCCGTACCGGTCGGGCTCTGGGCGCTCCTGGTCACGCTCCAGCACACCTGGGTCAGTGACTTCCTGCTGCACCTCGCGACGGTGAACACCCTGGCGCGCGACCTGTGGAGCCCGGCCGATCCCATGGTCGGTGCGGCCTCCGGCAGCCCCTACTACTCCCCGTACACCGTCCTGCTGGGCCTGATCAAGGCGGCGACGGGGGCGCCCGCCCGTACGGTGCTCGAAGCCGCCGGGCTCGCCAACGTCGGACTGCTGCTCTTCGCCCTGCGCCGCTTCTGCCGCAACCTCGGGCGCGGCCCGCTCGTGGCGGCGCTGGCCCTGGTCTTCGCCCTCCTCCTGTGGGGTATCGACCCGGTCCCCTGGAGCGGCTTCCTCGGGCTGTACTCCGTCTCCTGGACCATGAGCTACCCGAGCCTGATCGGGACGGCGCTCATGCTGTTGGTCTGGGACGCTTTCCTGCGCCACCGAGCACGGCCGGAAGGCGTGGGCGCGGTCGCCACCGTCGCGCTGCTCGGCACGCTGGTCGTCCTCATCCACCCGTTCACCGCCGTGAACATGGTGATCGGCCTGATCGCGTTCGTGCTGGCCGATCCGCGGGCGACGCTCCGCGCCCGGCCCCTCCACCTGGCCATCGGCGCCGTGGTGGCGTTCGTCCTCGTGATGGTGTGGCCGTGGTCGGACGTCTCCACCCTCTTCGGGGCGGCGGGCAGCTTCGACGCCATCCACAAGGTGCTGCTCACGGACGTGGTCAAGGACGGCGGCCTCGCCACGTACGGCCTGGCCCTCGTCGGCCTGCCCGCGCTCGTCACCGGAGGCCGCCGCCCGCTCGGCCGGGAGCTGCAGATCCTCTTCGTTCTCGCCGTCGCGGTCGTCGCCCTCGGCGCGGCCGTCGGCTCGTACGGACTGGCGCGCGTGATCCCGGTCGCCATGCTCCCCCTCCACCTGGCGCTCGCGTCGTACCTCGCCGAGCGCGCCAAAGGCTGGACGGTCTACGCGGCGGTCACCCTCGTCGCCTGCTGCGTCGGCCTGTACGGGGAGTCGGGCGGCCTGATCCGCGCCTACTGGGGGGACGCCGGCCCGGCCACGCTCCGCGCCTGGGGAGCACCGCCGCCGGCCCCCTCGTACGACCGTGTGCTCAAGGGCATCCGCCCCGGCGAGGTGGTCATCACCGACGACCTCACCGTCGCCCGCCTGGTGAACGCCCGCGGCGCCGACACGGTCGCCCCGGCGTGGCCGTACCCCTTCGTCGATGAGGACGTCCGCGCCCGCGACACCACCGCCTTCTTCGCCACGGGGACCGCGCCCCTGGACCGGCTGGCCATCGCGGACCGCTACGGCGTGACCTGCGCGATCGTCACCCGCGGCCGTGCCGTCCTCAAGCCGGACGCCCTCCCCGGCTTCACGGCCGACGCCCGCCTGTCCCACCCGAGAGCCGTCCGCCTCTGCCGCGACTGACGTCCGGAATCACGATGGCGGCCCCCAGGTCAAAGGCTGCCGCAACCGACAAAGGACGGACTCGACCGACGACAGCACCGTCCGGCTGACGTTCGGTGCCCGCGCTACTTGATCCCTCGCTCGTCCGTGGGGTGTAGTCGCACCACCGGGATGTCACGGGAGGTCTTGCGCTGGTAGGCGTCGTAGGGCGAGAAGATCTCCACCAGGCTTGGCCATACGTCGGCCTTCTCCTCGCGGGAGAGTGTGTGGGCGCGGGCGGCGAACCGGTTGGTTCCCACTCGCACTTTCACGTCCGGGTTCTTCCCGATGCTGCGGTACCACAGTGGATGGCTGTCGGCACCGCCGTTGGACGCGACGATCAGGTACGACTCACGGTCCAGGAGGTAGATCAGCACTGTGCGGTGCCACTGGCCACTGCGTCGGCCCCGGTAGTCCAGGAGCAGGCAGGGCGCGTCGTTCACCGTGGTTCCCCTGGTCCCCCCGGACTCCTCGTACAGTCGTGCTTGCTTGGCCACCCACCCGATCGGGCTGATCCGCACCTCTGGGTCGGTCGTGTCCGGCGAGTTCACGGGGTACCGAACCAGCTGGTCTGCGTGGCCGTCAGGCCGGCGGCGGGCTGCCAGTCTTTGATGGGTTGGGAGAACTCCCACTGGTAGCCGAAGGGATCGATGCACTCGAACACGCGGTCGCCCCACGCCTCGTCCATCGGTTCCGAAGTGATCGTGCACCCGGCGCTCCGGCAGTACTCGTAGCTCACGGCGAGGTCGTCCACGCCCAGACCGATCGCCACACCGAGCCCACGTGGGCCGATCTGGGTCTGCCGCTCCCGCTCGCTGTCGGGGAAGGGCATGCCCACCAGGGCGTCGACGATCAGGTGCACCTCGCCTCGTTCAAGGATCGTCATCACCGGTTGGCCGTCGGAGTTCGGCACGCTGCCGACCTCATCGAACCCGAACCCTCGGTAGAACCGTGCGGCGGCGTCCACGTCGCCGACCCGCAGACCCACTCGAAACGATGCCGCAACCACATCATCCTCCATTTGTGTACACCATACGCGAACTGATTTGCGTATGCTATACACAAATGAGGGAGGTCGTCGATGGCCACGTCTGCCGGCGCTGGTGACCCGGTGCGCACGTTGGAGTTGCTGTGGGAGGTGCGGCAGCACTCCGGCCTCGGCCGTAAGCCCGAGCTCAGCCTCGACCAGGTCGTCTCCGCTGCCATCGAGCTCGCCGACGCCGAGGGCCTGGACAGCCTGTCGATGCGGCGTGTCGCCGAACGGCTCGGCGTCAGCACGATGTCGCTGTACCGGTACGTGCCCGGCAAGACCGAGATGTTCGACATCATGGTTGACCGGGTCAGCGCCGAGGTCTGCTACCACCACGAAGACGGTGACGGCGGCCGTGACGGCTGGCGTTCTCGCCTGGAACAGGTCGTCCGCGCGAACCGTGCGTTGTTCGAGCGTCACCCCTGGCTGTTGACGCTGTTCCCCAGGCGACCACCTCTGGGACCGGGCGTGATCGCCAAGTACAGCGCCGAACTGCATGCCATTGACGGGATCGGACTGACCGATGTCGAGATGGACTCGGTGTTGACCCTCGTCCTGGAGTATGCCCGCGGCGCCACCGCGAACCTCATCGAGTGGAAGAAGTTCTCCGCGCGCGCCGAGCAAAGCGACGACCAGTGGTGGGCCACGCTCGCTCCCCACCTGGACCGGCTACTCGACCAGGAGCGATACGCCTTGGCGGTTCGCGTCGGCAGCGCCGCGACCACTCACTACAACGGCGTTCACGACGCCGAGCACGCCTTCGAATTCGGCCTTCAACGCGTCATCGACGGCATCGAATCATTCGTGGACGACAAATGTCTTCCGGCCGAAGATGATCTCCTCACGGATGCCCTCCCGGAAGGGAAGCGGCCTTCGCGGCGGTGAGCAGGCCGGCCACCAGTGCGCGCCGGGTGGGGTGGGGGACCGCGAGTGCGGTGGACACGTGGATCGGCGGGGTCGGTACGACGAAGGACACCGCCGCCGAGTCCGCTCGGAGCGCGCCGGAGGGGAGCAGAGCCCAGCAGTCCCCGGCCGCGACGGGCCCGGCGAGGACGTCCTGGGCATAGGTGAGGGTGGGGCCGGGCCGGGGGGTGAAACCGGCGGCCAGGCAGGCTCGGGTGATCAGGTCGAAGGTTCCGGGATCCTCCTCGCGCGGGGCGCGAGCGAGCGGCAGGTCGGCCAGCGTGGTGAGGTCGGCGGCGGTGGCCGCCCGTCGCGTGGGGACGGTGACCAGCAGCGGCTCGTCCCACAGGTGGTGGACGGCGACGCCGGGCGTGCGCGGCGGGACGGAGACGAACGCCGCGTCCAGGTCTCCGGCGGCGACCGCGGCCAGCTTGCCGGGAACGGACGAGGTGGTCGTCAGCTCGACGGTGACGTTCGGATGGGTCCCCCGGAACACCGCGAGGATGTCCTCCAGGCGCCTGCCCAGTCCCCGGGCGCTGCCGACGCGCAGGATGCCCGCTCCACCGGTGGCGAGTTCGGCGGCCGCCTTCTCGGCGCGGTCGATGCCACGGAGGGCGCGACGGGCGTGGGGGAGGAACGCCTCGCCGTCGGCGGTGAGCCTGATCTGGCGGCGCGACCGGTCGAACAGCATGAGCCCCAGTTCGCGTTCGAGTGCGGCGATCTGCTTGCTCACGGCCGGCTGAACGATGTGCAGCGACTCCGCCGCCCGGCCGAAGTGGCCGATCTCCGCCACGGCGACGAAGTAACGAAGCTGGCGAATCTCCATCGCATGCCCTCCACCGATTCCCATCGGTGATTGTTCCACGGCGTTCTTGCTCGTTGATGGCCGCTCTCCCGTGCCGCTGCACTGGGACCGCACATGAGTCGATGAGATGCGTGGAGGAGAGCCGGTGCCTCGATCGAAGCCCGTACCGGGAGCCGACCCGGACCGATGGCGGGCGATCGCGGTCTGCCTGCTGGCCGGGTTCATGACGCTGCTCGACGTCAGCGTGGTGAACGTCGCGTTGCCGTCCGTACAGGCCGGTCTGCGGACGTCGTCGGCGCAGCTGTCCTGGGTGGTGGCCGGCTACACGCTGGCGTTCGGGTTGGCCCTGGTGCCGTCGGGCAGGCTCGGCGACGGCCTCGGCCGCCGTCGAATGTTCCTGGTCGGGCTGGCCGCCTTCACCGTCCTCAGCATGGTGTGCGGGGTGTCCGTCTCCGGAACCTGGCTGGTGTGCGCCCGGCGGGCTCCGATGTGGCTCGTGCTCTGCGGCCCCCTGCTGGTCGCCGGCCTGGGCAGCGGGCTGGTGATCGGACCGAACCTGACACTCGCCCTTCAGCGCGTCCCCCCGGCCCAGGGCGGCACCGCGGCGGCGGTCCTGCAGACCGCGCAACGGATCGGATCGGCGTTCGGGCTCGCCGTCGTCGGATCCGCGTTCCTCGGTACGCTCGCCGCCTCCCACGGTGATTCCTCCCTCGCCGTCCGACGCGGCGTGTTCACCTCGGCCGCCCTGGTCGGCGTGGCGCTGCTGGCGGCCGTCGCGGACGCCCTCGGCTCGACGCGCGGACGACGACCTGTCGACTCATGACAGTCGCATCGCCGAGCGGGTGAGGCGGAGGAGATTGGCTCGTATCCGCTCCTCGCCCAGCTCCGGCAGGAGCGCGGACACATGCTCGGCCGACAAGGCGGCGAGTAGGGCGTGCGCGGTGTGTTCCGGGTCGGGCGTGGCGGACAGCAGGATCGCCGTGTGGCGGTGCCAGAACCGGTAGGCCCCGATCCGGTAGCGGGCACCTGGTGTCGCCGTCTCGGACATCCGGAGCAGGTCCCGGTGCTCCAGCAGATAGTCGAAGTAGGCGTTGACGAACGCGGCCAGCCGCTCGTCGGCCGCCGCCCCGGGGCCGAGTGGTGGCGGTCCGTCCAGGATCGCCTCCTGCAGCACACGTTCCCGGGCGTCCAGCAGGGCGGCGGCCAGCCCGGACTTGTCGCCGAACCGGCGGAACAAGGTGCCCTTGCCGACGCCGGCGGCCGCCGCCACCTGATCCATGGAGACCGCGTCGACGCCGCGTTCGGCGAACAGCCGGGCGGCGGCCTCCAGCACCGCGGTCCGGTTACGCGCCGCGTCGGCCCGCTCCTTGCGAGGCGGTGTGCGCAGCAGCTCCAACGGCATTGCAGAAACGGACTTCGGTCCGGTACTGTCATCGACCACAACCGGACTATAGTCCACTCTTGGAGGTACTGACATGACCGCGCTCATCACCCGCGACGAACTGAAGGCCGCGATCGACGCGGGCACCGTGACCGTCGTCGACGCGCTGGGCGGCGAGTACTACGCGAAGCAGCACCTGCCCGGCGCCCTTGCACTGACCCGCGACGAGGTCGACGCCCAGGCGCCCACCCTGCTCCCCGACCGCGCCGCCGCGATCGTCACCTACTGCTCCAACCCGGCGTGCCCCAACAGCGGACAGGTCGCCGACCGGCTCACCGCCCTCGGCTACACCAACGTCCGCAAGTACCGCGAGGGCATTCAGGACTGGGTGGAGGCCGGTCTCCCCACCGAATCCGCCTGATCACCCACTGGGGAGGGGTGCTACGCGTAGCCGCGCCCTTCCCCAGTGGTCACGGCCGTGGTCCAGGCGGGATCATGCGGAATGCGGGCGGATCGTGGCCAGATATTCTTCGTCGCCGTAGATCGATTGATAGTAGACGGCGATCTCAAGACGTTTCGCGATCAGGTCCCAGAACCACTCGTGTTTCTTGCGATCGTAGAAGTCCAGGTGGATCAGGTAGCTTCTGTATCCCGCTGAAAGGATCGCTCCCTCTGTCAGGGTGTTGATGTGCGGCCATTCCGGCAGGCCATCTGTAATGCTCCGGACGGTCTTGCGGTCCCAGGGCCCGATCGCCCGGCCGTCGAGCACCACGACGCACTTCGTGATGACCGCGGGTCCGAGCCCACTGTTGGTGATCTTGAGCCCCGCCTCGGGACCGTCGTACTCACGGACTCGTCTGAGCTGCAGGAGAGGGCGGACCGACTGCCGGTTGTGCACCATGGTGGCCCGTGTCTGAACGATCGAAACCGCTAACGCTCCGAGGGCTATCACCACGGCACTTGCCGCGGTAATCGTGTCGGCGTTCATCGGCGCTCCCTGGCTCACCCCTGACCCGGCATTCCTTAGACCCTTGCGTGGGGGTCCCGGTTCCCGTGCTTCTCAGCGGCGGGTGAGGCGGAGGGCGGGTTTCTCGACCGCGTAGAAGCCGAGTGTCGCGACCGCCACGGTCAGGGCGGTGATGACGGGCAACGCGGTCAGGAAGCCGCCGGTGAAGGCGGCGTGGCCGGTGACGCGGAACCAGGTGACGGAGACCGCGAGCTGCCAGAGGAAGACGCCGTACGAGATGCGGCCCAGGAAGCTCACGACGCGGTTGCCGAGGATCCGGTCGACGCCGGAGTCGCCCGGCCCGGCCAGGGCGACCGGGGCGACGAAGAAGGCCGCGACCAGGCCGTACAGCAGGACGCGCAGTTCCGCCGTCCAGGTCGTGTCGAGGGTGACCAGGTCGGTGGGGCCGGTGAGCGGGGACGCGGCGACGCAGTAGAGGACCCCGGCGATGGCCCAGCAGGTGCCCCACGAGCGCGCGATCGTACGGCAGAACCGGACCGGCGCCGCGGCACCCGTACGGGCCCAGACGGTCACCACGGACAGCGCCATGCCGATCGCGAACCAGGCGAAGTAGCGGGGCACGAACACGCCGAGCTGGATGGACATGCGCGGCGTGAACATGAAGATCGTGAAGACGAACGAGACCGCCGCGTACCCCGCGATGGCGTGGAGCAGGCGCCGGGCCCGCCGGTCGGTGTCCGCGCCGCCTCGCCGGGCGTACCGGCCGAGGAGGGCGGCGGTGACGGGCAGCAGCGCGTACCAGGCGGCCTCGACCGTGAGGCTCCATATCTGGCCGAGCCCGGACGGGCCGAGGTAGGTGTGCCACCACGGGTGCGGGTCGTAGGTGTAGGTGAGGGTCAGCAGCTTCAGCCAGGTCCACGGGTCGCCCGCGTGCGCCGTCAGGATGGTGCCCATCACGAAGGCGACGACGAGCCAGTACGCGGGCAGGATCCGGACGGCGCGCCGCCACAGGTAGCGGCCCGTACGGGGTCGGTCGTGGCCGTCGAGCAGCACCGCCGCGACCCACGGGCGGTACAGGAACAGGCCGGACAGGGTGAAGAAGACCGGGACGCAGATCCCGGCCCCGGACAGCAGCCAGGCCGTCAGGTCGCTCCGGAAGGTGTGGCCGGTGTCGGCGGCGACGTGGAAGAGGAGCACACCGAGCGCGGCGACGGCCCGGACGCCGTCCAGGGCGTCCTGGTGGCCGGAGATCCTGGGCAGCTCGGCCGGCCGCGGGTCCGGTGTCCGCTCCTCGGCGCGCGTCGTGGTCATGGCGTCTTGCGCAGCACCAGGAGGAGGTTCCAGGTGAGGAGCTCCCGGACGCCGGGGACGCGGACCACCGGGGCGGCCCACCCGGGGAGGTAGCGCGGCGCCGCCGCCTGGATCGTGACGTCGTCGCGGCCGCGCGCCCAGGCGAGGGCGGCGCCGACCGACACGGGGTGGAGGCTGTGGCCGTACCGGTTCTTGGGCGGCCGGCCGTGCTCCCGCTCGTACCGCCGGGCGGCCCGGTGCCCGCCGAGGTAGTGCCAGGGCGAGGTCTCGTGGCCGCCCCAGGGGGACAGCCAGTTGGTGAACGCGAGGAACACGACGCCGCCCGGCCGTACGACCCGGATCATCTCCGCGCCCATCCGCCACGGGTCGGGCACGTGCTCGAGCACGTTCGAGGAGAAGCACACGTCGACGGAGCCGGCGGCCAGGGGCAGGCTCAGCGCGGTGCCGAGCACGGTGCCGGGCGGAGGCGGGCCGTGGAGGGTCAGCTCCCCGGCGTCGCACTCGACGCCGACGCACCGGGCGCCAGCCTCGCGCAGCGCGGCGGTGAAGAACCCGGGCCCGCTCCCGACGTCCGCCACGGTCGCGCCGTCCAGGGAGGTGTACCGGCCGAGCTGGGCGACGGTGTCGGCGGCCAGCAGCCGGTAGAACCCCTCCGGGTCGGACTGCTCGTCGCGGAACGCCCGTAGCAGGCGTACCGAGCGGGTGAGCGTCGCGCGGTGGGAGACGGGCGGCAAGGGGGGACCTCCGGGACGGCGAGACGGCAATCCTACGCCTCGGTAACGTACTCATCACGGCTGTTCAGCCAAGGGTGCATCGCCCTTTTTGTCCTCTACGATGCGGTGCACGTCGAGTGGGAGGTCAAGTGTGCGGCGCAATGTCGGTTTGGTCCTGGTCGGGATCGCGGCCTTCTTCCTCGCACTCGCCACGCTGGTGCGGTTCTATGTCGCGGACCAGGTGATCGCCGCCCCGGCGAACCTCTTCCAGCAGTCCACCCTGGAGGCGACCGACGCCTCGTACCTCGACACCGCCACCCTGAAGATTCGCAAGGGCGTGCGCCTGCGAGCGGTGAACACCGTCCGCGGCGACGCCCGGGCGGCCACCACGAAGATCGCCGTCTGGGACTCCTTCACCTCCATCGAGGACCCGGCGACGAAGAAGAGCATCGAGATCCAGCAGCAGCGCGCCGCCTTCGACCGCCGGACCGGGACGCTCTACAACATCAAGGGCGCGTCGGTCGGCAGCGACACCGGTGTCCGGCAGTCCGGGATCGGGACGTTCTGGCCGATCGGCGTGCACAAGCGCTCCTACCCGTACTTCGACCTCTCGACGAAGCGGACCTGGCCCGCGGCGTTCGCCGGGGAGGAGCGGATCCAGGGCATCAGGGTGTACCGCTTCGTCCAGCGGGTCCCCCCGACCGTCACCGAGTCCGTGAAGGGCGGCCTGCCCGCCGCGCTGCTGAAGGTGAAGAACCCCAAGAAACTCCCGGGCTATGACAAGAAGACCGGGAACGTCGCCGTCGACCGCGTCTACGACGCGACCGTGACGCTCTGGGTGGACCCGCGCACCGGCGGCCAGGTGAGCCAGGAGCAGAAGGTCCGGACCACGCTGCGCACCAAGGACGGCGTGGACCGGCTCGTCGCCGCCGACCTGGACCTGAAGATGACCGACGCGAGCCAGAGATCCCTCGCCAAGGTCAACAAGGACCAGGCGCTGAAGATCGCGGCAGTCCGGACGGTCGTCCCGATCGGGGGAGCGGCCCTCGGGCTGGTCCTGCTCGTCGTCGGGCTCGTGCTGGCGGTCCCCGGCCGCCAGACCATCATCCCGCTGCCCGACTCCGCCGAAGAGAACGGGAACACGAAGAAGGCGGACGGCCTGCGCCAGGCCGCCCGCCCTCGTTCCGGTGACTGATCAGCCGTCGATGCGGTGCTGCGTCCAGAAGGACGTCAGGTCGGTCGAGGTCGCGGCCTGGGCCGCCGCCTTGAACTCCGCCGTCGTCGACACGCCGTACCAGTGGGACTGCGCGTAGGTGCGCAGCAGGTTGGTCATCGCCGTCGTGCCGATGAGCCGGCGCAGGTCGTGGAGCGCGCACTTGCCGTAGGAGTACACGACCGTGCTGTACCGGCTCGAGTGCGCGTCCCAGTACGCCATCGAGTTGGTGATCTTCTCGGCGGACGACGCCCAGGAGACGTTGTTCCAGCAGCCCGTCCCACTGAGGCCCTGGTAGAGGTCCGTGGAGTAGTCGGCGAACGCCTCGTCCAGCCACGGGTTGTTGTACTCGTCGTCGCCGACGATGCCGTACCACCACTGGTGCGCCAGCTCGTGCGCGAGCGCGGTGGAGCTGACCAGATCGAGGACGAAGCCGGGGTACTCCATGCCGCCGAACCAGTACCCGTTGTCCAGGACGACGTCGACCTCGCCGTACGGGTAGGCGCCGAATCGCCCGCTGTGCGCGTCGATCGCGGACTCCGCCACACTCAGCATCGAGCTCGCCGAGCTCGAACTGATCGAGCTCACCCGGTAGACGTTGATCTTCACGCCGCCCGGCGAGGTGCCGGAGACGAGGCCGAACGGCCCGGCCCCCCAGGCGAAGTCACGGACCTGCTTCGCGGTCGCCGTCGTGACGGTCCGGCCGGAGGATCCGGGCGTGTCCACCGACGTCCCGGTCGCCGGGACGCTGATCGAACTCGGGTGGTCGAGCGTGACCTTGAAGTCACTGGCGAGGGTGTAGAACGACTCGCCGTTGTTGGTGTACGGGTCCAGGTGCCAGCCCGACCCGTCCCGGATGGCCAGGACCGGCAGGGCGTTGCCGAGGAAGTTGTACGACCCGTCGCGGCCGAACCGGTCGACGCCGGCCGGGACGACGATGCTCAGGTCGAACCCGATCGAGCCGGTCTGGCCCTGGTTCAGCGGGCTCGGCAGCGTGACCTTCAGCGCGGTGCAGCCGACCTCCAGCGAACCGGCGGTGCCGCCGGTCACGTTCGAGACCGTGATGGGCGTCGACGGGCAACTGCCGTGGTAGTTGTCCCACAGCCGCAGGTACACCTCGGTGAGCGGGGTGGCCGAGGCGTTGGTGAAACTTACGCTCTCGTGTCCGGTCCAGGTGGAGCCGCTGGAGTTGCTGGTCAGGTTCACCGTGTACGACGGCGTCGCCGGCGTCCGTACGGTGTCCGCGAGGGCGGCGGTGGCCGGGTGCGGGGTGGTGGCGTGGGCCGCGCCCACCGGGGTCAGCGCGGTCGCCGCCGAGGCGACGAGCGCGAGCAAAGCCTTCTTCAAGAGGAACTCCTGGTGATGAAGAGGGCCCCGCGCGGAAGACGCGCGGGGCCCCGATGGATCACGGTCAGGATGCGTTGATGGCGACGTCGTCGAGCACGAAGCTCGTCTGCAGGCCCGAGTCCTCGGTGCCGCTGAACGATAGCGTCACGGTCTGGCCCGCGTAGGACGACACGTCGAAGGTCTTCTGCGTGTATCCGGACGCGGCGTTGACGTTGCTGTAGGTGGCCAGCGTGGTGCTGCCGACCTTGACCGTCAGCTTGTCGTAGGCGGTGCTGCCGGACTCGCTCGTGTCGA